>NZ_CP040617.1:0-1688111 GCF_012889985.1 Campylobacter sp. CFSAN093259
ATGAATCCAAGCCAAATACTTGAAAATTTAAAAAAAGAATTAAACGAAAACGAATACGAAAACTATCTATCAAATTTAAAATTCAACGAAAAACAAAGCAAAGCAGATCTTTTGGTTTTTAACGCTCCAAATGAACTCATGGCTAAATTCATACAAACAAAATACGGCAAAAAAATCGCGCATTTTTATGAAGTGCAAAGCGGAAATAAAGCCATCATAAATATACAAGTACAAAGTGCTAAACAAAATAACAAAAGCACAAAAATCGACATAGCTCATATAAAAGCACAAAGCACGATTTTAAATCCTTCTTTTACTTTTGAAAGTTTTGTTGTAGGGGATTCTAACAAATACGCTTATGGAGCATGTAAAGCTATAACACATAAAGATAAGCTTGGAAAACTTTATAATCCTATCTTTGTTTATGGGCCTACAGGACTTGGAAAAACACATTTACTTCAAGCAGTTGGAAATGCAAGCTTAGAAATGGGAAAAAAAGTTATTTACGCTACCAGTGAAAATTTTATCAATGATTTTACTTCAAATTTAAAAAATGGCTCTTTAGATAAATTTCATGAAAAATATAGAAACTGCGATGTTTTGCTTATAGATGATGTGCAGTTTTTAGGAAAAACCGATAAAATTCAAGAAGAATTTTTCTTTATATTTAATGAAATCAAAAATAACGATGGACAAATCATCATGACTTCAGACAATCCACCCAACATGCTAAAAGGTATAACCGAACGCTTAAAAAGTCGTTTTGCACATGGGATCATAGCTGATATAACTCCACCTCAACTAGATACAAAAATAGCCATCATAAGAAAAAAATGTGAATTTAACGATATCAATCTTTCTAATGATATTATAAACTATATCGCCACTTCTTTAGGGGATAATATAAGAGAAATCGAAGGTATCATTATAAGTTTAAATGCCTATGCAACCATACTAGGACAAGAAATCACACTCGAACTTGCAAAAAGTGTGATGAAAGATCATATCAAAGAAAAGAAAGAAAATATCACTATAGATGACATTTTATCTTTGGTATGTAAGGAATTTAACATCAAACCAAGCGATGTGAAATCCAATAAAAAAACTCAAAATATAGTCACAGCAAGACGCATTGTGATTTACTTAGCTAGGACACTTACGGCTTTGACTATGCCACAACTTGCAAATTATTTTGAAATGAAAGATCACACGGCTATTTCACATAATGTTAAAAAAATCACAGAAATGATAGAAAATGATGGTTCTTTAAAAGCAAAAATCGAAGAACTTAAAAACAAAATTCTTGTTAAAAGTCAAAGTTAAGTGAAAGGATGTGAAAAATAAATTCTAGAGTGTGAAAAAAAGAAATTAAGCAAAGTATGATAAAATACAAATTTGATTATTTTGCTTTGAAAAATTTCACAATTTCAACAAGCTTATTATTACAACGAATTTAAAATTAAAATAAACCAAGGAGAAAAAATGAAGTTAAGTATCAATAAAAATACTTTAGAATCTGCAGTGATTTTATGTAATGCTTATGTAGAAAAAAAAGACTCAAGCACCATTACTTCTCATCTTTTTTTTCATGCTGATGAAGATAAACTTCTTATTAAAGCTAGTGATTATGAAATAGGTATCAACTATAAAATAAAAAAAATCCGCGTAG
The DNA here is from genome assembly GCF_012889985.1 of Campylobacter sp. CFSAN093259. Classification (NCBI taxonomy): domain Bacteria; kingdom Pseudomonadati; phylum Campylobacterota; class Epsilonproteobacteria; order Campylobacterales; family Campylobacteraceae; genus Campylobacter; species Campylobacter sp. CFSAN093259. The sequence continues at coordinate 1,670 of NZ_CP040617.1, forward strand.
AATCAAGTGGTTTTGCTACTGCAAACGCAAAAAGTATTGCAGATGTTATTAAAAGCTTAAATAATGAAGAAGTTGTTTTAGAAACCATTGATAATTTTTTATTTATAAGACAAAAGAGTACAAAATACAAACTTCCTATGTTTAATCACGAAGATTTTCCAAATTTTCCAAATACAGAAGGAAAAAACCAATTTGACATTGATTCAAGTGATTTAAGCCGTTCTCTTAAAAAGATATTACCAAGTATTGATACAAACAACCCAAAATACTCCTTAAATGGTGCATTTTTAGATATAAAAACAGATAAAATTAACTTCGTAGGAACTGATACAAAACGACTTGCAATCTATACTTTAGAAAAAGCAAATAATCAAGAATTTAGTTTTAGTATCCCTAAAAAAGCTATTATGGAAATGCAAAAACTTTTCTATGAAAAAATAGAAATTTTTTATGATCAAAATATGCTTATTGCCAAAAATGAAAATTTTGAATTCTTTACAAAACTTATCAATGATAAATTTCCAGATTATGAAAAAGTTATACCAAAAACTTTCAAACAAGAACTCAGTTTTTCAACTGAAGATTTTATAGATAGTCTTAAAAAAATCAGCGTTGTAACTGAAAAAATGAAACTTCATTTTAACAAAGATAAAATCATCTTTGAAGGTATAAGTTTAGACAATATGGAAGCAAAAACAGAACTTGAAATTCAAACAGGAGTGAGTGAAGAATTTAATCTTACTATAAAAATCAAATATTTACTTGATTTCTTAACTTCTATAGAAGAAGAAAAATTCACTTTAAGTGTAAATGAACCTAATTCAGCATTTATAGTCAAATCCCAAGGACTATCAATGATTATCATGCCTATGATTTTGTAATAAAACAAGTAAAAGATAAAGGAAAAATATGCAAGAAAATTACGGTGCGAGTAATATTAAAGTCCTAAAAGGCCTAGAAGCTGTTAGAAAACGCCCAGGTATGTATATAGGAGATACAAACATAGGCGGACTTCATCATATGATTTATGAAGTTGTGGATAATTCTATCGATGAAGCTATGGCAGGACATTGTGATACTATAGATGTAGAAATCACTACTGAAGGAAGCTGTATAGTTAGTGATAATGGTCGTGGTATTCCTGTTGATATGCACCCAACTGAAAATATGCCAACTTTAACTGTTGTTTTAACTGTCCTACATGCAGGGGGAAAATTCGATAAAGATACTTATAAAGTTTCAGGCGGTTTGCACGGTGTTGGGGTTTCAGTTGTAAATGCACTCTCTAAAAAACTTGTAGCTACAGTTGAAAGAAATGGAGAAATTTATCGTCAAGAATTTTCAGAAGGTAAAGTTATCAGTGAATTTGGTGTGATAGGAAAAAGTAAAAAAACAGGAACAACTATAGAATTTTGGCCTGATGATCAAATTTTTGAAGTGACTGAATTTGATTATGAAATTTTGGCTAAAAGATTTCGTGAACTTGCATACTTAAATCCAAAAATCACTATAAATTTTAAAGATAACCGCGTAGGCAAACATGAAAGTTTTCACTTTGAAGGTGGAATTTCTCAGTTTGTTACAGACTTAAATAAAAAAGAAGCTTTAACTAAAGCAATTTTCTTTAGTGTAGATGAAGAAGATGTGAATGTTGAAGTAGCTTTGCTTTACAATGATACTTATAGTGAAAATTTACTCTCTTTTGTAAATAATATCAAAACCCCAGATGGTGGAACACACGAAGCTGGTTTTAGAATGGGTTTAACTCGTGTGATAAGTAATTATATAGAAGCAAATGCAAGTGCTAGAGAAAAGGATAATAAAATCACGGGTGATGATGTGCGTGAAGGTTTGATCGCTATTGTGAGTGTAAAGGTACCTGAACCACAATTTGAAGGACAAACCAAAGGAAAACTTGGTTCAACTTATGTGCGTCCTATAGTTTCAAAAGCAAGTTTTGAATATTTGACTAAATATTTTGAAGAAAATCCTATCGAAGCTAAAGCTATAATGAACAAAGCCTTAATGGCAGCTAGAGGAAGAGAAGCAGCAAAAAAAGCTAGAGAATTAACGCGTAAAAAAGAAAGTTTAAGCGTAGGAACTTTACCAGGGAAATTGGCTGATTGTCAAAGTAAAGATCCAAGTGAAAGTGAAATTTATCTTGTGGAAGGGGATTCTGCAGGAGGTTCTGCAAAACAAGGTAGAGAAAGATCTTTCCAAGCTATACTGCCTTTGCGTGGTAAAATTTTAAATGTTGAAAAAGCAAGACTGGATAAAATTTTAAAATCTGAGCAAATTCAAAATATGATTACCGCTTTTGGCTGTGGTATAGGTGAAGATTTTGATCTTTCAAAACTTAGATATCATAAAATCATCATCATGACAGATGCGGATGTTGATGGATCACATATACAAACCTTGCTTTTAACTTTCTTCTTCCGTTTTATGAATGAACTTGTAGCAAATGGACATATTTATCTAGCACAACCACCTTTATATCTTTATAAAAAAGCTAAAAAGCAAATTTATTTAAAGGATGAAAAAGCTTTGAGCGAATACCTGATAGAAACAGGAATAGAAGGTTTAAACTATGAAGGTATAGGAATGAATGATTTAAAAGATTATTTAAAAATCGTTGCAGCTTATCGTGCGATTTTAAAAGATCTTGAAAAACGTTTTAATGTGATTTCTGTGATACGCTATATGATAGAAAATTCAAATTTAGTTAAAGGAAATAATGAAGAATTATTTAGTGTAATCAAACAATTTTTAGAAACACAAGGACACAATATCTTAAATCATTATATCAACGAAAATGAAATTCGAGCTTTCGTTCAAACTCAAAATGGCTTAGAAGAACTTGTGATCAATGAAGAACTTTTCACTCATCCACTATATGAAGAAGCAAATTATATTTTTGATAAGATTAAAGATAGAGGCTTGGAATTTGATAAAGATATTTTAGAAGTTCTTGAAGATGTTGAAACCAATGCTAAAAAAGGTGCTACTATACAACGCTATAAAGGTTTAGGGGAAATGAATCCTGAGCAACTTTGGGAAACCACAATGGATCCAAGTGTAAGAAGACTTTTAAAAATCACTATTGAAGATGCACAAAGTGCAAATGATACCTTTAATCTCTTTATGGGTGATGAGGTTGAACCAAGACGCGATTATATCCAAGCACACGCTAAAGATGTAAAGCATTTGGATGTGTAAATTTATCATTGAAGAAATCATTTCTTCAATGAGTTTTGTTTTGTAAGAGTATAGCTAGAGGAATTCTTCTTCTTGTATCGTATTTTTCTCCATAATATTTTTCAAGATAATTTAAAATTTTTTCTTCATCTTCAGGTTCTATTTCCCAAAGTCCTTCACTATCTTGCATCCATCTTATAGCTGCTAACCAAGCTTTTCTACTTGCATGCATATTAGTAATGAGATTGGATCCATGACAAGCTAAACAATTTGCTTCCACTAAAGGTGAATCAGGATCGATAATCAATCCTGTATCAGGGTTAATTTCAAGATTTTGAGCCCAACTTGCACTTAAAAACAATACTAAGATCAATATAATTTTTTTCATACTTAAACTCCATAAACATTAACTCTATGGCATGCATTATTGATATATCCTCCTGGATTCCACTGTGCTAAAACCATAGGTTGACTGTTACCTTGACTATCGATAGCTCTTGCCCAAATTTCATAATATCCTTTTGTTGGTATTGATATTTGAGCACTCCATTTTTGCCATGCTAATCTATTTAATGGTTTTTCTACCTTTGCTTTAGTCCATGTTACGCCATAATCATTGCTTATATAAACTTCACTAACTTCAAGTTCTCCAGCCCAAGCTTTACCTCTAACTTCAAATTTTTTATTTGCTTTTATTTCAGAACCATTTTTGATATTAGTAATTACAGATCTTATAGGCATTGATTCTATGATTTTCATCTCGCCTTTATAGTTAAAATCTCCTGGTTTTACCGGATTTACAGGAACTTTATAAGAACCTTCCATTTTTTCACCATCATGAATTTTATTTCTTACTGAAATTTTATAAAGCCATTTACCGCTTGTACTTGCAGGGTAACCACCACAAACAAGTCTAAGTGGATAGCCATTGACTAAAGGAATATCTTTGCCTTCATAAGCCCAAGCTATTAGAGTTTCATCTTGTAAAGCTTTAGAAATAGGAACTCCTCTACTAATAGGTGAAGTTTCTTCACCATTTAATTTTGTATCTATGCCATAATATCCGATATAAACCGCATCATTTTTGATGCCACAATCTTTTAAAATATCTTTTAAACGCACTCCTGTCCATCTACCGCAAGCTACTGCACCATAACCCCATTGAGTTCCTTTTGTGCTAGGTATAACTTCGGATCTACCATTTCCACCGCATTCAACTGTTAAGGCATAAGTATAGGTTTTAAATTTCTTTTTTAAATCTTCTATGGTGTAAGATTTTTTATTGATAATGCTTTCTCCATCGATTTCTAAAGTCCAACCTTTGTGAAGTCTTTCTTTTATCGTTTCTAGGCTTGGTAGTAAGCCATTATTTCTAACAAAGAAATTTTCAGGTTTGGTAAAATCAGAATCAAGAGCATAAATTTCAGTTTCTGCTGTTAATGGTTTTTCGCCATGGTAGATAAGATCTTTTTTACCTTCTATTTTAAAATCAGGCAATTCTTTTGCCAAAGCCTTACTTCCTAAAAAATTCTCAAAAGAAAAATTTGACAATACACTGATGCCAAGCAAACCAAATCCTATATTTTTTAAGAAATTTCTGCGATCTTCTTTTTGATTGTTTTGTTTCATTGAAATATCCTTATATTTTTATGATTTTTTTATTTTATTATAAATTTTTAGGAATTTAATAATTGATTATATTAATCTTTTTGATTAAAAAAATTAATTATTTTTATAATTTTGCATATTAAAATAAAATCATTATATGTTCGAGTTTTATTACATTTTAACTAAGTTTTTTCTACAATTAAATTTTTAAAATTATTTAAGGAATAATTTTGACTTTACTTACTAATCCTATTATTATCAGTGTTGTTTTGATGACTTTACTTTGTTTGTTTCGTTTTAATGTACTTTTGAGTCTTTTGATCTCAGCTCTTGTTGCAGGTGTATTTTCTCATCTTGAACTCGTAGATACTATGAATATACTTATAAGCGGAATGAAAGAAAATTTAAAAACAGCTCTTAGCTATATACTTTTAGGGGCCATTGCCGCAGCGATTTCAAAGACAAATTTAACTGCATATTTGATTAAGATAGTAAGTCATTTTATATCTCATAAAAAATATTTATTGCTTTTGTCTATAGCTTTGATTTCTTGTTTTTCTCAAAATTTAATTCCTATTCATGTGGCTTTTATACCTTTGTTGATTCCACCTCTTTTAAGTCTTTTTAATAAACTTAAAATCGATCGTAGAGCGGTTGCTTGTGCTTTAACTTTTGGACTTACTACGCCTTATATGGTTTTGCCAGTAGGCTTTGGACTTACTTTTCAAGATCTTTTAAAAGATAATTTAAATGCAAATAATGTAAGTGTATCTTTAAATGATGTTACAAATACTATGTATTTCGCTGCTATTTGTATGATAGCAGGACTTTTTCTAGCGCTTTTTGTGTTTTATCGTAAGTCAAGAGAGTATCAAGAAGTAGAAATTGCTAAAGTGGATTTAGAAAATCTTGAAATGACGCGTAAAGAATGGGGTGTTTTAGCTGGGCTTGTTTTAACTTTAGTTTTGCAAATTTTGACTATGAATTTACCTTTATCAGGGCTTTTGGGTTTTGTTTTAATGGTTATTTTGGGTGGAGTTGAATTTTCAAAAGTCAATGAAGTTTTTGATGATGGGCTTAAAATGATGGGTTTTATAGCTTTTGTTATCCTTGTTGCTGCAGGATATGGAGAAGTTTTAAAAGAAAGTGGATCAGTAGTAGATCTTGTAAATTCAGTCGTTCCTTGGATGGAGCAAAGTAAATTTTTAGCAGTATTTTTCATGCTTTTAATAGGACTTATCATCACTATGGGTATAGGTACTTCTTTTGGAACTATACCTATCATAGCTACGCTTTTTTGTCCTATTTGTTTGGAACTTGGTTTTAGTACAGCACTTATTATATTTATCTTAGGAGTAGCAGGAGCTTTAGGAGATGCAGGAAGTCCAGCCAGTGAAACAACCATGGGAACTACTGTAGGATTAAATGCTGATAAACAACACGATCACATTAAAGATACTTGCATACCAACTTTTATTTTTTATAATGGTCCATTATTGATTTTGGGTAGTATTATCGCCATGTTTTTATAATTTTTGCAAATCTATAAAAATATTTTTTAATTTATTTATTTTTAAGATAAAAATTATATCGATTTTAAAAAAATGTATGCTATAATCCTTATAAAGCTAACAAAATTTAAATCAGTCTTATAAGGAGAGCAAAATGGATTTAGAAAATATCCTAGAAAATAATCAAAGCATAGGTTTATATCACCCAAAGAACGAACACGATGCCTGTGGTATCGCTGCAGTTGCTAATATACGCGGTATTGCTTCTTATAAGGTTATTTGTGATGCTTTAGAAATTTTGATGAATCTTGAACACCGAGGTGGTGCAGGAGCTGAAGAAAATTCAGGTGATGGGGCGGGGATTTTAATCCAAATTCCACATGATTTTTTTAAAACTCAAGAATTGGGTTTTGAACTTCCTAAAAAGGGTGATTATGGTGTAGCACAGATGTTTTTATCACCCAATACTGATGCAAAAGAAGAAGCAAAAGAAATATTTTTACAAGGTTTAAAGGATAAAAAACTTGAATTTTTAGGTTTTAGAGAAGTGCCTTTTAATCCTAGCGATATAGGTGCAAGTGCTTTAAAAGCTATGCCTTATTTTTTACAAGCCTTTGTGAAAAAACCAAGTAAAATAAGTGCAGGACTTGAGTTTGAAAGAGTGCTTTATAGTACGCGTCGACTTATAGAAAAAAGAGCTATTAATGTGCCAAAATTTTATTTTTCAAGTTTTTCTTCACGCACCATAGTTTATAAAGGAATGCTTCTTTCAACTCAATTGAGCGATTTTTATCTTGATTTTAAAGATGTCAATATGAAATCAGCCATCGCTTTGGTGCATTCTCGCTTTTCGACTAATACCTTCCCAAGTTGGGAAAGAGCCCATCCAAACCGTTATATGGTGCATAATGGAGAGATTAATACCATACGCGGAAATGTTGATAGCATAAGAGCTAGAGAAGGCTTGATGCAAAGTGAGTATTTTGAAAATTTAGATGAAATTTTTCCTATCATAGCTAAGCTTAGCAGTGATTCTGCAATGTTTGATAATACTTTAGAATTTTTAGCTCTAAATGGTCGTACTTTAGAAGAAGCTTTTATGATGATGGTGCCAGAACCTTGGCATAAAAATGAAAATATGGAAAGCAAAAAGCGTGCTTTTTATGAATATCATTCTTTATTGATGGAGCCTTGGGATGGACCTGCTGCTATAGTTTTTACTGATGGAGTGATTATGGGGGCGAGTTTGGATAGAAATGGTTTTCGTCCTTCAAGGTATTATCTTACAAAAGATGATATGCTCATACTTTCAAGTGAAACAGGGGCTTTAAAACTTGATGAAAAAAATATCAAAGCTAAAAAACGCTTAGAACCTGGAAAACTTTTACTCGTTGATACAGCAAGAGGTAGGGTTATAGCTGATAATGAAATCAAAGAGCATTATGCTAATGCTAAGCCTTATAAAAAATGGCTTAAAAATTTAGTTGAACTTGAAAAACAAAAAAGCGGAGTTTATAAACATCAGTTTTTAAAAGAAGATGAGGTTTTAAAACTTCAAAAAGCTTTTGGTTGGAGTTATGATGAGCTTAAAATGAGCGTGGCTGCTATGGCTCAAAATGGTAAAGAAGCTATAGCAGCTATGGGTGTAGATACTCCTTTGGCTATACTTTCTAAAACTTATCAACCTTTGTATAATTATTTTAAACAACTTTTTGCACAAGTAACTAATCCTCCTCTTGATGCCATAAGAGAAGAGATTGTTACTTCTACAAGGATTTATCTAGGAAGCGAAGGCAATTTATTAAAACCCGATGAAAACAATGCAAAACGCGTAAAAATAGCCTTGCCTGTGATAAGCAATGAAGAACTTTTTGAAGTTAAGGCTTTAAATAAATTTCAAGTTAAAGAATTTTCTATACTTTATGATTATTCTAAAAAAACTTTAGAAAAGGCTTTAGATGAACTTTGCGTTAAGATAGAAGATGAGGTTAAAAAAGGTGTTTCTATTATCATTTTAAGCGATAAAGGAGTGGATGAAAAAAACGCTTATATCCCTGCTTTGCTTGCTGTTTCTGGAGTGCATAATCATCTAGTAAGAAAAAATTTAAGAACACATACAAGTCTTATCATCGAAAGTGGTGAACCTAGAGAAATTCATCATTTTGCATGTCTTTTAGGTTATGGTGCGACTGTTATTAATCCTTATTTGGTTTATGAGAGTATACAAAAACTCATTGCCAATAAAGATTTAAATTTAAGTTATGAAAAGGCGGTAGAAAATTTCATCAAGGCAAGTTCAAGTGGTATAGTCAAAATTGCTTCTAAAATGGGGGTTTCTACCTTGCAAAGTTATAATGGCTCTGCACTTTTTGAATGTCTGGGCTTAAGCTCTAAGGTGATTGATAAATACTTCACTTCTACAACTTCACGCATTGAAGGTATGGATTTAGAAGATTTTGAAAAAGAACTCATTGCTTTACACAAACATGCTTTTAACGATACACATAAGGCTTTAGATTCTAAAGGAATTCATGGTTTTAGAAGTGCTAAAGAAGAACATTTAATCGATCCGCTTGTGATTTTTAATCTTCAGCAAGCCTGTCGCAACAAAGACTATAAAAGCTTTAAAAAATACTCGGCTTTAGTAGATGAAAAACAAGTTAATTTGCGTTCTTTGATGGAATTTGATTTTAGTGAAGCTATCAGTATAGATAAGGTTGAAAGTGTAGAAAGTATAGTTAAACGCTTTAGAACAGGGGCGATGAGTTATGGTTCTATTTCTAAAGAAGCACACGAGTGTTTAGCACAGGCTATGAATAAAATAGGTGCTAAATCAAATTCAGGTGAAGGTGGTGAGGATGAAGAACGCTATGAAATCAAAGAGGGTGTGGATAAAAACTCAGCCATTAAGCAAGTAGCAAGTGGGCGTTTTGGCGTGGATTTAAACTACTTAAGCCATGCAAAAGAAATTCAAATCAAAGTCGCTCAAGGCGCAAAACCAGGTGAAGGCGGACAATTAATGGGCTTTAAAGTCTATCCTTGGATAGCTAAGGCTAGACATTCTACTGCAGGTGTGACGCTTATTTCCCCACCTCCTCATCATGATATTTATTCTATTGAGGATTTGGCTCAACTCATTTATGATTTAAAACATGCGAACAAAGACGCTAAAATTTCAGTAAAACTTGTAAGCGAAAATGGCATAGGAACGGTTGCTGCAGGTGTGGCTAAGGCAGGCGCGAATTTAATCCTTGTTTCAGGTTATGATGGAGGTACGGGTGCAAGTCCTAGAACTTCTATACCGCATGCTGGAATTCCTTGGGAGTTAGGCTTAGCTGAAACGCATCAAACTTTGATCTTAAATAAGCTTAGAGATAGGGTAAGATTAGAAACTGATGGAAAGCTTATGAATGGGCGTGATTTAGCCATAGCAGCACTTTTAGGAGCTGAAGAATTTGGTTTTGCAACCGCGCCTTTGATTGTTTTAGGTTGTACAATGATGAGAGTTTGTCATCTAAATACCTGTCCTTTTGGTATAGCCACTCAAGATACAGAACTTAGAGATCGTTTCAAAGGCAAAGTAGATGATGTGATTAATTTCATGTATTTTATAGCTGAGGAGCTTAGAGAATACATGGCAAGGCTTGGTTTTGAACGCCTTGATGATATGATAGGTCGCGTGGATAAACTCCGCCAAAAAAGTGTGCAAGGTAAAGCAGGAAAGCTAAATTTAGATAAAATTTTAAAATCCTTGCCTACTTATAATAGAACCGCTGTGCATTTTAAAGATTATAAAGACAATAAACTTGAAAAAACGATTGATTATAGAATTTTACTACCACTTTGTAAAAATGCTGTGGAGAAAAAAGAGCCTATCAAACTTTCTTTAGAAGTAGGAAATCAAAGTCGTACTTTTGCAACTATGCTTTCAAGTGAAATTTTAAAAACTTATGGAAAAGATGCTTTAGATGAAGATAGTATCCATATCAAAGCTATAGGCAATGCAGGCAATAGCTTTGGAGCGTTTTTGTTAAAGGGTATTAAACTTGAGATTATAGGCGATAGCAATGATTATTTAGGCAAGGGTTTAAGTGGTGGTAAAATCATAGCAAAAATTTCAAATGAAGCCACTTTTTCACCTGAAGAAAATATCATCGCAGGAAATGCTTGTTTATACGGAGCTACAAAAGGTGAAGTGTATTTAGATGGTATAGCAGGGGAAAGATTTTGTGTAAGAAATTCAGGGGCTTTGGCTGTGGTTTTAGGAACAGGCGTGCATGGTTGTGAATATATGACAGGTGGACAAGTTGTAGTTCTTGGAGATGTGGGTGCGAATTTCGCTGCTGGTATGAGTGGGGGCGTTGTTTATATCTTTGGAAGACACAATGAAGCTCATGTAAATACCGAGCTTGTGGATATTAAAGATCTTAATGCTAAGGATGAAAAAGAATTAAAAGCTGTGATAGAAAAACATATCACTTATACAGATTCTAAAAAGGCTAAAGATATTTTAGAAAAATTCGATAAAAAAGACTTTTTTAAAGTCATGCCAAGAGATTATGAAAAGATGTTAAAAATGCTTGATCTTTGTAAAAATGAAAAAGATCCAAATTTAGCAGCATTTTTGAAAATCACACAAAAATAAGGAGTAAAAATGGGAAATGCAAGAGGTTTTTTAGACTTTAAAAGAATGGATTTTAAAAAAATTGCTCCTAAGGAAAGGGTTTTAAATTTCAAAGAATTTACTATACCTTTGGATAAAAAAGAACAAGAAATTCAAGGTGGACGATGTATGGATTGTGGGGTAGCTTTTTGTCATACGGGTGTGATGAGCGAAGGAAAAGATGTGGGCTGTCCTTTAAACAATCTCATTCCTGAATGGAACGATCTTGTTTATCGTTCTTTATGGAAAGAAGCTTATGAAAGACTTGATCTTACCAATCCTTTTCCTGAATTTACCGGTCGTGTTTGCCCTGCTCCTTGTGAGGATTCTTGTGTGTGTGCGATAAATGGTGTTAGTGTGAGCATAAAAAATAATGAATTATCCATTATAGAAAATGCTTTTAAGGAAAATTTAGTAAGAGTAAATAAACCTAAGCAATACAATGGCAAAAAAATCGCTGTCATAGGAAGTGGGCCTGCTGGGCTTGCTTGTGCCAATACTTTAAATTCACTAGGTTATAAAGTAAGTGTTTTTGAAAGAAGCGATAAAATAGGCGGACTTTTGATGTATGGCATCCCTGATATGAAGCTTGATAAAAGTATAGTTCAAAGACGGGTGGATTTGCTTAAAAAAAGTGGGATTGAATTTAAAGTGAATGAAAATATAGACAGCAAAGATAAGGTTTCAAAACTTCTAAAAGAATTTGATGCTTTGGTGCTTTGTACAGGAGCAAGTAAGCCTATAGATCTTGATATAGAAGGTAGAAAGCTAAAAGGGGTTGAATTTGCTCTTGATTTTTTAACGCAAAATACCAAAACTTTGTTAAAAACAGGCAAGGGTGCAGATATGGCCAAAGGTAAAAATGTCTTGGTTATAGGAAGCGGGGATACAAGTGTGGATTGTATCGCTGTAGCGACAAGACAAGGGGCTAAATCTATAGTGCGTTTTGAAAGAAGTCCAAAAAGACCTTTGCAAAGAAGCCAAAACAATCCTTGGCCTTTAAAAGCTGACATTTTTACTACTGATTATGGTTTAGAAGAAGCCATTGCTGTATATGGCAAAGATCCTAGGGAATATCAAAAAATGACAAAGAAATTTTTAGGAAAAACTCATGTAGAAGGTGTTGAAGCAAATGATTTAAAACGCGAGTTTAAAGAAGGCAAAGCTATAAATGTCGAAATTTCAAATTCTAAAAAAACTTATAAAGCGGATTTAGTGCTTTTAGCTATGGGTTTTAGCGGGTGCGAAGAAGCTATCTCTAAAAATTTTGGAGTGAAATTAGATGAGAAAAACAACATAAGCACAGAAAATTTCCAAACCACTCATAAAAAAATCTTTGCTTGTGGAGATGCTAGAAAAGGACAATCTTTAGTTGTTTGGGCTATAAAAGATGGTATAGAATGTGCTTTGAGTTTGCATCAAAATTTAGCAAAATAATCATAAAAGTTTAAAACTTTTTCGGTGGAGTTTGCAAATTCCAAATTTAGCTATAAATTCTTTATGAGCTTTTGTGCCATAGGCTTTGTTTTTTTCAAATTCATAACAAGGAAAGTCTTTAGCTAAGAAATTCATCACCCTATCTTTACTAACTTTTGCAAGTATGCTAGCTGCACTTACTTGCAAAATGCTAGTGTCGGCTTTGATTTGTGTTTTTATCCCGTTTATACCTAGGTTGGTGTTTCCATCATATAAGAAGTTATTTTCTGTTTTAAAATGCTTTTTTATAAGTTTTAAGCCTTTTTTTAAACAAGTGCTTAAGCCTAGTGCGTCGATTTGTTCCGAAGAAAAAGCAAGTATGAGATAGTTTGAATTTTTGATGATGATTTCATAAAGTTCTTCGCGTTTTTTTTCGCTTAGTTTTTTAGAATCACACAACCCATCAAGTTGTTTGTTCAGTTTGCAAGCTGCCATCATCATAGGACCTGCTAAAGCACCGCGTCCTGCTTCATCAATACCGATTAAATTTATATCAAATTCGTTTAAAAGTTCTTTTGTGTCAAATAAAGTTTTCAAATTTTTCTAAAAAGAAGGGCAAAAATGCCCTTTTATTCTACTGTGATATCATTTTTGATTTTTTCAAAAAGCTTATCACCTATGCCTTTAACTTTTTTAAGATCATCAATACTTGTAAAATTTGCTTCTTTACGGTATTCTAAAATCGCTTTAGCCTTAGCTTCGCCAATACCATTTAAACTTTTTAATTCTTTTAGCGTTGCAGTGTTGATATTTACAGCACCAAAGAGAAAAGCCGTTAAAGCAAAAAATAAAAATAGTAATTTTTTCATTTTCTTATCCTTTTATTAAAAAATAATTATAATATTATCTTAAAAAGGATAAGAATTTCTTAACTTAACCCAAAAATTCGCGTTTAAAATACTCTTTTGGTGCTTTACATAAAGGACAGGCTGCTGGAGCTTTTTTGCCACGATGTATATGTCCGCATACTTCACAAACCCATAATTCTTCTACTTCGCTATTAAAAAATTCTTCTTCTTCAAGCATTTTTTTAAGTGCTAGATATTCTCTTTCGTGTTCGATTTCTACTTTACCAATAGCTGTAAATAATCTTGCTATAGCCTTTTTACCTTCATCTTCAGCAATTTTTGCAAAATTTGGATACATAGTTGTGTGCTCATAGTTTTCACCTTCTGCAGCACTTACTAGGTTTTTTGTAGTTACTTCTAAAGGTTTTCCATCAACGATTTCATGATAAGCTTTAAATTCTGCTCTTGCATGCCATTTTTCATTTTCAGCTGCTTCTCTAAAATGTCTAGCAACCGCATGCCAACCTTCTTCTTCAGCTACATCAGCAAATAAATCGTATTTGTTTCTCGCCATAGATTCGCCCGCAAAAGCTTTCATCAAATTTACTGCAGTTAAATCTGTAGTGATACATTTCATTTCTTCACCACAACAACTAAGCTTACCTCCACCTACATTTTGAACTTCTACTTCATTACCACATTTTTGGCATTTATAGGTTTCATATTGTCTCATTTTGACTCCTTTTTTGATTATCAAAAAGTATTGTATTATAAAAAAATATTTTTGTCAATTAATAATTTTTATCATTTATGAAAATGTATATCAAAATAAATTTCACAAAAATTAAGCTTTGCTAAATATAATTTTAAAAAATTATTATCAGGAGTTACAATGAGAAGCGATGCGATAAAAAAAGGACATTTAAGAGCACCTAATCGTTCTTTACTTCGTGCTTGTGGTTTGAAAGATGAAGATTTTGACAAACCTTTTATAGGTGTAGCAAATAGCTATATAGATATAATCCCAGGGCATTATTTTTTAAATGATTATGCTAAAATCATTAAAGATGAGATACGCAAAAATGGTTGCGTACCTTTTGAGTTTAATACCATAGGCGTAGATGATGGTATAGCTATGGGACATGAAGGTATGCTTTATTCTTTACCAAGTCGTGAACTTATCGCAAATTCTATTGAAACGGTGATGAATGCTCATCAACTTGATGCTTTAATCTGTATTCCAAACTGCGATAAAATTACTCCTGGTATGTTAATGGGAGCTTTAAGGGTCAATGTTCCAACCATTTTTGTAAGTGGTGGGCCTATGGCTTCAGGAGTAACCAAAAAAGGAGAAAAGATCAGCCTTAGCTCTGTTTTTGAAGCTGTAGGGGCTTATGAATCCAAAAAAATTAGTGAAGAAGAATTTAAAGATATAGAATGTTCAGCCTGTCCAAGTGGTGGATCTTGTTCGGGAATGTTTACAGCAAATTCTATGAATACCTTATGCGAAGCTATGGGTATAGCACTAGAAGGCAATGGAACCATTTTAGCTTTAAGTAAAGAAAGAGAAGAGCTTTTAAGAAAAGCAGCGCGTCGTATTTGTGAAATCGCCCTAGATGAACGTTTTAAAATTCGTAATATCATCACTCAAAAAGCTGTGCGTAATGCTATGGTAGTAGATATGGCAATGGGTGGAAGTAGCAATACAGTTTTACACATGCTTGCCATTTCGCGTGAAGCAGGGGTAGCACTAGATATTAAAGATTTAAATTTCATCTCAAGCAAAGTTGCACACATAGCAAAAATAGCCCCATCGCTAAATAGTGTTTATATGGATGATATCCACAAAGCAGGCGGTGTGAGTGCAGTTATGGCTGAAATTTCAAGCAGACAAGGACATATTTTAGAACTTGATGCACTGACCATTACAGGAGAAAGTCTCAAAGAACGCTTAAAAAATGCCAAAATCAAAGATGAAAATATCATTCGTAAAGTAGATAATGCTTACTCAAAAGTAGGTGGGCTTGCCATTTTGTTTGGAAATTTAGCCAAGCAAGGTTGCGTTATAAAAACCGCAGGAATAATCGGAGAAAGAAAATTTAAAGGCAAAGCTGTTTGTTTTAACTCTCAAGATGAAGCTATAAAAGGCATTATTAAAGGCAAGGTGCAAAAAGGAAATGTTTGTGTAATACGCTATGAAGGTCCAAAAGGGGGTCCTGGTATGCAAGAAATGTTAAGTCCTACTTCACTTTTAATGGGTATGGGTTTAGGTGCTGATGTAGCTTTAATCACCGATGGTCGTTTTAGTGGGGCTACAAGGGGTTTAAGCGTCGGTCATATTTCCCCTGAAGCAGCTGAAGGTGGTCTTATAGGACTTTTAAAAGATGGAGATGAAATAGAAATTGATGTAGATGCTTATACTATCCATGCAAATGTAAGTGAAGAAGAAATTGCTAAACGTAAAAAAGAATTTGCATTGCCTCAAAAAGAGGTGTCTTCAAGATGGCTTAGAATGTATCAAAAACTTGTTAGCAATGCTAGTAAAGGTGCGGTTTTAGATATGGAATGAAAGGCTTCCTTTCATTCTTCTATTTCTTTGGTTATACGATTTCTTATATCTCTACGAACTATTTCCATGCCCCACAGCCAAACAATATGGCCAAAAATTTCAGACAGGTGTTCATCAAAAGGAATTTCAGAAAGTGGTGGAACTTCTGCAATTAAAGGCATTATAATAACATGGGCAAAAAGATAAACAAAAAATCCAAAAACTGCACCTTGCCACATAGTAATACGGTGCCATTTTTCCGCTATCATACAATAAGCCACTCCAAAAATAATAGAAAAACCGACATGTACTATAAAAATTGACAAAGGCATTTGCATACCTGAAAACATATAAGTCCAATCAGTAGGTAAGCCTAGTTGTTCTAGAAAAATTTTAGGTGGAGTAACACGTTCTAAAGCATCTGCTGGCCAAAAAACATTGGGATTTCTTGGAGGAAAAGGTACTTCCCAACCCCATTTAACAATAGCTCCGAAAATACCCGCTAATATACCTATAAAAAAGGCTAAAGTATAGCGCTTTTGAAAGTATTTTTTCATAATAACTCCTTTATGTTTTATACAAAATAAAATTTGAATTTATAATATTTTTATTTAAAACATATTGAAAATAGGAGTATAAAAATCTTATTTAAATTTTAAAATATTCTCTTAAACTTTCGCAAATTTCAAAAAAATTCACCCCATCTATGGTAGGATTTTCTTTAAAAAACTCATGCATTCCTAAAAAACCACTTTCAAGTTCTTTAGACTTTACACCATAACTTATACTAAGTCCTGCTTCTATATAAGCAGCAATTTTATCGCAGTATTTAAGCGCCTTACCATCTATAGCACCAAATTCATTTTCATTAAAAGAGCTTAAACTTCCGCTGCAAAGCTCGATTTTAGCATTTTTATAAGTGCGATTTTCAAACTCATTTTTTACAAAATTTGACTCACCGTTTCTACCTTCTCTAATGCCTAAAATATAAGAAAACTCAGCCCTTAAACCCTCAGGTACAAAGGGTAAAATTCTTTCATTAATAAGTTTCATTTCATAATCATTTATGATATCATGAAGTCCATCAATGCCGTATTTTACAGGGCTGATAATATCACGTGTTAAAGACTCTGGCAAATCATGAAACAAAGCACAATAAAAATTATTCTCAAGTCTTTTATCGCAAGCCTTGATTTTTAGTGAGTAAAAATATCCTAAAATCGCCACCACAAGCATATGTCCTAAAACCGCGGTTTCTGGTATGCGTGGAGTTTGAGCCCAACGTTTTTGAAAGCGAAGTCTTCCGCTAAGATCAATAATTTTGGCTATTTTTTGATTTAAAGCGATTTTTCTAGCTCCTATAAGCTCATAGTAATCTTCTAATTCTTCTTCAACTTTGTTTTTAATCTCATCAATATCATTTAAAAAAGCTGAGGTTTGATAAACTATGTTAAATTCCCATCTTGTAGCAAAATATGAAGCTGCTTTTAAGATAAGTCTTTCTTTAGCATAAGCATTACCATTTAAATACGCTTCAAAACGCTTTAGAAATTCCCCATCTTCTATATCTTCTATCATAGGTTCGATTTTGCTTAAAACCCAAGCATTAACTTCAGCTTTTTTTTGACGCACGATTTCATGATACACATCAGGGCGTATATCAGTTACCACAACACGACTTAAAAACTCAAAAATTCCCCCTTCTATAATCACTCTCATATCCACATCTTTTTCCATTTTAGCGATAAAATATGCGATGATGAATTTATGAGCTTGTTTGTCAAGTTCAACCAAATTTGCCATTCTTGGATAATCATTCCAACGACTGATAGAAGCGGCTTTAAAAATGTGTTCTATGAGTTTTATGTTTATCATGCTTTTGCCTTTTTGCAATTTAAATTTAAAAATTTTCGTTAAAATTGTGAAATTATAGCAAATTTAAGGATAAAAATGAGTAAAAAAGCACTTTGTATCATAAGTGGCGGTATGGATAGTACTTTGTGTGCTTATCTGGCCAAAAAAGAAGGTTATGAAATTATCGCTTTGCATTTTGACTATGAACAACGCACTCAAGAAAAAGAAAAAGAATGTTTTAAGCAAATTTGCAAGGCTTTAAAAGTAGAAAAATCTTATATTTTAGATGTGAGTTTTATCAAAGATATAGGGGGCAATGCCTTAACCGATAAAAGTATAGACATCCCTAAAAATGAGCTTTGTACAAGCGATACTCCACCTATCACTTATGTGCCTTTTCGCAATGGAATTTTCTTAAGTATAGCAGGATCTTTGGCTGAAAAGGAAAATTGTGAGAGTGTTTTTATAGGGGTGGTAGAAGAAGATGGCAGTGGTTATCCTGACTGTACTGATGAGTTTATACAAAAGGCACAAGAATTTATCAATGAAGGTACGAGTAAGAATTTCAAAGTTTGTATAAAAACTCCGCTTGTTAGACTAAACAAAGCTAAAATTGTAGAACTAGCCTTAAAAGAAAATGTACCTTTAGAACTTACCTGGTCTTGTTATGAGAGTGAAGATGAAGCTTGTGGGGAGTGCGATAGTTGTTTGCTTCGTTTAAGAGGTTTTGAAAAAGCAGGATTTAAAGATAAGATTAAATATAAGTCCTAGTTTTCACTAGGACTTAAAGCTTAGTTTAAAGTATAAAGCTTGTTTGCTCCATCTTGATAAGAAAGAATATTGATTTTTCCATCTTTAAAGAAAATGCTTCTAGCATTAGTGATAGAGCTTGGGAAAGCGATAGTTTTCACTACTTCTTCTTTGACTGGATCAATTACGGCAATCACATTGTGATTTTTGCTAAGTGCATAAATTTCCCCATCTTTAAAAGTCATAGAAGTTACATAAAGATCGCCTAAAGTTTTACCTTCTTTAAGATTTGCTTTTGGAGTAAATTCTCCTGAAAGAACACGATCTTTTAAAGAAACTTTAGAGATTACAAAAGTTTTAGCGTCTTTGTTGTTTGGAACAGTTGCAAGATAAAGATAATTTCCATCTGTAGTCATACTTGCTACATGGTTAAATTTTGCTCTTACGGTATCAAGTCTTCCGCGACCTAAACTTTCGCCTTGACCTTTAAATTTATCATTGCCTTTTACAAAGTCAGCGTATTGTTTAGCGATATCTTCTTCACTTGCATTAGGATTTTTTGCAAATCTTAAGAAAGATTTGTTTGAGCCCATAAGAATGAATTTATCGTTCATATAAGGTATGATACCGATGATTGGATCGATAGAAGCTGAAAAATAAGGATCAAGTTCAAAACCTTCTTTAACGCTAAAATTATTATCTAAGAAAGCTACATCCCATTTAGAACTTGCTACAAATTCGTTATTGATATAATCAAGAGTATTGATGGCTTTGTCAAAATTTATGGTTTGTTCATTTGTGATTTTAAGCTCATCATTGATTTTTGCAAATGGAGCATTGTTGATATCATTATCAAATTTTATGCCAAGTTTTTCACTTGCAGGTGCAAAAGCATAATCAGGAGCTTTAACATCGCGTTTTCCTAAGAAAGAAATATTTTGCCATAAACCATTCCAACCTTCTTTACTCCAAATGATGTATTTTGGATTTAAACTAAATCTTACAGGATCGCCTTGTCCTACATAAGGAGGAACACCTGTGCTAACAAAGGCTTGGAAAACATTTGATGCTACGATGATAGCACTGATTAAAACTGCTGCAAAGCTAAATTTAGTATATTTTCTAAACTTTTCTCCATTTAGTTCAGCTTCAAAAGCATTAAATTTAGGAGCAAAAGCAAAAATCACACCTAAGAGCAATACAACAGCCCAAAATACTACTTCAGCCCAAAAATAAGTATGGATACCAAAAACTGCTAAACCAAAACCTTGATCTAAATCTCTATGAGCGTGATTACCATAGTGAGCAAAAGATTGATAAAGCCCTACTGCTGTCATGATTAAAAGAGCAGCAAGGTATTTACCTTTCATACCATAACGAACAATGAAAAGCGCCATTACACCGATAAAGATCATTGCTTCTCTTTGTCCCCAGCAAAGCGTGCAAGGACTATCGCCCAACATATAACCAAATACAAAATTTGCAATACCTACAGGCAAGAGTATAATCAAAAAGCCTGCTAAACACATTAGTGTGTAGAAATTTTTTGTTTTATTGATTTCGTTCATTTAGCCCTTCCTTACAGATTCATTATTGTTAATAGTGCGCCTGTTTTGTGGCCAACATAGAAAAAAACCATTAAAAGCCAAGCTACCATTACCAAACCAAAAGCCAAATTTTCTTTTTCTGGTTTTTTGATAATCAGTATCAAGGCGATTAAAACTAATAAAAGTTCAAGAAACTCCATAGTATCTCCTTTGAAATAAAAACTGGTAATTTTACTTGAAAAACATAAATTAAAAATAAAATTTTTATTGAAATTCCACGTTAAGTTAAATTAACGTGAAAAAAGTTACTGAAAGCTACTTAATTTTTCGGAGAGTTTAGAGGCACCATTTAGAACATTTTGAGAGATATTATTGATTTCACATGATAAATCTTTAACAGAATTTGCAAGTTCGTTAACTTTATCTATATTTGTTCCTAGGATAAGCATTTTATCTTTTACTTCCATGCTTTTATCTTTCATGGTTTGGGTTGATTCTATAGAGCTTTCCAATTTATGCATAGAATTTACAAGTTCTTGTTGTAAATCATTGGTTTTTGAAGAGGTTTCTTTCATAGAATCATGGATAAGATCCATTAAGGCTTTGTTGTCATTGATTTGTTGGACTATAGTATTAACAGTAGCATTGATGTTTAAAAGAGATTTACTTGTTTTATCAGCAAGCTGTCCAACTTCATCGGCTACAACAGCAAATCCACGCCCATGTTCGCCTGCTCTTGCAGCTTCGATAGCTGCATTTAGGGCAAGTAAATTAGTTTGATCAGCTATGTCTTTAATGGAGTTTGTGATTTCTATAATATTATCCGCACTTTGGGTTAGATTGTCCATATTGGCTACTATATTTTGTTCTTTTTCATTGTTTTCATTTATTAAATTTACAAGTTCAGATAGAGTAAGTTCTACTTTATCCATTAGTATGTGCATATCTTGCATATTTTCTATACTTTCTTGTGCTAAATTTCCCGCAAGATTGATATGATCATCTAAAACATGAGTGATTTCTTTAACTCCTTGAATTTGTTCATGTTGCGAATTAGAGCTGTTTTCAAGCATCATAGAGTTGTTTTTGAGTTTTTGTGAATTTTGATGACTTGATTTAGCATTTTCTATGGCTTCTATGATTGAGTTTTGAACGGTGGAAATAAATGAATTAATATATTGAGCGCTTTGTCCAAGCTCGCTTTTTGGATCTATGTTTAAACGAGAATGTAGATTGGCTTCTTTGCTAGCTAAATTAGCACTTAGTTTTTCTAAAGTATGAATTGGTATGATGACTTTTTTTAGTGTTAATAAAATAAAAAATACAAATAATACGATAGTAATTCCAAATACTGCCAAAGCGATATAAAATTTAAATAAATTAGATTGTTCTATAGTATTTTGGGTAAAAGTGTCAAGTTGTTTTAACTCTTTCATAAGAGAATTATTTTCATAAATAGAAGAATTATCTTGCATAATAGAAATTTGCTTTACAATCATTTTATAGTGTTTTAAAAAAAGTTGCAAATTTTCATTTTTTACATCATTTTTGATTTCTTTCATAAGATTGTTGAGTTGATTTAATGTTGTTTTTTGTAAAATACTTTCAGTTGAAAGAACGCTTAACATGGAGTTCATTGTTTTATAGTTGTTTTTATTTGTTTCATGGTTTTGTTCCAATTCTTCAAAATAATTTTTAGCTAGTTCAAATAAATAAAGTTTTGAATTTACTGCTATGGAATTTGCGGATTTAAAATAATTAAGCTGAATTAGTTTGGCATTAAAAATTTCTTCTGCTTTGCTTATGTCAATCCCAAAAGTTTTAAGTTTTGTAAAGTTTTCTTGCATTTTTTTTATCGCTTGCACACTTGGGTCATAGTTGATAAAATTAAAACTATTTTGAAAAATAGAATTGATTTTTTCATCTGAAATTTCTAGTTGCTGAACTATGTTTATCAAGTCTTTGTTATTTTTAGATGAAGAATAGTTATTAAAAATAATAGCCAATAAAACAAGAATGAAAGTCAAAACTAGTGTAGATAAGATAATAAATTTTATCAAAAATGAACTTTTTTTATTTGTCATGATATTCTCCTGTTAAGCTTTCTAAGAATGCAACTATATTGTCAACTGTTTCTTGATCTAAAAATTTTCCTAGTTGATAGTAGGCCATAAACTGAACACAAGCATCTAAAGTAGGTATAGAACCATCATGAAAATAAGGCGCGGTTTTGGCTATATTTCTAAGACTAGGAACTTTAAATACCATTTTATCAGCTTCTCTTTTTGTGATTTCATAACGCCCTAAATCTTCTTGGTTTGGGTATTCTTCAAAAATACCGATTTTTTGAAACATATTCCCACCTATATTTTGACCTTGATGACAAGAGATGCAGCCATTAGCTTTAAAATCTTCGTAACCTTTTTTAGCTTGAGTTGAAATAGCATTTTGATCCCCGCTAAGATAGCGATCAAAAGGAGAATTTGGGGTGATTAAGGTTTTTTCAAATTCAGCAACTGCAAGGGCTATGTTTTCTACCGTAACTTCTCCATAAAGTTTTTTAAAAGTTTTTACATAATTTTCATTTGAATTAACTTTTTGTAAAAGAAGTTCAGGACTTAGCCCCATTTCTTTTGGATTGAAAAAAGGTCCCATAGCTTGTTCTGTTAAATCTTTAGCTCTGCCATTCCAAAATTGCACAAAATTAAACACAGAATTAAAGGTTGTAGGAGTGTTAAAGGGTTTATCGAGTTGATTATCAACTCCTATTGAAAATTCAAGCCCATCAACACCGTGTTGATCAAGCCTATGGCAAGTATTGCATGAAACTTTTCCATCTTTAGATAAACTTTTATCCATATAAAGACTTTTTCCAAGTTTAGCTTTTTCTTTATCATAAGAGATGGAATTTGGAATAGGGGTTATCATATCTACTGCAAAGACTATATTTGCATAAGATAAACATAAAATCATTATTATTTTTTTCATGATAAATTTTTGCCTTAATTTAAGTTTTTAAAATGCCATTATAGTATAATTTTAGTAAATTATTTAATAATTGATATTTTTTATTTTATTACAAAGTTCTCCTAAATTTTCTATAACGCAACGTACTTTATCTCCTGATTTTAAAAAAGTAGGTGGATTTAACCCCATACCTACTCCACTAGGAGTTCCCATAGATATAATACTTCCAGCTTTTAAAAGCATGCCTGCACTAAGTTCTTCTAAGACATAAGCAATATCAAAAATAAACAATTGAGTGTTAGAGTTTTGGCGTAGTTCATCATTGACATAGCTTTGAAGTTGGAGTTTAGGAGGATAAGAAATTTCATCTACGCTTGTGATATAAGGTCCCATTATAGTGCTACCTTCAAGACTTTTTGCTCGGTAGAATTGTTTGTGGCGTTTTTGAAGTTCGCGAGCTGAAATTTCATTGATAATAGTATAGCCAAAGATATAATCTTTTGCATCTTTAGCTTTGATTTTATAAGCATCTTTACTTAAAATAAATGCAAGCTCACATTCATAATCAAGCTGAGAAGTTACATCTGCATGTAAAGGTATATCGCCAAAAGGTGGCGTAGCTTGATTGCAACGTTTTCCAAAATATACAGGATATTCTCTTTCTTCAAATTTTTCACCCTTAAATTTGGCAGATTCTTTGGCATGATCTAAAAAATTAATCCCAAGACATATAATATCTTGACGAGGTTCTATAATAGGGGCTAGATAATTTTCTTGTGGAATTTCATAGGCTATTTTAGAATCCAAGTCTGTAAGTTTGTGTTTAAATTTATCAAAATGGATAATAAATTCATTCATATCGTTAGTTTCAATGCCAAGATCATCAAAACTTACAATTTTTCCACTAGAATTTAGTACTCCTAGATTGGGTTTTTGACCCTGTATAAAATTAACAAATTTCATTTGGAAAATCTCGCTTTTTTATTTAATTATACTTAAAGTTTTAGCAAGAATTATTTTTTTGTTTTAAAATTTGGTAAAAAAGTGATTGATTGTAGCGTAGTGAAACATCATTTTATTTTATAGAATTGTTGAAAATTTCTTTTATGTTTATTTTTGAGTTGATATTAAAATTTTGATTTTTATATTGAAATTTCAAACGATAAGAATGCAAACACAAACGCAAGGCACCTGTAAGTTTTAAGCGTTCTTTGGGGGTTAATTTTTCATCTAAAATACTTTCGATTTGTTCTTTGCTAAGCCCATAAAGTGGATCGCCTAAAATGGTATGGTTTTTATAGTGTAAATGCACTCTTATTTGGTGTTGTCTGCCTGTTAAGGGTTTGCAGAGTAAAAGAGTAGCGTTGATTTTAGGAAAGTATTCTAAAATTTCAAACTCAGTGATAGCTTGTTTTCCTTCCTTACAAATTTGCATCCTTGTTTTTACATCATCGTAGTTTTTGGCTAAATTTATGGCTTTATCAATTATAAAATTTTCTTCTATTTTTCCGTTAGCTAGAGCAAGGTATTCTTTTTGAACCAGTTTTTTTTCAAACAAAGTTTTAAGATCAATTTGAGCTTTTTTATTTTTGGCTACAAGTATAAGTCCGCTCGTTTCTTTATCAAGTCTGTGTGCTACGCAAGCTTCTTTTCCCCAAAGATGCCAAATTTCATCACTAAGACTGTATTTACAATGTCTACCATTTGGATGACTTAAGATCCCACTTTCTTTTTCAAGTATGGCAAAGTCTTCATTTTCAAAGACAATTTCTACTCCTTTGGGATTGTTTTCATAGACTATAAGCTCTACTAAACCATTTAAAATTTCATTCTTTTCTTCTACTAAAATTCCATCACAAAAAAGTCTTTTTTTGTCTATGAGTTTTTGTGCTTCATTTATGCTAATTTTTAAATTTTCCATAAGGACTTGAAATGCCTTTTTTCCATTATTTGAGAGTTTTATTTTTATGTAAGCCATTTAATAACTTTCTTAGGATAATTTGATATAATTTCTGTTTTTTAAAATATAAAATTATAGCTAAAAAGGTTTCAAAGATGGTTGAAAGATATAGCAGAGAAATCATGGCTAAAAAATGGGACATGCAAGCAAAATACGATGCGTGGTTAAAAGTAGAATTAGCCGCTGTAAAAGCTTGGAATAAACTCGGTCTCATTAATGACACAGACTGCGAAAAAATTCTTAAAAATGCAAAATTTGATATTGCAAGAATAGACGAAATAGAAAAAACCACAAAACACGATGTTATCGCTTTTCTTACAAGTGTAAGTGAAAGTTTGGGAGAAGAGAGTCGTTTTGTGCATTATGCAATGACAAGTTCTGATTGTATAGATACGGCTGTTGCTTTACAGATAAAAGAGAGTTTGGAGCTTATTTTAGAAGATGTTTCTTTGCTTTTAGAAGTGATCAAAAAGCGTGCTTTGGAGCATAAAAATACCTTAATGGTAGGAAGAAGTCATGGAATTCATGGAGAGCCTATCACTTTTGGTTTAGTGTTAGCTATTTGGTATGATGAAATTTTGCATGCAAAAGAGCTTTTAGAACATGCAAAAGAAGTGATAAGCTATGGAAAAATCAGTGGTGCAATGGGAAATTTTGCTCATGCTCCTTTAGAATTTGAAGAAGAGGTTTGTAAAAATTTAGGTCTTAAAGCTGCCCCTGTTTCAAATCAAGTGATCCAAAGAGATCGTTATGCTCAAGTTATTTCTGCTATTGCAATTTTAGCTTCAAGTTGTGAGCAAATCGCTGTAGCGATAAGACATTTTCAAAGAACTGAAGTTTATGAGGCTGAAGAGTATTTTAGTGTAGGACAAAAAGGAAGTTCAGCTATGCCACATAAAAGAAATCCTGTTTTAAGTGAAAATATCACAGGGCTTTGTCGTGTGCTTAGATCTTTTGTAACTCCAGCTTTAGAAAATGTTGCACTTTGGCATGAAAGAGATATATCTCATTCTAGTGTTGAAAGATTTATTTTGCCTGATGCTTTTATCACGGCTGATTTTATGCTTATGCGTCTTACAAATTTGATTGATAAGCTTTTAGTTTATCCTGAAAATATGATGAAAAATTTAAATCTTACAGGCGGGCTTGTATTTTCAGGGAGGGTGCTTTTAGAGCTTCCATTTAAAGGCATTAGTCGTGAAGAAGCTTATAAAATAGTTCAAAGAAACGCTATGAAAGTTTGGGCAGATTTGCAAAATGGCAAGGCTGCTATCAATGAAAAAAATGAAAGTTTGTTTTTGTTAGCGCTTTTAAGCGATGAAGATTTAAGAAAAAGTTTGAGCGAAGAGGATGTAAGAAAATGTTTCGATTATAACTACTATACAAAAAATGTTGATGCAATTTTTAAAAGAACATTTAAATAAAAAGCAAGGAAGGCAATGAAAGTTATTAAAAGAAATGGTCGTACAGAAGAATTGGATGTTTCCAAGATCAAAAAATGCACCTCTGATGCTGTAAAAGATTTAGAGGGTGTGAATTTAAGCGAACTTGAACTCGATGCAAAGATTCAATTTCGCGATGGAATTTCAACTGAAGAAATTCAAAAAACTTTAATTAAAACTGCAGTAGATAAGATAGATATTGATTGTCCAAATTGGACCTTTGTTGCAGCTAGACTTTTTTTATTTGATTTATATAAAAAAGTTAATGGTATGAATCGCTATAATCATTTGTGTGAGTATTTTGAAAAAGGTGAAAAAGAAGGAAGAATTTTACTTGGTCTTAAAGAAAAATATGATTTAGATGATTTAAATGCTTATATTAAACCTGAACGCGATATGCAATTTACTTATCTTGGTATTAAAACTTTATATGATAGATACTTGATTAAAGATAGTAAAGGTATGCCTATAGAACTTCCTCAGCAAATGTTTATGGCCATTGCGATGTTTTTAGCGCAGAATGAATTTAATCCTCAAGAATGGGCGAAGAAATTTTACGATCTTATTTCTAAATTTGAACTCATGCTTGCAACTCCGACTTTATCTAATGCAAGAACAACACGCCATCAGCTTAGCTCTTGTTATATAGGATCAACCCCTGATAATATTGAAGGTATTTTTGATTCTTATCAAGAAATGGCTTTACTTTCTAAATTTGGTGGTGGTATAGGTTGGGATTGGTCTAAAGTGCGTGCTATGGGTGGAAGCATAGATGGGCATAAAAATGCCGCAGGAGGGATTATACCTTTCTTGAAAATTACTAATGATATTGCCGTGGCAGTAGATCAACTAGGAACCAGAAAAGGGGCTATAGCCGTTTATATAGAACCTTGGCACATGGATATAAGTGATTTTATCGATTTGCGTAAAAATTCAGGCGAAGAAAGACGCCGTGCTCATGAACTTTTCCCTGCTTTATGGATCAATGATCTTTTTATGAAAAGAGTAAGAGCTAATGATAAATGGACTCTTTTTGATCCTGCAGATACAGCGGATTTGTGTGATTTATATGGCGAGGCTTTTGAAAAACGCTATGAAGAATATGAAAAAGATGAAAGCATTACCAAAGAAATCGTAGAAGCTAAAGAGCTTTGGAAGAAAATTTTGCTAAATTATTTTGAAACAGGCTTGCCATTTTTATGCTTTAAAGATAGTGCCAACAGAGCAAATCCAAATGCTCATGTAGGAATTATTAGAAGTTCAAATTTATGTACTGAAATTTTTCAAAATACCGAGCCAAATTATTATCAAATCAAAGTAGTTTTTGAAAATGGAGATGAGCTTCATTTTGATGAAGAACAAAAAGTTGTGATCGATAGGGGATATGAAAAACCAGCCAAAAAAATCTCAACTTTAGATAGTATTGATGGTAATAAAGTTTATATAGTGGAAAAATATAAAAATGATGGAAAAACAGCCGTTTGTAATTTAGCAAGTATAAATCTTAGTAAAGTGTATACTAAAGAAGATATAGAGCGTGTTGTGCCAACGGCTATTCGTATGCTTGATAATGTGATAGATTTAAATTTTTATCCTCATAGAAAAGTAAAAGATACAAATTTAAAATCTCGCGCCATAGGTCTTGGAGTCATGGGTGAGGCACAAATGCTTGCTGAGGCTAAGATTTATTGGGGAAGCGATGAGCATTTAAATAAAATCGATGAGATTATGGAACAAATTAGCTTTGAGGCTATTAATGCGAGTTCAAATTTAGCTCTTGAAAAAGGTTCTTATGAAGATTTTGAAGGATCAAATTGGAGCAAGGGGATTTTTCCTATTGATGTAGCAAGTCCTAAGGCTAAAGCTTTAACTTTAAGAGAGGGCTTATTTGATCAAAGTGAATGCGACTGGGTTAAACTTAGAGAAAAAGTTAAAAAAGATGGTATGAGAAATGGTTATTTGATGGCCATTGCACCTACTTCTTCTATTTCTATTTTAGTGGGTACTACGCAGACTATAGAACCTGTTTACAAAAGAAAGTGGTTTGAACAAAATTTAAGTGGTATGATACCTGTTGTTGTGCCAAATTTAAGCCTTGATACTTGGCAATACTATACTCCAGCCTACGAACTTGATCAAAAAATTCTTGTAAAGGCTGCTGCTGTGCGTGGTAAATGGATCGATCAAGGGCAGAGTTTAAATATCTTTTTATCGCTTGATAAAGCAAGTGGGGGATATTTAAATGAAATTTATCAACTCGCTTGGGAGCTCGGAGTAAAATCTACTTATTATCTAAGAAGCGAAAGCCCTGATAGTGAAAAAGTCAATGTTGCAGATCGTAGCATAGAATGTGAAGGTTGCCAATAAATACTAAAACCCAATGAAAAATATTGGGTTTTAAGAGATTAAGAATTGTAAATTTCTTTATCTAGGGCTTTTAGATTTTTTGCAGTACAAAGTGCCGAAGTCATAGCTCCTGAGACATTACTTGCTGTTCTTGCCATATCTATAATAGGATCTATAGCTAAAATCAAACTTAGCATGACAAAATTATTACCAAATCCAATCCCTGCTAGCATAATAGAAGCTGCCATAGTTGCACTTCCAGGTACTCCAGCTATACCCAAGGATCCAATAACAGCTACCAAAACTATCATTAAAGCAAATGTAAAATCAATATGTGTATGTGTAGCAAAAGCTACAAAAACTGCCGCTAAAGCTGGAAAATATCCCGCACAACCATTAAGTCCTGTTGTTGTACCTATAGATGCTACAAAATTAGCTATAGCTGAATTAACTCCAAATTTATTTTGCAAAGTTGAAGTAGTCATAGGCAAAGTGCCCAAAGAAGATCTTGAGCTAAATGCAAATAACCATACAGGAAATGCTTTTTTTGCATATTTTATAGGGTTTAGCCCTTGTGAAGCAAGAAGTAAAAAATGCACCCCGAACATTATTAACATAGCTATATAAATAAGCATTATAAAAAGTCCAGCTGTTTTGATAGCTTCAAAACCATTGCTTAAAAGCACATTAGCCATCATACAAACTACAGCATAAGGCATAAATCTAATAACTGTAGCAGTCATGTTCATCATAATATTATAAAAGGTTAGGATAAAATTATGAAAACTTTTAAAGGCTTGTTCATACTCTTCTTTTTTAGAAATTTTTTTAGCACTAATTCCTATAAAAAAAGAAAAAATGACAATAGCTATAATATTTTCTTTATTAATAGCTGCAATGATGTTGCTAGGTATTAGCCCTAGTATAATATTTGAAAAAGTTTGAATTTCGCGAATTTGTTTATTTCCTTCATATATAGCAAAATTACTTCCTAAATCAAAACTATAACCTAAAAATATACCCAAGGTTGCAGCTATGGCTGTGCTAAAGAGTATCCAAAAAAGACTTATTCCAAGCAAGGAGGATATTTTGATATTTTTATCAATTTCTATAATTACTTTTATAATGCAAATGCTTACAAGAGGAACAACTAGCATTTTTATAAAAGCTACAAAAACAGAACTTACAAATGCAAACCAATGTTTTGTTTCACTATACCAAAGAATATTGCTTGCTTCTTCAGCATCTGGAAAATTTGCCAAATATTGCAAAGCAAAACCAAACCCCAAACCCATTAAAAGCGCAAATAGCATGCGAAGAGAAAAATTGATTTTTATATCCCGCATTTTTTTTAATGCGTAAAAAACAACACAAAGTATAGCAAGAGTAGCTATAGTATGAGCTTGTGAAAGCATTAGAAAATCTTGAAAAAATTGTTTATCCATAAAAAGTCCTTATAAGAAACTATAATCAAGCACAAGGTATATGAAAATATACTTGCGTAAAGCTTGATTTTATAAATGGTAGCATAACAATATTTTAAATAAGATAAAATTAGTATGATTTATTCTATATCTTTATGTAAGCAATGTTCAAATATAAATTTGTGTTCTTGTGGCAAGGCTTCAAATAAAGCATTTGCTAAATTTCTAATCTCCCAAAGAGCTGATTTTGAACTACGCAAAGAAATGAAATTCTGCAAACTTCTTGCATTAATCGTTAGTGTAAGTTCAGTTTTATAGCTTTCTGGTAAGCAGTATTTGGCTATATCTAGACTAATGCTTTTTTGTAAAATAGTGCGTAAATTTTCTAAGGCTTTAATGCTTGCGTTATCAACCTCTTCATTACCACAAAGCACAAGATAACGGCTTGCATTTTCAAAATCTCCTATTTTAAATTCAGCTTCATTGCGAAGTTCTTTTAAGGTATAACGCGTGCTTTTTACACTAGGACTAGTGTGACGGTGTCTTGCAACTTCTTGTAAGCAAGCTCTTGAAATTCCTTGTATATAAAAAGTATAGTTTAGATGTTCTAAGGTTGAAGCGTGTTTGAATTTGTTGCCCACGCGATCGATAAGTTCTTTATCTTTTTCGCCACCGCAATCGCCTTTTTCAAAGCTTTGCCAACAAGTTCTTGTTGCATGAGAACAAACAGATAATGGAGTGTGAAAAAGTAAAGTGATTTGCATGCTTATTCCTTTTTTGATAAAAATATTTTTTGTAATTCTTGCATTTTTTACTTAAAATTCTAATGAAATAAAAAGTTTTATCAAGCTATAATTAGATAAAAAAATAAGGCTTATTATCAATGAAACAAACAAAATATATTTTTGTAACAGGTGGAGTTTTAAGTTCTTTGGGTAAAGGGATAGCCGCTGCTTCTATCGCAACACTTTTAAAAAATTCAGGGCTTAAAGTGAGTATTTTAAAAGCTGATCCTTATATCAATGTTGATCCAGGCACTATGAGTCCTTTTGAGCATGGAGAGGTTTTTGTAACTGATGATGGAGCAGAAACGGATCTTGATTTGGGGCATTATGAGCGTTTTTTGGATGAGAGTTTATCTCAAGATAATAACTTCACTACAGGACGGGTTTATCAAAGTGTGATTGAAAAAGAAAGGCGTGGAGAATATCTTGGCAAAACCATTCAAGTTATCCCTCATATAGTAGGAGAAATCAAAGATCGCATTAAAAAAGCAGGAGAAGGCAAAGATATACTTATCGTTGAAATAGGCGGAACTGTTGGGGATATAGAAGGCTTGCCTTTTTTAGAAGCTATTCGTGCTTTGCGTTTGGAAGTGGGTAAAAATAATGCTATGAATATTCATCTTACTCTAGTACCTTTTATTAAGGCTGCAGGGGAATTAAAAACAAAGCCAACTCAACATAGTGTAGGCGAGTTAAGGCGCATAGGCATTAGTCCTGATATGATTATTTGTCGTAGTGAAAAAGCTCTTGATAGAGATTTAAAAGATAAAATTGCTATTTCTTGCGGGGTGGAAAAAAATTGCGTGATAGAAAGTGTTGATGCGGCTAGTATTTATCAAATTCCACTTAATTTTTTAAAGCAAGATATTTTAAGCCCTATTGCTGAAATTTTGGATTTGAAAAATTTAAAACCTAATATGGAAAATTGGGACTCTTTGGTAAAAAGAGTTATAGCTCCAAGCAATGAAGTTAAAATCGCTTTTGTAGGCAAATATGTGGATTTAAAAGAAAGTTATAAAAGCCTTACTGAAGCTATTATACACGCAGGTGCAGCCCTAGATACTAAAGTGGAGTTAAAATGGGTAGATAGTGAAAAACTTGAAAATATGGAAAGTTCTGAAGTATTTAAAGATGTGAGTGGAATTTTGGTTGCTGGGGGATTTGGATATCGTGGTGTAGAAGGTAAGATAAAAGCCATTCAATACACAAGAGAAAATAAAATTCCTTTTTTAGGAATTTGTTTAGGTATGCAGCTTGCTTTGGTGGAATTTGCTAGAAATGTATTAAAACTTAAAGATGCAAATTCAAGTGAATTTAATGAAAAATGCCAAAATCCTGTGGTTTATTTGATTGATGAATTTATGGATACAAATGGAGAAAAACAAATTCGTACTGCAAAAACTCCTTTAGGTGGAACTATGCGTTTAGGGGCTTATAAATGTGATATCAAGGAAAAATCCCTTTTGGCTAAGGTTTATAATGAAGTAAAGAGTGTAAAAGAACGCCATCGTCATCGCTATGAAGCAAATCCAAAATATAGAGCAGATTTTGAAAAACACGGTTTGATTGTAAGTGGTGAAAGCAAAGGATTGATTGAAGCAGTTGAGCTTAACTGTCATCCTTTTTTCTTGGCTGTGCAGTTTCATCCAGAATTTACATCAAGACTTGAGCATGTTAATCCTGTGATTTGCAGTTTTATCAAGGCAGCTATAAACTATGAAGATAATTAATAAAAATGAAATTAAAAAAATTTTGGCTTCACGCTTTGAAAAAGATTTGCATACCAAACTTTGTGATCTGCCTTTGCCATGCTGTTTAAAGGATGCATATAAAGCAGCTAATCGCATCAAAGAAGCTGTAGAAAAAAATGAGAAAGTCGCCATAGTAGGAGATTATGATGTTGATGGAATCATTTCTTGTGTTATTATGGCAGAATTTTTCGATGATATAGGTTTTGATTATATTATAAGAATTCCAAATCGTTTTAAAGATGGATATGGATTAAATGCTGAGATCATCAACGAACTTGATGTAAATTTAATAATAACAGTAGATAATGGAATAGCTGCTCTTGAAGCAGCCAAACTCTGTAAAGAAAAAAATATAGATTTGATTATCACTGATCATCATATGCCTCAAGATGTTTTACCTGATGCTTTTGCCATTATCAATCCAAAGCAAAAAGATTGTGATTTTCCAGAAATTGAAATTTGTGGAGCTCAAGTCGCATGGTATTTGATAGCGGCTTTAAAAGAGGTGTGCAAGCTTAAATATGACATGTGTAAATTTTTAGAACTTTTGGCGATTGCAATTGTTGCAGATATGATGGAACTTAGAGATTTAAATCGTGCTTTAGTAAGGCGTGGCATAGATCATATTAACAAATCTAAAAGGGCTGCTTTTAGGGCTATTAAGCATTATTATCAAAAGGATAAATTTGCTCTTGATAATATAGGATTTTTAATTGCTCCGCTTATAAATAGTGCTGGAAGAATGGATGATGCAAGTATTTCTTATGAATTTTTACACACTAAAGATTTTAATAAAGCTTTAGAATATCTAGAGCAAATTGTTAGTTTTAATGAAAGTCGTAAAGATGAAGAAAAACAGCTTTTTGAAGATAGTTTAAATCAAATCGATGAAAACGATTCTTGTATTGTGGTATCGGGTTTAAATTGGCATGAAGGTGTTTTAGGGATTGTGGCAAGTCGTTTAGCTAAACATTTTAATAAACCTGCTTTTGTATTTTCTCAAAATGAAGAACACTTAAAAGGCAGCGCAAGAAGTGTTGGCAAGATTGATATTTTAGCTTTAATTTCTAAGACAAATTCTATATTAAGCAATTATGGTGGTCATAAAGGTGCTGCTGGAATCAGTTTAAACTCTGAAAATTTTGAACAATTTAAAAATAAAATCAAAAAAGAATGTTCGCAAATTTCTGAAAGTGAATTTTTGGATACAGATGAAATTTTAGGAATCTTAGAACCTAGCGAAATTGATTTTGAAATGCTTGAAATTTTAGAATCTTTTGAACCTTTTGGACATAAAAATCCACGACCTTTTTTTGTTTTAGAAAATCTTTGTGTAAAAAATAAAAAACTTCTAGGTAAAGATGAAAAACACTTAAAGCTTGTTTTAACTAAGGAAAATAAAACCATAGAAGCTTTATTTTTTAATTTTGATAAAGAGCCAGAATTGAATCAAAATATTTCTTTGCTTGGAAGTATTTCTAAGAATGAATTTAGGGGAATGGTAACTCCACAGTTTGTTGTTAAAGAGATTTTATAAAAATTTTTACTTATAATTTGCATTAATAACATTAAAAAATTAATATACAAGAGATTAAAAAATTATTTATATGTTGTCTTTTTATAGGAGTATGTATGAAAAAAGCTAAATCAAGGATTGCTATTTTAGGAACAGGCGGAACGATAGCAGGCTTCATTGATAGCACTATTGCTACAACAGGATATACGGCCGGAGCCATTGATATAGATGTATTAATTAAAGCAGTTCCGCAAATTAGAGATTTAGCAGATATTAGTTGGGAGCAAATAGCAAATATTGATAGTTCAAATATGTGTGATGAAATTTGGTTAAGGCTTGCTAAAAAAATTGCTAAGCTTTTTGCTGAGGGGATAGACGGTGTGGTGATAACTCATGGTACTGATACTATGGAAGAAACTGCTTATTTTTTAAATTTAACCATTAAAAGTGATAAGCCCGTAGTTCTAGTTGGCGCTATGCGTCCATCAACTGCTATAAGTGCGGATGGTCCGAAAAATCTTTATAATGCAGTGGCATTAGTTGCCAATAAAGAAGCTAAGAATAAGGGTGTTATGGTAGCTATAAATGATAAAATTTTAAGCGCTAGAGGCGTAGTAAAAACTCATAGTTTAAATGTTGATGCTTTCTCTTCTCCTGATTTTGGGGATTTGGGTTATATAGTAGATGGTAAAGTCTTTTTCTATAATAATGTTACTAAAGCTCACACAAAAAACGCTCCTTTTGATGTAAGCAAACTCACAAGTTTGCCAAAAGTAGATATTCTTTATAGCTATTCAAATGATGGTAGTGGTGTCGCTGCAAAAGCTTTATTTGAACATGGAACTAAGGGCATAGTTGTTGCAGGAAGTGGAGCAGGAAGTATACACAAAAATCAAAAAGATGTTTTAAAAGAGCTTTTAAAAAAAGGGCTTAAGGTTGTTGTAAGTTCAAGGGTTGTAGCAGGTTGTGTTGCTGTGAGTGATTCAGATGAAAAATTAGGTTTTATTAGTGCTGAAGATTTAAATCCTCAAAAAGCAAGAGTTTTGCTTATATTAGCACTTACAAAAACAAGTGATCCTAAAAAAATTCAAGAGTATTTTTTAAAATATTAAAATTTTTTAAATATTTCTAAACTTAGGGAACTTATCTTCCCTAAGTCAAGCCTTTCAATCCTATTAATAGTATATTATATCTTGTATTTTTTATTATCATTTAACCCGCCCCCCCCCATTTTTAAACCCACCAAATACTTATATAAATCTTACACAAATATTTATACTATTTAATCCTTTGTTTAATCCCCTTTTAAGTTTAATTGGTTATACTTTCATTTCCTTTTTTGAAAAAAGGACTTAAAATCTTTTAAATTATAAAGTTTCACTAGCTTAGTAGATTTTATAAATTAACTCTTTTGGTTTTTGTCTTATAAACTAAAAGCTTTTTTATAAATCTTGTTTTTTAATTTAAAAACTTTTCTTTTAAAAATGATTTTTTGTTTTGTTCTTTTAAATTAGTATTGTTATTCAAATCTTATTAGTCAATCTTTGAAATCTAAATAAGTGATCGATTGAGCCAGAACAGATTTAGGCATAAGCAATTATGTAAAATCTATTCAATCTAATAATTAAAAAGATTAAAAACTTTTCTTTTAATCTTTCATAACTTTTTCTTTGAAGAAAAAGATTAAACTATCTATAATTTTTTATGGAGAGTTTGATCCTGGCTCAGAGTGAACGCTGGCGGCGTGCCTAATACATGCAAGTCGAACGATGAAGCTTTTAGCTTGCTAGAAGTGGATTAGTGGCGCACGGGTGAGTAAGGTATAGTTAATCTGCCCTACACAAGAGGACAACAGTTGGAAACGACTGCTAATACTCTATACTCCTGCTTAACACAAGTTGAGTAGGGAAAGTTTTTCGGTGTAGGATGAGACTATATAGTATCAGCTAGTTGGTAAGGTAATGGCTTACCAAGGCTATGACGCTTAACTGGTCTGAGAGGATGATCAGTCACACTGGAACTGAGACACGGTCCAGACTCCTACGGGAGGCAGCAGTAGGGAATATTGCGCAATGGGGGAAACCCTGACGCAGCAACGCCGCGTGGAGGATGACACTTTTCGGAGCGTAAACTCCTTTTCTTAGGGAAGAATTCTGACGGTACCTAAGGAATAAGCACCGGCTAACTCCGTGCCAGCAGCCGCGGTAATACGGAGGGTGCAAGCGTTACTCGGAATCACTGGGCGTAAAGGGCGCGTAGGCGGATTATCAAGTCTCTTGTGAAATCTAATGGCTTAACCATTAAACTGCTTGGGAAACTGATAGTCTAGAGTGAGGGAGAGGCAGATGGAATTGGTGGTGTAGGGGTAAAATCCGTAGATATCACCAAGAATACCCATTGCGAAGGCGATCTGCTGGAACTCAACTGACGCTAAGGCGCGAAAGCGTGGGGAGCAAACAGGATTAGATACCCTGGTAGTCCACGCCCTAAACGATGTACACTAGTTGTTGGGGTGCTAGTCATCTCAGTAATGCAGCTAACGCATTAAGTGTACCGCCTGGGGAGTACGGTCGCAAGATTAAAACTCAAAGGAATAGACGGGGACCCGCACAAGCGGTGGAGCATGTGGTTTAATTCGAAGATACGCGAAGAACCTTACCTGGGCTTGATATCCTAAGAACCTTTTAGAGATAAGAGGGTGCTAGCTTGCTAGAACTTAGAGACAGGTGCTGCACGGCTGTCGTCAGCTCGTGTCGTGAGATGTTGGGTTAAGTCCCGCAACGAGCGCAACCCACGTATTTAGTTGCTAACGGTTCGGCCGAGCACTCTAAATAGACTGCCTTCGTAAGGAGGAGGAAGGTGTGGACGACGTCAAGTCATCATGGCCCTTATGCCCAGGGCGACACACGTGCTACAATGGCATATACAATGAGACGCAATACCGCGAGGTGGAGCAAATCTATAAAATATGTCCCAGTTCGGATTGTTCTCTGCAACTCGAGAGCATGAAGCCGGAATCGCTAGTAATCGTAGATCAGCCATGCTACGGTGAATACGTTCCCGGGTCTTGTACTCACCGCCCGTCACACCATGGGAGTTGATTTCACTCGAAGCCGGAATACTAAACTAGTTACCGTCCACAGTGGAATCAGCGACTGGGGTGAAGTCGTAACAAGGTAACCGTAGGAGAACCTGCGGTTGGATCACCTCCTTTCTAGAGTACAAAGTAATAAGTCTCACAACTATTACTTCAATATATAAACTCAATTGATTCTTGTTTAGATTTCAAAGATTGATGATAAAGCTAATTGTTTATGGGGAATTAGCTCAGCTGGGAGAGCGCCTGCTTTGCACGCAGGAGGTCAGCGGTTCGATCCCGCTATTCTCCACCATTTATTAAGGGCCTATAGCTCAGCTGGTTAGAGTGCACCCCTGATAAGGGTGAGGTCACAAGTTCAAGTCTTGTTAGGCCCACCATAAAAAAGATTTGAATAAAGAAGCTTTAAAATCTAAAGCAAGTATATAAAATAGATTAAATATAAAATATAAACTCTATACTTAGATTTATTTTTTATCTTTAACTATAAAAGAATATACTTTAATAGATATAAGTAGCATATACATTTATATTTATAATGATTATGTTAATATATATACTTCCTTTAGGTTTTAAACCTAAATGTTCTTTTTAATTATCATTGTTAAGAGTCACAAGCAAGTTTTAATAAAAACAATTTTACAGGACTTGTTAAAGGATAAAACCTATTTATCTTTTCTTTAGTTTAACTTAACTTTTAGCTGTCTTTATTTCTATGAATAAAGAGAATATTGGATTTAAGGATTATAAATTAAAGACAAGTTTCAAACTCACAGCTTAGTTGAGACTAAATCATTTAGTTTTATATTAAGTGTTTGAATGCTTTCCGTCTTAAGATAAAGAAGTCTTATCATAAAAACTTTAACAAGGAAGTGATGCGTTTTAGAATCAATAATAAAAGGTAAAAAAAGGTAAGCTACTAAGAGCGAATGGTGGATGCCTTGACTGGTAAAGGCGATGAAGGACGTACTAGACTGCGATAAGCTACGGGGAGCTGTCAAGAAGCTTTGATCCGTAGATTTCCGAATGGGGCAACCCAATGTATAGAGATATACATTACCTATATAGGAGCGAACGAGGGGAATTGAAACATCTTAGTACCCTCAGGAAAAGAAATCAATAGAGATTGCGTCAGTAGCGGCGAGCGAAAGCGCAAGAGGGCAAACCCAGTGCTTGCACTGGGGGTTGTAGGACTGCAATGTGCAAGAGGTAAGTTTAGCAGAACATTCTGGAAAGTATAACCATAGAGGGTGATAGTCCCGTATGCGAAAAACAAACCTTAGCTAGCAGTATCCTGAGTAGGGCGGGACACGAGGAATCCTGTCTGAATCCGGGTCGACCACGATCCAACCCTAAATACTAATACCAGATCGATAGTGCA
Source organism: Campylobacter sp. CFSAN093259 (assembly GCF_012889985.1). NCBI lineage: Bacteria > Pseudomonadati > Campylobacterota > Epsilonproteobacteria > Campylobacterales > Campylobacteraceae > Campylobacter > Campylobacter sp. CFSAN093259. Next base: position 40,282 of record NZ_CP040617.1, read on the forward strand.
CAAGTACCGTGAGGGAAAGGTGAAAAGAACTGAGGTGATCAGAGTGAAATAGAACCTGAAACCATTTGCTTACAATCATTCAGAGCCCTATGTAGCAATACAGGGTGATGGACTGCCTTTTGCATAATGAGCCTGCGAGTTGTGGTGTCTGGCAAGGTTAAGCAAACGCGAAGCCGTAGCGAAAGCGAGTCTGAATAGGGCGCTTAGTCAGATGCTGCAGACCCGAAACGAAGTGATCTATCCATGAGCAAGTTGAAGCTAGTGTAAGAACTAGTGGAGGACTGAACCCATAGGCGTTGAAAAGCCCCGGGATGACTTGTGGATAGGGGTGAAAGGCCAATCAAACTTCGTGATAGCTGGTTCTCTCCGAAATATATTTAGGTATAGCGTTGTGTCGTAATATAAGGGGGTAGAGCACTGAATGGGCTAGGGCATACACCAATGTACCAAACCCTATCAAACTCCGAATACCTTATATGTAATCACAGCAGTCAGGCGGCGAGTGATAAAATCCGTCGTCAAGAGGGAAACAACCCAGACTACCAGCTAAGGTCCCTAAGTCTTACTTAAGTGGAAAACGATGTGAAGTTACTTAAACAACCAGGAGGTTGGCTTAGAAGCAGCCATCCTTTAAAGAAAGCGTAATAGCTCACTGGTCTAGTGATTTTGCGCGGAAAATATAACGGGGCTAAAGTAAGTACCGAAGCTGTAGACTTAGTTTACTAAGTGGTAGGAGAGCGTTCTATTTGCGTCGAAGGTATACCGGTAAGGAGTGCTGGAGCGAATAGAAGTGAGCATGCAGGCATGAGTAGCGATAATTAATGTGAGAATCATTAACGCCGTAAACCCAAGGTTTCCTACGCGATGCTCGTCATCGTAGGGTTAGTCGGGTCCTAAGTCGAGTCCGAAAGGGGTAGACGATGGCAAATTGGTTAATATTCCAATACCAACATTAGTGTGCGATGGAAGGACGCTTAGGGCTAAGGGGGCTAGCGGATGGAAGTGCTAGTCTAAGGTCGTAGGAGGTTATACAGGCAAATCCGTATAACAATACTCCGAGAACTGAAAGGCTTTTTGAAGTCTTCGGATGGATAGAAGAACCCCTGATGCCGTCGAGCCAAGAAAAGTTTCTAAGTTTAGCTAATGTTGCCCGTACCGTAAACCGACACAGGTGGGTGGGATGAGTATTCTAAGGCGCGTGGAAGAACTCTCTTTAAGGAACTCTGCAAAATAGCACCGTATCTTCGGTATAAGGTGTGGTTAGCTTTGTATTAGGATTTACTCCGAAAGCAAGGAAACTTACAACAAAGAGTCCCTCCCGACTGTTTACCAAAAACACAGCACTCTGCTAACTCGTAAGAGGATGTATAGGGTGTGACGCCTGCCCGGTGCTCGAAGGTTAATTGATGGGGTTAGCATTAGCGAAGCTCTTGATCGAAGCCCGAGTAAACGGCGGCCGTAACTATAACGGTCCTAAGGTAGCGAAATTCCTTGTCGGTTAAATACCGACCTGCATGAATGGCGTAACGAGATGGGAGCTGTCTCAAAGAGGGATCCAGTGAAATTGTAGTGGAGGTGAAAATTCCTCCTACCCGCGGCAAGACGGAAAGACCCCGTGGACCTTTACTACAGCTTGACACTGCTACTTGGATAAGAATGTGCAGGATAGGTGGGAGGCTTTGAGTATATGACGCCAGTTGTATATGAGCCATTGTTGAGATACCACTCTTTCTTATTTGGGTAGCTAACCAGCTTGAGTTATCCTCAAGTGGGACAATGTCTGGTGGGTAGTTTGACTGGGGCGGTCGCCTCCCAAATAATAACGGAGGCTTACAAAGGTTGGCTCAGAACGGTTGGAAATCGTTCGTAGAGTATAAAGGTATAAGCCAGCTTAACTGCAAGACATACAAGTCAAGCAGAGACGAAAGTCGGTCTTAGTGATCCGGTGGTTCTGTGTGGAAGGGCCATCGCTCAAAGGATAAAAGGTACCCCGGGGATAACAGGCTGATCTCCCCCAAGAGCTCACATCGACGGGGAGGTTTGGCACCTCGATGTCGGCTCATCGCATCCTGGGGCTGGAGCAGGTCCCAAGGGTATGGCTGTTCGCCATTTAAAGCGGTACGCGAGCTGGGTTCAGAACGTCGTGAGACAGTTCGGTCCCTATCTGCCGTGGGCGTAAGAAGATTGAAGAGATTTGACCCTAGTACGAGAGGACCGGGTTGAACAAACCACTGGTGTAGCTGTTGTTCTGCCAAGAGCATCGCAGCGTAGCTAAGTTTGGAAAGGATAAACGCTGAAAGCATCTAAGCGTGAAGCCAACTCTAAGATGAATCTTCTCTAAGCTCTCTAGAAGACTACTAGTTTGATAGGCTGGGTGTGTAATGGATGAAAGTCCTTTAGCTGACCAGTACTAATAGAGCGTTTGGCTTATCTTTAATAAAGCATCACTTCCTTGTTAAGGTTTTTAAGAAGACTTTGAATATAGATAATATTTAGAGTTTAATAGAAATCTTTCAAGTAGAGTTTGTATTAGAACTTGCTCTTAACATTGTTTTTTAAGTATTCTATATAAAAACTTATCAAAGATAAAAGATAAGAAAAGAAGAAAGAGAATAAAGAAAAAAGTAAAGGAATAAAAGATTAAGTTTTATTCTTAAATTCAATCTTTCAAAGAATATTTAAATAACAATGTCCGTGATTATACAGATGTGGAAACGCCTTGCTCCATCCCGAACCAAGAAGCTAAGCACATCGTGGGTGATGATACTACGCCTTACTGGCAGGGGGAAAGTAGCTCATTGCGGACTTGTTAATTCTACTTAACTCGCTTATAAAATTAATAATCAGTTTTTTAGTTTGTAATTAAAAATTTATTTACATGTAAAATTGTATAAAATTTAGAAAGTGATATATGGAAAAATTTATTGAAAGATTGCTTGAAGAAGATATTAAATTTGAAAAAGATGCGAACAATGGTTTGAGTGATATAAATATATTTGAGGCTTTGAATATTGAAACAAAAGAAAATTATCATTCTAAATTTATAGCTTATTTAATTAATATAAATAAGGATCATTATCAAAAAAATTTTGCAAAGGTATTTTTAGAAAAACTTGGTAAGAGTTTGGTAAATACGAAATTTGAAAATTTAAACATAGAAGATATAAAAAGCGTAGAAACAGAAGCCTGCATAAAAGATAATAGAAGGATAGATATTTTAATAACATTAAGTGATAAAAGATATATTATAATAGAAAATAAAATTTATGCAAAAGATCAAAAAAATCAATTGAAAGATTATATTAATTTTGTAAGAGAAAATATCAAAAATATAGAAGATTGTTATAAAAACATATTGACTATATATTTGCATCAAGATGAGTGTATTAGTCCTAGTGATGATAGTTTGGAAAATTTTATAATAAAGACAAATTTGATTAAAGATAAAAATGAAAATAATGTTAGCTATTATTTGAAGATGGATTATATATGGATTAAGGAATGGATTGATGAGTGTATAAAAATATATGAAGAAAAATCAACCAAAGATCAAAAATTTATTCTTGATATACAAAACATTATTTTTACTCTAAATCAATACAAAAGTATTTTACAATGGTATATGACAGATGAGTATACTCAAAGAGATGATGTACTAGAATTTATTTTTCAAGACAATATAAAAATGCAAAATTTAAAAAATGCGATGATTTTATATAGATATAACAAAAACAAATCAGAGCTTAAAAATTTAAATGAAGAAAACTATAAGAAAGCTAAAGATATTATCCAGCATAAATGGAGCAACATCTGCGAATATATAATAGAAGAATTTTTTGATAGTTTTGAACACAAGGAAATTAAAATAGGTGATATAACTTTTATCGGCAATAAAATAGAAGAAAATCGTGTTAATCATGGTGTATTTATATTTTATCCTATTGATTATAAGAATGAAAGCATATATCCATGTCTATATATTTATTTTAAAAAAAATACTATGATATTATTGGTTTGACATTTGAAATTTCAAATGATGATGAAGAAGATATAGAAAATGAAAAATATAAAGAATGTTTAAAATTATTTAAAGATGTAAAAGAAGACAATGTTAGAAAATATCAAAATCACTATTATTGTGATAAATTAATAAACAATGAAAAATTAGAAGGAGAATACGCTTTTATTTATTGGTTGATTGAAAATCAAAATTCTAAAAAAGATTTTATTCAAATTTTAAATGATTTTTTTATTAAAAAACCTATACAGGAAGCATATAAAGGTATTAATGATATATTAAATTCTTAAAAAATTTTATATAAAAGTAAAATTTGATAAAATACAAAATATTTTTTATAAAGGTTAAAAATGCATTTCACTTTGCTAAATGAAAAAGATTTTTTCAACCCATACTACCGCAAAAAGCAAATCATGCAAAATGAATTTGATATATTTAACAAGGCTTTAATGCAGTATTTAGAAAGACTTGAAAGTTCGCAAAGTGAAAATGAAGATTATCTTGTAGCTAATGCACTTAGTCCATTTTTAACCATGTTAAATTTCAAAACCCACATCAAAACCAAGCAAAAAGGCAAAAGTGAGATTGACTTATCCATCTCTAAAGATGAGTTTAGTAAAGACTTAGAAGTTCTTATTGAGGCTAAAAAGCCAAATTCAAAAGAATTTATCACTCATACAAAGGTAAATTCTAAAGCCTTACACGAGACTATTTTATATTATTTTAGAAATAGAGAGTATAGTTTTAGCTTAAAATTTATTATCATCACAGATTTTTATAAATTTTACATTTTTAAAATTAGTGAGTTTGAAGAGCTTTTTTATAAAAATCCAAGTTTTAAAAAACTTTTTGAAGAATTTTGTAATCCAAATTCACTTTTCAAAGGTAATACTGAAGAATTCTATAAAGAAGTAGCCAAACTCATAGAAAATTCCAAAGAAAACTTAAAAGGCTTTTTGATTGACTTGACATTTTTAAAAGACAAACAAAAATCAAATTTTAAAAACCTAGCAAGTATTTATAAAACTTTTCATAGAGACTTTTTGCTAAATGAGTTTAACCCCAACGATGCAAATTCACTCAACAATGCTTTTTACAAAGAGCTTTTATATATCTTAGGGCTTTGTGAGAGCAAACAAAACTCAAAACTCATCATCGCAAAAAGTGAAGAAAGCAAAGAAGAGCAAGGCACTTTCTACACCGCTATAAATTCTAAGCTTAAAGAAGAAAATTTTGAAACCATCTTAAAACTTTTGATCTTATGGCTTAATCGCATTTTGTTTTTAAAGCTTATAGAGTCAAATTTGGTGCGTTTTAATGATGATAAAAATTTGAAATTTTTAAATTTCAAAAAAATCCCTGATTTTGACAAGCTTAGCGAACTTTTCTTTGAAGTTTTAGCCAAAGAAAAAAGCACGAGAAAGAAAAGCGAATTTGCCTATCTGCCTTATCTAAATTCTTCTTTGTTTGAAAAACAAAGCATAGAAAACACACTTGAAATTTCAAGCTTAAGCAATGACTTAAAGCTTTTTTACTATAAAAACACTGTGCTAAAAGATGATAAATGTAAAGCTAAAAAAGGACAAGTGGGGCTTTTAGAATACTTGTTTGAATTTTTGGATAGCTTTGATTTTGGTAGCGATGATGAGCAAAGCGAAATTTTAAGCCAAAAAGAACTCATAAGTTCAAGTGTTTTAGGAAATGTGTTTGAAAAACTCAATGGCTACAAAGAAGGAAGTTTTTACACGCCAAGCTTTATCACTTCTTATATGTGTAAAGAAAGCATCACAAAAGTTGTGCTTGATAAATTCAACGCTCAATTTGATCTTGATGCTAAAGATATAAGCGAACTAAGAAAGTCTTTAAGAAAAGAAGACAAAAAAGCACAAAAAGAGCTTTTAAACTCTATAAAAATTTGCGATCCTGCAGTGGGAAGCGGGCATTTTTTGGTTTCTGCTTTAAATGTTATGTTAAGCATTTATGATGAGCTAAATCTTTTTGATGAAGAGTTTTACCTAGAAGTGCAAAACGATGAAATTCTCATCACGGGTAGAAAAGGCGAGTTTATAGAGTATAAACGCCCAAGCACGCCTAAAGATAAAGCCCATCTTATCCAGCAAGAACTTTTTCATACCAAAAAAGACATCATAGAAAACAACCTTTTTGGAGTCGATATCAACCCTAACTCATGCGAGATCACCAAGCTAAGGCTTTGGATAGAGCTTTTAAAACATAGCTTTTATCAAAGCTTTGATGATGGGAATTATCACGATCTTAAAACCCTGCCAAATATCGATATAAACATAAAATGCGGAAATTCTTTGGTATCTTACTTTGAAACAGGCAAAAGCCTAAGCCACTACCCTAACATCAAAGAACGCATCAACAAATACAAACGCATAGTAAAAGACTATAAAGAAGGCTTTTACACAGATAAAAGCCACATCAACCAAGAGATAAAAAATCTCAAAATTTCTTTTAAAAATTTCTGCTTTGCGGATAAATTTAAAAAAGAAATGAAAGGCTTTAACGATAAATGTGAAAAATACTCTAAAAAATACGGAAATTTCTTAGCCGTAGATGATGAAAATTTGAAATTCTTTGTTAGTGCGAATTTGACTCTTTTTGACTTTGATGAAAAAGAAGCCACAAAAGAATTTGCAAATCTTAAAAAAGAATACGACAATATCTTCAACCTAGAAAGCAATCATCCTTTTGAATGGCGTTTTGAATTCCCTGAAATTTTGGACGATGATGGAAATTTCAAAGGCTTTGATCTCATCATTGGCAATCCGCCTTATATAAAAGAAAATGATAATAAAGATCTTTTTACCAATACAAAAAAGTTAAGAACTTATCAAGGAAAAATGGATATTTGGTATCATTTCGTAGGGCGTGGATTTGATATACTTAAGAATAATGGATATTTAGCATTTATCGCTACAAATAATTGGGTTACAAATTCAGGGGCTAAAAAACTACGCAATATAGTTTTAGAAGAATCTCAAATTTTAAGCCTTGTTGATTTTAGTTCTTTTATGGTGTTTGATTCTGCAAGCATACAAACTATGATAATGCAATTTCAAAAAATAAAACCGCCTAAAAATTACGAATTTCATTTTGCTAAAATCACAACCCAAACTCCAATTTATGAAGATGTTATAAATCTTTTAAAAAATGAAAAAACCCAAAACAATGAAATTTTAAGCATAAATTTAACTCCAAAAAAATTTATAGATAAAACTTTGAATTTCACAAAAAGCGACTATGAAGAACTTTTTAACAAAATCCAAAAATATGGAAAATTTTACCTTGAAGAAAGTGAAGTGGCACAAGGGATAGTTCCAGCTATAGATGAAGCTTTTGTGATAAAAGATAAAAATGTTTTTTCCAAAAATGAACAATGTTTTATAAAAGAATATTACACAGGATTGAGTGGAAAATTTTATTCTAGCTTTACTGATAAATATTTGATTTATTTGTCTAATAAAAATTATTCTGGAAATTTAGATGATTTACCTAATTTGAAGCAACATTTTCAAAAATATAAAGAAATACTGAAAGAATCAAAAATTAAATATAAAACTCCAAATAAGCCATACTTTTATTTGCATAGAGAACGAGAAGAAAAATTTTTTAAAAAAGGTGAAGAAAAAATTATTTCACAAGTTAGATGTATAGAGCCAATTTTTGTATATTCTAATGAAAATTTTTATGGTTCTAGAGCATTGTTTTTTATTCAGACTTGTAGAATTAATTTGAAATATTTAACTGGAGTTTTAAATTCAAAACTCATAGCTTTTTGGTTAAAGCACAAGGGAAAAATACAAGGAAATCTATTCAAAATTGATAAAGAGCCTTTGCTAAATATCCCTGTAGTAAATATAAATTCTAAAAATGAAAAATTAGCAAACAAGCTTATAAGTTTAGTCGATGAAATTTTAAAAGCTAAAGAGCAAGACAAAAACGCAAATACCCAAGAACTAGAAAACAAAATCAATTCTTTGACTTATAAACTCTATAACTTAACCGAAGAAGAAATAAAAATCATTGAAGGGAAATAATGAAAGAACTAACAAAAGAACAAAGACAAATCATAGAAAACAAAATCAAACAAGAGGTTGAAAATTTTAATACTTTTTTAGATAGGCAATACTGCATTGACAAAATTTATAAAACGATTATAAATCGAATAAAATCACATTACGATATTGGATTTGATTTTTTGACAATTATTGAAAAAAATATAACCGAAATTGATAAAATTTCCTATGAAGTTATAGCAATAGAAGAAATAAAACAAATTTTAAATATTGAGGATAATATAAGATACATATCTGGTGTATTTTATATTTTTGGTTTATCTAGAACAAATTTAAAGACACAAGTTCATGGAGTTGTAGATATTTTATCATTATTTGAAACCTATCCTTTAGTGTTTGATCATTGTATATTTACCCAAAGAATAGGATATTTTAATCAAATAACAAATATTAAAAAAATATCTTTTTTAAATTGTGAATTTGAAGAACAAATTTATTTAAATTTTCAAGAATGCTTAGATATTTTTCAAATGGATAATTGTGTATTTGAAGATAGGGTTACCATCAAAGGAAAATTTAACGATAATGTTTATTTCAATAATTCTATTTTTAAAGATTACGCTAATTTTCACACTTGTGAATTTGAAAAAACTGCTAATTTTTATGGAGTGAGATTTGAAAAAACTCCGAATTTTTCTCAAGCGATTTTCAAAGGAAATTTAAATGTGGTTAATACAAATTTAAATTTTACTTTTGATGATTTACAAGAGAGAATCAAACAAGAATACGCTTCTTACGAAACTCAAAGAACAGCTAAAGAAGCAGGTGTTATACCAAATTTATATCAAAAAAAATCCTTAGATAAATTTGCAAATGATTTTAGAGATTCTTTTAGGACTTTTAAAAATGCCTTGATAAAAGATAACAATCTTTTAGACGCTTCAAATTTTCATAAATATGAGCTTTATTGTAAAGAAATAGAGCTAAAAAATAAAAAATATAAAACCCTTAAAGACAAGATGGATAAATGGCAACTTATCTTTTATCGTAAGCTTTGCGATCATCATACTGATATTTTACAAAGTTTAAATTCGCTTATTTTGGTGATAGGGATTTTTGTGATATCAAGCGTTGCGATGGTTTTTGGTTTTAACTATAGTCTTGGATATAAGCCTATTTTGGAGCATTGGTATTTTTCATTGGATTTTTATAATCATCATATAAATTCTATCATACAGGATAATTATTTGTTTATGATGGCAATAAATATTATGATACTTTTTATTTATTTGGGTTTAGTTGGATTTGCTTTATGTCTAAAATATATGAGAAAATTTTTTATAATCATATCTTATGTGATAACTCTTTTAGTTCTAGCGATTTCACCAAAAATTCTTATCCCTGCTATGGGAATTTTTACAGATAAAAGAGCTATGTTAGATCCGCTTAGTGTGTTTGGTGGAATTTATACAATAATTTTTGGTTTTGTTGCATTTTCTTTTATAAAGACAATTAGGAGAAATTCCATAGTGCCAAGTTGAAAAAGATAGGAAGGATAAAATGATAAAAGAAACACTTGAAAAAATACTTAATACCTTAGAGAAATGTTGTGAAGAAACACATCAAAATCATAAGAGTGAATATCAAATTAGAAGATGGTTATTTGATATCTTATCAAAAAACAATCCGAATAACATAAAAGAATATGATATATCTATTCTAAACGAAGATAAGCAAAACGATTTTAGACAACAAGATGAATTATTTCCTAGAAATGAAAAATGGTATTTAGTTTGCAACAAAGAAGATAGCAAAACAGATACATTGTTATTATGTGATAAAATAAAGGATATTCCGTGTAATGTTATTTTTAATAATTGCAATATTGATTTACATATAGATGAGTCAAAAGGCGTGAAAAAAGATAATACAGAGACAATTAAAAACCATTTATACTTTTACAATTGTGCTTTTGAAAAGTCATTAAATTTGAAAAATATTATTTTTGAAAAGACATTAACCTTTAATCAGTGTGTGTTTTATAATAACTTAGAAATATATCAAAACCAATTTTTAGATCATTTGGTTTTTATAAATTGCCATGATAATCAAGATAAAAAAATCACATCCTTAGATTTGCAAGAAAACGAATTTAAAGGATATTTTTTTATAAAAAACTGTGCTATAGAAAAAATAAATTTGTGGAAAAATAAATTTAAAAATCGATGTTATTTTATAGATTCTATGTTTTTAAAAGTAGATAAATTGAGTAAATTTAATTTTTCTAATGCAAATTTTCAAGATAATGTTTATTTTAATAATACTCATTTTAAAGATTATGTCGACTTTCACGAATGCGAATTTGAAAAAATAGCTTGTTTTTATGGAGTGAAGTTTTATAAAACTCCGAATTTTAGCGCTTGTTATTTTAAAGAACCAAAAGCTGTAAATTTAATCAATGTCGATATAGATAAGCTAGATTTTAAATCAGTGGAGAAATATATAGAAGATAACTATCAAGATGAAAGTTATAAAAACGAACATAAATTAAGATATGCTAAAAATTTAAAAGATTCTTTCAGGGTTATAAAAGATGTTTTAATCACTCAAAATAATACCTTAGAAGCTCAAGAGTGGCATAAATTAGAACTTTATGCGAAAGAGAAAGAGTTAGAAATTCAACTAGGTGGTGATAATAAAGATAGTATTAAAAATATTCAAAAAATAAAAAAATCAGTAATAAAAAAACCAAGCAACAATCCAAGCAATATACTTGCAAAGATTCAAAGTTTAAGTGACAAGTATATAAAAATTTGCGATTTTGTTGTTTGTTTTATAATGCTTATAGGAAGATCAATCTTTGGTTTTTTATTATCAATTATTGAGATATTTTGCAATGTTATAAAAAGTATATGCAAAATAATACAAATTATTTTATCTTGCATATTTTGTATAGCTTCAATCGACAGAATTTTAAAGCTTGAGTATTTAAAATTCTATAGAAAAATTAGTAGTCTTGGAAAAACAATGCTAGATTTTACTTTATGGTTTGATTGTGTTTTGTTACAAGTTTATAGGAATACTAGCAATCACCATACAAATTTCTTAAAAATTTTAAATTTTACAATTTTAATGATTTCATCATATGCTATTTTCGGTTTATTATTTTTAAATAATATGGATTTTATATTATCTTTTGATCCAATGACAATAGCTACAACAAATTATATCGTTTTATTAATGTTATTAATTATTTTTATTGACCTTACAAGGCAGTTATATCAATATGGTGCTATTTTATTATTTCTTATTTGTGGTCTTTTTATAATCAGCATAGTATCATTTTTATCGCCAACATACATTCCAGCTTTTTATTTTTTAATTTATTTTGCAAGCGTATTAATTTCCTATCTTTTATTTATCTGTAAAATTAAACTTTTTATTTTTATTTCGAGATTGTTTGCCTATACTTGTCTAATTGGAGTTGTTATTTTAAAACCCCAACTTATCAATCCTTTTGTAGGAATTTTTTCATCAGATAAACTTTATGAAAGTAAATTTGAAAAAAGGTTAAATGACTTAAATACAAGTGCTATTATAAACCTTGCAAAACTATCTCAAAAAGATTTTAATTTCACTAAAGAATATATAAATATTTCTTTTACGGAATTAAATTCAGCTAAGACTTTGATAATAGCAAATAAAGAAAAATTAAAAGAAATTTTATCTAAAGTGTATAATGATAAATATGTAAGTGATTATAAAAAGGTTTTAAATGAGCTAGAAAATAACACATCAAATGTAAAAAACATCATAGAAGAAATAGACAATAAAAACAACAATAGTGTTGTATCTGCTCAACTTAATAAATTTTTAAAATTAAATTTTAGTCAAGAAATAGATATTTTATATGCGATAAAAAGTAATTTTTCTATATCTGAAAAACTATCACCTGAGCAAATGGCTCTTTTTGATCAAAAAGACAGTCAAGATAAATTAAAAAGTGTCTTGGCTCTTTTGAAATTTAAATCAAGTTTTGAAGGGATTTTAAAGACTATAAATCAAGACAAGATTACAGAAAATACCATAAAATCCACTAGTGTTTTATATAGCATTATACTTTTGCTTTGTATATTCTCACTCCAAAAAACCGCGCGAAAAAATTCCATAGTGCCAAGCTAAGCTTTAAAGCTTAGCTTGAAATTTTATCATCAGTCTTTTAAGTAGTATTCTATAGTAGAAACCACTCTTATGGTTTTGATGTAAGGGGTGTTTTTATCTCTATTGTTGATGCTAAATTGTCCTTGAGAAGCCTTTTTTATCTTGCCTAGATGGCTGTTTGAGTCTTGTGCGAATTTTATTGCTGCGTTTCTAGCATTGAGCGTTGCTTCTTCTATCATTTGTGGTTTTATCTCATTTAGCTTGGTGTAAAGGTATTCTATATCATAATCATCGATTTTTGTTACTATACCAAATTTTGCAAGACTTGAAATATTTTCTAGTATGCTTTTTCCAAGCTTTACATTTTGAGTATAGATGAGTAAATTCGCAGTGCCTATGTATCGGTATACAGCTTGAGTGTCGTTGCTATAAGGATCACTTAAACGATCTATGATATTTGGCGAGTTGTAGTTGATCTCATCTTCTTTTACGCCTTGTTCTTTTAAAAATTTGATGATATTTTCTTTATCTTGTTCTAGTTCTTCGTATAAATTTGTAAGATTGTTGTTTGATCTTGTGAATTTTATAGGAAGTATCAAAGTATCCGCTTCGACTTCTTTTTGACTTAAACCCTTTACGCTTACACTTCTTTCAAGTGTTTTAAAATCGCTTAAAGCCTTGTTAAATCCAAAAGCTAGAATCAAACTTGCTAAAACTATGGCTAAAGCCATAAAGATATTATTTGTTTTCATTTTTTCTCCTTTATTTTGATTAGAAAATATATCATATTTGCAACCAATACGCAAGCACACATTACAAAAGCAAGGATTATCGGCGTATTTGCGTTAATAGCCCCAACCACAAAAGAAATAAGCCCTGCAAAACCAAATTGCACCGTTCCAAGCACCGCAGAAGCAGTTCCGCTATGTTCTTTAAACCTTGCCATAGCCAAAGTCGTGGTATTGGGTGCGATGAAACCAAGCATAGCGATACTTGTAAAAATACTAAGTTCAAAAAGCAAGAAATTTGGATGAAAAAAGGCATTTGCAAGTAAAATCACAGTCGATATAAACATTATCATCAAAGCTTTTGCCAAAATTTTTTCGCTTTCGTATTTTAAAACCAATCTTGCATTGATATTTGCACAGATGACAAAACCTAAAGCATTTGCCCCAAAAAGCAAAGCAAATTTTTGCTCACTTAAGCTAAAAAACTGCGTAAAAACAAAGCTTGATCCTGTGATATAAGCAAACATCGCCGCCAAAGCAAAAGAAGCACATAGTATATAAACTAAAAAGCGTTTATCGCTTAAAACAAATTTGTAGCTTTTCATCGCTTCATGATGGGAAAATTTTTTGTTTTTAAGATGAGGTGCGGACTCTTTTAAACCAAAAAGTATCATCAAAAAAAGTAAAATTCCTAAAGCAAACAAAGTCGCAAAAATACTATGCCATGAAAAATACTCTAGCAAAATTCCCCCAAAAGTTGGCGAAAGCATAGGAGCAAGAGAACTAAAAACCATCATCAAAGCAAAAATCCCTGCAGCTTCTTTGATCTCAAACAAGTCATTGACAATAGCCCTTGCGATAACCACACCTGCACAACCCCCAAGTGCTTCAAAAAATCTCAAAGCGATAAAAGCATAAATATCATCGATAATCACACAAAACAAACTCGAAACGATGAAGAAAAATATCCCCACCAAAGCTGGAATTTTACGCCCAAAAATATCACTTAAAGGCCCATATATAAGCTGTCCTAAAGCAAAAGCGATAAAAAAACTTGCGATACTAAGTTGGGTTAAAAAAGAATTAGTTTGAAAACTTTGCTCCACATGAGAAAGTGCAGGCAAATACATATCTGTAGAAAGTGGTGCTATGCTTGACATCAAAGCAAGGATAACGATGAGTTTAAATTTAGCAAAGCCGTGAATTTTGGTGTGTTTTTGCATTTGTAATCCTAATTATTCTAAAAGAATGATTTTAACAAGTCAATCTTAGAATAATCTTTGTTTTTCTATGTTAAATTTAGGGAAAAATTCTAAGGAAATTTTATGCAAAATTTAAACCAAAATGAACAAATCAAATGCCCAAGTTGTGGAAGTTTTATCGATATCAGCACTGCTTTATATGCTCAAATTTTAGATAAAGCTAAGCAAGAAATGCTAAAACAAAAAAAAGAATTTGATGATGAGGTAAATGCTAAAAGAGCTGAATATACCAAAGCTTTAAATGATTTAAAAACTCAAAAGATAGAACAAGAAAAACTCATAAGCGAGCAAGTAAGCCAAAAGCTTCTTTTAGAAAAGCAAAAATTTGAACAAGAACTTCTTATACAAAAGCAAAATTTCCAAAAAGAATTCAGCGAGAAATTTAACAAAGAGCATGAAAATGAAATGAAAATCATGCAAGAAGAACTCGAGAAAAAAAGCAAAGAACTTAGCGAGTTTTTAAGCATAAAGGCTGAAAATGAAAGGCTAAAAAGAGAGCAAAAAGAAAATGAAGAAAGATTGAAATTTCAAGCCAAAGAAGAGGCTTTTAAAGAATTTAAAGAACAAGAAAGCAAAAATTTGGAATTTGAAAGAGAAAAAATGCGTCTTGAATTTCAAAAAAGTACTCAAGAGCAAGATCTTAAATACAAAGAACTAGAAACGAATTTTAAAAGTGTAGCTCAAAAGCTAGAAGACGCACAACGCAGGATAGAACAAGGCTCACAGCAACTCCAAGGCGAAGCAGCCGAACTACTCATAGAAGAATACATACAAAGTGAGTATTTAAGCGATGAAGTAAAAGAAGTGCCAAAAGGCGTAAATGGAGCTGATTGTCTGCATATAGTAAAGGATAATTTTGGAAATATTTGTGGAAGTATTTTGTATGAGAGCAAACGCACTAAAGAATTTAATAAAGAATGGCTTGATAAGCTTAAGCTAGACAGCATAGCCGCAAAAAGTGATATAGCGGTTTTGATCACAAAAACTATGCCAAAAGATAAAGAAAAAACGCATTTTAAAGAAGGAATTTTGATTTGTACTTTTAATGAATTCAAAGGTGTTTTAGCAGTGCTTAGAGAAAGCATTATAAACGCTTATAAACTCAAAAATGCTTTACAAAACAAAGATGAAAAAAATCACATTTTATACGAATACTTAAATTCCAAGGAATTTAATACGCAAATCACTTTTATACTCAAAACTTACCAAAATATGAAAGAAGAATTAGAAGCTGAAAAAAGAGCTTTGCAAAATATATGGAAAAAAAGAGAAAGAGCTATAGAAAATCTAAGTTTTAATTCCACTGCCATAGTGAGTTCTTTAAATGCGATATTTAGCGACTTACAAGGTGGAAATTTGATAGGCGAAGAAGGGATTAAAAGTCTTGAAAATTTAGCCAAAGATGAGGATTAATTTTGGGCTAAGCCCAAAATTAATCATTCTCCTGGGAAGTGATTTGGATTTTTCCAAGGTCCGTATTTTACTTTTATGTATTCTTTAGGGTCTAAATTTTGTTGTGGTGAAGCAAAATACTCAGGTTTTAATGATGGGGATTTGCTATAAGCTGTATCAAGTCCTGCACGATTTTCTGTAGTGGTTATAGGCATTCTTACAAAACCTGTATTGACATAAGCTGCTATATCCAGTGCATCTTCATCGCTTAATATAGGATTATCTGCACTCGCACCAAAAGGCATGGCTGATTTTAAAAATCTTGCTAAAAATGGTATCATAGCCATGTGTCCACCATCAGGATAGATAAGTAAAGATGGATATAAATGTCCGCTACCTTGTTCGTAATTATCATTTTTTACCCCAAGTCCTCTTTCGCCATGGCAAGCAACGCAATTTTCTTCAAAGAGTTTTTTTCCACGCACAGGGTCAGCTGGGCGATTTGGAAAATTCATCTTAGCGAAAAAATCTCCTTCAAGCTTTACGCCGTCTTTGATGCCATAAGCTTCTTTTAGCCATTTAAAATAAGCTAAAATTGCTTTCATTTCTTTAGAATCATTAGGAAATCTATGAGAGTCAGTTCCGCCCATTCCGCGAATTCTATCTTCAACAGAGATGATTTTCATCGTTTCTATGTCAAGTCTTGGATAATTGTTTAGGATATTTAAAAATGGAATAACATATTTTTTTGTCCCTGGCAAACCATTGCCGTCATTGTCCATGTGACAGGAAATACAATTTACTTCGTTGCTTGTCTTTTTTAGCTTGCTATAGGGTCCTAGAGTACTTTCTGTCTTGCTTAAAAGCTCTATGCCATAACGAATTAAATCCCCTTGCTTGCCTTTTGGAACATCATTGATGCTTAAATTTTTATTTGGCCATTCTTGCACAGGTCTTTTGGAAAGCTCCTTAAAATACTCTACTCCTTCCTTGTCGCTTAATTCTTCTCCTACTTTGTAATCACTCACGCTTTTAGCACTAAGACTCAAACTAAGACATAAGCCAAGCAATAAAATGTGTTTTTTCATGATTTTCCTCCTTTTTATTTGCAGTTCAAATTGATTTTAATGTATTTTTTCTTAAATATTAAGCATAATAAGAATAATTTAAATAAAATTAAATTTTAAAGTGTTACTAAAAGTAATATATTTTTAAAGTATATAATTAACATTTATTAAAATTTTATGATATTAACTTTATGTTAATTATTTAAATAGTTTGTTTTTTATAGAGTTTAGATTTTCTTCTAAATTTTTGAAATTGTTTTCAAAATCTTTTTTTATATCTATAAAAAAAGGATTGCTTAAAGTAGTGATAAGATAATGATTTTCTTTAGAAAAGATATGATTTAAAGTGAAATTTTTATCTGTAAGTTTGATATAAATTTGTTCTTCGTTTTCAAAGCTAGGATTTTTGTTTGCTTTTGAAATTTCGAGCAAAATTCCGCAAAAAAAGCGTTTGTTTTCGTCTAAAAACTGAATATCATAAATTTTAAAATCCTTAAATTCAAAGCAGTTTTGACTTTTAAATTCTTTCAAATCCTTTGTAAGTCCTAGTTTTAAAAAGTCTTTTTGACTTAAACTTTGCTTTTTAAATTTCGCCCCAAAACGACGCAAAAACAAATTTAAAGCATTAATTTGTAATTCTTTTTGTGCGAGTTTTAGTTTTTTGGCTGTAAAACGAAAGAAAAAAACACCCACAAAAACAGCTAAAATTACTGCGATTAAGGCATCTCTTATAAAAACAAAGGCTAAAAAACCTACAAGTAAGGCTTCGATAATGCTTAGGAATTTTAAGATTCCTAAGCGTTTAAGTATATAAAGTCTATTATTTTCTAAGCTTTTTAAATCCATTAAGATTTTGCTTTTTCCATTCTTTTTCTTTGAGTTGGGTCAAGATAGCGTTTGCGAACACGCACATTTACAGGTGTAACTTCTACAAGTTCATCTTCTTCTATCCACTCTAAAGCTCTTTCAAGACTTAATTTTCTAGGTGGCACAAGTTTGATTGCATCATCGCTTCCACTTGCTCTTACATTGGTAAGATTCTTTCCTTTGATAGGATTAACATCTAAATCATTTGGACGAGAGTGCTCACCTATAATCATACCGGTATAAACTTTAGTTTGAGGCTCTATGAAAAGTGCTCCACGCTCTTGAAGGTTAAACAAAGAATACCCTAAAGCCACGCCATTTTCCATAGAAATTAACGCTCCATTATTACGCTTTTCAACCGCACCGCTAAAAGGACGGAATTCTAAAAAGCTATGATTCATCACACCTTCGCCTTTAGTATCGGTTAAAAACTGACTTCTAAAACCTATAAGTCCGCGTGCTGGAATTTCAAACTCAAGTCTTGTTTGTCCATCGCCCGTTGGTGCCATGGTTTTCATTTCAGCTTTTCTTTTGCCAAGTTTTTCTATTACTGCACCGCTAAATTCTTCAGGCACATCGATAACTAAATGTTCAAAAGGTTCTGTTTTAACTCCATCTTCAACTTTTACGATAACTTCAGGTCTTCCCATGCAAAACTCAAAACCTTCACGACGCATATTTTCAGCTAAAATAGTGATTTGAAGTTCGCCCCTACCGCTTACTTTAAATTTACCTTCGCCTGTGCTTTCGTATTTCATAGCAATATTAGTTTTCATTTCAGCTTCTAAACGTTCAGCGATTTTATTTGAAGTTACATGTTTTCCTTCAGTTCCTGCTAATGGTCCATCATTTACAGAAAATACTATGCTTAAAGTCGGCTCTTCAATGTGTAAAGGATCAAGTGGCATGGGATTGTTTGGATCTACAACGCTATCGCCAACATCTAAAGCTTCAAAACCTGCTATAGCTACAATATCTCCACTTCCTGCTTCTTCGATGTCCATTTTTTCTAAGCCCATAAAGCCAATGAGTTTTGAAATTCTACCATTTACCTTGGTACCATCAGCTTTTGCAAGCATTACGCTTTGGTTTTTCTTCACAACCCCATTGAAAATTCTAGCAATGCCTATTTTACCTACGAAATTATCATACCCCAAAGTGAAAACTTGAAGTTGCAAAGGATTTTCATCACTACCACTTGGAGCTGGAACGCGTTCAAGTATGGTTTTAAAAAGTGGCTCCATATTATCACTTTCATCGTTTAGATCAAGCTTAGCATAACCATTTTTTGCTGCAGCATAAACTATAGCAAAGTCAAGTTGCTCATCGTTTGCATCTAGGGCTACAAAAAGATCAAAAATTTCATTGATCACTCTTTCAGGATCGGCAGCTGGTTTGTCTATTTTGTTGATTACAACTATAGGTTTAAGCCCTAAAGATAAAGCTTTTTTAACCACGAATTTAGTTTGTGGCATAACGCCTTCTTGAGCATCTACTAAAAGCAAAACTCCATCAATCATTTTTAAAACACGTTCTACTTCTCCGCCAAAATCAGCATGCCCTGGAGTATCTATGATGTTGATTTTTGTACCTTTGTAATTGATCGCTGTGTTTTTTGAAAGTATGGTAATACCGCGTTCTTTTTCTATATCGTTGCTATCCATAACGCGTTCTGAAATTTGTTCTCTTTCGCTAAAGGTGCCTGATTGTTTTAACAATTCATCTACCATAGTGGTTTTACCATGGTCAACGTGAGCTATAACTGCTATATTTCTAATGTTTTCCAAATTTTCTTCTCCAAAGCTAAATTTTTAAAAGCTTAAATTATACAAAAATTTAACTTAAACTACAAAGTATCAAAACTTGGAACACTTCTTGCTTTAAAAACTTATGAAATTAAAATTTTAAAAAGGAAGTTAAAATGTCAAAACCATTAAATGAAGAGATTTTTGTTGAATTTAAAAGTGATTTAGCTGAAAGAAAAAATGAAGTTTTGCTTCAAGTTTTAGAGCTTTTAGAAACTTTTAGATCAGATGAAAACGAAAAAATGGCAAGAATTTCAAGTGAGCTTACAGAAATTTTAGAAAATGAAGAAAATTTAGAGAAAATTTTAAATGCTAAAAATTTAGAAGAGCTTTTAAATATCTTAACTGCTTTAAATGAAGATAAGATGATTAAAGTATATGAAGATTCTTATTTGAAAGAAAAATTTCCTAATGTAATGGTAGATAAATTTTTAAAATAATTTTTTGAAGGAAAAGTGATGTCAAATTTAGCTCCGCAAAATGATGTTTTAAATCTTACGCCGAGTAAAACTTCTACTACTAGCAGTTCTTTTAGTAAAACTAGT
The DNA here is from genome assembly GCF_012889985.1 of Campylobacter sp. CFSAN093259. Taxonomy (NCBI): domain Bacteria; kingdom Pseudomonadati; phylum Campylobacterota; class Epsilonproteobacteria; order Campylobacterales; family Campylobacteraceae; genus Campylobacter; species Campylobacter sp. CFSAN093259. Next base: position 60,170 of record NZ_CP040617.1, read on the forward strand.
AAAAATAAAGAACATGAAAGTAGTGATAGTAAAAATTCAACTCAAGATGATACGGAAAGTTTTTTAAATTCTTTGCTTAATTCTATCAATGAAACCAATGAATTTTTACCTGATCATATGAAGATCAGTCAAAAAGAAGTTGTTAATGAAGCGATGAGCAGACTTCAAAAAGGAGCTTTTGATGAGAGCGATAAGATAAGCATTTTCGAATCTGCTTCTTTTATGCAAATTCTTTCTTTGTTAGATAAGCTAAAAACAGATACAGCAGATGTTAAACTAGCAAATCTTTCTACTCAACTTTCAAGTCTTATTAAAACAGAGGCTAATTTTAATGCTTTAAAAGGTGCATCAAATCTTAGTGAGCTTTTGGACATAGCTAAAGATCTGGGCTTAAATGTAAAAAATATTAAAGTAGATCGTCTTCTTGATCTTAAAGCAACTTTTCCAAATTTAGATAAGGCTGATTTTTTTAAGGGTGCTGTGGATAATGTTTTTAAAGAAATCATCAATAATAAAATTTCCAATGTGAGTAAAAATTTAAATCACAATTTAGAAAATACAACTCATACTACAAGCACTCATTCTATGCAAAAAACAAATTCTAAAGATAGCGGTTCTTTGCTTTCTCAAACTTTAAAAAATTTAGATTCCATACTTTCATCCAAAGAAAGCAAACACGAAAAAAACGATAAAGTTAAATCAAAAATAGAAGAAGATACCACAGATGCTAAAAATACTTTAAAAAATATCAAAAATGATGAGTTTGCAAAAAATTTAACAGAAGAGTTAAATATAAAAGATAAAAAAAACCAAGATAATTTAAATAAAGAAAGCAAAGACTTAAACAAAGATTTTAATAAAGAGTTAAATAAAAATCAAGAAAAAAACAATTTAAATCAAGAAAATATACAAGATCAAAATAAAAATTTAAAGAACAATGATCAAAATTTAAATCTTGATAAAAATTTAAATAAAGAAATTGTTAAAGATACTCAGAAATTAGTTTCAAATTTAACACAAAAAGATTTTAATCTAAATAAAGAGCCTAAAAACAACAACAAAGAAAATAAAGATATAAAACAAAATTTCTTTGATCAAAAATTAAATTTTGAAAATTTAAATAAAACTCAAGTAGTTCAAAACAAAGAGAATAATGCAAATTTTAATAATAATACTACTAATAAAGAAACTTTTACTCAAGAGCAAACAAAAACGCACAGTGAAAATGTAGATAAAAATAGCTTAGATGAGTTAAATTCTTTAGTCAAAGATTTAAATAAAGTAACACAAAACAATGCTCGCAATATCACTCCTAAAGAAACTTTGCAGTATTTTTCACAAGATTTAAAAGAGGCTGTGGATCAATACAAAGCGCCTATTACTAAACTTAGTATCACTCTAAATCCTAATAATCTTGGAGAAGTGGAGGTAACTTTGATACAAAGAGGTAATAACCTTCATATCAATTTCAACTCCAATGCCAATGCAATGAATTTGTTTATCCAAAATCAAGCCGAGTTTAAAAATTCTCTTGTAAATATGGGATTTACTGGACTTGAAATGAATTTTAGTGATCAAGGTAAAAGAGAGCAAAATCAAAATCAAGGAAAAAATCGTAGTGGATATGGTTTTAAAGATGCTTTAGATGGAAAAAATGAAAGTGAAAAAGTCAATCTAGAGCTTGTTTTAGCGAAGTATTTTTAAATTGGAACACTTATTGCTTAAATAATAAAAAACTAAATAAAAAGGAGTTTATAATGATATCATCATCGGATTGGAATTTAAATACCACTGCTACAACTTCAGGTACTACTTCTTCAGGAAGTACTAGTGGAACAACTAGAACAGATTCAAGCAGTAGCTCAGGAATAGTGAGCAATCCAAATGCTACCTTAGATAAGGATGCGTTTTTAAAACTTCTTTTGATAGAGCTTCAACATCAAGATCCAACAGATCCTATGGATAGCGATAAAATGCTTACTCAAACTTCACAGCTTAGTGCACTTGAAATGCAGCAAAATACCAATACAACTATGCAAAAAATGGTTGAAACTATGCAAAAGCTTTCTGATTCTTTTAGTACAAGTATGAGTACTTCAGCTTTAGGGGCTATTGGTAAAATGGCAACTGTTTCAGATAATAAAATCAAACTTACAGGTGCAGATGAGCTTATCGCTCTTAAAATGTATTTGCCTGAAGATTCTGATGAAAACGGTGTTACGCTAGAAATTTATGATAGCAATAATAAACTTGTTTTCAGTGAAAAAAGCGATGCTAAATCTATTTCTCAAGGTTTATTTACTATGGAGTGGCCAGGAAGAAATAACGATGGGGTTTATGCAGGTGATGGTGAGTACACTGTTAAAATGGTTTATAATAATAAAAATGGTGAAAAAATCACTGCAAATTACGGAACTTATCCTATCGAAGGTGTTGTTTTTAAAGATGGTGTTGCCTATGCAAAAATGGCTGGACAAGAAGTTCCTTTTGATGCAATACAAGAAATAACAGATTATAAGCTTGGTTCATCTTCATCTACTGGAGGAAGCGGTTCAAGTGGAGACTCAAGTGGTGGTTCAAGCGATGGAGATTCTTCTGGGTCTGGATCTACAGAAGATGGCGACAAAGAGGAAAAGGCATAAGCCATGATGAATTCATTTTATAATGGGATTTCTGGAGTAAAAAGCAATAGCTTTGGTATTGATATCACTGCTAATAACATAGCAAATGTCAATACCACGGGCTTTAAATACTCTGATGCTCAATTTAAAGATATTTTTTATACTACCATAACAACCCAATCAACCAACCCTGCTCAAGGTGGTTATGGTAGCGGTGCAGCATCTTCTCAAGTTGTTTTCGAACAGGGTTCTCCTGTTGCAAGTGATGGCGAATTTGATGTGGCTTTGCAAGGAAAAGGATTTTTTGGGGTTTTAGGGGCTGATGGCAATGCTTACTATACTAGAAATGGATCATTTAGAAGAGATGCCAATGGATATTTGGTAGATTCTTATGGAAATTTTGTTTTAGGAACAATGAATCCTGCTTTTACTGGTATTAACTATAGCGATAGAGTTGCTGGGCTTATGGGGGATTATCTTAACACAGGAACTCCGGTAAATAATGGTTTTACTGTAAATTCAAATAATTCTTTCAGTATAGGCACAACCGCTTCTCAAGGGGCTATTAAAGTACCTGTGAATATGTATTTACCTCCTCAAGTAACTCAAAATGTAAAATGGAGTGGAAGTTTAAATACTAACACAACAACAGAAGTAGTTAAAGTAGATCTTGATCCTAGTAAATTTAACATTACAAAAACTGAAGATGGAAAATATGTAGTTAGTGGTAGTGTTAGCAAAGAAGATGTGTTTAGTGCTAAAGCGGGTGATAGGATTATTTTAAATTTCACTGATGATAATGGCGTAAAAACAAGCTTTGAAGCGACTTTAGATGAAAATCTAAATTTTAAAAGTAACGAGCTTGATTTAAAAGGATTGGATGAAAATAGCATCAAGCTTGATACAGCTCAAATTTCAACAGAGCAACAAAAAGCCAATAAAGATATTTTAGAATCCCCTATTTATAATGCAGATGGAAGTAAAAGCACTTTAAGGGTTACACTTGAAAGAGTTTTACCGCAAGAAGGCGATAATATACAATATAAAGCTATTGCACAAATTTATGATTCTAATGGCAATGCCGTAGGCAATCCGACTGAAGGAAATATGGTTTTTGATAAAAATGGTGCTTTGCTTCAAAACAATATTACAAGCATTGCAAATCCAAATGGTGGAACAATTAATATTGATTTAGGTTCTCCTTATGATGCTAACAAACCTGGTTCGGGTTATAGTGGGATTTATATTAAACAAGGCGTCGAAAAAAATGTATTTACACAACAAGATGGTGTAGCTGAAGGGTTTTTTGAACAATATAATATATCCGATGATGGAAGTATTGTTGCGCAATTTAGCAATGGTAAAAATGCCATAGTTGGAAAGCTTGCTTTATATAATTTTATCAATGAGCAAGGATTAGTTGCTATGGGAGATAATATTTTTGCAGCAACGGCAAATAGCGGTGATGCAAGTTTTATTATGAAAGATGGTCAAGTTGTTAATACAGCTAAATTTAAAGGCGGATTCTTAGAACAATCAAATGTTGATTTAAGCGCAGAGCTTTCAAACCTTATCGTAACTCAAAAAGCCTTTGATGCAAGCTCAAAAAGTATCACTACAAGTGATCAGATGATACAAAAAGCCATTAATATGAAAAGATAATTCTTAGGAATTATCTTTTTCTAATTTTTCAAAAATAATTTTAATTTCTTCTATGTCGCTTTCGCTATAATTATGGCTTGATTTAATATAACTTACTTGCTGTCCTTTTTCAAGATATAAAACCTTTTCATAGTCTTTTAAATTTATATGATGTTTTAGTTCAAGGTTGGTGTTTGTGTTAGGATAAAATTTTAAAAAATTATCCTCTCCGATATTTTCGGCTTTTATGTATATTTTTACATTGTAAACCATTTCATTTAAGAAATTTAATTTCGCATCAATTTGATATTTTAATTTTACAAGTTTTTTATACGAAATGCTAAGATGATTGTATTTTTTTATGATATCGTGATAAAGATTTGAAAATTTCATTTCTATGGCGCTAGGATTTTTAGTCTTTTGAAGTTTGATGATTTTGATTTGATTTTTGATTAGATAATCATAGTAATTTTGCATTTTGCTTATGGTGTCATCAAGCTTACTTTTTATTTTAAGGCTTAGATTTTTAAGATTTTCGCATTCTGTATCTGAGTTGTTTTCAATAGAAACTAGTGGTGAAACTACGATATTGTTTTTGAATTTTATATTGTTTGTTATGATTAGATTTTTTCTTGGATATAAAGTATTATCCGTTAGTAAATTGCAAATATAAATATTTTCTGCTTCTATTTTTCCACCCATGCAGTTTTCAACAAATACATTTTTAGCTATAATTGTCCCATTTTCTAAATTTTTTATATATACAGTGTCAGCTTGCAAAGTTCCTTTGTGTGTTGTAATAAAAATATCTTGTGCAAAAATTTCGCTTTTTGCATGAGTTAAGCCTTTGATACTGATATTTTTTCCATAAAGTTTTGTTGCTCCAACATTCCCATTTACTTTTATATTTGAAGCTTGAACATTTACAATACCTGATTTAATAGCATCATCACTTATATCAAAATTAGTGATTTCTAAGTTTATATTTTCATCGGTATTTGTTTTGATTGAACCGGTTGTTTTAAGCCCTATTTGTGATAATTTTAAATTATTTGCGATACAATATCCTGTATGATCTTTGTTTAAAAATCCATAATTGGCGCTAAAATATTTAATTCTATCTTCTAATTCTTCTGTGTAAATGCTTTCATCTTTTATGATAAAAGGATTATCAAGAAAGGCTATTGGATTTAAATGAAGTATCTCTCCTCTTAAATTTCGTCCTTCTTTTCCAAGAATTCTATAAATGTATTCAAAAAGTAGCTCATTTTTTTCAATAGGTTTACAGTAGTTTCCTTCATCATAGTTAATATTTTCGTCAAAACATTCTTCGTTAACATCTCTATGATAAATAATTTCATCACTTTTATGTTCAATCTTATCTACACCTTTGGCAATTTCAAGCTCTATTTCTTTAATAGATGGACTTTTTTGTATTGATAAGATAAAATCATCAATCTTGTCAAATAAATTTTTATCAAGTCTTAAGATTAAAAATTTTTGTTTGATCATTATTTTGTAGATATTTTGCAAAATATCAAATTTTAAATTAGGGTAATATTTAAAATTTTCTGTAAGGTTGATACTGGCTTTTAGATGGGTTAGGTTGGAGTTGGATCTAAGTTTGACTGTAAAAGGAAAACTTTGGGTTTTTGGGTAAATTTCTATAAGAAATTTTTGCACTATGGTATTGTAGTTTTTTACAAAAAAATCATCTGCATAAAATAAGTCAAAATCCTTTCTTTCATAAGTTTTTGTTTTTGCTGGTTTTACACTAGAACACAGAAGTTTAAAATCTATAACTCTAAAATCAAGAATTTGTTCTGTGTTTGCTTGTTCATGATTTAAACTTTCAAAAGGATTGAAAGTTTCTAAGGTTTTTACTTGAAAATTCATCTATCCCCCCCCCCATATCATTTTTTTGAGTCGTGAAATGGTGATTTTGTAGTGCATCTTCAAAAGTAGCATTGAATTTTTCGAAATTTTGATTCAAATCAAAATAATCCAAATGAACTAAAATTTGCCCACATTTTTCGCACTTTAAGGTATTTTCTTTGCTAACAAGCTCTTGATGTATAGTCTGTGGAACTGCATGGATACGCAAAGAACAATTGCAAATATAATCATGAGTTTTTTCAGCCCTTAGGTCTTGTTTGATTGATTTTAGTTTTATGTATTGTTCTAAGGTATAATGGATTTCTTGAAGGTGTAGGGTTTTTTTTGTAAAATTAGCTATCCATAAATCTTCATTAGCAAAATGATCTAAAATCCAATCTTTGGTTAATATGGAAAGTTCTTGAGACATTTTTACAATATCATTTGAGTGTTCTAAAAGCTCTTTAGTTTTTTCTACTAATATTTGATGAGATTTTTTATGTTCTTCAATCAAAGGAAAATCAATGCTTTCCATAAATTTTTCTTCATCTTTAAAATGAATTTTGATGTATTGAAATAGCTTTACAAGAATTTGTTTTAAATCATTTTTGTGTTGTGTATTATTATCTTGAATGTTTAGAGCTAAATCATTTGCAAGATTGGTAATTTCAAAAATTAGTTCGTGTTGTTTGTCTAATTGCATATTTTTAATGCTAAAATCTCTACTCCATTTAACTTTCATATTTTTTCCTTGCGATATAAATTATTTTTATATCGTATTTTTAGAGAATAAAATAATAGTTTTTATAAATAAATTTTAAAAAATGTATAAAATTTTAACCAATTTATTATTTATATATTATTTTTTTAGTTTTATAATTCTCAAGGCTTTTTAAGTATATTGTGATATAATTTTAGAGCCTTTTCTTAGACCTGTGCAATGCTATTTTTAAGCACCGCTTCAGGGTGGGAACACAGCAGAGCACTTGATTTTAGTGTGTGCCGCAGTTATCTGGGGAAGGGTTTTATTCATTTTAAAATTCCCTATTTATTTTTCAATCAGGCTAGCTTTTTTATAAATTAAAAATTTATTTAAAAATTATAATTTTAAGATTTATTAAAATATTAGTTAACTAGAATTTCATTACCAATATCAAAAGATAAACAATGGATAGAAAGAAAATTCCCTTGTTGGTGCTGCGTATTTTAATTGCAGCTGTGTTTTGGCCTATACCTACTCCTTGTAGGTTTGGAAGATAATTCTTGGCATTTTCTTGGGCTTTTTATTGCTGTGATTTTACAAGTAATGCCTTTGGGGCCTGTTTGTATGATAGCTATTGCCATAGTAGCTCTTAGTGGCATTACCACTACCCAATTGAAAATCTAAGTAAAATTTACACCAAAGCTACTTCGAAAACTTCTACGCAACAACTTATTGATGAGACTAAAATTTCCTTTAAATACTTCAGTACTTGATTTTTTATATCAAAAGAGTATAAGATGAAAAGGTAAATACTGCTATATCAAATTTAAAATCTAAAACGGGTATAAAAGACGCTTTAAGTGGTTTTTCAAATTCTCTTATTTAGCTTATAGTTATTCTATTATTGTGGCTCGTGGAGTTATTAAAACAGGACTTGGAGAGCATTTGGCTTATCATTTTATCAGTATTCTTGGTAAAAAAACCTTAGGTATTGCTTATTCTATAGCTTTTTGTGAAACTATTTTAGCTCCAGTTACTCCTTCAAATACTGCAAGAGCAGGGGCTATCATAAATCCTATAGTTCAAGTTATTGCAAGAAGTTTTAAATCCACTCCTGAAGATGGAACACAAAATAAAATAGGCACTTATCTTTCTTTGGTAAATTATCAAGAGCCAATCCTATTTCATCAGCTATGTTTATTACAGCTACAGCTCCAAATCCTTTGGTGCTTTATTTTCTCTCTCCGCTAGAAATTAAATCCACGCCTAATGCTTCTACTTTTACTAAAGATAAATTAAAAGAACTTGTAAAAATGAAAAATAGTGAAAAAATCATGCTCAGTGTTTTTGTCTCGCTTTTACTTTTATGGGCTGGAGCTTTGGGCTTGTTTTTTTGGAATTTCTCTTGATGCGACTAGTGTGGCTTTGCTTGGGTTGTCTTTGGTGTTGATTAGTGGAGTTTTAACTTTTGGGGAAGTTTTGGCCGAAAAAGCTGCTTGGAATACTTTAGTATGGTTTTCAGCTCTTGTAATGATGGCAACTTTACTTGGCAAACTTGGCGTTACACAGTTTTTAGCTGAAGCTTAAGGTGAATTTGCTTCTGCTATGGGACTTGGGGAAATTTCTATTATGATATTTTTAAGCCTTGCTTTTTTTATATACACACTATTTCTTTGCTTCCATTGCAGCTCATATATCAGCAATGTTTTTTGTTTTTTTAGTGCAGCTTGCCTTAGGAGCACCACCACTTCTTTATGCTTTTATTATGATAGCTTCAGGTAATGTTATGATGGCATTAACTCACTATGCAATAGGAACAGCTCCTGTTATTTTTGGAACAGGCTGTGTAACTCTTAAAAAATGGTGGAGTATAGGTTTTGTGATTTCCATAGTTGATATAGTAGTGATGATAGCTGTTGGGCTTATTTGGTGGAAAATTTTAGGATTTTATTAATAATTTCTAGGAATTAATTCCTAGAAATTATTCTATAAAACCGCTTGCTATGACTTTATCATGATCATAAAAGACTGCCATTTGTCCGCTAGCAAGTCCATAAACAGGATCTTTTAGGATGATTTTTGCACTTTTATCTTCATAAATTTCTACCTTGCAAGGTGTGGATTTTGAACGATAGCGGATTTTCACTTCGCAATCAAGCTCTTTAGCGTCTATAAAAAGATTGATATTTTTTAGGTTAAATTCACTGATTTTAAGTTCTTCTTTGGTTCCTACGATGATTTGGTTTTGCTTAGGATTGATTTTTAAAACAAAATGTGGTTCATGTGCCCCACGCACTTCAAAGCCCCTTCTTTTGCCTATGGTATAGTGCATATAGCCCTCATGTTTGCCTACCACTTTTCCGCTACTATCTAATACTTCTCCAGGAATTTTTGTATCCATAAACTGATCTAAAACTTGCACATAAGTATCTTCAACAAAGCAAATTTCAGAACTTTCCTTTTGGGTGGCAAAAGATTTTAAAACCTCTATAGTGGAAGCAAATTTTTTCACATCTTCTTTTTTCATTTCGCCTAGCGGAAAAATAAGATATTTTAAAGCTTCTTTATCTGCGCTAGCTAAAAAATAGCTTTGATCCTTGCTTTCATCTACTGCGGTTTTTATTAAGTTGTTTTCAAGTCTTGCATAATGCCCTGTGGCAAGTTTTTCACAACCTAAACTTTTAGCAAATTCTAAAAGTTTTCCAAGTTTGATAAAACGGTTACATAAAGCGCAAGGATTTGGTGTTTTACCCTCTTTATAAGTATCCACAAAAGGCATGTAAACTTTGTTTTTAAAATCTTCTTGTAAGTCTAAAATATGATAAGGAATTTGCAAAAAGTTTGCAACTTTTTCTACTTTTTTGATATTTTCTTCGTGATAATTTGGTTTGCCATGAAGTTTCATATAACAACCTATAACTTCATGACCTAAATTTTTAAGTTTATAAGCAGTGACTGTACTATCAACTCCACCGCTCATAGCGACTAGAATTTTCATTAAATTTCCTTTAAAGTATTAATTATAAAATCCAAGTCGTCAGTGATTTTATACTTTAACTCATCTCCTTTAGAAATCACTTCAAGTTTGAGTAAAGAATTTCTGACGAACTCATCAAAACCTCGCCAAAATTCACTCCCAAACAAAATAATAGGAACATCTTTTTTAAATTCTAATTGTTTTAATGTAAGAATTTCACACAATTCATCAAGTGTTCCAAAGCCGCCTGGGAAGATCACAAAAGCTAGACTCTTTTCAATAAGAGCCATTTTGCGTATGGCTAAGCTCTCAAAAGTAATATTATATTCTACAAAATCATTAAGTTTTTGCTCGTGAGGTAAAAATATATTAAACCCTACAGAACTCATTGAATTTGTATTATTTTTTTGTGAAAAAGCACCTTCGTTGGCTGCACGCATAATACCACCACCTCCACCACTTATCACACAAAAACCATTTTGAACACATTTTTGTGCCAAAATTTTAGCCTGCTGATAATAAAAATTATCTTCTTTAAGTCTTGCTGAACCAAAAAAAGTTACGGCATTTTTTAGGTTTGGTATGTTAGCAAATTTTTCTAAATCTTGGCTTATTTTTTCATTCATTTTTCAACCTTTAGTTAAAATAAATTCCATTCTAGCTAAAAATTTATAATAAGTTCTTTATTATATAAGTTTTAATAGGTTTATTTTATTAAGATTAGGAATTTAAAGACTTTTAAATCCTTAAGCTTTAATATCTATACTTTTTTGTGCAGTATTTTGAGAAATAATTTTGTTAAATTCTCCTGTGTTATCATCACTAAATTTCATACCAAAAAGAAGTTCTAATTCTTTACTAGTGCTAAATTTACCTTCTAATAGTTTTTTTACAAGTTCGTTTCTTGTGCTATCATCTTTGTAAGTTTCTTTGTTTTTACTTTCGCCTTGAATGGCTTTGAAGGGTTTTTCACTTTGTTGAGTGATAATTTCATCATCACTAGAAAGCAACATTTTATCACCCATAGCCATTTCGTATTCTTTCACAAATTCATCGTATCTTTGCTTAAAATCTATGTATTTAGTTTTAAACTCATTTAAGCTTAAATCTTTACTTATAAGTGCGTCAAATTCTTTATAAAATTCATCGGCTTTTTTGATGATGTCGTAGCCCAAATGAAACATCTTAGAATAAGAAACAAAAAAACCTAACATCATTTTCTCCGTAGTTGGGTCCCATTTTGTATAAGCAGGATTAAAATCTTTTAAAGGGGATTTTTCTATTTTATTGGGGTCTTTTAAAGCATTTGACTTCATAAAGTTGTTAAATTCTTGCATATCTTTTTTGCTAATACTTTCATCAAGTCCGAATATTTTAGGATTATACTCAAATTTTTTTCCACGATAAGGCAAAGCACCTTCTCCTGTTATAACGGCTACTCCGTGTTTGTTGATTTTAAAATCAATATTTTTATCTTGTTTAAAATTTGAAGTGTTATAATCATAGTTTAAATTTGAGTTTAGACTATTTATCATTAGTTTTTCCTCTTTACTTGATAGAATACCCACCAAGATATCTTTCTAAAAAGTCTTTATAGTTTGAACTGATTTCCTTAACTACTCTGTAATTATTCAAAGACAGGACTTGATTTTACTCTATACCAAGAACCTGATTGTTCGTTGATTACAGCCACTCCATAAGAAAAATACACAAATCTTTTCCCTAAATTAGAAATACCAATATTTCTTTTCACAGTATATCCAAGAAAGTTACGATAAGGGTCATCGCCCACTATACTCATAGTTTCCCAAAGTCTTTTTTGATTGATATAGGAATGCTTACCATTAACCAAACAATTTGTAGTTTCTATACCGCACATTCCACCAAATCGAACAAGTCCTTCTCTATTCCAATAATATTGATCTCCGTTACTATCTTGAAATAAAGTTAATTCCAAATTCCAATCAGGTTTGGCAAAGGCTATAACTTCATTATCACTAAGTCGTTTTAAATAGGTTATATACCCACCCTTCACTTCTTTCATCTCTTCAAGGCTGAGTTCTTTGACACCCGGGCTTGTATCGCTTAAGGCACCTTTTGTGAGTTTAGCTAAAAAATCCTCAGCAAAACAGAACTAGTCAGTAAAGAAGTTAAAGCTAATAAAGCAAAAATCTTTTTCATTGAAAATCCTTTCATAAATTCTTTTTGTAAGTTCTTTAAAACTACTATCGACTTATTCTAGAAAAAGTTTAATCTTGCTTTGAAAGTTAAGTGAATTTTCTTTAAATACTTAAAATTTTATTCTCGGTTTGTTTGCTTTTGTAACAAATTTTCATTTTTATCTTAAATTATATTAAGCAAGTAAAAATATTTAAAGATTTTAAAATATTTTATCTTAGAATAATAAACTTTTCAATATCAAGGATTAAATTTTAAAATTAACTTGAGCTGATTATTTAAAATGTAAGGATTGACTAATGAAAAAAATTTTCTTAACATTTATGGTTTTAGTTAATTGTGTTTTTGCTAGTGATGAGCTAAATATAGACAGTTTATTTAAAAAGCAAATAGGCTTAAGAAGCATTACAAGCTTTTCTTTACTTAGCACAGGAAATGCAAACTCGTATTCTCTTTATCCTAATATAACAATAGGCGGAGATCCTACAATTTGGAATGATACAAAGCAGGTGTTTTTAACTCAAACTTTCATTTATACCCTAACACCTAAGTTTGACATACTTATTTCAGGGGGCGGAAGTTATGCAAGACAAGAATATACAAATTTTTTCACAAATGCATATTCCCATAAAGATCGCATAGGATTTGATAATCTATGGCTAGGTTTTATTTATACAGGCGATAGTATTGCAGATTTAATTCCACAAATTACCTTTCAAACTGCAGTTGTTCAAAGAGAAAAAGCAATCAATCAAACCAAAAACTTTTATCTAAAATCACAAAGCTTACAAGCTAGTTTAAGGGGATATAGCGATCCTGTAGTTTATAGTATTTATACAGGGTTTGGTTATAATCAATCAAGAAAATTTAAAACCCTTAAAATAGAGTATGGAAATAGTATTTATGTGGGTGGGGATTTATCTATTATTCTAAGTCCTAAAATTACTTTAGATTTAGGAGCAGAGCAAAGATTTCAAATGAAACAAAAAATCAATGGCTATCAAAATTCTGAAGTGCGTTCTATTCCAACTTTAAGTTTAGGTTCTACTTATAGCATTAATTCAGATACCGCAGTTTCTGTTAATGCTAGTTTTGGAGGAAGCTCTGCTTCTCCTGATAGCATATTTGGGATAAGCTTATGGAAAAAATTCTAAAAATTTTATTATTTTTACCCATTCTTGCTTTGAGTACAAAAGCCGAATGGGTAGTTAAGTCTTATCAAGAAATTAAAAACGAAAGAGTAATAAGACAAACTTATGAGCAATCTTGTGGTGCTTCATCTTTAGCAACTTTACTTAATATACTTGATGATCAAAAAAAGTTTGATGAACTTGAACTTTTAAAGATTATGAGCGGACAAGAACTTTATACGGATATGGTAAGCTTTGCAGATTTAAACGATGCAGTTAAAAAACTGGGCTTTCAAAGCAATTCATATCAAATCAATAGAGAAAACTTGGATAAACTTGTAAATATTCCAATGCTTGTAAAAATTGAAGATGATCCACGCTTTCCACATTTTGTTATAATTATCAATCATAAAGGTAATTATTTACAAGTGCTTGATCCAAGCCATGGAGAATATATAAGTTCTAAAAGTCAATTTTTTAGTATTTGGGATAGATATAATAAAGGTGGTTATGCTTTAATTGTTGCTCCTAAAAAAGAGCTAAAACCTTTTAAGTTAAACACTCCAAAATCTTTACATTTTGATTTCAGCCCTTTTAGTTTGTTTTAGTTTTAATTCGTTTATATTTATTATTCTTAATTTGTAGGCTAAAACTTTTTATCTTAGTTGTTCTAATCTTTCTTTTTTAGAACCAATTTCTGTAATTTGAACGCCGAAGTTACCATCGACAATTACTACCTCGCCATAAGCAATTCTTTTATCCCCAATTAAAATTTCAAGCGGATCGTTTGCAAGTTGATTAAGCTCCACAACTGAACCTATATCCATAGTTAAAACATCTTTTAAAAGCATTTTTTTATTGCCTATACGCACACGAACAGGCAAACGCACATCCATGATAAGATTGATATTTTTAAGCTCTTCGCTAAGCATTATCGCTTTTTCTTCAGTATTGTGATTAGAATCAGTGCTTGTATTTCCTGTTTCAGCAGGTTTCCCGCTTAGGATGTTATGGAGTGTTTGATCCATGGCTAAAGAAACTTGTTCTTCTAAATCGCCTATTTTTACATCATATAAAAATAATTTTTTAAAATCTTTAAAATCTACGCTTTCAGCCACAAATTCACAAGATTCTATGCTAAAATCCATTTTTGGAATGTCTTTTTGGGCTCCTAAGGTTGTAGAAAATGCTGAAATGATATTTTGGATGGCTTCTTTAGCTGCATCCATTTCATCAGGACCTAGTTTATCGTTTTTGGTGATCTCTTCTTCACCCATCATCCATTCACCAATAGCACTCATTAAAATAGCACCAGCTAAAATTCCTATTTTTCCACCATTTGCTATATTAAATATAGCATACACTAAAGGTGCTTTTAAAGTATCGCTTGTATTGACATCAAATTCTTTATATTCGCTAAATTCAGCACTTTTTCCTGTTAAACCTTCAATGGTGCTGATGCATTCATTTGTAAACATTTTTAAAAAATCATTGATCATATTTCTTCATCCTCCTCTTCAGGCTCATCATAAACACTAGCTTTAGCTTTACGCTCTTCTTCGTATTTTTCCAAAATTTCTTTGATTTCATCTTTATCTGTGCGTATAAGTTCTAAAATTTTAATAGATTTTCTAAAACGATGCAATCCAATTTGTGCTAAGAAAACATCTTTTTTATCGATGCTTACTATAGCTTTATCATCTGCTTCTCTATCAAGTCTTAAGATATCGCCTTGTTTAAGTTCTAAAAATTCATGAACATTAATTAAGGTTTTTCCTAAAATTGCCTCATATACCACTTCAGCACGACCGATTAAAGTTTTAAGTTCTTTGTTGCGTGATTTTTTGGCTGAGGTTTCACCCATCATAATATCACGGTTTGCTAAACGGCTTAATATACTTTCTAAATGTACTACAGGATAGCAGATATTTACCATTCCGCTTGAATTTCCTATGATGATTTCCATTACTACCATGATAACAATCTCATTTTGAGATACGATTTGTACAACATTTGGACTTGATTCTTTAGCTTCTATACTAGGATAAATTTCAGTTACGGTAGCCCAGCTTTCTTTAAGTCTTTGCATAATGATACGCAAAATAGAATCAAGCAAATTAAGCTCAATATCCGTAAGCTCACGCGAAGCTTCATAGCTATCACCTTGTCCGCCCAAAAGTCTATCTATCATAGGAAAAGCTATGCTTGGATTGATTTCTAAAACACAGTTTCCATCTAAAGGTTTGATAGAAAAAACGTTAAAACTTGTTGGGCTTGGCAAAGACATTAAAAACTCTCCATAAGTCATCTGATCGACTGAATGAAGTTTAGTTTCAACAATACTTCTCATCATCGATGAAATTTGAGAGGCTAAATTTCTTGCTAATTTATCATGTATGCCTTTAATCGTCCTAAGTTGTTCTTTTGAAACTCTGTTTGGACGCTTAAAATCATATACAACGATATTTCTTTCATCTTTTTCATCTTTTGAATTTGAGGCTATGGGTGTGTCGGTGTTATCATCGACAACTTCAAGTAGAGCATCAATTTCTTCTTGGGAGAGTATCTCAGCCATTACACTAGCCTTTCTCTAAGTTTTTTAAGAAGTTTTTTGTGAATTTGTGAAATTCTGCTTTCACTGATTTGTAAAATTTCACTGATTTCTTTTAGGCTTAATTCTTCATAATAATAAAGCTGAATAATTAACTGATCGCGCTCTTTAAGATCATCTAGCACTTCGTGAATTTTTTCTAAAAGTTCTTCTTTTTCAATTTTTTCTAAAGTATTGTCTTCATTATAAAGTTCGATTTGCTCATCAATGGGCAGGGTATAGCTAATAGCATGAGCTGTTCTTACTTCTTTGATTTTTTCTACATCTAAATCAAGTTTTTTGGCTAGATACTCATCATCAGGTTCGCATTCATGTTCTAAAAAATATTCATCCATGATTGCATCAATATCTTTAATAATTTTACGATTATTTCGACTCATTACATCAAGACTTCTAAGATAATCAAGCATAGAGCCGTTAACTCTTTTTCTTGCAAAACCCCAGAAGTTATCATTTTGTTCTTTATCGTAACGGCGTGAAAGCTTTATCATTTCTTCAACGCCTATGCTAATAAGATCATTA
Organism: Campylobacter sp. CFSAN093259; assembly: GCF_012889985.1. Lineage (NCBI taxonomy): Bacteria > Pseudomonadati > Campylobacterota > Epsilonproteobacteria > Campylobacterales > Campylobacteraceae > Campylobacter > Campylobacter sp. CFSAN093259. Next base: position 76,428 of record NZ_CP040617.1, read on the forward strand.
ACATCTATACTTGAAGGCAAGCGTTCTTTTAGTCTAAAAGCCATAGCACGCAGAGCTGGCATGTAAGAAAGCACAAGCTCATCTTGCTCTTTCTTTAGCATTTGTGCATAAGCTTTAGGCGGCTCTTTTAGCATTTCTTCGTCTTTCTTTGAATTCATTTTTCTTTAGCTCTTCTCTTTCTTCATTGAGCTTTTCTAAAATTATATCCATTTTCTTTTCACGAATAACTAAATCGTTGATAATATTATTGCTAGTTTTTTCATAATCGTGTTTATTAAAGATTCTGCCACTAATTTTCTTTACATCTATAAAATTCATAATAGCAATATGAACAAAAACATAAAACATAAAAGTAATAAAACAAGTAAAAATCAGTATATCAAAGGCTTCATCTATACTAATAATGCTAAATGCAAGTCCTATAAAAAATCCACAAACAGTGAAAAATGCTACGTAATTTTCTGGCCTCATAATCTCTTCTCTTTATTGCTAAAATCTTTCAATAATTTTTCTAAAAAAACTTGAAAAACTACGATTTGAAACATTATCAAGCACTTTCCGTTCCAATCTATATAAAAGCTTGGAAGCTAGGGCTTTAATCTCATCACTTGAGGCTGTGTTTTCATCGCTAAATAAAGTTCTTTTTTTAATACTACCACTTACATCTTTAGAAGCGCTTAAATGACCTAAGAATTCTAAATTTAAAGGATTTTTAATGTTTGCATCTGCAACTTTTTTAATATTTTCAAAAACTTTTAAAGCTTCATTTTCATTTTTTACAACATTAAAGAGCATTAGTAAATTTTCTTTTGTCTTAGAAGTTGTTTTTATGGTTGCATACGCATCAGTGATTGCTGCAGGATCAGGAACAGTTACTACTATAACTTCATCAGCCATTTCTAAAAAATTTAAAATATTTCCACCAATACCCGCGCCTGTGTCGATAATAAGAAAATCAAGTTCATCTAAAATACTTGCTTGATTTAAAAATCTCTCGTAAATATTTTTATCATTATATTTTAAAATCTCATCTCCACTTTCGCCTGGGATGAGCCATAAATTTGGCTTAACTTCTATTAAAATGTCTTCCAAGGAGCATTCTCCGCGTAAAACATGCAAGAGATTTTTTTGTATGCGTACATTTAAAATGACATCCAAATTTGCCAAGCCAATATCAGCATCAAAAAGCCCAACTTTATAGCCATTATTTGCTAAAACATTGGCTAGATTCGCGCTAATCGTACTTTTTCCAACGCCACCTTTTCCACTTGTAATAGCTATAAAATGAGTGTTTTGGGATTTTTTGGTTCCATTTTGACTCATGAGATTGCGAAGTTTATTTGCTTGGTTATTCATTATTTTTTCCTTTGTTAAACCCTTCTAAAATACAATGAACTAGAAAATCACTATTGGCTACTTCTAAATCATCTGGCACTTCTTGTCCTATAGAGAAAAAGCTTAGAGGAATATTTGTTTCATAAACAAGAGAGAAGATATTTCCAAAAACCTTTGTTTCATCAAATTTAGTAATAATCAAAGTATCAATATTTAAGAATGAAAAATTTTTATAAATTTCCATTAAATCTTCATGTTTGGTGTTTGCAGAAACCACTAAATTTACATCAATTTCTGCATTTGAGTGCATTAAAAATTCTTTAGTTTTAGCAAGTTTGCTTTGATCGTATTGTGAATTTCCTATAGTATCAACTAAAATTACTTCGCAATTATTTAAGCTTTTTATCGCTTCATCTAAATCCTTTGGTTCTATGCTATCAATAATAGGAAGTTTCATCATTTTTGCATACTGAAAAAGTTGCTCAACTGCACCGATTCTATAAGTATCAAGCGTAATAATACCTGTTTTATAACGCTTATCTCCATAAGCATAGCGAAAAGCTAACTTAGCTAAGGTTGTTGTTTTTCCGACTCCTGTTGGGCCTACTAGCATCATGATTTTTTGTTTTTTTATATCGCTTTCAACACGACAAGGCAAGATATTTCTTAAAAGTGAGTGAAAATATCTTTGAACCGCATCTTTGTTGGTTTTCATAGCAGCTGGCATATTTTCTATAGTTGCTTTCATAATCGCTTCTAGATGATTTTCAAGCATTCCACTTTCTTTGGCTTGTTTATAAATACTTGCAAATTCAGGAGGTATCATAAGATTTTTTCTAGCTTCAGCTTTATCGTCCCACATCATATCTGCAAGAAGATCTATTTTATCATTAAGCTTGTTGATTTGTTTTTCAAATTGCTTTTCAAAATTTTCTATTTTTTTATTATAATTTGGATTAGGGGTGTAATTTTCTAAAGGTGTGTTTGTGACTTTAGAAATTTCATTGCTAACTTCACTTAGTTTTTCTTTGAAATCATCAAAGCCTAGAGTCTTATTTTGATGAGGGTTGATTTTGTTTTGTGGAAAATCTTGATAGGTTTTTTTAGCTAAGTCATTGTTTTTTACAGTGTTTAAATTTGTATTTAAGCGAGTGTTTGAGAAATCCAAGACTACATCTTCATCTTCTTGAGGGATTTGAGATCTAATTTTTTCTTCTGCAAGAGAGGTAGAGGATGGTTTTGGCGAGCTTTTTTTTGCAGGTAAAGATTTTCCTTGTTTTTTTAAGTGTTCTTCATAGTCGCTTTCTTCTATGGCTACCATAACCTCATAAAGCGCACTGCGATTTAAGGTTTTAGGACGAATTTGTTTATTTGTTATAATTAAAGCTTTATCTCCGTAATCTTCTTTTACTTTGGGTATAATTTGTTCTGTATCTTCAACGGTAAAAGTATGTATAAGTTGTCCCATTTATATTCCTTATATCATGCCTAAAGGCAAAATTACACTCACTCTTTCTTTAGCCCCTTTATGAGGCACCTCACACCACTTATCACGCTTGACTTTTTGTGAAAAGTATAAAAGATCTAAATCAAGCGTTCTAGGAGCGTTTTTGAAAGTTCTCTTGCGTTTAAATTTTACTTCATAGTAAAGTAAAACTTTCAAAAGTGCTCGTGCATGCAAATTAGTTTGTATCAACATAACAGCATTGGTAAAATCTTTTTGCTCTTTAAAACCAAAGGCTTCATTTATCAACATAGGAGATGTGGATAAAATTTTAAATCTTTTATCATCCATCATTACTCGAAAAAGCATATCAAATCTTTTTTTTTCGGGTTCTATATTGCTTCCTAAGCCTATAAGAGCTAAATATTTAAAAGATCGTATATTTTGACTAAAAAAAGGAAAAAAACGACTTTTTTCAAAGTGTTTTACTCCTTGAATTTTTAGCATTATTATTTATTCGTTTGTTGTGCTTGTTGCATTGCGCGCAAATTTTTTATTTGTTCGCAAATTTGAATTATACCCATTAAAGCCAAGTGATAGCCAAAAGGACCAAAACCAACAATAGTTCCAGAACATACAGGCGCTATAAGACTTTTTTGACGAAATTCTTCTCTGCGATAAACATTGCTAATATGTACTTCAATTGTAGGCAAAGCTACTGCTGCAATAGCATCGCGAATAGCTACTGAAGTATGAGTATAGCCTGCTGCATTGATAATAATTCCATCAACTGTTCCAAGGCATTCTTGAATTTTATCTACGATTTCACCTTCAAAATTACTTTGGAAAAAGTCAAGTTCTACATTGTTTTGCGATGCTGCAAGTTTCATTTGCTCATGAATTTCTTCCATTTTCATAGCACCATAAATTCCCACTTCTCTTACGCCAAGCATATTAACATTTGGGCCTTGGATAATCATTATTTTCATGGATTTAACCTTAAAAATTTATTTTTAACCTTTTATTATAACATTTTAAAAATAAATTTTTGCTACAATGTAATTTTTGAAAGGAAAATCGTGTTTATAGTTGCTGCAAGATATCTTTTTTTATGCGATGAAGATTTTACAATACTAGAAAATCAAGCCTTTGTTTTTGAAGATAAAATTTTAGAATTGGGTGAATTGGATAATTTAAAAAAAAAATATCCTAAGGCTAAAATCATCAAAACACCTAAAAATTCGGTTATTTTACCTGCTTTTATAAATCCTCACACACATTTAGAATTTAGTGCAAATTCAACAACTTTACATTTTGGAGAATTTTTAATTTGGCTTAAAAGTGTTATAAATTCTCGTTCCATATTAAATGCACAGGCCAAAGAAGAATTAATACTTCAAAGCATTAAAAAAATGCAAAAAAGTGGTATAGGCACTATAGGTGAAATTTCAAGTTTTGGGAGTGATTTAGATCCTTGCTTAAAGGCTAGTCACAAGGGTATGCGTATAGTATTTTTTAATGAAATTTTGGGTACAAATGAAAATCAAGTTGAAGATAAAAAACAAGAATTTTTAAAAAGATTTGAAAATTCTTTGAAATTTAAAAATGATTTTTTTATCCCGGCAATTTCGATTCATTCTCCTTATTCAACTCATCCTAGTTTGGCTCATTTTGCTCTTGATTTAGCTAAAAAGCAAAATTTACTAGCTAGTACGCATTTTTTAGAAAGTAAGGCTGAAAATATCTGGCTTAGAGAGTCTAAAGGGGGTTTTAAAAAATGGCTTGAAAATTTCACACTTCATCCTAAGCCTCTTTATACACCAAAGGATTTTGTTAAACTTTTTAAAGGAGTAAGGACTCTTTTTACGCATTGTGTTTATCTAAAAGAATATGAATGGTTAGATAAAAATTTACATTCTATTACACATTGTGCATTTTCAAATCGCCTTTTAAGTCAAAAAAGCTTAGATTTAAAAACGGCTTTAAAAAGTGGATTAAATATCCATTTAGGAACCGATGGACTTAGCTCAAATATTTCATTGTCTTTACTTGATGAAATGCGCGCGAATTTGCTTATACATAAGAATTTTGATTTATTAGAGTTAGCCTCTAAGCTTTTGCAAATGGTAACACTTTATCCTGCAAGGGCTTTAAATTTAAATTTAGGAGAGCTTAAAAAAGGTAAAATTGCTGATTTTAACGTATTTGAGCTAGGAGAATGTGATAAAAAGCAAGCTCCTTTGCAGTTTATTTTAAATGCTAAGGAAGTGGATAAATTATTTATAAAAGGAAAAGAATGCAAATTTTAAAATCATTTTTTAAGGCTTTAGGATGCGGTATAAAATTTATCAATACTTATTTTAAAACCTTTGTTTTATTGTTGATTGTTATATGGATTTTAATACCTAGTGCAAATTCAAGCTCTAATCTTGCAAATTTAGAACGCATTGATTTAAAGGGTGAAATTTTTGACAGCTCTGCGGTTTTGGAAAAAATTATCAATGCTAAAAATGATAGCAATATCAAAGGAGTGCTTTTTGTTATAGACTCTCCTGGTGGAGCTTTTGCTCCTAGCATGGAACTAGCTCTAGCTATAAAGGATTTAAAAATTAAAAAGCCTGTGCTTGTTTATGCAAGCGGAACTATGGCAAGTGGAAGTTATTTAGCAGGAGTTGGAGCAAATAAAATTTTAGCCAATCCGGCAAGTTTTATAGGCTCTATCGGTGTGATTATGCAAGGAGCTGATTTAAGCGGATTGGCTAATAAACTCGGTATTAAAGAACAAACTATTCAAGCGGGTGAATTTAAAAGTGCTGGAACTTTTGCAAGAGCTTGGAATGAGAATGAAAGAAATTTTTTACAGGGTTTAATTGATCAAAGTTATGATCTTTTTACAGGTTTTGTTGCCAAGGAAAGAGCATTAGATCTTAACAAAAAAGATCAATGGGCAAATGCAAGAGTGTTTTTAGCTGCCAAGGCTAAGGAGCTTGGTCTTATAGATGAGCTTAGTAATTATGAAAATGCTAAAAAGGAGCTTGAAAAACTTGCTAATGTTTCAAATCCTGTTTGGAAAGAAGAAGATAAGATTGATAAATTTCTTAACCGCCTAGAAGGACAAACATCAAGCTTGATAAGTAAAAGCTTAATCGAAATCGCTTATAAAACTAATAGCAGTTTTATAAACGCTAGATAAAATATATAAATATTTTTATTTAATTTTTGTAATATTTTTATGCAATAATTATTTATATCTTAGATAAGGAGTAAAATAATGAAAAAAAATATTGTTTTTTTCGAAGTTAAAGGTGGGAGTGATAAAGGTGAAGATGGCTATAGAAAAGATACCATGCCTATGGTAAATGCCTTAAAAGCTAAGGGTTGGAATGCTGAGGTGATTTTTTTTGAAGTGGGTAAAAAAGATGAAATTTACAAATATGTGAAAGAAAATTTTGATGGTTATGTTTCTCGCATCAATCCTGGCAATCTTAAAGAAGAAAATGAGTATTTTGATATGTTAAGAAAACTTTGTGCCGATAAGCTTGTAGGTATGCCTCATCCTGATGCTATGATAGGTTATGGTGCTAAAGATGCACTTACAAAATTAGCAGATACTGATCTTGTTCCAAGCGATACTTATGCTTACTATGATATTAAGACTTTTAAAGAAAATTTTCCAAAAAGTTTGGCTAAAGGTGAAAGGGTTTTAAAACAAAATCGTGGCTCTACAGGAGAGGGAATTTGGCGTGTGAGTGTAGAGGGTAATGTTAGTGGAGATAGTTTGCCTTTAAACACAAAAATCAAATGTACAGAAGCTAAGGATAATCATGTAGAACATAGAGAGCTTGGGGAATTTATGGATTTTTGCGAGCAATATATCATAGGTGATAATGGTATGCTTGTGGATATGACTTTTTTACCGCGCATTAAAGAAGGTGAAATCAGACTTTTAATGCTTTATAACACCCCTGTAAATGTAGTGCATAAAAAACCAGCCGAAGATGCTGATGCTTTTTCTGCTACGCTTTTTAGTGGGGCAAAATATCGCTATGATAAGCCAGAAGATTGGAAAACTTTGGTGGATATGTTTTTAGGCGAGCTTCCTAAGGTAAGGGAAAAATTAGGCAATTACGACTTACCATTGATTTGGACGGCTGATTTTATTTTAGATACTGATGAAAAGGGCAATGATAAATATGTTTTAGGCGAGATTAATTGTTCTTGTGTAGGTTTTACTTCTCATTTAGAACTTGCTGATGAAGTAGCTTCAAATATTATTAATATTGTAAGTAAAACTAAGGCTTAGTCTTTAAGCTTAATGTCCATTTTATTATTGTAAAATGGACATTCTTTTTCTATTGTTTTTAAGTTTGAGCTATATTCTATCGAGAAAAAATTTTCACAAAATGAGCATTTTGTATCTTTGGTTAGTATAGGATAGGAATAGTCAAATTTATCCAAAATAAAATATTTTATTTTTTTATCCTTAAATTTCCTTCTTTGTCTAACTTATACTTTATTTATTATTTTAACGCATAAATAGTTAATTAGAAATTTTCTGAATATTTTTTATAAAACTGTATGGCTTCTTTGCATTTTTTACATTTAAATTTTACGCCCTTAAGTTGAATTTTTTGATGAATTCCAAATGGTACATCATGCATTTGTTCTACGCATTCGCATGTATAAAGATAAACTGTATTTTCATCATCTTTTTCTTCTTTGACTTCTTCAAAGCTTACTTCCCCATCATCTTCAGAAGTTAAAGAAGATCTTCTGTATTGTTCAACTTTCACATCTTTATAGAGTATATGTTCTAAAAGCCATTTTTTAGAAACTGTGTAAAGCTTCTCTTTTAAATCATTAGTGGTTTTTATGTTTTGTATAAGATAAGACATATCACGAATGATATTTTATGCATGATTTTGTGTTCATTTAAATAAGGATAATGAATTTCTTGCATATAATCTTCTTCATTACTAAAATGTTCTTTCATATAGTTAAAAAGTTCTGTTAAAATTTCTTTGAGTTCTTCTCGTTTTACAAATTTATAAACAGCACTTTCAACCTTGCTTGCAAGTTCACAAAGTTTTTGGTGTTGAATGTCAATCATTGTGTCATGAATACTGTATTTTTCATTCCAAGTTGGAATTAGTTTATCTAAAAGCACCTTCTTTAATTTTTATATTTAAAATTAATTTAATATATTTGAGTGAAATATTACATAATATTTTATTAAAATATTATTAATTAGAAATTATTTATTTTATTTATATTTGTATAATATAAAAAATATATATAATTAATATTAAAAATTAAGACTTACTGATTCTAGTATAGAATCAGTAAATAATAATATGTGCAATTTGTGGCCCATGAACACCAAAAACAGTGATAAGTTCTATATCTGCTGTTCTTGAAGGCCCTGCTATAAATAAGATATTAGTAGGTAAAATTTCATTTTCTTTTTTTACTAAATTTAAAGCTTCGCTAAGACTTTTAACAACATTTTCTTTTTTAAGCAATACTATGCAAAGTTTAGGTGCAAGGCTTAGCATTCTAGGTTGGGTTTTACTTGAAGGTATAAGTGCAACTCCGTGAGAGCTTACCCCTGCTCTTGCGTGAATGATGGAAAAATCACTATGAAAAACTTCAGATCTTAAATTTTCGATTTCTTTATCAAAGCAAATCTTTTTTTCTGCTTTGATTTGTTCTAAATTTAAATTTAAATCCGCTCCATAAATCATACTTTTAAAGCTATATTTTGCGACAATTTCATTGATTTTTTCTTCTAAGGTATCTTTTGTAGCATTTTCAACGATGTATTTGTTATCGCTCATTTTTTGCTTCATTTCTGTAAGCATATCTTGGGTTGTCTGGATATGTTCTACAGGATCTATACTTTCAATGCGTGTGAAAGTTGTTTCTTTGTAAGCTTTTTTAAGATGTTCTAAAATATTTGCTTTGCTTTTGCTTGAAATTTCATCGATTTTACTCATAGCTTACTCCTTCTAGTTTTTGCACTTCTTTATAAAGATCCATTTTAATTTGAGGTAATTCTTTAAAAGCGTACCATTTTTTAATCACAGGCAAAATGCTTGCGAAATTTTGTACCGTCCAGTTGAAATAATGTGCTTTTGAAAGTGAAAAACGCCATTTATCGCCATTGGTTGCGATATTTTTAAATTGTTTAAAAGCAAAGGCTTCTAGGGCATTGTGATGAACATTATTTGCTCCTAAAGGTGGATTTTTACCTTGTCCTATTTTATCACATCTTAATTTGCGAATAAGATCAGCCAAAGGAATTTGGACTGGACAAACTTCAGAACAACGCCCACAAAGTGAACAGAAATTCAAAATATCTCCTGTATGATCTATACCAAAAATATTAGGACTGATTACTTCTCCTATAGGTCCTGGATAAGTGGTTTGATAAGCATGTCCGCCGATTTGATCATAAACAGGGCAAAAATTCATACAAGCCCCGCATCGAATACAACGCAAAGCCTCATAATAATCCTCATGAGCTAACATTTTAGAGCGATTGTGATCAAATAAAATCACATGTACTTCTTTAGGACCATCTAAATCTCCATTTTTTCTAGGACCTGTAATGATATTGTTATAAGTTGGTATAAATTGTCCTGTGGCTGAAGGAGTAAGTAAAGAAACCATAGTAGCCGCATCTTCAAAGCTTTCCATGATTTTTTCTATACCACAAAGTGCGATATGAATATCAGGTGCTGTAGTGCACATTCTACCATTTCCTTCATTTTCTATAAGCCAAAAAGCTCCTTCTCTTGACATGGCAAAATTGACCCCACTAAGTCCAAGTTTTAAGCCTTCAAAATCTTTTCTTAAATGTTCTCTAGCCACCGCATTTAAACTTTCGGGTTCATCGTTTTCTAAATTTGCTCCTAATTTTTCTTTGAAAATTTCTCCGATTTCATGGCGGTTTCTATGTATGGCAGGTACAACTATGTGTAAAGGGGGTTCTTCATTAAGCTGTAAAATAAGCTCTCCAAGATCGGTTTCTATAGCTTTTAAACCTTTTTTTTCTAGGTAGTGATTTAGGCCTATTTCTTCACTTGCCATAGACTTGCCTTTTAAAAGCTTGGTGATATTTTTTTCTTTCATGATTTCATAGACGATTTCACAGGCATCTTCATCACTACTTGCCCAATGCACCTTAATGCCATTTTTTGTAGCATTTTTTTCAAATTCTAAAAGTCTTTCTTCTAAGCTCATTAAGGCATTATTTTTAGCTTGCTTAGCTTTAGCTCTTAAGCCCTGCCAGTCTTTAAATCTAGCATCAATAACATTGAGTCTATTTTTTTGCAAAGTATGCATGGCAGTCATTAAATTTTCTTGCATTTGTTTGTCATTGAGTTTAATTTGAACGATTTGTTCGTGAGGAATTTTTTGACTCATAGTCTCCCTCCTTCTAAGCGTTTAAGTAAAAAGTCATATAAATGTATGCCTTTTATATCCAAACCCATTCTTTTCATTGTGCCATCTATATTTAAAAGACAACCTCCATCACCACTGATGAGATATTTTGCACCGCTATTTTGTATATCTTTGATTTTGCTTCTTACCATAGCATTTGAAATTTCAGGCTCTTTTACTGAAAAGGTTCCTCCAAAACCACAGCATTCTTCTTCGTATTGAAGTTCTACTAATTCTACGTTTTTTAGTTTTTTGATAAGATTTTTACTCGCTTGTATGCTTTTTTGCACTCTTAAAGCATGGCAATTAGAATGCCAAGTTACTTTTATAGGTACACCTTTATCTTCATAATCTACTTTTAAAACTTCATCAAGGTATTGTGAAAGTTCTATCACTCTAGAGCTAAAAGTTTTTATTTTGGAAAATTCAGGTCTGTTTTTAAAAAGCTCTTTATAGTCATGACTCATCATACCCGCACAAGAACCACTGGGTACAACGATGGGATAATCTTTATCAAATAAATCTACATTATATAAAGCGATCTCACGACTTTCATCGAAATAACCTGAGTTAAAAGAAGGTTGGGCGCAACAGGTTTGATTTTTTTTGAAAATCACTTCAATACCCTCACGCCTTAAAAGTTTTATCGCATTTAAAACGCTTTGTTGCATAGCAGTACTTCCTAAGCATGTGGCGTAAAAATACACTTTTTTCATCATTTTTCTCCTTTTAGGATAATTTAGGATAAATGTTCTAATCCTGTAAAAATAAAAGCAAAGTAAAATTTCTAACAAATATTCTAAAAACGAATATTTGTTGAAATAAAACTTAAATTTTTTTAATTATTTCACTATAACTTCAGGGATGATTCCTTGTAAGAAAAAAGCTATAATGCAAGTCCAAATTCCTATTAAAATAATAAAAGCTACAGAATATTTTAATGTGAATTTGAAAAGATCAGATTCTTTTCCCACAAGTCCAACCGCTGCACAAGCTATAGCAATGCTTTGTGGACTGATCATCTTCCCAACAACCCCACCTACTGAATTAGCTGCTAAAAATAAAGCTTCGCTAATACCTAGTTTTTGAGCGCTTACTTGTTGCAAGGTTCCAAAAAGTAAATTAGCACTTGTATCAGAGCCTGTTAAAAATACCCCTATCCAGCCAATGATTGGTGAAAAGAAAGAAAAAGCGTCACCTGTGTGTGCAAAAGCAAGTCCTAAAGTAGTGCTCATACCACTATTTTTAGAGATAAAAGCAAAGGCCACAACCAAACCTATGGTGATACAAGGTATAGCCATTTCTTTTAAGGTAACCCAAAAGCATTCTGCAGCATCTTCGGCTTTGATTTTTAAAATAGCTATAGTTAAAAAAGCGGCAAGTAAAATCGCTGTTCCTGCTTGAGCTACGGTTTTTCCATTGATTAAATCTACACCCAAGGCCAAAGATAAAGGCTTAGCTTCTCCTATGCCTGTGATAGAAGGGCTTAAAATTCCAGTTGTGATATTGCTAAATTGTAAAGTAATACTTGTATAGCTTAAAATTCCATCCTTATCAAAGAGAGCTTTAAACCAAGGTTGTGTCCAAATGATAATACAAACAATGAGTAAAATAAAAGGTGACCAAGCTTTTAAAATTTGATTAAAACTTAAGGTGTTATCTTGAGTGAAATTGCTTTCATTGTCAAATCTAAAAATATTTTTTGGTTTCCAAAATTTCAAAAATACAGTCGTAACTGCTAAAGAAACCACAGCTGAAATAATATCAGGTAATTCCGCTCCTAGGTGATTTGAGCTTAAAAATTGAGTAGTTGTAAAACTTAGCGCCGCAACTAAAATAGCTGGAAAAGTTTCTTTAATACCTTTAAATCCATCCATTAAAAAAACTATGAAAAAAGGTATAGTAAGGCTTAAAGGAACTAGCATTCTACCTACCATGGCAGAAACTGAATGCTGTTCTATGCCGACAAGATTTGCCATAGCAATAATAGGAATTCCCACCGCACCAAAAGCAACAGGAGCGGTATTTGCGATAAGACAAAGCCCTGCAGCTTGTAAAGGACGCAAGCCAAGTCCTACTAAAAGTGCAGCGGTTATAGCCACAGGGCCACCAAAACCTATAGCACCCTCTAAAAATGAACCAAAACAAAAACCTATTAAAATCACTTGAATTCTATGATCTGGAGTAATGCTCATCACGCTTTTTTTAATGATTTCAAAAGAACCTGACTTGATAGAAAGTTTGTAAAGAAAGATTGCCGCGATGATAATCCAAGCTATAGGCCACATACCATTTGTAAAGCCTTGAATAAAACTTGCACCCACTAAATTCCAAGGCATTTTATAGGCAAATAAAGCTACTAAAGTAGCAAGTATAACAGTTAAAAAACCTGCTTGATAGCCTTTAAGTTTTAAAACAACCAAACAAACTAAAAAACATAGTATAGGTAAAAATGCCACTAAAGCACTTAGCCAAATATTTGAAAAAGGGTCATAAATTTGTTGCCATGTTAAAATTTGTTCCAATTTTTCCTCCTTGATAATTATTATGTATAAATTTATTGTAACAAAAAAATTACATTAAAATAAAAAAATTATAGAGTAAGGTAAATTACATTGTATTATTAATTATTTTGTGTATTTTAGTAATATCATAAATATTAAATAAATATAAAAATAGAACAAGATAAAAATCTTATTCTAAAGGGGTAGCAGCTGTTAAAGGTGGGGTTATAATCATTAGTTCATTTACTTCAGCAAAAAAAATAGGATCTAGGGTGCAAGGGGCTATTCCAAAGCGTTTTTGTATAGGAATATTTGGATTAAAAAAAGTTACTATACATTCATCAGATTCCAAAACTAAAGAACGAATTTGCACAGCTGAAGTTGTTGTTGGCATTATAGAAAATACAGTTTCTAATTTACCATCTTTTAGATCATCTTGACAAGATTTTGCTCCAAAGGTTCCATCTTCTAAGATGGCTAAACAAAGATCGCTTTCTTTTGGATTTGTAAATTGCACATAACCAAAAGGAAGTTCATCAGCTAATTTATCTTTTTGTTTTAACTCATCGCTTAAAACAATTTCTTTAATATTCCAATTTTGATCAATAGGATCTTTTGAGGTATCCCTAAAGGCGCTTAAAAAAATTCCCGTTTCTAAGCTTCTTATAGAAACCATTTCGGTAAAATCTTTCAAATCTCCAGTAGGAGTTGCAAAGGCTAAAGTTATAAACATAAAAAACAAAGTAATAATTTTTTTCATATTAAATGTCCTAAAATTTTCTAAAATTTACTGGAAAATGATCTGAAACTATATGAGATCTTAAACTTGCAAGCATTAAAATCGCAGCTAAAAGCGGTGGAGTATAGGTTTGTTGTCTATTTGAATTTCCTGTAATTGCATAATCAAGAGTCCCTCCGCTTGCTTGAGTTGCGCTAGTTGGAAAAACCACTCTAATTCTATTTGCTAATTCTCTATCCACTGTACTTGTTATAGTAGAAGGATCACGGTTAAAATCCCCTGCTATCATCCAGTTAACTTGAGGCATATTTGCAAAATGTGCATCTACAGCTGTGATAATTGCTCCTACATCTGTTCCTCCATTAGCTAAAGCATGGATATTGAAAAAAGCATCATTTCCATTGCGAATTCCTATAATGGGTCTTGAAACTGTAGTAGGTGGAGGTAAAACAATCACTTCTTCAGCTTGCATTCTTGAAACTATAGCTAAATTTACACGATTAGCTCCTACATCAACGCGAGAATAATAAATAAAAACCCTATCAGGCCTTGAAAGAGTTCCTAAATTCCACTCATATTCATCAATAGGTGTTCCACCTTGTTGCACATGGCGTCCTGTTGGAGTGGCTGTTCTTGGTAAAGTTCCTGCTTCTTGTATCATTAAGATATCTAAGGGGTTTGCTCCACTTACAAGTTGTCTTACACTAACACTCCATTTGCTTTCTGTGGCTGCGGATGAGCCTTGCAAATTCCAAGTGCCAACATTAAAATTTTCTAAATTTGCAAAAGCAAGGTTAAAAGATAAAAATAAACATATAATTTTTTTCATCGTACCTCTCCTTGGCGATATAAAGGTTTTGCGGTAAAAGGCGGAGTAGTTAAAAACCATTGTTGATCAAAATTATCTTTTTTTGCACACTCTACGGTAAAAATTTTAAAAACCTTGTGAAAATCACCATAAAGATTTGTAATAGGTGCTTGTATGCATTTTCCATTTCCTAAATTTTTAATTTGAACCGCTGTATTGCTCATAGGGATAAGTTTCCACATTTGTGCGTGATTGCTTGCATCACAAGGATAATGGACAATTCCATTACCATAAGCATTAAGACAAGTATTGGTTTTGGCATTTTTAATCATTGCAAAATCATTAGGATAAAGCAAAAGTTGCCAAACTCTAGCATCGCCAAATCCTTTGCTATCGATTAAAGTATAGCCCCAAATCCAATTTCCTTGTGCTAAAGCCCAAACCGTTAAAGCTGCTCCGCTAGGGCCTAAAATGGTTAAAAAATCAGAAACCGCAGGGCGATTTTCAAAAATTAAAACATCATTAAAAGCTTCGTCTTTAAAGCGAGGATTGATCCCATTTGCTGCATTATTGTTGGCACTATTGCTTGTTCTAGTTAAAGGTGGGGTAATAGGAGTAATAGGTACTAAATCAGCACCGCTAATTAAACTTGGAATTTCTTGATTGGTAGGAAAAGTAGGTTCAAGTCCTAGTTTTAAAGGATCAGTATCTTCAAATTCTCCAAATGAACGCCCCAAAGGATTTACATTTTCAAATTTAGAAGAACATGCATAAAGAAAAAAAGTCATAAAACAACATAAAATAAAAACTATAATTTTTTGCATTAAAAACCTTGATATGTATTTAAATTTTTAAGAAAATAATAACATAAATTTCATTATAATTTTCCGCTTTTTAAAAATGTTTTATTTTGTTGTTTTTAAAGGTAGAATTTATATGTATCTTAAACACTTATATTTTAGCATCTCTCAAATTTTTAATTTTTACAAAGAAGGTTTTAAAAATTTAACTCTTGGAAAGACCCTTTGGAAAATTATTTTTATCAAACTTTTTGTTATGTTTGTGATTTTAAAACTTTTTGTTTTTGATGTAAATTTTAATTCTATTTTTAAAAGCGACAAAGAAAAAAGCACTTTTGTACTCAAAAATCTTACACTCGAAGGAAAATAAATGAACGAACTTAGTAGCGTTGATTGGTCAAGAGCGCAGTTTGCTTTAACTGCACTTTATCATTTTTTGTTTGTGCCTTTAACCTTAGGCTTGTCTTTTATGATCGCTATCATGGAAACCATCTATGTAAAAACTAAAAATGAAAGATGGAAAAAAATCACCAAATTTTGGCTTTCATTATTTGCTATAAATTTTGCTATCGGTGTAGCTACAGGCATTATAATGGAATTTGAATTTGGAACAAACTGGGCAAATTATAGCTGGTTTGTGGGTGATATTTTTGGTGCACCTTTGGCGGTTGAAGGTATTATGGCATTTTTTTTAGAGGCTACTTTTTTTGCAGTTATGTTTTTTGGCTGGGATAAAGTAAGCAAGGGTTTTCACTTACTTTCAACTTGGTGTGTGGCTATAGGAAGTAATCTTTCTGCTTTTTGGATTTTAGTGGCAAATGGTTGGATGCAATATCCTGTAGGAATGAGCTTTAACCCTGACACAGCAAGAAATGAAATGCAAAGCTTTTTTGAAGTAGCACTTTCTCCTGTAGCTATTTCAAAATTTTTACATACCATAGGCAGTGGTTATGTAATTTCAGCTTTATTTGTAATGGGAATTTCAGCTTGGTTTATGTTAAAAGGACGCCATATTATCGAGGCTAAAAAAAGCTTAGTTGTAGGAGCTAGTTTTGGTTTGGTTTGTTCAATCTTTTTGTTTTTCAGCGGAGATGAAAGCGCTTACCGTGTAACTCAAACTCAACCTATGAAACTTGCAGCTATGGAAGGGGTTTATCAAGGTGAACATCGTGCAGGACTTGTACCTTTTGGAATTTTAAATCCTAAAAAAACCATAGATAATAACGAAAGTGTGTTTTTATTTGACATTACTATACCTTACGCTCTTTCTATATTAGGAAACCGTGATCCAAATTCTTTTGTTCCAGGAATTGAAGATTTGATCTATGGAAATGAAAGCAAAGGTATAGAACCTATGCAAAATCGTATCGATAGAGGAAAAATCGCTATACAAGCTCTAAAAGACTATAAACTTGCTAAAGAAAACAATGATACAATAGCTATGGCAAATCACAAATCCATTTTAGAAACTCATTTTAAAGATTTTGGTTATGGATATTTAGAAAAACCAAGCGATACTATTCCACCTGTGGCTTTAACTTTTTATAGCTTTCATATCATGGTTGCTTTAGGAAGTTTTTTCTTTTTACTTTTCATCGTTACGCTTTATCTTACCATGGCAAATGATATTGAGAAATTTAGAAAAGTACTTTGGGTGTGTTTGTTATCCATTCCATTGGGTTATATTGCCGCTGAAGCAGGTTGGATTGTTGCTGAAGTAGGCAGACAACCTTGGGCAATTCAAGACTTGCTTCCTGTACATATCGCAGCAACACAACTTGGAAAAGTCAATGTTCAAATTTCATTTTGGATTTTTGCAGTACTTTTTACAGCATTATTGATTGCAGAAGTTAAAATCATGCTTACTCAGATTAAAAAAGGTTTTGACGCACATGCAGGACATACTCCACTTATGGGCAAAGGAGAAAAATAATGTTTTTTGGTTTAGAACTTGAAGGTTTGCAAATTTATTGGTGGTTGATTTTAAGTTTACTTGGTGGACTTTTAGTTTTTATGTTTTTTGTTCAAGGTGGACAGACTTTAATCGATGAGCTTAGCAAGGATGAGCTTGAAAAAACTATGCTAGTTAATTCTTTAGGGCGTAAATGGGAGCTTGGTTTTACAACTCTCGTACTTTTTGGCGGAGCAGCTTTTGCAGCTTTTCCACTTTTTTATAGTACAAGTTTTGGCGGAGCTTATTGGGCTTGGCTTTGTATTTTATTTTGTTTTATTTTACAGGCTGTGGCTTATGAATATCGCAAAAAAGAAAATAATGTTTATGGCTCTAAAACCTATGAAATTTTTCTTAAAATTAATGGTTATTTAGGTGTGTTTTTAATCGGAGTTGCAGTAAGTAGTTTTTTTAGCGGTTCTGAATTTATCTTAAATGAGCATAATTTTGTTTCTTGGCAAAATCCTTTGCACGGCTTAGAACTTTTACTTAATCCTTTTAATTATCTCTTAGGCTTATCTTTAGTATTTTTAGCAAGGCTTTTAGGCGCAGCGTATTTTATGAACAATATCAATGATGAGAATATCAAAATAAGAGCTATGAAAAAACTCATGATCAATAGTATTTTATTTTTACCTTTTTTCTTAGGTTTTTTAGCGTGGATTTTCTTAAAAGATGGTTTTAGTGTAGATACAAATGGAGTTGTAAGCATGAGTGCGAATTTATATTTATATAATTTCTTAAATCAAATGATTTTTGCTGTTTTGCTTGTTATTGGTGTGATTTTAGTGCTTTTAGGTATGGTTCAAGGAACAAAAGGTTGCTCTAAAGCTATTTTTACCCTAGGACTTGGAACGGTTTTAACAGTTTTTGCTTTATTATCAAGCATTGGTTTAGGTCAAAGTGCTTTTTACCCATCTTTAAGTGATTTACAAAGTTCTTTAACTTTAAAAAATGCAAGTTCAAGCTATTATACTCTAAGCGTCATGGCTTATGTATCTTTACTTGTACCTTTTGTTTTAGCTTATATTATCTATGTTTGGAATGCAATGGATAAAGTAAAAATCACACGCGAAGAAATCGCAAACGATGATCACGCATATTAAGGAGAAAAAATGTTACATGCTTTGTTTTTATTGGCTTGGCCTTTAGTAATTTATCTGAGCTATAAATTTATAATGCTAAATATCAATCAATTAGAAAAAGATAGCAAACTATAAAGCAAGATAAGATTTAAACCGATATAAGTATAAATCTTTTCAAAATATTGCAATTTGCCCATTTTTGGGCATCTTTTAATCATAAATCTTTTAAAGCTTCATTAGCAGCATCAAGGGCGTGAATAAGGCTTGTGTCAAAAATTTTGATATTTGTATCATTTTTGGATATTAATAAACCAATTTCAGTGCAAGCTAAAAGCACTCCTTTTGCCCCTTTTTCTTGTAGTTTTTTTATAATATTTAAATATTTTTCTTTAGAATCTTGCTTGATTTCACCTTTGCAAAGCTCATTAAAAATAATATCATTAACGATTTTTATATCTTCATCACTAGGAGTAATAACGCTAATATTTTCTTCAATCAGCATTTTTTTATAAAAATCCTGCGTCATTGTGTATTTAGTACCCAATAAACCAATTTTTTGTATGTTTTCTTGTTTTAAAGCCTTAGCAGAACTTTTTGCAATATGTAAAATAGGGATATTTATATTTTGTTGAATTTCATCAAAAACCTTATGCATAGTATTAGTTGCAATTATTATAAAATTAGCCCCTGCAAGTTCTAATTTTTTAGCACATTGAGTCAAAATTTGTGCAGCTTCTTGCCATTTATCTTGGCTTTGTAAATTTTCTATTTCTTCAAAATTAACACTGTAAAGTAAAATTTTTGCAGAATTTAAAGATTTTAATTTATCATTTATAGCTTGATTTATTGTTTTATAATAAGTAATAGTGCTTTCAAAACTCATTCCGCCTATAATACCAATGGTTTTCATTTTTCTCCTTAAGAATTAATTTTTGAGTCGTTTTATTACAATATATTTCATAGAAATATGATTTATTTTTAAATAAATATATTTTAATATTTTTATTAAAGTTTAAAATAATTTTTTAAACTATTTTCCAATCTATAGGAATTTTACCAACTTTTTTTAAAAATTCATTAGCCTTTGAAAAATGCTTACAACCTAAAAATCCTGTTCTAGCTAAAGGGCTTGGGTGAGCTGCTTTTAAAATCAAATGCTTAGTATTATCAATCAAAATCTCCTTGTTTTTTGCGTAATTTCCCCAAAGCATAAAAACAAGCCCTGATTTTTCATTACTTAATTTATGTATTATAGCATCACTAAATTCTTGCCAACCCCACGAACTATGGCTAGCTGCTTTATTTGCTTCAACGCTAAGAATAGAATTTAAGAGCAAAACTCCTTGTTTTGCCCAAGAGCTTAAATCTCCGCTTTTTGCTGGAGTGATGTTTAAATCATTTTGCAATTCTTTAAAAATATTATTAAGACTTGGTGGGATTTTTACATTTTTTGGAACCGAAAAACTAAGCCCCATTGCTTGATTTGGTTGATGATAAGGATCTTGTCCTAGGATAATAATTTTAATTTCTTTTAAAGGACATAAATTAAAAGCATTAAAGATTAAATTCGCAGGTGGATAAATAATTATATTTTGATTAATCGCATTTAGGTATTGTTTTTTGATTTCTAGAAAATATTTTTTTTGAAATTCGTCTCTTAAAAATTCTTTCCAGTCATCATTTATTTTAATCTTATCTATGTTTATTGTAATTTCTTCCATATTATCCCTAATTATTTAAATTATTAAAAATTTTATTCTAACAAAAAAGCTTGCAAAAATATATTAATTTTTTTTGAAGTAAATAAAATTTTTTATATTAATAAAAATTAAATATAAAGACATAATAGGATATAAAAATACTTAATTTATCGTATTTGAAAGCAGTTTACTTATTAATCAATTATTAACTAAAAATGCGATATCATTATTTTATGATTTAAATCAAAAATTTTTGATTTAAAATTAAAATACTTTTATGAAAGGTTCAAAATGGGAACAAGAAAAGAACATGATTTTATTGGGGAATTGGAAATCTCTGATGAGGTTTATTATGGAGTGCAAACTTTTAGAGCTGTTGAAAATTTTGATATTTCTCATGATAGATTAAAAGATTTTCCTCGCTTTGTTAGGGCTTTGGCTAGAGTAAAAAAAGCTGCAGCTATGGCAAATCATGAATTAGGTCTTTTGGATAAAAATATCCAAGATGCGATTATTAAAGCGTGTGATAAAATTTTAGAAGGTGGGTATTATGATCAATTTGTAGTAGATATGATCCAAGGAGGTGCTGGAACAAGTACAAATATGAATGCTAATGAAGTTATAGCAAACATAGGACTTGAACTTATGGGTCATAAAAAAGGTGAATACCAATATCTTCATCCAAATGATCATGTTAATTTAAGCCAAAGTACTAATGATGCTTATCCTACAGCTTTACACCTTGCCTTGCATGATTATTTAAGTGATTTGGCAAAAGCTATGGAACATCTAAAAAAAGCTTATGAGAGAAAAGCTGAAGAATTTAAAGATGTTCTTAAAATGGGTAGAACCCAACTGCAAGATGCTGTACCTATGACTTTAGGTCGTGAATTTAAAACTTTTGCCGTAATGATAGGTGAAGATATACAAAGAGTATTAGAAGCTAGAAAATTGATTTTAGAGATCAATTTGGGTGGAACTGCTATTGGAACAGGAATTAATTCTCATCCTGATTATCCGAAGGTTGTAGAAAGAAAAATAAGAGAAGTGACAGGTTTTGAATATACTGTGGCTGAGGATTTAATCGAGGCGACTCAAGATACGGGAGCTTATGTACAAATTTCAGGTGTTTTAAAACGTGTTGCAACAAAACTTTCTAAAGTATGTAATGACTTAAGACTTTTAAGTAGTGGTCCAAAATGTGGTCTTAATGAGATTAATCTTCCAAAAATGCAACCAGGTAGTTCTATCATGCCAGGTAAGGTAAATCCTGTTATTCCTGAAGTAGTTAATCAAGTTTGTTATTTTGTTATTGGAGCAGACGTAACTGTAACTTTTGCTTGTGAGGGTGGACAATTACAACTTAATGTTTTTGAACCAGTTGTAGCATATAGCTTATTTAATTCTGTTGTAATGCTAGAAAAAGCAATGTATACTTTAGCTGATAAATGTATAGATGGTATTACCGCAAATGAAAAAATTTGTTCAGACTTTGTCTATAATTCAGTAGGTATAGTAACAGCTTTAAATCCTTATATTGGTTATGAAAATTCAGCTTCTATAGCCAAAGAGGCAATGAACACTGGAAAAAGAGTGGCTGATATTGCGCTTGAAAGAGGGCTTTTAAGCAAAGAACAAATTGATGAAATTTTAACTCCATCAAATATGCTAAATCCTCACATGGAAGCTAAAAAATAGCACTTAGGATTTAATATGGATATAATGATAATTTTGCAAGTAATCGTCCTTCTTGGGGCGATTTTTATCGGTATTCGCCTAGGTGGTATTGCTATAGGTTATGCTGGAGGATTAGGTGTAGTTATATTAGGGCTTGTTTTAGGTATGAAACCTGGTAATATTCCTTGGGATGTTATTTTAATTATTGCCGCAGCTATTGCAGCAATTTCTGCTATGCAACAAGCAGGTGGACTTGATTACATGGTAAGGGTGACAGAAAAAATTTTAAGATCAAGTCCTAAATTTATAAATTATTTAGCTCCAGCTTGTGGGTGGTTGCTTACAATTTTAGCAGGAACAGGAAATGCGGTATTTTCTTTAATGCCTGTTGTAGTTGATGTTGCAAAATCTCAAAACATAAAACCTAGTGTTCCACTTTCATTAATGGTTGTTTCTTCGCAAATTGGAATCACTGCTTCTCCTGTAAGTGCAGCTGTGGTTTATATGAGCGGAGTTTTAGAGCCACTTGGATGGAATTATCCAACTTTAATTGGAATTTGGATTAGCACAACTTTTGTAGCTTGTATGCTTGCAGCTTTTATAGTGAGTTTAATCACTCCTATGGATTTGAGTAAGGATAGTGTTTATCAAGAACGATTAAAAGCAGGACTTGTAAAGGATGCAGGAGCTGTTTTGCATGGCGAAGATAAACCAGGTGCTAAACTTTCAGTGGTAATTTTCTTGATCACTGTTTTGGCAGTTGTACTTTATGCAACCGCAATTTCAAGTAATATTAAATGGATTGATCCTGTTGTGGTTTCAAGAGATGCAGCTATTATGAGCTTTTTACTTACTGCAGCAACTTTGATCACTTGGCTTTGTAAAGTTGAACCAGGTAAAATTCTTGACACTAGTGTATTTAAAAGCGGTATGACTGCTTGTGTTTGTGTTTTTGGTGTAGCATGGCTTGGAAATACTTTTGTTGCAGGACACGAAGCTTCTATCAAAGAAGTAGCAGGCGACTGGGTTAAACAAACCCCTGCTATGTTAGCAGTTGCATTTTTCTTTGCAAGTATGCTTTTATATTCTCAAGCAGCAACCGCAAAGGCCATTGTACCTGTAATTATCACTGCTTTAGGAATTTCAGCAGCAAATCCGCATGATTCTTATATGCTTGTAGCTTGTTTTGCAGCAGTTTCAGCACTTTTTGTACTTCCAACTTATCCGACTTTGTTAGGTGCAGTGCAAATGGATGATACAGGAACGACTAGAATTGGTAAATTTATATTTAATCACTCATTCTTTATACCAGGGGTTTTAGCTATTGCAATTGCTGTAGCATTAGGCTTTGTATTAGCTCCTATGCTTATTTAAATCAAACCCTAGGTTTTTCTCTCCTAGGGTTAAAATTTTTTCATTAGTTTTTAAGTATATACTACGCTATAATATTCATTTTTAATTTTCTTTAAGAAAGGAATTTAATGAAGATAAAAGTTGGGTTGATTTTTTCAGGTATTGCTTGCCTTTTTTTAACAGCTTGTGTTAATCAGGTTAAACAAAATACAACATTTGAAAATACTTTAACACAAAAATATTGTGGTGATGATTTTTTCAATCAAAATTTAGAAAAAATTAAAAAAAATGATGATGTCATTTATACAGGATTAAATGCAGGTTTGATTGCTAGAAATTGTGGTGATTTTAATAAAAGTAATGTATTTTTTGATGCTGTAGAAGAATCTTATAAATATGATGTGGATTTAGAAAATGTAAGCCCTAAAGCAGCTAAATTTATTGGTACAACCTTGCTTAATGATAATATAGTAGATTATGATGGTTCTTTATATGAAAGAATTATGGTTAATATATATAAAGCTCTAAACTATATGGAAGAAGATGATTATGAAAATGCAAGAGTTGAGTTTAATCGTGTTTTAATGCGTCAAGATAAGGCAAAAGAATATTTTGCTAAAGAAATTGAAAAAAATCGTGCTGATTTAGATAAGGCAAAAGAAGATAAAAATTATGATAAAAATATGAATGAAAATTCAAAAGTTATAGAAGCGCAATATGACAATTTATTTAAAGAATTTGATACAACAAAAAATTTCATAAATCCTTATGCGACTTATCTTGCTTCAATATTTTTCTTTATGGATAAAGATTATAGAAAAGCTGCAGATTTATTTAGAGAAGTAGCTATTATTTATCCAAAAAACAAAACTATCAAAAAAGAGGCTAAAATTTTTAAAGAATATGCCACAAAAATAAAAGTCAAAAAAGCTAAAAAATATGTTTTTGTAGTTTATGAAAATGGATTTGGTGTAGTTAAGGATGAATTTGCTTTAACCTTACCTTTTATAGTGGATAAAAAAATTATTAGTACAAATATTGCTTTGCAAACCTTGAAAAAAAGGGAAGCTTCTTTTGCAAATTTAAATATAAATGGTCAAAATACAAATGATTTTGTAGATTTAGACAATATTGTCGCTACTGAATTTAAAATAAATATGCCTGCAATGATTGCTAAAGCCTTAGCTCAAACTATAATTAAAACCACTTTAAATGTAGCTGTTGCAAATAATGACTCTACAGGTGGATGGCTAAGTCTTGCAACAGCAGTAGCAACTGCTGCAACCAATAAAGCTGATGTGCGTTCTTGGAGAGGTTTACCAAAAAGTATTGCCATAGCAACAATAGAAAACGACGGAAATTTAGAAATCAAAGATCCACAAGGCAATATTTTGTTTCAAAAATCATTGGATAAAAATAAAAATGCTCTTGTGATAGTGCGTTCTTTTGCTCCGTATTTACCCGCAAGTGTTGCTATCATGGAAAAATAAGGCTAAAAGATGAAAAAAAATATTTTATTTATTTTAATGTTTTTACTTAGTGCTTGTGCACCAAGTTATCAAATAAATTCAAATCAAAATACTGTAATTTTAGGTTCAAATTTACCAAAAAGTTTAGTAAAACAATTTCAAAAGCGTATAAATAGCAATGGTTATTTAGAATTTGAAGTGATTTTGCGCAGTACTTTTGCTAAAGATGTAATTTATAAAGTAGATTGGTTAGATAAAGATGGTTTTGTGCTAAGAGATGTTTTAAATGAGGACTATCAAGCCCTTAGAATTCCAGCAGGACAAGAGGTAATTCTTCGTAAACTTGCATCTGATACAAGAGCGAATGATTTTAGATTAGAAATTAAAGCAAAAAATTAATCTCATTTTAGGAAGGATAAATCATGAAAAAAACAAAAATTTTAGGAACAGCTCTTATTGGAGCTTTGCTTTTTAGTGGTTGTGCGCAAACAGCTTATACAGATGGAAAGGCAAGTCAGGTAAAAAAAGGCGATGCTTTAACCTTGGGTCTTGATAGACAAGATTTTGAAAGTGCAGCTGAAACTATGATAAATAGTATGTTAAGCGATCCTGCTTTTGCAAATATTAAACCAGGTACAAGAAAGGTTATTGCTATTGGTAGGGTTGTGAATGATACCCCGCAAAGAATCGATACTGAAAAACTCACCGCAAAAATCACTTCTGCATTAAGAAAATCAGGTAAATTTGTTCTAACTTCAGCAGTTGCTGCAGGCGGAGCACTTGATAGCATGAGTGAAGATGTAAGAGAATTAAGAGATAATGATGAGTTTAATCAAAAAACCATAGCAAAAAAAGGGACATTGGTATCGCCTGATTTTTCTCTTGCGGGTAAAATTAGACAAGATAATGTAAAACTTAGCAATGGTAAAACTCAAGTAGAATACTTTTTCTTACTAAGACTTACTGATTTAACATCAGGTTTAGTTTATTGGGAAGATGAACAAACTATTGATAAAACCGGTTCTAGTAAATCAGTTACTTGGTAAAATAAAAATTAATTTATGAATAAAATTTTTTAGCTCAAGTGTTTAGCTTGGGCTTTTTTTATGATTTTTAAAAGGATACGAAATGAAAAAAATATTATTTATCGGCTCTTTAGTTATGGCAAGTTTACTTTATGCACAAGGTTCCCAGCCTGTAGAAATTACACAACAAGATATAAATACTCAAAATGAAATGTCTGACGCAAGTACTAAGGATATTACCCCAAAATCAATTGAAGATTTTTTTGAAGAATTTGCGGATAATTTCGGTATAGAATATGGTATAACCAAAGATGGAAAAACTTTTTATACAGGAAAAAGTACTGTTGCTGTAAATGATACTGATCCACAATTTGCACAAGCTTTACAAAATGCTTACCAAAAAGCAATGTTAAATTTGCAAAGCGAATTTATAAGAGATGCTTTTGGAAGAATTGCTACAAGCAAGATTCAAAATTATGAAGCAGATAATTCTACGAATGCTAAGGAATTTGATGAATTGCCAAAAGGTGATAAGGTTGATCAAATTTTAAATAAACTTACACAATTAGCTGGTGCTCAGCTTGATAAGGCATTAAAAGATTTAGGTATAGATACAAATTCTTTAAGCGAAGACAGAAAAAAGACTTTATTAAAGCAAGAATTTCTTAATAAAACTATGACAAATGCCATAGGTTCTATGAGTGGACTTGTTCCTGTGCAAACTATAGTTACACAAAGAAGAGGTGAGTATGATGTAGGTGTTATTGCTGTTATTTCCAATAAAACTCGCCAATTAGCAAAAGATATGGCACTAGCAAGACAGAGTGCTATTAAGGGTAAAGGCAAGGCAATAAGTGAGTATCTGCCAAAAGATACAAAAGGCTTTTTAAATGAATATGGAATTCGCTTAGTTTATGATGAAAATGGTGCACCTATTATTTTAAGTTATGGAAACTGGGGTTATGTAGCAGATCCTAGCAATGCTAAAAAAACAAATATTTTAGAAGATAGAGCCAAAGAAACAGCACTTACTATGGCTGATGCTGCTATTATAGAGTTTATTAATACAAATTTAAGTCTTAAAGATGAAAGAACAACTGGTGATACTTACGAGGAAATCATCAAACAAAGTATTAATGTTAATGATAGTTCCACTCAAGAACAAACTCAAAACATAACAAATATTATTGACAAAGTAAATAGTAAAATAAAAGCAAGCGCAAGCGGTAAAATTCGTGGTATTCGTACTCTTAAAAAATGGAGCTATACAAGTGAAAATGGTATTGAACATGTAGGAGCTGTGAGATTTTATTCTTATGAAAATTTAGCTAACACAAATGAGGCTTTAAATTCAAAGTCAAATGCAACAAAAAATGAAGCTAAAAAATCTTCTAGCATACAAAGAAGTTCTAATGTTGTAAATAGCATGGATGATTTTTAAAGGTAAAAGATGAAAATAATTAAAATTCTTTTTTTAGGCTTATTTTTAAGCCTAAGTCTTAATGCTAAAGTTATAACCACAACTTCAACAAAATCAAGCACAGGTGAAGGCACAGGCTTGACTAGGGAAGATGCGATAAACAATGCCATTATAGAAGCTATAGGAAAAATGAGTGGAGTAAGCATCAATTCTCTTAAGAAATCTAACACTAGCGTTTCAACTGATAATTCAGGTTCAAATATACAAGATAATTACAGCGAGCAAATTTCAAAAGCCACCAAAGGTAGAGCTGATACTTATGAAATCAATAGTGTTGAACAAGATGCAAATGGTAAATATGCAGCCAATGTAACGATTTTTAAAACCACAACAACAAAAAAGTATCAAGCTCCAGGTTTAAGTGCAGATAATAGAAGAAGTATTACTGTTTTTGATTCTACTCCAGATGCTGCAAAAAGAGGTATAGGCTCAGCTTTGCAACAAAAAATCATTTCTGATTTATTGCAAAGTCGTAAATTTAATGTTTTAGACCGTGATTCTAGTGGCTATTATGAAATGGAAAAAGCTTTAATCAAAAGTGGCGACGCAGCTAGCGATGAAGTTTATAAACTTAAAAATATGTTAGCAACAGATTATATTTTATTGTTTTCTATTTCAGGACTTGAAGGTAAACAAAAAACAAGCAATTTAACAGGAAAAAGCAAAACTGAAATTGAAGTTATCGTAGATTATCGTGTGCTTTTATTTGCTACAAGACAAATTAAATTTTCTAATACTTTAAGCATGAAAGTCAATCTTAAAGACAATAGTCTTAGTGCCAATGAAACCGCACTCAAACAAATTGCAAATCGTATAGCAGGAGATATTTTAAACGCAATTTATCCTTTGAAAGTTGCAAGTGTTGAAAACAATGAAGTAATATTTTCTCAAAGCTTAAATCAAGGTGATGTTTATGAATGTTTTGCTCTTGGGAAGGTTATAAAAGATACTTATACAAAAGAAAATACAGGAAGAGTAGAAAGCAAAACAGGAAGTATTGAAATCACTCGCACAAGCCCTAAATTTTCTTATGCAAAAATCACAGAAGGTAGTGTAAAAGTGGCCGATATTTGCAGACCTTTAAGTAATACTGGTAGTGGAAATGGCTACACTATAGGTCGTGATGCAAATTATCAAACCCAAGAAGGCGGCGGAGTAAATCTAGGCTTTTAAATTTTTAGAGTTTGATTTTTCTCAAACTCTAAACTCTTTCTTAAATTCATCAAAAATTAAAGAAAAATTTTGTAAAATCGAAATTTTATTAAACCACTAAAGCTTTTAAATCCGTTATTACGGTGCTTTATGGTACTACCAATTTATAAGGAAAAGCAATGTATGCTATTATCAAACACAGCGGAAAGCAATACAAAGTAAGTGTTGGCGATGAGCTAAAACTAGATCACTTTGAAGCTGAAAGCAAAGCAAGTATTGAAGTAAGCGAAGTTCTTGCTATCAATGATAAAGAATTAAAGGTAGGTGCGCCTTTCGTAGCAGGTGCAAAAGTTGTTTTGGAAGTGATCAATCACGGAAAAGATAAAAAAGTTGTGATTTACAAAAAAAGACGCAGAAAAGATTCTAAACTCAAACGCGGTTTTAGAAGACAATTTACTCGCGTTGTAGTAAAAGATATCAAAGCTTAAGGAGTAAAGAATGGCACACAAGAAAGGTCAAGGTTCAACTCAAAATAACCGCGATTCCATAGGTCGTCGTTTAGGTGTTAAAAAATTTGGTGGCGAGTTTGTTAGAGCTGGAAATATCATCATCCGCCAAAGAGGAACTGCAACTCATGCAGGTAACAATGTAGGCATGGGAAAAGATCATACTATCTTTGCTCTAATTGATGGTTTTGTAAAATTCGAAAGAAAAGACAAAGATAGAAAAAAAGTTTCTGTATATCCTGCATAAGTTTTTAGGACGCTTTTTAGCGTCTTGAAAACTTTAAATTTATAAATTTAACTTCTTTTATTTACTCAAATTTAGCTTTATAAATTTAAAGTCAAAGGCAATTTAAATGTTTATTGATAGTGTTAAAATTACTTTAGCTTCAGGCGATGGTGGCAAAGGTGCTGTAAGTTTTCGCCGTGAAAAACATGTTCCACTTGGTGGCCCTGATGGAGGAGATGGTGGAAATGGTGGTGATATTATTTTCGTATGTGATAATAATACCCACACTCTTGTAAATTTCAAAGGCAAAAGAGAATTACGCGCGCAAAATGGTGCTGGTGGAATGGGACGCAATAAAAATGGCAAAAAGGGTGAAAATTTAGAACTTATAGTGCCCGAAGGAACGCAAGTTATCGATGCACAAACCAATGAAATTTTACTTGATCTTACCAAAGAAGGACAAAGAGAGCTTTTTTTAAAAGGTGGAAAAGGTGGACTTGGCAACACCCATTTTAAACACGCCACCAATCAACGCCCCGATTACGCACAACCTGGTATAAAAGGAGAAAGTCGCTTAGTCAGACTTGAACTTAAACTTATTGCCGATGTAGGGCTTGTGGGCTTTCCAAATGTGGGAAAATCTACTCTTATAAGCGTTGTTTCAAATGCAAAACCTGAAATTGCAAATTATGAATTTACCACCCTTACTCCAAAACTTGGACTTGTAGATGTAAATGAGTATAATTCCTTTGTTATGGCTGATATTCCAGGGATTATCGAAGGAGCAAGTGGGGGTAAAGGCTTAGGACTTGCCTTTTTAAAGCACATAGAAAGAACGAGCTTTTTACTTTTCGTGCTAGATCCTATGAGGCAAATGCCTTTAAAAGAACAATTTATAGTACTAAGAAAAGAACTTGAAAAATTTTCCAATGAACTTTTTGGGCGTAAATTTGGCATCATGATTTCAAAAAGTGATAGTGTTCGTTTAGGAGAGGAATTTGCTGAGCAAATTGCTTTAAACATTAATGAGTTAGACAATTATCTCAAAGAAATAAATAATCCACAAAGCTTTTTAATCAAAGTCTCAAGCCTTGAAAAAACAGGACTTAAAGAACTTAAATTCATGCTTTTAGAAGAAATTAAAACTTTAAGAAATAACAAAAAAAATTTAACAATCTAGGAAGTGTTTTATATTAAAAATTTCAAACACTCCCTATTTTTTCAAAAATAACTAGTTTATATGAAATTTTGGCTAAAATTATAAAAATTTTTCAAGGAATAAGCATGAAAAGAATAGTTGTTAAAGTGGGTTCTCATGTGATTAGCGAAGAAAACACTTTAAGTTTTGAGCGTCTTAAAAATTTAGTCGCATTTTTAGCTAAACTCATGGAAAAATATGAAGTAATTTTAGTAACCTCGGCGGCTATTTCGGCAGGACACACCAAACTAGATATCGATAGAAAAAACCTTATTAATAAACAAGTTTTAGCTGCTATTGGACAACCTTTTTTAATCAGTGTTTATAACGAGCTTTTAGCCAAATTTAACAAACTAGGCGGACAAATTTTACTTACAGGCAAGGATTTTGACTCTAGAAAAGCTACTAAACACGCAAAAAATGCTATCGATATGATGATAAATTTAGGAATTTTGCCTATTATCAATGAAAATGACGCTACAGCTATAGAAGAAATTGTCTTTGGTGATAATGATAGTTTAAGTGCTTATGCTACGCATTTTTTTGATGCGGATTTGCTTGTGATTTTAAGCGATATTGATGGATTTTACGATAAAAATCCTAGTGAATTTAGTGATGCAAAGCGTTTAGAAAAAATCACTCATATTAAAGAAGAATGGCTACAAGCAACCATAAAAACAGGTAGTGAGCACGGAACAGGTGGTATAGTAACCAAACTTAAGGCAGCTAAATTTTTACTTGAACACAATAAAAAAATGTTTTTAGCAAGTGGCTTTGATTTAAGTGTGGCAAAGACATTTTTA
Organism: Campylobacter sp. CFSAN093259; assembly: GCF_012889985.1. Classification (NCBI taxonomy): domain Bacteria; kingdom Pseudomonadati; phylum Campylobacterota; class Epsilonproteobacteria; order Campylobacterales; family Campylobacteraceae; genus Campylobacter; species Campylobacter sp. CFSAN093259. The sequence continues at coordinate 107,129 of NZ_CP040617.1, forward strand.
TTAGAAGATAAACAAATAGGTGGAACTTTGTTTGAGTGATTAATTTATTAAATTCTCTTTTAAAATCAAATAAGCTATAATTAAAACTTTTAATTTCACACAAAGCGAAAAAATGAAAAAAATTATTTTTATGGGCACTCCATCTTACGCAACTTGTATTTTAAAAGCACTAGTAGAAAATGAAAATTTTAAACTCGTAGCACTTTTTACTCAGCCTGATAAAGCCGTAGGTAGAAAGCAAATTTTAACTCCAAGTGATACTAAGGCTTTTTTAAGTCAAAATTATCCTAGTATTCCTATTTTTACTCCAAGTTCTTTAAAAGATAAAAATATTATAAGAGAGATTAAGGATTTAAATCCTGATTTTATCGTGGTTGCTGCCTATGGAAAAATTTTACCTAAAGCCATTTTGGATTTAGCGCCTTGTGTGAATTTGCACGCTTCTTTACTTCCAAAATACCGTGGTGCCAGTCCGATCCAAAGTGCGATTTTAAACAAAGATGAAAAAAGTGGAGTTTGCACCATGCTCATGGAAGAAGGGCTTGACACAGGTGCTATACTTGAAAGCTTAGAATGTGATATAAAAGATAAAAATTCAAGTGAAGTTTTTGAACTTTTAGCAAATTTGGCCGCTAAGATCATCCTCTCTACTCTTTTAAATTTCGATAAAATCACCCCTAAAAAACAAGAGGAAAGTCTAGCAACACTTTGTAGAAAAATCAAAAAAGAAGATGGGCTTATAAATTTGCAAAATGCAAGAGAACTTTATCAAAAATATCTAGCTTTCACCCCTTGGCCTGGAGTTTTCTTGGAAAATGGACTTAAATTCTTAGAACTTGAACTTGTGGATGAATTAAAACAAAATGCTAAGATGGGTGAAATTTTAGAATTAGAAAAAGAAAGTTTTTTGCTTGCTTGCAAACAAGGAGTTTTGCGTATTAAAAAACTTCAAGAAAGTGGAAAAAAAGCTCTTGATGGTAGGACTTATTTAAATGGAAAAAGGCTTAAAAGTGAAGATAGTTTGTGTTGAAAGTATAGACTCAACTCATCTTTTTTTATGCAAGCAAATACGCAATGGAAAGATTGATGAAAATTTTGCTATTTATGCTTTAGAACAAATAAATGGAGTTGGAAGTAGGGAAAATTCTTGGCAGAGCTCTAAAGGAAATTTACATCTTTCTTTCTGTATTAAAGAAGAAGACTTGCCAAAAGATTTACCTTTAGCTTCTGTGAGTATTTATTTTGCTTATTTACTTAAAGAAGTTTTACAAGAAAAAGGTTCTAAAATTTGGCTTAAATGGCCTAACGATCTATATTTAGATGATAAAAAAGCTGGAGGGGTTATAAGTGCTAAAATTTCAAATTTTATCATAGGCGGTATGGGTTTAAATCTGAAATTTGCACCCCAAAATACAGCTTTATGCGATATAGAAATTTCGCTTAAAGATTTAGTGAGTGAGTTTTTGCAAAAAGTAGAAAAAAAAATTTTATGGAAGAATATTTTTAGCAAGTATATGTTAGAATTCGAAAAATCAAGAAAATTTAGCGTCCATCATGAAGGTAAAGTTTTTTCACTTGAAAATTCTTTTTTGTATGAAGATGGTTCAATTTTACTAGGCGATAAAAGGGTGTATAGTTTAAGATGAGCGAAATTATTACAATAGCAAATCAAAAAGGTGGAGTAGGAAAGACTACAACAGCAGTAAATTTAGCCGCTTCTTTGGCTGTGGCTGAAAAAAAAGTACTTTTGATTGATGTTGATCCGCAAGCTAATGCGACTACAGGACTTGGTTTTAATCGTAATAACTATGAGTATAATATTTACCATGTTTTTATAGGAAGAAAAAAGCTTTCAGATATTATTTTAAAAACAGAATTGCCACAACTTCATTTAGCTCCTTCAAATATAGGTCTTGTAGGTATAGAACAAGAGCTTGCTAAAGGTGAAAATAATGAGAAAAAAATGCTGCTTAAAAATCAAATTCAAGAAGTGATTGATGAGTATGATTTTATTATTATTGATTCTCCGCCTGCTCTTGGAAGTATTACTATAAATGCTTTTGCAGCAAGTGATAGTGTAATTATCCCTATACAGTGTGAATTTTATGCGCTCGAGGGTGTAGCTATGGTTTTAAATACAATTAAAATTATCAAAAAAACTATTAATTCTAAACTCAGGGTTCGTGGATTTTTACCGACAATGTATAGCTCTCAAAATAATCTTTCTAAAGATGTTGTAGATGATTTGAAACAAAATTTTAAAAAACAACTTTTTACTATTAATGGAAACGAAGATGACTTTATTGTGATCCCTCGCAATGTAAAACTTGCAGAAAGTCCAAGTTTTGGAAAGCCTATAATTCTTTATGATATTAAATCACCAGGTTCTGTTGCTTATCAAAATTTGGCGTATTCTATATTAGGATAATTATAATGGGGTTAAATAAAGATAGGGGTTTAAGTAGTTTAATCAGTGATATGGATACTGTTTATAGTAAAGAATTGGGTTTTGATAAAAATCAAAGCACTATGATAGAAATTGATCAAATTTCACCCAATCCATTTCAGCCAAGAAAGAATTTTGATCAAGAAGCTTTAGATGAACTTGCTAATTCTATCAAAGAATTTGGACTTATTCAGCCTATTATTGTATTTAAAAAAAATAATAAATTTATTTTAATTGCTGGGGAACGTCGCTTAAGAGCAGTGAAAGCATTAGGAAAAAAAGAAATTCTAGCTTTTATTGCTGATATTGATGAGAATAAGCTTAGAGAATTGGCTCTTATTGAAAATATACAAAGAGAGAATTTAAACCCTATTGAGCTTGCTAATTCTTATAAGGATTTAATGCAAGTTCATAAAATTACTCAAGAGAATTTAGCAGAACTTATTCATAAGTCTCGTACTCAAATAACAAATACTTTAAGACTTCTGAATTTAGATATTAGAACTCAAGAGTTGATTGCTTCTGGAAAAATTTCTCAGGGTCATGCTAAAGTTTTGGTTGGTTTAGATCAAAAAGATGAAAAAATGTTGGTTGATAGCATAATAGGTCAAAAACTTAATGTTAGAGATACTGAAAAAATAGTTAAAAAAATAAAAAATAATGAAAGCTTACCTAATCAAGAATTTGAAGATGAAATAAAAAAATTAAAACAAATGCTAAATCGCTTTGGATTTGACTGCAAAAATAAAAATAATGATTTTGTAATTCATTTAGAAAATATTGATAAAATTAAAAAATTAATCAAAATGCTTGAAAAGCTTTAACCAAAATCTTAGCTTTTTTATGGTAAAATAGTCCTTCAAAAATTCTAACCAAGGAGAATTATGTTTGAAGATATGCATCCTTCCATAATGCTTGCTACTATGGCTATTTTTTTAGCTATGATAGTTATTTTAAATAGTATGCTGTATAAGCCGCTTTTAAAATTTATGGATGAAAGAAATGATTCTATAAAAAATGATGAGAATAAAGTAAAAGAAAATTCTCAAGAAGTTTTAGGTGTGAATGATGAATTAGAAGCTATTCATATTAACACTAGAGAAGAAATTCAAAAAATTAAACAAAGTGCTATAGCTGCTGCTAAAGAAGAGGCAGAGCAAATTCTTAGAAGCAAGAAAGAAGAATTAGAAAGAAAAATGGCCAGTTTTTATGCAGATTTAGCCGTTCAAAAAAAAGAGTTGCAAGAACATTTAAACATACATTTATCTGAGCTTAAGCAAGCTTTGCAAAATAACATAAAGAAAATTTAAGAGGAGAGAAATGAGTAAGTTATTCTTTATTATATTTTTGCTACCTTTGTATGCTTTTGGTGCATCAAACGGTAGTGGAGAATATGATATTATTCCAAGGACTATTAATTTTCTAATTTTTGTAGCTATATTGTATTATTTTGTTGCAACTCCATTTAAAAATTTTTACAAAAACCGTATTGTAAAAATTTCTTCTAAACTTGATGAAATTCAAAAAAAACTTTTAGAAAGTAAAGCTAAGAAATTAGACACGATGAAAAAACTTGAAGAAGCTAAGGCAAGTGCTGCTGCCGCTTTAATTACAGCAAAAAAAGAAGCTGAAATTTTAGTTCAAAATATTAAGAAAGAGACTCAAGATGAGTTAGATTTACTTCAAAAACATTTTGAGGAACAAAAAGATTATGAATTTAGAAAAATGGAAAAAGAATTAGTATCAAATACTTTAAATGAAATTTTTTCTGATCCAAATATGACATTAAAACAGAGTGAAATAATAGAACTTATGATGAAGAAGGTATCTTAAATATGGAAAATATAATTGCAAGAAGATATGCAAAAGCGATAGCTTCAAGAGCTGATATAAATGATTTTTATCAGAATTTGTGTATTTTAAATTCTGCTTTTGTTTTGCCAAAATTTAAAAATATTATAGAATCTAATGAGATTAAAAAAGAAAGAAAAATGGAATTTCTTGATTCTTTTTTTGATATTAAAAATTCTAGTTTTCAAAATTTTTTAAGACTTTTGATTGAAAATTCAAGATTAGAATGCATTCCTCAAATAGTTAAAGAACTTGAAAGACAAAAAGCTTTTAAAGAAAATATTTTTGTTGGTATTGTATATTCTAAAGAAAAATTAAGTCAAGAAAATCTTAAAGATCTTGAAGTCAAACTTAACAAAAAATTTGATGCAAATATTAAACTAAATAATAAAATCAGTCAAGATGATAGTGTTAAAATAGAATTAGAAGAATTAGGTTATGAACTTTCTTTTTCTATGAAAGCTCTTCAAAATAAGCTAAACGAATATATATTGAAAATTATCTAAGGAGAAAAAGTAAATGAAATTTAAAGCTGATGAGATCAGTTCAATAATCAAAGAAAGAATTGAAAATTTTGATTTAAATCTTGAAATTGAAGAAACAGGAAAGATTATTTCTGTAGCTGATGGTGTTGCTAAGGTATATGGACTTAAGAATATTATGGCTGGAGAAATGGTAGAATTTGAAAATGGTGATAAAGGAATGGCCTTAAACCTTGAAGAGTCGAGTGTAGGTATTGTTATACTTGGAAAAGGAGAAGGTTTAAAAGAAGGTGCTTCTGTAAAAAGACTTAAGAAATTACTTAAAGTTCCAGTAGGTGAGGCTTTGATTGGCCGTGTTGTAAATGCTTTAGGTGAGCCAATTGATGCTAAAGGTGTGATCAATGCTAATGAATATCGTTTTGTTGAAGAAAAAGCAAAAGGTATTATGGCGAGAAAAAGTGTTCATGAGCCTTTACATACAGGAATTAAAGCTATTGATGCGCTTGTGCCAATTGGTCGTGGTCAAAGAGAGCTTATCATAGGTGATAGACAAACAGGTAAAACTACTGTTGCTGTTGATACTATTATATCTCAAAGAGGTCAAGGAGTTATCTGTATATATGTTGCAATTGGTCAAAAGCAAAGTACAGTGGCACAAGTGGTTAAAAGACTAGAAGAACATGGTGCTATGGAATATACTATTGTTGTAAATGCCGGTGCTTCAGATCCTGCGGCTTTACAGTACTTAGCTCCATATACTGGTGTAACCATGGGTGAATTTTTTAGAGACAACGCAAAACATGCTTTAATTGTTTATGATGATTTGAGCAAGCATGCTGTAGCTTATCGCGAAATGTCTTTGATTTTACGTCGTCCTCCAGGTCGTGAAGCTTATCCAGGTGATGTTTTTTACCTTCATTCAAGATTGCTTGAAAGAGCAAGCAAGCTAAATGATGAATTAGGTGCTGGTTCTTTGACGGCATTGCCGATAATTGAAACACAAGCAGGAGATGTTTCTGCTTATATTCCAACTAATGTTATTTCAATTACAGATGGACAAATTTTCTTAGAAACTGATTTATTTAACTCAGGAATTCGTCCTGCAATTAATGTTGGTTTATCAGTATCTCGTGTAGGTGGGGCTGCTCAAATTAAAGCTACAAAACAAGTTTCAGGCACATTAAGACTTGACCTTGCTCAATATAGAGAGCTTCAAGCTTTTGCACAATTTGCTAGTGATTTAGATGAGGCAAGTAGAAAACAACTTGAACGTGGACAAAGAATGGTTGAACTTTTAAAACAACCACCTTATTCTCCGCTTAGCGTTGAAAAACAAGTAGTTTTAATTTTTGCAGGAACCAAAGGTTTCTTAGATGATATTGCTGTTTCTAGAATTAAGGAATTTGAAGATGGAATTTATCCTTTTATTGAGGCAAAACATCCAGATATTTTTGAGCAAATTCGCTCTAAAAAAGCTTTAGATTCTGATTTGGAAGAAAAACTAGCTAAAGCCATTAATGAGTTTAAAGCAAATCATTTATAAGGTCTTTTATGTCTAATTTAAAAGAAATTAAAAGAAAAATTAAAAGTGTTCATAACACTCAAAAGACTACAAATGCTATGAAGCTAGTTTCTACTGCTAAGTTAAAAAAAGCAGAAGAAGCAGCTAAAAGATCAAAAATTTATGCACAAAAAATCGATGAAATTTTGAGTGAAATTTCATTTCAGATCAATAAAATTGTTCACAATGAAGATGATGTGCGTTTATCTTTGTTTCATAAAAAAGAACAAATTAAAACCGTAGATTTAATATTTATCACTGCAGATAAAGGCTTATGCGGTGGTTTTAATATTAAGACTTTAAAAACAGTAAGTGAAATGCTAAAAGAATATGAAGCAAAAAATATTAATATTCGTCTTAGAGCTATAGGTAAAACTGGGATTGAATATTTTAATTTTCAAAAAATAGAATTGTTAGAGAAATATTTCCATCTTAGTTCTAGTCCTGATTATGAGAAAGCATGTGAAGTAATTCATGCTGCTGTAGATGATTTTTTAAATGGAAATACAGATGAAGTGATTTTAGTTCATAATGGTTATAAAAATATGATTACCCAAGAACTTAAAATTAATCATCTTATTCCAGTTGAGCCAAAGAGTATTGAACAGACTCATAATTCTCTTTTAGAGCTTGAACCGGAAGGAACTGAGCTTTTAAAAGATTTAATGAAAACGTATTTTGAGTATAATATGTATTATGCGTTAATCGATTCTTTGGCGGCAGAGCATAGCGCAAGAATGCAAGCTATGGATAATGCAACTAATAACGCAAAGGCAAGAGTGAAACAACTAAATTTAGCTTATAACAAAGCAAGACAAGAATCCATTACTACTGAGCTTATAGAGATTATCAGTGGTGTTGAATCAATGAAATAGTAAAATTTTAAGGAGAAGATAAATAATGCAAGGATTTATTTCACAGGTATTAGGTCCGGTTGTTGATGTAGATTTTAACGACTATTTGCCTCAAATTAATGAAGCAATTGTTGTAAATTTTGAAAGCGAAGGAAAAAAACATAAACTTGTTTTAGAAGTAGCAGCTCATTTAGGAGATAATAGAGTTAGAACTATTGCTATGGATATGACAGATGGTTTGGTAAGGGGCTTAAAAGCTGAGGCTTTAGGTGCTCCCATTAGTGTTCCTGTTGGTGAGAAAGTTTTAGGAAGAATTTTCAATGTTACTGGAGATTTGATCGATGAACGTGAAGAAATTTCTTTTGATAAAAAATGGGCAATTCATAGAGATCCACCAGCTTTTGAAGATCAAAGCACAAAAAGTGAGATTTTTGAAACAGGGATTAAAGTTGTAGATTTACTTGCTCCTTATGCAAAAGGTGGTAAAGTAGGTCTTTTTGGTGGTGCAGGTGTTGGTAAAACTGTTATTATTATGGAGCTTATTCACAATGTTGCATTTAAGCATAGCGGCTATTCTGTATTTGCAGGTGTGGGTGAGAGAACTCGTGAAGGAAATGACCTTTATAATGAAATGAAAGAAAGTAATGTTTTAGACAAAGTTGCTCTATGTTATGGACAAATGAATGAACCACCAGGGGCAAGAAATCGTATTGCTTTAACAGGTTTAACAATGGCTGAGTATTTTAGAGATGAAATGGGTCTTGATGTGCTTATGTTTATTGATAATATCTTTAGATTTTCACAATCAGGTTCTGAAATGTCAGCACTTTTAGGAAGAATTCCATCAGCTGTGGGTTATCAACCAACCTTAGCAAGTGAAATGGGTAAATTCCAAGAAAGAATTACTTCAACTAAAAAAGGCTCAATCACTTCAGTTCAAGCTGTTTACGTTCCAGCTGATGACTTAACAGACCCAGCTCCAGCAACTGTTTTTGCTCACTTAGATGCTACAACGGTTTTAAATAGAGCTATTGCTGAAAAGGGTATTTATCCTGCAGTTGACCCACTTGACTCAACTTCAAGAATGCTTGACCCAAATATCATTGGAGAAGAACATTATAAAGTTGCTCGTGGTGTTCAATCAGTGCTTCAAAAATACAAAGATTTACAAGATATCATCGCCATTTTAGGTATGGATGAGCTTAGCGAAGAGGATAAACTTGTAGTTGAAAGAGCAAGAAAGATTGAAAAATTCTTATCACAACCATTTTTCGTTGCAGAAGTTTTCACAGGTAGCCCAGGAAAATATATAAGCCTTGAAGATACAATAGCAGGATTTAAGGGAATTTTAGAAGGTAAATATGATCATTTACCAGAAAATGCTTTCTATATGGTTGGAAATATAGATGAAGCTATTGCAAAAGCGGATAAATTAAAAGGTTAATTTATGAACGATTTGATTAATTTCGAGATAGTTACGCCTTTGGGTGTAATCTATCAAGGAGAAGTAAAATCTGTTACTTTACCGGGTAGTGAAGGAGAATTTGGCGTGCTTAAAGGACATGCTGCTTTGGTTTCTTCTTTAAAATCTGGAGTAATTGATATTGAAAAAGCTGATTTAAACCATGAATTAATTGCTATTGATGCTGGACATGCAAAGGTAGATGAAGATAAGATTTGCGTGTTAGCAAAGGGTGCGGTTTGGGTTTGTGGAAGTGATGAAAGTGAGATTGAAAAAAATCTTGCTCAAGCAAAAGATTTGATTAAATCTATGAGTTCTGATAATGCAGCTTTAGCAGCAACTTTTTCAAAACTTGATAATGCAAGGATGCATTAATGAATTTTGAAGCTATATTTCATTTTTTCAATAGTTCAAGTATTATTACTTATATAGTTTTATTATGGCTTTCTTTATATTTTATTTTAGCATTTAGTATTTTGTTTGCTAGATTGACTTATTTGGCTACATGGAGAAATAAAGAAAAAGAAAGTTTAGAAACTTTGCTCTTGGGTGAGAAGGATTTAAGTCGTACTGATTCGATTTTAAGAAAATGTAATGATACAACTTCAAATCATTTAGAAATCTATAAAAATTTAGCAAGTCGCCGCGCTTCTGCTGGACTTACTTGGCTTAGTATTATTGCTTCAACTTCACCTTTTATAGGTCTTTTTGGGACAGTTATTTCTATACTTGAAACTTTTGGTGGGCTTGGAACTCAAAATTCTTTAAGTATCATAGCTCCTAAAATCAGCGAGGCTTTAGTTGCTACAGGTTGTGGTATTTTAGTAGCAATTCCTGCTTATACATTTCATCTCATCATTAAAAGAAAAGCTTTTGAACTTTTAAGCATTATTGATAGCGAGATTAAAGTTATAAGTTCGAGTAAATAAGGTTAAAAATGCCATTTGATGATGAAAAACCTGAACTTAATATCACACCTTTAGTAGATATTATGCTTGTATTGCTTGCGATTTTAATGGTAACAGCTCCAAGCATTACTTATGAAGAAAAAATTAATCTTCCACAAGGTAGTCAAAAAAATACCAGCACTCCAACTGTTAAGAGTTTAATTATTAGTATTAATGCAAAAAAAGAAATTTTTTTAAATCAAGAAAAATACGATTTTATAAGTTTTGCTGACAATCTTGCTCAAAGAAAAGCACAATTTAATACCGAAGATCCGGTTTTTATACGCGCTGATAAAAGCTTAAAATATGACGATGTTATTTCAGTCTTAAGAAGTGTAAAAAATTTAGGATTTAATAAAGTTGCTTTACAGACTGAATAATCATGAAAAATTATGGTTTGAGTAATTTAAATTCGTTTTTACTTGCTTTAGCAATATATATTAGTATAGTAATTCTTGTTTTTTTTAGACTTGTAAGCGAGGTTGAACCTGCTATACAATATACTGATATAAAAGATAGTTTTGTAGATATTGAACTTGCTGAACCATCAAAACAAGTTATTACTCAAAGCAACACTCCTAAAGAAATACAAAAACCAACAGAGCAAATTGATATAGAAAAGCTTTTTGCTCAGACTACAAATAAAACAGTTAAAACTGAAGATATTGACCAAAAGGCAAGTAATTTTAATGAGCTTTTTGGAAATATTAAAGAAATACAAGAAGAAAAGACTACAAAAATTCAATCAAGTGCTAAATCAGGAATTTCTAGTGCCCCAAAACCTCAAGCTTCTGAACTTGTAAAACAACTTAATGATAGTTTACTTCAAGAAGAAAGTTCAACGCAAGGCGAAAGCACAAAGGCGCAAAAGATTGGAATTTATGATGAATTTTTAGGGAAAGTTGTGCGTATTATCACTCAAAGATGGACTCAGTATTATCCAAATAGTGAAAAAATTTCTGTTAAGGTAAAAATTTTTATTGATGAAAATGGAAAATTTGGCTATACTTCAGTTGAAAAAAGTGGGAATCCTTTATATGATGCTAAAGTGGCTGAATTTTTAGAAAGTCAAAAAGGTAAATTTATTACTTATCCTCCGCAAAATAAAAATATAAGCATTACCATGAATTTAAGAGATGAAGTAAAAGTTAAAAATGATTAGGAGAAAAAAATGAAAAAAATTGTAGCAATTTTTTTAGTCTTTTTAGGAAGTCTTTGGGCAGAAGATCCAGTGATTGATGTTGTTAATTCTGGTGTAGTTTTACCAAAGATTATTGTTAAAGACAATTCAAATTTAAGTGATGAGAATTTAAAGAAAAGCTTTTATAATATCATTGTGAACGATTTGAAAGTAAGTTCAAACTTTGAAGTTGTTGCTAATGCAACTGAGACAAGTAATTATATTTTTGAATACACTTTAAATAAAAATGGTAACACTTTGAGTTTAAATGTAAAAATAAAAGCTGGCGGTTCTGATAAGTCAGAGCAAACTTATACTTTAAATGGTTTAGAGCAATATCCATTTTTGGCACATAAAAGTGTCAAAGCTTCTGTAAATGCGTTAGGACTTGCACCTGTTGATTGGATGGATCATAAAATTTTGATCGCGAGAAATTCTAGCTCTAAAAAAAGTCAAATTATTATGGCTGATTATACTTTAACTTATCAAAAAGTTATTGTTGATGGTGGACTTAATTTATTTCCAAAATGGGGAAATAAAGAACAAACTCTATTTTATTATACAGCTTATGATCATGATAAGCCAACTTTATACCGTTATGATTTAAATACCAATAAAGCTAGTAAAATTTTATCAAGTGGCGGTATGGTTGTAGCAAGTGATGTGAATGTAGATGGAAGTAAACTACTTGTTACCATGGCTCCAAAAGATCAGCCTGATGTTTATTTATATGACTTAAATACCAAAAATCTAACACAATTAACTAATTATTCTGGTATTGATGTTAATGGAAATTTTATTGGCTCAGATGATAGTAAAGTGGTATTTGTAAGCGATCGTTTAGGATATCCTAATATTTTTATGCAAGATTTAAATAGCAATAGTGCTGAACAAGTTGTTTTTCATGGTAGAAACAATTCGGCTGTTTCGACTTATAAAGATTTTTTGGTTTATTCAAGTCGTGAACCAAATCAAGCAGGTGTTTTTAATATTTATTTGATGTCAATTAATAGTGATTATATTCGTCAACTTACAGCAAATGGAAAAAATTTATTTCCAAGATTTTCTAGTGATGGTGGAAGTATAGTATTTATCAAATATTTAGGTGCGCAAAGTGCTTTGGGTGTTATTCGTGTAAATGCAAATAAGACTTTTTATTTTCCTCTTAGGGTTGGAAAAATTCAATCAATTGATTGGTAAAAATTTCAATTTTAGGTTAAAATTAATTAAAAATTAGATATAATAATAAGAATTTATTAACTTTGAAAGGTCATAAATGAAAAAAATTCTTTTTACTTCAATCGCAGCTCTTGCAGTTGTTATTAGTGGTTGTAGCACAAAAAGCACTAGCGTAAGCGGTGATAGTAGTGTTGATTCAAATCGTGGTTCAGGTGGAAGTGATGGTTGGGATATTGATTCAAAAATTTCTCAACTTAATGATACTTTAAATAAAGTATATTTTGATTTTGATAAATTCAACATTCGTCCTGATATGCAAAATGTTGTAAGCACAAATGCTAATATTTTTAACACTGAAGTAAGCGGTGTAAGTATTACTGTTGAAGGAAACTGCGATGAGTGGGGAACCGATGAATATAACCAAGCTCTAGGTTTAAAAAGAGCAAAAGCTGTAAAAGAAGCTTTAATCGCTAAAGGTGTAAATGCTGATAGAATTGCTGTTAAAAGCTATGGAGAAACAAATCCTGTGTGCACTGAAAAAACTAAAGCTTGCGATGCGCAAAATAGACGTGCTGAATTTAAATTATCAAGATAATTAATGAAAAAAATATTCACAGTAGCTCTTCTTGGAGCTACTTTACTTTATGCAGAAAGCTCAGCTTTTGGTGCAGGAGATATAACAAGCAATTCTTCTTATGGTTTAACTTCAAATGAAAAATTATTTAAAGAAAAGTTAGATAATTTAAATAATGAAAATATACAAACAAATGCTAGAATTAATGAAATTAACGAAAGAATCGAGGGTTTACAAAGCACTTTAGAAGGTATAAATTCTCAATATGCCAAATCAAATTCTAGATTAAGTCAAGTTGAAGAGAATAATCAAAATATTGAAAATAATTTTACTAGTGAAATTCAAAAATTAAAGGCTTATGTTGAAGAAAGTAGAAAAATTCAAGAAGCTAATAATAAGCAAGTAAAAAAAGTTTTAGCCGAACTTAGTTCTTTAGTAGATGCTATTAATGCAAATTATGTTTCTAAAAACGAATTAAATGATGCAAATTTAAGCGTTAAAACTATTACACCTAGTGTTGTTGTTTCAACTACAGATTCAAATAGTACCATTGAAAACAATAATACTCAAAATACCCAAGATGATAAAGCAAAACAAATTGATGAATCTTGGAAAAAGAAAAAAAATAATGAAATTTTAGAATTAGCGATAAAAGATGTTGATAAAAATGCTTTTGAAGATTCCAAAGCAAAATTAAATTTTCTCATAACAAAGCAGTATAAACCTGCAAGAGCAAATTTTTGGTTAGGGGAGATCGAGTATAAACAAAAAAATTATAACAATGCTATTGTTTATTATAAAAAAAGTTCTTCTTTGAGTACAAAAGGAGATTATTTCCCAAAACTTTTATATCATACTGCCATTTCATTGGATAAAACAGGTGATACAAAAACAGCAAATGGTTTTTATAAAGCTTTAAAAACTAATTATCCAAATTCACCCGAAGCAAAAGCTTCACCTAATAGAAAATAAATTAAGGAGATAAAATGGCTATAGAAAAAAATAGTGTAGTTTCAATGTTTTATGAGTTAAAAGATGCAAATACAAATGAAGTTTTAGAATCAAATTTATATTCTCAACCTATTTCTTTTATTTTAGGCAAAGGTCAGATTTTAGAAAGCTTAGAAGAAGAAGTGATGAAGCTTGATTGCCCTAGCAATGCTGATGTGGTAATTAAAAAAGAAAAAGGTTTAGGCGAATACGATGAAAATGCCGTTCAAACTTTACCAAAAGAGCAATTTGCAGGTATTGATTTAAAAGTAGGTATGGAGCTTTTTGGCGAAGGTGAAAATGGCGAAACCGTTCGTGTAACTGTAAAAGAAATTGGTGAAAATGATGTGACAATTGATTATAATCATCCTTATGCAGGTCGTGATTTGCTTTTTTCTTTAAATATCGTAGATGCTAGAGCTGCGAGTGAAGATGAAATTCTTACAGGTATTATCGCAGGAAGTCATAGTTGTGGTTGTGGAAGCGGACATGGACACGATCATCATCACGGACATGGACATGGTGGCGGCGGTTGCTGTGGTGGCGGCGGTTGCGGTTGTCATTAATGAATGCTGCGTTTATATTTCCAGGTCAAGGCTCTCAAAGTCTTGGCATGGGAAAAGATTTTTATGAAAACTCTATAAAAGCCAAAGAACTCCTTCAAAACGCAAGTGATTTTTGTAAGATTGATTTTAAACATTTGCTTTTTGAAGAAAACGAAAAACTCAATCAAAGTGAATTTACTCAACCCGCCATCGTTTTAAATTCCTTAATGGCTTATAGTGTTTTACTTGAAAAAAAACCTGATTTAAGTTCGAAATTTGCTTTAGGGCATTCTTTGGGAGAATTTTCAGCCTTAGCTGTCAATGGTGCTTTTGATTTTTTAGAGGCTCTTTCTTTGGTCAATAAAAGAGGGCTTTTCATGCAAGAAGATTGTGCAAAAGTTGAAGCAGGTATGATGGTGGTTTTGGGGCTTGATGATGAAAAGGTTGAAGAGCTTTGTCAAAAAGCACAAAAAGAAAACAAGCAAATTTTCGCTGCAAATTATAACTGCGATGGACAAATCGTTGTAGCAGGTTTAAAACCTGATTTAGCAAGTTATGAAAGTGTATTTAAAGAAGCAGGAGCTAAAAGAGCTATGCTTTTAAATATGAGCGTGGCAAGTCATTGTCCTCTTTTGGAAAATGCTTCAGCTAAGCTTTGTGTGGAGCTTGAAAAGGTGTTAAAACCAAATTTTAAAGCCGTAATTTCTAATGCAAATGCCAAAATTTATACAAGCAAAGAAGAAGCCCTTGAGCTTTTAAAAGTACAACTTATCTCTCCTGTGCTTTATAAACAAAGCATTAAGGCATGTGAAAATGAAGTAGATTATTTCATAGAATTTGGCGCAAGTGTGCTTAAGGGTTTGAATAAAAAAATCACTTCAAAAGAAACTTATGCTTTAACAAATATGAATGATATTGATGAATTTTTAAAGGTTGTATGATGAAAATAGCAATTTTAGGAGCCATGAGTGAAGAAATCACTCCTTTACTTGAAACACTTAAAGATTATACGAAAATAGAACACGCTAATAATACTTATTATTTTGCAAAGTATAAAAACCATGAACTTGTTTTAGCGTATTCTAAAATTGGCAAGGTAAATTCTACTCTTAGTGCTAGTGTGATGATAGAAAAATTTGGCGCACAAGCTTTGCTTTTTACAGGAGTTGCAGGTGCTTTTAATCCTGAACTTGAAATTGGCGATTTGCTTTATGCAACAAAATTAGCTCAATACGATCTTGATATTACTGCTTTTGGACATCCTTTGGGTTTTGTTCCAGGTAATGAAATTTTTATCAAAACCGATGAGAAATTAAACAATCTTGCTTTAGAAGTTGCTAAGGAATTAAATATCAAACTTCGTGCAGGCATTATTGCAACGGGTGATGAGTTTATTTGCGATGAAGCAAAAAAAGCAAAAATTAGAGAAATTTTCAATGCGGATGCTTGTGAAATGGAAGGCGCAAGTGTGGCTTTGGTTTGTGATGCTTTAAAGGTGCCTTGTTTTATCTTAAGAGCTATGAGTGATAAAGCAGGGGAAAAGGCTGAATTTGATTTTGATGAGTTTGTGATCAATTCAGCTAAAATTTCAGCCAATTTTGTGCTTAAAATGTGCGAGAAATTATGATAAATCTTAGCAAAAAACTCATACGCCAAGTTGCACAAGCTAATGCTAAATTTGGACTTATTAAAGATGGAGATAGGGTTCTTTTAGGGCTTAGTGGCGGGAAAGATTCTTTGGCTTTAGCCCATCTTTTAAATCGTATGCAAGCTCACGCTCCTTTTAAATTTGAACTTGAAGCGGTAACTTTGAGTTATGGTATGGGCGAGGATTATTCTCATCTTCATGCACATTGTGAAGAACACGGCATTAAACATAGCGTGCTTGATTCAAATATTTATGAAGTTTCAGGCGATACCATAAGAGAAAATTCAAGTTTTTGTAGTTATTTTTCGAGAATGCGTCGTGGAGCTTTATATACTTACGCTCTTGAAAAAGGTTTTAACAAGCTTGCTATAGCTCATCATTTAGATGATGCAGCAGAAAGCTTTTTTATGAATTTTATTCATAATGGAGCTTTAAGAACCTTAGCGCCTATTTATCAAAGCAAACGCGGTATAACTGTGATACGCCCTTTGATTTTTGTGCGAGAAAGACAGCTTAGGGATAATGCTACGCAAAATGAACTTAGCGTGATAGGAAATGAATTTTGTCCTGGTATGAAACTCAGCGAAAAAAATGTGAAATTTCCACACGCTAGAGAAGAAGCTAAACAGCTTTTAGCAAATTTAGAAAAAGATCATCCTAAGCTTTTTACAAGCTTAAAAACTGCTTTTACAAATTTACACACAGAAAGTTTTTGGCTTCAAAAGGCATAAAAGCATGAAAAAAGCTTTTGTTTTAGTGGATTATCAAAATGATTTTATTGATGGAAGTTTAGGTTTTGATAAGGCTTTAAAAATCAAAGAAAATATTCTTAAAGCCTTAAATCAAATCGATTTTAATAACACGCATTTGCTTTTAACCTATGATACGCATGATGAGCATTATCTACAAAGTAAAGAAGGTTTAAATTTACCTGTAAAACATTGCATTAAAGAGAGTTTGGGTTGGCAAATGCCAAAGGAATTTGAACCTTTTTTACAAAAAGCTCATAAAATTTTTTATAAAAATACTTTTGGTAGCTTAGAATTAGCTAATTTCATACAAAAAAGTGATTATGAAGAACTTCATTTTGCAGGGCTTGTTTCTCATATTTGTGTGTTTTGTAATATTATTTTAGCTTTTGGTGCTAAGCCTAATGCAAGGATAATTTTACACCAAAATTTAAGTGCAAGTTTTGATGAAAATTTAGAAAAATCCGCTTTTGATATACTTAGGGCTTATGGTATTGAAATTGTTTAATGCAAGGCTTTATACTTCATACTCAAAAAGTTAAAGATGAGGATTTGATTGTTTATATTTTAAGTCCTAAAATGCTTATTAAGGCTTATCGTTTTTATGGACTTAGACATTCTAGTATTTTAAGCGGCTATAAAATCGACTTTGCTTTAGAAGAAAATCCTAGTTTTTTACCAAGACTTAAAGATGTATTGCATTTGGGATTTTTATGGATTATGCAAAGGGATAAAATGCTTATTTGGCAAGAATTTATCCGTCTTTTATATAGGCACTTAAAAGATGTAGAAGAGCTTGATAGTTTTTATTTTGATTTACTTGATGAGTGTGTGAAAAGGTTTGAAAAACAAAATCCAAAGCGTGTTATTGTTGATGCTTATTTAAAAATTTTGGAATTTGAAGGAAGATTGCATAAGGATTTTTTTTGTTTTGCCTGTGATGAGAAAATCCAAAATTCCATTACACTGCTAAGGGCTTTTTTACCTTCGCATTCTCAATGTGCTTTAGGATTTGAGTTTGAAGAGAAAAAACTAAAACAATTTTATAGCAGTAAAAATTGTGCGATTTTTGATGATGAAGAAATAGAAAATTTATATCATTTGATTAAGGAAGGTTTATGATATTAAGTGATGAAAAATGTGATTTTTTAGAATCTATAGCAAGTTTTTTAAGTCCTAAAGATGTGGAGCTTGTCTTTGTGGATAGTAAAGAAATGCAAGAAATTAACTTAGAGCAAAGAAAACAAGATAAAACTACTGATGTACTTTCTTTTCCGCTTGAAAATATCGATGAGAGTTTGCCTTTGGGTTCTGTTGTGATCAATGTAGATTTGGCAAAAGAAAAGGCTAAAGAGTTAGGGCATAGCTATGAAGAAGAAATAAGCTTGCTTTTTATCCACGCTATGCTTCATTTGTTAGGTTTTGATCATGAAAATGATAATGGAGAAATGAGAGAAAAAGAGAAAGAACTTATAGAGCATTTTAATTTACCTAAAAGTTTGATTGTAAGGACTTTGGAAGATTAAGTAAGATTTTTTTCAAGGGCTAGAAGACTTGCGCTTTATATTTTAAATATATGAGTAAAAATATTAAAAAAATCATTTTTGCCGATTTACTTTAGAATAAAATTTATTCCAAGGTGATAAAGATGATAGTATTTCCTCTAAGCTCTTTTAATAGATATTTTGGAAACAATCCTTTGCAAACACTTACCAAAATAAGAGATGAAAGTATTGAAAATGGAAATCCCGAGCTTACAAAAAAACAAAGAGAAGAATTAGGTAATGATTTGATAGATTTGTATAAGATTTCTAAAAAATTCAGCGATAAAATAGAATTAGTCGAGGGTTCAATAGAAGATAAGCTTAGAAACAATGAATTACCAGAATCAGAAGTTAAAAATTTATTTCAATGGATGGATGAAAATGCTAAACACCCTCGTTGGATGCATATTGATGGCGTGAGTTATGATGAAGCTTATGTTAAAATTTTTCACACAAGCAAAAGTATAGATGAATTTAAAGAAAAATATCTTGAGCTTCAAAAAAAATATTTTGTTGATTTTAACAATATTGATTCATCGCAGAAAAAATTGCAAGAAACTTCAGAAGAAGACAAAAAAGCTTTCAAACCTATACAAGTAGAAAGTAAAAGCGAAACCTACAAAGATGATAATAAAATGAATGAGCTTTTAAGAAAACTACTAGAAACTAAATTTGGCACAAGCGATGAGCTAGAAATTCTTTTTGGTATGAATTTTAGCAATGATAATGCAGGGGAATTTAATAAAATTCTTTCTCAAAACACTTCAGCAAAAATTATAGATATTAAGGCTTAAGATTTTTTAAATTATAAAAATCAATCAAGTTAAACTAAAAAATTCTTCTATTTTTTTTCGCATTTCTTCGACATTGTCGATACGATTAACGGTATCTCTAAAGGCTGAAGCGTCTTTATGCCCTTTAGAATACTCGTGTAAATGCTTGCGAAATATACTTACGCCTTGATCTTTGTAGTGTTTTATCATTTCATCAAAATGAGTGAGTATGATTTCTTTTTTGAGTTTTTCATCTACACTTTTACCGCTTTTGATTTCATAAAATATCCAAGGATTTCCTACGCTTGCACGCCCTATCATGAGTCCATCACATTTTGTGATTTTATAAACTTCTTTAGCGTTTTGTGCGTTAATATCGCCATTTGCAATCACAGGAATTTTCACGCTCGCTTTAGCACTAGCAATGGATTCATAATCGGCTTTTCCGCTATAAAGCTGTTTTCTTGTGCGTCCATGAATACTTACAAAATCCACCCCCAAGCTTTCACAAATTTTAGCCATTTTTTCAGGATATTTTTCATTAAATCCTAGTCGAAATTTCACACTTGTAAGGCTTTTTTTATTGTTTTCTTTAATCACTCCTACAAGATTTTTAAAAAGCTCTAAATTTTCTAGCAAAGCACTGCCAGCACATTGTTTAACAACTTTATTTACAGGGCAACCGCAATTAAAATCGATCCCATCTACAAAATCCATTTCATTTAGCATTTGCACTGCTTTTTTTAGCACTTCTTTATCTCCACCTGCAATTTGGACTATATAGGGATTTTCTAATTCAGCTCTTTCTAGCATATGTAAAGTTTTAGAACTTTCATAAACTAAGGCATTAGAACTTATCATTTCACTTATGGTAATATCAGCACCAAATTTTTTTACTACATTACGAAAAGGCAGATCTGAAAAACCTGCCATAGGGGCTAAAAACAGGGGTTTTTTGCTAAAATCTATCATTGTATGAGTTGATTTAGATCGATTTTGATATTTTTTTCACGCAAGGCTAAAAAGGCTTTAAAATCATTAAATTTTTTATCATCATTGTGAATTTGTTCTCTTAACTCATCTAAAAGTCCAAATTCAGCCAAAAGATATAAATATGCTCTTAAAGCTTCGCTTTTTTCATTTTTAATTTTGTTAAAAATTCCTAAAATAGCATCAGGATTTAAAAGTTTAGTACTTAGTTTTGCTGCATTAAGATAGTCTTTTTCGCTTAATATGTTGTGTGAAAGTAAAACTTCATATTCTGCTACACTAAGTTCTAAATTTCCTTCTTTAAAACGCTTGATAAGTGTGAGAACTTCAGAAGGCTTTTTAGGGATTTTTACATTTTTAATTTGCTCATAACTAGCTTTTTCTATAAGAGTGTTAAAAGCAATTTCTTCAAATTCATCTTTGATTTCATTAAGGTTTTTAAGTTTGTTATAGGCATAATTTGCATCATTTTTGAGATGATTTTTTTCATTTTGCAAATATAAAACATTGTTATTTTCGAGTTTAAATTTGCTAAGGTTAAAAAATTCGTTTTTATTTAAACCATCAATAAGATCTAAAATTTCATTGATTTTATTTGAGTGTGGAATTTTTTCATGTGTTTTTATGGTTTTAAAAAGTTGTGCTACAGATCTAAATTCTTTTGTTTGAAAAGTGGTTTTAAGATCTTTTTCAAGAAGTAAATCTTGAGTATAAGCTTCAAATTTAGCTGCGTCTTTAAAAAAATGCTTAAATTTTAAATAACGCAAAAATCCATAAAATGCTATGTGTAAAACGGCTAAAATCATATAAATAAATAAAGGAATAACAAGCCATATCATAATAGGTAGTTCAAAGGTATAAGTGCTGATATTTAGAGTATAGCTTCCTAGTTCTAGATGCCAAGCAAAGGCAAAAATAAGTGCTATATAAATAAAACTTGCAAGTAAGAAGAGTTTAATTTTCATGTTTTTTTCCTTGTTCTGCAATTTGACGGCAAGTGATACAATATCTTGCGTGAGGTTTGACTTTTAGTCTTTGAGAGTCGATTTCATCATCGCAAGATTCGCAAATTCCATAAGTGCCGTTTTTGATTTTATCTAAAGAATCTTCGATTTCTATAAGTTCTTCTTTGAGATTGGTGCTGATAGCAAAGTCAATTTGAGAGCCTGTTTCTATGACAGAAAAATCTACACTATCGCTTGGGACGCTATTGTGAAGAGCTTCGATTTCATTTGAATTGCTTTGCAAATTTTCTAAGATAGCTTTTTTTCTTTCTTCTAAAATATTTTTGAAATTTTGTATTTCATTTTTTTTCATTTTAAAACTTTCTATTTGTGATAAGGGTGATTGTTGTTGATGCAAAATGCACGATAAATTTGTTCTAAAAGTAAGGTTTTAACAAATTGATGTGCTAAAGTAAGTTTGCTTAATGATAGTCTAAAATCCAAACTTTGATTAAATTCTTCTCTTAAACCATAAGCACCTCCTATAAAAAAACTTAATTCATTTTTATCTTGGATGAGTTTTGCAAATTCTATACTTGTAAGATCTTTCCCTTTTTCATCAAGAGCGATACAATAGCCTTTTTTATAAGGCATAAAAGCTTCTTCATAGCTTTTTTTTGCTTCTATGGCATTTAAATTTTGAGCTAAGGCTATTTTTTTATTAAAAACATTTATTTCTTTTAAAGTGGCGTATTTGGAGATGAGTTTAGAGTATTTCTCACTACAAGTTTTAAATTCATCACTTTTTTGAATACAAAAGATATTAACTTGCAAATTATTTTCCACTAAAAAATTTTAGTACATCGCTAAGATATTGTTTTTGTTCTCCTCTTTCAACTATGGCATCTATAAGTCCATGTTCTAACAAGAACTCTGCTTTTTGAAAACCTTCAGGTAAATCTGCTCCTATAGTTTGTTTAATAACTCTTGCACCAGCAAAACCTACTAAAGCTTCAGGTTCAGCGATGATTAAATCTCCAAGCCAAGCAAAAGAAGCACTTACTCCACCCATAGTAGGATCGGTTAAAATGCTAATATAAGGAAGTTTTTCTTTGCTAAGAAGTTTAAGTGCAGCACTAGTTTTGCTCATTTGCATCAAAGAATAAGTACTTTCTTGCATTCTAGCTCCACCGCTTGCACTTACGATGACAAGAGAAGTTTTGCTTGTGATAGCTCTTTGTATAGCTCTAACAATTTTTTCTCCTTCAACAGAACCTAAAGATCCGCCCATAAAAGAAAAATCAAATACAACAAGTTGGGTTTTTAAACCATTGATTTCACATTCTCCACTGATGACAGAACTTTTTCTACCTGTTTTACTTTCACCTTCGCTAAGGCGTTTTTTATAGGATTTGCTATCAACAAATTTTAAAGGATCTATAGCTTCTAAATTTGCATCATACTCAATAAAACTGCCTTCATCGCTTAAAAGTTTAATACGTTCATCAGCTGAAATTCTCATGTGATAATTGCATTTAGGACAAACATTAAAACAAGATTCTATTTCTTTATAATACATCAAAGCATGACAACTTTGGCACTTTACCCAGTGATTTGGCGCTTCTTTAACGCTAGGTTGTTGTCTTCTTATTTTTGAAAAAATATCTGCAAAATTCATATATTCACCTAATTATTTTTTAAAAATTCTAAGATTATATCAAAAATTTTTTTGTCTTGGCTTAGGAGAAGGAAATTTTCATTTTTTTCTATATATAAATTTTGATGAATTGCTAAAGCAGCTGCTGTATCAAAAATTCGTGTTTTTCCAAGAATTAATACAAAACTAAAATACGAAGCATAAGCAAGACTTAAGGCTGTTGCACCCAAAGAGCGAAATTTTAATTGATTTTTTGTTAAAAAATCGAGAAGTTCTGGATAAAGTGAAATTTTTTCAACTATACCTATTTTAGAAAATAGATTAGGTGTTAAGGGTGAGTATTTTGGATCGGAAAGATTGGATTTAAAAGCTTGTTTGTTATTAAAAGCAAAAATTTCTTGACTGACAAGATTGCAAACAAAAGCGCTTTTTGCCTGATCTTTTTCCATAAGAGCTATAGAAGTTCCATAAAATGGTATTTTAGAAACAAAATTTGAACTTCCATCCAAAGGATCAAGAATCATTTGTTTTGGGCTAGCTTTTCCGATCAATCCGCTTTCTTCAGAAAAAATTTGTCCAAAACAACTAAGATATTTTATGAAAATTTGTTCACATTTTAAGTCAAGCTCATAGCCTTGATTTTTATCATAGCCTAATTTAGAGCAAAGTTTAAGATCATTTTGTGGGATATTGTTTAGATACTTGCGTATTTGCAAATTTGCATTCAAGCAAGCATCTAAAAATTCTTTCATTAAAAGCGTGTTCCAAGATTAAATTCAAAACTATTAGTATCATCACCTTTTTTATCATTAAGAGGTTTGGCAAATACAAGTTGTAAAGGTCCAATAGGTGTAATCCATTCAATGCCTATACCTGTACTCATTCTTTTTATTTCATCTAAATTTTTACGCCCTATCATACCATAATCAAAAAACACGCTACCACGAAGTTTGATTCTATCAATCAAAGGAAAACTAAGTTCTACGGAATTGGCAAAAGCTATGGTTCCGCCTATTTCATCTCCCCATTGATTTTTAGGACTTACTGTTCTGCTTTCAAAACCGCGTATCGATCTAATACCACCTAAATAAATTCTTTGGTTAATTGGTAAATAACCTTCATCCCATACTTTATAAAAACTCGCTTTATAGCGATAAATAAGATCATATCCTATATAGTCTTGCAAACCTTGATAAAAGTTAAATTTAGAGCTTGATGAAATAAATTCTTGATCTCCGCCAAGTCCAGCGTATTCTAAACTAGTTGAAGCAATAATACCTGATCGTGGCAGATAATAATCATCTGTATTGTTAAAGGTGATTGCTGGAGTTATAGAGCTTTTAATACTTTTGCCAAGTTCATATCCTGTTCTTAAAAGAGTTGGACTTAAGTGGTATATATCGCTTTGTTCAAGATTATAAGTTAAGCTTACATTATAGTATCTTGCAAATTGGCGTCCAACTGTTATATCAAAGCCGTAATTTTTTTCTGAATAATTATCCCATTCATAGTCATTTGAATAAAGTGTTCCACCCAGACTATATTGACTATCAAGAACGCGTGGATTTATGAGACTAATCCTTCCTGATAAGGTATCATCGCTTTTATCTACGCTTACAGAGCTTTTTATTCCTGAACCAAAGATATTTGTATCTGATAAAGAAGCGTTAAGCAAAATACCATCGCTTGATCCATAGCCAATGCCTCCAGAAATAGCTCCTGTAGAAGCTTCTTTAACATCAACAATCAAATCAATATGTGTATCATCAACTTTTTCTTCTTTGATATTTACATCGTCAAAATAAGAAGTTCTTTTTAAAGCATTTTTTGACTCGCTTAAGTCTGTTCTATTATATAAATTACCTTCTGTTATATATAATTCTCGGCGTATGACGCGATCTACGGTGCGTGAATTTCCTGAAATAATAACATTTCTTATATAAACTTTATCGTGAGGGATTACTTTAAATACAACGGTGGCTTCTTGAGTTTGATCATTTTTTTGAATATCAGGATAGACTTCTACAAACGCATAACCCAAATCAGCACTTTGTGTTTCTATGGTTTTAACATCTTTTCTAATGTCTTCGATATTGATAGTTTTGCCAGCGCTTGATCTTAAATCTTTTACGGTTTGTGCATTTTGCTTATCATCAAATAAAGGATTTTCTATGCTTATACTTTTAATTTTATAAGGCTTTCCTTCTTTGATAAAATAAGTCAAATTTGCTTGATAAGTATCTGTGTAGGTTTTAAGATAAGGGGAGGATACTTGAACATCTAAATATCCTTTTTTCATATATTCATCAGCAATTCTTGAACTATCGTTACTAAGTTCAAAAACTTTTAATTTTCCATCATTGCGTCCCCACATCCATCCCATAAATTCTTTTTCTTTGTTAACAACAGCAGGTTCTATATCAGAATATGAAAATTTCTTTGCTCCACTTAAATGAACATTATCAATAATGATATTTTCACCACGATTTACTATAAATTCAAGCTCTAGTCCATCAGTATTTTCTAAAGTCTTTTTTTTGTATTCTACAATAGTATCAAAATAACTTTTTGCTTCATAATAAGCTTTAATGCGTTCAATAGCTTCTTTTATATTTCCTTCATCAAGTAGTGTACCTCTTTTAATCCCTAAAATACTTTCAACTTGTTTTCTATCATTTGAAGCTATACCTGTGATAGTAACCTTTGCTATAGTTGGTTTTTCAGTAACTATAATTTCCAAAATTCCATTGTTGTTTTCTACTGCAATATTTTCGAAATAATTTTGTTTATAAAGATTAAGAATAGCAGTGTTGATTTTTGCAGGATTTATTTCCTCGCCTATTTTAAGCCCCGCGATATTTATAGCGCTTGTGTTCGATAAATGATTTAATCCGATAAATTTAATATCTTTAATGGTTGCTGCATTGGCCATAGCAACTAAAGCACAAATACTAATAAGATGTTTTTTCATTGATTTTTTACCTAAAGCTTTATTAAAAGCTGTATAATAGCAAAAAAAATTTAACAAAAAAACTAAGGTAGAAAGTATGAAAATAGCAATTATAGGGCTTGGGCTTATGGGTGGATCTTTAGGGCTTTGTTTGAAAGAAAATAAGCTTATTTCTTGTGTTTATGGTATGGATTTAAGCAAAGAAAATGAAAAAGATGCCCTGCAATTAGGTCTTATTCATGAGCTTATAGAATTTAAAGATTTAGCTTTATGTGATATGATTTTTGTCGCAACTCCTGTTGATGCTATTATAGAAATTTTGCAAAAGTTAGTTGATTTGCCTTCTAATGTAACAATTATAGAGCTTGGAAGTACAAAAAGAAAAATTATAGAAAGTTTGCCTAAGAATTTAATCAAACAAACTCTTTTTGCTCATCCTATGACAGGAACTGAAAATTCAGGTCCAAAAGCAGCTTTTAAAGAGCTTTATAAAGATGCAGTTTGTGTTCTTTGTGATAGTGAAATAGCTGATGATTTACATCAAAAAAGAGCGGTAGAAATTTTTTCTCATTTAGGGATGAAAATTGTTTTTATGGATAGTAAAGCCCATGATCATCATGCTGCTATTATTTCTCATTTGCCTCATGTTATAAGTTTTTCTTTGGCAAATTTTGTAATGAAGGAAGAAGATAAAAGAAATATTGTTCATTTAGCCGGAGGATCTTTTAAAGGTATGAGCAGAATTGCCAAATCATCGCCACAAATGTGGGAAAGTATTTTTTTACAAAATAAAGATAACTTATTAAGTTCTATTGATTTTTTTCAACAAGAATTAGAGAGATGTAAACAAATGATACAATTAGACAAAAACGATGAATTAAGAGAATGGATGAAACAGGCTAATACCCTAAGAGAAATTTTATAAATTTGCTAGATATTTACTGAAAATATAATAGAATTTATATTAAAAGCAACAAAAACATTGAAAATTTTTAAGGAAGGTTATGGTAAAAAGAAAAGGCAAAACTTATTTATCTGTTTTAATTTTAGTTTTAATAGCAATTTTGATTTTTTTTATTTCAAGATTAAGTATTTTTGAAAAAAATCCTCCTCAAATTTTAATGCCAGATGTTGTATATACTGATCTTAAAAAACCTATTTTAGTGCATATTAAAGATGATGAAAGTTCTATCAAAAATGTACAAATTATATTGCATAAAGACGACAATACTAGTGCAATGGTTATAGCAGATGAAAAGATTTCTAATTTAAAAGATATTACCTTACAAGTTGCTTTGCCAAAATTTGGTTACAAAGAAAATGTAAAATCTTTTGTTTTGGAGGTGATAGCTAAAGATTCTAGTTTTTGGAATTTTTTTAGTGGCAATGAAGCAAGAAAACAAATTGCGGTATTAGTAGATAATACGGCTCCAAAAATCAATATCATAAGCAATTCTTACCAAATCGAGCAAGGCGGTGCCGGGGCAGTTGTTTTTAAGGCTGATGATGCTAATTTAGATAAGGTGTATATAGAAACAAATAAAGGTAAAATCTTTAAAGCCACACCTTATGTAAAAGAAGGATATTATGCGGCTTTGATTGCTTGGGATGCAAGAGATGAGGAATTTCGTGCATTTGTTATCGCTACGGATAAAGCGGGCAATATTTCAAAAGAACGTATAAGGTATTATTTTGTTAATCGTAAATATCGTGTTTCAAATATCAATCTAACGGATAAATTTTTAGATGGAAAGATTGAGAATTTAGCAAATCAGTACGCTCCAAAAGATAATAATCTCAATCGTTATGAAAAATTTAAGTTTGTCAATGAAACTTTAAGAAATAGCAATGAAAAACTTATCCATGAAATCACTTCAAAAGTACCTGAGGAAAAAATTGATAATTTTGATTTGAATTTATTTTTACCTCTTAAAAATGGTATGAAAGTAGCGGATTTTGCTGATCATAGGTATTATTCTTATAATGGGCAATTTGTGAGTGATTCTTATCATATGGGGCTTGATCTAGCAAGCGTAGCACAAGCTCCTATCATAAGTAATAACGCAGGCAAGGTTGTTTTTGCTGCTGAAAATGGAATTTATGGTTTAAATTTAATTGTTTATCATGGTTTTGGAGTATATAGTCTTTATGGGCACTGTTCTTCTAAAAATGTTGATTTAGATGAAATGATTAATAAACAAAGCATTATAGGCAAAACAGGAACAAGTGGTTTAGCCTTAGGCGATCATTTGCATTTTGGAGTTTTGGTTCAAGGGGTTGAAACGCGTCCTGAACAATGGCAAGATAAAAAATGGATAGAAAATAATATTTACAATGTTTTAAATGATGGTAAAAAGATAATTTTAGGAAAAAATTAATGAAACAATTAACTTTAGCAAAAACTGTCAAAGGCGTAGGTATAGGACTTCATAAGGGTGAACCCATAGAAATTACTTTAGAGCCTTTAGAAGCAAATAGTGGTATAGTATTTTTTAGAAGTGATCTTAATGCAAGCTATAAGGCAAGTCCTGAAAATGTGATCAATACTCAAATGGCAACTGTTTTAGGAGATGAAAGAGGGTTTATTTCTACAATAGAGCATTTAATGAGTGCGATTAATGCTTATGGAATCGATAATGTACGCATAGTTTTAAATGCAAATGAAGCTCCTGTTATGGATGGATCAAGTATTAGTTTTTGTATGATGCTTGATGAAGCAGGGGTAAAAGAACTTGATGCGCCTAAAAAAATTATGGTAATTAAAAAGCCTATAGAAGTAAGAGATGGTAATAAATTTGTGCGTTTAACTCCTACTAAAGAACCCCGTATTAATTACACAATTAAATTTGACAATGCTGTTATAGGTGAACAAAGTTACAATTTTGAATTCAGCAAAAAAAATTATATAGAAAACATAGCAAGAGCTAGAACTTTT
Organism: Campylobacter sp. CFSAN093259; assembly: GCF_012889985.1. NCBI lineage: Bacteria > Pseudomonadati > Campylobacterota > Epsilonproteobacteria > Campylobacterales > Campylobacteraceae > Campylobacter > Campylobacter sp. CFSAN093259. The sequence goes on from NZ_CP040617.1 coordinate 135,390, forward strand.
GGTTTTTTAAAAGATGTTCAAGCTCTTAGGAGTATGAATTTAGCACTAGGTGGAAGTTTAGAAAATACTATAGTGGTAGATGAAAATCGTATTTTAAATCCTGAAGGTTTGCGTTTCAAAGATGAGTTTGTAAGACATAAAATTTTAGATGCAATTGGAGATTTAACCTTACTTGGATATCGTGTTTTTGGGGATTATACTTCATATGCTGGGAGTCATCATTTAAATCATTTACTCACTAAAGAAGTTTTAAAAGATAAAGATGCTTATGAAATTGTAAGCCTTGAAAAAACAACCCAAAAAGCTTATGAAAAGGTATTTGCATAAAAACTTCTCTTTTACTTAATACTTTATCTAAGCCTTTAATGATCGGAATTTATCAAGATGATAAACTTATAAAAACTTATAAAAGTGAAGAAAAAGCAAGCGAATTTTTACCAAAAATTTTAGATGAATTGCTTAAAGAATATGATTTTACAAGTTTAATCTATGCTAATGGTCCAGGTTCTTATATGGGGATTAAAATTTCTTATGTAAGTTTGAGTACTTTAAGTATAGTAAAAAATATTCCTTTATTTGCGGTGAGTGCTTTTGAATTAAATGGCTATAAACCCATAAGTGCAAATAAAAATTTTTGTTTTGTATATAAGGAAGGTGAAATTTATTTAGAGCAAAATATCCCAGCAGAGTTTTTTTTACCAAAAAATTTACAAGAGCTTAAACTAAATAATGATAATCTTCCCTTTTATTTTTTAGATGCAATTTAGGATGAAATTTGAAAATTTTAGTTCCAGCTACGAGTGCGAATTTAGGGCCAGGTTTTGATTGTTTAGGACTTAGTTTAAAGCTTTTTAATGAAACTCAAATCCAAAAATCAGGTGTTTTTAGCATTAGTATTGGAGGCGAGGGAAGTGATAATATTTTTCTTAAAAAAAACAATATATTTGTAAATATTTTTTATGAAATTTATGAAAAACTAAGCGGAAAAAAAGATAATTTTCGTTTTATTTTTCAAAATAACATTCCTCTTTCAAGAGGATTAGGAAGCTCTTCAGCTGTGATTGTTGGAGCTATTGCCAGTGCTTATTATATGAGTGGATTTAAGGTAGAAAAAGAACGTATTTTAGATGAAGCTTTAATTTATGAAAACCATCCAGATAATATCGCTCCAGCTACTCTTGGTGGTTTTGTGTGTTCTTTGGTTGAAAAAAATAAAGTTTATAGTATCAAAAAAGAGATTGATAAAGATTTAGCTGCTGTGGTTGTGATCCCAAATTTGGCAATGAGCACGGAACAATCACGCCAAGCTTTGGCCAAAAATTTAAGTTTTAATGATGCGGTTTTCAACCTTTCTCATGCTTCATTTTTAACCGCTTGTTTTTTGGAGAAAAAATATGAATTTTTAAAATTTGCAAGTCAAGATAAGCTCCATGAAATCAATCGTATGAAAAACTTACCCGAGCTTTTTGAAGTGCAAAAATTTGCCTTAGAAAATAAAGCTTTAATGAGCACACTTTCAGGTTCGGGATCGAGCTTTTTTTCTTTAGCTTTTAAAGATGACGCTTTAGCTTTGGCAAAGAAAATACAAACAAAATTTAAAGATTTTCGTGTGCAATATTTAGAATTTGATGATAATGGCTTTGAAATTTGCTAAAAAATATAAAAAAAAGATATAATTTTGAAAAAACATATACCAATTAGAATGTGCATAGTGTGTAAAAACCGCTTTGAGCAAAATATGTTATTTAGATTTAAAGTTGTTTTAGGAGATATTGTGCCTAAAGCAGAACATGGAAGAAGCGGATATTTATGTCAAAATTGTATTGAGAGAGAAGATAAAGTCTTACAAAAAGCATTTTCTAAAATATGTAAAAATTTAAATACTAAAATTACTCAGCAAGGACTTAAGGAGATATTTTTAAATGGCAAAGATTAGAATTCATGAAATCGCAAAAGAATTAGGTTATGATAGTAAGGAAATTATTGAAAAGGCAAATGAATTAGGACTTGGAATTAAAACAGCATCAAATGCTGTAGAACCTGAGATCGCGGCAGCTATTTATGAGTATATACAAACAAGAGAAATTCCAGAAGCTTTTAAGAAAAATATCAAAACTCCTACGGCAAAAAAGCCTAAAAAAGAAAATATAAAAGAACAAGAAAAGCTAAATGAATCTGAAAAAAAAGAACCTAAAAAAGAAGAAAAGCTTAAACAAGAAGTTAAAAAAGAAGAATTAAAAATTGAAAAAGAAAATGCAAAAGAGGAAGAAAAACAAGAAATTATTGATGCTCATAAGCCACAAAGCCTTGCTAGTGCAACTTTAGCCAAAAGACGCGGACTTGTTATTGTTAAAAAGAAAAAAGACGAAGAAGAAATTCAAGTTAAAAAAGAAGAAGTAAAAAATTCAAATGATATATCTATCAATAATGAAGAGCGCTTAAGTTTAAAAACTATGTTTTCAAATGCTGATGAGAGTTTAAAGAAAAAGAAAAAAGAAAAAAAATCTTTTGTTGCGAGTAAAAAAGAAAGTACCGAAAAAATGAATTTTTTAGATGAACATGATTTTGGTGATATTTCTTTAGATGATGAAGATGAGGTAGTATTACCTGATTTTAGTGTAAAAGAACAAGAAAAACCACAAAATATCAATAAAAAACAACCTAATTTTATAAGACAAGCTGTTGGAAATTCTGCGGGTTTTGGGCTTGAAGGTGGAATTCAAAGAAGAAGTCGTAAAAAACCATCTAAAAAGATTGAAAAAAAGGAAGTAGAAGAAGTAGGTAGCGTTGCTATTTCTAAAGAAATTCGTGTATATGAATTCGCTGATAAGATAGGAAAAAGCACTAGTGAAGTGATTTCAAAACTTTTCATGCTTGGAATGATGACAACAAAAAATGATTTCTTAGATGAAGATGCGATTGAAATTTTGGCTGCTGAATTTGGTATAGAGATCAATATCATTAACGAGGCTGATGAGTTTGATTATGTAAAAGACTATGAAGAAGAGACTGATGAAAAAGATTTAGTGACTAGAGCACCTGTGATTACCATCATGGGGCATGTTGATCATGGTAAAACTTCTTTGTTAGATTATATTAGAAAATCACGCGTTGCAAGTGGTGAAGCAGGGGGTATTACTCAGCACGTGGGTGCTTATATGGTAGAAAAAAACGGGCGTAAAATTACTTTTATTGATACTCCAGGTCACGAAGCTTTTACTGCTATGCGTGCAAGGGGTGCAAGTATCACTGATATTGTAATCATCGTTGTAGCCGCAGATGATGGGGTAAAACCACAAACTAAAGAAGCGATAAATCATGCTAAAGCAGCAGGTGTGCCTATTATTATTGCTATTAATAAAATGGATAAAGAAGCAGCAAATCCCGATATGGTAAAAACTCAACTCGCAGAAATGGAAATCATGCCAGTAGAATGGGGCGGATCTTATGAATTTGTAGGAGTTTCGGCTAAAACAGGAATGGGGATTGAAGATTTGCTTGAAATCGTGCTTTTACAAGCTGATATTTTAGAACTTAAAGCCAATCCAAAAAGTTTTGCTAAAGCAAGCATTATAGAAAGTTCTGTGCAAAAAGGGCGTGGTGCGGTGGCTACTATCATTGTGCAAAATGGAACACTTACTGTAGGAAGTACCGTGGTTGCAGGCGAGGCTTATGGAAAAGTGCGTGCGATGAGCGATGATCAAGGTAAAGCCTTAAAAGAAATTAAACCAGGCGAATGTGGGGTTATCGTAGGGCTTAGTGAAGTAGCAGATGCAGGTGAAATTTTAATCGCAGTAAAAACCGATAAAGAAGCAAGAGAATATGCTAATAAACGCCACGAATACAATCGCCAAAAAGAACTTAGCAAATCCACTAAAGTTAGCATTGATGAGCTTGGAGCTAAGATCAAAGAAGGTAATCTAAAAGCCTTGCCTGTTATTTTAAAAGCTGATGTGCAAGGCTCTTTAGAAGCCTTAAAGGCAAGTTTAGAAAAACTTAGAAATGATGAGATTAAAGTGAATATCATTCATAGTGGAGTAGGAGGAATCACGCAAAGTGATATAGAGCTTGCAAGTGCGAGTGAAAACTCTATAGTACTAGGTTTTAACATACGCCCAACAGGGGAAGTTAAAGAGCGTTCTAAAGATAAAGGCGTAGAAATTAAAACTTATAATGTGATTTATAATCTTTTAGATGATGTAAAAGCCTTGCTTGGTGGTATGATGAGTCCGATTATTTCTGAAGAGCAATTAGGACAAGCAGAGATTAGACAAGTGATCAATGTGCCAAAAATCGGACAAATTGCAGGTTGTATGGTAACCGAAGGGGTGATTAACCGTGGGGCTAAAATTCGCCTTATCCGTGATGGAGTTGTGGTTTATGAGGGAAATGTAAGCTCACTTAAACGCTTTAAAGATGATGCTAAAGAAGTGGCAAAAGGCTATGAATGTGGCGTAGGTATAGAAGGGTGCGATGATATGAGAGTGGGTGATTATATAGAAAGCTATAAAGAAGTAGAGGAACAAGCAAGCCTATGAACCCAAGTGAGATTAAAAAACTACGCACTGAAAGTATCTTAAAAGAGCTAATCCCTGAAGCTTTAGCAAATTTAGATGATGAAAATTTGAAAAATTTGTGTGTAGTGGATGTAGAGTGTAAAAAAGGCAGATATGATGCTTTTGTGTATCTTGATAAGATGTTTTTTAATGTTCATGAGCAAGAAAAAATTTTATCTTCTTTAAAAAAGGCAAGTAGAGCTTTGCAAAATTACTGCATGAGTGAGCAGGGTTGGTATAGGTGTCCGAATTTTCATTTTAAATTTGATGATAGGCTTGAGTATCAAAACCATATGGATGCACTTTTTGAAAAAATAAAAAAGGATAAAAATGAATCTTGAAGCCCTTTGCAAAGAAGCAGAGCTTAGCTTTTATGATGATGAGCTAGTAAGTGAAAATGGCAGAAAAATTTATAGAATTTATGTGCAAAAAGAAGGTGGGGTAAATCTTGATGATTGTGCAAGGCTTAGTGAAATTTTATCGCCTATTTTTGATGTAGAGCCACCTGTAAATGGGGAGTATTTTTTAGAAGTATCTTCACCAGGACTTGAAAGAAAACTTAGCAAGATAGAACACTTTGCTAAAAGTATAGGTGAACTTGTGAAGATCACAACCAATGAAAAAGAAAAATTCGAAGCAAAAATCATTGCTGTAGATGATGAAAATATCACTTTAGAAAATTTAGAAAATAAAGAAAAAACTACTATAAATTTTAATGATATAAAAAAAGCTAGAACCTTTGTGGAGTGGTAAGAAATCTAAATATGATTTAAAAATAGCATAATTTAAGGATTTGGTAATGTGGAATTTAGATGAAAAAAAATTACAAGAAATGCATGATGGCTTTTTAAATTTTCAAGAAGTATGGACTTTAGAAAAAGTTAAAAATATGACTCTTGAAGAATATACTAACATTAAAAAAGATAATCCAAATAGAGATGATTTTACTTTTTGGATAGAAAGCAAATTGGATAATCTAGGAAGTATTTGGGGTGGCTCAGCTTTTAAATTTGGTATATATAGAAGAAATGATGAAAGTCAGAAAGAATCTTCTAACGGTAGATTATATAGTCAAAATTATGCTTGGATTGCTAAATATGGCAATAATGAAAATGAAGCATTTAATAATATCAAAGAAAAAATCATACAAATAATACAAGCAAGTCAAGATAATAATTTAAAAGCTATAGAAAAAATAGATTTTGGGGATGCAATTAAATGGAAAATAGCTTTTCATTATCAAGATGTAAAGAATATAAAAATAGTTAATATTTTTTCTAAAAATGTTTTAGATTTAATATCTTTAAATGAATTTAAAGAAAAATTAAAAATATATCAAATACATAAAAAATCATTAGAGAATAAAAATTTATCATTAGTTAAAATGATAGAAAATATAGCTATTCCTTTATGGAATAAATATGGCATGAATAGCCAAAATTATATAGATAAAATGAAAAATTTATTTAGTGAATATTTAAATAAAAAGAAATTAGATAGAAATACTATAAATAAATATATTCAAGTTATAGAAAATATATCAAAAGAATTTTTAAAAGAAAATCTATATAGTTGTGATTTATTTAGTTTTGATCAAAATATAAATAAATTAAATAAAAATGAAGAATTTGAGTTAAAAAACAGCAATGGAAACAATATGTATTCTAGTGCATTGAATTATTATAGAGCTTTTTTGATTGATTATTATGAACAAGATATTTTTATAACTGAAAGAGTGCAATCTGAGGAATCAAATATGAAAATTATACCCTTAAATCAAATTCTTTATGGGCCTCCAGGGACAGGAAAAACTTATCGTACTATAGATAAGGCTTTAGAGATTATATCAAAAGAAGAAAAAATACAAATTCCAAGCGAAGATGATAGGATAAATAGAAAAAAATTATTTGATGAATATGTAAAAAATGGACAAATAGTATTTACTACTTTTCATCAAAGCTATGGATACGAAGAATTTGTAGAAGGCATAAAACCTATAATAGACAATGATGAAAATTCTCAAGAAGTAAAATATGATATAAAAGATGGGATTTTTAAAAAGCTTTGTAAAAAAGCTTTGGATAAAAAAAGAAAAATTATAAATAATGAAGATATATCTATTGATAAAAATTCAAAAGTTTGGAAAATTTCTTTAGGAGTTAATGCTTCATTAAGAGATGAGTGTTTTGAAAAAAATAAAATTTGTATAGGTTGGAATGATATTCCAAAAAATAAAGATGAGCGTTTTTTAAATTTAGGTTCAAATGATAAAAATAGTATAATAAGTTTTGTAGAATACATGCAAATAGGAGATTTGGTATGTGTTTTTAATACTTCAAAAACTATAAAAGGTGTAGGGGTTATTGTAAGTGATGTTAAATATAGTGATGGAGAATATCAAACTTATAGAGAAGTTAAATGGATTTCCAAAGATAATGAAATAAATATTCTTGACTTAAATAATGATAAAATTTTAGTGCAAAAAACCGTTTATGAGTTATATAGAATTAGTTCTAATGATTTATTAGCAAAGATAAATCTAAATAATCCTAAAGATAACACTAACAATTTAGAAATTGCAGAAGATAATACAACAAAGAATTTTATAATCATCATCGATGAGATCAATCGTGGTAATGTAAGTAAGATTTTTGGTGAGCTTATAACCTTGATAGAGCCTAGTAAAAGGATAGGTGAAAAAGAAGAGTTAAAAGTGACTTTGCCTTATAGCGGTGAAGAATTTGGGGTGCCTAAAAATGTTTATATCATAGGCACTATGAATACAGCCGATAGAAGCATAACTTCTCTTGATACAGCTTTAAGAAGAAGATTTGAATTTGTTGAGATGATGCCTAATTCTGATTTACTTAATAATGTTTTTATTTGTAAAGATGTAGAAAATCCAAATGAAGACGAAGATTATTTAGGAGATGATGCTAAAACAGAGGGTTATGCAGAGATACTTCAAAATATTTTAATAAGTATAAATAAAAGAATTGAATTTTTATTAGATAGAGAAAAAACTATAGGGCATGCATTTTTTATGAGTGAAGCTGTTAAATTTAATAAAAATAATTGGATTAAGCCAGATGAATATGAAGAAGATTGGTATGTTTTAAGTATCTCAAAGTTAAAAAAAGTTTTTCAAAACAAAATTATCCCGCTTTTGCAAGAGTATTTTTATAATGATTATGCTTTGATTAATGCGGTTTTAAATGATAATGGTATGATTTTTGAAGATAAAAAAGACGATAAATATCTTCAAAAAATAAAAAATCTAGATAGTGTTAATAGCGAGAGAAGTATTTATAATATTGCTTCATTTGATGATAAAATTTGGGATAAAATAGAAATATATCAAGCAATTTATAATGATGAAATAGCAAATAAATTAAAAAACGAAAATGAATAGTATTTTTTCCATCATCGAATACCAAGCTTTTTCTAAAGAAGATTTAAAAGAAATTTTCAAAGAAAAGGCCGAAGGGTTTTATAAAGAGCTAGAAGACTTTGCAAAAAATAATGAAAATCTTCTAGGCTTTAAAAACAAAAATTCCTTAAAAGCTAAAAATTATGTCGGCATTATACAGACTAAAAGCGGGGTTTTGGAGATTTTGCCAAAATGCACGAATTTAGATAGTTATAAAAAAGAAGATAGTTCTTCAAATCATGACAAAGAAAAACTAAGAAGATGTTATGAATTAGACAATATTTCTAAAAATAATGATTTTTATGAAAAAGATTTTAAATTTAATCCTAAAAATCTTTTGATAAATATGCTAAAAACCTTAAAAAACTCCCCGTTTAAAAAATCGCAAATTTCATCTTTGCAAAGTTCTAAAATTCCTTTATTTGAAGTGTTTATCACTATGTTTTTAGATGAATTTGATAGCGTATATAAAAAAGGCTTGATGAGATCTTATCTAAGTTGCGAAGAAAATAGGGCTTTTTTAAAGGGAAAATTACTATTTAACGAGCATATCAAGCGAAATTTGATACACAAAGAAAGATTTTTTACAAGCAATGATGAGTTTGTTTTAGATATAGCACCCAATCGTTTGATAAAATCAACGCTAAATTTTTTAAAATCAAAAACAAGTTTGAATAAATTTAGACTTATAAAATCTATGCAAATTCTCGATGAGGTAGAATTTTCTAAAAATTATGAAAAAGATTTTAGTTATAAAATTTCAAGACATTTTGATTATTATGAAAACTTGCTTTTGTGGTGTAAAATTTTCTTAAAAAATGAAAGTTTTATGCCTTATCATGGTAAAAATGAAGCTTTTGCTTTGCTTTTTCCTATGGAGAAAATTTTTGAAGATTATGTAGCTTATATGCTAAAAAAAGTAAATCCAGCTCAAGATATTAAAGTTCAAAACAATGGAAAGTATTTAATCTCAAAAAATGATGAAAATTGTTTCATGTTAAAGCCTGATTTATATATAGAAAATAAAATGATCCTAGATACCAAATGGAAAATTCCAAATGATAGTGAAGATGAGAAAAAACAGGGTATAGAACAAAGCGATTTGTATCAAATGTTTGCTTATGCTTGCAAATTTAAAATTTATGATATTAAACTTGTGTATCCTTTATGTGAAAAAACTCAAGATTTACAAAGAAAAATCGCAGAAAAATTTTTTGTTTTTAAGGCAAGCGAACATTTGTATTTTAAAGAACAAGGGCAAAAAGATATAAAAGTGCAAGTGTGTTTTGCACCTTTACCTTTTTAAAAATTTGCCTATCAAATGCATTAAAAAACCAAAACAAGCTACAGCTATGATACAAGCACCGCTTGAGAGGTTAAGATAATAGCTAAGTATAAGTCCTAAAACACAAAAAATCATACTTAAAAAACTTGCTAAAACCATGATAAAGCCAAGTTTTTTGGTGAAATTTTCAGCAATAAAGCTTGGGATACTAAGTAAAGCCATAACCAAAATAAGCCCTACAAGGCGTATAGAAATAACTATACAAAAAGCCATAAGGGCGATTAAAAGATAATGAAAAAAACTTGTATTGATACCACGAACTTTTGCAAATTCCGCATCAAAGCTTAATGCTTCAAATTGTCTATAAAATAAAAAGATCAAAAGCACCACCACGCTATCAACCAAAGCCATAAGCCATAAATCTTGTGTTCCTACAGCCAAAATGCTCCCAAAAAGATAAGCCATTAAATCTGTGTTATAACTAGGGCTTAAATCGATTAAAATAATCCCAACAGCCATTCCAAAAGCCCAGATTACAGCGATAATACTATCACTTCTGTGTTCATAGCGTTTAGCTAAAAAAGCTACTAAAAAAGCCAAAAATAAAGTAAATATTCCCGTGCTTAATAAAATAGGCAAAGAGAAATAAAAAGCTATACCTATACCACCAAAAGCCCCATGTGTTATACCTCCAGCCATAGAAAAAAGGCGATTTATCATCACCAAAGTACCTATGATCCCACAAGCTATACTGACTAAAATCGCTCCTAGTAAAGCGTTTTGAAAAAAGGTGAAATTTAAAATTTCAAGCATTATTTTCCTTTGAAAATTTTAAACAAAAATTTTCTTTTTTAAATTCTGTTTTTTTCAAATTTCTTCTTGTAAATTCTTGTTCGCATAGTTTTTTACTATCGCAATTTTCTTCATCGCAAAAACAAGTATTTAAACTCATTTCTACATCACAAAAATGAGAGTGGTTTTCGTATAAGTGTTTTAAAAATGAACTTTTTTCTTTTTCTTTAGTGTTGGTATGCAAGAAAAGTTCTTTGTTTAAATGTGCAATTTTATCGCTATAAGCTAATACAAGGTTGATATCGTGACAAATGAGTAAAATTCCCATGCCTTTTTGGTGCAAAGAGCTTAGAAGTTCAAAAATTTGTATAGCAGACTTGTTATCAACGCTTGCGGTAGGTTCATCTAAAATAAGCATTTTGCATTCACTAGCTAAGGCTCTTGCGATAAAAACACGTTGCCTTTGTCCTCCGCTTAAAGAATCAATGGTTTTGTTCCAAAATTTTTCCATTCCTACACTTTTTAAAGCTTGCATAGCTTTTTCTTTATCTTTTTTCCCATAAAAACCAAAAATTTTTTTACTTACAAGTCCCATAAGAACGATTTCAAGTACTCTTGGGCAAAAATTAGGATTGGCTAGAGTGTGTTGAGGAACATAGCCTATTTCTTTTCTTTGAAGAGCTTTGAAATGGATTTCATTTTTGGATTTTAAAAGTCCTAAGATAAGTTTTACGAGTGTTGATTTTCCTGCACCATTTGGACCTATGATAGAGAGAAAGTCTTTATTGTCATAGCTAAGATTGATGTTTTTTAAGATGATTTCATTATCATAAGCGTAGTTTAGATTAGAAATTTCAAAAAAAAGCATCAAAAAACCTGATTATAAATTATGAGAAAAGGCATCAGCAGTTTTTAAAAGCTCATTTTCCCAATCATAAGATAAATGATCTATTTTGTAAATTTTTGCATCACATTCTTTAGCAAGTGTTTTTGCTGCATTTTCAGGGAAACCATTTTGAACAAAAATGACTTTTAAATTTTTATCTTTCATTAGAGTGATAAGTTTTTGCAAATCTTTGCTTTTTGGTTCCTTGCCTAAAATTTCTACAGGAATTTGCGTAAGATTATAGCGTTTTGCAAAATATGTCCAAGAAGGATGATAAACTACAAATTCTCTATTTTTTAATTTTTCTAATTTTGAGGCAATTTGTAAATTTAAACTATCTAATTCTGCTAAAAATTTATCTAAATTTTCTTTATATAAATTTTCATTTTGTGGATATTTTTGAATTAAGGTGTCATAAATATTTAAAGCCATAGTTTGGACTAAAATAGGATCTAGCCAAGTATGAGGATCAAAATGCTCATGTTCGTGGTGTTCATGCTCATGAGAGTGTTCGTGTGTATCATGAGTTTGAATCAAAGCTATGTTTTTTTGCATATTTACAACTTGAAGTTTTGGAAAATTTTGTTTAAATTTATCCGTAAAAACTTTTTCAAATTCTAAGCCTATAGTGAAATAAATATCACTTTTTTCAAGTTTTTTCATAGTACTTGGTTTAAATTCAAAATTATGCTCATTGCTATTTGGGGGCAAAATAACATTGATATCTAGAGTATTTGCAGCTATTTTTTTAACAAAAAATGCTTGAGGTGCTATACTGACACTAACTAAATTGCTACTAGTATTTTGTTCTTGCTCTAAATTTTTAGCTTGTGTGAAAGTATAAAATATCCCTAAAGATAAGATAAATAATATAATTTTTTTCAAAATATTTCCTTTCGATATAAATTTTTTAAATTATAACGATATTAAGCTTAATACATAGAATTTTCGAAGCGATATTTATTTAAATAAAATTTTTTATTACTTTTATATTTAAGTAAAAATCTAGATTTTTTAATTTATAATTCTAAAACTTTATGTAGATATCTCTATAAAATAATATTAGAAAGGAGCGCTTAAATTATGAAAAGCGTAAAATTGAAGGTTTCACTGATTGCAAATTTAATCGCAGTAGTGTGTTTGATAATTTTAGGTGTTGTAACATTTATATTTGTAAAGCAAGCAATTTTTCATGAAGTTGTGAATGCTGAAATAAATTATGTTAAAACGGCTAAAAATTCTATAGAGTCTTTTAAGGCAAGAAATTCTTTAGCTCTTGAAAGTTTAGCTAAAAGTATTTTAAAGCATCCTATAGAACAGTTAGATAGTCAAGATGCTTTAATGCATTATGTTGGAAAAGATTTAAAGAATTTTAGAGATGCTGGAAGATTCTTAGCAGTTTATATTGCTCAACCAAATGGCGAACTTGTTGTAAGCGATCCAGACTCTGATGCTAAAAATTTAGATTTTGGAACTTATGGAAAAGCTGATAATTATGATGCTAGAACAAGAGAGTATTATATAGAAGCAGTTAAAACAAATAAACTTTATATTACCCCATCTTATATTGATGTAACTACAAATTTACCTTGCTTTACATATTCTATTCCGCTTTATAAAGATGGTAAATTTATAGGGGTTTTGGCTGTAGATATTCTTGCGGCAGATTTGCAAGCTGAATTTGAAAATTTACCAGGTAGAACTTTTGTATTTGATGAAGAAAATAAAGTATTTGTTTCTACAGACAAAGCTCTTTTACAAAAAGGTTATGATATTAGTGCAATTGCAAATCTTGCTAAAACTAAAGAGGATCTTGAACCTTTTGAGTATACTAGACCAAAAGATGGTAATGAAAGATTTGCTGTATGCACAAAGGTTTCTGGAATTTATACTGCTTGCGTTGGAGAGCCAATAGAACAAATAGAAGCTCCAGTTTATAAAATTGCATTTATACAAACTGCGATTGTTATTTTTACAAGTATTATTAGCGTCATCCTCCTTTATTTCATCGTATCAAAATACCTCTCCCCACTTGCAGCTATCCAAACAGGTTTAACTTCATTCTTTGATTTTATCAACTATAAAACAAAAAATGTTTCTACTATAGAAGTAAAAAGTAATGATGAATTTGGACAAATCTCAAATGCTATCAATGAAAACATTCTTGCTACTAAAAGAGGTTTAGAACAAGACAATCAAGCCGTTAAAGAATCAGTTCAAACCGTATCAGTTGTAGAAGGTGGTAATTTAACAGCAAGAATTACTGCTAATCCAAGAAACCCACAGCTTATTGAACTTAAAAATGTTCTAAATAAACTTCTTGATGTTTTACAAGCTAGAGTAGGTTCTGATATGAATGCTATTCATAAAATTTTTGAAGAATACAAAAGCTTAGACTTTAGAAATAAATTAGAAAATGCTAGCGGTAGTGTAGAATTAACTACTAATGCTTTAGGTGATGAAATAGTTAAAATGCTAAAACAAAGTTCAGACTTTGCTAATGCTTTAGCTAATGAAAGTGGAAAATGACAAACTGCTGTTCAAAGCTTAACCACTTCTTCAAATTCTCAAGCTTAATCGTTAGAAGAAACTGCAGCAGCTTTAGAAGAGATCACTTCTTCTATGCAAAATGTTTCAGTTAAAACTAGTGATGTTATCACTCAATCTGAAGAGATTAAAAATGTTACAGGTATTATAGGTGATATTGCAGATCAAATCAATCTTTTAGCTTTAAATGCAGCTATTGAAGCAGCTCGTGCTGGAGAACATGGTAGAGGCTTTGCAGTGGTAGCTGATGAAGTTAGAAAGTTAGCTGAAAGAACTCAAAAGTCTTTATCAGAAATTGAAGCTAATACTAATTTACTTGTTCAATCTATCAATGATATGGCAGAAAGTATTAAAGAACAAACTGCAGGTATCACTCAAATCAATGATAGCGTAGCTCAAATTGATCAAACTACTAAAGATAATGTTGAAATTGCTAATGAATCAGCTATTATTTCTAGTACAGTAAGTGATATAGCTAATAATATCTTAGAAGATGTTAAGAAGAAAAGGTTTTAATTAGTCATTTATACCTAGTGAAAAACTAGGTATAAATTTTTCCTTCAATTTAAATTTTTCATCAAAGTTTCTAAAAAGTTTCCAAATATTTTTATACTTCCATTGTTTTAAATTTTAATATGGAGTAAAAACAAATGGAAAGAAGATTGTTTTTAAAAGGTTCAGCTTTAGGTTCTATGGTGGCTTTTTTTGCAAGTTCAAATTTAAGTGCTGCTATGCTTAAGGATAAGGATTTGCTAGGTTTTAAAGCTGTTAGTGCAAGCACGCAAGATAAAGTTATAGTACCACAAGGTTATGAAGCAAAGGTTTTAATTTCTTGGGGTGATCCACTTTTTAGTAAAGCAAAACCTTATGATGAAAGTAAAATCATCGATATGAATGCGGTTAAAAATGCTCATTTGGTTTTTGGAGATAACGATGATGGTATGAGTTTTTTTCCACTTTCAAAAAACAGAGGAATTTTAGCCGTTAATAATGAATATATAAATCCTGAAATCATGTTTAATCATCATGGTAAAAATTTAAGCAAAGAAGATGTTTTATATGAACAAGCCAGTGTGGGTGTGAGTATCTTAGAAATCGAAAAAAAGGGTGATGATTGGACTGTGGTTTTAGACTCTAAGTATAACCGCAGAATCGATGCAAACACTAAAATGCAAGTAAGTGGAGCAGCTAAAAAAGAAGTTTTAAAAAATGAAAAATTTGTTCATGGAACTTTTGCAAATTGTGCAAATGGACAAACACCTTGGGGAACTTATATCACCTGTGAAGAAAATTTTGAAAATTTTTTTGGAAGTTCAGATGAAAATCTAGAATTTAATGATGCCTTTAAGCGCTATGGATTTAACAAAACTAGTCTTTATGGATGGGAAAAATTTGATGAAAGATTTGATTTAGCTAAAAATATGGATGAAGCCAATCGTTTTGGTTGGATAGTGGAAATCAATCCTTTTGATGCAAAAAGTACACCTGTTAAAAGAACTTCTTTAGGGCGTTTTAAACATGAAAATGCAGAAATTATCGTAGAAAAAGATGGTTCTGTTATAGTTTATATGGGTGATGATGAGATGAATGAATTTATTTATAAATTTGTTAGCAAACACAAATACAAAAAAGGTACTGATACAAGTAAAATTTTAGATGAAGGCACTTTGTATGTAGGACAGTTTAACGGCAATGTGGGAGATTTTAAAGGACAGGGAAAATGGATAGCCTTAGAATATGGCAAAAACGGCCTAGATGAAAAAAATGGTTTTAAGTCTCAAGCTCAAGTACTCATCAATACGCGTCTTGCCGCAAGCATTGTAGGTGCAACTCCTATGGATAGATGTGAATGGATAGCAAGCCATAAACAAAGTGGTTCTAAAGAGGTATTTGCAACACTAACGAACAACAAAAATCGCCAAGAACCTAATGCAGCAAATCCAAGGACTAAAAATGTTTATGGACAAATTTTAAAATGGATGCCAAAAAATTCTCATAAAGACGATGATTTTACTTGGGAAATTTTTGCTCTTGCTGGAAATCCTGATAACCAACAAGGCTTATATAAAGGCTCAAATAATATTACAAGTGAAAATAAATTCAATTCTCCTGATGGACTTAAATTTGATAGAGATGGAAGACTTTGGATACAAACAGATGGATCTTATTCTAATAAAGATGAATACGAAGGTATGGGAAATAACTGCATGCTAGCAGCAAATCCAAAAACAGGGGAAATCAGACGCTTTTTAACAGGACCTATTGCTTGTGAATTAACAGGGATTGCTTTTAGTGAGGATTATACTACAATGTTTGTAGGCATACAACATCCAGGAGAAGGTTTGAAAGGTAGTACTTTTCCTTATGGAAAAACACCAAGATCAAGTGTAATGATGATAAGAAAACTTGATGGTGGAGTGATAGGAAGCTAAATAAAAATAAAGTTGCTTTTAGCAACTTTATAAAATCTTAATGCAAGCTTTCTATATAAGCCATAGCACTTAATGCAGCTACAGCTCCATCACCTGCAGCACAAATAACTTGCTTAGGCGCATCTTTTCTAAGGTCCCCTGCGGCAAAAAGTCCAGCAACGCTAGTTTGCATTTTAAGATCAACACTTACTTGCCCACCTTCTTCCATATTGCATAAAAACTTACCATCGTCTTGTTTTAAAATTTCATTTCTTACATTAAGACCAACAAAAGTAAAAATTCCTGGAACATTTAAATCTCTAATACTACCATCTTTTAATTTTACTTTTACCCCAGTAACACCCATTTTATCACCATATACTTCATCTACACTTGCACTAGTAATAAGTTCTATTTTTTCATTTTTCTTAACTTTTTCTACTGTAGATGGAGCCGCTCTAAACTCATCTCTGCGGTGGATAAGATAAACCTTAGAACAAATATTTGCTAGATATAAAGCTTCTTCTAAAGCCGTATCTCCACCACCTAAAACTGCAACTTCTTTATTTTTATAAAAAAATCCATCACAAGTTGCACAAGTACTTACACCTTTTCCAAAAAATTCATCTTCGCCTTTAAAACCTGCTCTTTTTGGAGCCGAGCCTGTACAAACTATCACAGCTTTAGCAAGTTCTGTTTTGCCACCTTCTAATTTGATGGTAAAACTTCCATCGCTATTTTTTAAAATTTGCTCTACTCCAACCATTTCATGTTTTAAACCAAAACGCATACATTGTTCATTCCAAGGAGCCATAAAAGAAATTCCATCCATAACTTGGGCTACACCTGGATAATTTTCTATTTCAGAACTTGAGGTAATTTGTCCGCCAGGCATACCTTTTTCAAGCATTACTACATTCTTAAGACCACCTCTAGTTGCATAAAGTCCAGCACTAAGTCCAGCAGGACCTCCACCTATGATTGCTACATCTAACATTTATATTTCCTTTATATTGAATTTTATTATTAATAATGATATAAAAATTATTCTTAATAGTAGTTAATAAAAATTATTATTTAGTATAAATTTGAAATTTTTAAGAAGAAGGCTAGTCATACTAGCCTTTAGTTTATAGTAAAGAGTTTAGTTTATCGCTAATTGCTTGTTTAGATTGTGCACCAACGAGTTGATCTACAACTTCACCATTTTTAAAGAAAATAAGCGTAGGAATAGAGCGAACACCAAATTCAGCTGCTAAATCACCTTGTTCATCTGTATTTACTTTGCAAATTTTAGCTTTACCATCGAAGTCATTTGCAAGTTCATCAATAACTGGAGCAAGCATTCTACAAGGTCCGCACCATGGAGCCCAAAAATCAACTAAAGCTACACCTTCTTTTGCTTGAGCAAAATTATCACTTGTTAATTCAATATATTTTCCCATAATTTTTCCTTTCTTTAATTTTTGTCTAATTGTATTTTATTTTTTTAAATATCAGCTTAAAAACTTATATTTTCGCAAAATTGTATCACATCATTTTTAATGCAAATCAGATCAATCTGAAAATCCGATGAAATCCCATTTTTAAGATGATAAAATTCTATAGTTTTTAAAATTTTTTCAAGTTTTTTTCTATCCAAACGCTCGGAAACTTCATAATCATTTTGAGTAAATTTAACTTCTATAAAATGTAAAATTTCATCTTTTTTGGCTATTATATCGATTTCTCCAAATTTAGAATGGAAATTTCTTTTTAAAATTTCAAAGCCCTGTTTTTTTAAAAATTTACAAGCTTTATCTTCCCCTAAAATTCCATCTAAATAAGCTTTTACACCCATTATTCTATACGCATCATAAAAGGCTTGGTTTTTATAAAATCTTGTTTGCGTAAAATTTCAAGCAAATTTTGTATGCTTTTTTCATAAGTTAAATGTGTAGTAAAAAACAAAGTACTGTAATTTTCATCATTTTTTTTAGGTTTTTGTAAAAAACTATCGATAGAAATATTATTTTCACTCATCAATTGTGTGATTTTAGATAAAACTCCTATTTTATCTTCAACTTTCACCCTTAAATAATATTTTGTATAAATTTCATCTTTGCTTAAAAGCTTGTATTCTAAAGTATTCACAAAACCAAGCATTGGTGCTTTTACCTGATCTCTTGCTATATCCATAAGATCTGAAATCACAGCACTTGCAGTAGCCTCTCCTCCTGCTCCTGCTCCATAATACAAACTTTCACCCAGCAAATCTCCATTAATGCTTATAGCATTCATCACTCCATCAACTTTTGCAAGCATTTTTTCTTTATCTATCATAGTGGGATGCACTCTTAATTCTACTTTATTTTCACGCACCTTAGCTATACCTAAAAGTTTTATGGTAAATTCAAACTCATTAGCAAAATACATATCTTCAGGCGCAATTTCGCTAATACCCTCGATCAAAATATCTTCAGGTTTAGCTTTAAGATTATAAGCGATACTTGATAAAACAAGCAGTTTGTGAGCTGCATCTTGTCCTTCTATGTCAAAAGTTGGATCAGCTTCTGCATAACCTAAATTTTGAGCTATTTGTAAGGCTTGTTTAAAACTCATATTTTTTTGACTCATAGAACTTAAAATATAATTACTCGTACCATTTAAAATCCCTTTTATAGCCAAAATATTATTTGCACTTAAACCTTCTTTTAAAACCTTGATAATAGGAATTCCTCCAGCCACACTTGCTTCATAACCAAAAGCTAAATTTTTAGCTAAATTTTCAAGTTCATAACGATGATAAGCAAGCATAGCTTTATTTGCAGTAACAACAGCTTTTTTCTTTTTTAAAATTTCACTCACTATTTTAAAAGCTTCATCCACCCCACCCATTAATTCTACAAAAACATCTACATCAGCATTTAAAATTTCTGCAACGCTATGAGTAATTGGAATTAAAGCATTTTTTTTAGGACTTCTAGCAAGAGCGATCACAGGAGTTATGCTTTGCCCACATCTTGCACGAATAAGTTTATCATTTTCTAAAAGAAATTTAACCACCGCACTTCCAACAGTGCCATAACCAAGAATCGCTACTTTCATAACTTACTCTTTTAAATATTTTTTGATATTGCGTGCAGCTTGGCGTATGCGATTTTCATTTTCAATTAAAGCAATTCTTACATACTCATCACCTGCTTCGCCAAAACCTACCCCAGGACTTACTGCAACACTAGCGCGTTGTAAAAGTTGCTTTGAAAATTCTAAACTTTTTAAATGTCTTTTGCTTTCAGGGAGTTTTGCCCAAACAAACATACTTGCTCTTGGTTTTTGAAGTTTCCAGCCTGCATTTTCAAAAGCTTCAAGTAAAATGTGCATTCTTTTATCATAAGTTGCACGGATTTCATCTACACAAGTTTGATCTCCATCTAAAGCTATGGTAGCTGCTACTTGAATAGGTGTGTACATACCATAATCAAACCAAGATTTTATTTTTTTAAGCGCACTGACTAAGCGTTTATTTCCTACTACAAAACCCACGCGCCAGCCTGCCATATTGTAAGATTTTGAAAGAGTGTAAGTTTCTACCGCTACATCTTTTGCGCCTTCAATTTCCAAAATAGAAGGAGTTTTATAGTCATCATAAGTTAAATCTGCATAAGCAATATCTGAAATAATATAAAATCTTTCTTTTTTTGCCGTTGCTATCAATCTTTCATAAAAACTTTTCTCACAAGTTACTGTTGTTGGATTATGCGGGAAATTAACAACGACATATTTTGGGCGTGGGATGCTTTCATTTAAAGTTTTATGTAAATTTTCAAAAAATTGATTTTCATCAAGCTCAAATTTTTCATTATAAGCTAAAGGCATTTTTGCTACATTACCTCCTGCTATAATAAAAGCTTGAGTATGTATAGGATAAGCAGGAGTTGGCACGATAGCAACATCTCCAGGATTTATAATCGCTCTTGCAAGATTTACAAAACCCTCTTTTGAACCCATAGTAGCTACAACTTCATTTTCAGGATCTAAATTGACATTATATTTTCTTTTATACCAATTACAAATTGCTAAGCGAAGTTTATAAATCCCCATGGATGTAGAATATCTCGAGGTTTTATCTTTGTTAGCACTTTCACAAAGTTTATCTATAATGTGTTGTGGAGTTTTACCATCGGGATTTCCCATTGAAAAGTCGATGATATCCTCTCCAGCACGTCTTGCTGCCATTTTTATCGCATTTACTTCTGCGAAAACATAATTTGGAAGTCTTTCTATGGTATTAAAACGGATTTCATCAAACATTTCTTAATCCTTTATTTTTTAAGTGTGATTTTTAAACCCCTGCGTATATTATCTAAACTATACATATCGCTTACAATAGCATATATAGCACCATTTGGAATAAGTTCTGAAAAATGATTATTTTTATTTTCGCTTTTTACTGCTTTAATTAGATTCAGATTTTTATCTAAAAAGAAGATTTTAGGAAACCAATTGTCTAAATCATTTGCATCAATAATCAAATTTGTAGCATTTTTTAAATCAAGCACATAGTCTTTAAGGGGTTTTTCTAATGATTTTGGAGTATTTAAATTAACATTTGTATTGGTTTTTAATACAGCATTGGAAAAATTTAAATCATATTCATAGTCATATGCCCCAATGCGCTTAATATTATCTATATAGACAGAATTTTCTTTTAAGAGATTGTAAAGCGTTCCAGGATCTAAAACATATTGAGATTCTACTTGTATGGTATAGTCAATATTTCCTTCTCTTAAAATCAAATCTGTAGGGATAAAATATATATATCCGGCATCTGTTAAAACATCGGATAAAATTTTAAAAAACATAACTTCATCAGCTTTTGCTTTAAAATTTAGTCTTAGACTTTGAGGATTTGATAGTGTTAAGGCAATTAAAGAATTGGTTTTTAATATTTGAGATATTTTTGCAATATCACAATTTCCATTATTATCTATGTAAGAATTATTTGAAAATAATAATTCTAGTTGAGAATTTTTACTAGGATTGTTTACTAAATTTTTTGCTAATTCAAGACTTGAGATTGCAAAAGATATATTAACCCAAAAAGTAAGAATAATAATTTTTTTTACCATTCTTTACCTTTATTTAATTTTACAAATTCAGCAGCTGAAATACTTGTAATTTTTCCATCTTTAATCAAGAAACGTTTTGAAATTCCTGCAGGAAATTTTTGTTCTTTATTTTCTTGATCAAACATTGTTAAAGCTGCAGCCCCTGTTAAAATTAACTGATCTTTATTTAAAGAAATATTAAAATCTTTTTCTTTAACAAAGCTTGTTTTTTTAAGACTTTTTAAATCTATTAAACCTATCCAAATCTTGGTAGAGGTTTTAAAATGTGCTTCTTTTAAAGAATCAGTTTTTAGTGTATTTGTGTCTTCTTGGATTTGGGTATTTTTTTCTTCATCGAGTAGAGTTGTGTTATTTTCACTGATATTATTTTCTATGCTTATGTTTTTATCATTTTCTTGTAATGAGGTGTTTTGGCTTGGTAAAACGCTCTCTGTTTGATTTGTTTCTTGTGCTTTATTGTTGTCTATAACAACAACATTGTTTCCACTTAAAGATTTTAAATTTTCTTGTGCTTGTCCTATTATGTCTATAACTGTTGCACTAGTATTATTTTGTTCATCTTTGAAAAAAGTTTTAAGTGTATCAAAATAATAAATTCCGCTTCCTATAATCACTAAAACAATAAGAACAATCAAAAAAGGCCAAGCGTTAGAGGATTTTTGACTATAAGCATCTAGTTTTGGGGTTATCATTTTTGATTTTGTTTGTGGAGTAGGATTGTTTTCGTTAAGATAAGCTTCATACTCTTCGTTAAAATCACTAAAGTCGAGTTCGTATTCTCTGCTTAAAATTTTAACAAAACCTTTAACATTAAAACGACTTAAAACAGCAAAATTCTTTTCTACTAAAGCTTCAAGAAAATCAAGTTCAATTTGCGTTTTTGCTGCAACTTCTTTTAAATTTAATTCTTGTATTTTTTTCCAATTAAGCATTTAACATCCTATCACAAAGTATTGCAAAAGCAGCGCTGACATTAAGACTATCAAAATTATTTTTCATCGCAATGCCTACACATTCATCGCATTTTTTTATAATTTTAGAGCTTAAACCAAAACCCTCACTACCCAAAACTAAAACTTTTTTACCATTGCTTATTTTTACACTGTGAATTTCTTTTCCCGAGCCATCGCTCGCATAAAAATAAAAACCTACTTGTTTTAGTTCGTTTATTACACTTAAAGCATCGTTGCTTATTGCAATAGGTAAATCAAGAGCCGCTCCGCTGCTTGTGCGAATTACTCCTTCCATGGCTAATTTTTCACCAATAAAAATTAAAGCCCCAACCCCTAAAGCATAAGCTGTACGCGTGATAGCCCCTATATTTCCTACATCGCTAATTCCATAAAGCATAACAATAAAATCATTTTTTTTGATCTCATTTAAATTCGCAAAAGAACTTTCTTTAATATCTAGCAAAAAACCTTGATGATTGCCACCTTTCGCATAAGCTTGAGCAGTTTTAAAATCAAGTTTTTTGATTTTAAAACCTGATTTTGCGATTTTGGAAAAAGTAATTTTATCACATTCTTTTGCTAAATAAAGCTCATTGATACAGTCTTTATGATATTCTAAAATATAAAAAAATATTTGCTTCCCATAAACTATCATATTAAAATTTTACCTAATCTTGACTTAAAAGCAGTTTTTGATAAATTTCTTTTGCATTTTTTCCATTGATCTTTGATAATAATTTTGCTTTTGCTTTTAAAGGCAGCTCTAAATCCATAATATCTTTTTCACAAAGAGTATTTTGCAAAAAATTTTGTTCTTTTGATTGCAGTACTACAACCCATTCACCGTTTAAATTAGACTTTTTTAAAATTTCAAAAAGCTCTTTAGCATTGCCTTTAAATTTTTTTTCAAATTTTTTACTGATTTCTTTAATCAAAAAAATTTCTCTTTGGCTGTCTAGAATCATAATCTGTTCTACTAAAGATAAAATACGCTTGGGGGATTCGTAAATAATACTTGGATAAGGAAAGTTTAAAATTTTTTCTATATCTTTTTGTCTTTCTTTGCCTTTATTTGCTAAAAAACCAATAAAGATAAATTCTTTTTGACAAAATGCTGAGCTTACAAGAGCAACTAAGGCTGCATTTGCACCTGGTAAAATTTCATAGGCGATATTATTTTCTTGTGCAAATTCTACCAAAGTCTTGCCAGGATCACTAATCCCTGGCATTCCTGCATCGCTTAAATAAACTACATTTTTTTCAAATATCTTTAAATCAATACTCGCTAAAACTTCTTTTTCATTATGGGAGTGTAAGGCTATAAATTTAGAAATATGTATATCAGTGTGAAATTTGATATTTAATAACGAAATCAAAGACTTACTTACTCTTGTATCTTCACAAAACACAAGATCGCAAGTCTTTAAAAGTTCTAAGGCTCTAAAAGAAATATCGCTTAAATTTCCTATGGGAGTAGGAATAAAATAAAGCATAATTATTGCATTGCGTATTTTTTCTTAAATTTCTCTACACGACCTGCAGCATCTACAATTTTTTCACTGCCTGTAAAAAAAGGATGGCAATTTGAACAAATATCTACTCTTAATTCTGCTTTGTTTGACTTTGTTGTAAAAGTATTTCCACAAGCACAACTTACTTTGCATTCTACATATTCTGGGTGAATTTCTTTTTTCATTAGTTTTCCTTAAAAATTAAAACAATAAGCCGTGATTATAAATTATTTAACATAAAAAAGAGATTAATTTAAGAAAAGTTAAAGCAAAATTTTTGAAGCTATAGCTATGATAGCTGTTTGACTTTTTAGAATATTAGAGCTTTTAAGAGAGATTTTTCGGTTAAACAATAATCTCTCATCATTGTTAAATCCACCTTCAGGACCTATAAAATACAATTCTTTTTCATTGAAATGACTTTGTTGTTCTCCTTGAAAATCAACCATAATTGCATTTGGAAATTTTTGAACAAATTCTTGAGTGCTTTGGTGGATAATTAAATCCATTTTAGTATTTCTACCGCATTGTTCACAAGAAGAAATAATGATTTTTTCAAATCTTTCTAAATCGATTTTAAAATTTCTTTGTGAAAAATTTGTAAAAACCAAATGTAACTTTTTTACTCCAAGTTCATTTAAGAAAGGTAGAGTTTTTTCTAAAATTTTAATATCTATAATGGCTAAGGCTAAGTTTAATTCACTTTGTTTTATATTTTGTGATTTTTTGTTTAAAAATTTTAAAGTGCAAGAATTTCTTGTTAAATTTGTGATTGTATAGTTGTAAAGAAAATTATCTTGTAAATTTCTAAGATTTAGCTCCGAATTTTCCTTTACTCTTCTTACTTTTAAATGGTTAAAGTTTTCACCTTGAAGTTGTATAAACTCTTCTCCAGCTTGCTTGTTATACAAAAATTGCATTTTATAGATATCTTTCTATTAAAAAAGGCAAAAACAATAAAAAAATTTCAAAAGGTAAAATCAAACAACTAATCCATCTAAAAGTGGCATATTTTCTAAATCTTCTTGCTTTTTTAAAACAAACAAAGTGAAAAATTGCTAAGGCAAAAATTAAGATCCAAGAAAAAATCATTACCCAGATATTGACATTCATTTGAAATTGTTTCATTGCTGATAACAAACAACCTGTAAAAATAATCAAAGCTAAAAATAAATAATAAATTGGTAAAAATAATCGTATTCTGCGAATAAAAATGAATTCGGTTTTAAAATTTCCTTGTGTTAGTATAAGATAAAAAAGCATTAAAAAACCGCTCGCATAAAGACTATAAAGATGTAAAGCTAAAAAGAATTCGTAACTTTGATCCATTATTTTCCTTTGTTTATAAAATCAGCTAAATTTTGAATTTGTTCATCACTTAAAAAACTATGGTTTTTATCTTTTATCGTTTTTATTTTTTGTATAAAAATTTTATTGCTCAAGGTTTTAATGGCCGTGCTGTTTTTAGGTTTTAATTCCCCTTTTTCTCCATGACAAGTGGCGCATTTTTGTTTATATAAAGAGTTGATAATACTAGGATTGACTTCATGTTCATCATTTGAACTTTGTGCTTCATCATCTACAGGTAAAGGCAGGTTGGAGTCACTTAATTCTGTTTTTTCATCGTTTTGTTCTATTTGGACTACTTCTTGATCTGTATTTTGAGTCTTGGAAATATTTTTTTCATCATTAGAACAGGCAGATAAAACTAATAAAAAAAAACTTAAGGCAATTAAAATTTTAGCTTTTTGCATTAAATCTCCTTTGGATTTATAAAAATTTCTTCATTTTTTAATTTGTTATAAAAATCTATATCATTCCATTCTGCTTTAATGCCATTGGAAAATTCTATGTCTTGAAGTGAAATTTTTGGCATTAGCTCACTATAGGCATCTTCTCTAAAACCTTGTGCATAGCCTGTTCTTGTTTCATGAACAATGATGCTTTGTAAAGTCACTCCTTGTTCTCCATTTACCATTTTTGTTTGTTTTAATAAAGCATCTATAAGTATGAAAAATACACGACAAAAATTTTCAGCACTTACATTAACAGGCAGGCAAATCCAACGACTTGAATATTTTTTCATTTCTTCTAAATATTTTGCGTCATCATATTTAAAAAGAGTGATAGCATGATCAAAACTATCAATAATTTGGCGTATATAGGTTTTTAAAAGTCCAAAATCATAGACCATTCCAGCATTATCTAAATATTTGCTTTCAAGTAAAACTTCAACTTTGTAAGAATGTCCATGAATGCTACTTTTGCAACGCTTAGAAGAACAAAATCTAACAATGTGTGCGTTTTCAAATTCAAATAATTTTCTTATAATCATACACCCTCTTTATCGTTCCAAAGACGAATATGAATTCTATCAGAATAATTATAACCATTCTTAATACAAAATTCAGCAATTTTTTGAGCATTTTTTTTAAGGTTTTGCTCATTTTCACCCATAGGCATACAAAAAATTTGATTTGGAGCTTCTTTTAGAATTTCATTGATTTCTAAAAATGAATTATCAAGAGTATTGGCATCTAAAACAAATTTATAAAAACTATCTTTTGCGTAATTTTTAAATGCTTTTAAAGCTTTAAAATTTAATCGTTTATCTTTTTTTATCCCACTATTTTGGAGTTTAACGCTTAAAGCAAAAATACATTCTTTGTAAAAAGGATATCTATCAAAATCAATTTCTATGCTTCCATTGCTTTCAAAGTGTATTTCGAATTTATTTTTTAATAACATTTGGATAAATTCTATAAATTCAGGATTTTCATAATGGATTAATGGCTCTCCACCTGTGATAACAACTATAGGATCAAAGTCTTTTTTTAATTTTATCACTCTTTTTAAAAGTTCATTAGCATTTAAAGTTTCATAACTTTCTTTAAAATCTTTTGTGAAAACAGCTCTTATCGTGTCACATCCAATGAGAGTTTTATCGTTTTTTGATATTTTTACATTAAAACCTAAACAGTTGAAATTGCAACCAGCAAAACGCATAAAAATAGCTAATTTTCCATTATATTTGCCTTCTCCTTGAATGCTTAAGAAACTTTCAACAAGTTGCAAAATTAACCTCCAGTTTGATAAAAAGCACGAGATGAGGTTTCATTATCAACAACACTCCATTTATTTTTTTCTGGTTTATTTCTTAATACTTCTTGTAATATTTCTACAGCGGCTTTAATATCACCTTTTCGAACCGCTTCTTTTATGCTTAATGCTTCATCAAAATAAAGGCAAGGTATTAACAAGCCTTCAGCACTTAAGCGTATGCGATTGCAAGAATCGCAAAATTCATGGCTATGAGGATCTATAATTCCAAATTCATAATCATCTGCCTTGTAAATACTCACAGGTGCTTTTTCATCTTTTTTTATAAGTTGAATTTGATATTTTTGACTCAAAATTTGTATAATTTCATCTCTTTTTAATCCTTGTAATTTACCATAAGCATGAGTATTTTCCATAAATTCTATAAAGCGAATTTGAGCTTTTTTTGATTTTGCAAATTCCAAAAGAGATATCAGTTCATCATCGTTTAAATTTTTAAGAGCTACAGTATTAAGTTTTACTTTCAAATCTAGATTTAAAGCTTCATCAATTCCAGATAAAACACTATCTAATACATCTTTTTGCGCAAGAGTTTTTGCTTTTTTGTGATCTAGGGTATCAAGTGAAATATTAAGTCGTTTAAGTCCAGCATTTTTTAGGTCTTTAGCAAAGTCTTTTAGTAAAAATCCATTTGTAGTTATAGCAAGGTCAATATCGCTTTTATAATCGCTAATCATTTTTATAAAAATACTTAAATCTTTTCTTAATAAAGGTTCCCCACCTGTTATACGGATTTTTTCAATTCCTTCGTCTATAGCTGCTTTAACAAATAAAAAAAGTTCTTCAAAGCTTAATAAATTTTCTTTTGGCTGATAATCGAAAGGAATTTTTGGCATACAATAAAGGCAGCGAAAGTTACATCTTTGTGTAACTGAAATTCTAAGATAATTTATCTTTCTACCGAATTGATCTATAAGCATTTATTTTCCATTCTATTTTATTAATTTCTTAAATTTTAAGACAAGTTCTACATTTCCAGTGCCAATGCGTAAATCTTTAGCGATTTGTTCTATGCTTTTTCCTTCTTTGAAAAGATTTTCTATTTTTTGTTCTTCTGTATCGTAATTTGGTGTAAGTTTAGCCATGCTTTGTGCTTTTTGTTCCAAATTTAAAAGACGATTTTGTTGTTCATTTTGAAAATCTTCTATGATATGTTCCATAGTTTTTAGTGTTCTTAAAACAGGAGTGATTTTTGAACTGATTTGTTTATCAAGTTCAATCATAATTTCTTCTTTTAAAAGAGAGGTTTTATAGTCTTCATCCTCTTCGCTATCATCTTTAACTCCTAATTCTTTACGAAAATAATGAAGTTCTTTGGTAATATCTTCTATCACATTTTGAAGTTTTGCTATTTTTGCATTATTTTCTCTTTCTTTGATATTCATGTAGGCTAGCATTGCAATTAAAAGCACAATTATAAAAACTAAATAAAGTACATCATCACTCATTCTTGGCCTTTCTTATTTCTTATCATATTTCTTTGGATTTCAACAACAAAAGCATCAAAAGCCATTTTGTCTTCAGGCTTAATTTTGATAATTTTTGCCAATGTTTGACTTTGAGCTTTGATAAAAATAGCTATTTTTTGATTATTTAAATCAAATCTTAAATAATATTCTTTATCTTCTTCTAAAATAGTATCCAAAAAATTTAGATACTCAAAATTTAAAGATTCTATTACCCCTTTTTGCTTAAGTGGTATAAGTTCTTTATTTTTATCTAAAGAATTTTCAAGTCTTAAAATATCTTCTTTTAGACTTAAAAGAAGATCAAAAATAATTTTTTCACCCTCGTCAAAATCAATGCGTAAAGCAAGTTTTTTCCATTTTAAAATTTGAGAAATTGCTCCAAGTTTTAGGTATTCTCCAAGAAAACGGTTATTTTCTATTTCACAACATTCTAAATGAGCTTCAAATCCTGCTTTAAAAAGTGCTAATTCCATAATAAATCAATCCAAATAAAAATAAAAAAGATAATACTTAAATAACCATTTAGAGTAAAAAATGCTCTATCAATATGAGCAAAATTCTTATGAACAATTTTATGTTCCAAGGCTAAAATAATACCGCTTATAATTACCCCAATAAGTGCTATTTTTCCAAGTGCTACACCCCAAACTTCCCACACAAAAAGAAGCCAAAATAATACCGCTAAAATATGGCAAAAAGATGATATAAATAAAGTAGCCTTTGAACCAAATTTAGCAGGAATAGAGTGAAGTCCTATTTTTTTATCATACTCCATATCTTGTAAAGAATAAAGCAGATCAAACCCAGCTGTCCAAAAAGTTACACCTAAACATAAAATAACGCTATAAATGTGAATTTCACCCATAATTATAACACTTCCTGCAATAGGCGCAAGTCCTAAACAAAATCCTAAAACTAAATGTGCTAAAGAACTAAAGCGCTTAAAAGCTGAATAAATAGCCAATACCAAAAGCACAGGAAAAGACAAATAAAAGGCCAAGGTATTAATAAAATAAGAACATGATATAAAAATAAGTGCATTAATAATGATAAAAATCCATACGCTTTTTCTACCTATTTTTCCACTGACATTAGGGCGATTTGCACAACGAGGATTATCCTTATCTATATCTTCATCCATTAAACGATTTGTAGCCATGGCAAAATTTCTTGCACTTACTGCACAAATAATGCCTAAAATCAACGCCTTAAAACCAAACCAAGCAGTGTCATTTGCAAGTTTTGATGCTACAATCATAGAGGAAAATAAAAAAGGCAAAGCAAAAATAGAATGCTTAAATACTACAAGTTCTAAAATATCTTTAAATTTTATCCAGAATGTGTTCATTTTTCTACTTTAAAATATTTTTTGCTATGATTTTACTAAAATTTTTATAAATTTTAGGATAAATATTAAAATGTTTTTTGAAATAGCATTAATAGGAACAACCGCGAGTGGAAAAACATACATAGCCAATACTTTAGCAAGAGAATTTAATGCTGTTGTTTTAAGTCTTGATAGTCTTTGTGTTTATAAAGAGATTAATATAGCAAGTGCCAAGCCTTCACAAGATGATCTTGCGAGTATAAAATACTTTGGGGTAAATTTATTGAGCGTGAATGAACATTTTAATGTTGAGTTATTCATAAGAGAATATCAAAAAGCAAAAGAATTTGCTTTAGCTAGAAATTTACCTCTAATTATAGTAGGTGGAACTGGATTTTATTTAAAAACTATGATAGATGGTTTAAGTGAAAAAACCTTAGAGTCAAAGAGTTCTTTAAATAACGATGAAATTTATGCTCTTTTATTAAATATTGATCCAAACTATAAAATAGAAAAAAATGATACTTATAGATTAAAAAAATGGCTGGGTATTTATGAACAAACAAGAGAAATTCCTAGTGAATTTTTAAAAAGAACACAAAAAACTGGGGTGCTTAAAGATATAGAAATTTATGAGCTTGCGTGGGATAAAGAAATTTTAAAAAAACGTATTAAAACTAGAACAAAAGAAATGCTTGATAATGGACTTTTAGATGAAGCAAAAATTCTTTTTTCTAAATTTGATCATAAACTTAAAGCATTAAATTCTATAGGTTTGAAAGAGTGTAAAGAATATTTAGATGGAGAAATTTCCTTTAAAGAGCTTGAAAATTTAATCACGATACATACTACACAACTTGCCAAAAGACAAAGAACTTTTAATAAAAAATTTCAAAGTAAAGCCTTGGAATTTGATAAAGCTTTAGCTACTTTAAGAATGAAATTTTCAATCGAAAAATAAATGTTCTATTAGAATTTTTACTCCTAGTATAATTAAAACCAATCCGCCTAAAAGTTCAGCTTTATTTTTAAGATAAATTCCAAATTTATTCCCTGTTTTTAGAGCAATGATACATAAAATGAAGGTGATAATACCTATTAAAAATATAGCTAATAATAAATTTACATTTAAAAATGCAAAACTCACACCAACTGCTAGTGCATCGATACTCGTAGCAATTGCTAAAGCTAGCATGGTTTTAAAGCCAAATTGATTGGCATTACTATCGCAATTTTCATTTTCCAATGACTCTTTGATCATTTTTAATCCTATTAAAGAAAGTAAAATAAAAGCTATCCAATGATCAATACTCGCAATAAAAGATGCAAAAGTTATGCCTATAAAATAACCAATAGTTGGCATCAAAGCTTGAAATCCACCAAAATAAATTCCAACAATAAGATAATGTTTTAAATGTAGTTTTTTAACACTAAAACCTTTGCATAGTGATACAGCAAAAGCATCCATTCCTAAAGCACAGGATAAAAAAATAAGACTATAAAAATCCATAATAAATCCTAAAATTTTATAAAAAATTGAAGATGAAATTATAATCAAACAAAGATAAAAATCACATAATTTTGATATATTTAATTAAATTTTAAGAAATAAATATATATAATTCAATTTCATTTTTATTTTTTACTCCTTAAAAGTGGCCCATTCGTCTAGCGGTTAGGACATCGCCCTTTCACGGCGGTAACACGAGTTCGAGTCTCGTATGGGTCACCACTTTTTAATTTTTCTTTTAAAATAACAATTTTTTCATTTTTTCTATTGAAATTTAATAAATATTAATAATTTATTTTGTAGAATACGAATAGCTTTTGATATAAGTCTATTATAGACTTATATCAAGGCTGGGCATTATTGAGCTGGTGTTTGCTCTTTTGTTTTTTTGTGAGTTTTAGCTTCATGTTTTTTATCAGCTTTAGCTTTTGAATGATGAGCTTTTGTATGTGTTTGATTTACATCGCTTGGAGTATTAGCTGCAAAAACATTAGCTGCGAAAGCACCTAGTAATGCCGAGATTAGTACAACTTTTTTCATATTTTCCTCCTTATGAATAATTTTTAGTTGCAAATTAATTGTAATTATTAAAAATCAACAAATAGATATTTTTTGTAAAAATATTTCAAAAAAATATAATTTTTTATATATATTTAAATTATTATTAAAATATATTATAAATGTATCTTATTTTATTTAGGTTAAATAAATAGAAATTTTACCCACTAAGCTTTTAAGATATTTTTACTCTTTTTAATATTATTATGGTAATATTTTCAATATCAAACTAAAAATAAAGGAGAAATTATGTTTGAATTAAGAAAATTACCTTATGATACCAATGCTTTTGGTGATTTTTTGAGTGCTGAAACTTTTAGCTATCATCATGGAAAACATCACAATACTTATGTTACAAATCTAAATAATCTTATTAAAGATACTGAATTTGTAGGTAAAGATCTTGTAAGTATTATCAAAACTTCAAATGGGGGCGTATTTAATAACGCAGCTCAAGTTTATAATCATGATTTTTATTTTGATTGCATTAAGCCAAGTACAGGCTGTGGCTGTGGCGGTTCATGTCAAAGTATAGATGCTAATTTACAAGCGGCACTAGAAAAAGAATTTGGATCTTTAGAAAATTTCAAAGCTGAATTTATCAAAGGCGCTACAGGAGTTTTTGGTTCAGGATGGTTTTGGTTAGTTTATAATACTAAAAATCAAAAACTAGAATTTGTAGGTACTTCAAACGCAGCTACACCAATTACTGAAGATAAAGTTCCTTTACTTGTTGTAGATGTTTGGGAACATGCTTATTATGTAGATCATCGCAATGCACGCCCTGCTTATTTAGAAAAATTCTATGCTCATATTAACTGGGAATTTGTTGCAAAAGCTTACGAATGGGCTTTAAAAGAAGGCATGGGATCAGTTAGCTTTTATGCAAATGAACTTCACCCTGTAAAATAACTTTAATCCTTTTTGTGCTAGAATGGATTTTGACATTAAGTCAACATTCTACACAAAAAGGGGCAAAAATGGATAATTCTTTATCTGCATATACTCAAAAATATGACAAAGAAGGTTATGGACTTCAATATCCTGATGGTCATGTTATAAGATTTTACGAGAGAATCTTAAAATACAAACTAAGCAAAACAAGTGGAAAATTACTTGATTTTGGTTGTGGAAATGGAGTGCATTCTAAGTATTTTAAAAATATAACCGGGGGGGGGGTATAGAGCCTTATGGCATTGATATAGTTCCTAGTTTAAAAAAAGTTTGGGAAAAAGATCCTTGCTTAGATTCTAAAAATTTTCACATCATATCTCCTAATTCTAGCTTTAAAAAACTCTTCAATACAAAAATGGATTTTATATTTGCAAATCAAAGCTTATATTATCTTACAAAACAAGCTTTTAAAGAAGCTGTGCAAGAATTTTATGAACTATGCAATGAAGGAGCTATTATATTTGCAACCATGATGAGCGATAAAGGCTATAGTATGTATGAAAGAGGAGAACTTATGGATAATAGCTTGCGTGAAGTAAAAGGATGTCCAAGTGGTAGATTGAGTGGTTCTTCATATATACGCTTTACTAAAGACATAGAAGAATTAAAAGAAGATTTTAAACCTTTTAAACCTTTATTTTGGGGAGATTATGAATTAATTAATCTGTATAATTTTGAAGGCAGTGTGGAGCACTTTATTTATATAGGACAAAAGTAAGTGCTCTAGCACTTACTCTCCTAAGCTTGGAGTCATTTCGATAATCTTCCAAGGAAGTCCTTGAGAATTCAGCTCTTCCATAAAAGGCTTAGCGTCAAATTCTTCCATATTAAACACGCCTTTTCCTTGCCAAATTCCTTTAGCGATTAATTTCGTACCTATCATAGCAGGAACACCTGTAGTATAGCTCACAGCTTGCGCGCCAGTTTCTTTGTAACATTCTTCATGATTGCAAACATTATAAATATAAACTTGTTTGTCTTTTCCATCTTTTTTACCACGAATCACGCAACCTATATTGGTATAACCTTTAGTGCGTGGTCCTAAACTTGCAGGATCAGGAAGCAAGGTTTTTAAAAATTCTATAGGAATGATTTCTTTACCTTGGTGTATCACAGGTTTAATCCCTAGCATTCCAACATTTTCAAGACATTTCATGTGAGTTAAATAACTTTGTCCAAAAGTCATAAAAAAGCGTATTCTTTTTAAACCTTTGATATTTTTTACCAAGCTTTCAAGTTCTTCATGATAAAGCAAATAGCTATCTTTCACTCCTACTTCTGGATAATCCCACTCCATTTTTATTTCCATAGGCTGCGTTTCTATCCACTTGCCATTTTCCCAATAACGCCCTTTAGCAGAAACCTCACGCAGATTGATTTCAGGGTTAAAATTCGTCGCAAAAGCATAGCCATGATCACCTGCATTGCAATCTAAAATATCTATATAAGAAATTTCATCAAATAAATTTTGCTGTGCATAAGCACAAAAAACATTAGTTACACCAGGATCAAATCCACTTCCTAAAAGTCCTAAAATTCCTGCTTGTTTAAACTCATCATTTCTCGCCCATTGCTCTTTGTATTCAAATTTAGCTAAATCAGGATGTTCATAATTTGCCGTATCTATATAATCAATCCCTGCTTTTATACAAGCATCCATTAAACTCAAATCTTGATAAGGCAAAGCCACATTGAGTAAAATTTGTGCTTCTGTTTTCTTGATAAGTTCTACAACTGCATTGCTATCATCAGCATCAATTTGCGCCGTTTCAATTTGAACCCCTAAACGCTCTTTGATAAAAGCAGCGATTTCATCACATTTGCTTTTTGTTCTACTAGCTAAAGTGATTTTACTAAAAGTATCAGAATTCATTGCGCATTTTACAGTAGCCACACGACTTACCCCACCTGCGCCTATGATTAAAAGATTTTTCATTCCTATCCTTCAAAAATTTTTTTGATTTTATCAAATTTAAACTAAAAATTGATAATATCAAAACTTATTTTCTCTTCTAAATCATAACTTGAGCTCACCAAAATAAAAAAAATTATATTTTTATAAAGTAATTTTAGCCTACAAAAAGCCCCTAAAAATTCTTTTTGTAAAATTTTAGCCTCAAAGCGATTTCCTATTTTAAGCTCTGCATAACCAAAAATATAATTTTTTGAAGCTATCCAAGCAAAAAATTCATCTTCTAAATCAAGTTTTTCTTCTATGATATTTAAATCAGGTAAAATTTGTGCACTTTTAAAATCAGGTTTAAAATAAAGCTCTTTAGGATTTGCATGAGCTAAAATTTTTCCTTTTTCTAAAAAAGCGATTTGATCAGACATACAATAAGCATCTTCAATATCATGAGTTACCATAATAGCCGTAATGCCTTGATTTTCTATCATTTTTTTCAATTCTCTTCTTAAATCCTGTTTTAAATTTTGATCCAAATTAGAAAAAGGTTCATCTAAAAGCAAAAGCTTACATCCTCTTGCCATAGCTCTAGCAAAAGCCACTCTTTGCGCTTGTCCTCCTGAAATTTCATCGATTTTTTTATATCTTAAATCTTCAATTTCAAAAGTTTTAAGCAAATGATTTAAAATTTGATTTTTATCTTTTTTATCATAAAGTGCAAAAAGTATGTTTTTCTCAACATTTAAATGAGGAAATAAAGCATAATTTTGAAACATCAAAGCCACTTCACCTTTGCAAGAAAACAAATCATAAGAACTAGCTTGTTCAAGCTTAGCAATAATCCTTAAAAGCGTGCTTTTTCCGCTTCCACTACCTCCTAAAATGCTTAAAAATTCTCCTTCTTTGACATGAAGATTGATATTTTCTAAAGCTTGTATTTTTCCAAAATTTTTAGATAAATTTTTAATTTCTAACATCATCTTTCCTTGTGATTTTATCCATCCAAACAACAACCATTAAAGAAAGAAAAACGATAAACAAGGAAGGCAAAGCTGCATCATAAATTCTTTCATCACTTGCAAACCAGAAAGCTTTAACACTTAAAGTTTCAAAGCCAAAAGGCGCTAAAATTCTACTTAAAGGAAGTTCTTTAATCGTATCAATAAAAACAATAATAAAAGCCAAAAATAAAAAATGTTTCATTAAAGGTGTGTGAATTTTAAAAAATAAAATAAAATAACTCGTTCTTAAATTTAAACTTGCTTCATCAATGTTTAGATGAATTTTATTATATCCTCCCTCTAAAGAATAAATTGCACTCGCTAAAAAACGAATTATATAAGCAAAAACAAGAACAAGTAAAGAATTTCCCAATAAACTCATGTGAAAAAATTTATCCAAAAATACAAAAAGCACTATAATGCTAATCCCTAAAGCAGCAGCAGGTATAGAATAACCCAAAGAACTTATTTTTAAAATAAATAAATTAAAAAAATGATTTTTAACTATCCTAGAGCTAAACATCAAAAAATAAGCTAAAAAAGTGGTAATTAAAGCAGTGATTAAAGCTAAGATTATAGTTTGAAAACTGATAATATAAAATTGCGATTCAAAAAGCTTATGATCTTTTAGCCCCCAATAAACTAGCCAAATAAAAGGTAAAATAAAACCTACAAAAGCAATCATAAAACAATAAATACAGGATAGAATTTGTTTAATAGGATTTAATTTTCTTTTTTTGATAAAAAGAGCTAAATTTTGATTAAAACTATAATGATGTTTATTTTTATAATAATAATCCACATACATAATCAAAAATACAAAAAGCATTAAAATACCCGATAAAACACTAGAAGAATAAGAATCATTCAAATCATACCAGAGTTTAAAAATTCCAGCCGAAAAAGTATCCACTCCCAAATAAGCACTTGCACCATAATCACTCAAAGTTTCCATTAAAACCAATAAAGCTCCAGAAAAAATGGCAGGTCTTGCACTCAAAAGTGCCACGCGTGTAAAAATTCTAAATTCAGAATATTTCATGATTTTAGCTACTTCATAAGCCTCTTTAGCTTCACTTTTAAAAGCTGTTTTAGCAAATAAATAAATATAAGGATATAAAGAAATAGCCAAAACAAAAATAACACCATAATGATTGAAAAAATCTATCCTAAAGCCAAAATTTTCGTGAAAAAATCCTTGAAAATCCATAATTCCCACATAAACAAAGGCTAAAATATAAGCAGGTATGGCTAAGGGTAAAATGAGTAATTTTTCTAAAATTTTACAGAAATAAAAATCATAATTTGCAATCAAATAAGCAGAACTCACACCCAAAATCAAGCTTAAACACAATACTCCCATGCTAATTATAAAAGTATCTTTGATGAATTTTAAAAATAAATAATCAAAAAAATGACTCAAATTTTCTTTAATAGATGAAAATTGGGTTAAATCACTTGTATTAAAATTTTGAAATAAAATATAAAAAAGTTCAGCAAAAATACCAAAAATAGGTAAAGCAAGAAAAAGGGCAAGTAAAATTGCCCCGAGTTTATAGTATTTTAAGGTTTTATACATTATCTAAAACCGACTTCATCGTAAATTTTAACCGCTTCTTTAATATTTTCTGCTATCTTACTCACAGGGATTTGATCTTCTTTGAAAGTTCCAAAATCTTTTACCGTTTGGCTTAATTCTACATCATTTCTTATAGGAAATTCATAATTACTATCAGTAAGAATTTTTTGAATTTCAGGACTTAACATAAATTCCATAAATTTTTTAGCCGCATCTTGATTTTTACTTGATTTTGTCATAGCAATACCGCTAATGTTAATATGCGTTCCTCTATTGTCTTGATTAGGAAAAATAATACCCAAAGAATTCCCCACTTCTACATCTTTTGGATTTTTAGAATTCTTTAAAAGCCCTATATAATAAGTATTCATAACTGCAAATTTAGCTTCGCCTGCAAATACTTGTCTGGCTTGATCTC
Source organism: Campylobacter sp. CFSAN093259 (assembly GCF_012889985.1). Taxonomy (NCBI): domain Bacteria; kingdom Pseudomonadati; phylum Campylobacterota; class Epsilonproteobacteria; order Campylobacterales; family Campylobacteraceae; genus Campylobacter; species Campylobacter sp. CFSAN093259. The sequence goes on from NZ_CP040617.1 coordinate 172,714, forward strand.
TATCCCCACCCTTTGGATTTGTCGCAAGATTTTCAAGCACACCTTTAGCCCATGCTTTAGCCTCTTTATTTCCGTCATTAGCTATAATAGATGCTAAAAGAGTTTTGCTATAAGGAGCTGTAGCACTTCTCATAACAATTTCTCCTTTAAATTCAGCTTTTGCTAAATCTTCATAATTTTTCATTTTGCTAATATCGATATTTGTGTTTTTGTTGTAAGCAATAATTCTTGCTCTTTTTGTAATCGCAAACCATTCTTTATCCTTATCTCTTAAATGAGCGGGTATAAATTCTTCTAAATATTTTGATGAAACAGGGGATAAAAGTCCTAAATTCTTAGCTTCTGTAAGATTTGAAATATCAGCTGTGATGAAAATATCAGCAGGAGAATTACTTCCTTCAAGAGAAAGTCTTTTAATAAGTTCTGAAGCTTTGGCTTGAGTATGATTGACCTTAATACCTGTTTTTTCTTCGAATTTTTTTATGATTTCAAAATCAGCATTATAATGTCTTGCTGAGTAAATATTAAGCTCACTAGCACCTAAAAATGAAACAGCTGTTAAAAACATAAAGAAGATTTTTTTCATATTTTATCCTTTAATTGAGAATTATACTCGGTTTTATTAAGATCTTTAAAATCGGTATGAGAATGTTCAGAGCAAGCAAAAGCAAAGCCAACGCATAGTAAAAATAAAATTATTTTTTTCATAGACATTAATTCCTTTTAGATATTTTGATAAGAAATATTAATATTAAAAAGTAAATATAAAGTAACTTAATAATTTTATAACTGATAAATATTTTCATTTTATTATAATAAATTTTGATAATAATTATAAATAATTAAATTTTAATATAAATATTTAATAGTATTTTTATATATAAAATATTAATATTCAATATCAAAAATAAACCACTAAGAAAGTAACAATAATAATGAAATTTTATACTATTTTAAGCATTCTATTTATAAGCTTTATGTTGAGCGCTTGTGCTGTTTTGCAAAAATCATCTCCACTTCAAGAAAATAAAGATTTTTATATACTTGATACGCATACTCAAAAAAAGATTTCTTTTGAAGATATGATTTTAGAATTGCTAAAAGCAGATGTGATACTGCTTGGCGAAAAACACGATGAGGTTAAACATAAGATAAGTCAAGTTATGATTTTTAATGCCTTAGAAGGAAATTTAAGTTCTCAAAATATAAACTTTGATGTAGCTTTAGAAATGTTAGCAAGCACAGAGCAAAATCACTTAGATAAAGCTTTTAAAAATAAAAAAACCATTAAAGCCAATGAACTTACTAATGCATTAAATTGGGATAAGGTCTGGAAATGGAAAGATTATGAGCAATTTGTCAATGTGGTTTTTTATTCAAAGTCAAAAATATTAGGTGCAAATCTTTCACGCTCAGAAATTACAAGCATTTATAATGGGGCTCAGCCCTTAAAGGGTTATGTTTCAACCACAAATGAAGTAAAAAAACAACTTTTTGACATTATATCCTTAAGCCATAAGCTAAATCCTGAAGAAAATAAAGAATTACTAGATAAATTGGTGGAAATTCAACAATTCAAAGACAGGCGTATGGCTGATGTATTGGTTCATCATGTAAATAAAGTTTTATTGCTAGCTGGAAGCTATCATACAAGTAAAAAAATAGGAATTCCTTTACATATACAAGATTTTAAAAGCAGTAAAAAAATAGTTGTAGTGAATTTAAGCTATGGAGAAATAGATTTAAAAGACAGTGATTATGTTTTGATTTATAAGGGGGAGGAATGAAAAAATTAAGTTTATTTTGTGCTGTAGGTTTATGTTTTGCTAGTTTTGCTTTTTCTGAAGAATTAGAATTTGATAGTCTTGAAATTTCAGGTTCAAAAATCAAAAACGATGAAAAACCTTTTGTAACTCCTGGGGCAACAAGCACAAGAGAGGGTATAGGTTCAGATACACAAAGTATAGATTCTATAGTGCGTAGTATACCTGGAACCTACACAAACACAGATCAAGCTCAAGGCACAGTTCAAGTAAATATTCGTGGTATGAGTGGTTTTGGGCGTGTTAATACCATGATTGACGGTGTTACTCAAACTTTTTATGGTAGTGCATCAGATGATCCAGCTAGATTTCATTCACAAACGGGAACTTCAGCTTTTGGAGCTGTTATTGATACAAATTTCTTAATCGGAGTTGATGTTACAAGGGGAACTTTTGAAGGAGTAGGTGGAGCAAATGCCTTGATGGGATCAGCAAATTTTAAGACCATAGGTATAAATGATATTGTACATGATGGCAATATCTTTGGATTTTTAGGACGATTTTCTTATGGAAGCAATGGAATCGGACCAAGTTATATGAGTGCAGTGGCTGGAAAGACTGAACTTGAAAATAATGGATATGTGGGCGCGCTTTTTGGTTATAGCGCAAAGAGAATTACTCAAAATTACACTGTAGGCGGGGGTGGCAAGATAGGTAGTAGTATGGTTGATACTGATGGAGATGGTATAGCTGATACCAATATCGCTCCTTTTGATCCAGATTTTTTAACCCAAAAACCAAACTCTCAACTTTTTAAACTCGAATATGTCCCAAATTCTTTTACAAACACTATATTTTCTTATCGTAGATATCAAAACGAACTTGCCGGTAGAAAAATACACAATGACAATTATCAACTTGATTTTTGGCACAACCCTAATGAGTGGCTTAATGTAAATACGCTTATTGCCTACAATCAAGGCATACAAACCTATGGATCAAAATTTACTTTTGCGGCAAACGATGCCATAGCTAACACAAAGGCAAAAAATACTGCCACTACTTTTGATATAAGTGATACTTTAGAGGGTGAATGGCATAGATTTAATCTAAACATACGCTTTGGAGCAAATATTTTGCTTAATGATTATAAAAATACCTTAAATACATCAATTCAAGGAGTAAATTCTATACCTTTTCAGCCTCGTGGAAAACAAAATCTTTTTACTTATTATCTTGATAATAGTCTAAATTATGGTATCTTTACACTTGATACCAATGTGAATCTTTTAGATTGGAATATCAAAGGACACAGACCTGCTTGCGATGAAGTAAATTTTATGTGTTTTCCAAAAGCGGCGACAGATATAGATAAAAATGGACTTCGCCTGAATGCTTCTGTCATGCTTTCAGCTGCCATACACGAGCTTTTTACACCCTTTGTAAGTTTTGCGAGAACAAATAGAGCCCCTAATGTGCAAGAAATGTTTTTCTCAAATAACGAAGGCAATGGTATCAATTCTTTCTTAAAACCAGAACAAGCCAATACTTGGCAAATAGGTTTTAATTCTTTTAAACATGGACTTTTAAAAGATGATGATCGCTTTGGTTTTAAAGCCGTGTATTATCATACAAAAATAAAAGATTATATTTATAATGAACAATTTTATCTTGAAGATCCAAGTAAAGATCCTCCAAGCTCGCAATTTTATATGCACTTAAATTCAGCTGATGATACCATATTTAAGGGTGTGGAGTTAGAATTAAGCTATGACTTGGGTTTTGCTTATGCTAAAGCTATGTATTCAAGACAAGATACAAGTTCGACTATTTCTCAAACTTCAGGACCTCTTCTTGGCTCTTTTTCGGCAAGTAAAATCATGGAGCTTCCAAAAGATTATGCAAATGTAGAGCTTGGCTTTAGGTTAAATGATAAAATAAGCTTTGGTGGTATAGCAAAATACACAGGCAAAGCAAAAAGGGTAAATCCAAATACAGATGATTGGAATAAGGATCCAAACAATCCTTATTATCCTAAACCAACCACACAAGACTTACCAAAAATTCCTATTATAGTAGATTTATATTGGAATATAGAATGGTTTAAAAACCTCACAATGAGAGCAGAGGTGCAAAATTTATTTGATAAAAACTACATGGATGCCTTAAATGCTTATAATTCCTTAGATAATCAGCTTCAATATAATGGAGCAGGTGATCCTATCTATCTTTTTAGCAATTCTGCTCGCGGTCGTACTTTTATAGTAAGTTTTGAATATAAATATTAAGGAATATACAAATGTTAAAAAAATATTTTTATTTTGTTTTTTTATTGTTAAATTTAAATGCAGAAGCAAATGCAACAGATACAAATTTATCTTTTGATTCTTCTAAGATAGAAACCGAAGCACCTAAAATAGAGCTTTCTCTTTCTAGTCTTTATCAAAATGCTGATGAGGTGGTAAAAGGTGTTATTTATATATTGGTTTTATTTTCCATTTTAGCATGGGCAGTTTTTATTTCTAAGCTTATGCAATTTTATTTTATGAAAAAAAATCTAGACTTGTCTATACAAAAGATAAAAGAATTAAAAAATCTCAATGAATTAGATCAGACAAAAGATTTTGCAGGTGTTTTATCTTTAGAAATTCAAGATGAGCTTGAAAAAAGTGAATATAAAAATGATCACATAAAAGAGCGTATAGAATTGCGTTTGCAAAATACCATCTCAAAGCAAATCACAGCAAGCAAAAATGGCTTGAGTTTGCTTGCGAGCATAGGTGCTAGCGCACCTTTTATAGGGCTTTTTGGAACAGTTTGGGGAATTATGAATGCATTTATAGGTATAGCAAATCTTGGCAATGCTTCTTTGGCAGTCGTTGCGCCTGGTATAGCTGAAGCCTTGTTTGCTACAGCTTTTGGCTTGATAGCTGCTATCCCTGCGGTGCTTTTTTATAATTATCTTACAAGAAAAAATTTAAAACTTATGCACCATTTAGATGAGCTTGCAAATTTTGTCTATATACTTTTTCATAGGAGTTATTTTAATGATAAAAACTGAAATGGCTCACAAAGAAGAGGAGTTAAGTGAGATCAATATAACTCCTTTTATAGATATTATGCTTGTATTATTGATTGTTTTTATGGCTGTTACTCCTCTTATCACAAGTTCTATCAAAATAGAATTACCCAAGAGTTCGCAGCAAGCAGAGGATAAGCTTAAAAATCCCATCATACTTTATTTAAATACTGATAATACTTTGGCTATTAATGATGATAAATTAAGCCTAGAAAATCTTTCAAGTGCTTTAGATATAAAAACCAAAGGCAATAAAGAAGAAATTATTTATTTTCATATCGATAAAAGTGTAAAGTATGAAGATATTATGCAAGTAATGCAAAAATTAAAAGAGAATGGCTATGGAAAAATAGCTCTTTCAAGTAAAAAGATGGATTAGTATGAAGTCTAGTGTGATTTTTGGGTTTGTGTTAAGTTTGATATTGCATACTTTAGTATTAATGTTTTCCCTTTTTTCTTTTTATACTCAAGAAAAATCAAGTGGTGTTGATTTTAAACAAGGAGCGGAATTTACTTCCATTATGATGGTATCAGAGTTTCCTATCGGGGAATTAAAAGAAGTTTCGATTGATCAAAAAAAGAGTAATTCTCAAGATAAAAACAAAAAACAAGACGAAAGAATAAGTTTTAATTCTCAAGATAAAAATGCTGTATTAAAAGTTCAAAAAAAGATTGAAAAGCAAGATGAAAACCAAGCTCAAAAAGAAATAGCTAATGCAAGTGAAAATTCAAAATTTAAAAATGAATCGCTCAGTGCTCCGCTACAAAGTAATAAAGATAAAACACAAACTATAGTAAGTGGCAATGCCAAAGAACAAGTTAAAAGCTATCAAGCTTTGCTTATGGCTCATTTGACTAAATTTAAAAAATATCCTCAAGAAGCGATAATGCAAAAACAAGAAGGCGTTGTAAGAATTCGCGTAAGCATTGATGAAAGCGGAAATGTCTTAAGCAAAGAGCTTAAAAAATCTTGCCCTTATGCAGCGCTCAATGATGAAGCTTTAAGTTTATTTAAAAGAGCTTCTCCATTGCCAAAACCGCCTAAAGAAATGTTAAAAAATGGTGATAAAATCAGTTTTGTTATGCCTATTGATTACAATATTAAAGACTATTTAGGTAAAAAATAAACTTTTCATTAAAAAAAGTTTATTAGAATTTTTATTTTAAAGGTGATGATTATGTTCTCTTCGTTTTTTAAAAGTAAAAAATGGGCTTTATGGGCTTATTTGGGACTTTTTTTACTGTTATTTTTCTTATATATACAAACAAGCTTAAATGTTGCGATCAATTCATGGTATAGTGATTTTTACAATGTTTTACAAAAGCCAAAAATAGAACTTTTGGATTCTAATTCTACGCAAAAAATAGAAGAAAATCTTGAAAATAATGCCACTTTAATCCAAGAGGCTAATCAAAGAGCTGAGCAAAATTTCCAAAAAGCTAATTTTATCAATAAAGGCGCATTGTATTATTATCAAAATTTATTAGAATATTTTTTCAACTCTAGGGCTATGATTGAAAAGCCAAATTATTCAGCAAGTGATTTTTATGCTTTGATTTTAGTTTTTTTGGCTATTGCTATTCCTTATGTTTTAATCGCTACAATTAATATCTATTTTGCTAGCGTCTATGCTTTTAAGTGGCGTGAGGCTATGACTTTTTCTTATTTAAAATTTTGGAAAAATAAAGATGATAATATAGAAGGAAGTTCGCAAAGAATTCAAGAAGATACTTATAATTTTTCTAAAATCGTAGAGAGTTTAGGACTTAGTTTTATAAAAGCTTTGATGACCCTTGTAGCATTTATTCCGATTTTATGGAGTTTAAGTGATGTTGTGAGTAAAGCTTTATTTGCAAATTTAAGCGAAAATTCTTTTTTTTATTTTTTAAAAAACATTGATGGTTTGCTTGTTTATATTGCACTTTTGATTTCTTTAGGAGGCTTGGTTGTGTCATGGTTTGTAGGTATTAAGCTTCCTGGACTTGAATATAACAATCAAAAAGCTGAAGCAGCTTTTAGAAAAGAGCTTGTTTATGCTGAGGATAATCGCAAAGAATACGCTAAAAATGAGACTATGATAGAGCTTTTTACAGGGCTTAAATTTAACTATAAAAGACTTTTTTTACATTATGGATATTTTAATATTTGGCTCATTTTATTTGAGCAAATGATAGTTATAGTGCCATTTTTAATCATGGCACCAGGGCTTTTTGCTGGAGCTATAGGACTTGGTATTGTAATGCAGATTAATAATGCATTTGATCAAGTGCGAAGCTCTTTTAGTATTTTTATCACAAACTGGACAACTATCACTCAACTTAGAAGTATATATAAGCGTTTAAAAGAATTTGAGAAAAATATTTCTTATAAGTCTTAGTTTTTTCTTATAAAATACAAGAAAAAATTCAAATATTAAATTTACTTTTAATTGTGTATAATAAGGTTTAATAATATTTTATTTCTTAAGGAGCTTCATTGGACCCCAGTCAGGTTTTGGATTTAAACCAAACTTCTACAGCATCTTTTGATGCAGGATATTCTATACTTATGGTTGTTGTTGCACTTGCTCTAGTGTTTTTAAATGGTTTTTTTGTTTTGTCTGAATTTAGTATTGTTAAAGTACGTCGTTCCAAGCTTGAAGAGATGATAAAAGAAAAAAAAGCTGGTGCCAAGAAAGCTTTGGAGGTTACTTCAAGACTTGATACTTATCTTAGTGCTTGTCAATTAGGAATCACTTTAAGTTCTCTAGCTCTTGGTTGGATAGGTGAGCCTGCTATTGCAAAAATGCTAGAAATTCCGCTTATTAATCTTGGTTTTAGCACTGTTATTATCCATACTATGGCTTTCATTATTGCTTTTAGCATTATTACTCTTTTACATGTGGTTTTAGGAGAACTTGTGCCAAAAAGTATAGCTATTGCAGTTGCAGATAAAGCGGTTTTATTTATAGCTAGACCGCTTCATTGGTTTTGGATGCTCTTTTTGCCTTGTATTAAAATTTTCGATTTTTTAGCAGCTATAAGTTTGAAACTTTTTGGAATAAAACCTGCTAAAGAAAGCGAGCTAACTCATAGCGAAGAAGAAATTAAAATCATAGCAAGTGAGAGTCAAAAAGGTGGAGTTTTAGATGAATTTGAAACAGAGATCATACGCAATGCTGTTGATTTTTCAGATACTGTTGCTAAAGAGATTATGACTCCTAGAAAAGATATGATTTGTCTAAATAAACAAAAAAGTTACGAAGAAAATATGCAAATCATTTGTGAGCATAAACATACTCGCTTTCCTTATATTGATGGCTCTAAAGATACTATTTTAGGTATGATACACATACGAGATATAATACAAAATGAATTAAACCATAAAAGTCAAAATTTAGATACTTTTGTTAAACCTTTGATTTTGGTTCCTGAAAATATCAGCATTTCAAAAGTACTTGTAATGATGAATAAAGAACGCTCTCATACTGCATTAGTAGTTGATGAGTATGGTGGAACTGCTGGAATTTTAACCATGGAAGATATCATGGAAGAAATTATTGGCGAAATTAAAAGCGAGCATGAAGAAGACAGCTATAAAAAACTTGCTGAAAATATCTATGAATTTCAAGGACGATGCGATATAGAAACTGTTGAAGAAATGCTTGTAATAAACTATGATGAGGATTTAGAACAAGTTACTATAGGTGGTTATGTATTTAATCTTTTAGGACGCTTGCCTATGGTAGGAGATCGCATTGAAGATGAACTTTGTTACTATGAAGTTAAAAAAATGGATGGGAATTCTATAGAGCGTGTTAAGGTGGTTAAAAAAACAAATAAAGATGAAGAATAAGCCTCTTTAGGCTTATTTCTTTTTGTAAATTTGGTTTTTAATTTCTATACACTCAAAACCTTTTTCATCTAGTGTAACTACGCGTAAATATCCACCATCATCTATTTTACCCTCGCATAAAAATACTCTTTTGGCTATTTTCATAGGAAGTTTTTCTTTATTTCTGTGTCCAAAGATTTGATAAAGATTGTCCGAGGTGAAATTACAAAATTGATTTGCTACTTTTTGACTGTCTTCATATCCACCTACACCATAAATAAAGTCATGGCTTGGTATAAAACTTATTTTTTCAGGTTTGGAGGGTATAAAATTTACTCCTCCATGTGAACAAAATATGAATTTATTTTGGAATTTGTAGTATAAACATTCTTTTAGATGAGGATAGAGTTTTCTAGCATCTCTTGGAGTAAGTTTTTCTTTTCTAAAATCCTTTAAAGTATTTTCATTAAATTCTTTGGAATTTGACAATTCTCCATTAGCCCATTTTATAAGATGTCTTTCGTGATTTCCTTCTAATAAGCATACGTTTTCTTTTTCGCAAATTTTTAAAAGAAATTTTATTACTTTGCCATTTTCTATACCTCTGTTGATATAATCTCCCAAAAATATATAAAATTCATCTTCTTTGATTGTTTTAATGTATTCTTTTAAAACACTATAGCAACCTTGTAAATCTCCTATATGATGAATTTTTTTGTATTTGCTTAAATTTGGCATTTGGTAAAGACATTTTTTCCAGTCTCTTGAGTCTAAAATTGGGTATTTTTTTGGATTTTTTTTGAGCAAATCTTGAGTTTTTTCCAAAAGAGCATAAGGAATGATATATCCATTTTTTTTAGCTTCTAAAAGATTTTTTTCTTGACATTGTTTTAAAGAGCTATCAAAAACAATAACATATATTTTATAGCGATATTGTTTAGCTAAGTCTTTATAAATTTTTAATGTTTCGTTGTAAGCGTTTATGATGCTAAACTCACCTTTTTGCATACGCATTTCTAGAAGTTTGAGTAAAATTTTACTCAAATCTTCATCATTTTTAACATTTAAAATTTTATATTCACTGACTATATTTTTAACGCTTCCTGATAAAAGACGCAAAGCATTTAAATCAAGTGTATAATTTTGAAGTTTATTATTTTTGATAAATTCTTCTTGTCCTGCGTAATAATTCCCTCTTAAAACAAGTAAGATTCGCACATTCTTTGCCTAGATTTTCTTTAAAAATTCAGTTTTTAAAACAATAACGCCAAATTTATCTACTCTAGCCTCAATTTCACCTTCTTTAGAAGTGAGCTTAATATTTTTTATAGTAGTTCCACGTTTTAAAGTTGTACTTGCACCTTTAACCTTAAGATCTTTTATTACACTCACGCTATCACCTGTGTTAAGTTCTATTCCATTAGCGTCTTTAGCCATTTTTTTCCTTTCTTTGATCTAAAATATTTAAAATTTGCACCACTAAAGCAAAAGCCATAGCGGTATAAATATATGCCTTATCAATATGAATATCAAAACTTTCAGCAACTAAAACTACGCCTATTAGCACCAAAAAAGCTAAGGCTAAAATTTTAATGCTTGGATATTTTTCAACAAAATCTGCTATAGGTTTAGAAGCAAAAAGCATCACAGCTACTGCGATAATAACAGCGATAATCATGATGGTTACATCTTGAGCAATTCCTACTGCGGTAATAACACTATCAAGCGAAAACACTATGTCAATCACAGCAATTTCAGCTACAACTATCCAAAGTTTATTGCTTGCTTTAAAATGACTTTGACTTTCTTCTTGATGAGAAATTTGCTCTTTAATTTCTTTAATAGACTTTACAATCAAGAAAAGCCCACCTAGTAAAAGAACTAGATCTCTTCCTGAAATTTCATTGCCCAATACACTAAACAAAGGTGTTACAAGTTTCATTACCCAAAAAAGAGATAAAAGAAGTAAAATTCTTGTAATCATTGCAAAAGCTAAACCTAAGATACGTCCTTTATCACGATGTTCAGCGGGTAGTTTGCTTACTAAAATAGCTAAAAAAATGATATTATCTATCCCTAGTACAATTTCAAGAGCACTTAAAGTAGCTAAAGTAATCCAAGCATCAATACTAAATATCCATTCAAACATAAATTTCCTTGAAAATTTTAAAATTTTTTAAAGCGATATTTTATAGTTTTAAAGCAAATACCTTTAATTCTTTAAGAAAAAATTTCAATCACACTTAAGGGTAAAATTTCATGTTCTAGACTATGAATTTTTTCTTCAAATTCTTCAAAACTCAAATTTCTTTTTTCAAAAGCTTTTTGAGCTATAATCATTCCACCATCAAGTTCTTCACTGACCCAATGCACACTCACACCAGCTACTTTCATATCACTTTCATAACTTTCTTTAATCGCATGTGCTCCTTTAAAAAGGGGTAATAAAGAAGGATGAAGGTTAATTGCCTTAATATTTTTTGTAAAAACAGGACTTAAAATTCTCATAAAACCTGCTAATACAGTAAGATTTGCTCCACTTTCTTTGATTTTTTGTACCAAAATCGTATCAAATTCTTCACGAGTATTATAAGCCTTATGATCAACAATGACAGTATCAAGACCAAATTTTTTTGCTCTTTGTACACCAAAAGCATCTTTTTTATTACAAATGCAAAGTACTACTTCATAGGTATTTTCCCCTATGGTTTTTTTATGAAGTTTTTCTAAAATATTTTCTAAATTACTTCCATTTCCACTAAAAAGTACAGCTAATTTTACAAGCATTTTAATCCTTTGATAAGTTTTAAAGCGTCAAAGCTATTTTTATTAAATTTATATTTTTTTGCAACAAGTCCATGAGCTAAAGTAGCATTTTTTGCTGCTTCTAAAGCGCTAAAACCAAAACCTAAATGTGCAGCAATCATTCCACTTAAAACATCTCCACTCCCACCTTTAGCTAAGGCTTGATTTCCTAAATTTACAACAAATAATTTTTCTTTTTGCACAATAATAGGATTTGCTCCTTTTAAAACAAGAACACAATCATAATTTTGTGAAAATTTTCTAGCATAGAAAAAGCGATTTTTTTGCAATGTTTCTATATCTAAATTCTCATCAAAGCACATTTTATAAAGTTTTATAAATTCTTTTGGATGAGGGGTTATAACAACATCTTTTCTGTTTAAATACCAAAGCAAAGCTTCACTTAAAAAGCAGTTTGCATCCAAGATCAAAGGAGTGTTTTGCAAAATTTCATCTTTTAGAAAATCCAAATTTTCAAGCCCCATACCTAAAGCAATAGCACTTGCATTATTTTCAATTTTTTCTTTTAACATCAAAAGAGGCGAGAAACTTTTTTGTGCTACTAAAGAAACAAGACCTGCTCCAAAATTTAAGGCTCCAAGTCCTGCCAAAGTTCCAGCACTTGCATTGGCAACTATATAAATATGGCCAAAATTTCCTTTATTGGCGTTGATTTTTCTATCTATAGTTTTTAAATCTTTTTTTTCAAGCAAAAAAGCTTGAGAATTAGGGTAAAATTTCTTAGATCTAATGCCTAAATTGGCTATTTTAATCCTTCCTACAAATTCCTTAGCAAAATCTTCAAGTAAAATTTCCTTTAAAGCTCCCATACAAAATGTAATATCAGCTTTAAAACAAGGATAAAATCCCAAATTTGTAGGTATATCACAAGCTATTTTTAAAGCCTTACTTTGATTAACTTTTTGAATAATTAAACTTGTTTTTTCATCTAAACAACGATTTGAACCTGTACCTAAAATACAATCAATGATAATATGAAATTTTTTAAAATTGGGTTCTTTTTTACAAAATTTAAAAGCATAATTTTGTAAAATTTGCTCTTGTTTTTTAAAAAGCGTATTTTCTTTAAAGCCTATTTTATAAGCTTTAGCGTGTTTTAAATTTCTTAAAGCCACCAAGCCATCTGAAGCGTTGTTACCCCCGCCTAATAAAAAAAGTATTTTTACTTTTCTAATCTTGCGTTGAATGCGAATTTTTTTAGCTTCTTTTTTAATTAGCTTGGCTAAATTTAATCCCGCATTTTCCATTAAAATAAGCTCATCTAAGCCTTTATTTATAGCATTTTGTTCTAAAATTTTTATATTATCAATAATAGCTTTCATAATCTTTTTTCACCAAAAAATATATATTTTTTTCTCTTTCTTCTTCAAATTTTTTCATTTTGGGTAAAAATTTCTGGATCAAAGCACGAAAATTCTTAAAACCATAATTTTGCGGATGAAAATCCGAGTATTTGCGGTTCATATTAGTACGGATTTGTGCGTATTCGGCACGCCCTTTTTCATCGATAAGTTGTTCGGTGATATTGATTAAAGCTCTTAAATAATCCTTACTTAAAATATCTTCTTTTTTACTCTCATCTTTATCTAAATAAAAAAATTCACTAAAGGCATTTACATAAGATTTTATAGACTTTTCAAGCCCCATTCCTATAACTTGTTTTTTATTTTCTCTTAATTTTTGAATGAGTGAAGTATAATCACTATCGCTTGAAACAATAACAAAAATATCTATATTTTTTTCATAAAATATGGACATAATTTCAGTGATTAAATACATATCGCTTGAGTTTTTGTTGGCTGCAAAATTAAATTGTTGCATAGCGATTAAAGAATATTCAGCAATTTGCTCTCTCCAACCTTGTATATTTTTTTGAGTCCAATCCCCATAAATGCGTTTAATGATAACCTCTCCGTAATCTGAAGCGATATCAAAAATACTTTTAGCGTATTTTGCAGGGATATTTTCTGCATCTATAAAGATAGCTATACTTTTATTTTCCATTTTAATTCCTTGCTCTAAAGCTTAAAGCTTCTAAAATATGGGTTTTGCTAATATTAAGACTTTGTTCTAAATCCGCTATACTTCTTGAAACTTTTAAAATTTTATTAAGCGATCGCAAAGAAAGATTATAACGTGAAATTGCTAAATCTAGCGTATCTTTGGCATCTTTTTCCAATACACAAAAACGACTTAAATCTTCATCTTTTAATTTCCCATTAAATTCTTTTTGCCCCCGTTTTTTACTAAAAATAAAAGCTTGTAAAATTTTTTCACTCATTTCTTTAGAACTTATACTCGTTTTATCATCCTTGCTGATCTCATCCATAGCTACATAAAGATCAATCCTATCCATAATAGGAGCTGAAATGTGATTTTTGTATTTTTTAATCTCATTTTCACTACAAACACAAGAAAGATTTTTGGAGAATAAATTTCCACAAGGACAAGGATTTTGGGCAGCTATAAAGCTAAATTTTGTTTCATAAGTGATTTTAGAATTTACTCTTGAAATATGAATTTTATGATCCTCTAAAGGTTCTCTTAAACTCTCTATGATTTGCTTGTTAAAATGTGGAAATTCATCAAAAAACAATACTCCACCATTTGCAAGTGCTACTTCTCCAATTCTGGCATTTTTTGTTCCTCCGCCAAAAATACTTGCTCTTGTAGAAGTATGATGAGGATGACGAAAAGCACGAATTTTAGTAAATTCACAATCTTTTGAATCTAAAGACATATAAGCATTTTGCATTAAAATTTCACTTAAACTTTGAGGGGGCATGATATAAACAAGGCGTTTAGCACACATGCTTTTACCACTTCCTGGACTTCCTTCAAATAAGATATTATGCATACCTAAAGCAGCTATCATACAAGCTCTTTTGGCTTTTTCCTGCCCTTTGATATCTTTAAAATCAAGTTTAAAATCCATATTTTGTAAAAAAATTTCATTTTCTATTTGTAAAGGGTTTGCAAATAAAGGATGATTGTGAGAAAAGCGAAAATTTTCATAATTTTTTTCTTTAAAAAACTCTATTGCTTCATTTAAATTTTCAAGTCCATAAACCTCTAAATTTGGTATCATGGAAGCTTTTTGTGCTATACTTTTTGGAACAACGATCTTAGCTTTTTTAATTTTAGTAGAGAGAAACAAAAGCAAAGAAAAAAGCTCATTTGTGCTTTTAATACTTCCATCAAGTCCTAATTCTCCTACTACAAAAAAGTCATCTAATTCTTCATTTTGCAAAAGGATTAATAAAGCGATAGCCAAATCAAAATGCGATCCCTTTTTTGGGATGCCTGAAGGACTAAGATTGATAGTGATTTTTTTAGCAGGAAAAGCAAAATCACAACTTAAAAGTGTGGCTTTGATGCGTTCGACACTTTCCTTAATCGCTGTACTTGCAAGCCCTACTATGCTTAAATTTGGCAAACCTCTTGTAAAAGTGGATTCTACCTCTATAATGTCTAAGCCTTCATGAAAGCTTATGCACTTTAGTTTTTTCATTTCTCTTTTTTATGATTTTTCTTCTTTTTCTTAAATTCTTTATCGAATTTTTGACGCTTAGCAAAGGAAATTTTTTCTATAAATAAATGTCCATTTAAATGATCATTTTCGTGTTGAATAGCCACAGCTAAAAAACCTTTTGCTTCAAGTTCTTTAAATTCTCCAAAGCGATCTTGATATTTAAGCAAGATATGATTATAGCGTTTCACTTCTTCAAAAAAATCTGGCACACTCAAACACCCTTCTGTGCAAGTAATCATTTCTTCATCTAAAGGAATAATTTCAGGATTGATAATCTCTAACAAATCTTCTTTTTTTTGTTCATCGTTTTCATCAAAAATATTTACAAGTAAAACACGCAAAGGAATATCCACTTGAATAGCTGCTAAACCTACTCCATTACTTGCTATCATAGTTTCATACATATCATCAAGCAAGGTGTGAAGTTCTGTATCAAATTTATTTACAATTTCAGAGTTTAAAAAAAGTCTAGGATTGGGATAGGTGATAATTTTTCTAACCATTAAAAAACCTTTGTTTTAAATGATCTCCAAAGAAATCATTTAAAACTTTTTTCCAAAACCTTATCAATCAGCCCATATTCTTTAGCTTCTTGTGCTGACATGAAAAAATCTCTTTCTGTATCTTTTGCTATTTTTGCAACTTTTTGCTTAGTATTTTTTGCCAAAATATCATTAAGTATAGTTTTGAGTCTTAAAATTTCTTTGGCTTGAATTTCAATATCTGTGGCTTGACCTCTAGCTCCACCTAAAGGTTGATGAATCATAATACGTGAATTAGGCAAAGCAAAACGTTTTCCTTCTGCGCCACAACTAAGCAAAAATGCTCCCATAGAAGCAGCTTGTCCTATACAAATCGTACAAACATCAGGTTTGATATAGTTCATAGTATCATAAATACTAAAACCACTTGTAATTACACCACCTGGAGAATTGATATAAAGATAAATATCTTTTGTAGGATCTTCAGCTTCTAAAAAAAGAAGTTGTGCTACGATAGAAGCGGCAAGTTCATCATGAATTTCACCACTTAGCATAATAATTCTATCTTTTAAAAGGCGTGAATAAATGTCATAACTTCTTTCACCACGACTAGATTTTTCAATAACATAAGGAATAAACATTATTTATCTTCTTTCTCTTTTTTGCTCACTTTTTCTGATTTTTCTGTTTTTGGTATAAAAATATCATTAAAAAGTTTTTCTTCAATTAAAGCCATTTTCACAGCAGGCAAAGCTCCTTGTTTTTTATAGTTTTCTAAATGCTCTTTTGGATTCATACCATAGCGATATGCTTCAAAATAAATCGCTTGAATCAATTCTTGATCATTTACTTCAATCTTACGCAATTTTGCAAGTTCATCAATGATAAAAGTAAGTTTTACACTTTTTTGTGCTTCTTCTTTAAAAGAATCACGTTTTTCTTGATATTTTTCTTTACTTGCTTTAAGCTCTTCAATTTCTTTTTCGCTAAAAGTATTAAAAGCCGCACGCATCTGCATATCAGTTTCTTGTTCTACTATGCCTTTAGGTAAATCAAAATTATATTTTTCAATCAAAGCATCTGCAAATTTGCCTTTTAATTCATCATTTACAAGTTTGAAAAGTTTTTCATTTTTGATTTGCTCTTTTAATTTTTCATCTAAAACTTCAACACTAGCTTTTTCTTCTCCTGGTAAAAGTTTTTTAAGCATTTCATCATCAAGTTCTGGAATTTTAAGCTCTTGAATTTCATGTAGTTTTACTTTAAATACTGCATCTTTACCCGCTAAATGCGCTGCGCCGTATTCTTTAGGGAAAGTTACTTTGATATCTTTTTCTTCACCTATTTTCATTCCCACCATACCATCTTCAAAACCTGGAATAAATTGCTTAGAACCAATTTCTAAAACATAATTTTCAGCTTTACCACCTTCAAAAGCTTTATCATCTACAAAACCTTCAAAATCAAATTTTGCAAAATCACCTTCTTTTAAAGCTCTTTTTGTTTTTATAGCTTCAGGAGTAGCAAAACGCTTTAAAAGCTCATCTTTTTTCTCATCAATTTCTTTTTTACTTACTTTTGGAGTTTGATATTCAGGGATGAGTTTTTCATAACCCTCAAGTTTGATTTCAGGTTTAAAAGAAAGTATTAATTCAGCAATAATTTCTCCATCTTTACGATCAAATTTTTCAAAATATGGCTCACCTACAAGCTCTTTATTTTCTTTTTTAAGTTCTTGTAAAGCGCTATTTACAGCGGATTTAAAAAGATTTTGTTCTGCATCTTGAGTGAGCTCTCTTTCATATCTTTTAAGTACGGCACTTACAGGAACTTTTCCTGGTCTAAACCCATCCATTTTTACACTTTTAGAAGCTTTTTTTGCTAAATTTTCTACTTCACTTTTGATCATTCCTGAAGGAATTTTTACACTAGCAGTCGCATTAACAGAATCTAGTTGCTTTGCCTTTACTTCCATAGTTTTTTCCTTATAAAATAAAATTTGCCTTCAATGATAGCAAATTTTTCCTTATTACTTGCATAAAATTTTAAAGTAATTTATGATAAAATTGCAATATTACATTATTATTAAAATATAAAAAATATTTTTGGAGAAAAATGTGCAAAAAAAATTTGAAGATTGTGTTAAAACCATGCTTGAAATTATAGGAGAAAATCCAAATCGTGAAGGGCTTATTAAAACGCCAAATCGTGTTTTTAAAGCTTATGAATTTCTTACTAGTGGTTATACGCAAAATGTCAAAGAAATTTTAAATGACGCTTTATTTGAAAGTTCTAATAATGAAATGGTTTTAGTGCGTGATATAGAATTTTACAGTCTTTGCGAACATCATCTTTTGCCTTTTTTTGGGCGTGCTCATGTAGCCTATATCCCTAATAAAAAAGTAGTAGGTTTAAGCAAAATTCCACGCC
Organism: Campylobacter sp. CFSAN093259; assembly: GCF_012889985.1. Lineage (NCBI taxonomy): Bacteria > Pseudomonadati > Campylobacterota > Epsilonproteobacteria > Campylobacterales > Campylobacteraceae > Campylobacter > Campylobacter sp. CFSAN093259. The sequence continues at coordinate 190,640 of NZ_CP040617.1, forward strand.
TTGTAGAAGTGTTTGCAAGAAGACTTCAAATTCAAGAACAACTTACTGAACAAATCGCACAAGCTTTAATGGAAAATGTCGATGCAAAAGGTGTGGGTGTAGTCATAGAAGCAAGACATATGTGTGTTGAAATGCGTGGAGTGCAAAAAGCTAATTCCACCACTACAACTTCAGCTTTACGTGGAATTTTCTTAAAAAATGAAAAAACCAGAGAGGAATTTTTTTCTCTCATAAACTCTGCTAAACAGGTAAGATTTTAATGAATCTTGAAAAACTACGCTCCAAACTTGGCAAAGAAAATTTAAGTGCTATTTTTGGAGAGATTACAAAAATTTCTGCTACAAGTATAGAAATTCGTGGGCTTAAAACAGGGGTTGGAGATATAGTGAAGTTAGTTTCTAATGAAAATGAAAATTTAAACACTCTAGCTATGGTTGTAGAAATCAAAGAACAATTTAGCTATTTAAGCCCATTTTCTTTTATAGAAGGTTTTAAAATAGGCGATCGTGCTTTTATAAGTGATGCAGGTATGCAAATAGGCGTTAGCGATGAACTTTTAGGCAGGGTAGTAGATCCTTTTATGCGTCCAAAAGATGGTAAAGGAGCTATAGAAGCAACCAAATATATGCCTATAATGCGTGCACCTATTGATGCAATGAAAAGAGGGCTTATAGAAGAAGTTTTTCCCGTGGGTGTTAAAACCATAGACGCGCTTTTAACTTGTGGTGTAGGACAAAAACTTGGTATTTTTGCAGGAAGTGGGGTAGGAAAATCCACTCTTATGGGAATGATAGTTAAAAATTCCAAAGCTCCTATAAAAGTAGTGGCACTCATAGGAGAAAGGGGGCGTGAAATTCCTGAATTTATACAAAAAAATTTAGGCGGAAAGCTCGATGATACAGTGATTATTGTTGCTACAAGTGATGATAGTGCTTTGATGCGTAAATACGGTGCTTTTTGCGCAATGAGTGTGGCAGAATACTTTAAAGAACAGGGCAAAGATGTACTTTTTATCATGGATAGTGTAACGCGTTTTGCTATGGCACAAAGAGAAATTGGACTAGCTCTTGGAGAGCCTCCTACAACCAAAGGTTATCCACCAAGTGTTTTAAGTCTTTTGCCTCAACTCATGGAAAGAACCGGTAAAGAAGAAGGTAAAGGCACTATAACAGCCTTTTTTACCGTTTTAGTGGATGGTGATGATATGAGCGATCCAATCGCCGATCAAAGTCGTTCTATCTTAGATGGACACATTGTTTTAAGCCGTGAATTAACAGACTTTGGAATTTATCCTCCTATTAATATACAAAACTCTGCTTCAAGGGTGATGAGTGACATTATAAGTCCTGAACATAAACTTTGGGCAAGAAAATTTAAGCGTTTAAACTCGCTTTTAAAAGAAAATGAAGTATTGCTTCGCATCGGTGCTTATCAGAAAGGAAGTGATAAAGAACTTGATGAAGCTATTTCTAAAAAAGAATTTATGCAAAAATTCTTAGGACAAAATCCTGAAGAAAGCTTCGAATTTAATCAAACTTTAGAGCTTTTAAGTCAAATTGATACACCAAATACTCCTTTGCCACCAACTCAAAATATAAATGTAGGAAGTGCAAGTGCAACTTTGCCTAATCCTAATTTAAAATAAAATTATTTAATAAAATAATCTCCATCAAAACTGATTAAAGAATATTTCCTTTCATCGCCTATGCTTTGAGTTAGCTCTTCTATGCTTAAAAAACTTAGCGTATCAGCTTCTACATATTCACGCACTTCTTCAGCATTTTTATTTGCACTGATAAGTTCTTCAAAAGTTGGAGTATCTATGCCATAAGTATCAGGAAATTTGATCTCAGGACAAGCTATGGCAAGATGGATTTTGCTCGCTCCTGCAGCACGAAGCAAAGAAATTATTTTTTTAGAAGTAGTGCCACGCACCAAGCTATCATCAATGACTACGATTTCTTTGCCTTCTAAAACTTTACGCATAGGATTAAGTTTTAATTTTACTTTTAAATTTCTAAGCTCTTGAGTTGGCTCTATAAAAGTTCTTCCTACATAATGATTTCTTACTATTGCCATTTCAAGAGGGATTTGTAAATATTGCGCAAAACCTATAGCTGCACTTACTCCACTATCTGGCACAGGCACGACAAAGTCTGCTTTATAAGCAAATTTTTTAGCTAAAGCTTCGCCCATTTTTTTACGCACTTCATACACGCTTTTGCCTTCTACTATACTATCAGGTCTAGCAAAATAAATGTATTCAAAAGCGCAAATTCTAGGAGTTTGAGAAAAAAGTTCTATGCTTTCAAATTTATCATTTCCCTGAGTAAAAATAAGCATTTCCCCTGGTTTAACATCACGAATAAATTCAGCCTCTATAAGATCAAAAGCACAAGTTTCACTAGCAACTATATAGCCTCCATCTTTTAAACGCCCTAAAGACAAAGGACGCACCCCATGAGGATCTCTTACAACATAAAGTTTATCTTTGCTTGCTAAAACAAAACAATAAGCTCCTATACATTCTTTTAAACTCTCAATAAATCTATCTTTTAGACTTTCTTGCTTACTTCTTGCGATAAGATGGACAACATTTTCTGTATCCATATTGGTTTGAAAAATAGCTCCATCTTGAATAAGTCTTGATCTTACCTCTTCTTTATTGACTAAATTTCCATTATGCGCTAAAGCAATATCACCTAAAACCGAAGTAGCTGCTATGGGCTGAGCGTCATTTAAACTTGAATTTCCTGCTGTAGAATAGCGATTATGCCCTATAGCGATTTCACCTTCTAAAGTTTTTAGATTATCAGGATTAAAAATTTGACTCACTTCACCTTTAGCTTTAATAGTCTTAATATTTTTACCATTACTCACACTAATGCCACTTGCTTCTTGCCCACGGTGTTGCATAGCAAAAAGCGCATAATACGCATAAGTGCTAGCATTTTTTGAATTGATAACTCCTACAACTGCACACATTTTAAATTCCTAAAAAATCATTGATTGAATACATTTTTGCTTCTTGCTTGCTAAGCCAAATAGCGATTTTAATCGCACCTTTAGCAAAAGTCGCCCTTGAAGTAGCGGTATGATTAAGTTCTAAAAACTCACCATCTTCGTAAAAACCTACCGTATGGCGTCCTACTATATCGCCACCCCTTAAACTCATCACGGCAATCTCATCTTTACTTCTTTCACCTATAATGCCATCTCTTCCACTTACTCTTACTTTTTCAAGTTCTAAATTTCTAGCTTTTGCTACACTTTGAGCTAAAGTCATAGCTGTACCACTTGGGGCATCTTTTTTATGGCGATGATGCATTTCTAAAATTTCTATATCAAAATTTCTTAGCATTTGACTGGCTTTACTAGCAAGATAGTTTAAAACCGCAACACCTAAAGACATATTGGTCGCATAAAAAATCGGCATCACTTCACTAGCACTTTGCATCAAATGTAAAATTTTCTCATCAAGCCCTGTTGTACCTATTACCAAAGGTTTAGGCATAGTTCTTGCATAATTTAAAAGCTCATGAGTTCCACTTGGGGAAGAAAAATCAATAATCACATCGCTTTTTTCAAAAAGCTCTCCTAAATTTCCACCCTTATCATAAAGTATCGAAATTCGTGCTTGTGTTTCGCTTTTTAAACATTCTTCAATCTGTTTTCCCATTCGTCCTTTAGCGCCATAAATTCCTATTTTAATCATCTTTTTCCTTGAAAATAAAATATTGATTTTAGCATTTATTTTGTAAATTTTAAATAATAAAATTAAGCTTTATGGTTTTTTAATTTATATAAATTATCTAACAATTTTGCTTCTTCTCCTAAGCCCTTGCTATGATAAAATTTTAAATTTTTACCAAGATATTTTTGCTCTACCCAGCCACCAAAATCATGTGGATAAAGATAGTTTTGTTTTTCTTGATGATTGTTGTTAAGATAATTAGGTATTTCTAAAGCTTCATTATTTTTTACATAGTTTAAAGCTTCATTGATAGCTTTGTAGCTTGCATTGGATTTGATTGTGCTTGCTAAATAAACTACGCATTGGGCTAGGATAATTCTTGCTTCAGGATAACCTATATTTTTAACAGCATCTAGAGTCGAAACTGCTAAATTTAAAGCATTTGGATCGGCATTTCCGACATCTTCACTTGAAAAAATCACCAAACGCCTAGCGATAAAATCCGCACTTTCTCCTGCATCAATAAGTCTTGCAAGATAATAAATAGCTGCATCAACGTCACTTCCGCGTAAACTTTTTATCATTGCACTTGCTAAAATATAATGTGTATCTTTTGAGCTAACACCTTCACTATTTATGGTGTTGCGAAGTTTTTTAAGATTTTCAAGACTGATATGTTTTTCATCTAAAACCAAGACAAATTCAAGCAAATTTAGCATAGCTCTTGCATCAGCACTTTTAAGTAGAAAATCTTTAGCTTCTTTATCAATACTAAATTTCATTTTTTCCTGTACGCGTAAGAGTAAAGTTTCAAGTTCCTTTGCCCCTAAAGATTTAAATTCAAAAAGCATGGAACGACTTCTTATACCAGAACTTAAAACAAAATAGGGATTTTCAGTGCTTGCACCAATTAAAATTAAACGGTAATTTTCCATAGGAATTAAAAGCATTTCTTGTTGGGTTTTGCTAAGGCGGTGAATTTCATCAATAAAAATTAAAGGCTTATAAAGACTATTTTTATAATTATCTAAAATTTTTCTTAGTTCTTCGAGTTTAAAATTTCCTCCATCAAATTCATAAAAATCTAAGCCAAATTCTTTTGCTACAACTCTAGCAAAAGTTGTTTTTCCAGAACCTGCTGTTCCAAAAAAAATACTATGAGGAAGTTTTTGTAAAGCAGTAAATTTTTTGAAAATTTCTATAAGCTCATATTGTCCTAAAATATCATCAAAATTTTCAGGGCGAAAGGTCAAAGCTAGGCTCATTAATTTAAATCCATATTTGAAAATTCACTACCATTAATTTTTAGTTGAGGATTGGCCAAGCTATCATAAGATAAATTTAGAAAAAAGTTATTATTTTCTTTTAAAAAATATTGATTTAAACCTCCATAATCCTTTGTCCAAGGAAAAATTTCATCAGGCTCGTCTGAACTGATAACTTGTAATTTTGCTTGATAAGAGTTGTTAATATTTAAATTGCCTTGTAAACTGATATTTTGTTTATTTTTTTCAAGGATTAAATTTTGTATTTTTAGATCAAGATTTTTTTGAATAAAATGAGAGATATTGAAATTTGAATTAAAAAATTTGTTTATGGTTATATTAAATTTTGTTTTGTCAAAATTCAAATTCTGACCCAATAAAGATTTAAGATCAATTTCATTGGATTTTCCTTGTATGTTTAAGTTTACTGCTGAATTTTCTTCATTAAAATTTACTTGGTTTTTGCTGTAAAAAGAATTGATTTTATTGTTATCTAGCACAAGATAATCAAAGTTGATCTCTTGTTGGCTATCGCTAAATAAATTTAACTCATAAAATTGTACAGGATTGTTAAAAAATTGTTCGTAATTTAAATTTTGTAATACAAATTTAGTATAAAATTGAGAAAAATTAATCATATCAAAATGTATTTTCATGTTTTTAATTTCTAAATTTTTATTCATTAAAACTTCAATATATCCGCCGTTTATGATGGTATCTCCGCCTTCATTGCTTAAATTTATATCTTTAATATTTAGAAATATTTTAGAGTTATTATCGTGTAATTTGAGAGTAAAAGTTCCTAATTTATTGTTTTTTAACACTTCATCTAAAAAATCAAAAGGATTTGTAAAATTTCCTTTTATAATTTTATTTAAGAAAAAATAATTATTAAATTTAAGGTTGATTTTGGTTGAAAGCTGTGTATGAGAGTGATTTAAAGTAAAACTTCCTTTAGAGGTTAAAAAACCTTTTTTGAAGTAAATATCTGTAATTGTATAATCAGGATTGCTATTTTTAATAAATTTATTAAATAAAAGTTCGTTAGTGTATCCTATATAAAATATATGAATAATAAAACCTAATATAAAACAAAAAACAATAAAAATCCATTTTTTCATTATTTGCCTTAGATGAAAATATAAGTGTTATTTTATAAATTGCTTGTTAAAAAAGAGTTTAAATTTTTATTTAAGAGTAATGAAGTAGTTTGCCGAAGAATGATTTTTATAAATCCCTTGTTAAGGGATTTATATTAATAAGCTTTTTTATAACATTGAATTTCAATTTTTCTAGCTACTGGAATAGCCTGAGTATTTGGTGTAGCAGGTGTTCCATAAGAAATTTTACTTTCTAAAAAATTTCCAACCTGTAAATCTTTAAAAGTTCCATCTTTATCTGTTCCAAAAATACCACAATCATCCATTTCTATTTCGGTATTTGGTAGAACTTTTATAGCCATTTGTCCGCCATAAATAGAGTCAATAAGCAAGGTTTTGTTGTTATCATAAATTTGTGCAATAGTACCTTCAAGTTTTAGACTATCTGCAAAAAGCATTGAGCTAGCTAAAAGTGCTGATGCGAATAAAATACTTTTTTTCATAATTATTTCTCCTTAATGTAAAGTGATGACATTATAAAATTTTTAAGTGAAGTGAATGTGAAATTAAAAATTTTGACTTTCATAAATTAATACGCTTTGATTATTTTCAAAAAAAGTTTGTGGAAAAAGATATAAACCTTCATTAAAAGGAGCTTTGATTAGAGTATATTGAAGATGAAATGGGGTAATGGAGTTAATAGATTGTTCTAAAAAAGTAGTGCAGTAAAAAGCATCTTTATCTGTACTTATGATAAATTTTCTGCCTAAATGTTCCAAATCTTTAGCAACTATTTTTTGTTTGGTTTTTTCATCAAATTTTAATCTTTTAATAGCAATTTTATGACTCAGTTTTAAAAAATCATCCATAGAGCTTAAGATAACTTGGTTTTTAGCATTTTTGTCATCATCTGTTGTAGCATGTATGAGTATAGTTGGAGAAGTTTTAACTACCATAGCGATATGAGAATAAGGGCTTTGACTTAAATTTTCTATTAAAAAACTTTCACTTCCTATTCCTGCACGAAAGACAAGATCACCTATTTCAAGAAAAGGTAGATAGGGTTTTTTGATGATTTGATTTGAAGGATTGGAATTTATAAAGAAACCCAAAATTCCAATCAATAAAAATAAAATTAAGAAAAAATATAAAATTTTATTTAAGTAAAACAAGCCATTTTCTATCTTTTTTAGCAAGAAAAACATTGCTGCTTTGATTATTATCATTGTTAAATAACACTAAAACTCTGATTTTAGCAGAATCTTTATTGATTGTTTTTTCTTCAATTTGAATATCTTTAACACCACCCATTCTTTTTGCTTTGGCTGCATTTTCAGCAACAACTTGAGTGATTTTATCACTAACAAATGTTTTTTCTTCATCGCTTTTAGCTTCGCTAAGATCAATGTAACTCATAACAGATTTAGTATCACCACTGTAAAGATCTTTTGTAAAATTTTTAGCTAAATCTTCAGGATTTGAAGAACCGTAAGCCACTAAAAAAAGGCAACTAAAGCCAAGAAAGAAAGTTTAAAAAATTTCATTTTTTTCTTTTGATAGTATAAATTAAAATATTCATAATTATAGCAAAATAATTCAAAATTATTTTTTTATTCTTGTTTATAATGGTTACATTAGAAAATATATTTTTTTAAAAAGCTATAAATTTAAACACATATAAGTTGGAGTTAAAATATCCTATTTTATTATCGAATAAAAATGATACAAAAGGATAGGATATGGAAATTTTTTTAGCTTTATTGGGTTTTTTCTCGTTAGGATTGATAGTTTGGCTTTTGCTAAAAGATTATACTACTCCAGCATTAGCTTTTATAAGTGTAAGTATTAGTGTAGCTTGTATTTTACTTATTCTTGAACGGCTTGGTTTTGGCGTGGGTGTAGCTTTAGGGGTTAAAGGAGGTGTTTTTGATATTAAAACATTGGTTGTTTTTATTAAAGATGGAGTCAAAAGCGTAACGGATACGGCAGCTTTGTTTGTTTTTTCTATACTCTTTTTTAGTGTTTTAAATGCAAGTGGTTTTTTTACTAAAATTTTAAATGCATTTTTATCAAAAATGAAAGCTAATGTATATCAAGTTTGCATTCTTACTGTTTTTATTGCTGCTGCTGTGCATTTAGATGGTTCAGGTGCTTCTACTTTTCTTATTGTAATACCTGCATTATTACCTATTTATGAGCGTTTAGGTATAAGAAAGACTTCAATGTTATTGATTATTACTTCGGCTATGGGGGTTATGAATGTTATTCCTTGGGGTGGTCCTACTTTAAGAGCGGCTACTAATATAGGAATGGATGCAAATTTGCTTTGGCACCATATTATACCTATTCAGATTGTAGGTTTGGTATTATCCCTTCTTTTGGCAATTTGGATTGCTAAGATAGAAATAAAAAGAGGTGCAGGCGCAGGTAACTTGTCTGGAATAAATTTAAATATAGAAAAAAGCGAACACCATAATGAAAAATGGTTTTGGTTAAATTTACTTGTAGCTATTGGAGTTATTGGGCTTTTAATTAGCGGTATTATTCCTAGTTATATTTGCTTTATGATAGGACTTGCAATAATTTTACCGCTTAATTATCCTAATTTAAAAACAGCTAAAAAAGTTGTAGATCGTGCAAGTGCTGGTGCAATGCTTATGTATATTACTTTAATTGGTGCTGGGATATTAATAGGCGTATTTGATAAAAGTTGTATTATGGAGAAAATGGGTGTTTTGATTTTAAATTTTGTTCCAGATTATTTAGGCGCTTATATTCCTTTGATGGTAGGGATATTGGCTGTTCCAATGGCAATTATTTTTTGTACAGATTCTTATTTTTATGGAGTGATGCCTATAGTTTTGAGTGTAACTAAGGCTTTTGGCGCTGAACCTTTGACTATAGCTATTATCATGGTGATAGCAAGAAATTGTGCGACATTTATTTCTCCTGTTGTGCCTGCAACTTTGCTAGGTTGTGGTTTAGCAGAGGTTAATATTAAAGATCATATCAAAAGAAGCTTTTTTTATATATGGGGTATAAGTATTATTTGCTTGATTTTTGCTGAGGTAGCTGGGATAATATAATTAAAATAAAAGAACTTTTGATTTTTCAATGATTGGTTCATTGTTTTATGATATTTTTGAGTCAAAAATTTATAAAAATATAAGCGTTTTTTTGTATTATTTTATTTTGCTTTAGAGAAAAATTATAAATTTAAACTTATAAGAATATTTTTTAAGTTGAAAGTAAATTTTAAAACGGAGAAATGATGTACAAAAAACAAAATTTACCAGAACTTACCTTAAGGGGTTTGATTTTGGGAAGTATTTTAACTATTATTTTTACAGCTTCAAATGTATATTTGGGGTTAAAAGTGGGACTTACTTTTTCATCATCAATTCCAGCTGTGGTCATCTCCATGGCGGTTTTGAGTCTTTTTAAGACTTCAAATATTTTAGAAAATAATATGGTTCAAACTCAAGCTTCAGCAGCAGGAACTTTATCATCAGTTATTTTTGTTATCCCAGGGCTTTTTATGTGTGGGTATTGGAGTGAATTTCCACTTTGGCAAACTTTTATGATATGTCTTTGTGGTGGCGGACTTGGAGTGCTTTTTACTATACCATTAAGAAGGACTATGGTGGTTGAAAGCAAGCTTGCTTATCCTGAAGGTAGAGCCGCAGCTGAAATTTTAAAAGTAGCCAATAAAGATCAGAGTAGTAAAAAAGGAAAACAAGGCATTAAAGAAATAGCATTAGGCTCTTTTATAGCTGCTATTTTTAGTTTGTTAAGCAATGGTTTTAAACTCGCTGCAAGTGAGAGTAATTTTGCTTTTATTTGGAATAAAATGGCTTTTGGTTTTTCTATGGGATATTCTTTGGCACTTTTAGGGGCAGGTTATTTAGTTGGTTTAGCAGGTGCTATAGCTCTTTTTGTAGGTATGTTTTTAGCTTGGGGTATTTTTACTCCCTATCTTTCAAATTTTGAATTCGATAGTACAAAAAATGCCGTAGATTTAGCTTCTAGTGTATGGAGTTCTAAAGTAAGGCTTATAGGAACAGGAGCTATTGCTATAGCAGCGCTTTGGACTTTAATAGAACTTTTAAAACCCGTTATTGAGGGTATTAAAGAAATTGTTAAAAATGTTAAAATTACTAATCAAGAAAAAAATGAAAGAACAAATATAGACCTTTCTTTAAAAAGTATTTTTATACTTTTTGTTTTAATGGTTGTGGGTTTATTTATTACTTTTTATAGTTTTGTTGAAGATGCTAACTTAAGTATTTATTATCAAATGCTATTTTCATTTGTTGGAACTTTAGTTTCTGTTTTAATAGGTTTTTTTGTTGCAGCAGCTTGCGGATATATGGCAGGACTTGTAGGATCCTCTTCTAGTCCTATTTCTGGAATCGGACTTATTGGTGTTATTATTTCTTCTATTGTTTTTTTGGTTTTAGGTGTGGAACTTTTTCAAGATCCTATGCTTTCTAAATTTGCAGTAGCATTAGCTATTTTTACTACTAGTGTTATTTTAGCTACAGCTGCTATTTCGAATGATAATTTACAAGATTTAAAGACAGGACATTTAGTCGGAGCTACTCCTTGGAAACAACAAGTTGCTTTACTTGTAGGCTGTGTTTTTGGTGCTTTGGCTATAGTTCCTGTTTTAAATTTGCTTTATCAAGCCTATGGTTTTGTCGGAGCAATGCCAAGAGAAGGTATGGATGCTTCATCAGCTTTAGCAGCACCGCAAGCAAATTTAATGAGCACTATCGCCCAAGGAATTTTTCATCACAATATAGAGTGGGGTTATATGGCTTTTGGTGTATTTGTAGGAATTTTAATGATTATTATAGATAAAATTTTAAAAGGAACACAGAAAATGTCTTTGCCGCCTTTAGCCGTTGGAATAGGTATTTACCTTCCCCCTGCTGTAAATATACCTTTAGTTATAGGCGGAATTTTAAAATATATTGTAATGCAACACTTGACTAAAAAATATGCAAAAAATTCTCATAAAGAAGAAAAACTTGCAAGTTGTGAGCAAAGAGGCACGCTTTTTGCTTCAGGGCTTATAGTGGGTGAAAGTATTTTTGGGGTAATTATCGCAGGAATTACTGTATTTTCAGTAAGTATGGGTGGTAGTGAAAATCCTTTAGCTTTAAATTTAGCAAATTTTCATGATAGCGAGCTTTTCGCACTTATCTTTTTTGTGGGAGTTGTATTATATTTCATTAAGCGTATTGTTAAAAAAGATGCTTAATTTTTGGGGTTAAAACCCCATTTAATCCATTCTGATATAATTTTTCTTTTGCAATTATCATTCAAGGATTAAAATGGAAAATTTATATGCTTTAATACTTGGAATTATAGAAGGTCTGACTGAGTTTTTACCTATTTCTTCAACAGGACATATGATTTTAGGTACGACTATTTTAGGTATCGATATAGATGAGTTTTGGAAAAGCTTTTTGATTATCATCCAGCTTGGTTCTATTTTGGCGGTCATTTTTGTATTTTGGCGTAAATTGTTTCAAGGGCTTGATATTTGGTTAAAACTTGCAGTTGGATTTTTTCCTACCGGAGTTATAGGGCTTTTTGTGGCAAAATACTTAAATGCTTTATTTAATGGTTGGGTTGTGGTTGGAATGCTCATTTTTGGCGGTGTTGTGTTTATTCTTATAGAACTTGCACATAAAAATAAACAATATCGTATCAATTCTTTAGAAGAAATAAGTTTTAAACAAGCTTTTTGCATAGGTATTTTTCAATCTTTAGCCATGATTCCTGGTACTTCAAGAAGTGGAGCAAGTATTATTGGTGGACTTTTGCTAGAATTTAATAGAAAAGTTGCGGCTGAGTTTAGTTTTTTGCTTGCCATTCCAACGATGATTATCGCTACAGCTTATAGCATTTATAAAGAGCCTGAGCTTCTTGGCAATGCAAATTCTTTAATTCCTTTAGGCATAGGTTTTATCACTGCTTTTATTGTTGCAGTTTTAGTTATAAAATTTTTCTTAAAATTTATTTCTAAATTCGACTTTATCCCTTTTGGAATTTATCGTATTATTTTAGGATTTGTTTTCTTTTATTTGTATTATAGTGGGATTTTAAATGCTGGAAGTGAATTTAAGCTATAAATAAATATTAAATTTATTCTAAGATTTTTTTAAAAATAAGCTGAATTTCAAAAATAATTAAGTCTTAGAAAGTTAAAATTAGAACTTTATAAACACTCACAGGGTAAGTGAGCGACAAAGGGTTAAAAATATGGAAAAAGAAGTTATTGCGTATTTGGACAATGAGACAATAATTGACTCTCAAAGTGTGAAAAATACAAATTTAAAAGAAATTTATTTTGATAATTCTAAAGAAAGTTTAGAAGTAATCCGTCATTCTTGTGCGCATTTAATGGCACAGGCGATTAAGAGTTTGTATCCTGAAGCTAAATTTTTCGTTGGTCCTGTTATAGAAGATGGATTTTATTATGATTTTCGTGTGGAAAGTAAGATTGGCGAAGAAGATTTGGTAAAAATTGAAAAAAAGATGAAAGAACTTGCTGAAGCAAAGATTGAAATTTCAAAATATGAAATCACAAAAAGCGAAGCTTTGGCTAAATTTCAAAATGATGATTTAAAACAAGAAGTTTTATTGCGTATTCCTGATAGAGCTGTAAGTATTTATAAACAAGGTGAATTTGAAGATTTGTGTCGTGGTCCTCATGTGCCAAATACGAAATTTTTACGCTTTTTTAAACTCACTCGTGTTGCAGGAGCGTATTTGGGTGGCGATGAAAAAAGAGAAATGCTTACTCGAATTTATGGAACTGCTTTTGCAGATAAGGAAAGTTTAAAAGAGTATTTAACCATTATTGAAGAAGCTAAAAAACGCGATCATAGAAAGCTTGGAACAGAGCTTAAGCTTTTTACTTTTGATGATGAGATCGGAGGAGGTCTTCCTATTTGGTTGAGTAATGGTGCAAGACTTAGATCTAAACTTGAACATATGCTTTATAAGATCCATCGTTTACGTGGTTATGAGCCTGTGCGTGGGCCTGAACTTTTAAAAGCAGATGCATGGAAAATCAGTGGGCATTATGCAAACTATAAAGAAAATATGTATTTTACACAAATTGATGAACAAGAATATGGCATTAAGCCTATGAACTGTGTGGGACATATTAAAATTTATCAAAGTGATGTAAGAAGTTATCGTGATTTGCCTTTGAAATTTTTTGAATACGGCGTGGTACATCGTCATGAAAAAAGTGGCGTTTTGCATGGACTTTTTAGAGTGAGAGAATTCACTCAAGATGATGCACATATTTTTTGTATGCCAAGTCAGATTAAAGAGCAGGTTTTAGAAATTTTAGCTTTTGTGGATAATTTGATGAAATTATTTGATTTTAGCTATGAAATGGAAATTTCAACTAAACCTGAAAAAGCCATAGGTGATGATGAAATTTGGGAAATAGCGACTAAGGCTTTAAAAGAAGCTTTAGATGAACAAGGTTTAAAATACGGTATTGATGAAGGTGGCGGGGCTTTTTATGGGCCAAAGATTGATATTAAAATCACCGATGCTTTAAAAAGAAAGTGGCAATGCGGAACCATACAAGTAGATTTTAACCTGCCAAGTCGTTTTAAACTTGAATACACTGATAGTGATAATGAAAAAAAACAACCTGTAATGTTGCATCGTGCGATTTTAGGTTCTTTTGAAAGATTTATAGGAATTTTAACCGAGCATTGCGCAGGGGAGTTTCCATTTTTTATCGCACCAACCGCAGTGGGTATAGTGCCGATTTCTGATTCTCATATTGCTTATGCGAAAGAAATTCAAAGAGCCTTGCTAGAATTAAATATCGATAGCGAAGTATATGAGAAAAATGAGAGCTTAAGTAAGAAAATTCGCACTGCTGAAAAACAAAAATTACCTATGATTTTAGTTTTGGGCGATGAAGAGGTGGCAAAGCGAAGCGTTGCTTTAAGAGATAGAAGAGCTAAAGAACAAAAAAATCTTAGCTTGGACGAATTTATTAAATTAGTTAAGGAGAAAATGAGTGAGGTACATTTTTGAGTAAAGAAAAAGAAGTATTGCTCAACGAAGAAATTAGAGCGGACGAAATCAGATGTATAGGTGATGATGGCAAAGCATATGGCATTATCAGCAGTGATGAAGCTTTAGAGATTGCAAATCGTTTAGGACTTGATCTTGTAATGATAGCTGCAGATGCAAAGCCACCTGTTTGTAAGATTATGGATTATGGAAAATTCCGTTATCAGCAAGAAAAAAAGCAAAAAGAAGCAAAGAAAAAACAAAAAGTAATCGATATTAAAGAGATTAAACTTTCTGTGAAAATTGCTCAAAATGATATAAATTACAAAGTAAAACATGCTTTAGAATTTTTAGAACAAGGTAAGCATGTGAGATTTCGTGTGTTCTTAAAAGGACGTGAAATGGCAACTCCTGAAGCAGGTGTAGCTTTGCTTGAAAAAATTTGGACTATGATAGAAAATGAAGCTAATCGTGACAAAGAGCCAAATTTTGAAGGTCGTTATGTAAATATGCTTGTAACTCCAAAAAAAGCTTAATCCACTTTTGTGGATAAAGCTTTTAAAGGTTTTAAATTTTGAAAGAAAATCCTTCTTTTTTAAAAGAGCAAATTATAACTTATCTTGGAAATAAAAGAGCACTTTTAAGTTTTTTAAATAATGGCTTTAAGGTAGCTAAAAAAGAACTTGGTAAAGATAAATTTAGTTTTTGTGATATATTTAGTGGCTCAGGTGTTGTAAGTCGTTTTGCAAAAGCACACTCAAATTATATTTTAGCCAATGATTTAGAAGATTATTCAAAACTCATCAATGAGTGTTATCTTGCTAATAAAGACAAAGATTTACTTCAAAATATAAAAAAGTATTATAAAAATTTAATCCAAAATTTAGATTTTCAAAAAGGTTTTATCAGTGAGCTTTATGCTCCAAAAGATGATGATGATATTAAAAAAAATGAAAGGGTTTTTTATACTTTTAAAAATGCTTTATATCTTGATACTATAAGGCAAAAAATCGAAAATGAAATTCCAAAAGAATTGAGGCATTTCTTTATAGCTCCTTTGATTTATGAAGCCAGTGTTCATTCAAATACTAGCGGAGTTTTTAAAGGTTTTTATAAGGGTAAGGATGGCATCGGAAAATTTGGTGGCGAAGGACAAAATGCACTTAAACGCATTAAAGGAGAAATAGAGCTTAAAATGCCTATTTTTTCAAATTTTTCTTGTGAATTTGAAGTGATGCAAAAGGATGCAAACATGCTTGCAAAAGAACTTGATTTTTTTGATGTAGTGTATCTTGACCCCCCTTATAATCAGCACCCTTATAGTTCTAATTATTTTATGCTAAATTTAATTGCAAATTATAAAAAACCTGAAGAAATTTCTAAAATCAGTGGCATTCCAAAGGATTGGAACCGCAGTACTTTTAATAAGTCAAAATTTGCCCAAGATGCTTTATTTGAACTTATTAATGATTTAAAAGCAAGAGTGATTTTACTTTCTTATAATTGTGAAGGTTTTGTAAAAAAAGAAATTTTTTTAAAGCGCTTAAGCACTCTTGGAAAATGCCGGATTTTAGAGCAAAAATATAATACTTTTAGAGCTTCTCGCAATCTTAAAAATCGCAATATCCATCTTCATGAGCAACTTTATATTTTAGTTAAAAATTAGTTTTTCGTGCTAAAATTGCACTTAAAAATGAGGAGGGATTTATGAAACTAAAATTATCTTTTTGTACATTAATGGCATTTGGTTTTTCTAACTATCTTTTTGCTTCAGCTATTGATCCAAAGTTATTTTCAAGAATATCTTGATTTTGCCAGTAATAAAGGCAAATTTCAAGTAGGTCAAATTGGCTTTTAAATTTTAGCAAAAAATCCTAGTCAAAATATCTCTTTTAATGTGCCTATGATTGATTTTTCTACTTCAAATCGTGGAGGAAAATTCCAAGGAGAATTTACCAATATAGGACAATCTTATATAGTCAGCGCTTCTCATATGAGTACAAGTTTAAATACTGGGAAGTAAATAAAGACTATGTGAAACAAGGTAGTGTTTTACACTTTGGAGGGGTAGCAAATAGAATCGTAAGCTCAAGTGATAATTTTACTTATAAAAAAGAAAATGTGGATTTTGCTGTTTTAAAAATGAGTAAGATTAGTCTCAATAAAAGTGCAAATTTGAGTAAAGATTTAAATCTTATTGAAAAAATTCTGGCGATGGTGGAGATATTTATGAATACAAGGATCCATTTTGGGATAGTTGTCAAAGTGGAAAATGTGATTATTCAAAAGGTAAAGGCAAGCTTTTTGATAGTTCGGGTTATGAGTACTTTGCAAGAGAGGGAAGTGGTATTGTAGCTTTAGGTTTTGAAGATACAAATAAAGTACCCATTAAGATTTTTGATTCTAATGAAATCAATTTAGGAGGTTTTGTCGGTTTAACTCCTAAAAATACTGAAGATAAGCGTTTTAAGTTGCAATTTCTTAATTATACCAATGATAAAAGAAATCCTTTTACAAGTTCTTCAATATCCGGGGATTCTGGAAGTAGAGTTTATGTTTATGATAAGATGGATAAAAAATGGTATTTAGTAGGTGTAGTAAGTACGAGTAATTGTAATGTCCATTTTACTATGGATATACTTGTTTGCAGGTTGATTATGCTTTGATCAATCAAGCAAAGATCAATGAATTTTAAAATGCTCATAAAGTAGCCATAGGATCTGGAACTTATACACTTAGTAGCGATGGTTTGGTGAAAGATGGTAAAAAAATAGAAAATGTAAGTTTGATTTCTAAGACTAATGTGGGTTATGTAAGCTATAAAAATTCTTTTGATGATAAAAATAATTGTGATAAGAGAATTGAAGAAATGCAAAATAGCAAGGATTTGTATTTTTCTCAAAATGGAAGTATAAATTTAAATAGCGATGTGGATTTAGGCGCTAGTGTTTTAAATTTGATAAAAATTCAAATTGGCAAATAACAGGCGATAAATGGCTTATACATGGTGGAATTTATGCTGATAAGGGTTCAAGGTAGAATATAATGTTAAAACCAAAAAAGATGATTTTCTTTATAAAATGGGTGAAGGAGAGCTTGTTGTCAAAAGTCAAAGTGTGGATACAGGACTTAGAATGGGTGAGGACCAAGGTAAGTCTTGAGGGTGAAGGTTTAAATTTTGGCGAAATTTATATGAATGGCAGAACTTTGGATTTATCAGGCTTAACATTAAATTT
The DNA here is from genome assembly GCF_012889985.1 of Campylobacter sp. CFSAN093259. NCBI lineage: Bacteria > Pseudomonadati > Campylobacterota > Epsilonproteobacteria > Campylobacterales > Campylobacteraceae > Campylobacter > Campylobacter sp. CFSAN093259. The sequence continues at coordinate 207,996 of NZ_CP040617.1, forward strand.
TGATCAAATTAAAACTGACTCTAATAATGTTTTTATCACAAGTTCTTAATCAGGAATACATTTAAATTTAGAAAACAAGCAAGATTATCTTTATCATGGCAATATCTTTTCAGATGAAGCTGTAACAATGAGTGCCAATACAGACAAAGCTTTGATTTTTGATGGTAATATTTACAATAAAGAAGGTGTTTTTAGGACAGAAAATGCCAAGTTAAATTTTCAAGGACATGCTAGAATACACGCTTATGTAAGCAAAGAACAAGCTAAAAAACTTCAAGAACATGGTTTAAGTGCTTTAACTAAGCCTGTAAGTTTTACACAAGAAGATTGGGAAGATAGGGTTTTTGTTTTAAAAGAGCTTAATTTAGAAAAAAAGCGAGTTTTATTTAGGGCGTAATGTAAGCTTAAAAGTAGAAAACCTTAATGCTAAAAATTCCAAAATAGAGCTTGGAAGTAAAAATTTGTGGATCGATGAAAAAGATGGGGAAAATATTATTGATAAGACTGATGATTATTCTTATGGAGATGTTGTATAAACAGGAGTTGGCAAAGAAATGGCTTTTGAGCAAAAGCTTTAAAATACCCAAAATGCTAAGATAGAAAAGGTTTATTTTAGTGTAAATTTAAATCTTGATCATTCTGATATTACTTTGCAAAACACATTTTTTAGTGGTAATATCAAAGGTATCAATGATACGCAAAAAAATCTTGCGATTAAAGATTCTTTGCTTGAGTCTCATATACAAATGAGCAATCTTCAAGTAGAAAAAAGTGCTATTTATAGGAAAGTTGATGCAAAAAAATTAAGTGCAAATAATACAATATTTAAAATCAATGCGGATTTTGAAAATTCTAAAGCAGATTATATTAATTCTAAGGAAAGCACACAAGGAGTAAATAATACTTTAGTATTAATTTTTCTTAATAATCCTAGTAAAAAGCGGGTTTAAATATCTTACTAGCTCATTTAAAAGATGAAAATAAACATTTAACAAAGGAATTTTTTACTATGCCAAATGTGAGCAAGGTTTTAGTACGTATACCCCAAATGTTGTTTTTTCTCATAATGAGGAAAATTTTGCCCAGAGTGGAATTTAGAAAAAATTGATTCTAAGATTAAAGATGAATATTTTTTTACTAATGATAATACTCAAGCTATTGTAAAAACTAAATCTATACTTGCTCAAGCTATTTTAGGCTCCATGATAGGAGTGGAATAATATGCATAAAAGAATGGGGGAATTACGCAATAATCCTTATGAAAGTGGTGTATGGTTAAGAACTTTTGGATGGGGTACGAGTGATGAGTATAATAGTGGAAAATACTTTGAAATTCAAAGCGGACATGATAAATTAAACGAGTATTTGAATTTCGAGCTTTACAGTGGAGTAAGGTTTTTATAGTGATTTTGTTTTAGATATATTTATTATCAAAATGAAATAAATGCAAATTTTATTCCAGGAAATCAAGGTAGATTAGATGATAATGATGGTTCGCATAATATTATCTTAAGTGCTGAGTTAGGTTATAGAAAAGCTTATGATAAATTTTATCTTGAGCCGAGTTTGGAATTTATCAGTGGTTATGTAGGAGCTATGGATCTAAAAGGAGATATTGCTAGTTTAAAACGATTTTCTTATATTCCTTTAGTCGTAAAAACAGCATTTTTCATAGGAAGTCAAAATTAAAATTTAAATTTTAGAACAGGACTTGGTTTGTATGCGGATCCGATTAAAGCAGGAGATCAAATCTTGGAGGATCAAGCAAGTCAGAGAAGATATGAAGGAAAAAAGATCAAAGAATGTTTATAAATTTAGGAAATGATTATAAGCTTAACGATAAAACACGCTTTAGTTTTGAATTTGAAAAGACATTTTTTGGCGATTTAAATGTAGATTGGAGTGCAAATGCTAATTTAAGATATAGTTTTTAAATAAAAAATAATTTAAAAATTGTATTTTTATTTTAAGCTTTTTTGTTTATAATACTTGCTTTTACATTTAAAGGATAAAGATGAAAATAAAAGTTGGGATTTTAGGAGCGAGTGGTTATGCGGGAAATGAACTTGTTCGCATTTTGCTTAATCATCCCAAGGTTGAAATTTCTTATTTGGGTTCGAGTTCTAGCGTGGGGCAAAATTATCAAGATCTTTATCCTAACACCCCTTTAAATTTATGTTTTGAAAATAAAAATTTAGATGAACTTGAACTTGATCTTTTGTTTTTGGCTACTCCGCATGAATTTAGTGCTAAACTTTTAAATGAGAATTTATTAAAAAAGATGAAAATCATTGATTTAAGTGCGGATTTTCGTCTTAAAAATCCTAAAGATTATGAGCTTTGGTATAAATTCACTCATCCTAATCAAGAGCTTTTGCAAAATGCGGTTTATGGACTTTGTGAGCTTTATAAAGAAGAGATAAAAAAAGCAAGTTTAGTGGCAAATCCAGGTTGTTATACCACTTGTTCCATCTTAAGTCTTTATCCGCTTTTTAAAGAAAAGATCATTGATTTTAGCTCAGTTATTATTGATGCAAAAAGTGGAGTAAGTGGAGCAGGAAGAAGTGCAAAGGTGGAAAATCTTTTCTGTGAAGTTAATGAAAATATCAAAGCTTATAATTTAGCTTTGCATCGCCATACTCCTGAAATTGAAGAGCATTTAAGCTATGCAGCCAAAAAGAAAATCACTCTACAATTTACCCCTCATCTTGTGTCTATGCAAAGAGGAATTTTAATCAGTGCTTATGCAAATTTAAAAGAGGATTTGCAAGAACAAGATATACGCGATATTTATACAAAATACTATCAAAACAATAAATTCATAAGGCTTTTACCGCCGCAGTCACTTCCGCAGACTCGGTGGGTTAAATCAAGCAATTTTGCGGATATAAATTTTAGTGTAGATCAACGCACAAAGCGTGTTATTGTGCTTGGTGCTATTGATAATTTAATCAAAGGTGCAGCAGGACAAGCTGTTCAAAATATGAATTTAATGTTTGATTTTGATGAAGATGAAGGACTTAAATTCTTTGCAAATTTGTAAAGGATAAAAATGTTAATACGAGCTATGCAAAAAAGCGATTATGAAGCCGTTTATAAGCTTTGGTGTGAGATAAAAGGCTTTGGGATAAGAAGCATTGATGATAGCAAAGAAAATATAGAAAATTTTTTAGATAGAAACCCAAATCTTAGCGTTGTAGCAGTGATTGATGAAGAAATTGTAGGAAGTATACTTTGCGGGCATGATGGACGCACAGGAGGATTTTATCATGTATGTGTACATAAAGATCATAGAAAAAAGGGCATAGCGCACGAGATGACAAAATTTTGTCTTGAGGCTTTAAAAGCTCAAAAAATCAATAAAATCGCCTTAATCGCTTTTAAAAACAATGATTTAGGCAATGAGTTTTGGAAACATTATGGTTTTACTTTAAGAGAAGATGCGAATTATTACGATCTTTCTTTAAATGAGTATAATCAAACTAGCTTTAATGCTTAAGGAATGATCATGCAAAAATATTTAGAAAAAGCTAATGTCTTAATCGAAGCTTTGCCTTATATACGCAAATTTAATTCTAAGATTATACTTATAAAATACGGCGGATCAGCTATGGAAAATGAAGAGCTAAAGCATTGTGTGATGCAAGATATAGCTCTTTTAAAACTCGTGGGTTTAAAGCCTATTATTGTACATGGTGGGGGAAAAGATATTTCTGCTATGTGTGAAAAATTAGGCGTAAAGAGTGAGTTTAAAAACGGTCTTAGGGTTAGTGATAAAGCCACTATTGAAGTAGCCAGCATGGTTTTAAATCATATCAATAAAAATTTAGTCCATAGTTTGCAAAATTTAGGAGTTAAAGCCATAGGGCTTTGTGGTAAAGATGGCGCGCTTTTAGAATGTGTGAAAAAAGATGAAAATTTAGCTTTTGTTGGCACGATACAAAAGGTAAATTCGAAAATTTTAGAAGAGCTTTTGGAAAAAGATTTTTTACCTATCATTGCTCCTATTGGCATGGATGAGAATTTTAATACTTATAATATCAACGCTGATGACGCAGCTTGTGCGATCGCTAAGGCTTTAAGGGCTGAAAAACTTGCTTTTTTAACTGATACTGCAGGGCTTTATGAGGATTTTAATGATAAAAATTCTTTAATTTCTAAAATCAGCCTTGAACAGGCTAAAATTTTAGCTCCTAAAATAGAAGGTGGTATGCATGTAAAATTAAAATCTTGCATTGATGCTTGTGAAAATGGAGTCAAAAAGGTACATATTTTAGATGGGCGTGTGAAACATTCTTTGTTGCTTGAGTTTTTTACCGATGAAGGTATAGGCACTTTGGTGGGTTAAAGGATGAAAATGGATTATAAAGAACAAAGTCATATTATCCCTACCTATAAGCGTTTTGATATAGTTTTAGAAAAAGGGCAGGGGGTTTATCTTTTTGACGATAAGGCTAAAAAATATCTTGATTTTTCAAGTGGCATAGGTGTTTGTGCTTTAGGATATAATCATGCTAAATTTAATGCTAAAATCAAAGCGCAAGTGGATAAGCTTTTGCATACTAGCAATTTATATTATAATGAAAATATAGCTGCTGCAGCTAAAAATTTAGCCAAAGCTAGTGCTTTAGAGCGTGTTTTTTTTACAAATTCTGGTACAGAAAGTATAGAAGGAGCGATGAAAACAGCTAGAAAATACGCCTTTAACAAAGGTGTTAAGGGTGGACAATTTATCGCTTTTAAGCATTCTTTTCATGGGCGTACTTTAGGGGCTTTATCGCTTACTGCTAATGAAAAATATCAAAAGCCTTTTAAACCTTTAATTTCAGGGGTTAAATTTGCAAAATATAATGATATTTCAAGCGTTGAAAAACTGGTGAATGAAAAAACTTGTGCCATTATCTTAGAAAGCGTGCAAGGAGAAGGTGGGATAAATCCTGCAAATAAAGATTTTTACAAAGCCTTAAGAAAGCTTTGCGATGAAAAAGATATATTATTAATCGCTGATGAAATTCAATGTGGCATGGGTAGAAGTGGAAAATTTTTTGCCTATGAGCACGCACAAATTTTGCCTGATATCATGACTTCAGCTAAGGCCTTAGGTTGTGGGCTTAGTGTGGGTGCTTTTGTAATAAATCAAAAGGTAGCAAGCAATTCTTTAGAAGCAGGCGATCATGGTAGTACTTATGGTGGAAATCCTTTAGTTTGTGCAGGAGTGAATGCAGTTTTTGAAATTTTTAAAGAAGAAAAAATTTTAGAAAATGTCAATAAACTCACGCTTTATTTAGAGCAAAGTTTAGATGAGTTGATAAATGAATTTGATTTTTGTAAAAAACGCAAAGGCTTAGGGTTTATGCAAGGGCTGAGTCTTGATAAAAATGTAAAAGTAGCTAAGGTCATTCAAAAATGCCAAGAAAATGCACTTTTACTGATAAGTTGCGGGGAGAATGATTTGAGATTTTTACCTCCTTTGATTTTGCAAAAAGAACATATTGATGAAATGAGTGAAAAGTTAAGAAAGGCTCTAAAGAGTTTTTGATAAATTTTGTAAAAAAAGTTTATTCTTTCCCATCTACTATAGGCACAAATAAACATTCTTCTAAAATTTCTTTTTGTAAATTTGTGCCATTTTTTCTAAGGCGTGTGATGAATTGTTTGCCATTGTGTAAAATAGGAGCAACTAAAATACCATCATCGCTTAATTGATCGAGTAAAATTTCAGGAATTTGTGTCGCATAAGCAGAAAATAAAATCCTATCATAAGGAGCATAATTTTTCCAGCCATTTTGTCCATCATCAAATTTTACATTGATATTAAAAAGTTCTAATTCTCTGAAAGTTTGAGCGGCTTTTTTGGCTAAATTTTCTATGCGTTCTATGGTAAAAACACGCCTTATGACTTTGCTTAAAATCGCAGCTTGATAGCCACTTCCACAACCTATCTCTAAAATACTATCAGCATTTTTAAAATCTAAAGCCATAGTCATTTTAGCTACAGTTAAAGGTGAACTAATCCATTGAGAATTTGCTAAAGGCAAAGCATCAAGGCGATAAGCATGGGCTTTTAAAGGAGAAAAAATTTCACGCGGAATTTGACAAAAAGCATTAAAAAGCTCTTCATTGATAAAAACTTTTTGTGCAATTTCTTCAGCCATATTTTGACATCTTTTTTGTTCAAATGCGTTCATTACTTCTCCTATAAATTTAAATAAAAATTGTAACTAAAAAAGTTGAAATAGAGTTAAACTTAGCTATACTTAAATAAAAAGGAAAAAAATGCTTATAAAATTTAAAAATCATAGTCCCAAACTAGGTCAAAATGTTTTTGTTGCAGAGGGCGCTAAAATCATAGGAGAAATAGAAATAGGAGATGAAAGTAGTATTTGGTTTAATTGTGTTTTAAGAGCCGATGTTAATTTTATAAAAATTGGCAAAAGAACCAATATTCAAGATCTTAGCACGGTACATGTTTGGCATAGGGAATTTGATGAAAAAGGAAAGTTAAAAGATGCCGGTTTTCCTACAATAATAGGAGATGATGTAACTATAGGACATAATTGCGTTATCCATGCCTGTGTGATAAAAAATCGTGTTTTAATCGGAATGAATGCTGTTATCATGGATAATGCTTTGATAGAAGAAGATAGCATAGTGGGTGCTGGAAGCGTTGTAACAAAGGGTAAAAAATTTCCGCCACGCTCTTTGATATTTGGAAATCCTGCAAAATTTGTGCGTGAATTAAACGATGAAGAAATAAGCTTTCTAAAACAATCCGCTTTAAATTATGTGGATTTTAAAAACGAGTTTTTAAAAGATCTTCAGTGATATTTTGAAGTTTAGGCGAGAGTTTTACTTCAAATTTCACAAAACGATCAAGATCTAAAAAACTCTCATCGAGTTTTGAAATTTGCTCTTTTGTATAATCTTGCATAGTATTTAAAGATGACTTTTTAAGAAGTCTTTTTTCTTTGTAGACTAATTTTAAAAGTTCTTTGCGTTCTAAATTTTCATCTTGATTTGGGTTTTCGTCAAAAACATAAAGTTCATCAAAAAGGATTTTTTGCGTGTTTTTATCATAAACCCTAAAAAGCTTTTTAAAATGAGGTAGGGTTGATTTTTCGTTATTTTCGCTGATTTTGATTTTAGGTTTTATGCCTTGATCTTCTAAGGCTGCGAGTTTATAAACGCAACTAAAAATAGGGTCACTTGAAGCAGTGATCAATCTTTCACCTACACCAAAGATATCAATAGGTGCATTTTGTTCTTTGAGTTTTTTAATGCTCCATTCATCAAGTGCGTTAGAAACTATGATTTTACATTTTTGAAGTCCTGCTTGATCAAGTTCTTGTCTGATTTTCAAACTCAACTTAAGTAAATTTCCAGAATCTATTCTCACGCCGCCTTCTTGAATACCAAATTCTTTAAAAACTTTAATCGCATTTTTAAGTCCGCTATTTAGACAATCATAAGTATCAATCAAAAAAACAGGATTTTTTGGATAAATTTTCACATAAGCTTTAAAAGCTTCAAGTTCATTTTCAAACATTTGCACCCAAGAATGTGCCATAGTTCCATTGATAGGGATATTATAAATTTTTCCTGCTAAAGTACAAGCACTTCCTATGCAACCTCCTATAAAAGCTGCTCTTGCTCCTTTTAAGGCTGCTTCACTTCCTTGTGCTCTGCGTGAACCAAATTCTAAAATTTTACTGTCTTTAGCTGCACGCACGATACGATTGGTTTTGGTAGCAATAAGGCTTTGGTGGTTTAAACTTAAAAGTAAAAAAGTTTCTAAAAGCTGTGCTTCTATGGTTGTAGCTTTAATACATAGCAAAGGTTCGTTTGGAAAAATCACTTCTCCTTCACGCATAGCATAAATTTCACCCTTAAATTTAAAGTTAGCTAAAAAATCTAAAAATTCTGTATCAAAAATACCTTGTTTTCTTAAAAATTCTATATCTTCTGCATCAAAACTCAAATTTTCAACAAAGTCTAAAATATCTTCAAGACCTGCAAAAATAGCAAAAGATCCTGAATCTGGAATTTTTCTAAAAAATATATCAAAATAACAAATTTGATCTTTTTTATTGTTTTTGAAATAGCCTTGAGACATTGTAAATTCATAAAAATCACAAAGCAAGGCTAAAGAAGTTTTAGAAGTCATCAAAGCTTATACTACCCTTAGAATAATTCGTTACTTTACTTTCAAAGAAATTGCTCTTTTGATCGTTAAATTTTGAAAAATCATCTACCCATTTAATAGGATGTTTTGCATTGTATAACTTATCTAAATTGATCGCGCTTAATCTTTGATCTACAAGATAATGGATATATTCTTCTATGATATCATCAGTAAAGCCCATGATTTGATTTTGAGTGATGTATTTACCCCATTTGATCTCAAGATCTCCAGCTTTTTTAAACATATCATAAATTTTATTGATATTTTCATCATGGAACAAATCAGGTCTTTCTTTGCGTACTGAATTGATCATATTTTGAAATAATAAAAGATGTGTGATTTCATCTCTTTGGATAAAGCGGATCATTTGTGCTGAACCTAGCATTTTTCCTGCACGTGCAAGTGCGTAAATAGCAGTAAAACCACTATAAAAATATACTCCTTCTAAAATTTGATTTGCTACCATAGCCAAAAGAAGTTTATTATCATCTACATCGCCTGCTAATTCTTCATAAATGCTTGAAATAAAGTCATTTTTTTCACGCAAAGTTTCATCATGCTTTTCCATTTCATAAATCAAATCTGTATTATCGCAAATCGCTTCTACCATAACAGCGTAAGATTTTGAATGGTTTGCCTCTTCATAAGCTTGGCGTGCCAAAACCGCATTGATTTCAGGAGCTGTGATGTAAGGGTTGATATTATCTGCTAAATTATTGGTTTGAAAACTATCCATAGAAATAAGCTGACTCCAAACCAAATCATACATTCTTTTTTCACCTACAGTTAAATTACAGCGATAATCAAGTGCATCTTTAGTTGTATCCACTTCTTTTGGAAACCAAGTATTTGCCTCCATTAAATCCCAAAGTTTTAAAGCCCAGGTATATTTTGCCTTAGTGAAATTTAAAATTCCATGTGGGTTACCATCAAAAATTTTACGATCTCCTAGGGTTTCGTTTGAGTTTGGATTGTAAATTCTTTTTCTTTGCATTTTTAACCTTTCTTTATGCTTTTAGTAGCTATACAACTTTGAGTTAAAATATCGTGTAAATTTAAACGATCTTTTCTTACAAAACTGACAAATAAACCAAAGAGTAAGCCAAAACTTATAATAAATATCACATATCTTAGTAAAATTCTAAGAAAACTTAGTTTCTTTCCCGTTTTTATATCAATAAGATATAAATCATATGCTTTAAGACCTGGGCTTTGTGCCTTTTTTGTTAAAAAAATAGCTTGAATCAAGCCAAATAAAAAAGTACATAAAGTTGTGATAAAATGGTTGTTTAAAAAAGCTTCTTTAGAGCCTAATAGAAAATAAAATAAATACAAAATAGGAATATAAATAAGAAAAATATCTATAAGCAAAGCTCTAAATCTTAGCCATCTAGAGCTAATTTTTGCTTTAGTTTTCATTTAATTTCCACGACTTCCTGGTTTTATAGCTTTACTCCCTTTTTTACAAAGTGGACAATTTGTTTCATCGTAAATTTCAAATTCAAAATTTCCTAGAGTAAAGAGTGGTAAATTTTCAGGTAATTTCGCATTATCTTTTCTTGGAGATTTTAAATTTTCTACTGCACAAAAACCACGATTTGCCAATGCTGCAAAACCTACAACAATACCACCTAAACTTTCAATGATTTTTGCACTCTCTAAAGCACTACCACCTGTAGTAATGATATCTTCACAAATTATAAATTTTTCACTCTTTTTTACCTCAAAACCACGTCTTAAAGTCATTTCTTTATTTACTCTTTCGGTAAAGATAAAACGTTTACTACAAGCTCTTGCAAGCTCATAACCTGCTAAAATTCCACCTAAAGCAGGGGAACAAATGCTATCAAATTCTATCTTATAGCTTGTAATAATCTTTGCAAGTTCATCACAAAGTTTTGCTGCTAATTTTGGATCCTCTAAAACTTTTGCACTTTGAAGATAAAATTGCGAATGTTTACCTGAACTTAGTAAAAAATGCCCTTCTAAATAAGCACCACAATCTTTATAAATTTGCTCTAAATTCATCGTTAAACCTTTAAAAGTTCACTTTCTTTGTTTTTTACACTCTCATCAATTTTTGTTGTATAGGTGTCGGTAAGTTTTTGCACTTCATCATAAGCTTTTTTTGCCTCATCTTCGCTTATTGCCTTATCTTTTTCTAGTTTTTTAACTGCATCGTTAGCATCTTTGCGTATATTTCTTATAGAAACTTTTGCCTTTTCACCCATAGCTTTAGCTTGTTTTACATTTTCTTCTCTTTGCTCTCTAGTCATCGGAGGGAAAAATAATTTTACACTTTCGCCGTCATTGTTTGGATTTACACCGATATTTGCAGCTGCAATAGCGCTTTCTATGGTTTTTAGTAAAGGTTTTTCCCAAGGAGTGATGCTAATAGTTGAAGCATCACTTGCTAAAACAGTTGCTACTTGATTTAAAGGAGTTTGAGTTCCATAATAATCCACTGTAATATGATCTAAAATATGGGTATTAACTTTTCCAGTTCTTAAAGTGGTGAAGTCTTTTTTTAAGGCTTCTAAAGATTTTTCACTTTGGGTTTTTTGTTTGTTAAAAATTTCATTTAGCATTATCATTTCCTTTAATTATTTACTTGAGTTAACATCGCTTGGAAGTTGTGGTGCACTTGGAGCGATAGAATTTGTGTTTGGGGTAGCAGGCACAATAGGAGCACTTGGAATAGTAGTATTGTTGTTTTCTACTTTAATTTTCTCTGCTAGAGAGTCTTTGCTAGCTTTATTGTATAAATAACCAAGACCAATAGTATTTGCAATAAGTAAAATTCCCATAACAAAGGTAAATTTTGCCAAAAATCCAGCTGGTCCTTTGGCGCCAAATAAACTTTCATTGCTTCCACTATAAGCTCCAAGTCCTATACTTGAACTTTTTTGAAGTAAAACTGCTATACAAATAACTATAACGATGATAAATTGTAAAATGATTAAAAGAGTGATCATTGAAAATTCCTAAAAGTTAATTTTTAAATGATTATTTTAGCTAAATAAAACTTGAAAAGTTTTGAAACTTGAAAAGTTTTTGTGAGAAAAATCCCACAAAAATTTATCTGCTATTGAAGCTTCTTAAGATATTAAGTAAAGATACGAAAAGATTAACAAAATCAAGATAAAGTGCTACTGCACCTTCGATTGGAGTTTCATAATTTCCGCGGATAATATTTTGCGTATCATAAAGAATGTAAAATGAAAATAATATTGCAGCTACTGCTGAAATAGCTAGATTAACTATACTGCTTTGGAAGAAAAGGTTTAGTAAAGATGCTGCTACAATAACGATTAATACTATAAATAAAGCTTTACCCATAACGGTAAAATCTTTTTTTGTATTCATAGCAAATACGCTAAGTCCTGCAAAAGCAACCGTTGTTAAAGCAAAAGCTTGAGCGATGATAATTCCTCCAGCTGGTAGAGCTAAAACTGAAATAAGCAAAGGTGTAAGAGTTAAACCTGAACAGAAAGTAAAACCAAAAAGTAAAACAAGATTTAATGGAGCCTCTCTTTTTTTCCATTGCAAAGCAAATAAAAGTCCGATTTCAACAGCAAAAAGGATCCAAAAAGTTACTTGTGATTGTATAAAAAATGATGCTAAAGCAAAAATTCCTACATACGCACCTACTGTTGCAGCTAATAATGAAGCAGCAAAAAGTTGATAAGTTTGTTTAATAAAAATACTTAATTCGCTTGAGCGTGTATTTTCAAATTCTTTTGATCTTGAGTAGTCTCTATCATAAAGACTCATAAAATTCTCCTTGCAAAATTGTTAGATTTTTTAAAATCTTGAGCGAAATCTAACATATTAGACTAAATAAAAAGTTAATTTATATAATATCTTTATGATTAAATGAAATCTTTGCTGAAATTTTGTTATAATTTCAAGATTTTAGTTTCAGGTTGGTTTTATGGAAAATCTTATTAGTGGTGCGATTAAGTTTATGCAAGAAGACTTTAAGGAGCATGAAGAACTTTTTGAAAGTCTAAAAAATAAGCAAAATCCCCATACTCTTTTTATAGGTTGTTCTGATTCTAGAGTAATTCCAAATTTGATCACCAATACGGGTCCAGGTGAGCTTTTTGTAATACGAAATATTGCAAATATAGTTCCACCTTATCGCATTGGGGAAGATTACTTAGCGACAACTTCAGCAATAGAGTATGCTTTAAATTCATTGCATATTAAAAATATCGTCGTTTGTGGCCATAGTAATTGTGGAGGTTGCAATGCTCTTTATTATTCTGATGAAGAGTTAAATAAAATTCCTAATGTGAAAAAATGGCTTACTATGTTAGATCCGATAAAAAAAGATGTAATGATTTTTGCAAGAGACGATTTGGCTATGCGTTCATGGCTTACAGAAAAATTAAATTTAGTAAATTCTTTGCAAAATATACTTACTTATCCAGGCGTGCAAGAAGCTTTAGATGAAGGAAAAATAGAAGTACATGCTTGGTATTATATTATAGAGACAGGTGAAATTTATGAGTATGATTTTAAAGCAAAAATTTTTACTTTAATACAGGATAGGAAAGTTCAATGAAGAAAATTATTTTTAGTTTATGTTTTTTTATTTTATACCTTGGAGCACAAGAATTTAAATTTATTGATGCGAATATTAGTAAAGAGGATGAAGGAATTTATGCTTTAGTTGAAAAATATGTTGATCTTAACAATCAAATTAAAGAATTTAAGAAAAACAATGATGAAAATTCAAGCACTTTTAATGGTATTTTAAGTGAATTTGAAAAAGACAAAAAGACTATTTTAGCAAAAATACCCGATATGATAGTAGGACAAAAGATTAATGAAGAGGCAGTGGCTAGATTTTTAAAAGCAAAAGAAAAATTACTAGATGTTCAAAAAAAGAATATTAATAAGCCTTATATTTATACAGATGCCACTCTTAATCTAGTTTATTTTAATATTGTGGAAAGTTTTTATTCTTCTTTGTTTGAAGTGGAAAAACTTTTTAAAAATACAGCAAGCAGTGAAGATTTGATTGCTACTGTTGATAAGGCAATGGAAAATTTACAAAATTCTTCTAATGTTAATTTAGATAGTTTTAAAAGCAAAATTACAAATTCAGAAGAATTAGAAAAAATTACCCTAAAAGAAAGATATATCAGTAATGCTGTAGATTCTTATTCTGAAATTCTTAAGTATTTACGCTCAAATGCAGATTTGCTTGAAAGTAATTATATTTTTTCATTACTCGAGCTTCAAGTTTGGATAGATCGTATAAATGAGGCAATTGGGGTAAGTTTTGTTAATATCGGAAAAATAGTAATTTCTGCTTTGGTTTTAGTATTTTTTATATCTTTAAGACGTTTTTTTGCAAATATAGTATATTTTTTCCTTGTTCAGTTTTTTTATAGAAATAAAAATGATGTAGATGATATTAAAGTCATTTTTATTGAGAATATTAAAAAACCCGTAGGCTTCTTGTTGATTGTCTATGCTATTTCTCTTTGTCTTACTATAGCAACTTATCCTGCACCTTTGAGTGTAAATTTAAGTAATTTTTTTCATATAGTTTATGCAGTTTTAATTGCATGGCTTATTTTAAGAATGCTTGATGGTTATGGCGTGGTATTGGTTTCTAAACTTGCTCAAAAAAGTGGAAAAAAAGAAGTTGTAAATTTAATTATTAAAATTTTATATTTTGTCATTATTATTATAGCTTTATTATATATTCTTGCTCAACTTGGTTTTAATATTTCGGCTATTATTGCATCTTTGGGAATTGGTGGTTTAGCTGTTGCTTTAGCGGCGAAAGATATCATTGCAAATTTCTTTGCTTCTATACTCTTACTTTTTGATAATAGCTTTAATCAAGGAGATTGGGTAGAGGTTTCAGACATAGAAGGAACCGTGGTTGAAACAGGACTTAGAAAAACTACTATTAGAACTTTTGATAATTGTCTTGTATTTTTACCAAATTCAACTATTATGGGAGCTAATATCAAAAATTGGAGCAAAAGACGCATGGGTCGCCATGTTAGAATGTATTTGGGTGTTGGTTATGATGCTACTCCTGAAAAACTAGAACAATGTGTAAAAGATCTAAGAGAATTTTTGCATACAAGTGATTTAGTAGCTCACGATGAGGATAGTGCATTAAAATATGGCGATCATACAACAAAATATCGTCAAAATCTTGTATCTATTAATGATTTAGAAGGCTATAAAAATGCTTGTTATGTGGCTTTAAGTGAATTTGCAGATAGTAGTATTAATATAGAGCTTTATTTTTATATCAAAGAAATAGGTGGAAAAGATTTTAGAGAAGCTAGACAAAGTTTAATGCTTGAGTTTATGCGTATAATTGAAAAAAATGGTTTAACCTTTGCTTTCCCAAGTCGTAGTATTTATATAGAAAATTTACCACCCCTTGATTTGCAAGCAAAAGCTAAAAAATAGCAAGATTTTATCTTGCTATTTTTTTAAACCGGCATAACGCGTATATTTGGACTTAATTCTTCTTGTAAAATTGTTTCAATAGCATAAAGTGTTGCACCACTTCCACTAGAACAACCACTACAAGCACCAAGATAACGAATATAAACATCAATTGCTGCACCTTCAGTCTTTTGTATATCAATCACTTCCAAATCTCCACCATCATTATGAAGCATAGGGCGAATTTCAGCATCTAAAACACTTTCAACTGCTTTTAATTGTCCCACTACGGTCATTTCATCAAAAGCTACATCACTTTTCATTGTATTTTTGAGTTTTTCTCTATCTATTTCAGCTCTAGTTTCAGCTAAAATATCTACAAGGTAATAATCTCTTTTTTCATGTCCGCCTGGTTTGATACAGGATTTACAAAAAGCACCCGCTTTAGTGTATTGTGTGATTTCTTCTACGCTATGCAAATCATTAAGTTTAATCACTTCTTTAATAGTTCCAAGACTTACCCTAGCGCACTCGCAAACTATAATTTGATCTTCAAAATCTTCAGGACTTATGCCTTTATAATGCGCTGCTGCTTGTTTGATTACATCATAAGCCATAACCGAACAGTGCATTTTTTGAGGTGGAACAGCTGGAGTTTCTGGATTATCACGCATAGCAAATTCCACATCTAAATTTGTGATTTTTACTGCTTCATCTACAGTTTTTCCTATACAAAGATCCACCATAGTATCACTACTTGCTATAGCTGTACCACAACCAAAACTTTTAAATTTTGCATCGATAATTTTATCAGTTTTTTCATCTACAAGCCAAAAAAGTCTTACCGCATCGCCGCAACTTTCTGCGCCAAAATCAGCTACGATCAATTTTGCATTGCGTGCTTTAGCATCTTCTTCACTAAATTCTCCCATATGTTGAGGATTATTCATTCTATCTTGAACTTTTTGTGAATACTCATCCCAAATGGATCCACCAATTAAACTATTTTTTCCCATTTTTCATCCTTATTTGTAATTATTTGGATTATAAGCATAAGTACAAGAAATTGCTCTTAATCTCTGTGTTGCATTTTTAATTTGTTTTGCTGCATAATCAATTTCTTCTTCAGTGTTAAAACGTGACAAAGAAAGCCTTAAAGCTGTATGCGCTAAATCATGCTCCGCACCGATAGCTTCCATAATAGGATTGCTTTCTAAAGCTTCACTTGCACAGGCTGAGCCCGTACTTGCAGCTATACCATTTTTATTTAAATCCCAAAGCATTGCTTCGCCTTCAACTCCTTTAATACTTGCTAAGATTGTATTAGGCACACGGTGTTCTCTTTTTCCAACCACTGTTGTATCAGGCAAGGCTAAAATTTGATCTTCTAGTTTATCTCTTAAACGGCGTATATGAGAATCTTCAAAATCAAGCATAGTATTTGCAATACGCAAAGCCTCGCCCATAGCCACTATATAAGGTACATTTAAAGTCCCGCTTCTACGACCACCCATGTGTTCTCCACCGTGTAAAAGTGGAGTAAGCTTAAGTCCTTTTTTTATAAAAAGTCCACCCACACCCTTTGGTCCATGAAATTTATGTGCCGAAAATGAAGCAAAATCAACTCCTACTTGAGTTAAATTAACCTTTATTTTACCTACTGCTTGAGTAGCATCTGTATGAAAAAGAGCACCAAATTCATGCGCAAGTTCTGCCATCGCTTTAATATCAAAAATCATACCTGTTTCATTATTTGCCCACATAACACTTACAAGTGCTGTTTTATCGCTAATCACTTTACGCAAATCTTCTACAGTAGAAACTCCTTCTTCATTTACAGGAAGTTCTATGACTTTTACTCCAAGACTTTTTAAAAAATAAGCAGCAGCAGTAACAGCAGGGTGTTCTACACTAGAAATAATCACTTCATTGCGTTCTTTATCTAAAATATAATCAAAATACACACCCTTAAGCACCCAGTTAATGCTTTCTGTCGCACAGGAGGTTACAATTATGTCATCTAGGTCATTTGCTCCAAGTCCTGCATAAAGTTTATCCAAAGCTTCTCTTAAGGCAGGATGTGTTGCGCTACCATATTGATGAAGGCTATTTGGATTTCCATACATATCCTTTAAAAAAGGTAGCATCAACTCATAAGCATTAGGATCAAGCATTGTCGTTGCGTTGTTATCTAAATATACTTTCACTTTAAAATCCTTAATTTATCCTTAATTTTAATTAGGATATTTTTTATCTTTATTTAAAAACGGATAATAACAAAAATTTATAAAAATTAGGTTAAAAATTATAACAAAAATAAAATGCTAAAGTAAAATTTTAAAGTGAAATATTTTGTGAATTTTATATAGCAAAAATGAGAAATACTATTTCTTAAATTTTTCTTCGTAATACTTTACTATTTTTGAATCTTCTTTGGCTGTATGTTTAAAGATAAAATCTTGAACAACGAGATTTAATTTTTCGGTCATTATATTTACAAATTTAGCTTCACTGATGATAATTTCTTCAATTTCTAAGATAATTTTTCTGTGAATTCTTGTATGATGGTTGATATAAGGATATTCTATTTCTCTCATAAAGGCTTCTTCATCTGAAAAATGTCTATTGATCATTATTAACAACTCTCTTAAGACAATTTTTAATTCTTTTGTTCCAACATGACGTTGGTTCATTAAAGAGAGTTTTTTAGAAATTTCAAAAAGTTCTTTATGTTGATGATCTAAAAGATCATTATTCATTGAAATAATTTTTTCATTATAAGTCATGGTTTTGAGTACTTTTATATTTATATTTTTTGAGAGCGGATTATAATGCTATAATACTTAAAATTTTATTAATTAATTATATAAAAATTATTATTATTAAAGTATTTATAATTTATATATTTTTTAAAAAATTATTTTAAACCATTACAGACATATAAGAATTTAGAATTTTATTTATATTTGCTTGTTTTTGACGACGATCTAAAAAATTTTCTATAGAGCTAGAACGTAGTTGATTTGCTTCTTCTAATCTTTGCGTATCTTGGCTTTGGTTTTGATATTGTTTTTTAAGAGTATCAAAATCATTGCGATTTTGATCGATATAAATTTGAAATATTGAACTTGAATTTGCAAATTCTCTTAAATCCATATCTTTTTGGTAGTTAATATATTGTTGAAAAAATACAGATAGTTTGTCTTGAGTGCTTGTTTTTTTATCTACGCCATTAATATAAAGATAAAGATCAAAACTCATCTTTTTTTCATTTTCTTTTTTGATGTAATCTTCTATATCTGTTTCGCCCTTGAGAATTTTTTGTAAATTTTGATGAGAGCTTAGTTCTAAAGTGGCAGGTTTCATAAAAAAGTTAAATTCTTTTTCGTTTTGAGTTTTTATATCATGGTAGATAAAATTCATTAAAAGACCAGATTTTGATACTTCTGCATTTTTAGTTAAATAAGGTTTTAAAATTTCATTAGAAGAAGTGTTTTCTATGGCTTTATCAAAATGAAAATTAGTTATTTTATTATCTAACATTAAAGTATTTAAATTTGTGATATTGCTTAATGCCAAATCAATTTCTTCTTGATTGTTGTAAATTCTTGAAATTTGGCCTAAAAATTCTCCATTATCTGTTGAAAAACCTGATGATAGTTTTGAAATAAGATCGCGACTTAAATAAGCATTATCATCTTGTAAAAATTCTGAATTTATAGATTTTAATGAACTATGATAGCTATTTAAAAGATAAGGTAGATCAATTTTATTGTAGTTTAAATTTTCGTCTTGTTTTGCGAGTTCTTTTGCTATGCTTCTAACACTTTTAATGTTGATATCATAAGATTCTGGTATATTTGCAATTTTATTTAAATCTTTATCAAAAAAACCTTCTTCATTGATTCTAAATCCAAATTCACTAGCATAAGTGGTATTATTAAAAATATAACTTAATTGTTCTAAGCTATTTTCATTTCCTTCTTGATCCAAAGCTTTACTATCTTTAATCAAATTTAGAGCAGAGCTATTCTGCAAAGGATTAGATAAGGTTAAATTTTGATATGGATTTGCCGAATTTATAGTCATTTTAAATCTTTCCAAAATATTGCTGATTTTTTATAAGCAAAAGGTGTGCCAAGTTTTTTAAAAATTAAATTCAGTCAAAAATTAGAAAAAATTTGATAGTATTTAGCTTTTCTTTTAATTTGAAAAATAAAAATTTATCTAAATAAGGAAAGCGTATGCCAAAGATGAAAAGCGTTAAAAGCGCAGTTAAACGCTTCAAAGTAGGTAAAAATAAAATCAAAAGAGGCTCAGCTTTTAGAAGTCATATTTTGACTAAAAAACCTGCAAAAAGAATGCGTGGTCTTCGCACAGCTAAATATGTGCATAGCACAAATGTAAAAGCTGTTGAAAAAATGCTAGGAATTTAAGTTTTTGACTAAAAGTCATTCAAACTCCCCTCTGAGATAAAATTTCAAGGGTAAGCTCCAAATTTGGACGCCACTTTATGAAAGGAAATAAAAATGGCAAGAGTAAAAACAGGTGTTGTTAGACGCCGCAGACATAAAAAAGTTTTAAAATTAGCGCGTGGTTTTTATAGTGGACGCCGCAAACATTTTAGAAAAGCAAAAGAACAATTAGAAAGAAGTCTAGTCTATGCTTATCGTGATAGACGCCGCAAAAAAAGAGACTTCCGTCGTCTTTGGATTGTGCGTATCAATGCTGCTTGCAGACTCAATGATTTAAGTTATTCAAGATTTATCAATGGTCTTAAAAAAGCAGGCATTGAACTTGATAGAAAAATTCTAGCAGATTTAGCTATGAATGATGCTGCTGCTTTTGCAAAAATTGCAGAGGCTGCAAAAAAAGCACTTTGATTTTTTAGTATAAGAATTTCAAGATTTTTGATTCTTGAAATTCTTAATTTTTTCAGTATTGATTTAATTTAGCTAGAACATCTTCATAACATTTGAGTTGATTTACATTTTTTTCAAAATCTTCGCTGACATTGCTTCTTTGTTCCAATTTATCTGAAATTTCTTTACCTGAATTTATAAGATTTGAAATGATTTTGGAAAATTCATTAGTTTTATCTCTTATAAAATTCATTTCTTGAGTACTAGAATTGGAACTTTTTGCAATGGATTGTATGGTCTGAATAACTAATTTGATAGCTCCTTCCATTTCACCTAGACCCATTTGGGTATTTTCTGAAAGTTTTCTAACTTCATCAGCTACAACTGCAAATCCACGACCAAGTTTTCCAGCTCTAGCAGCTTCTATACCTGCATTTAAAGATAAAAGGATAGTTTGTTCAGCAATCCCTGAAATAAGATCTAAAATACTATTTAATTGATCTATATTTTTCAAAGAAGATTGTACTTCTTTTTCTAAATTCATTTTTTCTTCGCTTTGGTAAAGGTTGTATTCTAGGTAGTTAGTGAAATTGGTAAAACTTTCACTAATAGTTGTAAGACTTCTTCTTATATTTTCAAGTTCTTCAAAAATTTCTTTAAATATACTTGTATTTTTATCAATTTCTGATGTATTTTGTTTGAGTTGATTTAAGATTATTTTATTAATCTCATTTGTCATTTCTAGTTTTTGAGCTCTTATATTAAGATAATAGTATTTAAAATCGCTGTATTTTTGTATGAAAGTTTTTAAATATCTAGGTTTGAAATCATTAAAATTTTCAACTTCATAAAAAAATATTGCCACTAAACTTTTTGCAATTCCCACTCCATAAATTTCTCCAAAACTAGAAAAACCAACTATAGGAAAATCATTAAAATGGATTTGATTTAAATGTTCTTTGTTGTGAAGCCTTCTTAAGATACAATCGTTAAAAATTGCTCCTAGTGGTTTTGGTTTATTAAGAGAAAATTTTTCATAATCTTTTTTTATAGCTTCAATAAAATTTGTTTTTTTAAGCAAGCTTAATTCCTGAGCGCTTTCTATATCACAATAACTAAATAATGTTTTATTTGGGTTGATTTCCATAGGGGAAATAAGATAGTCTTCTCCAATTTTTAAAGCAAAAGTATATTCTTGCATTTTATTTTTAAGTTCTTCAAAAGTGCAGTTAAAATAATTACATAAAGCTTCAACCGGAAAGGTTTTTTATTAATCAATTCGCGTACGGTTTTATCATATAAGCTTACATCAAGTATGGTAAAGGTGATATTGCTTTGAGGATTAAAATTTTGAGACTTCATTAAATTAAAACGGTATTTAGGTTTAAATTGAACATGTATGCTTAAAGCTTGATTTTTTAATATTTCTCCATTATAAAATATAAATGCTCCGCTAAAGTCCATGTTTCCGCTAGACCCACCCCCTACTAAAGCACAAGGATAGGGGTTGTGTTTGTACAAAAGTTCTAAAAGAGAACTTTCGCTTTGACTTAAACCATCATAAATTAAATAATACAAAGTATTTATGCAGTGTGCTTCAAAAGGTATATTTATAAATAAAACTTCTTTTTCTATCAGTTTTTTTCTTTCTGTATAATCTTTTATATCACTAAAAAGCTTGATTTTATTTGTGCAAAGATTTTCTATCATATCTTCACTAAAAAGTATCAAGCTTATTCCTTGGATATTTTGTTTATAAGGACTGTTTTCAATGTTTGAGTTAGAATCAAGGTTGCATAATAAATCAGTAGCACTGCTTAAGATGATATCACATTGCTCATTTATAGAATTTTGAATCTTATTTCCTATGATCGCTAGATTAAGTTGATTGACACAAAGCCTATAATTAATTTTGGCTTGATGTTTATTTTTTTTAATTTTTCTTCAAGTTCATTTTATTGAAGATATAGAGCTTCTAAAACTTTTTTACTTCTTCTTTTTTTGTTGAGCTTTTATTTTTAAAATTAAAAAAACATCAATTTTACTCCATTAAAACTATTTTTTAATTACTAGTTAACTAAATCAAGACACCATAAATTCGACATTTATTTGTAATTTTTATTATACCTTAAGTCATAAAAAATGCAATAAGTAAATTAAAATTTAGATATAATTGCAAATTATAATAATATTAATTAAGGATAAATTAAATATGATTGGAGATATGAATGAGCTTTTATTAAAAAGCGTTGAAGTATTGCCACCTTTACCTGATACTGTAAGTAAGTTAAGAAAATATGTGAGCGAGGCTAATTCAAATATAGAAACTATGAAAGTTGCTGAAATCATTTCAAGCGATCCGTTGATGACGGCTAAGCTTTTGCAATTAGCAAATTCTCCTTATTATGGTTTTACAAGAGAAATTACAACCATAAATCAAGTGATTACTTTATTAGGCGTTGGTAATATCATCAATATAGTTATGGCTGACTCCATTAGAGATAATTTTAAAATAGACGTTTCACCTTATGGTTTAAATACTCAAAATTTTTTAAAAACGTGCAATGAAGAGGCAACTTTTATCGCAAATTGGCTTAATGATGAAGATAAAAAACTTTCTCATCTTTTAGTTCCTTGTGCAATGCTTTTAAGGCTTGGTATTGTTATTTTTTCAAATTTTCTTATACAAAATCATAAGGATAAGGATTTTTTAGCTTTTTTAAATAAAAATGAAAATCTTGCTTTAGCGGAGAATGAATTTTTAGGCGTAGATCATATTTCTTTCTTGGGATTTTTGTTACATCGTTGGAATTTTGATGATGTTTTGATTGAAAGTATATGTTTTGTTCGCACTCCTCATGCTGCTCGCGAAAAAGTGAAAAAATCCGCTTATGCTTTAGCAATAACAGATCATCTTTTTGCTCCGCATGATGGTTCTTCTCCATTTAACGCAAAAGCTGCAGTTGCTTTACTTAAAGAGGCAAAAACTCAAGGAATTAATTTTGATTTAAACAATCTTTTATCTAAGCTTCCTAACAAAGCTAAGGAAAATTTAAACAAAAAAGATTAAAGAGCCTTTTTAAGGCTCTAAATTGTAGTGATGAAAAGTTTAATCTTACCTCCTAATGAATTTTTAGATCACTATATTTTAAACGCTGAATTTCATCGTTTTGCTGGAATTTCAAAAAATGCTTATAAATTTTGGAAAAATGCAGAAATAGGTAGATATCAAGGAACAAGAATTATATTTTTGCATAGAAATTGCATTTTAGAAAAACATCAGCAAGCTTTAAGGCAATGTAGTGGTTTAAATGGTTTTGTATTGGCAAGTGCTTTTTGTTCTTTTACTGGATTAGCTCCCTCTCATTTAGTGGAAAAAAATAATTCTTCTATTTATAAACTTTTAGAGCTTAAGGAAATTTGTGGGATTAAATTTGTTAATTTAAAAAAATTTTATGATTTTTTAGGGCTAAATTATCATCAGCATATTTATATAGAAAAATGCCATTTTTTTAGCCCAGCTCCTTTTGAAAAGCGTATTAAAATCACTGAGAGTATGTGCGTTGGGTATTATTAAGATAAGAAAAAATAAATGCACATAGCAAAGCTATAATAGCCAAAAAGAAAACATAAAGTCCCAAAGAAAAACGCCAAAAATTACTTAAATTATTTAAGGCAAAACTATGCAAGAAAAAAGCAAGTTGCGGAGTTAAACCTCCAGCTATAGCATAAGCAATATTATATGAAAAAGAAAGTCCTGAAAATTTAATTTTTGCATCAAATACTTCACTCATTATTAAAGGGCAAAAATTCATCACTCCGCTAAAAAAACATACAAGTAAATATAAGCAAGCTACTAGGTTAAAATCAGCATTTTGTCTATATAAAGTATTAAAATAAAGCAAGCTTGCAATTCCAAAAAAAACACTAAAAAATACACAAGATTTAATAACGCCTATTTTATCCGCTAAAATTCCACTTATAATACACCCTAGGCAAATAAGCAAAATTCCACCTATTTGAAGATAGGTTTGTATAGAAGTATTAATTTGAAGTATTTTTGCCATATAACTAGGCATAAGCAAAATCATTACAACAATACAACCTGTCAAAACCCAAGTAATCATCATAGAAAGAACAATTCCCATTTTAGCTTTTTTAAACACTTCTTTTAAAGGAAATTTTTCTAAAGCCTTGTCTTTTTTCATTTGTTCAAAAACAGGAGTTTCTCTTAAAAATTTTCTCAAATAAGCAGAAATAATCCCAAAAATTCCACCTAAAAAGAATGGAATTCTCCAAGCCCATTCATGAAGTTCTTCTTGGGTATAAATTTTATTCATAATTAAAAAAACCAAACTACCTAATAAAATTCCACCTACAACCGAAGCGGTTAAAATTCCCAAATAAGTTCTTTTTTGACCTTGTGGTGCGTGTTCGTATACAAAAACCCAAGCTCCAGGGAGTTCCCCGCCTATAGCTATACCTTGACAAATGCGTATAAAAACTAAAAGCACAATACAAAGAAAACCTATACTTTCATAATTTGGAATAAAAGCTAGAGTAAAAGTTGGAATAACCATTAACAAAATACTAATCATAAACATTCTTTTGCGTCCAAATTTATCTCCAAAATGTGCCAGTATCACACCCCCTAAAGGACGTGCTAAATATCCAGCTGCAAATATTCCATAAGTATTAAACATTTGCCAAAAACTACTTAAATCTTTTGGAAAAAAGTTTGTTGAAATATAATTTGCAAAAAATACAAAAATAATAAAATCATAAAATTCTAAAGTTCCACCTAATGATGAAAGTCCTAAAACTTTTATATCTTTTTGGTTAAGGGTTTTGCTCATTCTTAATCCATCTCATAAAAATCATCATCATTGTTATCATCATCGTATTCATAATCATCATCATCGTAATTATAATTTTTATGGTGATTTTGTGGATATTCTTCATCTTCGTTTTCATAATCATCGTAATTTAAATCTTCTTCATCTTCATAAGCCATTGTTTTCTCCTTAAATAAAAATACAAAGCTTATTTTATCTTAAATTTGTTTGGTTTTGCTATAATTTTTATAATTTTTTAAAAGGTGAATTTATGAAATTAAGTCATTTAGATGAAAAAAATCATCCTAAAATGGTAGATGTAAGCGATAAAAATATTACTTTAAGAATAGCCACAGCTAGTGGTATAATATATATGAGTCAAGAAGCTTTTGATGTAATTAAAAACAATACCGCAAAAAAAGGTCCTGTTCTTCAAACAGCTATTGTTGCGGCTATAATGGGGGTTAAAAAAACAAGTGAAATTATTCCTATGTGCCATCCTTTGATGCTTTCTAAAGTTGAAACTAATATTGTGGAATTTGTTAAAGAATGTGCATTTAAGCTTATTGTAACAGTTAAGTGTGAAGGTAAAACAGGTGTTGAAATGGAAGCTTTAAGTGGAGTTAGTATAGGACTTTTAACTATATATGATATGATCAAGGCTATAGATAAATCAATGAGAATTACGGATATAGTGCTTGAAAGCAAAGAAGGAGGTAAAAGTGGTAAATTTGTGCGATCTTAAAAAAGAACCTCAGATCAATTATCCTACTTTTTGGGATTATAAGGTGATTTTTGAGGTGCATGTTAAGGCAAGTGAAATTTTTGAAGAAATTTTAGGTCAAAGAGAATATAAATTTAAACATTCGAATTCAAGTGCGAGTGGAAAATATCAAAGTTATTTGTTAAATGTTTATGTTGATAGCAAAAAAGATCGTTTGGATATATTTGATAAATTAAAAGCTAAAGCAAAATTTGTACTTTAAGAAAGAAGGAAAAATGAAAAATACTTTAATTATTTTTGAAAATTCTTTATCAAATCTCGGTAAAGATGAAGCAAGTGATTTACTTGAAGACTTGAGTTTTAATCTTGCGTATAAGCAAATTTCACATAATCCTCATGAAACAAAAAAAGTTTTAAATTCTCTTTTGGTTGAATTTTTAACTATTTTGAAAAAACTTGATTTTTTTGATGATGAAAATGTTACAAAGGTTATCAAAGCTTTGGTTAAGGCGAGTATTGTAGATGCTCAAAATTCACTTTATGAGTATATTAGCGAAGCTGAATTATTAAACAAACAGATTGAAAATCAAAAGAATTTGATTAAAAATCAAATCAGCGATAATTTTTTTGAATTCGAGAATATTTTACAAGAATGTTCTTTTTGTGATGAATTTAGTGGTGGTTTAAATGATGCTATTTTATTTGATATAGAAATGCTTGGAATTTTAAAAGAAACCGCTGAAAGTGCTTTTTTAACTACATTAGAAAAGGCTGAAGATATAGAACTTACAAGTAGTGAAATAGCTAAAAATCTCGTATATAATGCCATTTGTGAAGCTCATTTTGAAAAAGAAAGAATTTTAAAAATTTCAAGTATTATTTTAAATACCGCTTTTGAAATAGCTAATGAATCTATGGCTTATGCAAAAGATCTTTGTTTAGGCGTGATTAAAGGCACAAGGGATGGTATTGTTTTGGCAATGGAAAAATTTAAAGCTTCATTAACTTATGCAAATTTTGAAGAAGATGTTAGTTTAAAAAGCAAAGAACTAATAGGTATAGAAGATGATTTTATTGCTCTTTTAAAAAAAGAGATTCAATTACAAAATGATCCTTGTAAGAGTATAGTTGAGAATTTGCTAGAACATGAACTTGATAATCTTTTTGCTAAATTTAGACGTCTTGCAGGTGAAAGCAGAGAGCAACTAATATTAGTTTTAAATGATATTAAGAAAAATCCAAAGATTAATGATTTTAACAAACTTACTCAAAGAAAATTAAATCGTTTTAAACAAGAAATTTTTGAATTAGAAAAAATTGCTAGTGAAAAATACAAAGATTTAAATTCCAAAAAAGCTAAAAAGCTCGGTGTAAGACTTTGGGAAAAAGCAAAAAAATTCGTTAAAAAATAATATCCCATTTTTGGGATATTAAATATCTATTTCTATACCTACAGGTGCGTGATCAGAGCCAAAAATATCATCTCTTATGAAAGCGTTTTTAAGTTTATCTTTTAAACCCTTTGAAATGAAAAAATAATCAATCCTCCAGCCTACATTTCTTTCTCTTGCTTTCATTCTATAGCTCCACCACGAGTATTTTTCTTTGATTTCGCCATTAATTTCTCTAAAAGTATCTATAAAACCAAGCTTTAGCAAATCATCAATCCAAGCTCTTTCTATAGGTAAAAAACCTGAAGTGTTGGCATTGGCTTTTGGATGAGTAAGATCGATTTCTTTATGAGCGGTATTGACATCACCGCAAATGATAATTTCAAATCCATCCTTTAAAAGCTTATCCAAATACACTAAAAAATCTGCATAAAATTGCATCTTAAAATTTAAACGCTCTTCATCTTTTTGACCATTTGGAAAATAGATATTAAAAAGTGCAATATTTTTAAAGCGGTGTTCTAAAACCCTACCTTCTTCATCATCAAAAAATTCGCATTTTTTTACTTCGCTATTAAAATTACAAAGACTCATTACCCCAGAATACCCCGCTCTTTTAGCAGAATTAAAATACATGTGTTTAAAAGGATATTCATAAATTTTTTTAGGAAATTTATCTTCATGTGCTTTGATTTCTTGAAAACCTATAAAATCAATTTGTTCTTGTGCTATCCAATCAAGTGCATTTTTATCACAAATAGCTCTTAAGCCATTGACATTCCATGAAAGTAGTTTCATTATTTTCCTTAAAATTTTCATTAAAAGTGTAAATCATAACATAAAAAGATTTAAAACTACAATCCATTTAAAAAAATTCAATAAAATTAAAAGCTTAAATTTGAAGGTGGGATTTATATGCTTAGATTAACTTGGTTTCAGTTTACTTTTTTTAATTCTTTGATGATTGTATTGTTGAATTTTAATTTATTTTATTTTGTGTATGAAAAAAATACACAAAACTGGCTTATAACTTTTGTTTTTATTGTGGCCTATTTTGCACTTGTTCACGTGATTTGCTCTTTGCTTTTTATAAAGTTTTTTACTAAATTTTTTTCTATATTATTTATAATATCATCTTTTTTAAGTGTTTACTTTATTAGTTTTTATGGGGTGCTTATAGATTCTGATATGATGCAAAATGTTGTTCAAACAGACATTAAAGAAGTAAAAGATTTGTTAAATTTAAAATTGATCTTATTTGTTGTTTTGGCTTTATTATTGGTTTTTTATGTTGTTAAAGTAAAAATTGATTATTATGGTAGTTTTAAATCCCATATAAAAATTAAAATTATCAATATAATATCAGGTTTGATTGTTGTTTGTGCAGTTTTAATCCCTTTAAGTAAAACTTTCTTGCCTTTTTTTAGAAACTATAATGAAATAAGAATGTATAATACTCCTTTTTATCAAATTTATGCCGTATATCGCTATTATGTTCGTTTTGTAAAAGCTAAGCCAGAATTTAAAACTATAGCTAATGATGCTTATAGAGAAAACAATCACACTAAAAAACTTTTGGTTTTGGTGGTGGGTGAAACCGCTAGAGCGGCAAATTACTCTTTGGGTGGATATACTAAAAATGATACCAATTTTTATACCAAAAAAGATAATGTAGTCTTTTTTGATAATTTTTCATCATGTGGAACAGCAACAGCGGTAAGTTTGCCTTGTATGTTTTCTATTTCTAAGCGTGAAAATTATTCAAGTTCAGAGTTTCAAGAAAATGCGATGGATGTGCTTTATAAAACAGGTGTAGATGCTGTATGGTTTGATAATAATTCTGGTGGTTGTAAAGGGGTTTGTGATAGATTAGCTTATAAGCAAAAGCTTTCTAGTGATTTGGATGAAAATTTACTCGCCCCTTTTAAAGAAAAATTAAATCATTTAAGTGATCAAAATATAATAGTTCTTCATTTGCAAGGTTCTCATGGGCCAACTTATTATAAACGCTATCCAAGCGAATTTAAAAAATTTACTCCAACTTGTGATACTAATGAACTTTCAAAATGTGATAGCGAGGCTTTAATCAACACTTATGATAATACTTTGCTTTATACAGACTATCTTTTAAGTGAGATTATAAAACTATTAAAAGAGCAAAAAAGCTATGAAAGTTCTTTGTTTTATCTTTCAGATCATGGTGAAAGTTTGGGTGAAAATGGTATTTATCTTCATGGTATGCCTTATGCTATAGCACCAAGTTATCAAACTCATATTCCTGCTATTTTTTGGAGCAATGATAAAAATTTAATGAATTTAGCTAAAGAGTATAAAGGTTTAAAACTTTCTCAAGATAATCTTTTTAGTACTCTTTTAGGATATTTTGATGTAAAAACAAGTGTTTATGAACCAGAATATGATTTATTAAATCCTAAACTTAAGGCAAATCCATGAAGCCTAAATATCATTTTTTAAATAACGCAAGATATGCTTTAGAAGGGCTTTTTGCTTTATTTAAAAATGAAATGGCGTTTAGAATTGAACTTTGCATTATTATCCCCGCGATAGTTTTTAGTTTTTTCTTAAAAATTAGTTTTTTGGAGCATTTGTTATTGATAAGTGTCTTAATACTTATCTTAATTGTAGAAGCTTTAAATTCGGCTATTGAAGCTTGTGTTGATTTGATTACAAACGAATGGCATGAAAAGGCAAAAATCGCTAAAGATTGTGCGAGTGCGGCAGTGTTTTTTAGTGTGCTTTTAGCTCTTTTTGTTTGGGGCTTTATTTTATATAATATTTACTTATGAAATTTGAAAATTTAATACGAGAAATTTTAGGAAAAAAGCGTTTTGAATTGTTAAAATTTTTATGTGAAAATGCCGATGAAAATGGTTTTATTATGATTAAAATCAGTGATCTTGAAGAAAAATTACATCAAAGTAAACCTACCATCATCGCTACTTTTAAGTTTTTAGAAGAAAAAAAACTTTTTAAGCGTCTTAAAAATGGATTTTATCAGCTAAATATAGGAGATAAAAATGAAACTTAAAAATCCTTTAGATATGCATTTGCATTTAAGAGATAACCAAATGTTAGAACTTATTGCACCTTTGAGTGCAAGAGATTTTTGTGCAGCTGTGATTATGCCAAATTTAATCCCTCCGCTTTGCAATTTAGAAGATCTAAAAGCTTATAAAATGCGTATCCTTAAGGCTTGTAAAGATGAAAATTTCACTCCTTTAATGACACTTTTTTTTAAAAATTATGATGAGAAATTTCTTTACAGTGCTAAAGATGAAATTTTTGGCATTAAGCTTTATCCAGCAGGAATTACAACAAATTCAAATGGTGGAGTTTCAAGTTTTGATATAGAGTATTTAAAACCTACTTTAGAGGCTATGAGTGATTTAAATATTCCTTTGCTAGTGCATGGTGAAACCAATGATTTTGTAATGGACAGGGAAAGTAATTTTGCTAAAATTTATGAAAAATTAGCCAAACATTTTCCACGACTTAAGATTGTTATGGAGCATATTACCACTAAAACTTTATGTGAACTTTTAAAAGATTATGAAAATTTATACGCGACAATCACTTTACATCATTTAATCATCACTTTAGATGATGTTATCGGAGGTAAAATGAATCCTCATCTTTTTTGTAAGCCTATAGCCAAGCGTTACGAAGATAAAGAAGCCCTTTGCGAACTTGCTTTTAGTGGTTATGAAAAAGTTATGTTTGGAAGTGATAGTGCGCCTCATCCAAAAGATACTAAAGAGTGTTGCGGTTGTGCCGCAGGTGTATTTAGTGCCCCAGTGATTTTACCTGTTTTAGCTGAATTATTTAAGCAAAATAGCTCAGAAGAAAATTTGCAAAAATTTTTAAGCGATAATACTTGTAAAATTTATGATTTAAAATTTAAAGAAGATAAAATTTTAACTTTAGAAGAAAAAGAATGGCAAGTACCAAATGTTTATGAAGATAAATACAATCAAGTCGTGCCTTATATGGCTGGAGAAATTTTAAAATTTCAATTAAAACATTGATTTCCCACCTTAAAGATGGAAAATTTAAGCTTTATTTACAAGAGCATCTCTGATATCTATAACAAGATAGATTACAAAAAAACTTAAAAATAAAGCAATAAAACTGACTATCAGCGATAATAAACCAGCTAAAAATCCAATGCTAAACATCATAAAAAGAGAATAAAGCAAAGCTACAACAAAACTTATCGCTGCAATTGCATCAAGAATCAAGCGTCCAAATTTGATGATTAAATTTTTAACCATTAAAAACTCCTTTGAAATAATGAGTGAAATTGTAATAAATATCAGCTTAATATTTTTATAAGTTATTTATAATTAAAAGTTTTATTTTAGATTCTATAGTTTCAATAATATCATTTTCAACAAAAGAACTTACAGCTTCTTTAGAAGTTGTGATTTTGTTCATGCTTAAATGCCATAGAGCATTTTCTATAGCCTCTTCTTTTGTTCTTTGGACTTTGCGTGTTTCATCAAAAACAATCTTATGAAAAAATATATTTTTTTCTAGTAAATAATTTTCTAAATCTTTTTTATAAAAACCTTTAAATTCAGTATTAAAATATTTAAAAATCGGATCTAAAAAATCACTTTTTCTATAATCAGCCCAACCAAGATAAATTTTTATTTTGGCTAGATTTAAGAAATTTGTATAATCTTTTTCATTTTGTAAAGCAGGAGACATACTTAAAAATGCAAGATCAAATTTAACATTAGGATTGTTTTGCATCCAAGTTTCAAAGCTCAAATTTTCGCATTTTATATTGTTAAGATTTAGTTTTTTAGCATCTTCTTGTAAAATTTCAAGCATAGTATTTGCACTATCTAGGGCTAAAATTTCTTTAGCTTCTTTAGCTAAGTGTAAAGTCCAAACCCCAGTTCCACATCCTATATCTATAATGCTTTTATTTTGAAAAGAAATATTTAAATTTTGTAAATATTCAAAAGTTTGCTTTTGTATGGTGTTTAAAGTGTTTTGATATCTTGCGTAAGTTTTGGCCTTTTTATCCCATAAATTCATATATTTTCCTTGATAAAATATATAAAATCATAGCATAAATTTTTAAAATTCAAGCCCTTTTTTTGGGCTCGAATGACTAATTAAAACCTTTTCTTCTTAACATCTTCTAAGATATTATTAGCTATATCACTTACTGTACTAGAAATAATAGCTGATTCATTAGCAATTTCAACATTATCTTTAGTAGTTTGATCAATTTGAGCTACGCTATCATTGATTTGAGTGATACCTGCAGTTTGTTCTTTAATACTTTCTGCCATATCATTGATAGATTGAACAAGTAAATTAGTATTAGCTTCAATTTCTGATAAAGACTTTTGAGTTCTTTCAGCTAACTTTCTAACTTCATCAGCTACCACTGCAAAGCCTCTACCATGTTCTCCAGCACGAGCTGCTTCAATAGCTGCATTTAAAGCTAAAAGATTGATTTGATCTGCAATATCACCTATAATACCTGTAACATTTTTAATCTCTTCAGATTGAGTGATAACATCACTAGTTTTAACTGAAACATTTTGCATAGAAGAAGTGATCTCTTCTAAAGCTGCTGCAGTTTCTTCTAAAGATTGAGCTTGAGAATTTGAAGAAGTGGTTAAGCTTTGAACAGCAGTTTGTAATTTTCCACTTTCATTAGCTAAAGCATTAGCAAAGTCTGAACTTTGTTTTAGCATTTTAACTATTTCATCACCTAAAGCATTAGTAGTTAATTCTACACTACCGCTAGCATTTTCTAATTTATTTCTAAAGTCTAAGCTTTTGTATTCTTCAAAAATTTTATGAATAGCATTCATATCAGAACCTACTCTAGTTTGTAAAGCATCAAGAAGTCTATTTAGAACATTTTTTAATTCTATTAATTGTGGGTTTCTTGGATTAGCAGTAATTCTTGCTGTTAAATTACCACCTTCTACAACTGATACGGTTTGAACTGATTCTTTAACGGCTTGATTGTCTTGTTCTAAACCTCTTTTAGTAGCAAGAATGTTTTCATTGATAGCATTTGAGATTTGTCCAAATTCATCATTACTTTTTACTTCTATAGTAGAAACATTTTTTGTTTTATGATTGATAAAATCAAAGAATGAAGTTAAACCTGTTTGGATAGCTGCAAGTGGGGAGAGGCTTCTGCTGATTAAAAATCTAATCAAGATTAAAGCTATGATTATAGCTATAATACCGACTATAACTTGTTTCATTAAAATGGAATTAACAGCGGAAGTATAGTTACTATCTAAAGTTACAGCACAAATACGATATAATCCATTGGAACTTGTATCGCACATTGCTTCATATTTGATACCTTTATCATCAAATACAGGAAAAAGAATATCTCTCTTATTTAGATCTATATATTCAGGGTTTTCTTTTATGGCGTTAGCAATATTAACGCTTAAAGTGTTTTTTGTTAAAATTCTATCAAGCACTTCGTGAAAAATAATTCTTCCTTCAGAGTCATAAACAGCAGCATAAGTAGTTGATGAGTGTCCTAAAGATAATACATCTTTGGAAAATTTATCTAGATTGTAATCGCCTCCAACGAAAGCTATAAGTTGATTATTTTTATAAATAGGGAAAACATAAGTTATACCAATCTCTTGATCTATAGGGGATTTATATGGTTGAGTTATTGTGATGCCTTTGTTATTTTTTGCTTCTTGATACCAAATTTGTTTTGTAATGTCAAAATTTGATTTTTTATCTAAAATTGTTCCATTTGACAAAAGCATTTTGTTGTTTTTATCAAACGCAATAAAAACAATATCAAAATCAAACGCCTTCTTAAAAGAATCTAGAAGCAGTGAAATATTTTCATCTTCTAATTTTTTAGCACTTTCATATGCTAGAACCTCTATAGCTTTTTGCTTGCTTTTGGAATAGTTTTCAAAAGTTACTTTAACATCATCCATAGTTTTTAATTGATTTTCTTTTAGTAATTCATATGTGTGATTTTTGGCATCAAAGTAACTAACGGTACTTGTGATTGCTAAAATTAATACAACTAAAATTCCAACCCATAGCGTAAGCTTGGCTGAAATTCCAACGGATTTGCCTGAATTTATTGATTGCATTATAACTCCTATATTTATATTGAAAATGAAATAAAAATATTATTCTAGCAAAAAATAAGAGAAAAAGTGTATAAAAAATGAACTTTTTTACATAAAAAATCAAAAATTTTTAATTATTTTGTATATTTTTATCAAGTATTAACTTTTTATAAATATAAAGAGTTTTAAAATATTATTTATTTAAGAATATTAATGCAATTTACATTTGAACAAATTTTTATCGCAATGCTATTGACTCTTTTTGCAGGTTTTTCTACGGCTATAGGTTCTATAATAGCCTTTTTTTCCAGAAAAGATGATTTAAGAGTGCTTTCTTTGGGGCTTGGTTTTTCAGCTGGAGTAATGATATACATTTCTTTCATGGAAATTTTACCTACTGCACTTAAAGATTTTAAAAATCACTATGATTCGCATTGGGCTGAGCTTTTGGGATTAGCTTGTTTTTTTGGTGGAATTTTAATATCTTTATTGATTGATAAATTAATCCCCGAAGATGTCAATCCTCACGAGCCTAAAGAGGATTTAAGCGAGTTAAAAATTTGTCCCTTGCCTCAAAAAGGACAAAATCCTCCGAAATTTCATCCTGGAGAAAAGTTGCATCAGATCAATACTAAAGCTTTAAAACGTACAGGGATTTTTACAGCTTTGGCTATTGCTATACATAATTTCCCAGAAGGTTTTGCTACTTTTATTTCAAGTCTTGATAATCTTACTTTAGGAATTGCTATAGCTATAGCTGTGGCTATACACAATATCCCAGAAGGTTTGGCTGTGAGTTTGCCAATTTACCATGCTACAGGAGATAAGAAAAAAGCTTTTATTTATTCAGCTCTTTCGGGTTTAGCAGAGCCTTTGGGTGCTTTTGTTGGAGCTTTGATTTTATTGCCTTTTATAGGCGATCTTACTTTAGCTATAAGTTTTGCTGTGATTGCAGGAATTATGGTTTTTATATCCCTTGATGAGCTTTTGCCCGCTGCAAAAACTTATGATAAGGCTCATGATAGTTTATATGGACTTATAGTAGGAATGGCAATAATGGCTTTAAGTTTAAATTTGCTTGGACAATAGAAAGCCTTGCGGCTTTCTTAAATTTAGTTTGCACCTTTTGGCGCGCTGAAGGCAGTAAGTTTTGGTAGTTCACCTTTAAATTTTTCTATATTTACGAGTCCTGTGTGAGAGATATTACCATTGGCAAGTTTTGAAGTTGGTATATCCATAGTTAAAACATTTGCATTTCCACATTTGCAAAGTCCGTTTTCATTAGGATCATACCAAGCACCTTCGCAAAGTCTTACAACCCCTTGCATGATTTCATCACTTACAACCGCCCCTGCTAAAACTTCACCGCGTTTGTTAAACACACGCACTACATCGCCATTTTTTATTCCAAGTTTTTTTGCATCTTTGGAATTGATTAAAATCGGCTCTCTATCTTTTACTGCATAAGTATCTCTTAAGCTTGTGTGGCAAAGTTGAGAGTGCAAGCGATCTCTTGGGTGATTTGTAAGTAGGTGGAAAGGTGCTTCTTTGGTTGCATTTCCAAGCCATTCAATAGGCTCAAACCAAGTAGGGTGGGCTTTGCAATCATCATAATTATAATTTTTAATCGTTTCTGAGTAAATTTCAATGAGTCCTGAATCTGTACCCAGAGCATTTAAGATAGGATCTTCTATAAATTCTGAAAAACGAGTCCATTCTAAACTTTCAGCTGTTGGTTCAAAAGTGATTGGTTCATTTTTAGCCCAAAATTCTTCAAAACTTGGCATAGGAGTAGCAAAAGCTTCACCAAAACTTTGAGTTTGTTTTAGGGCGCTGTTGTAGTATTCTTTGATGAAATCTTTAGCTTTTTTGCCATTTTCTGTGTAGGCATTAAAGACATCTTTTCCATAAATTTTGCAAATATCAGAGAAAATTACATAATCATCTTTGCTCTCACCCACAGGCTCAACGGCTTGTTTCATAGGAGCTATATGCATATTTGAATAATCTCCTGTCATGGTAATATCATCTCTTTCGTAAGATGAAGTTACAGGCATGATAATATCTGCCATTTTAGCTGTTGGAGTCCAGTAAATTTCATTTACCACAACGGTGCGTGGTTTTCTCCATGCTTTTACATTAGTGTTGGTATCTTGATGATGCACTAAAGGATTTCCACCTACCCAGTAGATAAAATCAATATCAGGATAAGTGATTTTAGCACCATTATGATCTATGGTTTTTCCAGGATGAAGTAAAGCATCAGCGATTCTTGCTACAGGGAAAGAATAACTCGCTGCATTTTGAAGCCATTCTGCACCTTCGCTTGAAGCTTCTGCTTTGCTTAAGCCTTTAAATTTACCATTTTTCCAAATTCCTAAGCTACCTGCTGTCATACCACCGATCACTCCGCCTTTGCAAGTTGGAACACCGCCATTGCTATAATGGTAGCTTAGTCCAAAACCACCTCCTTTTGTGCCGATTTGTCCTAACATCGCACAAAGAGTAACTAGCATCCAGTGAGGCTGTTCTCCATGATGTGCTCTTTGCATACCCCAACCACTCATAATCATAGTAGGATTATCATAAAAAGTTTCAGCTAAATTTTTGATAGTTTTTTCATCGATACCACAAATTTTACTTGCCCATTTGGTATCTTTTTTAACTCCATCTTCTTTGCCTTCTAAATAGTCTTTAAATTTATCAAAGCCAGTGGTGTAAGTGTCTAAAAACTCGTAATTGACTTTTTTCTTAGTGATTAAATGGCTTGCCATACCCATCATTAAAGCCACATCGGTATTTGGGCGTGGAGCTATCCATTTGGCATTTAAAAATTTCGCTGTAGTGGTTTTTACAGGATCTATACAAATCACTTTGATTTTACTGTTTTTAAGTTTTTCAAAATACGCCAACCCTCTTTGTTCGTTTGAAGTCCAAGCTATGCGTAAAGTAGAAAGCGGATCAGCACCCCAAATCACAACATATTTAGAATCGCTTAAGATATTTTCCCATGAGGTTTGTTGCTCATAAACTTCAATCGATCCTACAACATAAGGCATAATCACTTGAGAAGCTCCTGTAGAATAGTCCCCTGTAGCTCCTACAAATCCACCTGTTACATTTAAAAATCTATGAAGCAAGATGCGTGAGTTTTGCATATTTCCACTTGATTTCCAGCCATAACTTCCACCAAAAATTGCACTTGCACCTTTGCTATCTCTTGTTTTTTTAAGTTCTTTGGCGATAAGTTTGATCGCTTCATCATAACTTACGCGAACAAACTCATCTTTACCACGAAGTTCAGGTTTAGGATTGTCAGGATTTTCAAGGTAGGATTTACGCACATAAGGGTATTTCACACGAGATTTATAAACCATATCAGCAGTGTAGTGCTGTAAAGGATTATCCATTTTTGTAACTTTTTCCCAAGGTTCACTTTTTACTATTTTGCCATCTTTTATAGTAAGTTTTAAAATCCCCCAGTGTGCTGCGGTGATCACTTCTCCATTTTTTACAAGTCCGAGGCTAACTTTTGAAGCTTCTACGGTTTTTCCTGCACTTAAGCTTGGAATGAGAGGTAAAGCACTTAAGCTCGCTCCAATTTTTAAAAATTTTCTTCTATCTAGCATGCTTTTCTCCTTATTTTGTTTTAAAATCTTTTGCGTTTTTTTGTAAGTATTCTATAACTAGCCATCTGTCTTTTTTATCAATACCTGTTCTATCAGCCATAGAACGGAAAATTGCAGGCCAAGCATTAGCTGTAAATTCTTTTTCTTTGTGGATAGCGTGGCAAATTCCGCAGTTATTTACAAAAAGCTCTTTGGCTCGATTTAACATTTCTTTATTGTCTTTGACAAATTCTTTTTTATCTGCCCAAATTTCAAGGCTTACCTTATCCCATTTGCCATTTTTTCCAGTTATTCTTTGAGAGAAATTTAATTTTGTATTTTTAGAAAAAGCTGCAACAATAATTCTTTGAGAGTCATTGAAATAAATCACAGAAGGTGCTTTAGGATTTACATAACCATCAATTTTTAGCAAAACCCTGTTATTTTCGCTTTTTAACACTTCAAAAGGATTTGTAGGTAAAAGTCTTCCTATGACTTTAGTATCATCTTTATTAAGATAAAGCGATACAACTTCATCAGTATAGGCGGTATTTTTTGCCCATAAACATGTCGCTAGGACAACAAAAGAAATGAAAATTTTTTTCATCACTAATTCCTTAATATAAATTTGATGTAAATGTATTTTAATACTATGCAATTTAATTATTACTTAATTGTATAATTTTTACTAAGATTACTTATTTTTGGTGCTTTAATATTATTCTTTATTGATATAATGAATTTGAGTTAATTATATTTTACTTATTGTTTTTTAGAAAAGATAAAACTTCAATTATAAAAAAAGTTTGTTTTGAGCTCAGATTAATACTTCTGAGCCCATTTTAATCTCGTTGAGTTTTAAGGTATAAGCTTTTTATAGCTTTATTTTTCCTCCCATTTTTAACTCTCATTTAGCAAAGTGCTTTTATATTTAAAGATTGATTGACTCCTTATCTTCTATATTAATAAATATTATATTAATAAAACTTAAATTATTATTAATATTTATATAATTTATAGCGGAATTATTGTTTTGTTATGTGAATAATTAATGTATTTTAGAATTTTTGCTAGTTGATTTCTTGAATCAAATACATTTTAAGGTGTGATAAAATTCAGGATTATTAAAAGTTGGAGGAAAAGGAACGCTAGCTCTAAATTCTTTATAGGTATTACCCGGGAGTGTGTCTATGATTTCTATAGTATAAGAAACACTTGTATTTTGCATTTTAGCGTTACGGATATTTTTATCATTGAAAATTTCACCTCCTACTTGTTGTTGGTTTAATATGCTAAGTATCAAATAGCATTTTTTGATTTCAAATTTAGTAAGATTTTGAACTTTTCCACTTACTATAACGCTTTCATGTCTTAGATCTCTTGTGTAGGTTAGTTTGCTAAGATCGGCTTGAGTGGTGAATTGATTGATTGTTAGAAAAATAGAATATATCAAAAGTGCGGTAAAAATAGTAGCTATGGTATAAGAAATCAAAGCCATTTCTTTCTGTTTGACTTTTAGAAAGATTAAAATACAAATCAAGGCAAAGCAAATAAGTAAAATGATAAAAGCTATAATATGAAAAATCGTAAAATGCATTAAAAACACTCCGAAACTAAGCGTATGGTATAGTTATTTTCATAGTTAAAATTTTCAAAAGCAATTCTTTGAACTTGGGTTGCGTTTTTCTTTAGATCTTTAATTTCTCTACTTTTTTGTCTAAAAGGGATAAATTTCTTTTTATATTCTTCTATGATATTATCATTAGGTATTTTATCTGCAAAAATTTTAGCTGTAATTTTACATTCTTTAAAATTATTTTTTGAATTATTTGTAATGTTAAAATCAACAATTAAATCATTTGAGCTTTGTATCATTTTTTGATCTGTAATAGCGATTTTTCGAGTTCTTACTTCATTGTCTATTAGTTTATACCCATAGATATAAACTAAAAAACAAATAATAATATCAAATGCAATAATAAAAAGTGCTGCTATAGGTCTATGGCGTAAAAATACACAAAGAAGTAAAACACAAGTGAAGAGAAAAAAAACTAATAAAATCAGCATATAATCTACTAAATATAAATGAGTAGTGTAAAAAAGCACGATTTCTCTTAGTTTCTCCACTTGTGTATCCTTTAGTTCATGTTGGCAGCACTTTGCTTTTTAGCATCTTTGGTATCAACCCAAATGTTTGGCACTGCTCCACCTGGAGTTAAGAAAATTTTAGCATCTTGATTGACTTTTAAAGCTTCATTAAATTCTTTTTGAGTTTCAATTTGTTTTAAATTTAGCAAAGGGGTGTTTAGGCTGTTTGCGATTTCTTTGTTAGAATAAGCTTGTGCATCTGCTTCTATTTTAACAGCCATAGCTTTACCTTTGGCGCTGATTATGGTTGCATTTGCTTCCCCTTCAGCTAAAGCAGCTTTTTTTAAGGCTTCTTGATTAGCTCTTTCTACTTCATATTTAGTTCTTTCAGCCTCTTGTTTTGCAATTTGCACGCGTTCGATTTGTTCTTTTACTTTTGAAGGTAAAATAATTTCTCTAAGTTGTACAGCGCGAAGTTCTACAGGTTCATTTGGTTGGGCTTCTATGGTTTTTCTTATACCTTCTTCTATTTGAGTGGCTATTGTATTACGATTAGTAGGAAGTTCTTCGGCTGTGTATTTTCCTACAACACTTCGCACTACATCACGAACAACTGGATCGATAATTTTATTTTCCCAATTTAAGCTCCAAGTAGCTATAGTTTGAGGAACTTGCAAAGGATTTAAGCGGTATTGTACTGTAACATCAATAGATACAGGCAATCCACGAGAGTCAAGTACAGAAATACTATTTTTATTAATAACACCTGAACCTGAAGATAAATTTTCATTACTTCCCTCTATAGAAGCATAGTTGATTTGTCTTACTCTAGTATCGATTATGGTTATTTTTTGTACAAAAGGTAAGAAAAAGTGAAGTCCTGGTTCTAATGGATTTGGGTCATATTTACCTGTTGTTGATTTAATCCCCATTTCCCCAGAATTTATCACCATAAAAGGTTTTGCAACGATTAAAAATAAGATAATAATAATCACCCCATAAACAAATGGAGAGAATTTTCCAAAACCTTTAAAATTAAATTCTGGTGCTTTGAAATTGAAATTTTGACGGTTGTTGTTTCCGTTATTGTTAGAATTTCCATTTTTTTTATTGAAATAATCATTCAAATCAGCTGGCATTTATTTCCTTTTTTAAATATAAGTTAGCATAGATGCGTATTTTTCATTGCGTCCATAAACTACATCAAAATAAGCATCTTGAAGTTTTTTAGTTACAGATCCTCTTAAACCATTTCCTATTATTCTTGCATCAATATTATTAATAGGTGTGATTTCAGCGGCTGTTCCGGTAAAAAATGCTTCATCAGCAGTATAAACTTCATCTCTTGAAATTCTTTGGCGAAGCACAGTAATACCAAGATCATGAGCGATTTTAAGCACTGTATCTTGAGTAATGCTTTTTAAAGAAAAATCATTTGGAGGTGTGATTAAAACCCCATCTTTTACAATAAAGAAACATTCTCCTGTTCCTTCTGCGATAAAACCTTCTTCATCAAGCATCAAAGCTTCTTCATAGCCTGCTTCAATAGCTTCAAATTTTGCAATTTGAGAGTTAAGATAATTCGCACTTGCTTTAGCTTTTCCCATGCATGATTTAACACTATTTCTTGCAAAAGACGAAATTTTTACTTTTATACCTTTTTCTAAACCTTCTTCTCCAAGGTAAGCACCCCATTCCCAAGCTGCAATCCCAACTCTTACAGGAGCTTTTATATGATAAAGTCCCATAACTCCATCGCCTAAGAAAATCAAAGGGCGGATATAGACATTGCTTTTAAAATTGTTTGCTTTTAAGAGTTCAATTTGTGCATTTTCAAGCTCTTTTTGAGAAAAAGGACAATTTAAAAGAGTAATTTTTGCAGACTCTAAAAGTCTTTTGGTGTGATCTTCAAGTCTGAAAATTGCTAAGCCTTTATCTGTTTTATAGGCTCTAGTTCCTTCAAAAACAGCATTGCCATAATGCAAAGAATGGGTTAAAAAGTGCAAAGTTGCATCTTTAAAATCAACTAATTTTCCATCCATCCAAATTTTATCTGCTGAGATCATTTTTTTACCTTTTATAGTTGTTTATTTCTTAAAAAATATTATTTTAAGAATAAATCGGGATTTTATCAAAAATATACTAATAATAAGCTTTTATTAAATTAAGCTTTTTTGTTAAAAAAAATATTAGGTATTTTTTGAAATAATTATGAAAAATTATCGTTAAAAAAGGAGAAATTATGCCATTAGTAAATATCAAATTAGCAAAGCCGTCTTTAAGCAAGGAGCAAAAAGCGGAACTTATAGCTGATATTACCGAACTTTTAAGCACGAAATATAATAAAAGTAAAGAAAGAGTTGTTGTGGTTTTAGAAGATGTGGAAAATTATGACATAGGCTTTGGCGGAGAAAGTGTAGAAGCTATCAAAGCAAAGGCAAGTAAATGAGTTTAAATATAGGAGATAAGGCACCTCAATTTGAGCTTTTAAATCAAGATGGGGTAAAAATAGCATTAAAAGATTTTATTGGCAAAAAGGTGATTTTGTATTTTTATCCAAAAGATAATACCCCAGGTTGCACTACAGAAGCTTGTGATTTTAGTGCAAATTATGATAAATTTGGTGGTAAAAATGCGGTGATTATTGGTATCAGTCCTGATAGCGTGGCAAGTCATGAAAAATTTATCTCTAAATTTGATTTAAAACATATTTTACTTAGCGATAGTGAAAAAGAAGTTGCTAAA
Organism: Campylobacter sp. CFSAN093259; assembly: GCF_012889985.1. Classification (NCBI taxonomy): domain Bacteria; kingdom Pseudomonadati; phylum Campylobacterota; class Epsilonproteobacteria; order Campylobacterales; family Campylobacteraceae; genus Campylobacter; species Campylobacter sp. CFSAN093259. Next base: position 249,975 of record NZ_CP040617.1, read on the forward strand.
GCTTATGGAGCTTTGGGGCTTAAGAAAAATTACGGAAAAGAATACGAAGGTCTTATTCGTTCTACTTTTGTTATCGATGAAACAGGTAAGATTGCTCAAATTTATAGTAATGTTCGTGTAAAAGATCATGCTTTAAAAGTGCTTGAAAGTCTTTAATGCTAGTACATATTTGTTGTAGCGTGGATAGTCATTATTTTATTGAAGAACTTAGAAAGACTTATCCTGATGAAAAAATTATAGGATACTTTTATGATCCAAATATCCATCCTTTAAGCGAATACGAACTAAGATTTTTAGATGTAAAAAGATCTTGTGATAAACTTGGTATTAAGCTTTATAAAGGTGAGTATGAGTATGAAAAATGGCTTAATGCTGTGCGTGGTTATGAAGATGAGCCTGAAAAGGGTGCAAGGTGTGAAATTTGCTTTGATGTAAGAATGGGATCTAGTGTTAAATTTGCTGCTAAAATAGGAGAAAAAAAGCTTACTACTACGCTTTTAACCAGCCCTAAAAAAGATTTAGAACAGTTAAAAAATGCTTTACAAAAAGAATGTGAGCCTTATGGAGTAGAGTTTTTAGCTCCTGATTTTCGTAAAAATGGCGGCACTCAAAGACAGTTTGCTTTAGCAAAAAAGGAAATGCTTTATCATCAAAACTATTGCGGCTGCATTTATGGGCTTAAAAAACAAAAACAAGATAAGAATTTTATTGATGAATTAATGTCTTCTGTAAATAAGCAAATTTTACCTGTAAGTATAGAAGCAAGAATAGCTCTTTATAAAAAAGTAGTTTTATGGGAAAAAAAAGGTATAAAATTTGAAATTTTAAGAGAGAAATTTTTAAATTATCGTCTTTTAAGTGCTTTGATAAAATTAGATAAAAAGCCCGTTAAATCTCATATTTTATTTTATTCGCATTTTAAAAACGCTTATACAAGATTTTCTTTGGATGAGGAAAATTTAAAACAAAATTTAAAAGAAGGCTTTTATAGAAGTACTAAAGATGAAATAGTTTTAGTGGAATTTTGGCGTTTTAATGCATTTTTTAAAAACAAATGGAAAAATTTTGAAGATTTTTTAAAAAAACCTTTAAGTGTTCAAGCAGAAATTAAATGGCGTAATAAATTGTTTGGAACTTATAATCTTAGTCCTATTATCATCCTTGAAAATATTTTACCTTCAAGATATGAAGTGATAGCAAAAAGTGAAATTTATCATGATAATCAAGAGGTGCTTGTAAAAATTTAAGAAATTTATTAAGAAAAACTTTTTTGTTAATATAATTTTTAATGATTTTTTTATATAATAAAATTTTTAATTGTTTTCAAGGTTAATTTAATAATGATAGATGTAATGCAAATTCAAGAAATCTTACCACACCGTTATCCTTTTTTACTAGTAGATAAAATTACAGAATTAAAAGTTAAAGAAGTGGTGCTAGGATATAAAAACATCAGTATAAGTGACCATGTTTTTATGGGACATTTTCCAGGGCATCCTATTTATCCTGGAGTTTTGATTTTAGAAGGTATGGCTCAAACAGGTGGAGTTTTAGCTTTTGAAAGTATGGAAGATAAAGTGGATCCAAAAAGTAAAGTAGTTTATTTCACAGGCATAGATGGAGCAAAATTTAGAAATCCTGTGCGTCCTGGAGATAGGCTTGATTATGAAATGAGCGTGGTTAAAAATCGTGGTAATATGTGGATTTTTAAAGGGCAAGCTTTTGTAGATGGAAATTTAGTTGCAGAGGCCGAGCTTAAAGCTATGATAGTGGATAAATAATGAAAAAAATTCATCCAAGTGCGGTGATTGAAGAGGGTGCACAACTTGGTGACGATGTTGTAATAGAAGCTTATGCCTATGTAAGCAAAGATGCTAAAATAGGTAATAATGTTGTCATCAAACAAGGTGCTCGAATTCTTTCAGATACAACTATAGGTGATCATTCTCGTGTATTTTCTTATGCTATAGTAGGCGATATTCCTCAGGACATATCTTATAAAGAAGAGCAAAAAAGCGGTGTTGTTATAGGAAAAAATGCAACTATTAGAGAATTTGCAACGATAAATTCAGGTACAGCTAAAGGAGATGGTTTTACTCGTATAGGCGATAATGCTTTTATTATGGCTTATTGTCATATTGCTCATGATTGTCTTTTAGGTAATAATATTATTTTAGCTAATAATGCAACTTTAGCAGGACATGTAGAGCTTGGAGATTTTACAGTTGTAGGCGGGCTTACACCTATTCATCAATTTGTCAAAGTAGGTGAGGGTTGTATGATAGCAGGAGCAAGTGCACTTTCTCAGGATATAGTACCGTTTTGTTTAGCAGAAGGAAATCGTGCAAGTATTAGAAGTTTAAATTTAGTAGGTATTCGTCGTCGTTTTGATAAAGATGAAGTAGATAGACTTAGCAGAGCTTTTAAAACTTTATTTAGACAAGGAGACTTAAAAGAAAATGCTAAAAATTTGCTTGAAAATCAAGAAAGTGAAAATGTTAAAAAAATGTGTCATTTTATATTAGAAACAAAGCGTGGAATTCCTGTCTATAGGGGTAAAAATAATGCCTAGAAAATGTAGTTTTTGCAATGAAGTGGAGAATCCACAAAGAAGAATTTTAGCAAATGAAAATGATGATGCTTTTATTTGTGAATATTGCGTTGAAGGTGCTTATAGTATTATTTATGGAGAAGAAAAAGAATTTAAAGAACCTAAACAAAGTCATAATACAGAATTTAAAGATATCACTCCAAAAGAATTAAAAGCTTATTTAGATCGTTATGTCATAGGACAAGATAGAGCTAAAAAAGTTTTTAGTGTTGGAGTATACAATCATTATAAAAGACTTTTTAAAGCTGAACTTCAAGATGATGATACAGAGCTTTTTAAGTCAAATATTTTACTTGTTGGGCCAACAGGAAGTGGAAAAACTTTATTGGCGCAAACTTTAGCTAAATTTTTAGATGTACCTATAGCAATTTGTGATGCAACTTCTTTAACTGAAGCAGGATATGTAGGTGAGGATGTAGAAAATATTTTAACACGTCTTTTACAAGCTGCAGATGGAGATGTGCAAAGAGCTCAAAAAGGTATAGTTTTTATTGATGAGATTGATAAAATTGCCAGAATGAGTGAAAATCGTTCTATTACTCGTGATGTAAGTGGAGAGGGTGTGCAACAAGCTTTACTTAAGATTATCGAAGGAAGTTTGGTAAATATTCCACCAAAAGGGGGGAGAAAACATCCAAATCAAGAGTTTATACAAATTGACACTTCAAATATTTTATTTGTTTGTGGTGGAGCTTTTGATGGTTTGGAAACTATCTTAAAAAGAAAACTTGGAGATAAAGTTGTAGGTTTTTTTGATGATGCAAAAGAAGAAAATAAAGCTTTACTTGAGAAAATTGAACCTGATGATTTGGTTCATTTTGGTTTGATTCCTGAGCTTATAGGTCGTTTGCATGTGATTGCATCTTTAAATGAGCTTAATGAAGAAGATATGGTAAGAATTTTAACTGAACCTAAAAATGCCATTATTAAGCAATATCAAAAGCTTTTTGCTATTGATGGGGTAAATTTAAAATTTGAAGAAGATGCTCTAAGAGCTATCGCACAACTTGCATTGGAGAGAAAAACAGGGGCTAGGGGGCTTAGAAGTATTATAGAAGAAATGATGGTAGATTTAATGTTTGAGTTACCAGAGTATAAAGACTATGATATTGTAATAACCAAAGAAGTTGTTAAAGACAATGCAAAGGCATTATTAATAAAAAGAAAAATAAGTTAAAAAGGATAGAAATGATATTAGATCAACTTATAGGATTTTTTTCTAGTGATATGGGGATTGATTTAGGAACAGCTAATACGCTAGTTTTGGTAAAAGATAAGGGTATAGTGATAAATGAGCCTTCTGTTGTGGCAGTTGAAAGAGAAAGGTATGGTTCCAAAGCAAAAATTTTAGCCGTAGGTAAAGAAGCTAAAGATATGGTGGGAAAAACTCCAGGCAATATCGAAGCTATTCGTCCTATGAAAGATGGCGTGATTGCAGATTTTGATATGACTGAAAAAATGATCCGCTATTTTATAGAAAAAACACACCGTAGAAAAAGTTTTTTACGCCCTAGAATTATCATTTCTGTTCCTTATGGTTTAACTCAAGTAGAAAGAAAAGCGGTAAGAGAAAGTGCTTTAAGCGCAGGTGCAAGAGAGGTATTTTTGATTGAAGAGCCTATGGCAGCAGCTATTGGTGCAAGTTTACCTATACAAGAGCCTAAAGGAAATTTGGTAGTAGATATAGGGGGTGGAACTACTGAGATTGGAGTGATTTCTTTGGGTGGACTTGTGATTTCAAAGTCTATTCGTACGGCTGGAGATAAGCTTGATATGAGTATAGTTAATTATGTAAAAGAAAAATACAATCTTATCATAGGTGAAAGAACAGGCGAAGAGATCAAAATCACTATAGGTTCAGCAATACAACTTCCAAAAGAGCTTTCTATGGTGGTAAAAGGACGCGATCAAGTAAGTGGACTTTTAAGTCGTATTGAACTTACAAGCGAAGATGTAAGAGAAGCGATGCGTGAGTATTTAAAAGAAATTGCTGATGCTTTAAAAATGGTTCTTGAAATGATGCCGCCTGATTTAGCAAGTGATATAGTAGAAAATGGTGTAGTTTTAACAGGTGGCGGAGCATTGATTCGTGGTCTTGATAAATACTTAAGTGAAATTGTACGTTTGCCAGTTTATATCGCAGATGAACCGCTTTTAGCTGTAGCAAAAGGAACAGGTAAAGCTTTAGAGGAAATTTCATTATTGCAACAATTAACCAATGAAGAATAAGATTTTTTATGTTCTTGTCTTAGCCTTTTTGGTTTTTATATCTTTTTATTATGGAGGACTTATTAAGCAAAATGTTCTCCGTGTTAATGATTTTGTTATAGGTAATTTTTATAATATTAAAGATTATTTGGGAGAAAAAATTTCAGAACACTTTAATCAAGCAAATCAAATTCAGCAACTAAAAGCTAGAAATAAAGAATTAGAAGATATTGCTGTAAAGGTAACTAGTTTTGCAAATCAATTAAATCGTATTTTAGAGGATCAAAATTCTACAAAATATTTACCTCAAGTTTCTTTAACTAGAGTTATTTCTTATGTTCAATTGAATGATTATAAAAAATTATGGTTAGATTGGAGCAAAATTCCCGTTGGTAAAAACCGTGGTTTGATATATCAAGGATATACTGCAGGTATAGCTATTAATAAAAATGGTAGAGCAATGGCTCTTTTACAAGGTGATGATCAGTGTGTTTTTTCTGTTTATATAGGAAAATCCAAAGCTCCAGGTTTAATCCAGGGTGAAGATGGCAGGATTGTGGTTAAATTTATTCCAAAATGGGCAAAAATTAATACCGGAGATGAAATTTTAACAAGTGGACTTGATAATATTTTCTTTTCAGATATACCTGTCGGTATTGTGAATAGAGTTAATGATGAAGATATGTATCAAAGTGTAGAAGTAAAGCCTTATGTTAAGATTAGTATTCCTGCTTATTTATATGTAGTTGATAATTTATAAGTCAAGGATTAGACTTTTTAAAAATTTTCTATATTTTTGCTAATTATTATAACTTTGTTTAATGCTAAAAATTTTGTTAAATTATCAAATAAATGTTTATAATTGAATGAGAATTTTATAAAAAATCTTAAATTTCTTTATGTATTATTTCCTAGATTAAAAGCAGAGTGTTTATTTTTTAAAATTATATCGATAATTTCAAAGTTTATAAAACTAATTTTTGTTATAATCAGCCCAAATTTATGCTCTTAGGAAAATTTATGCCAAAACGAACAGATATTAAAAGCATTTTACTTATAGGAAGTGGTCCTATTGTGATAGGACAAGCTTGTGAATTTGATTATTCTGGAACTCAAGCCGCAAAGACTTTAAAAGAATTAGGATATCGTGTAGTATTAATCAACTCAAATCCTGCAACCATCATGACAGATCCCGAATTTGCAGATGCGACTTATATAGAACCCATAACAAAAGAAAGTATTTTAAGTATTATTAAAAAAGAAAAAATTGATGCAATTTTGCCAACTATGGGTGGACAAGTAGCGTTAAATGTTGCTATGGAAGTTTATGAAAGCGGACTTTTAGGAGATGTGAAATTTTTAGGCGCAAATCCTGAGGCGATTAAAAAAGGCGAAGATCGTCAGGTTTTTAAAGAATGTATGAAAAAAATTGGCATGGATTTGCCAAAATCGATGTATGCGTATAATTATGACGAAGCTTTAAAAGCCGTAGATGAAATCGGCTTTCCTTTGATGATCCGTGCTTCTTATACTTTAGGGGGTGCTGGAAGTGGTGTGGTTTACAATATGGACGAATTTAAAGAACTTACCAATACTGCTTTAGCTTTATCACCTATTCATGAAATTTTGATTGAAGAAAGTTTGTTAGGTTGGAAAGAATATGAAATGGAAGTTATACGCGATAGAGCGGATAATTGTATCATAGTTTGTAGCATAGAAAATATCGATCCTATGGGAGTTCATACAGGAGATAGTATTACAATAGCTCCAGCATTAACTTTGACAGATAAAGAATATCAAGTTATGCGTAATGCTTCTTTTGCTATTTTGCGTGAAATTGGTGTAGATACAGGCGGAAGTAATGTGCAATTTGCTATCAACCCAAAAAATGGAAGAATGATAGTTATAGAAATGAATCCAAGAGTTTCAAGATCAAGTGCTTTAGCTTCTAAGGCAACGGGTTATCCTATAGCAAAGGTTGCGACACTTTTGGCAGTAGGTTTTAGCTTAGATGAGATTAAAAATGATATTACAGGAACTCCTGCATCTTTCGAGCCTGTGATTGATTATATTGTAACAAAAATTCCTCGCTTTACCTTTGAAAAATTTCCAGGAGCAAATACAACTTTAGGTACAGCTATGAAAAGTGTGGGTGAGGTAATGGCTATAGGACGCACTTTTAAAGAAAGTATACAAAAAGCACTTTGTTCGCTTGAGCGTTCTTTAAGTGGTTTTGATAGGGTAAAATTTGAAGATAGAAATGATCTTGTTTTTAAAATTCGCAATGCCAATGAAAAGCGTTTACTTTATGTTGCTCAAGCTTTTAGGGAAGGTTTTAGCGTAGAAGAACTTTATGAGCTTTGTAAAATAGATCCTTGGTTTTTAACACAGATTAAAGAAATTGTAGATTTTGAAGAACAAATTGATATGGATATTTTAAACAATAAGGCTCTTTTGAGAAAAGCAAAAACTATGGGCTTTTCAGATAAAATGATAGCCTTGCTTGTAAATTTGAAAGATAATTTAGAATTAAGCCAAAATGATATTTATTATGTAAGAATGAAGCAAAAAATCATCGCAGAATTTAGTGAAGTGGATACTTGTGCGGGTGAATTTGAAGCCTTAACTCCTTATCTTTATTCAAGTATCAATGTAAGCGAACTCACTCAAAGTAAAAACGATGCTAAGGATAAAAAAGAAAAAAAAGTGATGATTATAGGTGGGGGGCCAAACCGTATAGGACAAGGTATAGAATTTGACTATGCTTGCGTACATGCTTCTTTTGCGCTTAAAGATATGGGTATTAAAACTATTATGTATAATTGTAATCCTGAAACCGTTTCGACTGACTATGATACAAGTGATATTTTGTATTTCGAGCCTATTGATTTCGAACATTTAAGAGCGGTGATTGAGCGTGAAAAACCTGATGGAGTGATTGTGCATTTTGGTGGACAAACTCCTTTGAAATTTGCTAAGCGTTTAAGTGCTTTTGGAGCTAAGATTATAGGTACTAGCGCAAGAGTAATTGATATGGCAGAAGATAGAAAGAAATTTGCCGAATTTATTACAAAGCTAGGTATCAATCAGCCAAAAAATTCTACTGCAACAAGCGTAGAAGAAGCGGTTCTTAAGGCTAGTGATATAGGGTATCCTGTGCTTGTAAGACCAAGTTATGTTTTAGGTGGGCGTGCGATGCGCGTGGTAAATGATGAGGCTGAACTTAGACTCTATATGCAAGAAGCTGTGGATGTAAGCGATAAAAGCCCTGTTTTGATCGATCAGTTTTTAGACAATGCTACAGAAATTGATGTTGATGCGATTTGTGATGGCAAAGATGTTTATGTTGCAGGAATTATGGAGCACATAGAAGAAGCAGGAATTCATTCGGGTGACAGTGCTTGTTCTTTGCCGCCTTGCAATATCGATGAAAAAATGCAAGAATTTATTGCACAAAAAACCGCAGATATTGCTTTAAATTTGGGAGTTGTAGGACTTTTAAATATACAATTTGCTTTACATAATAATGAGCTTTATATGATAGAGGTAAATCCTAGAGCTAGTCGTACCATACCTTTTGTTAGTAAAGCTACGGGTATTCCTTTAGCAAAAGTGGCAACGCGTGTGATGTGGCAAGGAAATTTAAAAGAAGCTTTAAAATTTTATGATACTTTTAAAGTGGTTAATTTTGATACTAAAATTTTACGCCCTAAAACTCCAAAATATATGAGCGTGAAAGAAGCAGTATTTCCATTTGCAAAACTTAGTGGAAGTGATTTAGAATTAGGTCCTGAAATGCGTTCAACGGGTGAAGTTATGGGTATAAGCAAGGATTTTGCAAATTCTTATGCGAAAAGTCAAATTGCATCGTTTAATCATCTTCCAGAGCAAGGCGTGGTATTTATCTCCTTAAAAGATAAGGATAAAAAATATACCAAAAAAATCGCTGCAGAATATGTAAAGCTTGGCTTTAAGCTTATGGCAACAGGGGGAACTTGCAAGGAAATTTTAGAAAGTGGTTTTGAGTGCGAACTTGTACATAAAATTTCAGAAGGACGCCCCAATGTTGAAGATAAATTGAAAAATGGAGAAATTCACTTAGTTATCAATACAAGCGATAGTCACAGTTTTAAAGGCGATACGAAAAAAATTCGTGAAAATATTATTCGTTTTAAAATACCTTATTTTACAAATTTACGATCAGCTTTAGCAGGTGCAAAATCGATTAAAGCTATACAGAGTAAATCTTGCCTAGATGTAAAGAGTTTGCAAGAGTGGCTTAAATCTTGATTTATTTAGCTCAAACAGATACTACGGTAGGATTTTTAAGTAAAAATTTAGAAGAGATTAATGCTTTAAAAGGTAGAGATAAAAATCAGCCTTGCTTAATCACTTCTGCGAAATTTTGCGAGTTAAAAAGTTTAGCAAGAATTCCAAAATCTTTTAAAAATTTAGTACGTCGTTCTAAAAAAACAACTTTTATTTATCCAAATAATCAGGCTATTCGTATTGTGAAAGAGTGTAAACATGCGAATTTTTTAAGTAAAAATGGCTATTTTTATTCATCTTCGGCAAACAAGCATGGAAAAGAATTTGATGAAAAATGGGCTAGAAGTGTTGCTGATATAATACTTGATGAGAAATTTTTCGAAAATATCCCATCAAAAATATTAAAACTTTCAAAGAATAAAATGATAAAAATACGTTAATTAAAGAGCTTTTAAAATATCTTCAAAAGCAATACAAAATTGCTCTATGCCATCGCTTAATAAATCATTGCAAGCTTTTTCTCGTTCGCTTTGAGAAATGATTTGATTAAGTTCTGTATAAATTTCAAAATTCATTAAAGGTTTTTTAAAATCCATTTTTCCTTTAAATGCCTCTATTGCATCAAGAGGAGCAGTATTAACAGAATTCTCAAAAAGAAGTTCTTTGATATAATAGTCTTTTGGCAGATCATCTCCTTTAACTCCAGTACTTGCAAACAAGGCGCGAATATTAGGTTCATTTTTTGAGTAGATATTGTTATAAGCTAAATTTGCATTTAAAATTCCAATACGATTTTGCTCTTTGGCTTTAGGATTTAAAAGTCTATCAAAACGACTTACAAAAATACTTACAACAGCTTGTGGTGTTCTAGTATTTTGTTCTTTTAAGGCTATATTGTTTTTTCTAAATTCGACTAAACCTGCATTTAAAGCTTCAAAACATTTTTGACTTTGTTCAAGAGAAAAAATTAAGGTAGCATTGACGCTAATACCATTTTTCATAAGTTCATACATTACTTCATAAGAAGCTTTTGTAGCTGGAATTTTAATCATTACATTTTCTTTGCTAATAGCACTATAAAGTCTTTTAGCTTCGCCTAAACTAAGAGTCGTGTTATCATGAAGTCTTGGATCTATTTCAATACTTATAAATCCATCGTTTTTTTGATAAAAAAGAGGAGCTAATTTATCAGCTGCTTTTTGAATATCAGAAATTGCTAATTCTTCATAAATATCTTTTGTTTTTTTTCCTTTTAATTTAAGAATTTTATCTTTATAAATTGGAGAATTTAAAATAGCATTTTTAAAAATAGCAGGATTTGAAGTAGCGCCATTAATTCCATGTGATAATAAATTTAAAAATTCATTATCTAAAAAACTATTTTCTATAAAATCACACCAAAGAGAAAAATTTTTCATTATATTACCTTTATTATTTCTTTTAAGTCTTTTATATCTATGCAAATATCAGCTTGAGAACGTAAAATTTCTTTAGCACAAAATGCAATCTTTAATCCACTTTCGTTAAACATTGCCAAATCATTTGCCCCATCGCCAACACACATCACTTCATCTGTTTTCAAATTTAAAAAGCTTTTTAATCGTTGTAGCATTAAGCCTTTTGAATTTGAAAACATCATTTCCCCACCAACTAGCCCTGTTAAAATGTCATTTTTATGATGCAGATAATTTGCAAAACCGAGGTTAATTCCAAGTTTTTGCATAGCAGGATTTATGCCTTCATGAAAACCACCGCTAAAAATAACAATTTGTATATTTTTAGATTTTAAATATTGGATAAGTTCATGTGCTCCACGCATTAGTGGAAGTGTGCTACTTAATTCTAAAACTTTTTTATAAGACATACCTTTTAAAAAGCTTACTCGTTTTTGAAGACTTTCGAAAAAATCAAGTTCTCCAGTCATAGCATGGCGGGTAATTTCGCTTGTTTGATTACCCTTGCCATGCGCTGTAGCTAAAATATCGATGGTTTCACCATCCATTAAAGTAGCATCAAAGTCAAAAACACAAAGTTTAATCATTAAAATTCGCGCTTAAGCAAAGCTTCTACTTTGAGTATAGTTAAGATATTTTCATCTCTTTTTCCTATACCATAAATCATACCTTTGTCTTTAACTAAAGTTTCAGGTGGTGGATCGATTCTGTTTCTGTGAATTTTAATTGCTTCAGTTAATCTATCTATAACAAAACCAGCATTTCCTCCAACTCCAGTTCCATTTGTCTCACCTCTTAAAACAATATATCTTGTTTGAGGTGTCATTTTAGAACTTCCTAAATGAAAGCGTTGAGCTAGATCAATGAGCGGCATAACATTACCACGCATATTAAAAACCCCTAGAACATAATCAGGTACACTAGGAACTCTAGTATATTCTATAGGTTTGATGATTTCTTGTATATTAAGAATTGGAATCGCATATTCCTCATCTCCAACTACAAAGCCAACAAGTTGGATGATATCATCTTCTCTTTGATCGACATCAGGACCAGCCATCTGAGTTTGCTGTTTTTGCAAAATTTGCTCTAATTTTTCATTACTCATATTCTTATCCTAGTTTCAAATTTTTTCTAACCACATTTTCCAAGTATTCTGGAGAATAAGGTTTAGTGATATATTCAGTCATACCCACTTCAACACCTCTTAAACGGTCAGTTTTACTTGTTCTTGAAGTAACTGCTATCAATGGTAAGTTGCGATATTTAGAATACTTTCTAATTTCACCAGCTAAGGTGTATCCATCCATTCTTGGCATTTCGATATCTATAAGCATTGCATCAATATCATGTTCGCCAGATTTTATAATATTCAATGCTTCAACACCATTTGTTGCTTCGATTAAACTAACTCCTAGCGGTTCTAAAGCTTTTTGCATTAAAGTTCTATCCATTTTAGAATCATCTACAATTAAGACTTTATAGTCACTTGGTTGTTCTTTAGGTTTTTTGGCACTTGATTCTAATTGCGCTTTAATATCAACTTTAATTTCTTTGGCCATATCCATCATAGCACCTACATCAATGATTAATGTCACTCTACCATCACCACGGATTGTAGCTCCTGCTATACCTTGGATATTTTGTAAATAATCACCCATAGATTTAATAACTATTTCTTCTTGTCCTACAAGAGTATCTACTATAATACCAAGCTTGCTTTCTGCTACCCCTATAACAACGACATAAGTTTGATCACCGCTTTCAAGGACTTGTTTAACTCCAAATACATCTGAAAGTCTCACAAGAGAAAGCACTTCATCTCTTAAGCGTAATACATTTTTACCTTCGATAGTATAGATATCATCAATTGGCACTCTAACTGTTTCAAGAACGCTTGCAAGTGGAATTGCATAGAATTCCTCTTGAGTTCCTACAAGTAAAGATTGAATGATTGCCAAGGTAAGAGGAATTTTAAGTTTAAATGAACTTCCTTTGCCTAACTCACTATCAATTTCAATTACCCCATTAAGTTTTTCGATGTTGGTTTTAACAACATCCATTCCTACACCACGACCTGAAACATTTGTTACTTTAGCTGCAGTTGAAAAACCAGGCTTGAAAATCAAAGCAAAAGCTTCTTTGTCTGTCATTTGATCTGCTTCTCTTTCGGTAATCAAATTTTTCTCTATAGCTTTTGCTTTTAAGCCATTTGGATCAAGTCCTTTACCGTCATCTGTAATTTCTACAACGATGTGATTGCCTTCATTATAAGCTTTAAGTTGTACTATACCTTTTTCAGGTTTTCCATTTGCTGCACGAGTTGCTGGATCCTCAACACCATGATCACATGAATTTCTAATCATATGCATGATAGGATCGCCAATTTCCTCTACGATAGATTTATCAAGTTCAGTTTCTTCACCTGTAATTTCAAGTTCTATTTGCTTTCCTAATTCACGACTTAAATCACGAACAACTCTTGGGAATTTATTGAAAACTTTTGCTATAGGTTGCATTCTTGTTTTCATCACAGCAAGCTGAACATCAGTTGTAATAATACTTAATTGACTTACAACCTGATTAAGTTCTTCAAGGAATTTTTCTCCTTCATAACGCTCTTCAACATCATCGTAAATTTTAAGCAAACGGTTTTTGCCTAAAACAAGCTCTCCAATTAGATTCATTAAGTGATCTAATCTTTTTACCTCCACGCGTATGGTTTGATCCATACTGCTAGCATTACTACCTGAAGCAGGAACTTTTTTCTCTCCACTTTCCGTAGGTTTATTTGCTGTATTGTTAGTCGGTTTAGGTGCCGCATTTGTTGTTTGTTTCTTTTGTGCGCGACGAGCTTGATCTTCAGCTTTTCTAACTTTTAAAAGTCTTTCTATTTCAGCTTCAACTTCAGAATCACTTAATTGATTAACATCTACTTCAGGTTCTGGAGTAGCTATTTCTTGTTTTGGTGCTTCTAGTTCTGCTTGTGGAATAGATTTTTCATTTGAATCTGTTGCCACAACAGGAGACTCTCCCTCTGAAATAGCTGTTAATCTTGCGCAAATTGGTTCTATATCCATACCAATAGCAGTATCGTTGCCATTATCACGAATGGAATTAAGTAAAGTTTTCATTCTATCAATAGACTCTAAAACCACATCCATGATATCTGGAGTTATTTTTAACTCGCCATGTCTTGCTTTGTTTAAAACATCCTCCATGTGGTGAGTTAACTTTGTTAAAACATCAAAATTTAAGAAGCTTGATGATCCTTTAACCGTATGTGCAACACGGAAAATTCTATTTAATAATTCTAAATCTTCTGGATTTGATTCAAGCTCTACTAAATCATGGTCGATTTGCTCAACAAGCTCAAAAGCTTCAACCAAAAAGTCTTCAAGTATTTCTTGCATATCTTCCATATTTTACCCCTGTTCTTGAGATTGATGTTTTTTAATAACCTTTGCAATTTCATTGAAGAAATCGCTAGCGTTAAATTTGACAAGATAGCCTTCTCCACCAGCTTCTTGAACACCTTTCTCATTCATAAATTCATTTGATAAAGATGAGTTAAAGACTATAGGAATATCTTTAAATCTTGGATCTTCTTTAATGCGTGCAGCAAAGTGGAAACCATCCATTTGTGGCATTTCGACATCGCTTACTATAATTTTTAAAGTATCGTTTAAACTTTCACCATAAATTTGGCTTAATTCTTCTAATTTGTTTATGCCCTCTACGCCGTCCTTAGCTTCAACAACTTGAAAGCCCATCTGTTGCATCATTTCTTTGACGCGTTTTCTAGCAGTCATGCTGTCATCAAGTATAAGTGCTGTTCCAGTAAATTTTTCTATTTTTCCAAAATCTATATCTGTTTTTGGAGCGTAAATTCCTAAATCTTCAACAACACTTTCAAGATCTAAAATTAGCAACACTTCATCATTTTCAATGCGTGTTACACCTGTAATTTTACCTTTATCTAAAGCACCTGATCCTGTAGAAAAAGTTGCTGGTTCTATATCTTTCCAGTTTATTCTACGAATTCTTTTTGCTTCGTGAACTATAAAACCAATAAGAATATTGCTAAATTCAGTAATAATAACTCTAGGTTTTAGCATAGTGCTTTCTGGCTCAGTGATTTGCATCCATTTGGCAAGATTGACTACAGGTATAACCACTCCACGAAGATCAAAGATTCCTTCGATGTAATCAGGTACACCTGGAAGTTCTGTAAGGCTTGGGATTTTTATAATCTCCCTTACCTTAGAAACATTTACACCATAAATTCCTTCATAGACTTTATCGTGCCCTTGCTTAAAGATACGGAAATCGACAAGCTCCATTTCATTTGAACCCGTTTTCACGATATTTTCATCAAACATTTTGACCCCTCAATTTCTGTTCTCGAAATTTGATTTCTTGCTGATATTCTACTACAAAAAAACTTCTCTCATATGCAAAACTAGCTAAGTTAAGATATTTAATGTTTTCTTTGTTGATTTGATGATTTTGATGATAGTGTCCTTCACATACCCAAAATCCTAAATTTTCATATTTTTCATATCTTTTTTTCGCTAAATTTTCAAAATCTTTTATTTGATAAAAAAGGTTTTTTTTGTTTTGATTTTGAAGAATTTTATTTGAAATAAAATTACGAGTAATAATATTTAAAAAATTCAAAAATACAAGCAAATAATGATTTCTTAATGTTTTCAGAGTAAATTGTAAAAGAGGTGGTAAAAAAATATCTCCGTGAGCTAATTTTATAAAAGCACTATTTAAAACAAGATTATTACCTTTACTTGTATGCAAATTAAGCTTTATGGGCTGCTCTTGTAAGTTAAAAATTTTTACCCTTTTAAAAAAACAAGAAAGATTAAAATCATGATTGCCTTCTAAGTAGATAATTTCAATTTTTAAGGCCAATTCTTCTAAAAGTTCTATGTAAGGTTTAGCAAATTCATGTGTAGCAGAGATTTCGCCTATAAGCAAATCGAAAATATCACCTATAAGTATGAGTTGAGGGGTGGAAATTTTACCTTTTTTTAAGGCTTGTAAAAATTCCCAAAATCCCTTTCTTTGTTCATTTTCATGAGCATCTGCGATTAAAATCGCTCCATTTTGTAGTAAAATTTTTTATCCTTAAAATTTCAAAGGCTCATAATTTATAGAAAGGATTTCAAATTCACTTTCACCTTTTGGCAAACGCACTTTAAAATCATCTCCTTCTTTTTTTCCAAGCATAGCTTTTGCTATTGGAGATGCGATGGAAATATAACCCTTATCTAAATTTCCTTCGCAAATTCCTACTAGAGTATATTTGCTTTCTTTTTCTGTATCCAAATCCATGATCACAACACTTGAACCAAATTTCACACTATCGTGCTCATAGCTTGAAGGATCGATCACTTGAGCTCTTGCTAGCAAGTCACTAAGCTCTGCAATACGACTTTCTATCAAAGCTTGCTTTTCTCTTGCAGCATGGTATTCAGCATTTTCTTTCAAATCCCCATGACTTCTTGCTGTATCGATTTCTATTACAACGGCAGGGCGTTGATTGTCTTTTAAATCTTTTAATTCTGCGGCTAACTTATCATAGCCAAATTGACTCATTGGTTCTTTTTGCATGATTTATCCTTTTATATTTCGTTTAGGATTTTTGCTAAATTTTTAGCACTTCCAAATTGTAAATATTCTTTTAAAAAATCAACTTTAGCAAAAAATGCCTTATAATCATATTTATTGTAAGCTTCATATAAATTTAAAACATTGACTTTATCTTGTAAAAATTCAGGATTTAAAGCTTCTTTTCCAGCGAAATCACAAAAAATATTTGCAAGTCCTATATGTTTTAATTTTACAAAAAGTTTTGCGATAAAAATATCGATAGCCTTTGCCTTATAAGCAAGAACAAAAGGAGTTCCCACTAAAGCTGCTTCTAAAGTAGCTGTTCCACTACAAATAAAGGCAAAATCAGCTTTTTTAAGCACTTTTGGAGTGTTACTTTCTATCTTAAATTCGCTAATATCACCATAAACTTCTAATTTTTCAAGATTAAATGAGGGAACGCAAAGAATTTTTTTACCCTTAAATTTTTGAGAAAGTTCTTTAAAAATAGGCATTAAACGCCTAATTTCACTACGCCTTGAACCTGGTAAAAAGGCTATAGTTTTTTCATCATCTTTTTTTGAAAATGTATGATTAATGTCTTCTTGATTTTTAAATTCTTTTATCTCATCTAAAAGCGGATGGCCTATATAGGTGCTTTTGTTAAAAAATTGATTATCAAAGGGCAAAATAGAAGCTAAAATATCAAAATGACTTTCTATGATAGGTATGCGACCTTTTTTCCACGCCCAAACTTGAGGCAAGATATAATAAATGCGTGGAATTTTACTGCCTGCTTTTTTTAAAGCTTTAGCAAAAGGTATGTTAAAAGCGGGTGAATCTATACATAAAATCCCATTTATTTTTTGAGTAAAGCTTAAATTTGCAAGTTCTTTTATAGCTTTTTTTGCTTTGAAAATCAAAGGTAAAACTTCTATAAAACCCATAGCACTAAATTCATGTGAGCTATAAAGTGGTTTAGAATTTAAATCAAATTCTTTGCATAAACTCTCATCATAAATCCCATGAAGTTCAAATTCACCAAAATCTTTTTTATAAGCTTTTAAAACTTCTTTTAAATGCAAATTTGCTGAAGGCTCTAAAGCACAAACTAAAAAGGTTTTCAAAAAATTTCCTTATCAATATTTTAAACATTTTATCTTATTTTGGCTTAATTAAAAGAAGTTATGCAAGAATACACGCTAAAAAGCGTGTATGAAGGTTTATTCTCTCCAGCCGTATTTTTTAAAAATTTCTTTAGCTTCCTTAGAACTTAAATAAGCAATAAAATCTTGTGTTTCTTTGCTCGCACCTTCTTTAGCTATCACATTAAAAGTTCTATAAACAACCAAATCTTTTTCTATAGCTACGGCAGTTCCTATGTCAGGATTGCTTTTTGACCAGTCAATCCAAGTGATCCAAGCATCGGCTTGATCTTGTGCGAAAAGCTTTCTTGCACTTCCACTATTTGGAACAAAGGCCACGATATTGTTTCTAAAATTTTGTATGGTTTTTATATCTTGAGTTCTACCTATCATATCTTCCCAAACTCCAGTTCCAGAAGTATTGCTCTTTCCAGCACCTTCAGGCACAACGATTCTTACTTTTTTATTAGCCAAATCTTTTAAACCTTTGATTTTTAAAGGATTGCCTTTTTGAGTAAGTATGATGGCTTCTCTAAAATATAAAGGCTTGATTTTACTCACATTAAAATCTTTTCCAAAATCACTCGCTATAGCTAAAGCCGATTGATCTGAAGCGCCAAATAAAATATCTGCATCTTTTTTAGCCTTTTCAAACCAAGTCGCTTGAGGGCCAAAATTTACATTTACTTTAACGCCTGTTTTTTCGCTATATTTGTTTGCTATATCTTTTAAGGCCGTGTGTGGGCCACCTGGTCCGTAAAGGTTTACATCTGCATTTGCCATACTAAAAGCTAAGGCACATGCACCAAATAAAGTAATAATTTTTTTCATAGTATTTCCTTTTATGATAAATTTTTATTGATTGAAGGTAAGATTTTAGAAATTGTATGTTAATAAATAGTTATAATGTAACAAAAATATTATTAAAATCTAACTTTTGCTTGGTATTTTTGCAAGCAAAAGTTAAAATTGTTATTGATGCTTCTTTTTAGCGCTAAAATGACATAAAGTAGAACAAAGTATACAAAGAATACAAGCACTAAGGAGCATGATAAGACCAGCATTCCAACTACCATAGTAATCCACAGCCCAACCTATGCTTTTGTTCCAAGTGAAGCGCCGACTACATAACTCATAAAGCCATGAAGTCCTACACAAGATCCTACTGCAAAAGCAGGAACGACTTCCATAGTTTGCATACTTGCTAAAAATTGTGGTATATAGACTAAACACCCCGCCATAGCTGCAAAGAAAATAACCATATAAAGATTATTTGAAGTAAAATATCCAATAATCATAAAGAAAATAATCACCATGGCGCCTATAGCAGGAGGCATTCTATAGCCTTTAAAAATTTTATCTGAAATATATCCTGCAAGTAAAGTAGAAGGTATAGCAGCCCATTCAAAAAGCCAAAAGGCAATACCTATTTGTTCTTTATTAAAGCCTTTTGTTTCTAGCAAGTAAATAGGAAGCCAAGAAATAAGCCCAAAACGCACCATATAAACAAAAGTATCCATCCAAGCCACATACCAAGCATTTTTGTTTTTAAGTACATAATGATAAAAAATTTCAAAACTGCTTAAATTTGGAGTTTCTATAGCTTTGATTTCTTCTGTTTTAATCCCTCGCATTTCATTGATTTCAGTAATATCAACCAAACCTTCATTTTTAGGATTTCCTTTAACTGCATAAAGCGCATAAAGACTAATGATAACTGCACAAGCAGCAGGAGTATAAAAATGATTCATGTGCCAATATGTTTCGTTAAAATTTGCCATACTCACACCCAATAATGCTGCCAAAGCAAAACCTGAAAGCGAAACTATAGGAGCAACTATCCCGCCTCCTATATTATGTGAGATATTCCAAACGGCCGTGTAAATTCCCCGCTCTTTTTTAGGATACCAGTTTGCAAGAGTGATAAAAGAAGGACCTACCCCCATACCTTGAAAAACCCCAAGCGCGATAACAAAACCTACATAAGCGTAAAAAGAATTTGAAAAACCAAGTAAAACATTTACAAGAGCACATAAAATAAGACCTAAAGCCATGATTTTTTAGGATCAGCTTTGTCGCTTATAACGCTCATTGCACCCTTGCTAATCCCGTAAGCTATAAGCATTGAGCCTGTGATTGTTCCGATGTCTGATTTACTGAGATTAAGTTGATTTTGTATAAATGGAGTTGAAAGAGTGATATTATTTCGCACAAGATAATATCCCATATATCCTATAAAAACCCCACTTAAACTCCAAGTTCTCATTTTGTAATATCTAGGTAAAATTTCCTAAAGAGGAAATTTAATAGCTTTTGCCTTAGGTTTGAAAAAATCAAACATATTTAAACCATCCTTACTAACTTTATATTTTTATAGTTTAAATAATGTTAATCGATATAAAATAAAAAAATAATTAAAAATAATACGAAATTTATATAATTTAAAAATTAAAATTTTATACTATGAAGCTTTAAAAAAATATGTTAAAATCCAGATTTTTATCTTTTGCAAGGAAGACAATGAAAGAAATTCTTATCACTAATGACGATGGTTATGAAAGCGAAGGACTTAAAAAACTCATTAAGATGTTAACAAAAGAATTTAAAGCCAAGATCACCATAGTAGCTCCTGCTAGTGAAAAATCAGCTTGTTCGCACTCTATAACCCTAACCAAACCTTTGCGTTTTGTTAAAGTGGGAAAAAGATTTTACAAACTTGATGATGGCACTCCAGCAGATTGTGTTTATCTTGCTTTGCATGCTTTATACAAAAAGCGTTTGCCTGATCTTGTAATAAGTGGGATTAATAAAGGTGCTAATGTAGGCGAGGATATTACCTACTCAGGAACTTGCGCAGGAGCTATGGAGGCGGTTTTACAAGGAATTCCTGCTATCGCTCTTTCTCAATTTTATAAAAAAAGCGAAAAAGAACTAGACTATAAAAATGCTTTACAAATTACCAAAAAAATCATTCAAAATATTTTTGATAAAGGTTTTCCTTTGGAAAAAAAAGAATTTTTAAATATCAATTTTCCTGCAAAATCAAAAATCAAAGGCATTAAAATTTGTAAAGCAGGCAAAAGGGTTTATAATTTTGAAGCCCATTCAAATGTCAATCCGAGAGGAGTAGAGTACTATTGGCTTGCAGCGGCGAATTTAGACTTTGAAGATGAGAAAAATAGCGATATTGCCTTACTTAAAAAAGGCTACGCTACAATAACACCTATAATGCTGGATCTTACAGCTTATGAAAGAATGAAAAAAGTTAAAAAATGGTTAAAGGCAAATGATGAATGATAGATTTACACGTATAAAATGGCTAGTTGGAGAAGAAAAATTTCAAAAAATTTCACAAACAAAAGTTTTGGTTTGCGGACTTGGTGGAGTGGGTGGAATTTGCGTTGATGCGCTTTATCGTAGTGGTTTTAAAAACCTTACTTTAATCGATGCGGATAAATTTGAAATCACTAATCAAAATCGCCAAATTCATAGCGAAAATATAGGCGAAGAAAAGGCTAAAGTATTTGAAAGAATTTATAAGGTTAAAGGTATAGTCAGTAAAATCGATGAAAATTTTTTAAAAAATTTTGATTTAAGCGAGTTTGATCTTATCATAGATGCCATTGATGATATTCCTGCAAAAGTAGCTTTGGCTCATCTTATAGATTTTAAAAAACAAATTTTTATCTCCTCAACAGGTGGAGCTAGAAAGCTTGATCCAACACGCATTAAAACTACAAGTATTTTTAAAACTCACGGCGATGCTTTAGCGAAAAAATTTCGTTATGAGCTTAGAAAATCAGGCTTTAAGGGAAATTTTGATGTGGTATTTTCAGATGAGGAAGCGCATTGTAAAGATCTTGGATCTTTTATGGGTGTGACTGCATCTTTTGGTTTAGCCCTAGCCAGCTTGGCATTAAGAAAAGTTCTTGCTAAGAAAAGCTGATATTAAAGATTTAAATGCTTGTTTGTCGCTTTTTGAGCAAAGCGTAAAAACACTTTGTGCTAAGGATTATACAAAAGATCAAATTTGTGCTTGGATTAAAATTGATAGACAACAATGGGAAGAAAAATTTAAATATGATGAGATCTTTGTCTATGAAAAAAGAGGAAAAATCGCAAGTTTTATAAGTGTTAAACAAGAGCAGAAATTGCTTGATTTGCTTTTTACTCATCCTGATTTTGTTAGACAAGGTTTAGCACAAAATTTACTTGATTTTATTTTAAAAACTTATTTGCATAATGAAATTTACACTTTCGCATCCTTAAGTGCTAAAGATTTTTTCTTAAAAAATGGTTTTGAACTTATAAGGGAAAACAAGGTTATCAAAGAGGGACAAAATTTAAAAAAAATTTTAATGAAAAAAGATGTGATTTATAAAAACTAGAAGTTAAGATAAGCAAAAATAATGGATTAAAAGATATAAAAATCATTTTTTTCTATCTTAGATAAATGAATTTATCTAAGATAGAAAAAATTACAAAAATAGCTAGATGTTAGAAAATAGCTCCGTGTTTTTCATAATTTGTTATTTTTGTAGCAGTGTTATTTTCATCCACAAAAACAACTTTTGGTTTAAATGTTTTTGCTTCTTCTTCATTAAAATCAGCATAAGACATGATGATCACCTTATCTCCCACTTCTGCAAGACGAGCCGCAGCACCATTTAAGCATACAACTCCTTCTTCTTGCGTGGCTATGGTATAGGTTTCAAATCTAGCGCCATTATTGACATTGACTACTTGGACTTTTTCGTATTCTAAAATTCCACTCGCTTGCAATAATTTTTCATCTATACTTATACTTCCTATATAATCAAGCCTAGCTTCTGTTACGCTTGCGCGATGTATTTTTGATTTGAGTAAAGTGATATTCATTTTAATCCTTGTACTAAAAAATTATCAATGAGTCTTGTTTTTCCAACAAAAGCAGCCACCGCTCCTAAAACATTATCAGTGATATTTTCGATATTTTCCATGGTGTTAAAATCGACTAATTCTATATAATCGATTTTGATTAGTTTTTCTTTTTCTAAAATATCTTTCATAGCTTGGATGATCTTAGAAGTATTTTTTTCTCCCTCTCGGACTAATTTTTCAGCCAAAAAAATGCTTTGAGATATAGCTAGTGACGCTTTTCTTTCTTCTTTGCTAAGATATACATTTCTAGAGCTTTTAGCTAAGCCATCTTCTTCTCTAATGATAGGACAAATTTGAATTTTTAAATCAAAATTTAAATCATCAACCATATGCCTAACGACTACGCATTGCTGCGCGTCTTTTTGCCCCATATAGACTATATCAGGGTTTAGGATATTAAAAAATTTAGTTAAAACCGTGCAAACGCCTCTAAAATGCCCCGGTCTTTTAGCCCCGCAAAGTTTATCAGTGATCGTATTCATATCTACATAGGTGCTAAAATTCTTAAGATACATTTGAGTTGCATCGGGGATAAAAACCATATCAACGCCATTATCTTGACACATTTTAATGTCGCGTTCTAAATCTCTTGGATAACTAGAAAAATCTTCATTAGGCCCAAATTGCATAGGATTTACAAAGATACTTACTATAACCTTATCTTGTGTTTTGGCATGTTTGACTAAACTTAAATGTCCATCGTGTAAAAAACCCATGGTTGGAACATAGCCTATACTAAGTTGATGTGATTTCCAATCTTTTACAATTTGTTTTGCTTCTTTGACAGAAGTAATGACTTGCATATTTGTATCCTTAGTATAATTTATCTAATAATTCATCATCTAAATAATCAAAGCTGTGCTCTTGGGAAGGAAAAATACCGCTTTTAACTTCATCTCTATATTTTTCAACTCCTACTTGAGGATCAATTTTATCAAAATGCTTTACAAATTTTGCTTTAAAATCTTTATTTAAACCCAAAAGATCGTGATAAACTAAAACTTGTCCATCGCAGTATTTGCCTGAACCTATGCCGATTGTTGGAATTTCTAAAATAGAGCTTATTTTTTGTGCTAGTTTTACAGGCACACATTCTAAAACCAACATACAAGCACCCGCATCTTGCACAGCTTTTGCATCATCTATAATTTTTTGGGCTGATTGTAAATCTTTACCTTGAACCCTATAGCCACCTAGCATATTTACAGCTTGTGGGGTTAGTCCTAGGTGAGCAACGACGGGTATTCCTGATTGGGAAATCAATTTAATCTTACTTGCGATTTCTATACCCCCTTCCACTTTTACCCCATTTGCGTGGCTTTCTTTGATAAATCTTGAGGCATTTAAGATAGCGTCACGATCTGAACTTTGATAAGACATAAA
Organism: Campylobacter sp. CFSAN093259; assembly: GCF_012889985.1. Lineage (NCBI taxonomy): Bacteria > Pseudomonadati > Campylobacterota > Epsilonproteobacteria > Campylobacterales > Campylobacteraceae > Campylobacter > Campylobacter sp. CFSAN093259. The sequence goes on from NZ_CP040617.1 coordinate 273,572, forward strand.
AGGCATATCAGCAAGTACGAAAGACTTTTTAGCTCCGCGAGAAACAGCTTTGGTAAAAATCAACATTTCATCCATAGTAACACTTAAAGTATCTTGCATACCAAGTACCGTCATGGCTAATGAATCTCCAACCAATATAATATCTATATCGCTATTGTCTAAAATTCTTGCACTATGATAATCATACGCACTTACCATGGTTATTTTTTCATTTTTGGCCTTTTTTTCCAAAAAACTAATCATACTTTTTCTCATTTTGCATACCTCAATTTTTAGCTATAAAATAATAAGCAAAAAACTAGCATATAATTTTTCATAAATAGTAAATGAATGATAAAGTAAGTTATATTTAATCGATGGATTGCTTTAATGGTTACAATTTTAGAAAATTTCAGTTCATGTTAAAGGATATTTAAAGAAAATAAAGCTTTAAAAAGTATTTTGTTTAAAATTATTTAAATAGAAAGATATTTTATGAAAAAAATAACTTTATTTTTACTTTTCTTAAATTTAGTGTTTGGGCAAGATAAGATATTAAATAATTGGTTTAAAGAGTATAATACAAGCGGCACTTTTGTTTTTTATGATGGAAAAACTTGGGCGAGTAACGACTTTTCAAGGGCTATGGAGACTTTCTCTCCCGCTTCCACTTTTAAAATTTTTAATGCTCTAATTGCACTTGATAGTGGTGTGATAAAAACTAAAAAAGAAATTTTTTATCACTATAGAGGTGAAAAAGTATTTTTATCTTCTTGGGCGCAAGATATGAATTTAAGTTCAGCTATAAAATATTCTAATGTTCTTGCTTTTAAAGAAGTGGCAAGAAGAATTGGTATCAAAACTATGCAAGAATATTTAAACAAGCTTCATTATGGTAATGCTAAAATTTCCAAGATCGATACTTTTTGGCTTGACAACTCACTAAAAATAAGCGCTAAAGAACAAGCAATTTTGCTTTTTAGACTTTCACAAAATAGCTTACCTTTTTCTCAAGAAGCAATGAATAGTGTTAAGGAAATGATTTATTTAAAAAATATGGAAAATTTAGAGCTTTTTGGAAAAACAGGTTTTAATGATGAGCAAAAAATTGCTTGGATTGTAGGTTTTGTGTATTTAAAAGATGAAAATAAATATAAGGCTTTCGCGCTAAATTTAGATATTGATAAATTTGAAGATTTATATAAAAGAGAAAAAATTTTAGAAAAATATTTAGATGAACTTGTAAAAAAAGTTAAAAATGATGGCTAGTGAGTATTTCGTAAAATGCAAAAATACTTAATTGTATGATTTGCGTACACTTAAAGTACTCATTAAAAAATTAAATTTTTGCTCTTATTTATCAAGTTTTCCTACGATGATAGGGTTAAAGGCTTTTATGGATAGCAAAAGCGTATCGCCGATTTTTACATCTTGATAAGCTTTTAGAAATTCCTCTTCACTAAGAGTGATTTTAATAATATCTTGATTTAAAAGCAAGGTTAAAACCACTAAAATATCACTTTTTTTAATTTCTAGCAAAGTTGCACTTAAGCGTAATTTTGCGCTGATATTTGAATGAGTAAAAAATTCATTTTTAGGAAAATCTTTAATAATTTTTCCGTTTTTAAGCTCTAAAATTCTATGACTTAACTTATAAATTTCAGCTAGATCATGACTTACCAATAAAGTACTTATTTTAAAATACTCTAAAATCTTGGTTAATTCATCTTGTAAATTGGCACGCATTTTAAAATCCAAAGCACTCAAAGGTTCATCTAAAAGCAAGATTTTTGGTTCTCTTGCTAAAGCTCTTGCTAAAGCTACTCTTTGTGCCTGCCCCCCACTTAAATGTTTAGGATAAATTTTAGCTAAATTTTCAAGCTTCATTAAGGCTAAAAGCTCGCTAACCTTTGCTTTAGAACTAGCGGCATAGGCGATGTTTTCTTTTATATTCATATTTGGAAAAAGCGCATAATCTTGAAAAACAAAACCAATTTTTCTTTTTTGTAAAGCTAAACTAAAATTTTTTGAAGAATCAAACCAAAGTTCATTATCTACTTCTATACGCCCCAATTTAGGCTTTATAAGTCCCGCTATGATTTTTAAAAGAGTGGTTTTTCCTGCTCCACTTTCGCCAAAAAGTGCAGTAATTTTTCCTGATTCTATATCTTTTTTAAAATTTAAATCCAGTCTTCCTTTAGCGGTATTCATAGGATGATTGATATCAATTCTTATCATTGAAAACTCATTTTTTTATTGATAAAATAAAGACTAAAAAGTACTAAAAAAGAAAAAATAAACAATATAAAAGCATATTGATGGGCTAAGCTATAGTTTAAGATTTCAAGTTCATCATAAATAGCTATACTAGCCACTAAAGTTTCACCTTGTTTATGTCCTCCTATCATCATCACGACTCCAAATTCACCCACAGTATGGGCAAAACTCATCGCACAAGCACTAAAAATTCCTGCTTTAGAATTAGGTAAAATCACTCTAAAAAGAGTATAAATTTTACTTTTACCTAAACTATAAGAAGCATCGAGCAAATTTGGATTGATCGATGAAAAGGCACTTTGCAAAGGATTTACCATAAAAGGCAAAGAAAAAATCAAAGAAGCAAAAACAAGACCTTCAAAACTAAAAACCAAAGAAAGATTAAAATATTCTTTTAAAACTTGCCCTAAAAAACTATTAGCCGAAAAAGTTACAAGCAAATAAAATCCCAAAACACTAGGAGGTAAAATCAAAGGCAAGGAAATAAAGCTTTGAAGGATTGTTTTAAAAGGAAAACGCACAAAACTTAACAAATAAGCTAAAAAAACACCGATAAAAAAAAGGATAAAAGTCGTGATAAAAGCAAGTTTAAAAGTAAGATAAAGGGTTTGTAAAAAAGCTGGATCAAGCACTATGACTCCTTAATACAATATCATTTGCTTTTACAAAACAAAGCCATTCTTGATTTTCACAAATTTCAAGTTCTAAAGCTTTTTCTTTGGTGATAATACTAGAAAGTTCATTACCTTTAAAATCAAAAAATACCTGATATAAAAGTTTGCCTTTTTTAATTTTTGTAATTTTAGCTAAAAAAGAATTTTCAACACTTAAAAGAGTTTTGCTTGCGCTAAAACAAAGCTCATGCTCTTTAAAAAGAAGTTCTACACTCACACCAATTTTTAAATTTTCTAAAGATTTTAATTCAAGCATTAAAACACTAAAAATCACTTCTTTAGAAAGTATTTTAACAATAACTATATCCTCTTGATTTAAAAGCTCACAAATTTGTCCTTTTATAAGGTTCATGGTGTGCTAAATCCGTATTTTTTAAAAATTTCTTTTGCTTTTGAAGAGCCAATAAATTCGTTAAATTCAAAGGCTAATTTTTTATCCTTAGCGTATTTTGTGATGACATAACTTTGCTCTAAAGGGCTAAAATACTTTGCATCAATTATAACAGCCTTACCCTTAGGATGATTGATAGAAGAAACTAAAGAATAAGCCACTATAGCTATATCTGAATTTTTGCTATCTACATGTAAAACAGGCACTGAGATATTTTCGCCTAAAACGATTTTATCCTTAAGAAGCTCATTTAAACCCAAATTTTCAAGCACTTCTTTAGCTGCTACTCCATAAGGAGCTACTTTAGGATTGGCTATGCTTAGATGCGTGATTTTGTTTGCCTTTTCTTTTAAATTTTCAACGCCTCCTTGGAGTAAATTTTCATCCAAGCTATACAAAGCCAAAACTCCCAAAACATAAACTTTTGGTTTTATTAAAGCATTTTTATCATCATAAATAGCCTTAGCATATTTAGTATCCGCTGAAAAAAAGAGATCAAATTCTCTTCCTTGTTTTAAAAGCTCATAATATTTTCCAGAAGCACCAAAAACCAATTCTATTTTATCTTCTGGATGTGTTTTCAAAAACTCATCTTTAACTTCACTCATCGCCTTTGAAGCTGAAGAAGCTACAAAAATACTTAAATTTTGCGCATTTAAACACGAAACAAAAAGCAAAATCCCAAAAAATACTACAAACTTTTTCATTTAGTTTTCCTTGTGTAAAAATTTAATTTTTGGATTATAACACAAAAAATTCATTTTATATCATTTTTGCATAAAATAAATACAGGATGATAAGTGAGTTTGTTTTGAAATTTTTCTTCAAATTCTTTTAAAAAACCTTTATTTAAAGGATAAAATCCTAAAGAATTTACTCCGCTTAATTTTAAATGTCTAAAAACATCTAAAGCATTATCAAAGCTTAATTTTATGAGTTCTTGAGTAATTTTTACTTCATTAAAATAGACTTTAAAAATTTGCTCTAATTCATTTAAGCTAAAATAATTTAAACCAAAACCCGTGCTTTGCTTGATTTCTTTTAAATTTTGCTCTGCAAAAGTAGAAAGAAGTAAAATCCCATTTTGATTTAGCATATCTCTAAGACTTGGTATAATGCGTTTTAAATCAAGCCATTGCAAAGTTGCATTTGAAACAATAAGATCAAATTTCTCTTTACTTAAATCCTGTTTTGCAATTTCGTTCATATCAAAAATTAAAATACTAGAATTTTCTTTAAAATCTAAAATATCGTTTTTTAAATACTCATCAAAAGTGATAATTTTTGAAAGTTTGTCGCTAAATTCGCCCCTGCCACAACCAAATTCAAACACTTTTTTAAAATGCGAAATTTCTAAATTTTTTAAAATTTCACAAAGTTTTAAGCCCATTAAATCTTGCACTTTTGCGTGTTTTTGATAATCTTTTGCTTTTAAAAAATTCAAATTTCATCCCAAGTTTTAAAATGAAAAAAAGCAAAATGCGGCTCATCTAAAAAAATAAGCTTTGAAAAAGTATTTTTTAAAGCATTTTGAGGAAAAATTTCATCATGATTGCTTGAGTAAATTTTATCCCAAATAAAGCTTTCATTACGCTCTTTTAAGGCAAATTCGAAAAGTTTTTCAAGCTCGGTTTTTAAATCTTTTTCATCTTTAAAGATAAAATCTTTTGCTTCATTTTCGCGCTCTTTAAATAAAGATTTTTTAAAAGCTGTAAGATCAAATTTTTTAATTTGCTTAGCAAAAATTGCAGGATGAATTCCTTTTAATTTATCTATACCAAAAGGAGTACCATTGATAGCTATTTTTTGCGAAAACTCTATATTTTTTAAAACTCTACTTGCCACGCAAACTCCCATAGAAAAAGCTATGAGAGTGATTTTAGAAAAAGAGTTTAAATCAAATTTAAAGTCTAAATTTTCATAATCATAAACCAAAACTACATTTTTATCGCTTTTTAAATGTGCAAAATGACTAGGATGTGAAGCAAAACCACCAAATACCAAGATAAGTTCTTGTGAGTTTTCATTTTGAATTAAATTGCTTATTTTCATAAAAGTTCTACCACTTTCTTTAAGTCTTCTTTGCTAAGTCCTGCATGCAAAGAAAAACGAATTCTAGCTGTATTTTTAGGCACAGTAGGTTCTTTTATAGCGGGTGCAAAAATGCCATTTACTTCAAGTTTTTTTGCTAATTCTATAGCCTTTTGATTTTCTCCTAAAACCAAGGAGATGATGTAAGCATCGCCTAAAATTTGATGACTTTTTTCTATGAGTTGATTTTTAAAAAAATTGCCTATGATTTGTAGTTTTTCTCTTTTTTCTTTTAGTTCGCTCATTTTTTCAAAAATAAATTTTGTCCAAGCTATATTGATAGGAGGCAATGCTGTAGAATAAATAAAAGCTCTAGCCTTGTTGATAAAAAAGCTTTTATAAAGATTATTACAAATCATACAAGCACCCATAGAAGCAAGAGCCTTGCCAAAGGTAAAAACTATAAAATCAACCTTTTCTTCCAAATTTAAAGCTTTAACAAGTCCCAAGCCCTCCTCATCAAAGCAACCCACGCTGTGTGCTTCATCGATATAAAGTTTGATTTTAGGGTATTTTTCTTTAAAGGCGATGAGTGTATTAAAATCAGAAAAATCACCATCCATGCTAAATAACGCTTCGCTTAAAATGATGATATTTTCATAATGATCATAATGTTTTTGAATTAAATTTTCTAAATGATTCATATCGTTATGATAAAAGCGAAAAAATTTTGCTCCGCCAAGTTTTAGTCCATCAATCATACTTGCATGGATGAATTTATCTGCTAAAAAAAGTGTGTTTGGAATGCTTGCAAGTGCAGCTATACAAGAGATATTAAGATGATAACCGCTGTTAAAATGTAAAATTTCTTTTTCTTTAAATTTGGATTTTAAAAAGCTTTCTAATTCTTCATAAATTGTAAAATTTCCACTCAAGCTTCTTGAACTTGAACTTGAAAAAAATAAGTCTTGTTCTTTGATATTATCTAAAAATTCATCTTTTAAAGATTTGCAAAAGCTTAAATTTAAATAATCATTCCCCGCTAAATTTAAAAGCTTTTTGCCCTCTTTAAAAACAAAATTTCCTTCATGTTTAAGGCTTGTAAGTTTTCTAAGGTTGTTTTGTTCTTTTAATTTATCTAAAATTTGTTTGATTTGCATGTTTTAACTCGAATTTATCTTTTAAGTCTTGCGTAGTTTTTACAACCTGTATCATATTTTAGATCGCAAGCCTTACCATAAAATTTTAGAGCTTTAGAAATATCTTTTCTAACACCATAGCCATTTTCATACATACCGCCAAGGTTAACGCAGCTATTTGCGTAGTCCATATCGCATGCTATTTTTAAAAATTTTACCGCTTTAAAATCATTTTTTTCTACATATGTACCATTTGCATACATAGCACCGACAACACCGCAACTGCTTCCTTCGTTTAAATTACATGCTTTTTCATAAAGTTCTATCGCTTTAAATTTATCATCTTTAGTTCTCATGCCTAGCATATACATAAATCCTAAGTTGCTACAACCTTGCTTATAATTCAAATCGCAAGCTTTTTGATATGATTCCATTGCTTTAAAATTGTTTTTTTTGACTAGTGTATACATAGTACCAAGTTCATTGCAGCCATTTCCATTATTTAAATCACAAGCTTGTTGAAAATATTTTATAGCGTTTGTATAATCCTTATTTTTATAAGCATTTTCACCTTTTTCTATTAAATCTTCTTGAGAACATGCGAAATTTAAAAATATAAATCCCAAGATAATTAATACTTTTTTCATAGCTTACCCTATTAAGAAATTTCTGACTCAAAATAATAATTATATAAATATTTCCTAAATAATTCTTTTTAGTTATAAATGTATGATTTTAACTAAAAATTGTAGTATTATTGTATTAAAAAAATAAAGAAATGAAAATGAATTTAAAAGAACTAGACTTAAAACATATTTGGCACCCTTGTACGCAAATGAAAGATCATGAAAATTTGCCACTCATTCCTATAAAAAGAGCTAAAGGAGTGTGGCTTTATGATTTTGATGATAAGGCTTATATGGACTGTGTGAGCTCGTGGTGGGTAAATCTTTTTGGGCATTGCAATGAAAAAATCGCAAATGCCATTAAAAAACAAGTTGATGAGCTAGAGCATGTGATCTTAGCAGGCTTTACACATGAGCCCATCATCAAGCTTTCTGCAAGACTTTGCGAAAAAGTAGGCAGGAATTTTAACAAATGTTTTTATGCAGATAATGGCTCAAGCGCTATTGAAGTCGCACTTAAGATGAGTTTTCATTATCATTTAAATAAGGGGGTGAAAAAAAGTAAATTTTTATCTTTAAGCAATTCTTATCATGGTGAAACCTTAGGGGCTTTAAGTGTGGGCGATGTTGCGCTTTATAAAGATACTTATAAGCCTTTACTTTTAGAGTGTTTAAGCACGCCTGTGCCACAAGGCAAAGACTACACTAAAGAGCTTGAAATTTTAAAAGATATTTTAGAAAAAAATGCAAGTGAAATTTGTGCTTTTATACTTGAACCCTTGGTGCAATGTGCAGGAAATATGCATATGTATCAAGCAGGGTTTATTGATGAGGCCATAAAGCTTTGCCATAAATTTGGAGTGCAAGTGATTTTTGATGAAATTGCAGTGGGCTTTGGACGCACAGGAACTTTGTTTGCCTTACATCAATGCAAACAAAGCCCCGATTTTATCTGCCTTTCAAAAGGGATAACGGGTGGATTTATGCCACTTTCTGTAGTGCTTACAAGAGATGAAATTTATAATGCTTTTTATGATACTTATGAAAGCCAAAAGGCTTTTTTACATTCTCATAGCTATACGGGAAATACCTTAGCTTGCGCGGCAGCAAATGCGGTTTTAGATATCTTTGAGGATGAAAATATTTTAGTAAAAAATCAAATTTTAAGCGAGTTTATCAAAAAAGAATTTTCAAGACTTGAAAAATTTGACTTTTTGGGTAATTTTAGAACTTGCGGGATGATTAGTGCTTTTGATATTTTAAGCACCAAGTATAAACGCGTAGGACTTTTTGTATTTAGGAAGGCCTTAGAAAAAGGTTTGCTTTTAAGACCTTTAGCAAATACGATTTATTTTATGCCTCCTTACATCATCACAAAAGAACAAATCGTTTATGTACTAGAGAGTTTAGAGCAGATTTTTAAGGAATTTTAAGTTGTAAAATTTCTTGCATTTGCTCTTTAAAATCTTTATTTAAAATGCTATTTTCATCAAAAAAATCAAGATTGATTATAGGAATTTTTGCATAATTTTTTATAAAATCATCTTGTAAGATATCTTTTTTACCCATCATTACAAGGGCTAAAATATTGATATTTCTTTGCTTTAAAGCTTCAATGCTAAGCAAGATATGATTAATACTTCCAAGATAGTATTTTGCTACCAAAATCGTAGGGTGTTTGAAAATATTCACAAAATCAATCATAGTGTAATTTTCATCCATAGGAGAAAAAAGCCCACCCGCAAGCTCAATAAGTAGGTTTTTGCTTTTTGGTAAAATGATATCTAAGGCTTTATAATCAAGCTTTTCTTTGATTTTTCCAAGATGAGGAGAAGCTGGAGTTTGCAAAAAAATACCTTCTTTAAAAATCTTTGTTTTTGGGCTAAATTTTGCAATAAACTCACTATCTGTTGGAGTTCCTGCTTGAATGAGTTTAAAATAATCATAGTTAAAATTCGCACAAAAAGCTGCGCTAAAATGTGTTTTTCCTACATCAGTATGTATTCCACTTACATAAATTTGCACAAAAAATCCTCAAGAAAGAAATTTTAAACCCGCTGTACAGGTAATAATCACAGCGATTAAAAAAAGTTTCAAAAAACTTTTACTTTCTTTATAAAAAAGCACTCCTATCATTACCCCACCAGCGGTTCCAGCTCCTGTCCATATAGCATAAGCAACGCTCATAGCGATATTTTGCATACTTAAGCTTAAAAAAGTAAAAGAAAATCCAAAACACACTATCAAAGCTAAAAGGTAAAGCTTGTTTTTAGTGCTTACAAGTTCTTTCATGATCACCACGCCAAAAATTTCACAGGCAGTAGCTAAAAACAAATAAAACCATTCCATAGTTTAAGCTTCCTTGCTTACCCATTTAAGGGCTATAATACTTAAAAGTAAAATTGCTATAAGCACAAGTTTAATTATAGAAACAGCTTCGTTAAAAATAAACATTTCATTTAAAACCACCCCAATAGTGCCAATGCCTACAAAAACACTATAAGTAATACTTACTTCAAGTCTTTCGCAAGCTTTTAAAAAGCAAGTAAAAGAAATACAAACCCCAATGGCTGTTAAAATATACTGCCAAATTTCTGTAGAATATTTAAGTCCACTTACCCAAAAGCACTCTATAATTCCACCTAAGATTATTAAAAACCAAGCTATATTAATATTGAATTTTTCATTCACATGAAGCCTTAAATTAACATAATATTTGTAAAACAAATTATATCTTAAAGAAATTAAAAGAAGCTATAAATTTACTTTTCCATAAGCCAAAATTAGATATAATCAAAGCTCATTTTTTAAGAAAGGATAAAAGATGTTAGAAGGTATCGTTAGAGAGAGTATCGGTAGAAAAGCTGCTAAAGCTTTAAAAAGAGATGGTTATCTAATTGCAAACATCTATGGAAAAGGATTAGAAAACATCAATGCCGCTTTTAAAGTAAATGAGTTTATTAAGGAAGTTCGTAAAAAAACTACTTTAATTTTTGATGTAAAAGTAGGTTCTCAAACTTTAAGCGTTGTAGTTGTGGATTATCAAAAAGATCCTGTAACTGCAGAACTTAAACATGTGGATTTAAAAGTTGCGCAAAAAGGTGTGATTTCTAAATACATGGTTCCAGTTAAAATCACAGGAACAGCTATAGGTCTTAAAAATAAAGGTGTTTTAATTCAATCAAAAAGAAGATTAAAAGTAAAATGTGCAGCTGAAAATTTACCAAATTTCTTCGAACTTGATGTAAGTAAACTTGATGTGGGTGATGCTTTACTTGTTCGTGATATTGTAGTTCCTGCGGGAGTAACTATGATTGATGCTGATAGAGTAGCGGTTGTAGGTGTAGAAAAAGCTAGATGATTTTAGTCGTAGGGCTTGGCAATATAGGCGTAGAGTATGAAAATACCCGTCATAATGTCGGTTTTATGCTAATTGACTTACTTTTAAAAGAAAGCAATTTTACAAATCTTACAAACTCTAAATTTAAAGGAGAGCTTTTTAAAATAGGTTCTTCTTTACTTCTTCTTAAACCTAGTACTTATATGAATAATTCAGGACTTAGCGTAAAAGCAGTGAATGATTTTTATAAATGCGAAAGAATGATAGTTATCCATGATGATATAGATATAAATTTAGGAGCCTTGCGCTTTAAAAAAGGCGGTTCAAGTGGTGGACATAATGGGCTTAAAAGCATAGATACTTTATGTGGAAATGACTATGAAAGAGTGCGTATAGGAGTGGGAAAGGGTGAAAATGTGATTTCCCATGTTTTAGGTAAATTTAAATCCGAAGAAGAAATAACTTTAAGCAAAGTTTTAGAGCATGCAAAAAAAGCTTTGCTTGAGCTTATTGAAAATGATGATTTGTCTGCTATATCATCCAAATACAGCCTAAAGGCTTAAGATGTGGATATTTTTTCGTTTTATTTCAGGGATTTATTTAAAAAATTTTTTTATTATATTTTTTTCTTTACTTGGTTTTTATTGCGGTATTGATTTGCTCTTAAATTTTAAAGATCTACCAAAAGCCGCAAATCTTGATTTGCTTTATGTTATGTTTTTATCTTTTTCGGCAGTGCCTTATGTATTACCCATTTCTTTGATTTTTGCTTTGGTAGTTTCTTTGATTTCTATGATCAGAGCAAATGAATTTGTAAGTCTTTATGCGTTAGGACTGAGTAGAAATTATGTTATTTTATTTCCTTTTTTATGGGCTTTATTTTTTTGTTGTATTTATATAGGATTGAATTTTACTTCTTTTGCTTATGCAAATGATTATAAGAGAAATATTTTGAAAAATGGCACTATTATGAATCAAAGTGGAGAAGTGTTTTTGAAATTTAACAATAATTTTGTTTATATTTCAAAGATAAACAATGGACAAAATAGTGCTCAAAATATAAAAATTTTTAATATTAATGATTTAAATTTAAGCTCTTTTGTAAGTGCTAAAAATGCCCATTTTGAAGGTGAAAGCTGGATTTTGCGAGATGGTAATATTACATTATTACCTAAAAATTATGAACTTGCTAATGATGGTTTAAAGATACAAGATTTCTCCGAGCTTAAATCACTTGAGGGTTTTAAACCAAAGATTATAGAAGGGGTTGCTAGTAATAGTGATTATTCAATATCTGACGCACTTGAAAGTTTTGAGCTTTTTAAGGCGCAAAATGTCAATACAGATACTCTTAAAATCAATCTTTATAAATTTGTTTTTACTCCTTTTTTTGCACCATTTTTAATGCTTATTATGTATTATTTTTTTCCTGTAATAGCAAGATTTTTTAATCTTGCTTTTGTAACTTTTATAGCTTTTGTAGTGACTTTGATGATTTGGGGAGTCTTGTTTTTGCTTACTAGATTAAGCGAAAATAGTGTGATTGCAAGTGAAATTGGCATTGTAGTGCCTATTATAATTTTGGGTTGTTTAAGTGCTTATATGTATTATAAGCATCGATAAATTAAGCTTTGTGTAGTAAAATTATAAAAATTAAAGGTTAAATATGGATTATAAACAATTAAAGCAAGAATTTAATACTCCTTTTTATATTTACAATTTTGATTTCATAAAAGAGCGTTTTTTAAATCTCAAAGAGGCTTTTAAGGCAAGAAAATCTCAAATTTTTTACGCTGTAAAAGCCAATTCAAATTTAAGTTTGTTGCAAATGCTTGCAAATTTAGATAGTGGATTTGATTGTGTAAGTATAGGCGAGGTAAAGCGTGCCTTAAAAGCAGGAGCAAAAGCTTATAAGATTATTTTTAGTGGAGTAGGAAAAACCAAAGAAGAGTTAAGACAAGCTTTAGAATATGATATTTTATATATTAACCTTGAAAGCGAAGCTGAAATGATGCTTTTAGAAAGTGTGGCTAAAGAACTTAATCTAAAGGCAAGAATCAGTATTCGTGTTAATCCAAATGTTGATGCAAAAACTCATCCTTATATTTCTACAGGATTAAATGAAAATAAATTTGGTGTTGAAATTGATATAGCAAGAAAAATGTATCTTTATGCAAAAAATTCATCTTTTTTAGAGCCTGTTGGAGTGCATTTTCATATAGGTTCGCAACTTTTAGATATTTCTCCCATTCATGAAGCAGCAGCCATTGTTGCAAAACTTGTAAGAGAGTTAAAAGCCTTGCAAATCGATCTTAAATTTTTTGATATAGGCGGTGGTTTGGGTGTGGCTTATGAAAAAAATGAGTGCGAACCTGATCTTTATGATTATGCACAAGGTATATTAGCACAACTTCATGGGCTTGATTTAACTATAGGAATGGAGCCTGGAAGGTATCTAGTTGCTAAAAGTGGAGAATTTGTTTGTTCAGTGCTTTATGAAAAACAAAATAAAACCAAGCGTTTTGTTGTAGTAGATGGAGCGATGAATGATCTTATACGCCCAAGTTTATACGAGGCTTATCATGAAATAATCTTACCTTATAATCAAGGCGAAGAGAGTTTATGTGATGTTGTAGGTGGAATTTGTGAGAGTGGGGACTTTTTTGCTAAAGCAAGGTCTTTGCCTAGCACTCAAAGTGATGATATAATGGTTATTAAAAATACTGGAGCTTATGGTTTTAGCATGAGTAGTAATTACAATACTCGTAATAAAGTTTGCGAATTAGCCCTTGAAGAAGGACAGGTAAGATTGATCCGTCAAAGAGAAAATTTTGAAGATCAAATCGCTTTAGAAGAGAAATTTTTAAAGGCTTAAAATGTTTTTTTTAGATGTTCAAGGGACTTTAATTTCTGATCATGATAAATCTTTAATCCATGGTGCTAAAGAACTGATCGATTTTTTAAATGCAAAAAATCTTCCTTATCTTATCATCACTAACAATACAAAAAAACTTGATTTTTTAGAAAAATTACAGCAAAAAGGATTGGTTATAAAAGAAAATGCTTATATTGATCCTTTCAGCGTTTTAAAACACCTTTTAAGACCTTGTAAAGTTGCGGCTTTTGGTGCAGATGAGTTTGTAAAAAGTCTTGAAAATCTTGGTTTTGAGCTCGATTTTGTAAATCCTAGTGCTGTGCTTGTGGCTAGTTATGATGATTTTAAATTTAAAGATTTTGCCACTATGATAGAATTGGCTAGAAGAGAAGTTAGATTTATAGCTATGCACGAAACTAGTATTTATAAAAAAGATGGTAGGCCTTATCCTGGTGTAGGTAGCATTATGGCTATGCTTAAAAATGCTATTGATTTTGAATACGAGGTTGTGGGTAAGCCTAGCATTGCTTTTTATAAAGAAGCTTTAAATTTAATAAGAAGACAAAATTCAAAAATTGATTTTGAAGATATTAAAATCATTAGTGATGATTTTAGGGGTGACTTGCTTAAGGCAAAAGAACTTGGCATGAAAACCTTGCTAGTTTTAAGCGGCAAGATAAGCGACACAAAAGGGCTTGATACGGATTTGCTTGATGGAGTTTATCCTAGTGTTTTTGAGTTTTTAAAGGATCTAAAATGCCAAATTTAGAAGAATTTAGAAATAAAATCGATGCGGTTGATGATAAAATTTTAGATCTTTTAAATGAAAGAATGACTTATGTTAAAAGTATAGGTGAGCTTAAGCAAAGTAGTGGGGGAAGTATTTATCGTCCTGAGCGTGAAAGAGCCATTATCAATCGTTTAAAAAATGCAAATTTAGGACTTTTAGATCAAAATGCCATAGAGGCAATTTATCAAGAAATTTTTGCAGTTTCAAGAAATTTAGAAATGCCTCAAACTATAGCTTATTTAGGGCCTGAAGGAACTTATACACATCAAGCAGCAAGAAGTCGTTTTGGTGCGATGAGTCGTTATATAGCCTTGGCTAATATCGAAGATGTTTTTAAAGAGTTAAGCAACAAAGAAGCAAAATATGGTGTTGTACCTATAGAAAATAATACCGAAGGTGCAGTGGGCATTACTTTAGATTGTCTAGGTAAGTATAATGAGCTTAAAATTTTTGGCGAAATTTATATGGATATTCATCATTCTTTTGTAGGAATTAATGAAAATTTAAAAGAAATCAAACGCATTTATTCGCATCCGCAAGGTTATAATCAATGTCGTAAATTTTTAGAAAGTCATGAACTTAGTGCTATAGAATTTGTTCCTTCAAAATCTACAGCTAATGCAGCTTACCTAGCTTCGCAAGATAAATATGCGGCAGCAATTTGTTCTAGAATAGCGGCTAAGCTTTATAATGTGCCTGTACTTTTTGATAAAATAGAAGATAATGCAGCCAATAAAACAAGATTTTTAATTTTAAGCGATATTAAAAATCCTAAAATGCCAAATTGTAAAACTTCTATTTTAGCACACACAGCACATAAACCTGGGGGACTTAGCTTTTTATTAGAGCAGTTTAAAAAAGAAAATATCAATCTTACTAAGCTTGAATCTCGCCCTGTAAAATCAAAAGAATTTTTACACAGTTTTTATATAGATTTTGAAGGGCATATTGATGATGAAAATGTAAAAAAAGCCTTAAAAGATATACAAGAGATTGTTTGGCTTGGATCTTATTTATCAGGAGAAAAAGATGAAATTTAATGAATTTTTAAATAATTTAAGCAATTATGAACCCGGCAAAGATATAGAAGTTATTGCTAAAGAATATGGCGTTAAAGAAGTGATAAAATTAGCAAGCAATGAAAATCCTTTTGGCACGCCACCAAAAGCTATAGAATGTTTAAGACAAAATGCAAACAAAGCCCATCTTTACCCTGATGATAGTATGATAGAACTTAAAAGCACATTGGCTCAAAAATACAAAGTTCAAAATGAAAATATCATTATCGGTGCAGGCAGTGATCAAGTGATTGAATTTGCTATACATTCTAAGTTAAATTCTAAAAATGCTTTTTTGCAAGCTGGAGTTACTTTTGCTATGTATGAAATTTATGCCAAACAATGTGGTGCAAAGTGTTATAAAACTCAAAGTATTACTCATAATTTAGATGAGTTTAAAAAACTTTATGAAACGCACAAAGATGAAATTAAACTTATTTTTTTATGCTTACCAAACAATCCTTTAGGCGAGTGTTTGGATGCAAGTGAGGCGACCGAGTTTATTAAAGGTGTAAATGAGGATTGTTTAGTTGTGATTGATGCAGCTTATAATGAATTTGCAAGTTTTAAAGATAGCAAAAAACATTTAGAACCTTGTGAATTGATTAAAGAATTTGACAATGTGCTTTATTTGGGAACTTTTTCTAAACTTTATGGATTAGGAGGCTTACGCATTGGTTATGGCATAGCTAATGCTAATATTATTAGTGCATTTTACAAGCTTCGTGCTCCTTTTAATGTGAGCAATCTTGCTTTAAAAGCAGCAGTTGCAGCAATGGATGATGATGAATTTACTGAAAAAACTTTAGAGAATAATTTTTCTCAAATGGAGCTTTATAAAGAATTTGCTAAAAAACATAATATCAAAATTATCGATAGTTATACAAATTTCATCACTTATTTTTTTGATGAAAAAAATAGTACAGATTTGTCTGAAAAATTGCTTAAAAAGGGTATAATAATAAGAAATTTAAAAAGCTATGGTTTAAATGCTATACGCATTACTATAGGAACATCTTATGAAAATGAAAAATTTTTTACAGAATTTGATAAGATTTTAAGATAGATAAATCAAATAAAAATATGTAAAATTCGCTAAACTAAGGGATGAGAATTAATGGATTTTAAAAATATGCTTCATCAAATTGGGCAACTTTATCAAAATTTAACTCGCAAGCAGCGTATAGTGATTGCTGCATCTATTATAGTTGTGGTTGGGTTTTTGGTTTTTTTAGCTTTATTTCGTGGAAGTGGTAGTAATGCAAATAATGGATATGCAGTTTTAGTTGAAAATGTAAGCCCAAGTTCTTCTGCTGCAATTGTAGCTAAACTTGAACAAAATAATATTCCCTATAAATTAGAAAGTGAAAATAAAATTTTAGTTCCACAAGATCAGGTTTATCGTCAAAGAATGTTTATTGCAAGCGAAGGTCTTATAAAAGATAGTCGCGTGGGTTTTGAAGCTTTTGATACTCAAGCTTTTGGAGCTACAAATGAAGAGCAAAAGGTAAAATACCAAAGAGCCATAGAAGGCGAACTTGCAAGAACTATTGAGACTTTAGAACCTATTCGTAGCGCTGTTGTACACATAGCATTTCCTAAAGATAGTGTTTTTACTGAAAGGCAAATTCCGCCTACAGCTTCAGTTGTTGTTAATGTTCGCGAAGGCTTAAAGCTTACTAGAAAACAAATTGATGGTATAAAAAATATTGTTTCAGCGGCAGTTCCAAAACTTACTAAAGAAAATGTTAAGATTAGTGATCAAAGTGGTGTGCCTTTAGATGAGCAAGAAGCATATGAAGATGACTTGGTTCGTGCGCAAATTAAATTTAAAAGTGATCAAGAAAAAGCTTTAGAAGATAAGATTATAGAAAATTTAGCTCCTTTTGCAGGTGGCATGGATAAAGTAAAAGTGAGTGTAAATATAGATTTTGATTTTTCCAAGCAAGAATCTCAAAGTGAAATTTATGATCCAAATCCTATAGTACGTAGTGAGCAAACTTTAAACGAGGAAAGAACAGGTAGAAAAGATCCAGAAATTCAGGGTGTTCCAGGTGCTGTTTCTAATATAGGTCCTGTTGAAGGACTTGACAATAAGGGTCAAATTGACACTTATAAAAAAAATCAAGTTACTACAAATAATGAACTTTCTAAAACTATCACAAATACCAAAAAACAATTTGCAACAGTTTTACGCACTTCAGCAGCTGTTACTATAGATGGAAAATATCAAGATGTGGTTGATGAAAATGGGGATGTGAAAAGCGAATATGTCCCATTGACTAAAGAAGAGCTTGCAAGTGTTGAGAGTATAGTTAAAAATACTATTAATTTTAGCGCTACTAGAGGTGATAGTGTTGTGGTGCAAAATTTACCATTTCATCGTGAGTCGATTAGAGTTGAGAGTAAAGTTAAAACTTTTTACAATCGTTTTGTTGAGCCATTTATTCCGCCGGTTAAATACTTTATTGCAGCGATTTTACTTTTTATTTTTTACAAAAAAGTTATTGCTCCATTTACTCAAAAAATGCTTGAAGATGTCGCAGCACAAGAGGAAATGCAGCAAGGTCCAAATGCTGTTTTAGATGATGCTGAAGATGCTTTAGAGAAATTTAATGCAGCAAGGAAAAAAGTTGAAGAACAACTTGGTTTTGGGGATAACTTCAATGAAGATTCTATCCAGTATGAGGTTTTGCTTGAAAAATTGCGTGGTTTGGTAAGTGATAAAGGTGAGGAAATTGCAGCACTTTTGCAAAACTTAATTCAAAATGATAGCGAATTTGGCGAAAAGGATATGTGATGATAAAGCTAAGTGAAGAACAAAAAATGGTCTATGATGATTTATCGATGCCTGAGAAGGTAGCGATATTTCTTATACAACTTGGCGAAGATGCAACCACTTCTGTGTTTTCACATATGGAAATTGATGTAATCACAGAAATTTCACGTTATATTGCTATGGCTAAAAATGTTGATAGATCTGTAGCTACTGCAGTTTTAGAAGAATTTTACACTCTGCTTCAATCAAATCAATATATTAAAAGTGGTGGTTTGGAATATGCTAAAGAAATACTTTTTCGTACTTTTGGACCAGAGATTGCAAATAAAATTCTTGAAAAACTCACTAAAAGTATGGAGAATAATCAAAATTTTGCTTATTTGGCGCAAATTAAACCACAGCAACTTGCAGACTTTATTACCAAAGAGCACCCACAAACCATCGCTCTTATTTTGGCACACATGGATTCTATTCATGCGGCAGAAACTTTAGAGTATTTTAGCGATGAATTAAGGGCTGAGGTGGTTATAAGAATGGCAAATCTTGGTGATATTTCTCCAAGTATTATTAAAAGAGTTTCTGCAGTGCTAGAAAGCAAGCTTGAAAGTCTTACCTCTTATAAGGTTGAAGTGGGCGGCCCAAGAGCAGTAGCAGAAGTGCTTAATCGTTTGGGTCAAAAAGCAAGCAAATCAACCATTACTTATATTGAACAAAGTGATGAACGCTTAGCAGAGACTATTAAAGAGCTTATGTTTACTTTCGATGATATACAAAAACTTAGCACTCAGGCTATAAGAGAAATTTTAAAAGTAGCCGATAAGCGTGATTTAATGATAGGTTTAAAAGGTGCAAGTGAAGAGTTAAAGCAAAAATTCTTAGCCAATATGTCTACGCGTGCAAGCGAAGCTTTTCTTGAAGAAATGGGTTTTTTGGGTGCTGTGCGTGTTAAAGATGTTGAAGATGCACAAAGAAAGGTTGTTGAAGTGGTGCAAAAACTTGCAGAACAAGGTCTTGTTCAAACAGGCGATGCGGATGAAATGATAGAGTAGGTGAGAGATGGTTAATCGTAGCAATGTAATTTCTGGTGGGGCTTCTGATCAGCATGTTGTTGAAGGATATCGTTTTAAAGTTATTTCAGAATTTGATAATCATACAGGTGAAAAAAAACATACTCAAACTCCAGATGAAGAAAATACTAATATATCTTTAAATGACGAAAAACCAGTCGAAGAAAATCAAGTCATTGCCTCTACACAAGCTGTTATGGAAACTCAAATTCCAACATTTCAACCAAGCTTTGTTGAAGATTTACTTAAAAAAACAGATGAAATGTCAAGCAATATTATTAAACTTCAAATGCAAATAGAAAGCCAAGAGAATGAATTTAATAACCGCTTAAATTCAGAACTTGAAAATGCTAAAGAAAAATTTACCAAAGAGGGTTATGAGAAAGCAAAAGAAGAATTTCAAAAGGAATTGAGTGATTTTAAAGATAAGTATTTAAAAAGTATAGCCAAACTTGATAATGCTTGCGAAAATCTTGAAAATTTCATAGAAAAAAATGAGAAAGAATTAGCAGATACTGCTATAGATATCGCTAAAGAAGTAATCTTAAAAGAACTTGAACTAAATTCAAGTAAGATAGCTTATGCTTTGGCTAAAGATTTAATCGGTGAGCTTAAGGGTGCTAGTGCAATTGAGCTTAAGGTTAATGCAGAGGATTATGAGTATTTAAAAGAGCAATTTGATCAGAATGCTCATATTAAAATAAGTCTTGATGATGCAATTAGCAAAGGAAGTGTTGTTATTATAAGTGACGCAGGCAATATAGAATCCAATCTTAACTCTCGTCTAACTAAAATTAAAAAAATGGTGAATAATGAGTAAAAAATTTGCCCATACTCAAGAAGAGTTAGAAAAGCTAAGTTTAAAAGAATTAGAAAATTTAGCAGCATCTATGCGTGAAAAAATCATACAAGTTGTGAGTAAAAATGGTGGGCATTTAAGTTCAAATTTGGGTGCTGTAGAACTTAGTATAGCAATGCATTTGGTTTTTGATGCAAAAAAAGATCCTTTTATTTTTGATGTGTCGCATCAGTCTTATACACACAAGCTTTTAAGCGGAAAAGAAGAAATATTTGATACTTTAAGACAAATCAATGGTTTAAGTGGTTATACAAAACCTAGCGAGGGAGATTATTTTGTAGCAGGGCATTCTAGTACCTCTATTTCTTTGGCAGTAGGTGCTTGTAAGGCTATTGCTTTAAAGGGTGAAAAGCGTATTCCTGTTGCTTTGATTGGAGATGGTGCTTTAAGTGCGGGTATGGCCTATGAGGCTTTAAATGAATTGGGTGATTCTAAATTTCCTTGCGTAATACTTTTAAATGATAATGAAATGAGTATTTCAAAACCAATTGGAGCAATTTCAAAGTATCTTTCTCAGGCTATGGCAACGCAGTTTTATCAAAGTTTTAAAAAGCGTATTGCTAAAATGTTGGATATATTGCCTGATAGTGCTACTTATATGGCCAAGCGTTTTGAAGAGAGTTTTAAACTTATTACCCCTGGGCTTTTGTTTGAAGAATTAGGGCTTGAATATATAGGGCCTATTGATGGACATAATTTAGGTGAAATTATTTCTGCATTAAAACAAGCAAAAGCTATGCAAAAGCCTTGTGTGATACATGCTCAAACCATAAAGGGTAAAGGCTATGCTTTAGCTGAAGGAAAACATGCTAAATGGCACGGGGTGGGAGCCTTTGATATAGATAGTGGAGAGAGTGTTAAAAAAAGTGATACTAAAAAATCTGCTACTGAAATTTTTTCTAAGAATTTGCTTGATTTAGCCTCAAAATATGAAAATATTGTTGGGGTTACGGCGGCTATGCCAAGTGGAACAGGTCTTGATAAGCTTATAGAAAAATATCCAAATCGTTTTTGGGATGTGGCTATTGCAGAACAGCATGCAGTAACTTCTATGGCCGCTATGGCAAAAGAAGGATTTAAACCTTTTATTGCAATATATAGCACCTTTTTGCAGCGTGCTTATGATCAAGTGATCCATGATTGTGCGATTATGAATTTAAATGTGGTTTTTGCTATGGATAGGGCAGGGATAGTAGGCGAAGATGGGGAGACGCATCAAGGTGTTTTTGATCTTAGTTTTTTAGCTCCTTTGCCAAATTTCACTCTTTTAGCCCCAAGAGATGAACAAATGATGCAAAATATAATGGAGTATGCTTATTTACATCAAGGACCTATTGCTTTGCGTTATCCTAGAGGGAGTTTTATTTTGGATAAAGAATTTAATCCTTGTGAGATAAAACTTGGTAAGGCACAATGGCTTGTAAAAAATAATAGTGAAATTGCTTTTTTAGGTTATGGACAAGGTGTGGCAAAAGCGTGGCAAGTCTTAAGAGCCTTGCAAGAAATGAATAATAATGCTAATTTGATTGATTTAATTTTTGCTAAACCTTTAGATGAAGAGCTTTTGTGTGAGCTTGCTAAAAAAAGTAAAATTTGGTTTATTTTTAGTGAAAATGTTAAAATTGGCGGTATAGAAAGTTTAATTAATAATTTTTTACAAAAATATGATTTGCATGTAAAAGTTGTTAGCTTTGAATATGAAGACAAATTTATTGAACATGGAAAAACAAGTGAGGTGGAAAAAAATCTAGAAAAAGATGTCAATAGTTTGTTGACGAAAGTTTTAAAATTTTATCATTAAATAATAAAAAATATTATTTAATATAAACTTCTTTTAATGAAAATTTTATTATTATTTTTACTTAAAAAAGCAAGGAATAAATAAAATGGAATTACTACAAATGCTTAAAAAACATGAGTTAAAAGCTACTCCGCAAAGACTATGTGTTTTAAAAATTTTAAAAAGACATGAGCATCCTAATATTGATGAATTATATACAGAAATTAAAAAAGAATACCCTTCAATCTCTTTAGCGACGGTTTATAAAAATCTTAATACTTTACAAGAACAAGGTTTAGTTGTTGAAATCAATGTTTTAAATCAAAAAACTTGTTACGATATCTATGAAGAAGAACATATTCATGTTGTTTGCACCAAATGTGGTGGTATAGAGGATTTAAGTTTTAAAGATGCTAAGCTTTATGAATATCAAGAGCATTTAGAAAAAAAGATAGGCAATCTCGTCAATCATCTGTCTGTTTGTGCTTATGTTGATAATTGCAAAAAGTGTCATTAAGCAAAATAAGGTTAAAATAACCCATATATTTTAAGGGTTATTTTAATGGTTTATGAAATTCAAAAAAACTTTTTACTATCTGATTGCACTCTTTTAGAGAATTTAAAAAAAGATAATATACCTTTTCGAAATTCTAAATTTGAAACTTTTTATACTCAAATAACTTCAAATCATAGTGTTAAATTTCAAAGTTTTTGCAATGAATTTTATAAAATTACAAAATTTAATAATTCAATTTTAGAACAGAATCAAGAAGAGAAAATTTCTAAAAAAAAATTTGAAAAAGCTCGAAAAAAGATTATAGGAAAGAGCATTAAAAAAGAACGCTTCGAATTTAAATTTTGCTCTTTAAAAAGTTATATTGATATTTATGAAGAGCCTAAAATTTGTATTTTAAAAATATTTTTTCCAACTTTGGATAGTTCCAATGAATTTAAAATTCCTAAAGATTTTAAAATTCAAAAAGAATTACATCATGATTTAAATTCTAAACATATCGTTTTATATGGTTTTGAATATCAAAATTTTGATATAGAGAAATATTTTAAAATTATAGAAAAAAATCAGAATTTTAGCTTGGATTTTCCAAATTATATTAATGCTTATGATGGATTTAGAATTTTTTTATTTTATTTATTTAAAAAATTAAAATTTTATTGGACTTTATCTTTAGAGAGAAAAGATAAGCAAAGTTTATGCGAATTTTTATTTTATTCAAGAAGCTTGTATATAGTTTTATCAAGTATGAATACTATTTTAGATAAAAATTTGAGTAATATTTTGGCTTTAAAGTTTAAAGATATAACGAAAAAAACTCAAGATATTTTAGCAAGTGAAAATTCAAATCAAGATTTATTGCTATTTTTAAGCGATGAAAAAATCCAAGATTTGTTTAATGATTTTGATTTTTTCATAAAGGAAAATTCTTTTTATGAAGGCGATTGCAAAGATAGGTTTTTTAAACAACTTGTTGCGTTAGAACTTAGAAAAAAAATTATTTTATTTAGAAAAAATATACTAAAAAATTTTGATTTAGAGCTTTTTGAAAATAGTTTTTTTGAATTGGCAATATTTTTAGAATATTTTTATCATTTTTTAGAGATAAAAAATTTAAACAAACTTTATGAAAAATATTCCAAAGATAGGGATAAAAATATTTTTTCCAAAATAATCAATAATAAAAATAAATTTTGCAAATTGCTTAAAAAATCAAGTAAAAATTTGAAAATTTACAAAGGATAAAAATGCAAAAACAAGAAAAAATTATAGAAATGTTTAATCAAATTGCACCTACTTATGATAAGGCGAATAGAATTTTAAGCTTTGGAGCTGATGTAGCGTGGCGCAAAAAAGCTTGTCAAAGAGTGATGAGTTTGTATTTAAAAAAAGATTTAAAAATCGCTGATATTGCCTGTGGCACAGGGGATATGATAGAGATTTGGCAAGAGAGTGCTTTAAAAATGGAAAAAAATATTTTAAATATTAAAGGTATTGATCCAAGTAGTGGCATGCTAAATGTTGCAAAAGAAAAATTTCCAAATGTCGAATTTATAAAAGCAGGGGCGCAAAATTTACCTTTAGAAAGTCAAAGTTTAGATATTTTAAGTATTAGTTATGGCATTCGCAATGTTGTAGAAAGACAAAAAGCCTTAAGCGAATTTGCTAGAGTGCTTCAAAAAGATGGTATTTTGGTAGTTTTGGAATTTACAAAAAGAGAAAAGGGTGGATTTATAGCAGCTTGTAGAGATTTTTATCTTAAAAATATTTTACCAAGTATAGGTGGGATAATCAGTAAAAATAAAAGTGCTTATGAGTATTTGCCAAACTCTATTGAAGGATTTTTAAGTAAGAAAGAATTCATCTTAGAACTTAAAAATGCTGGTTTTGAAATGCTTGATTATAAAAGTTTTAGCTTTGGCGTGAGTTCAATGTTTATAGCAAAAAAACTATGACACCAACAGAATTAAATCTTAAAGCAAAGGCTTTATTAGAAACACATTTTGATGATATAGTTTTAAGTGGAGAAATTTCAAAAATTACTTTGCATGGTTCAGGGCATTGGTATTTTGATTTAAAAGATGAAAGATCAAGCATTGCTTGTGCTATGTTTAAAGGAGCTAATTTAAAAGTCGGGTTTAAACCAGCGGTGGGGGATTTTTTAGAGCTTTGTGGAAGTGTGAGTTTATATCCTGAAAGCGGTCGTTATCAATTTATCGCTACTAGTATGAAAAAAGCAGGTTTTGGGGATTTGGAAGCACAGTTTTTGGCTTTAAAAGAGCGTTTGCAAAAAGAAGGACTTTTTGATCCACGCTTTAAAAAATCTTTGCCAAAATTTCCTAAAAAAGTAGGTATTATAACTTCAAAAACTTCTGCTGCTTTGCAAGATATGTTAAAACTTATTCATCAAAAAGAATATTTTTTGGCAAAAATTTATATTTTTGATGCTTTAACTCAAGGAAATAATGCTCCTTTTTCTCTTATACAAGCTTTAAAAAAAGCCGATGATATGGATTTAGATGTTCTTATTATAGCACGTGGTGGAGGAAGCAGGGAAGATCTTTTTTGTTTTAATGATGAAAATTTAGCAAGAGAGATTTTTAAAGCAAAAACTCCTATTATTTCAGCCATAGGACATGAGATTGATTATGTTATTAGTGATTTTGTTGCAGATTTTAGAGCTCCAACGCCTTCAGCTGCTATAGATACTTTGTTTTATTCTAAGTTGGATATAGAGCAAAGTTTGGATTTAATGGAAGAAAAATTAATGCAACTTTGGAATTATAAAATACAAAATTATGAAAATTTGCTTTTAAATTTAAGCAAATTTTTCAAATTTAATTCTTTGCCAAAAATAATAGATGAAAAAATAAAACAAAGCCATAATATAGAAAAGCAATTAAATCATCTATTGGCAAATCAAATGCGTTATAATGAATTAAAATTAGATAAATTGCAAAATGCTTATTTGCAACATGAGAATTTTTTTAATAAAAGCAAAAAGTTTATTTGTATCAGAAAAAATGGTAAAATAGCAAATTTAGAAGATCTTAAGAGTGATGATATCGTTATTTTAAGTTCTCAAACTTCTCAAAAAGAAGCAAAAATTTTATAAGGATAGATTATGAGAAAAATCAATTTCAGTGCAGGGCCATCGACTTTACCTTTAGAAATTTTAGAGCAAGCTCAAAAAGAACTCTGTGATTATCAGGGTAGGGGTTATTCTATAATGGAAATTTCTCACCGCACAAAAGTATTTGAAGAAGTGCATTTTGGAGCACAAGAGAAAGCTAAAAAACTTTACGAGTTAAATGATGATTATGAAGTATTATTTTTACAAGGTGGAGCAAGTTTGCAATTTGCTATGATTCCTATGAATTTAGCTTTAAATGGGGTTTGTGAATATGCAAATACAGGAGTTTGGACAAAAAAAGCGATTAAAGAAGCACAAATTTTAGGTGTCAATGTTAAAACCGTAGCAAGTAGTGAGGAAAGTAATTTCGATCATATTCCTAGAGTGGAATTTAGCGATAATGCTGATTATGCTTATATTTGTTCTAACAATACTATTTACGGCACTCAATATCAAAATTATCCTAAAACTAAAACTCCTTTGATTGTCGATGCATCGAGTGATTTTTTTTCTAGAAAAGTAGATTTTTCAAATATTGCTCTTTTTTATGGCGGAGTGCAAAAAAATGCTGGAATTTCGGGTTTAAGTTGTATTTTTATCCGTAAAGATATGTTAGAAAGATCTAAAAATAAACAAATTCCTAGTATGTTAAATTATTTGACTCATGCTGAGAATCAGTCCTTGTTTAACACGCCTCCAACCTTTGCCATTTATATGTTTAATCTTGAAATGGATTGGCTTTTAAATCAAGGTGGGCTTGATAAAGTGCATGAGAAAAATTCTCAAAAAGCTACTATGCTTTATGAATGTATTGATTTAAGTAATGGATTTTATAAAGGACATGCAGATAAAAAGGATAGATCTTTAATGAATGTGAGTTTTAATATTGCTAAAAATAAAGATTTAGAGCCTCTTTTTGTAAAGGAAGCCGAAGAAGCTGGAATGATAGGACTTAAAGGACATAGAATTTTAGGAGGAATTCGTGCAAGTATTTATAATGCGCTTAATTTGGATCAGGTAAAAACCTTGTGTGAATTTATGAAAGAATTTCAAGGAAAATATGCATGA
This sequence comes from Campylobacter sp. CFSAN093259, assembly GCF_012889985.1. NCBI lineage: Bacteria > Pseudomonadati > Campylobacterota > Epsilonproteobacteria > Campylobacterales > Campylobacteraceae > Campylobacter > Campylobacter sp. CFSAN093259. Next base: position 299,952 of record NZ_CP040617.1, read on the forward strand.
TAAAGCGTTTTGATGAGTGCGATAGAATGTCGCAAATTATTGTTTTTGATAAATATTTTAAGACTGCAGGACAAGTGGCTTTTGAACCTAGCGGAGATATTAAAAAACAAACTAAAGAAGCGCTTGCAGAACTTGATGCTTTGTTTGAAAAAATAGGCGCAAACAAAGGAGATTTGATTCAAATTCAAATCTGGTTAGCTAATATGCAAGATTTTGATGCAATGAATGAAATTTATGATGCTTGGATTAAAAATTATCCTAAACCTGTTAGAGCTTGTGTAGGAAGTGCTTTAGCAGAGGGTTATTTGGTAGAAATTCAAGCTTTTGGAAAGCTAAGAGAGAATTAAAAATTCTCTCCTCCAAATTTTAAAAGCGCAGATCCCCAAGTAAAACCACCGCCAAAAGCATCTAGTAAGATCAGATTTCCTTTTTTAAGTCGACCTTCTTCATAGGCATCATTCATTGCCATAGGTATAGAAGCAGCTGAAGTATTGCCATATTTTTGTACAGTGATCACACATTTTTCATCGCTTAGATTGAGTTTTTCTTGGACGGCTTTAATGATGCGTAGATTAGCTTGATGAGGAATAAAAAGATCAATTTCTTGTGCTAAAATGTTATTTTTAGCTAAAATTTCTACAACATCATTACTAAGCGTGTTTACTGCTATTTTAAAAACTTCATTGCCTTTCATTTGCATAGAAAGTGTTTGACATAGGCTTGATTTTTGCGATCTTTGAGTCATTAAAAGATCTCCATAATTACCATTGCTTGCAGTATGTACATCAAGGATATGATTTTCATTATCCAAACTTACAACTCCAGCACCTGCACCGTCTCCAAAGAGTATGCAAATACTTCTGTCATTGTAATCCATAATTGAACTTGTTTTTTCAGCTCCTATGATTAAAACATTTTTTTTCAAACCACTTTCTACTAAGGCTTTAGCTTGTTCAAGCAAATAGATAAAACCAGAACAAGCTGCTGAAATATCAAAAGCGCTAATATTTACAAGTCCTAAATTTGAAGCAATTTTACAAGCCGTTGAAGGCATAGTAAAATAATCAGGACTTAAAGTAGCTACAAGAATCGCATCAATATCTTCAGGTTTTAAATTTGCTCTTTCTATGGCTTTTAATGCAGCTTTTGTGCCCAAATCGCTAGTATTTTCATTTTCACTAGCAATGCGCCTTTCTTTAATACCTGTGCGTCTAATGATCCATTCATCGGTGGTATCTACCATTTTTTCAAGATCAGCATTGCTTAAAATTTTTTCTGGAATATAAGAAGCTATACTTTTAAGACTGGCTTTAAGCATTGTATTTCCCAAGTTCATTTTCTATAAATTTATTGATATGAGATTGGCTAAAATTTATAGCTTGAAAAATTGCATTTTTAATAGCTCTAGAATCGCTTTTTCCATGACTTATGATCACGCAGCCATTAACTCCAAGAAGGGGTGCTCCGCCATATTCTTGCCAATCTGTGTGTTTTTTTAATTTTTTAAAAGATGGCTTCATAAGTAAAGCACCTATTTTAGAAATAAAAGATTGCTTTACTTCGTTTTTTAGAAGTTGAAAAATAGCTGTTGCCACACCTTCACAAGCCTTTAAGATAACATTTCCATCAAAACCATCGCAGACTAAAACATCTATTTCACCATTGAAAATATCTCTACCTTCAGCATTACCTATAAAATTTGGAATTTTTTTCATAAGCTGATGACTTTCTTTGGTAAGTTCATTACCTTTGCATTCTTCTTCACCATTAGAAAGTAAAGCAAGGCGTGGTTTTTGAATTTGCATGATTTCTCTAGCATAAACTTCACCCATTATGGCAAATTGAAATAAATTTTCAGCTTTACAATCTGTATTAGCTCCAACATCCAAAAGTAAAGTTTTGTTAACGATATTTGGCATTAAAGTGGCAATAGCAGGTCTTGAAATACCTTTAAGTCTTCCAAGCTTTAAGGTAGCCAAAGACATACTTGCTCCACTATGACCCGCTGAAACTACAGCATCTACTTTTTTTTCTTTTAATAAATTAATAGCTTTGTATATGGTTGTTTCTTTATTTTTTAAAGCATCTGTGGCATTTCCATTCATCGAAAAAATTTCACTAGCTTCTTCGTATTGTATATATTGTTCTAATTTTTTTGGTATTAAAGGTTTTAGAATTTTAGAATTTCCCACTAAGATAGCGTTAAAAGGTTTTGTTTCTAGTGCCTTTAAAACGCCTTCTATAATGGGTTTTTCTCCAAAATCACCACCCATTGCATCAATGGCAATGTTAATCATTGATTTTAATATTCCTTAGTTGTTGGATTCGCACGGTGAGGCATTTTGTAGCTTCCATCTTTGTCTTTTATAGGCATAGGAAGACTAACTTTATAGTGAGTTCTGCGTTTAGCTGCACGAGTTTTGCTCACTCTTCTCTTTGGTACTGCCATTTTTTCTCCTTTATAAAATTTAATTAATTATTGCAATTTATGCAATAAAAATAATCACTCAAATAAGCTTCAAGCTCGCTGATAGCAACTTCTATTAAATCAATATGTCCATCGAAAAATTCTATAGTATTGCTCAATTCGTTTGCTTCATCTTTAAAAATACCATCACTTGCAAAAAGTTCTAAATTTTCTTTAATTTCAAGTTCTAACTCAGTTCCACAACTATCACAAGGTCTATAGATAAAACCTTGCATAATAGCATTTATTTTAACAAGCTTAGGATTTATTTTTACTAAATTTCCCTCAAAAATAATATTTTCAAGATTAAGTTTAAAAGGATATTCCTTTGTATTAATCTTAGAAAAAGGGATTTTCATTTAGCAAATTTCATTTGGTTTAAAGAAAAATTCAATTTCTATTTTTGCATTTTCTAAGCTATCGCTTCCATGAACAGCATTAGCGTCAATACTCTCAGCAAAATCAGCCCTAATTGTTCCTGCTTTAGCTTCTTTAGGATTTGTTGCTCCCATTAAATCTCTATTTTTCAATACAGCACCTTCTCCTTCTAGTATAGAAACAACAACAGGACCGCTAATCATAAATTCAACCAAGTCTTTAAAAAAAGGTCTTTCTTTATGAACAGCATAAAAATTTTCAGCTTGTTCTTTACTAAGTTGAACTTTTTTCATTGCAGCGATTCTTAATCCATTGCTTTCAAAACGATCTAAAATTTTTCCTATAACACCTTTTTTAACAGCATCAGGTTTAATTATAGATAAAGTTTTTTCCATCTTTGTAATAACTCCTTATTTTAATAAAGCTTAAAATTATACTTGAATTTGTTTAAAGAAAGTTAAATTAAATTAAAAAGCTAGGAATCTCTAGCTTTTTAATTTTTTAAAATTATGCAAAAACTGGAGTGTCCCCACTTCTCATATCAGCACCAATATTATCACGACTTGGTTGTCCTGATTCTACAGCACTCCAAACTATACATCCATCTGTTGGGCAAGCACTAGCACAAGCTGGTTGATCATTATGTCCTACGCATTCAACGCATTTGTTTGCATAGACATAATATCTATCTTCACCTTCTGGATTGTTAGTATCATCAACGATAGCATTCACTGGACACTCATCAATACAAGAACCACAAGCAATACATATATCTGTAATTTTTACAGCCATTTTTTCTCCTTATTTAATATTAAGATTTAAAAGATTTTAGCATAAAATTCTTAAATAAAGTAAATTTTGATAATCAAAAATTTACCTTATTTGATAATAATTATAACTTTTTTAAATTTTTAATATTATCTTAGATATTTAAAAAAAAATAAAGATTTAAACGATATAATTTCGTTATCAATAAAATTTATTATTTAGGAGAAAATATGATAGTTACTAAAAAAGCTTTAGATTTTACTGCTCCAGCGGTATTAGGAAACAATGAAATTGTTCAAGATTTTAATCTTTATAAAAACATAGGTCCAAAAGGAGCGGTAGTATTCTTTTATCCAAAAGATTTTACTTTTGTTTGTCCTTCAGAAATTATAGCTTTTGACAAAAGATATCAAGAATTTAAAAACCGCGGTATTGAAGTAATTGGAATTTCAGGAGATAATGAATTTTCACATTTTGCTTGGAAAAATACTCCAGTAAATCAAGGTGGTATTGGTCAGGTTAAATTCCCACTTGTTGCTGATTTAACTAAGCAGATTGCTAGAAATTTTGATGTACTTTATGCAGAAGCAGTTGCCCTTCGTGGTTCGTTCTTGCTTGATGCTGATGGAACAGTTCGCCATGCTGTGGTTAATGATTTACCACTAGGTAGAAATATAGATGAAATGTTAAGAATGGTTGATACTATGCTTTTTACAAATGAGCATGGTGAAGTTTGTCCTGCAGGATGGAATAAGGGCGATGAAGGTATGAAAGCTAACCCTAAAGGCGTGGCTGAATATCTTGGCAAAAACGAAGCTAAACTTTAATTTCTTAGTATAAAGCCTCTTTACGAGGCTTTTTCTTCATTTTTATTCTTTAATTGAAATTCATAAATTTTCTACTATAATTTTACACACATATTAAAATTTTTATTTAGGCTAAAATATGGCAGGCGAAGATCAAGAAAAAACAGAAGAACCCACGTCCAAAAAGATAGAAGATGCGCGTAAAGAAGGTAATGTTCCAAAGTCTCAAGATGCGGCAGCTATTGTAACTTTGATAATTGGAGTAACTATAACTTTATTTATGATGAGTTTTATGGGCGAGAGAATTGTAAATTTATATAGATACTATCAAAGTTTTATTGGTGTTGAATTTGATTTGCGTATTATTCAAGCCATTATGATTAAAAGCATTTTTGAGGTTTTAATTATTCTTGCACCTATTGTTTTAAGTATTATGATTGCTGGGGTTTTGGGAAATATTATGCAATTTGGTTTTATTTTTACAACTAAACCTATTATGCCAAATTTAGGAAAAATCAATCCTCTAAAAGGTTTAAAAAACCTTTTTTCATTGAAAAAAATTGTTGAAAGTATAAAAATTATTTTAAAAGTGGGTATTGTTTTTACTATAGCTTTTATAGTTTTACTTAAATTTATGCAAGAGCTTCCAAGAGTTGAGCTTTATACTATGGTTGCACAGCTTACTTGGCTAAGAGACAGAGCTATTGTTTTAGCAGCTATTGTTATAGTTGCTTTTTTAATTATTGCTGTTTTAGATGTTTTTTTGGTGCGTTTTCAGTATTTTAAAGGTTTGCGTATGAGCAAACAAGAAATAAAAGATGAGTATAAACAAATGGAAGGAGATCCTCAGGTTAAAGGTAGAATTCGTAGACTTCAAATGGAAGCTGCGCGTCGTCGTATGGTTCAAGATGTTGCAGGTGCGGATGTGGTGATCACAAACCCAACGCATTATGCCGTAGCTATTCGTTATGATACAGGTAAAGAACAAGCCCCTAGGGTTGTTGCCAAAGGAGTGGATTTTCTCGCTCTTCGCATAAAACAAGTAGCCTATGAAAATAATGTTGTAGTTTATGAAAATCCTCCTTTAGCAAGAGAGCTTTATAAAGCTTGTGATGTTAATGATCTTATTCCTAGGGAAATGTTTAAAGCTGTAGCTGAGGTGCTAGGATTTGTTTATAATACAAATAATAAGAGTCGTTTAGCTGGTCAAGTAAAAAAAGGAAACTAAAACTTTTAAGGTGCTTTAGTTCCTATTTTGTTAATAAGCTCAAGAACCGATTTTTGAGTACTTGTATCTGCTGTATCGACTTTAAAATATATTTCTACTCTATTATTTTCTAGAGTTTGTGGATTTCCATTGATAGGATTATTAAGCCCGTAGCTTTTAATGCTAATATTTTTCAAATTTGCTCCACCTTCTATAAAATATTTTAATACATTTTCCGCTCTTTGGTAGGCGAGTTCATAACTTCTTATAATAGAGTCGCTATTGTCTGTATAGCCTCTAATTTCTATTTTTGCTTGAGGTGGCAAATATGTTGTTAGCTCAGCCATACGTTTTAAATAATCTTGTATATCAGCTGAAACGATTTGAGCACTACCTCTTTCAAATTCAACTTTAGATGGAAGGTTAAGAGCAACCTGATTATCGCTTTGATCTAGAGCTGCTTGAAGACGTTTGATAGTTTCTTGCTGTGTCATAGTCATTTGTTTTAACGATTTGAGTTCATCGCTTTCTTCTTTTGCTGCGCCTTTATATTTTTCTTGGGTTTTACTCTCTTCTTTGACTGTTTGAGTAGAGGTGTAATCAAAGATTTTAACAAATTCAGTTTTTAAAGCCTCTACTTTAGCAGGGTTTGTTTTAGAAATTGCCCAAAGAGCAATAAAAAGTGCCAAAAGCAAACTTAGAAAGTCTGCATAAGGCACAGCCCATTTTTCACCTGCTGGACATTCTGGGCATTTATGTTTTTTAGCCATTTTTAACCTTTGTCAAATTGTGAAATTCTTGGATCATCGTGACTTAAGAAGTTAAAAAGTTTAGCTTCTAAATCTCTAGGATTAGCACCTTCTGCAATTCCTTTTATAGCTTCAGTAATAACAATTTGCTCTTTTACAAGATCCATTCCATTAGCTTTTAATTTTTTCCCCCAAGGAGCAAAAAGTGCATAAGCGCCAAAAATTCCCGTAACTGTAGCTGTGAAAGCACCTGAAATACCCGCTGCCATTGCTTGAGGATTGTCTAGCAATTTAAGAGCTAGAATAAGACCAAAAACCGCTCCAACAAGCCCCATGGTAGGGCAAGTTTCTCCAAATACTATCCAATATTCTGCGCATTCTTTATAATGCTCTTCAAGTTGTTCGGTTTGTATTTCCATGCTTTCGTGAATTTCTTCAAAGCTTTTACCATCTACAAGCATCATCATAGCATTTTTTAAAAATTCATTTTCAATCTCACTGGTTCTTGATTCTAACGCTAAAAGACCATCTCGTCTTGCAATAATAGCAAATTCTATTAACTGGGCTATCCTTTCGGGTAAATTTACTCCAGAACCTTTAAAAACAACTTTGAGTTCTTTGTAGGCTGCTTTTACAATTTTTTTATGCGTAGAAGTCATTGCGCAAAATGCAGCTGTTGGCATAACTATGAGAAAGGAAGAAAGATGCACAACATGCAAAGGATTGCCTCCCTCTAGTATATCTCCTACCGAAATACTAGTAACTGCAAGCACCATTCCTAATATGGTTGAAAGATCCATTAATTATCTCCTTGATTATTTTAAATCGCCCCAATTTTTGGCGATACTTGAACTTGTTTTTAATTTTACTTTTAATTTTACTATATTTTCCATAATATCTCTAGTTTTTTTTACAAAATTTTCACACAAATCGTCTTTTACTTCAAAAATTAATTCATCATGAATTTGTAAAATAAGCTTTTTATCTTCATTTAATTCTTTATTGATTTCTAGCATTGCAAGCTTGATTACATCTGCTGCTGAGCCTTGCAAGATTGAATTAATGCTTTCTCTTTCATACATGGCAATTTGCATAGGTTTTGCGTTTTCAAAATCAAAATAACGCTTGCGACCGCTTAAAGTAACAATAAAACCATTTTGTTTAGCTTCGTTTTTAACTTTTTCAAAATATTTCTTAATGCTAGTAAAATTTTCAAAATATTTTTCTATGTAAGATTTGGCTAAATTAGCTTCTATTTTTAAATTTTGACTTAAGGTTTTATAACCCATACCATAAATAAGTCCAAAATTTATACTTTTTGCAACACTTCTGGTTTCATAATTGCTTTCACCAAAAATCATTATTGCTGTTCTTGCGTGTATATCTTCATCATTGGCAAAAGCATTTAAAAGTTTTTCATCTTCGCTAAAATGTGCAAGTATTCTAAGTTCGATTTGAGAATAATCAAGAGAGATAAAACTAAATCCATCTTTAGCTACAAAGCAAGATTTATAATCTTTTGCATATTGTCCGTGTGCAGGGATGTTTTGCAAATTTGGATCCTTAGATGAAAGACGTCCTGTAGCGGTTCCAGTTTGTAAAAAACTTGAATAAATGCGTGAATTTTTATCTTTTAACGCTAGTTTTAACAAAGGTTCGCAATAAGTGGAATAAAGTTTGGCAAGTTCTCTATAATCTAAAATTTTAGCAATTACAGGATGTTTATCTAAAAGTATATTTAAAACTTTTTCATCGGTAGAATATCCTGTTTTTCCTTTTTTTCCGCTTGGGAGTTTGAGTTTTTCAAAAAGTATATCACCCATTTGTTTAGGTGAATTTAGATTAAATCTATCCTCGCAAAGAGTATAAATTTCTTCACTTAAATTTTTGATTTCATTTTCAAATTTTTTCATAAGGATTTCAAGTGCATTTGTATCAAGCTTTATGCCATTTTCTTCCATCATCATAATGATTTTAATGAAATCAAATTCGCAGTTTTTAGCAAGTTCTAATAAAGGAGTTTCAAGATTTTTTAAAAAATAAAGATAAAATCTTAAAGTGATATAAGCATCTTCTGCAGCGTATTTACAAGCTTTTTCAAGTTCTACACTTGCAAAATTTTCTCCTTTTTTAACAAGGCTTTCAAAATGCAAGGTTTCGTAATTAAAAAGTCTTAAGGCTAAATCATCCATATTTACTCTTAAAGAAGGATTTTTAAGCCATGCCAAAATCATTGTATCTGCGTATTTTTGAGGTAAATTTAAGTCAAAATTGTTTTGAATGATTTTAAAATCATATTTGAGATTGTGCCCTATAACAAAATGATTAAAGATTACTTCTATAGCTTTTTTGGCACTTTGCAATGAGATTTGCTCACCTACTCCAAGATAATTATGAGTTAAAGGCACGTAAAAGGCTTCATTTTCATTCATGCAAAAACTAAAACCAACAATTTTTGCTTCTTTAGTATCAAGTCCTGTGGTTTCGGTATCAAAAGCAATAATACTTTCTTTATCAAGGGTATTTAAAATTTCAAAAAGTTTGTTTTCATCTTGTACTAAAGTGGCTTTAAAACCTAAATTTTTATCTTTATTATCAGGATTTTGACGCAGTTTTTTAAGCAAAGTATTAAGTTCGTAATGTTCTAAAATTTCAAGTATTTTTAAAAGAGGTTCTTCATCAGGATAAGTGGCTTTTTCTATGAGATTTTGTACTTCTAAATTGTCATACAAAGAAGCTAATTTTTTGCTTAAAAATGCATTTTCCTTACCCTCTAAAAGCAAGTTACGACTTCTTTCGTTACGTACTAGGGTTAAATTTTCATAAATTCCCTCTATGCTACCAAACTCATCAAGCAAGGTTTTAGCTCCTTTTGCACCTATACCTTTAACGCCTGGAATATTATCAGAACTATCCCCACAAAGAGCTAAAAAATCTCTGATTTGATTAGGTTTTACTCCGTATTTTTCTAAACACGCTGCTTCATCATAGTCGTTTTTAGAAATAGGACTGTAAATGCTTGTTTTACCATCTTTTATGAGTTGATAAAGATCTTTATCTTGAGTGATAATACGTACAAAAATATCTCTATTTTCACAAGTTTTTACAAAAGAAGCAATGATATCATCAGCTTCATAACCTTCTTGAGAAACGCTTATGAAACCCATTTTTTCTATCATCTTTATGCAAATTGGAATTTGTTCTAGAAGTTCAGGTGGCGGTGGAGTGCGATTTTGTTTATAGTTTGGATCAATTTCGCTACGAAAAGTTTTTCCTTTGGAATCTAATGCAAAAACAATATAATCACTTTTATATTCATTTTTTAAGCTATAAATAAAATTTGCAAAACCGCTAATCATTCCACTAGCTTGTCCTTGTGAATTTTTAAAACCTTTTAATGCGTAGTAAAGTCTGAAAAAAAATCCAAAAGTATCAACAATAGTTAAAGTTTTCATAATAATTTCTTCTTTTGATAAAATATATTTTTTGGTTATATTATTTCAAAATTTTGCTTAAAATGTCTCGAAATTTAAAGATATTTAAGCGAAAATACTTCAATTTTTAGTCATAATATCGAGTAGAGTAAAAATTTTATATGAATAATGTAAGGAAAATGTAATGACAAATCAGCAAATTGATGGAATTGCAGATAAGAATTTTAACACACCTGAAGGTAGAAAAGTTTTTAAAAAGGCAGTTTTTTCTTGCTGGTTGGGAACTGCTATGGAATATGCAGATTTTGCACTTTATGGTTTAGCAGCTGCAACAATTTTTTCAGAAGTATTTTTTCCTGAGCAAACTCCAGTAATTGCACTTTTGCTTAGTTTTGTAACTTATGGCATAGGTTTTATTGCAAGACCTATTGGGGCTTTGTTTTTTGGTCATTTAGGTGATAAACACGGAAGAAAAAATGTTATGATGGCTACAATAGCTTTAATGGGAATTTCAACTACTCTGATAGGTTTTATCCCAAGTTATGCAGTGATTGGTGTTTGGGCGCCTATTTGTTTGGTTGCATTACGTTTTATGCAGGGTTTTGGCGCAGGAGCTGAACTTTCAGGTGGAACAGTTATGCTAGGAGAATATGCTCCTAGCAAGAGAAGAGGGCTTGTTTCTTCTGTGATTGCTTTAGGATCAAATAGTGGAACTTTGCTTGCGTCTTTTGTATGGCTTTTGATGGTACAAATGGATGAAGCAAGTTTTAAAGAATGGGGCTGGAGAGTTCCTTTTATGGGAAGTATTTTAATCGCTCTTTTTGCTGTATATATTCGTTTTCATGTCAAAGAAACCCCTGTTTTTGAAAAGCAAAAAAATGAAATGATGAAATTGCGTCTTAATAACGAAAAGCATATGAAAAAAGATGAAAGAAGTTTTTGGCAAAGAAGTCGTGCTTTTTGGACTATGGTGGGCTTAAGAATAGGCGAAAATGGACCTTCTTATCTTGCGCAAGGTTTTATTGTAGGTTATGTGACTAAAATTTTACTTTTAGACAAATCAGTAGCTACTACAGCGGTAATGATAGCTTCATTGGTAGGGTTTTTAGTTATTCCTTTGGCGGGTTATTTAAGTGATAAATTTGGAAGATGTATTACTTATAGAATGTTTTGTTTGCTTTTAATGATTTATGCTTTTCCTGCTTTTATGCTTTTAGATAGTAAAAATGAAATTATTGTGATTTTAACTATTATTGTAGGTATGTCTTTAGCATCTTTAGGGATTTTTGGTGTGCAAGCGGCTTGGGGTGTGGAGCTTTTTGGGGTAAAAAACCGTTATACAAAAATGGCTTTTGCTAAGGAGCTAGGTTCTATTCTTTCAGGAGGAACAGCGCCTATGGTGGCTTCTGCTTTGCTTGCATATTATGGCTCTTGGTGGCCTATCGCGACATATTTTGTATTAACTGCAGGTATAGGTTTTGTGACTACATTTTTTGCGCCAGAAACTAGAGGTAGAGATTTAAATAAAATAGAAGATGCGATATGAGACTTATCTTAGACACGGACATAGGCAATGCTATTGCAGGAGCAAATACTGATGATGGTTTAGCACTTGCTTTGATTTTGTCATCTAAAGAAATCAAACTTGAAATGCTAAGCACAGTTTGCGGTAATGTTCCAAGCCTTGTTGCCTATAGTGTGGCTAAGGATTTATTTCAACGTTTAAATTTAAATATCCCCGTTTATTTGGGAGCGAATGAAGCCCTAAAAGAACCAAGTAAAGCTTGGCGTCAAAGACTTGATGAAAGTGTTAAAAATTTTAAACTTGAATATCTTTGGGAAAATATAAAAAGTCCTGAAATTTTAGAAAATATAAATCCTGATGCGATTTTTAAAATGGGTGAGTTGGTGAGTAAAAATCCTAAAGAAATTTCTATTTGTGCGATAGGACCTTTGACAAATATCGCTATGACTATGAAAATTTTTAAAGATTTTGATATAAATCTTAAAGAGCTTTTTATTATGGGCGGCAGTTTTGATATGCCTTATTACACTAAAGATACAAATTTTGGTTTTGATCCTGAGGCGGCTAGTATAGTGCTAAATTCAAGAGCTAAAATTACACTCATACCTTATAATGCAACCATGCAGACTTTATTAACACACGAGGATTTAAAAGAGTTGCAAGGTAAGAATATTTTATGTGATTTTATCGTTGAAACTTTAGGTGTTTGGATTGATTATGCCTCTAAAACACGTGGTACAAAGGGAACTTGGATACATGATGCTTTAACGATAGCTTGCGCATTAGATTCTAGTATTGCAGATTTTGATGAGTGTTATGCTGATGTTATTTGCGATAGTTCTTTGGCAAGAGGTATGAGTTGGCGTTGTTTTAGAGAACCAAAAATGAGTATGGGGGTGGATTTAAGCACTAAAAATTGTGTTAAAATTTTAAAAAATGTAGATAATGCAAGGCTTTTAAAACTTATAAAAGAGAGGCTTTTAAAAGGAGTTTGCTATGAAAATTATGAAAGTATAACGACTTAATTTTCCAAGTAAGATAAAAAATATAGTTTTTAAAAAAGAATATTTCGCAAAACCAAGTCCCAAGGCAAAAAGATCTCCCACTAAAGGTAAAAAAGTAAAAAAAGCAAATATACTTCCAAATTTAGCAAAATTAGCATTGAAATTTTCTAATTTTTTCAAGGATTTGCTAAAGTATTTTTCTAAAATTTTTTCTTTTCCAAAATACGCTAAAGCATAAGTACTTAAACTTCCTAAGGTATTACCCAAAGTGGCTACGATAAATACCAAATTCGGATTAAAATCAAGTTTTATAAAGCCTAAAACAAAGGCTTCACTTGCTAAGGGTAATAGTGTGCTTGAAAGAAAACACACCATGAAAAGCCCCAAATAGCTAATATCATTATATAAAAAATCAAACATAAAATTATGATTTTTGTGTATTTTTAAGCTCTAAGTCTAGATAATATCCTGTGTAAGAACGGGTTTTTTTGTGTTCTTTAGCGACTTTTTCCACGCTTCCTGTGCTTATAACTTTTCCACCTTTAACTCCGCCTTCAGGCCCCATATCGATGATATAATCAGCATTTTTAATCACATCTAAATTATGTTCTATCACAAAAACAGAATTTTTAAGATCAACCAAATGTTGTAAAACTAAGATGAGTTTATTGACATCTTCAAAATGCAGTCCTGTTGTAGGTTCATCAAGTATATAAAGCGTTTTTCCTGTATCGCTACGGCTTAGTTCTTTAGCAAGTTTGATTCTTTGTGCTTCACCTCCACTTAAGGTGGTGGCATTTTGTCCTAGAGTTAGATAATCTAAACCCACTTTTACTAGAGTATCTAATTTTTGTTTGATTTTAGGAACGGCTGTAAAAAATTCACTCGCTTCTAAAACACTCATATTTAAAATTTCACTGATATTTTTGCCTTTATATTTGATTTCTAGCGTGGCATCATTGTAGCGTTTGCCCCCGCAAGTATCACAAACTACCATAACATCAGGTAAAAAATGCATTTCTATTTTGATTTCTCCATCTCCGCTACATTTCTCACATCTTCCACCCTTGACATTAAAAGAAAAGCGTCCGGCTTTATAACCACGCATTTTGGCTTCTTTAGTGGCGGCAAAAAGATTTCTGATTTCATCCATAGCACCTGTATAGGTGGCAGGATTTGAACGTGGTGTGCGCCCAATTGGGCTTTGATCAAGATAAATGACTTTATCAAGTTTTTCAAGTCCTTCTATTTGTACTCCGCCAAGTTTTTTAACTTTTTTCGCACGGTTTAATTCCTCTTGTGCAAAAGGAAGTAGGGTTTGAAGTATCAAAGAGCTTTTTCCAGAACCTGAAACTCCTGTTATAGCGACTAAATTTTGCAAAGGAAATTTTACGCTTAAATCTTGGATATTGTTAATATTTACATTTTTAAGCTCAAGCCATTCTTTCTGTGTTCTGTTTTGAAGTTGTGAAATTTGTTTTTTACCATTCATATAAAGTGCAGTTTCGCTTTTGCTTTTTAAAAGTTCTTTATAAGTTCCACTAAATACAACCTCACCCCCAAATTTTCCTGCTTTTGGACCAATATCTACAATAAAATCTGCTTCTTCTATGGTCATTTTATCATGCTCTACGACAATTAGGGTATTGCCCTTTTGTTGTAAATTTCTTAAAGTTTTAATCAGTTTTGCAGTATCTCTTTCATGAAGTCCTATGCTAGGCTCATCTAAGACATACATCACTCCGCTTAAACCACTGCCAATTTGTGAAGCTATGCGGATTCTTTGTGCTTCACCCCCACTAATCGTTCTTGCATCGCGCCCTAAAGAAAGATAACCTAGCCCCACATCATACAAGAAAAACAATCTTTCGTTGATTTCTTTTAGGATAGGTTTAGAAATAAGTTTTTGTTGCTCGCTTAAATAAGAAAAATTTTTCTCATCTGCAAAAAAGGCCGTACTATCTTCTATGCTCATATCTAAAATTTCACCCAAGCTTTTTTTTGCTACTTTCACGGCTAAACTTTCAGGTTTTAAACGATGCCCACCGCAGTCTTTACAAATTTTTTCACTCATATATTCGGCTAAATCTTTTTCATCTTTTAGCATTTCATAAGCCATTTTAACCACGCCTTCAAAAGTGCGTTTTAGGCGATTTCTTTTCCAAAGAAATTCTATAGTTTTGGCATTACCATACAATACAAGACGTTTTTGTACTTCGTTTAATTGCATAAAAGGTATTTTGATAGGAATTTCATTTTGTTCGCAAAAGGCGATTAGGAATTTATAATAATAACTTTTATTAAAACCATACATGATTTTAACAGCACCGTTTTCGAGACTTAAATTTTCATCGATGATTTTTTTCATATCTAAAGTATAACGAATTCCAAGTCCATCGCAAGCTTCACATGCTCCTTTTGGAGAATTAAAAGAAAAGCTTAAAGGCTCAAGTGGAACAAAGGAAATTTTACAATCAAAACAAGCTGAATGCTCGCTAAAATGATAGTGTTTATTAAGGTTTATTTCCTCATGATTTAAAACTTCTATTTCTATTTCTCCAAAGCTTTCCTGTAAACCTTTTTCTATATCGCTTGCAAGACGAGAAAGTAAATCTTCTTGAATTTCAAGTCTATCTATGACAAGTTTAATGGTGTGTTTTTTGGTTTTGGCTAGTTCAATTTCTTCATCAAGTCTTACCAAAACTCCATCAATTTGAGCTCTTACATAGCCTTTGTTGCGTAAATTTTCAAGCAAATCTGCATAAGTTCCTTTTTTTTCTCGTATGAGTGGGGCGTAGATGATGATTTTTGCACCTTTTGGAAATTTTAAAATTTCACTGACTATATCACTTACACTCATAGATGAAATTTTTTGTCCACATCGATGACAATGTTGAATGCCAACTCTTGCGTATAAAAGTCTTAGATAATCATAAATTTCAGTGATGGTTCCTACAGTAGAGCGTGGATTTTTAGAAGTAGTTTTTTGATCTATGGCAATGGCTGGAGTTAAACCTTCGATTTTATCGACATCAGGTTTGCCTACCTTATCTAAAAATTGTCTGGCGTAAGCACTTAAACTTTCTATATAACGGCGTTGTCCTTCAGCATAAAGAGTTCCAAAAGCAAGGGTTGATTTTCCACTTCCGCTCAGTCCTGTAAAAACAATGAGTTTGTTTTTGGGAATTTCAAGGTGGATATTTTTTAGGTTATTTTCTCTTGCGCCAATGATTTTTATGGTATCGTTCATAGTCTTTCCTAAACATTAAATAAATTTAAGATTTTAGCATAATAATATTAAAAGAACTTGGATAAATCCAAGTTAAAAATTTATAAAATTTAGCTTATTAAGCAAAGAGTGGGTGGTTCCAAGTATTGATAAGGCATATACGCAAAGTAAAATTTTTCTATGAGCTGAAATATGCATTTTTTCTATGATTTTAATTCCTATAAAAACTCCAACCATAGAAGCTATACCTACTAGTATTCCTTTATGAATAACTTCAGAGTCTATAACTCCAGAATTTGAAAAAGATATAATACCAGAGACTGAAGCAAAAATAACAAAAAACAAGGATAAGGAAACAACTTTTTTACTATCATAGCCTAAAAAATAAGCTAAAATCGGAGCAATTAAAAGTCCGCCACCAATTCCCAAAGAAATAGCAAAAATACCAGTAAAAGCTCCAGCAATAAATAAAATGACATTCTTTACCCAAACGCTTCTTTGATTTTGCACAATGTTTTCTTTAATTCCAAAAGCATATTTGATAAAAAATATACAACTTACCGCCAAAAATACGCTAGTAAGAGCTACATCACTTAAAGCTTTTAAAAGCATTCCGCTAAAGCTTGCTCCTATGAGCCCTCCAAAACCTATCATAATACCATCTTTAAGATTTAGATTTTTTTTCTTATAATTAATATAAGAGCCAAAAACTGCTGCAAAAATCATTTGCAATACTGAAATTCCGATAGCATGGTGAGCACTTGCTCCAAGTGCGAACATAGAAGGAACGATAATCATACCTCCACCAATGCCAAAAAGTCCAGAAGCAATACCTGAAATGATTCCTATGATTAGATAAGGTAAATCTGTGATTTCCATAGCTTTTCCTAAAAAATATTAAATATTTCAAATACGGAATAATTTTATCTTATTAAGCTAAGTATTATCTTAGTTTTTTTATAACAATAGAATATTTTTTGGTAACTTTAAGCATCGTAAAAATGTTTCAAAATATTATAAAATATAAAGATTTTATAATATTTATTTTAAATTTAAAGCAAAATTTATATTTATTGATTAAAATTAATTTAGACTTTAAAAATTTTCATAAAAGTCTTAATTTTTGAAATATTTTATAAGAAAGGTAAAAGATGAGTGAAAATGGTTTTTTTAGTAATTCTTTGATTTTAAAACTTACACATACTCTTCGCTCTTGGCGTTTCTAAACTTCTTTTTATCTAAATTTTTTCTTTAATATTATTTTAATTTATTTTTTAAAAAAAGGTTTATTATGTTTGTTAAAAATGTAAATTTTTATTACAGACAAATCCTTGAAAAATTTGAAAATTCTTATTTTGCAGAGGATTTGACTAAGGTAATTATAGGGATTGATTGTGATTATTTAGATGCTAATGAATTATCCTTTAGCGAGTTTAAGGCAAAATATTATGAAGCTTTAAGCAAGAATAAAATTTGCGACTTTGCTGGATTTTTTGGAGTTTTTAGTGCAAATTTTGTATCTTTGTTTGAAAAAATTCCACTTTCTTCTAAGAAAAATTATGATTTTCCTTTATTTTTATTTGCCAATGCTAAGGCTTATTTGATTTATGAGAAAAATAGCAAGATGTTTTTTAAATTTGGTGCTTCAAAATATTTTGAATATTTAAAAGATGATATTGAACCAATGAAAAAGAAACAAAAAAATGATTTTGAAATTTTAAATTCTTTAGAAGATGAAAAAAATGATTTTTTAAAAATGTGCGAAAAAGCCAAAGAATATCTTTTAAGTGGAGATATTTTTCAAGTGGTCTTAAGTAAGCAACTTTGTATCAAACATCAAGTAAATGCTTTTGATTATTATGAGAGTTTAAGTGCTTTAAATCCAAGCGCTTATATGTTTTATTTTCCAAGTAAATATGGTGTTGTTTTGGGTTCTTCTCCAGAGTTTTTATTGAAAATTAAAAAAAGAGAGATTTATTTAGCCCCTATTGCTGGAACTAGAAATTTGGAAAATAACTGTGATCTTTTAGCTTTAGAAAAAGATCTTTTAAGCGATGAAAAAGAACTTAGTGAACATAAGATGCTTGTAGATTTAGCAAGAAATGATGCTTCTAAATTTGGCACTCAAACAAGAGTGGAAAATCTTTTTTCTATTATTAAAAATAAATTTGTAATGCACATAGTGAGTGAAGTGTATGCCAATATGAAAGAAGATGCGAGTATTTTTGATGTGATTGAAGCAGTTTTTCCAGCGGGAACTTTAAGCGGAGCTCCTAAAATAAGAGCTTTAGAGATCACTAGCGAGCTTGAAGATTGCGATCGTGGAATTTATGGTGGTGCGGTAGGATTTTTAAATTTTAACGAAGACATAACTTTAGCGATTTTAATCCGTTGCGCTTTTTTTACTCAAGATAAGGCTTATTTGGCAAGTGGGGCGGGTATTGTTTTGCAAAGTGAGAGTCAAAAAGAATATGCAGAAATTTGTGCTAAACGCAAGGCGCTTTTGGTAGCTTTTGAAAATTTAAAAAAGGAAAATCAATGATACTTTTAATTGATAATTATGATTCTTTTGTTTTTAATGTTAAAAGCATGTTAGAGCAACTCAGCAATGATGAAATTTTAGTAAGAAGAAATGATGCAATTTCTCTGAGTGAAATTAAAAATTTAAATCCTACTCATATTATTTTAAGTCCTGGTCCAAAGCATCCAAGTCAAAGTGGGATTTGTCTTGAAATTTTTAAAGCAAGGCTTAATATCCCTGTTTTGGGCATTTGCTTAGGACATCAAGCTTTAGCTTTAGCTTTTGATTCTTTAGTGGTTAAGATGCAAGAGCCTATGCATGCAAAAAATTCTTTGATAAAACAGTGCAGGGAAAATGAATTATTTTCTAATTTGCCTTCAAATTTTAGTGTAATGCGTTATCATTCTTTAGAGGTTAAACAGCTTAGTGATGAGCTTGAAATTTTAGCCCTTGATGAAAAGGGTGTGATTATGGCTTTGGGACATAAAAATTTACCTTATTATGGTGTGCAATTTCATCCTGAAAGCTATTTTAGTGAATATGGCTTGCAACTTTTTTCTAATTTTTTAAAACAAGATATAAAAAAACCACAAAAACAAGAAAATCCTTTAAGTTTTTATTTGCAAAAAATGAGTGAAAATCATTTTTTACAAAGCGATGATTTTGAGCAAATTTGTAAGATTATTATGTCTAAAGATTATGAAATTTTACAAGTAGTGGCTTTGTTGATTTTAATCACTGAAAAGTCCTTAAATGAAAAATCTTTAAGTGCTTTTGTAAGACAAATTTTAAGATATTCTCAAACTTTTAGTGATGAGAGTGAGATGATTGATATTTGTGGAACAGGTGGAGATGGTTTTAAAAGTATCAATGTTTCTACGACTAGTGCTTTTATTTTAGCAGCTTTAGGAGTAAAAGTAGCCAAACACGGAAATCGTGCCATTTCAAGTTCTAGCGGAAGTACAGATGTGTTAGAAGCTTTAAATATAACTACTCCAAACACTTTAGAATCAGTTTTAAAACAACTAAATAATCAAGGGCTTAGTTTTTTACATGCTCCATTTTTTCATCCTTTAGTAGGAGAACTTAAAGAGATCAGATCAAGACTTGGAGTAAGAACGGTTTTTAATGTTTTAGGTCCTTTATTGCACCCTAATTTAAAGTTAAAATATCAACTTATGGGAAATTATCACGCACCTGTGCATAGGCTTTTGATAGAGGTTTTAAAAAATTTAGGACGCAAAAAAGCTTTAGTGGTAAGAGGAAATGATGGTATGGATGAGCTTAGTATTTGCGATGAAAGTAAAATTTATGAGCTTTGTGAAGGAGAAATTTTAGAGTATTCTATCTGTCCTGAACAATTTGGTTTTAAAAGAGCTTTTCATAGTGAAATCATAGGATCTAGTGCATATGACAACGCTAAAGATTTAAAAGATATTTTAAGCGGTAGAATGCAAGGGGCAAAATTTGATTTGGTAGTTTTAAATGCTATGTTTGCACTTTATACAGCCAATAAAGCAAGTTCGCCTTTAGTGGCTAAAGATATGATTTTAGAAGCCATTTATTCAGGTAAGGTTATAGAATATTTTAAGGAGTATCAAGCTTATGCTAAAGCTTAAAATTTGTGGTATTAAAGATGAAAAAAATGCCAAAGATTTAGCTTTTTTAAATATTGATTTTTTTGGACTTATTTTTGCTAAAAGTCCAAGAAGAGTGAGTTTAGAACAAGCAAGAAATTTAAGTGCAATTTTTCATGAAAAAGATAAAAAAGTTGTCGGTGTTTTTGTAGATGAAAATTTGGAACAAATTTTAAGATGTATTAAAGAAGCTAAGCTTGATGGGATACAAATTTATCGCACTATTACCAAAGAAGAATTTGAAATTTTAAAGGTGCAAAATGTTTTTGTTTGGCAGGTGATTAGTGTGGAAAATAGTTTAGATTTAAAAAGTGAAATTTTTGCTAATTTAGTACTTTTTGATGCTAAGGGAATTTTAAAGGGCGGTAATGGAATAAGTTTTGATTGGACTTTATTAGGTTCTTATACTAAAGATTTTATATTAGCCGGAGGCATAGGTTTGGATAATGTTCATAAGGCTGTAAAAACGGGAGCTAAAATTTTAGATCTTAATTCAAAACTTGAAGATGAAAAAGGCTTAAAAGATATCAACAAAATAAAACAAATTTTAAAGGAGTTGAAAAAATGAAAAAAGCGTATTATGGGGATTTTGGTGGGCAGTTTTTGCCTGAAAGTGCAATGTTTGCTTTAAATGAGCTAGAAGGTGCTTTTTTGAAATTTTCTAAAGATAAACTCTTTAAAAAAGAATTAAACGAGCTTTTAAAAACTTATGTAGGGCGTCCTACTCCACTTTATTTTGCTAGAAATTTAAGCAAAAAATATCAGCATGAAATTTATTTAAAACGCGAGGATTTAAATCATACCGGAGCACATAAAATCAATAATGCCATCGCTCAAGCCCTTTTAGCAAAAAAAATGGGAAAGAAAAAAATCATAGCAGAAACAGGAGCAGGTCAACACGGGCTTGCAACAGCCACTGCAGCAGCACTTTTAGGACTTGAATGTGAAATTTATATGGGGGCAACCGATGTGCAAAGACAGGCTTTAAATGTTTATAAAATGGAGCTTTTGGGTGCTAAAATTCATGCAGTACAAAGTGGGCTTAAAACTCTAAAAGAAGCTACTACTGCGGCTATTCAAGCTTGGGTTGGAGATATTAAAAATATTTTTTATGTGGTTGGAAGTGCGGTAGGTCCTTATCCTTATCCTAAAATGGTAATGCATTTTCAAAGTATTATAGGAAAAGAATGCAAAATGCAACTTCAAAAACTCAATAAAAAAGTAGATTATATTATCGCAGCTGTTGGGGGTGGAAGCAATGCAGCTGGGATTTTTTATGATTTTATCAAAGATGAAAATGTTAAACTTATAGGTATTGAAGCAGGGGGGCTTGGCATTGATACGCCTTATCATGCAGCGACTTTAAATAAGGGAAAAACAGGCATTATTCACGGTATGAAAACCAAGGTTTTACAAGATGATTTAGGCAATATCTTGCCTGTACATAGTGTTTCTGCAGGGCTTGATTATCCAGGAATTGGTCCTTTGCATGCTTTTTTATTTGAAAGCAAAAGAGCGCAATATCATGCTATAAGTGATGAAGAATGTATGCAGGCTTTAAAATTACTTTGTAAAGAAGAAGGTATTATTGCAGCGATTGAAAGTTCGCATGCTTTGGCATTTTTAGAAAAACTTTGTCCAACTTTAAAAAAGAAAAGCGTGATAGTAGTAAATCTTTCAGGCAGGGGAGATAAAGATATGCAAATGATTAGAGATTATAAAAAAGGGGTGATTTATGGTTGATTTTAGAAAATTTTATAAAGAAAATGCAAATGTGGCTTATACGGTTTTAGGTTATCCAAATCTTCAAACAAGTGAAGCTTTTTTGCAAAGATTGGATCAAAGTCCTATTGATATTTTAGAACTTGGTGTTGCTTATAGTGATCCTATTGCCGATGGTGAGATTATTGCAGATGCGGCAAAAATAGCTCTTGATCAAGGCGTGGATATTCATAGTGTTTTTGAGCTTTTAGCTAGGATAAAAACTAAAAAAGCTTTGGTTTTTATGGTTTATTATAATTTAATTTTTTCTTATGGCTTGGAAAAATTTGTGAAAAAAGCAAAATCTTTAGGGATTTGTGCTTTGATTGTGCCTGAATTGAGTTTTGAAGAAAGTGATGATTTGATTAAAGAGTGTGAAAGATATAATATAGCTTTAATTACACTTGTAAGTGTTACAACCCCTAAAGAAAGGGTTAAAAAGTTAGTAAAACATGCTAAAGGTTTTATTTATTTATTAGCAAGCATAGGTATTACAGGTACGAAAAGTGTCGAAGAAGCAATCTTACAAGATAAAGTAAAAGAAATCAGATCTTTTACAAATTTGCCTATTTTTGTAGGCTTTGGCATTCAAAATAATCAAGATGTAAAAAGAATGAGAAAAGTTGCTGACGGAGTGATTGTGGGAACTAGCATAGTAAAGTGTTTTAAACAAGGAAATTTGGATATAATAATGAAAGATATTGAAGAAATTTTCAAAAAATAAAATTTTAAAACATATTTTTATTTTATATTTACTATAATTTTAAATTAAGTTTTTTATAAAGGCGGTAGTTATGTTAAAGATTCTTGAGTATTCCATCACTCATTTTTGCGAGCATATCTTAAGACTTCGCATTGAAGCAGCTCAAGATATAAGCGGTGAACTTTATGGAGCGAGTATTCCTATCATGGGCAAAAGCGAAGGAGAATGTAATTTTTATTTATTTTTTCCAAAAGAATTTTTAAAAAAAATTGCAGAAATTTTAATTAATGATGAAAAATTTAAAGAAGATGACTGGTGCGATTTAACTAAAGAATGTGCCAATCAGATTATAGGTTATGCTAAAAATTTGTTAAATGATGCCAAGGGTGATGACGAGTATAAACTCGGAATTCCGGAATATTTAGGAAAAGTTGATTTTTCTGAAATAGTTCTAGATGAAGCTTTAACTTATAAATTTGAAAATTGTTATTTTAGAATAGGATATTGCAAATAATGAGCGATGATATAGAGTTTAACATTCATCATGGGCTTTTACAATCTTATGAAGATATCTTAGATATTACAGTAGATTTTGTAAGCGAGCTTGGAACTACAAATATGAGTGTAGCGGAGCTTTTAAAACTTGAAGTAGGTTCGGTTATTGATCTTGAAAAGCCTGCTGGAGAAAGCGTTGAGCTTTATATCAATAAAAGAATTTTTGGCAAAGGCGAGGTTATGGTTTATGAAAAAAATCTCGCTATAAGAATTAATGAAATTTTGGATTCTAAGACTGTGCTTCAATACTTTAAAAAAGAAATTTAAATGAGATTGCTAGTATTATTTTTTTTAATTTTACCTTTATATAGTGTTGAGCTGATTAGTTTTAATATCTACGATAGAAATGATCGAGTAGATTTAATGCTTTCTTTTGATAATGCCTATAATGGCAAGATTTCTCAAAAAAAAGAAAAAAATTTAACTCTTTTAACTTTTAGTGATTTAACGTATTCTAAAGATGAATTAAAAGAACTTAACTCTCAACTTGTAGATAAAATTAGTATTAGTTCTAAAAATAATAATACCTATATTATGCTACAAAACAAACAAAATATTAATTTAGAACTTAGCTCTATCAATGATAAATTTGGAGTAAGGATACGAGCTATAGAGCAAGGAAAAGCAAATATCAAATCTGTACCTACAACTACTGTGAATAATTCTCAAGAATTAATGCCTAAACCAAAAAGTACAAGTTTAGAAGGGTATGATTATACAAATTATATCTTAGTAATGCTAATTTTAGTTATTTTGTTAATAGTGCTTTGGTGGTTTAAAAAGACTATGGTTTATAAAAATAACAATGTTTCTAGAGATTTTACTATGATTTTCCAAAGATTTTTAGATAAAAATAATCAACTTGTTATTTTTGATCACGCTAATAAACGTTATACAATGATAATAGGTAATTCCAATGTACTTTTAGAAAGTGTTGAAATTCCAGAGGAACAAACAATAAAACATACAGAAAAAACAGAGAAAAATTTTGATTCTTTTTTTGAAGAGAATAAAAAAAGAATTCAAAATCTTATAGAGCAGCGTCAAAAAGGTAAAAAATCTTAAATTTTTTGATTGATTGCTAATGCTATGGTAGCTGGTTTTGCAATTTTTTTGAGCTCATCTTTGGGTAAATTAAGAATTTTGTTTTCTTGATATATATAAAGAGTATTGTTTGCAAAAGCAAAATCAATCTTATCTTCATTTGTGCTTAAAGTTTTAGCTAAGCACAAAATAAAATTAAGCCATGAAATGGTATGAATATTGGGTAAAAGTTGTTTATAGGGTTCAAGATTATAAGGATTAACTTTTTTTCCATTAAGCTTAATAATACTAGCAATTAAAGCTTTTTCTTTATGCGAAAATCCATAATTTAATCCACCTAGTACAAAATGAGCAGAGTGTTCATTAGCAAAATAGAAATTTAAATATTCTCCAATATGGCATAATTTGGCAGCATTTAGTAAAGTATGCTTATAGTTATCGTTAAGTTTATGAAGATTTTTAAGGGTTGTAAAAATTTGCAGAGCAAAATGTGGAGTTTTATTTTTTTGTTTTGATTGTAAAAATTTATCTTGCAAACATTTTAAACTGGGATTGAAATTTGGTGGAAATGTGATTTTAGGACGAAGTAAATCTTGCAAATAAACTCCTTCTCTGATTCCAACCCCACTCGTGATAACTTGTTTGGCTTTTATTTTTTCCGCAATCTTTAAAAAAATAAATATACCCTCTTTAATGGTATCAAAACGATCCTTTTTTATGCCAAAATTGATTAAAGAGTCTAAGTTTGAATTAAAAATTTTTAAAATATGTCCTTTTTCTTCATCTAGCATATAGCGAAAATCATGTAAATTTTTCAGTGGATAGGAATTTTTTTGCATGATGGAATTAGATATTGCTCTTAAGCTTCCACCTATTGCAATAAGGTTTTGATTGTAAAATTCTTTAGGAATTTGTTCTAAAATTGGTTTTATAAATTCTTCTAAAGAATCCATTTTTCCAGTATCATAGAACAATTCTTTTAGCCTAACAGTGCCAATATCAAGAGATATGCAAGAAATAATTCTATTATTTTTTATTAAACACAATTCACTAGAACCACCACCTATGTCTAAAGTGGTTCCATCCTTAAAAGGACTTAATAAATTTAGAGCTGCAAGACCACCTAAGTAACTTTCGCTTTTTCCATCTATACAGCGTATATTTAAAGACAGATTATCTTTGATTCTTTTAATGAAATTTTTTGAATTTGGGGCATCTCTTAAGGCTGATGTGCCTACTATAAATATTTTTTTGCACTTATGCTTTAAAGCGCATTGTTTGAAAAAAGCTAAGGCATCTTCGGCTCTTTGCATGGCTTCTTCTTGGAGAATTTTGCCATTATTATAAGCATTTTCTCCAAGTCTTACTTTGCGTTTGTATTCGCAAGTTGTATAAAAACCATATCTAGAAGTTTTTTCAAAAATCACCATTCTAATGGAGTTTGAGCCAAGATCAACAACGGCTGTTTTTTTTGCCATTAAAATTCTCTATCTCTATGTTTGAGTTTTAATTCTTCTATAGTTTCTACATTATCAGGATCAGGAATGATACATTCATATGGGCAAGCAACAATACAGGCAGGCTCTGAAAAATCATTAACGCACTCTGAACAAAGATCAGGGTCTATTACATAAATTGGACTATTTTCATAAATAGCTTCATCAGGACATTCTTCTCTGCAAGCATCACAACATACGCAGTCTTTTGTAATTAAAAGAGACATCATAACCTTTCAAAAATTTAAAAAATAATTTTAGTTTATACAATAACCAAACTTAAATAAAATATAAAAATAGAAATAAAGATAAATTTTTTGCACCGAAGGTGCAAAATTGTTAAGATTTTTTAGGGAAGCAGAAACGGTATCCTCTACGACGAACTGTTTCTATGGTAGATATATTTAATGGTTTATCCATTTTTTGACGAATTTGATTGATAGCTACTTCGATAACATTTGGAGTTACTAGCTCAGGTTCTTCCCAGATGGCATCTAAAAGTTGTTCTTTGGATACAATTTGATCCGAATGTCTTGCTAAGTGCGTTAAAACTTCAAAAGGTTTTCCTTTAAGTTCTATATCTTGATCTTTATAAGTAATTTTTTCCTCATCTGGATCAATAACTAAGTCTTCAATTTTAATAACATTGGTTCCGCCAAGTCTTAGTCTTGCTTCAATTCTTGCGAGTAGAATATCAAAATCTAAAGGTTTTGTAACAAAATCATCAGCTCCAGCTTTCAAAGCTTTGATTTCTGTTTCTTTGTCTGTTTTTGAAGACATAATCATAACTGAAGTTCTTGGAGATTTATGCTTAATAGTGTTAACAAGTTCCGCTCCATCTCCATCAGGTAAAGTCCAGTTTGCTAAAACTAAATCATAATGTCTAATGCCGATAAAGTATTCTCCATCTTTAAAATTTTCAGAAGAATCAGTTTGATAACCAAATTCATTAAGATTGTCTATAATTGTTTTATTTAGGCTAATCTCATCTTCTATAACTAAAATTCTCATTTGTTCTATCCTTATTAAGAAAAATTTAAAGAATTATATCATAGCTTAAGTAAATGTTTAGATATCTTTAAAAAAAAATTAATATTTTTTTTTCAATTTAACCCCAACTGTAGCATTTTTTATTATATGGGGTTTGAAAATTTTTATGTTAAGATTGGTTAAATTAGGAAAATCTTTTTTTAAATTTAAGCTTACAAAGTCTAAAGACTCTTCAAGGGTGTAAAATTCTTCTTTTTTATACCATGTTTTAATTTTGGTAATTACTTCTGCATAATTTAAAAATTCATTTGCTTTAGCTTTAAGCTTGATAATAATTTTTTGTTTTTTCCTTCTTTCGAAATCTAATATACCAATGATACACTTAAAGTGAAATTTTATTTTTATATGACTTTGCATTCTTCTTTAAAAATCAATCTTTTAATATTAGGTAGATGTTTATATACTATAATAAAAGCGATAATGAAAACGGGTGCATGTGTATGAATTTCTAAGTCATAATTAAATATAAAAGAACTTACAACAAAAGCAAGTAACGCTGCTAAAGAAGCTAACGAAGATATTTTAAAAATTTTTCCTATAACTACCCATACAATAAATGCTGTAAGCACTTCCAATGGAAGCAAAACTATCATAGCACCTGCTCCTGTTGCTATGCCTTTCCCTCCTTCAAATAACAAGTAAATTGAAAAACAGTGTCCCAAAATAGCCAAAACTGCCACGCTCCAAAGCAAAGCTTGATCATAATGAAGAAATTTCAAGGTTAATAAAGGAATAGCTGCTTTTGCAAAATCTAAAATTATTGTAGCAATGGCAAGTTTTTTTGCTAGTTTGGGATTTTTTTCTTTTACTACTCTTAAAACATTGGTTGCTCCTATACTTTTTGAACCTTCTTTTTTGATATCAGTTTTAGCAAAAAATTTAGCTAGGATTAGCCCAAAAGGGATTGAACCTAAAAGATATATAAAAGCGTAAATTATTAAATTTTCCATAATATCCTTTTCAAATCATCTTAAAATTTTAAGATTTATAACTAAAAATTATATCTTATGAAAATAAATAAACAAAAATAATTTTTATAGGATAAAAATAGTATTAATTAATTGTAAATATTTTTTAATAATATTTATCTTTATTTAAGCTCTAAATAATTATTATTTTATTTTAATTTATCTTTAATAGGAGTTTATAAATGAAAGTAAAAGCATTGCTAATCGCATCCTTAGTTGCTTTTTCAAGCTTAAATGCTGCAAGTCTTATAGATGAAGCTAAAAATTCAGGTCTTGTTGCCTTGCCAAAAGATCAAAAAGGTGTTGATGAAATTTTAAAACAAAATGGAGTAAAGGCTAGTGAATTTACTCTTGAAAAAGCAGAGCTTGGCAAAAAGCTTTATTTTGAACCACGCCTTTCAAAAAGTGGTATCATTTCTTGTAATACCTGTCACAATGTAGGACTTGGTGGAACAGATGGGGTTAGTACTGCAATAGGTCATAAATGGACAGCAAATCCCCATCATTTAAATTCACCAACAGTTTATAATGCGGTTTTAAATAATACTCAATTTTGGGATGGTCGTGCAGGAACATTAGCCGATCAAGCTAAAGGTCCAATCCAAGCTGATCCTGAAATGGCAACTCCTGCTAAACTCGCAGTAGAAAAAATTTCATCATTGCCTGAATATGTGAGTGAGTTTAAAAAAATCTATGGTAAAAGTGGTGTAAATTTTGACAATATTGCTGATGCAATTGCAAATTTTGAAAGAACCTTGATCACTCCATCTCGTTTTGATAAATTTTTAGAAGGCGATGAAAAAGCTTTAACAAAAGAAGAGCAAAAAGGCTTAAAGCTTTTTATAGACAAGGGTTGTGTAGCTTGTCATAATGGTGTGAATTTAGGTGGCAATATGCAAGCGTTTGAAGTTGCTGGTAAATATAAATTTGCAAATTTAGGTGATTTTAAAGGTGATGCAAATGGCATGGTAAAAACTCCAACTTTAAGAAATGTTGCTGAAACTGCTCCATATTTTCATAATGGCGCTATTTGGAATCTAAAAGATGCTATTAAGGAAATGGGTAGTGTGCAACTTGGCATTAAAATTTCTGATAAAGAAGCAAAAAGTATTGAAACTTTCTTAAAATCCTTAACAGGAACAAAACCAGCAATTGTTTATCCACAACTTCCTATTTCTACTGAAAAAACTCCTAAACCTGAACTATAAGGTTCCAAACAAGCTCTATTTTTAGAGCTTGTTTAAATTTCTTTATCTTAGCTTTGTTATAATTGTCTTTAAATTTTGCTAGAAAGGTTTGCAATGAGACTTTTTGGAACTGATGGAGTTCGTGGAAAAGCGGGTGAATTTTTAGATAGTTTTTTGGCTATGCGTTTAGCAATGGCTGCGGGTATTTATTTTAAAGATAAAAGTATTACTAATAATATCTTAGTAGGAAAAGATACAAGAAGAAGTGGCTATATGATAGAAAATGCTATTGTTTCAGGGCTTACTTCTATAGGATATAATGTTATACAAATTGGTCCTATGCCAACTCCTGCGATTGCATTCTTAACTGAAGATATGCGTTGTGACGCAGGGATTATGATTTCAGCTTCTCACAATCCTTATTATGATAACGGTATTAAATTTTTTGATGCTCATGGAAATAAACTCAGTGAAGATATAGAGAAAAAAATAGAAGAAATTTATTTTGATGATAAGCTTATACAAGCCTCTAAGGTAGATATGGAAAAAATTGGTCAAGCAAAAAGAATTGATGATGTTATAGGAAGATATATTGTTTCTATTAAAAATTCTTTTCCAAAAGATCTTACTTTAAAGTCTTTGCGTGTTGTTTTAGATGTGGCTCATGGGGCAGCTTATAAGGTAGCACCTACTGTTTTTAAGGAATTAGGCGCTGAAGTTATAGTAATGAGTGATAAACCTAATGGACTTAATATCAATGAAAATTGTGGAGCTTTGCATCCTGTAAACTTAGCTGCTGAGGTAAAGCGTTTGCGTGCAGATGTGGGCTTTGCTTTTGATGGTGATGCAGATCGTTTGGTGGTTGTAGATGAAAAAGGCGAAGTGGCTAATGGGGATAGTTTATTGGGTGTATTGGCACTTTATCTTAAAGAACAAGGTAAATTACAATCAAGTGTTGTGGCTACTATAATGAGTAATGGTGCTTTAAAAGAGTTTTTAAATAAACATGGTATAGAACTTGATACTTGTAATGTTGGCGATAAATATGTGCTTGAAAAACTAAAAGCCAATGGTGGAAATTTTGGTGGAGAACAAAGTGGGCATATTATTTTTAGCGATTATGCAAAAACTGGAGATGGTTTGATAGCTGCCTTGCAATTTAGTGCTTTAATGCTTTCTAAGAAAAAATCTGCAAGTTCTATTTTGGGTCAAGTTAAACCTTATCCTCAGCTTTTAATCAATCTTAAAATTGCAGAAAAAAAAGATTTAGATAAAATTAAAGGTTTAAAAGAATTAAAAAAAGATTTAGAAAATAAAAATATTAATACCTTATTTCGCTATTCTGGAACAGAAAATTTGATAAGACTTTTACTAGAAGCCAGAGATATTAAGCTCTTAGAAAAAGAAATGAAAAATGTTGTGGAGTTTTTTAAGAAAGCTTTAAATGGCTAAAACTTTTAAATTTATTTTTTATTTTTGGGGTGCCTTTGTTTTGGTTTTTGCCCTTGATCAATGGGTAAAATCCTTAACTTTAGCAGGATTTAGATGGCAGAGTGAATACCTAGATTTAACTTATGCTCTAAATACAGGCGTAGCTTTTTCAATGTTGAGTTTTTTAGAACATAATTTAAAATATTTACATCTTGCTTTAATTGGCGTGCTTTTTATTTATCTTTTTTGGCAAAGAACACTTTTAAAAACTCATAGCATAGCTTTTGGAATGATGCTTGGTGCCGGCGTTTCAAATTTATTGGATCGTTTTATACATGGAGGTGTAGTGGATATGTTTTTTTGGCATAAATGGTTTAATTTTGCTATTTTTAATGTTGCAGATGTCATGATAAATATAAGTGTGGCTTTGATTTTAATACAAGAAATATTTAAAAAAAGGAAAAAAGATGACAGAATGGATTAATGATTATTATTTTTGGATTAAATGGGTGCATTATTTGGCATTTGTTTCTTGGATGGCGGGTCTTTTTTATTTACCTCGTCTTTTTGTGTATCATGCTGAACATAAAGACAATAAAGGTTTTGTCGAGGTTGTAAAAATTCAAGAAAGAAAGCTTTATTATTATATACAAACTCCTGCAATGATTGTGACTTTAATCACAGGAAGTTTAATGTTGCATGCTCATAAGGAAGTTTTAATGGTAGGTGCGGGTTTTATGCATGTTAAACTTACCTGTGTTACACTTTTGATTATTTTTCATATACATAATTATTATTGTTTAAAAGCTTTAGCAAATGATACTTCTACTAAAAGTGGAAAATATTTTAGAATTTATAATGAATTTCCAACTATAATGTTTATTATCATCGCTTTAATGATGGTTGTTCGTCCCTTTTAGTTTGTCTCCGCTTTAAATTCCATACTAGCGGAGTTAAGCGGATCAATATTTTCTTTCATGATATCGATATAATCTTTATTTTTAAGACGCTTATCATCTCTAAATACTGCGCGCACAAGATCCATTCCTGTGTAAAAATCTTTCATTAAAACCACAAAAAGATATTGACCAAATTCAGTTGCGATTAAAGCATTTTGATCTTTTATGATGGCACCACTTGTTTTAAGTCCTAAAAGTTCTATGAAAAGTTCTTTTTCGAGATTGCAATTTAGAGTTTTATTAAATTTATCAATTTCTATTTTCCCTGAAAAAATTTCAGTTAAAAAGACATATTTGATAATTTCTTTTTTATCAAAACAAGCTTTGGCTATATTAGCATTTTGTTTTTCTTGTATAAATTTAGCATAATCATTTAGATTAAATGCATTGATTAAAAGCTCCCCATCTAAAAAGCTAAAAGCCCCGCTGCCTACTCCTAGGTATTCATGATGAGAACTGACATATTCGTCATTAAGCTTGTTTTTTTCTAAAGAAAAACTCCAACCATTGTTTTGGGTATAGTCTTTAAAAAATTCTCGTATGATTTGATAATAAGTAAATTCATTATCTTTAATGCTCACTCCTAGACTTTTAGCGATATTATCTTTGGTAAGATTTGATTTCATTAAAGGATAGGTTGTGATTTGTTGCGGGGCTAAATTTTTAGCAATTTCTAAGTCATTTAAAAGTTGTTTTTCGTTTTGTCCTGGAAGATTGAAAATAAGATCTATACTAAAAATAGGTAAAATTCCTAAAGCTTTTGAAATTTTTTCTTGAAGTTCTTTAGATGAACCAAATTTATTATATCTTGCCACTTTTTTCAAAGTTTCATCATCAAAACTTTGAATCCCGCAACTTAAACGATCAATTATACCTTTAAACATAGAAAGCTTATTTGGATCAATATGATTTGGATCGCTTTCGCATGAAATTTCTTTTATATTAAATAACTTTTTACAAAGTTCTAAGGTTTTTAATAATTCCTCTTCATCAATCAGTGTTGTACCACCACCCACATACATGGAGGTAAAATCAAAACCTTTATTTTTCATGATTTTAATTTCTTCTCTAAGATTTTGAAAATATACTTTGGCTAAATTTTCATCATAATAATATTTATGAAAGCTACAATAAGGACAAAAAGTATGGCAAAAAGGTACATGGGCATAAAGCATATAGCTTTTGTCTTGTTTTGGAATTTTTTCTTCGGGTTGTTTTAAAAGTTCGACATTGAAACCTTTTTGGAGGGATTTTTCCATCATAGTATGAGAGTATTTTAAAGCTAAATTTTGAAATAAATTCATAAGTGGCCTATATATTAAAATATTTAAGTCATAACTTTATCAATTTTTAGCTAAAATAGGAGTAAATTTTTTATTTCTTAAATAAAAAATGGGATTAAGTTTTTAAATTATTTAAAAAGGATATAAAAATGGATAAAGCCAAAATTGTTCAAAATTTAAATGCTTTGTTTAAACAAAGAGCAGAGTTTTACTCTTATTTTGATGAAAATATTGCCAAAATCAATAATACTGAAGTATTTGATTTTAAGAATGCTAAAAATTTAAATCCAGAAGAGGTATATAAGCAATTTTATCATTTTGATTATGCTATAAGAAAATTATTGCCTGCTATTTACAAGGCTTATGAAATTACAGATGCAGATTTAGACAAAGATTTTTAATTTATTTAGAGAATAGAACAAACTATTCTCTAAAAGACATATCTAAATTTTTTGATTCTTCTTTTATATTTTTACTCGTATCTTCACTTTGCTCAAATCCTCCACCAAATGCTTTGATTACATCTACTATGGAATTGGCATAAGAATATTTAGTATTATTAAAAGCAACGGCAGCATTAAGCCAATTTTGACGTGCCTCTAAATAATCTTGCAAAGACATTTCTCCTATATCATAGCGTTCTTTAGCAATTTCATAGATTCTTTTGTAAGATTGTTCGCTTGCTTGTGCATTATCGTATTGTAAGCGTATAGTTTTTCTAGCTACTAAAGCATAGCGAATTTCTCCAAAAGCAGTAATCAAAGTATTTTGATAATTTACAAAAGCTTCATCTTTATTAAGCTTGGCTAAATTTACATTTTGGTAAATTTCACCCCAATGAAAAATAGGCAGAGTAAAGTTTCCACCTATATTCCAAGTCTTAGAACCTCCTTTAACCAAGGTATCTAAATCCCCGCTTTCAAATCCCAATAATCCTGTTAAAGAAAGGCTAGGTAAGAAAGCCGTGCGAGCTACTCCAACAAGATAATTTTGCTGAGTTAATTTTTCTAAAGAAGAGCCAATATCTGGACGTTGAAGCAAGATGGTACTTGAAATTCCAGTTGGAATGTCAAATTCTTTAAGATTAAAAACTTGATAGCTTTGATTTTTGTAAAGTATGTCATTTAAATCATTTGAAGTTAAAATTTTTAAAGCTTTAAGGTAATTTTCTTTATTTAACTTTGCTTCATTATATTGCAAAGCCATACTTTCTAAGTTGGCTCTTGCTTGAGCAAGTTCATATTCACCTACAGCACCAACTTGAAATTTTTCATCATTAATCCTATAAATTTCTTTTGCAGATTTATAGGCTTCTTTAAGAGCATTTTCATTTTCATAAGCATTTACAAGATTAAAATAAGTTTGAACTGTATTTGAAATAACAGAAAGTCTTGCAGTTTCATAATCATACTCACTTGCTTTAAAGCCTGATTTTGAGGCGCGATATGTATCGCGATATTTTCCCCAAAGATCGATTTCATAGCTTAAATTAAGTCCCATTTTAAAATCATTACCGTAACTTACTTCCCCAGTTCGATTGCTTGGAGCATTTATAGCTGTTTTTGCACGACTTCCGCTTGCGCTACCATCAAATTTTGGCAACAAACTGCTAAAATCTATACCTAATTGAGCAGCAGCTTGTTCCATGTGTATGAAAGCAAGTTTTAAATCATTATTATTTTTAAGTGCTAAATCAACCACTTTATTTAAATTTTCATCATCAAAGTCTTTCCACCAATTTTTTGTGATAGAGCTATTGTTTTCTTTTTCCCAAGATAAGGCTCCAAGCTTATTATCAATGCTATAGTTTGCTTCGGGAATATTTAAATTTGGACTTAAAGAGCAAGCTGAAATCAAAAGAGTAAAACTTGCTATAGCACTAATTGAAATTATTTTATTCATGAACCTTACCTCTTTTTTTATCTAGCCATTCATTAAAATTTTCTAAAAGATAGAAAAATAAAGGCACAAAGAATATCGCTAAAGTTGATGCTGCGATCATTCCACCAATAAGCCCTGTTCCTAAAGAGTGTCTTGAAGCACTTCCTGCTCCTGTTGCGAAAATCATTGGCAAGACCCCAAAAGTAAATGCCAAAGAAGTCATTATGATAGGACGAAAACGAAGTTTTGCTGCTGCAACAGCTGCTTCAAAAACTCCTTTGCCTTTTTTAAAGCGCTCTTCCATTGCAAATTCTACGATTAAGATAGCATTTTTAGCTGAAAGTCCAATCAAGAGCAAAAGTCCTGTTTGAAAATATATGTCATTGCTAAATCCCCTTAAATATACCAATAAAAATGATCCAAATACCGCAAAAGGTACAGCTGTTACAACTGCTAAAGGTATAAGCCATCTTTCATATTGGGCAGCTAGAATTAAAAAGACAAATATCATACCTAAAGCAAAAGCATAACTTGCTGTTCCTTTACTAGAAACTTCTTGATAAGCTGATCCACTCCAAGCTATGGAATAATCATCCCCTAAAGTTTCTTTTGCTACTTGAGCAATCGCTTCTATAGCTTGACCTGAAGTATAACCTGGTGCGGGTTGACCTTGAACTTGTGCCGCTGGGAAAAGGTTGAATCGTTTTACATCATCAGGCCCTGAACTTCTTTGTAAAGTTAAGAAAGAATCAAGTGGTATCATTTTTCCATCATTTGATCTTACAAAAATATTTTTTAATGCATCTTGTGTATTTCTAAAATCACCTTTTGCGCGGATATTTACTTGGAAGTTTTTACCTAGCATAGAAAAATCATTAACATAATAAGTGCCTATAGTTGCATTCATCGTGTTAAAAACATCTTGCATGTTAAGATTGTAGTGTTTTAATTTATCTCTATCAATTATAAGCTTGTATTGAGGGAAAGTTGTATCAAGGGTTGTTCTTACTCTTGATAGCTCTTTTCTTTGGTTGGCCACAGCAACAAGTTTATTTACATCTTTTTGTATTTCATCATAGCTTTTTCCGCTTTTGTTTTGAACATACATTTCAAAACCGCCTGTGATACTTAATCCAGGTATAGGAGGTAGGCCTATAAATATACTTGAAGCATTGCGATCAAAAGCAAATTTTTTATTAAGCTCCATGGCGATTTCATCAGCACTCACATTTCTATCTTTCCAATCTTTCAAGCCTATAAACATTGCAGCGGCATTTTCTTTGAGTGAACTTGTAAAAAGATCAAATCCTATCATAGCCATTGCATCTTTAACTCCATTAGTTTTTAAAACTTCTTGGCTTATGTGATCAACTTCTGAGATTGTTCTATGGAGTGCTGAAGCCGAAGGAAGGTTGATAATGCCAATCATCAAACCTTGATCTTCTTCAGGAACTAAAGAGCTTGGTACAGCTTTATAGAGATAAAAAATTGCCCCAAGCATAATACAAAAAATTAAAACAAAACGAATGGTTCTTTTTAGAATATATGCTACTCCTGCGCTAAATACAGAGGTACTCCAATCAAAAAAATCATTAAATTTCTTTACAAATTTAAATGGCTCTCCTTCATTACGTCGCAAAAAGAGTGCACATAAAGAAGGTGTTAAGGTAAGAGCAACAAAACCTGATATGGTTACAGATATAGCTAAGGTAAGAGCAAATTGTCTTTGAATTTCTCCAACAAAACCTGATATAAAAGAAACTGGTACAAAAACAGCACAAAGCACAAGAACAATTGAAATAACCGGAGAGCTAACTTCTTGCATCGCTTGGATAGCAGCATCTTTTACGCTTATTTGCTCATTTTCATGTAAAATCCTATCAATATTTTCTACAACTATAATCGCATCATCTACAACGATCCCTATGGCTAAAATTAAAGCAAAAAGCGTAAGCAAGTTAATACTAAAACCTAAAACATAAAGTCCAGCAAAAGTTCCTAACAATGAAACAGGTACAGCTATCATAGGAATAAGTGTTGCACGGAAATTCTTTAAGAACATATACATAACAATGATAACTAAAATTAGAGCTTCAACAAAAGTTTTAACAACTTCTTTGATTGATTCTATTACAAATTTTGTTGTATCGTAAGGAATTTTATATGTTAAACCTTTTGGAAAATTTTTTGAAAGTTCTTGCATTTTAGCTTGAACAAGTTCTGCTGTATGCAATGCGTTTGCCCCTGATTGAAGATTGATCATAATTGGAACTGCATCATTGCCATTTAATCGTCCTTGTGAGCTGTATTGTTGTGATCCTATTTCCACATCAGCTACATCTTTAAGTCTTAAAAATGATCCATCATTATTTGTTCTTAAAATAATGTTTTCAAATTCACTAGGATTTTGTAGTCTTCCTTGCATAGTGATTGAATAAACATAAGGGGATTTTTGGGTTACAGGTTCTTCGCCAATTTTACCAGTTGCGTATTGGGCATTTTGGTCATTAACCGCAGAAATTACATCAGTAGCTGTGATTCCAAATTTATTTAATAAATCAGGCTTGAGCCAAATTCTTAAAGAATAATTACGATTTCCTATAGCGTTTGCATCTCCAACTCCTGGAACCCTTTTTAACTCATCTAAAACATTTAAAGTGATATAGTTATATACATCTACTGCACTCATTGAGCCATCACTTGAATACATAGAAATTGCAGCAAGTGTTGTTGAGGAAGTTTTTCTAACTGTTACTCCAAGTTTTTTAACTGCATCTGGCATTTTTGCAGTTGCGGCTGAAATTCTATTATTAACATCTATGGTGGCTTGATCAGGATCTGTACCGATATCAAAATAAACAGTCAAACTCATAGTTCCTGAAGAACTTGAAGTTGAATCCATGTAAATCATATTATCTGCGCCATTGATTGCATCTTCGATAGGACTTGCAACTGTTGAAGCAATGGTTTGTGCATCAGCTCCTGTGTAAGTTGCACTTACTTTAACTGTAGGAGGGGTTAAAGAAGGATATTGTTCTATAGGTAAATTTGTAAGACCTATAGCTCCAGCTAAAGAAATGATAATTGCAACAACTGAAGCAAAAACAGGTCTTTCGATAAAAAATTTAGAAAACATTATTGTGCTCCAATTTCTTTAACTTCGCTACCAACTTGAATTTTTTTAAAGTTATCTAAAATGATTTTATCGCCATTTTGTAATCCTTTGTCAATAATGGCATATTCATTGTTTTGGTAGCTTATATGTACAGAAGATTTTTCTACTTTTCCATTTTTAACAAGAAGAACATAAACATCATTTTGATTTTGTTTAACAGCTATTTGAGGCACTTTAAAGCCATTTTTTTGTATAAAACCTTCTGAAGTAATTGTTGCAAAAGCACCTGGTAAAAGTGTTGAGTTGTTGTTGTCAAATATAGCTTTGGCTTTTACTGTTCCACTATTAGCATCTATAACAGAATCAATAAAATAAAGTTTGCCTTGAACGGTTTCTCCATTAAGATTTAAATTTGCATGAATGCTGTCTAAATCCCATTTTCCATTTTGAGTATTGCGGACTAAATTTAGTTTATCTGTATCTGAAATAAAGAAATCTGCGTAAATAGGATTTAAATTTGTAACTCTAACTAGTTCAGTTGTTGAAGCACTTACATAATCTCCTATATTAACTAAAGCATCTCCTATAGTACCATCAAAAGGAGCTTTTATTTCGGTATGATCTAGATCAATTCTTGCATTTGCAAGCTGTGCTCTAGCACTTGCTAGACTAGCTTTTGAATTGTTAAATGTAGCAAGAGAAGAGTCGTATTCCTTTTGAGAGATTGCACTTTTACTAAAAAGAGCTTTAGAACGATTAAAATCCTTGCTTGCATTTTCGAAAGTTGCCTTAGCCATCAAAGCTTGTCCGTAAGCCGAATCAACACTAGCTTTAAATTTGTCTTGTTCTATAATAAATAATGTTTGTCCTTTTTTTACTTTATCTCCAGCTTTAAAAAGTTTATTTTCTATTACGCCACTAACTTGAGGCTTTATAATGACATCATAATCACTGACAAGTTTAGCAGGGTAAGTAAAACTAAGTGGTAAATCTTCAGATTTAGCACTCATGGTTGTTACAGGTTGAGGCGGCATTTGTATTTTTGGTGCTTCTTCTTTGCTGCAAGCAGTGAGTAAAAGCACAACACCTAAAGCTAAAATAGTATTTTTTTGAAATAATTTCATGGTTTTGCCTTGAAAAATTAAATTAAAAATTGTAATTTTTATTACAAAAATTTTTGGCTAATTATATCTTAATTTTGGTTAATAAAATTATTTTTTAAGCTTTGGAGCTATTGATTCCATTTAGAAAAACATTTACAACAAATTCAACATGTTCTTTTTGTTCTTTTTTATTTTTCAAAGGAGCGTTAATTAAAACATTAAGATGATGATAAGGTTCTTTTAACATAGTGCAAAAAAGAACAGCAAGTTTTTCTGCATTTTTTTTCATATAAGAATTATTTTGTTGCTTGAAAAAACCCATAAGTATGTTATAGGAAAAATTTTGTTGATTATTTTCTATCCAATTGGCAAGATGTCTATCTTTGTCATAAACTTGAGAATAGATAATTTTACCAAAAGCTACAGCTTCTGGTTGATTGAAAATTTCTATAAAAGCTAAACCAAAAGAAGTTAAAATTTCTTTTAAAGTGCCATTTTCAATTTCTTGTGTTTTGGAATAAATAAGATGAAAGTGTTTTTTACATATGTCATCTAAAATTTCAAAGAATAGCCCTTCTTTACTTTTAAAACCATCATAAATATTAGAATAAGATCCTCCAGATAATTTAATAATATCACTCAAACTTGTTTCTTGGTATCCTTTTGTTAAAAAAAGCTCTAAGGCCACTGCTTTGATTTTTTCTTGTCTGGCTAAAACTTTTTGTGATGGTGTTCTATTTGAGTTCATTTTTATCCTTTATAAGAGTGCTTTTAGGGTATACAAATATACTTTTTCTAAAAACCGAAATTTTTTCATTATCCTTTGCGTAAGCTTTTATATGTAAAGGAAAGATTACGTCTTTTTTATCATTATTTGCTAAATTTTTTGTAGCCCTGATAACAACTATTTTTTTGACTTGTTCTCCTGCTTTTAATTTAAAAGGTTTGTTTGGTCTTATGATTTCAATTCCATCATTTATTCCTTCTAAATTTGCTGTAAAATAATATTCATGAGGTTTAGAATCTGTATTTTGAAACAAAAAGGTATAAGCATTTGAAATGACTAATTCACCTTTAACATTTGAAATATTATATAATTCACTACTACGATTGATATTTAAAAGCATGCTTTCTTTTTTGCTTCCCATGATGATTAAAGCCAGTAAAGCAATTAAAAGAACTATAAAATATGCTATCGTTCTAAATCTTAAATAATGAACCTTAGAACGCGTTTCAATAGCTTTTGCACTTGTCCAATTGATCAAACTTGGACGATTAAATTTGCTTTGAACCTTAGAGCAAGCATCGGCACATTCAAGACAATTAATACATTCAAGTTGCATTCCTTTGCGTATGTCAATATGAGTTGGACAGATACTAACACAGGCTTCGCAACCTATGCATTCTCCCTCAGGCGGTTTTTTATGAAGTTTGGTGTGTCCATCATAGATCAAGCCCCCGCGTTTTTCATCGTAGATCACTTGCATTGTATCATGATCGAACATTACAGATTGTATTCTTGCATAAGGACAGACATAAACACAAAATTTTTCTTGTAAATAGGTA
The DNA here is from genome assembly GCF_012889985.1 of Campylobacter sp. CFSAN093259. Taxonomy (NCBI): domain Bacteria; kingdom Pseudomonadati; phylum Campylobacterota; class Epsilonproteobacteria; order Campylobacterales; family Campylobacteraceae; genus Campylobacter; species Campylobacter sp. CFSAN093259. Next base: position 339,779 of record NZ_CP040617.1, read on the forward strand.
ATATCCAAAGTAAAAAGTAAGCTAGCACAAAATAAAATTCCAAGTAAAAGTAGATGCTCGCCAGGATTTTGAATATAATTGAAAAAATCTTCAGGAGGAATAAAGTACCAAAGTAAATTACTAACAGCAACTAAAGATATAAAATAAAAAATTATCACTCCAAGAAATTTTTTAAAATATTGCCTCTCATATTCTTTTTGTTTGTTATTGATATTTTTGCGAATTTTAAGAAATTTAGTTTGTATGATATCTCTATATATAACTCTAAAAATCGTTTGTGGACAACTCCAAGCACACCAAATTCTTCCACCTAAAGTTGTAATAAAAAAAATAAATAAAAAAAGAAATATAAGAACAAAAGGCATGAGATAAAATTCTTGTGTTGAAAAAGAAATAAAAAATAGGTTTAATTTAGAATGATCAAAACTTAAAAGAAAAAAATGATTCTCATTAATTCTTATGAAAGGTAGGGAAAATATGATAATACTTGCAATTAAATATACAAAATATCGTTTTTTTGTATAGTTTGTAATGTGTCCTTGCATTTTTAGACCTTAATTATAATTTTTTAGCACTTTGTAATTAAGGATTATAACCGATAAAAACTAAAACAATTTTTAAATGCTTTCTAAGTTAGAATTAATAAGAAGTGTTTTATAATTATATTTCACAACAAAAATTTACACAGAAAGGTGGTGAGGACTGTGCCAGGAATCAAGGTGCATCCTAACGAGTCTTTTGATGAAGCGTATCGTAAATTCAAAAAACAAGTAGATAGAAATCTAGTTGTGACTGAAGTAAGAGCAAGAAGATTTTTTGAGCCTATGACTGAAATTCGCAAAAAACAAAAAATTTCAGCACGCAAAAAAATGCTTAAAAGACTTTATATGCTTAGACGCTACGAGTCAAGACTCTAACCCAAAAGCCCGAAAGGGCTTTTTTATATCTACAAACTTCATTTGGTATTAAATTAAAAAGTATTTATTATTTTTTGTTAAAATTTCTAATTTAAATTTTCTGTTTTTAGGATAAACTTATGAAAAAAATCAAAAAAATCATTCAAATTGGTATGATAGGTGGTTTAGCAGCTGTTGCTGGAGGTGCTTTAGCAGGTTGTGGAAGTAATAATGACAATGCAGATACTTTAAATCAAGCGGCTAATGCTCAAGGAGCTTTTGTAATTATCGAAGAAACAGCTCCAGGGCAGTATAAAATCAAAGATCAATATCCAAGTGATGAAACAAGGGTAGTTTTAAAAGATCTTAATGGTACAGAAAGAATTTTATCCAAAGAAGAAATGGATGCTTTGATTAAAGAAGAAGCAGCTAAAATTGATAATGGAACTTCAAATTTAACTAAAGACAATGGACAAATCAGTAGTGGGGGATTGAGTTTAGGGGAAACTTTACTCGCAAGTGCTGCAGGTGCTATTTTAGGAAGTTGGATAGGTTCAAAACTTTTCAATAATCAAAATTTTGCCAACCAACAACGCGGTGCTTTTTCAAATCAAAGTGCTTATCAAAGGAGTGTTAATAGTTTTAATAAAGCAGGCACAACAAGCTCTGCTTCAAGTGCTAAAAAATCAGGTTTTTTTGGTGGAGGCTCTAAAGCCACAAGTTCTAGTTCTTCTTTTGGCTCTTAAGGATAAATAATGCAATTATTACAAGTAGACAAACTTCAAAAAGATTATTTAGAAAATATAGGTTTTTCTTGGCATACAGATGAAGATGGAAGTGATTATATTAGCAATAAGTTAGTTTGTGTTAAGGAAAGTGAAGCTAATGCTTATTATGAAGCGGTAAATGAGCTTTATGATATGTTTATTGCTGCAGCGCAAGAAGTGATTAATAATGATCGTTTTGATGAGCTTGGAATTCCTTTTAATCTTATTGATGCGATTAAGATGAGTTGGGAAAATGAGGTTCATTGGCATTTATATGGGCGTTTTGATTTAGCGGGTGGACTTGATGGCAAGCCTATAAAACTTATAGAATTTAATGCTGATACCCCTACTGCTCTTTTTGAAAGTGCGATTTTACAATGGGCACTTTTAAAACAAAATGGAATGGATGAAAGCGCACAATTTAACAGCATTTATGAAAGTTTGATGGATAATTTTAAAAGACTTATTACCCTTGATGAAAGTGTTGAAGGGTTTGAAGAGCATTATCAAGGATGGAAAATTCTTTTTTCAAGTGTTGCAGGAAGTAAAGAAGAGGAAATCACTACAAAATTGCTTGCACATATAGCCAATGAAGCAGGTTTTCAAACTAATTTTTCCTTTGTAGATGAGGTAGAATTTAGTGAAGAAGGAATTTTTAAAGAGGGTGAAAATTATGAGTATTGGTTTAAGCTTATTCCTTGGGAAGATATAGCCATAGAAGAGGGTGAACTTGCTATGCTTTTAACTCAAATCATGCGTAATCAAAGAGCAATTATTTTAAATCCTGCTTATACGCTTTTATTTCAATCTAAGGGAATTTTAAAAATTCTATGGGAACTTTATCCAAATCATCCATTACTTTTAGAAACAAAAGATACTCCTTTGGAAGGTAAAAACTATGTTAAAAAACCTGTTTTTGGTAGAGAAGGTGCAAATATCAGTATAATTAAAGATGGAAAAACTTTGCATGAGAATGTAGGTCCTTATGGGAATAATAAGGCTATTTATCAAGAATATGTAGAGTTTAATTCATGTGAAAACGAATACTATCAAGCAGGTGTTTTCTTTGCTTATGAAGGGTGTGGCTTAGGATTTAGAAAAGGAGGACTTGTGCTTGATAATTATTCTAAATTTGTAGGACATATTATAAAGGATTAGAAATGAAAATTGTTTGTTTAGATGCGGCAACTTTAGGGGATTATGATTTAAGTGTTTTTGAAAAATTTGGTTCTTTGCAAATTTATACCACAACAAATAAAGAGCAAACCATAGAGCGTTTAAAAGATGCTAATGTCGCCATGACAAACAAGGTTGTAATTGATAAAGATGTGATTGATGCTTGTAAAAATTTAAAACTCATTTTGGAAACTGCTACAGGGGTTAATAATATCGATATTGAGTATGCTAAAGAAAAAGGTATTATTGTAAAAAATGCTGCTGGGTATTCTACTATGAGTGTGGTGCAACATACTTTTGCATTTATGTTTGCTTTTTTAAATCAAGTGCTTTATTATGACAAATGGAGCAAAGAGGGTAAATGGTGTGAAAGTCCTATTTTTACAGATTATAGTAGAATTTTAAACACCTTAAGTGGTAAAAAACATGGTATTATAGGTTTAGGAACCATAGGTAAAGAAGTGGCAAAAATTTCAAAGGCTTTTGGAGCCGAAATTTATTATTATTCTACGAGTGGAGCTAATAAAAACGCAGATTTTGTACATTTGGAATTAAAAGATTTATTAAAAACTTGCGATATTATAAGTATCCACGCACCTTTAAATGAAAAAACCAAAAATTTACTCGCCTTTGAAGAATTAAAGCTTTTAAAAGATAATGCGATTTTGATTAATGTAGGAAGAGGTGGGATTGTCAATGAAAATGATTTAGCTAAAATCATAGATGAAAAAAATATTCGTGTAGGGCTTGATGTTTTAGAAATTGAACCTATGATGAAAAATCATCCACTTTTAAGCATTAAAAATAAAGAAAATCTTATTATCACTCCTCATGTTGCGTGGGCGAGCAAGGAGGCTTTAAATGCTTTAATGGATATAGTTTATAATAATTTAAAAGAATGGATAGAAAATGGCAAGTGAACATAGTTTTGATATTTCAGCAGCTTTAGATAAACAAGAGTTAAAAAATGCTTTTGAACAAGCTAAAAAAGAACTTGATAGTCGTTATGACTTAAAAGGAATTAAGTGTGAGATTGATTTAAGCGAAAAAGAGAGTATTTTTAAACTCAGTTCTTCTAGTGAAGGAAAACTTGATGTTTTAAAAGATATAGTGATTTCTAAACTTATCAAAAGAGGAATTAATCCTAAAGCTATTAAAGAGCTTTCTCGTGAAAGTGGAGCAATGTTTCGTTTAAATTTGAAAGCAAACGATGCTATTGATAGTGAAAATGCTAAAAAAATCAATAAAGTTATTAAAGATAGCAAGCTTAAAGTTAATTCTTCGATTCGTGGTGAAGAAATTCGTGTTGCAGCAAAACAAATCGATGATTTACAAGCTGTGATGAAGCTTGTAAAAGAGCTTGATTTAGAGTTAAATATTAGTTTTAAAAATCTCAAATAAGGTCAAATTTGAAACATTGTTTAGCTCTATGTTTTGTTTTTTTTCTTTGTGCTTGTAGTGTGAAAAATCAAAATTTTTCAAGTCAAAGCTTGATGGTTTTGATTGCTTCCCCTATGATAAAAATCAATGATACAGCTTTTTTAAAAAAAGAAAATAATGCTTTAAATTTAGAAGTTTATAAACTAGGGCAAGCTTTTTTTGAACTCAAAATCAAAGATAAAATTTGTATCAATGCAGTGTGTTATGATAAACAAGTGTTTAATCAAAAATTTTTTAAAAATGTATATTATGATGATATTTTAAGTGATATTTTAAAGGCAAATCCTTTATGGCAGGGTAAAAATTTAGAAAAAACTGATTGTGGTTTTGAACAAAATTTAAAAGCAAAAAATTATGAAATTTTTTATCAAGTTTGTGATAATAAAGTAAGTTTTTTTGATAAAATTTCACATACTAAAATTATCTTAACGCATATTCAAAATTGAAGGATAGAGTTTGAAATTTTTTTTACTGGTATTTTGCTTTGTAAATCTAGCTTTAGCGAAAGTTTATAAAGGTGAATTGCATTTTTATCATTTACAGGATAAAGAAATTTTTGCCATAGTTTATGATAATGCACCTATGACTCCACTTTTTGACAGGGATAAAAATCAAACAAGTTCTAGTTTTTTAATTGTTGATGATATAAATGGAAATTTAGAGATTCCACTCGTTAAGATAAATGATTTTTGGCAAGATGAGCGTAAAAAATATAAAATCAATTCTTCTAAAATGCTTACATATGATAATAAAAATTTTCAAGGAGAAAATTTAGGAACAACTACTTTAGAACTTGTCGAAACGCAAGATGGCATTCGTATAAAGCGTAGTCTTGATTTTATAGGTTTTAATGATGATTTTAAAGAATTTCATCCTGTTCATAAGGGTGTATTTAGTTTTGAACAAATTCGCCAAAAACCTATTTTTTTACAAGATGGAAAAATTAGTTTTGAAGAATGGTATTATTTTTATGAAGATGGTATGAGTCGTGCTATTTTAGAGTTGAATAATTTTGTTTATGATATTAATGCTCACGCGTTTGTAAAACTAAATGATTTATATAATACTGAAAATCAAAAATTTCAAAATCTTTTACATGAGAAGCTTAAAAATACATGTGATGAGTGTTTTGAAGATCTGCAAAATTTACAATTTAATAATAATTTTTTGCTTAATAATGGAAAACTAAAAATTTGTTATCTACCTTTTGAAGGTCATTTTTTAGATGAAAATATTTGCGTAGAATTTAATGAAGATGAGCTTAAGGAATTTAAAAAATAATGGAAAAATTAAAAAATTTTTTAATTTTGAAAAATATAGAAGATACTCAAATTTATAAAGAGCTTAAGTGTGCTAAAAATGAGGCTTTGATTCTTAGGGAGCTTTGTAGAAATTATGTCGTTTCTATTTCTTCTATCAATGCCTTTACTTTATTATCGACAATTTTTGGAAATGATAAGTATCTTTATCTTGATGCTTTGGAGGATTTAAAAAAACTTATTGAAAGAGGTTTTGTAAATCAAAATTCGAGTTTTTTTAAAAGTTTAGAAAATAATAAAACTCAAACATTAACTCTTGCCTTATTGCAAAGTGAGCTTAGTCTAAGTGAATATTTTTTAGAATTTTTAGAAGCAAAACCTCGTTTAAACTTTGAGAAACAAGAGGCTTATGCAGATTATTTAGAATATTTAAAAGATGAATTTGCGCGTATTCAATTATATGAAAGATTAAGTTTTATACAAAAAAGTGCTTATAATAGTGAAATAAAAAACCAAATTAAACTTTATGAAAGACATATCAAAGAAAGACTAAAAAAAAGTAAATTTTATAATGTATTGGCTGATATTTTTAAAGAATATAATCTTGAACATAAAGAACAAATTATTTTTCTAGCACTTTTAAAAGAAGAATATGCCTTAAGTAATGAAAGTTCGATTTCTAGAGAAATGAATTCTTTACTTTCTTTAATCAGTGAAAATGATTTAGAAAGACATAAAAACAAAAAATTATTACAAGAAAATGCTCCTCTTTTAAACTTAATCGAGTGTGATGAATATTTAAATGCTTTTGGAGATATTTCTAAAAGTTTTTTTATTATTGATGAAATTTTACAAAGAATTATAAATTTTGAACCAAAACAAAGTAAAAAAATCAAAATTGAAAGTGTTTTAAAAGATCAAGATATTTTCGAGCTTATAGAACCAAGCACTGACATCAATGATATTATTATGCCTGAAAATACAAAAGAGCTTTTAGAAAATATTTTAAAACAACAAGATAAAAAAGTCCTAGAAAGACTTCATTCTTGGGGTATAAAGAGTAATAAAAATATAGAAGCTAAAATTATTTTTTATGGTCCTGCTGGTACTGGAAAAACTATGTCAGCTTTAGCTATGGCTAAATCAATGAAAAAATCTGTTCTTAGTTTTGACTGTTCTAAAATTTTGAGCAAATGGGTTGGAGAGAGTGAGCAAAATGTAAGAAAAATTTTTGATACTTATAAAAATATCGTGCAAACTTGCAAACAAAGTCCTATTTTACTTCTCAATGAAGCCGATCAGTTTTTAAGTACGCGTGTAGATGGAAGTAGTGGTAGTGATAAAATGCATAATCAAATGCAAAATATATTTTTAGAGCAAATCGAGCGTTTTAGTGGTGTGATTATCGCTACGACAAATTTTTTAGAAAGCTTAGATAGTGCATTTTCAAGAAGATTTGATTATAAGATAGAATTTAAAAAACCTGATTTTAAAGATAGGCTTAAAATTTGGGAAAAATTTCTACCTAAAAAAGCATTATTTGAAAAAGATTTTGATATAAATATTTTATCAAATTATGAATTAAGTGGAGCACAAATTTTAATGGTGGTGAAGAATACAGCTTTGAAAGTAGCTGTATCAAAAGATGGGGTTTTTAAAATGCAAGATTTTATAGAAAGTATACAAAAAGAATTAAATTCAAGTTTTGATAAAAGTAAGATTGTTGGATTTTAACTTTTTAATGTTTTTGTATAGCGAACTATAAAATAAAACAAAGCTATAATTAAAGCACTCCATTCCCAAAACATAGGAATTTTTGGGGTTAAAAAATAATGATAACTTGCCAAAATTAAGCATAAATATCCCAGTTTTCTGATTTTACTAAGTTTTTTAAAGATTTTAAAAGAACTTAAAAGCATTAAAAATATGATTAAAAATGCGATAAATCCAATTGCTTCTAATAAACGATGTGAAATATCATCAAAAAGCCTTAAAATTTGAGCATTTCTATCAAAAATAAAATAATTTAAAAAGTGCAAAATCGCCCAAAAAGCTGCAAAAATACCTAAAATTTTAGGATAATTTTTTGTTTTTTTAAATTTAAGTAAAGAAAATAAAAGACTTAAATTTAAAAAGATTAAAGCAAATATTCCGGTGTAAATATAGGCTTCTTTTACAAAATCAAAGGCTTTTATGATATGATAAAAGCCATAGATTAAACTTATGATAAAGCTAAAATAAGCAAGAAATTTAAAGTATTTTGTCTGCATTAAAAATTCACTTTCAAGTCCATGTTTTTATATAAACTTGCCACTTCTTTTTCATAACCATTAAACATTAAAGTAGGCTTGGTAAAGAAGTCTCCTAAAGCCCTTTCGTTAGCTTGAGACCATCTAGGATGAGAAACATTAGGATTGACATTGGCATAAAAACCATATTCACTTGGAGCGTAACTTTCCCAAGTGGATTTAGGCTGTTCTTTAGTAAATTCTATTTTAACTATAGATTTAATACTTTTAAAGCCATATTTCCAAGGAACAACAAGACGTATTGGAGCGCCATTTTGAGGCTTTAAGGCTTTTTTATACATTCCTACTGCAAGCAAGGTAAGAGGATGCATAGCTTCATCCATGCGAAGTCCTTCTACATAAGGATAGTCTATAGTTGGAAATAAAGCGTCTTGATCGGGAAATTGACTCTTATCTAAAAGAGTGGTGAATTTAACAAATTTTGCCTCGCTTGTAGGTTTTGCCATTTCAATCAAACGACGCAATTCAAAGCCTACCCAAGGTACCACCATAGACCAAGTTTCAACACAGCGAAAACGATAAATTCTCTCTTCTAGTGGAAATTTTAAAATATCTTCCATGCTTAAAGTTAAAGGTTTTTCTATTTCTCCACTGATATCGATTTTCCAATTTTGAGTATTGAAATTTTGTGCCAATGATACAGCCTTTCTTTTATCTGTTGAAAATTCATAAAAATTGACATAATTTGTAGCTAGTTCTTCATCGCTGATTTCAAGTTTGTTTGGATTAGTATCGCTTGTGAAATTTAAAGCAGATAGTTTAGAAGCAAGCACGCTTGAACTTATTAAAGCACCCGCTCCAAGTTTTAAAAAATTTCTCCTTTGTTTATAAAGTTTTTCAGGTGTTATAAGCATAATTTTTCCTTATTAAAAATTTTTATTATTAAACTATAACAATGTTAATACAGGATTAATTTTGTGTGATTTTTTCAAGTTCTATATTGTAGAATATTTCTTCGCAAAATTCTTTATAATGATTAAGTAGTTTAATTTTTGAAGTTTCTTGCATTAGAATTTTAAATTCTAATTTTTTTAATTTTCTAAGTTCATCCTTGAGCTCTTTATCTTTTGAAAACAATAAAAAATATTCTTTAAAGATGAGCTCATAAATTTCAAAAGTTCCATCGACAAGATAATTAATCGCTTTATCAAGATGCCGATTAGAGTCTTTAAAATTTAAAGGATTTAAAACCATGAAACAAAGATGAATCATGGCGAAGTGAAAATATTTAAGATGTTTTTCAGGTAAGGTGAACAAATCGCTTTTTTGAAAATTTTGAAGATTGTTAAAGTCAGAATTCAAGAAATGATAGCCAAAACAGTCATTGATATTTGAAATCAAATTTTTAATTTTTTGTTCTCCATCAAGTTTTTTTCTAAAGGCTACAAAATAAGCGAGAGCCTTGTAAAATATTTGAAAAAATTCAATATGTTTATTTTCTCTTAGACAAATAAGACTTAAATCTTTTGGAGAAGTGGAGTGCTCTTGCATATAATTATAAACTTTCAGGGAAATTTTATTTCTTACCTCAAGCAAGTAGCTCAAGTCTTTTTGTTTTAAAATTTGATAATAAAAAAATATAAAATCTTTAATTAAACCTTTATGATCTTTTTCAAATAATGAAATTTGAAAATCCACGCTAAGAAACTGATTGTAAAGATTAAAGTAATCGCATTCTAATTGTTGATAATTCAATATTTTATCCCACACTTAGCATAAAATTCTTTTAAAGCATGTTCTTTATCAGGCTGAGTTTTAATCCATTCTTCAAAGTGATTACACATATCCCATTCTTTTTGCTGAATTACTTCATAATTTTGCTCTATATCGTTTTCGCTTATATTTTTTCTGTGTATTTTGTTTAAAATTTTTTCACATACAGCCCTAGGATTTTCATTTTTATATATAGGCCTTCCCACAACGATATAATCACTCAAATTTTCTCTAGCCATTGCAAGATTAGCAACACGTTTTTGATCATCATTTGTTTCTCCAAAAGGACGAATTCCAGGAGTAAGGGTTAAGAAATTTGAACTTGTGTGCTCTTTAATTTTTTTGCTTTCAAAAACAGAGCATACCATACCATCAAGTCCATTTTCATAGGATATTTTTGAAAAATTAATTACAGCTTCTTCAATTTTTTGTCTATAAATACTAAAGAAATTTTCTTCATCAAAACTCGTAAGAGCAGAAACTGCTAAAACTAAAGGTCTTTTTGAAAATTTGCTAAGCCGTGTCATAACTTCTTGTATGGCTATTTTTCCAGCACTTGCGTGGATATTGATCATATCAACACCAAGTTTTGATACTTCTTCGCAAGCATCTGCCATAGTGTTGGGAATATCATGAAATTTAAGATCAAGAAATATTTTAAAATCATCAACTTTTTTAAGTTCTTCTATGAATTTAAAACCATCTCTTAAATATGCTCTTAAACCTACTTTTAACCATATGTCTAAATTTTTTAATTCTTTGGCAAGTTGTAAGCATTCTTCTTTTGTAGAAAGATCAAGTGCGACACAAAGCTTCATTTTTTAGCCTTTATTAAGGCATCTAAAACTCCATTTATAAATTTTGGAGAATTGTCATTAGCAAGTTCTTTAGCAAGTTCTATAGCCTCATTGATGACAATGGCGCTAGGAGTATCGGTAAAAAGTAACTCATAAGCTCCAAGTCTTAGTATAGCTCTTTCTACATGTCCTAAAGCTGTAATTTGATTATCATTTAGAAATGAATTTAAGGTTTCATCAATATTGTTTAAATTATCTAAAATTCCATTATATAAATTTAAAGTAAAATTTTTTTGTTCATTGCGTATTTTTTTTTCATCTAAAATTTCATCTACAAAAACGTTGTTTTGAGAATTTAATTCAAAAGCATAAAGTAAGGAGATGACGCTTTGGCGAACTTGATGACGCGTTGCCATTAAAGCTCCTTGCTTAAATTTAACATCTCGATTACAGTTGTCATAGCTTCAAAGCCTTTATTGCCTGCTTTGCTTCCAGCTCTTTCTATGGCTTGTTCTATTGTATCTGTAGTTAAAACACCAAAGCTTACAGGGATATTATGATTTAAACTCACATTGGCTATGCCTTTGGTGGTTTCTGCTGAAACATAGTCAAAATGCGGAGTTGAGCCACGAATTACTGCGCCTACGCAACAAATTGCATCAAATTTTTTGCTTTCTATAGCTTTTTTTAACGCATACGGAAGTTCAAAAGCACCAGGAACAAGTATAAGGCTTAGATTTTCCTCTTTGCCCCCGTGTCTTAAAAAAGCATCTTTTGCTCCTTCTACAAGGCGATCTGTGATGATATGATTAAATCTTGCATTAATGATAGCAATTTTTGTATTTGAGTCTAAATTTAATTTTCCTTCAATAATATTCATTTGTTTTCCTTTATGATATTTTGTATTTCTAGTAATGTATTAACGCAATTTTTAAGGCGTGTAAGATTAAGCATATTAGGTCCATCGCATAAAGCCTCGCAAGGATTAATATGTGTTTCAAAGAAAAAGCCATCTATGCCTACGGCTGCTGCCGCTCTTGCTAAAGGTTCTACAAATTCGCTTTTCCCTCCGCTACTTCCACCTGCAGCCCCTGGCATTTGTACGCTATGGGTAGCATCAAAAATAACTGGAGCAAATTCACGCATGATAACTAAAGAACGCATATCTACTACTAAATTTCCATAGCCAAAGCTAGCCCCTCTTTCAGCTACAAAAACACCATTTCTTTGAGCAGCTTCATAGCCTTCATCTTCTATACCACGGGTTTGTAGAACTTTTTTAACGCTGTATTTGATATCGCTTGGGTTTAAAAATTGTCCTTTTTTGATATTAATTTTTGCCTTAGTTTTTGCTGCGGCTACAAGTAAATCGGTTTGACGACATAAAAAAGCAGGAATTTGCAAGACATCAGCTACTTCACTTACAGGGTTTGCTTGATTGCTTTCGTGTATATCGGTTAAGATTTTCATACCAAATTCATCTTTTACGCTTTGTAAAATTTTTAATCCTTCTTCAAGACCAGGACCTCGAAAAGAATTAATACTTGTGCGATTGGCCTTATCAAAACTTGATTTGAAATAAAATTCTATATTTGGATTTTCATTAAAATTTTTTAACTGTTCAGCAACTTTAAAAATCAAATCTTTGCTTTCTATCACGCAAGGACCAGCAATGAGTATCATTTTTTTCATTTTTTTCCTTTGTTCTTAACTAAAATTAATCCACCAAAAATAATGCCTATTATACCTAAAAAAACCATAGTACTTGGTAAATTATCTCCCAAAATTATCCCAACTATCATACTAAATACTACATCAAGATAACTAACTCCGGCAACCACTCCTGCTTGTTTAGCGATACCATAAGCTTTAGTGACATGAATTTGATAAATGGTGCCTAAAGTTCCCATAATGGCAATGATAAGCCAAGCTGTAAGACTTGGCATCACAAAAGGTGCTAGAATGAAATCTAAATGTAAAGAATCAAGATGCTGTGGTTCAAAAAATTCAGCACTGATCATAGAAATTAAAGGCATTAAGGTTCCTAAAAGGATAAAAGAAAAGGCAATTTGTTCTGTAGTGTAAGATTTTCTAAGTTCTCTTACACTTGTAAGAGCTAAAGCGGCTAAAAATCCACTCGTGATACCTATAACTGAATTTTTTAAATCAAAGCCTGAATGATTTAAATTATGAGCCCAAGGCTGAGCGATTAAAAGCACTCCACCAAATGCTATTAAAATTCCTATCCAGCCTTTGATGCCAATATTTTCTTTAAAAACAACAAAAGCTATTAAAGTAATAAAAATAGGAGCAGTTTTTTGAAAAGCAAAAGCTCCACCTAGTGTAATATTTGAAACATTATAGAAAAACATATATAGTGAAAGCGTGCCTACTACTCCACGAAATACCAAGAGCCAAAAATATCCCCCTTCTTTATGTGCCTTAGATCGTTTTAAAAGATAGACTATGAAAAAAATTCCTATGATATTTCTAAAAAACATAATTTCTATAGAACTCATTTCCTTGCTAAGAATTTTTGCACAAGCTCCCATAAGTGCAAAATCCAAACATGCTAAAATCATGAAATAAATTCCTAAATTATGCTTGATTACTTTTAGCATTTTTTTTCCTTGACTAAAATCTGGGTTAATTCTAGTCTTTTTTTGCTTAATATTAAGCCAAATTTTATATAATTTTAAAAATATAATTTTCTAGGAAAAAAATGCAAAGCATTATACTTATAGGTAAGCCAAATGTGGGAAAATCAAGCCTTTTTAATAGAATGGCAAGACAAAGAATAGCTATTACAAGTGATATTTCAGGCACAACTAGAGATACAAATAAAACGCAAATTCATATTCATTCAAAAAAAGCCATGCTTATTGATAGTGGAGGGCTTGATGAAAGTGATGAACTTTTTAAAAATGTGAAAAAAAACACTTTAAAAGTAGCTAAAGAAAGCGATATCATACTTTATCTAGTTGATGGGAAATTAGCGCCTGATGATGAGGATAGACAGTTTTTTTATTCTTTAAAAAAACTTGGAAAACCTATAGCCTTAGTGATTAATAAAGTAGATAATAAAAAAGATGAAGAAAGGGCTTGGGAGTTTGCAAATTTTGGCGTAAAGGAAATCTTTAATCTTTCAGTAACCCATAATGTAGGCTTAGATGAACTTTATGAATGGCTTGAAAAATTTTTACATGAAGAGTTTTTAATCCCCGATGAAGAAGAAAATTTAGAAGATTTTTTAGAGTATTATGAAGAAGGAAAAGAATTTCAATTTAAAGAAGTCGATCAAAATCATATCAGAGTGGGTATTGTAGGGCGTGTAAATGTTGGAAAATCAAGTCTTTTAAATGCTTTGGTTAAACAAGAACGCAGTGTTGTAAGTTCTATTGCAGGAACTACTATAGATCCTGTTAATGAAAGTGTAGTTCATAAAGATAAAGTGATAGAATTTGTTGATACTGCAGGTATTAGAAAAAGGGGTAAAATTCAAGGACTCGAACGCTTTGCCCTAAATCGCACGGAAAAAATTTTATCTCATTCTCAAATAGCACTTTTGGTTTTAGATGCGCATGAGGGCTTTAACGAGCTTGATGAACGCATTGCTGGGCTTGTGGCTAAGCATTATTTGGGTGTGATTATTGTTTTAAATAAATGGGATAAAAGTGAGATGGATTTTGATAAGACTGTAAAAGAATTGCGTCTTGATCGTTTTAAATTTCTAGCTTACGCACCCGTGATTAGCGTATCAGCTTTAAGTGGAAAAAGGGTGCATGTTTTACTCGATAAAATTTTGCAAATTTTTGAAAATTTCACTCAAAAAATCCAAACTTCTAAGCTTAATACCTTGATAGAAAATGCCACAAGAGCACATCCTTTGCCGCATGATTATGGGAAATTGGTTAAAATTTATTATGCAGTACAATATGACTTAGCACCGCCAAAAATTGCACTTATTATGAATCGTCCTAAGGCCTTGCATTTTAGCTATAAGCGTTATTTACAAAATCAAATCAGAAAAGAATTTAATTTTGAAGGTGTGCCTTTAGTGATTGCTTCGCGTAAAAAGGGCAGTAAAGAAAATGATGAAAGCTAAAAATATCGTTTTTATAGGATTTATGGGTTCTGGAAAAAGCACTTTAGCAAGAGCTTTAGCTAAGGATTTAGATCTTGTTTTTTTAGATAGTGATTTTTTAATAGAACAAAAATTTAATCAAAAAGTCAGTGAAATTTTTGAACAAAAAAGGGAAAATTTTTTTAGAGAACAAGAGCAAAAAATGGCTGATTTTTTTAGTTCTTGTGAGAAAGCTTGTATTGCTACAGGTGGGGGTTTTGTTAATGTTTCAAATTTAGAAAAAGCAGGTTTTTGTATTTATTTAAAAGCAGATTTTGAATATTTAAAAAAGCGTTTAGACAAAGATGAAATTTCTAAAAGACCTTTATTTTATGATGAAATTAAAGCAAAAAAATTATATAATGAGCGTTTAAGCAAGTATGAACAAAAGGCAAATTTTATTTTAAATATAGAAAATAAAAATATAGATGAGCTTTTAAGCGAGATTAAAAAGGTGATAAAATGAGAGTATTAACAGGCCTTCAGCCAAGTGGCGATTTGCATATAGGTAATTATTTTGGTGCGATTAAGCAAATGGTAGATGCACAAGAAAAAAGCCAAATGTTTATGTTTATTGCTAATTATCATGCCATGACTTCTTCTCAAGATGGAGAAAAACTTAAACAAAATTCCTTAAAAGCTGCTGCGGCTTTTTTAAGCCTTGGTATAGATCCTCAAAAAAGCGTTTTTTGGTTGCAAAGTGATGTTAAGGAAGTTATGGAGCTTTATTGGATTTTATCGCAATTTACTCCTATGGGTTTATTAGAGCGTGCACATAGTTACAAGGATAAAGTTGCTAAGGGACTTAGTGCTTCACATGGGCTTTTTTCTTATCCTGTTTTAATGGCGGCAGATATTTTACTTTTTGATACACGAATTGTCCCTGTAGGAAAAGATCAAATCCAGCATGTTGAAATCGCACGCGATATTGCTTTAAAAGTTAATAATGAATGGGGTGAAATTTTTACCCTTCCAGAAGCGAGAGTTAATGAAGAAGTAGCTGTGGTTGTGGGTACTGATGGAGCAAAAATGAGTAAATCTTATCAAAATACTATAGATATTTTTAGCAGTGAAAAAACCTTAAAAAAACAAATTTCTTCCATAGTTACAGATAGTACCGCTTTAGAAGATCCAAAAGATCATGAAAACTGCAATATTTTTAAAATCGCAAAGCTTTTTTTAGATGAATCAGGGCAAAAAGAATTACAAATACGCTATGAAAAAGGTGGTGAGGGTTATGGACATTTTAAAATATATTTAAACGAGCTTGTAAATGCTTATTTTAAAGAAGCAAGAGAAAAATATAATGAGCTTTTAGAAAAGCCTTCGCATTTGAAAGAAATTTTGGATTTTGGTGCGACAAAAGCAAGAAAAATCGCCCAAGAAAAAATGCAAAAAATTTATGAAAAAATCGGACTTTAAGGAGTAGAAAATGCTAGATTTAAAAAATTTGCAAAATAATTTTGATGAAGTGGCTAAAAAGTTAAAAAATAAAAAAGTTGATGAAAATATCTTAAAAAAACTTGCTGAACTTTTTGCAAGTTTAAAAAAAGAAAAAATAGCCTTGGAAGAATTTCAAGCTTTTCAAAATAAATTCAGTAAAGAGCTTGCTACAGCCGAAGATAAAGAAAGTTTAAAAGCAAAATTAAGCGAAAATAAAAGCAAAATTAATGAGCAAAGCGCTAAAGTAAATGCTTTAGAAAATGAGCTTGAGGAAATCGCTCATGCCATCCCAAATATCCCTGATGAATGTGTGCCTGTGGGTGAAGATGAAAATGAAAATGTGGAGCTTAAAAAAGTTTTAAATCCACCTAGCTTTGATTTTACTCCAAAAGAACATTTTGAATTAGGCGAGAGTTTAAATTGGCTTGATTTTATGCGTGGGGTAAAAATTTCACAAAGTCGTTTTTGTGTGCTTAAAAATGAAGGAGCTTTATTAAGCCGTGCTTTGGTAAATTATATGATAGATTTTAATAGAAGTCGTGGATTTGAATTTGTTAATGTACCTTTTTTGGTAAATGGTGCTACTATGTTTGGGACGGGTCAGTTGCCAAAATTTAAAGAAGATATGTATAAGGTAGATGATGAGGATTTGTATTTGATCTCAACTTCTGAAATTCCAGTAACCAATCTTTACAGCGGAGAAATTTTAGCGAGTGAAACTTTACCTATAAAAATGACTTGTTATAGTGCTTGTTTTAGAAAAGAAGCAGGCAGTGCAGGGCGTGATACAAGGGGTATTATAAGACAACACCAGTTTGAAAAAGTAGAGCTTGTAAGTATCACTAAACCTGAGCAAAGTGATAGTGTGTTTAATGAAATGCTTGAGTGTGCAAGTGATTTGCTGAGTTCTTTAGGTTTAGCGCATAGACATTTGATGCTTTGCACTGGAGATTTGGGTTTTAGTGCAGCAAAAACTGTAGATCTTGAAGTGTGGCTTCCAGGACAGAATAAATATCGTGAGATCAGCTCGGTTTCAAATTGTCGTGATTTTCAAGCAAGACGCGCTAAAATTCGCTATAAAAACGAACAAGGAAAAAATGAACTCGTCCACACTCTTAATGGCTCATCTTTGGCAGTAGGAAGAACCTTGGTAGCGATTATGGAAAATTATCAAGATAAAGAAGGAAAAATTCATATTCCTGATGTTTTGAAAAAATATTTTTAAAGAGTATAGATGGCTGAACAAGAAGATATAATACTAGAAAAACCCGAAGATGGCTTAAATCAACCAAGACTTGATGAGAGTTTAGAGGGATTTAAAGGGCAAGAGGGGCAAGCTCCAGAAGATGAAGAATTTGCATCATTGCCAGAAGAATTACCTCAAGAAAATAGTGAAAGTGGTTTTAAATTTACAAGAGAAAGTGCGCCTGAAGATGTATCAACTTTTGAAGAAGTTGAAAGTCAAGAGCCTACGCCTTGGTATAAAGATCGTAAGTTTATGTCTCTTGTGGGTTTATCTTTGGGGATTATTTGTATTTTAGTTTTTACACTTTTTTATTTAACTTTTAGTGAAGGAAAAATTAAACCAGATATTATAGCTTCTAAGCCTTTAGAACAACCTGTTATTATGCCTGATGAATCATATAAATACAATGATATGCAAAGAATTGATGGTATGATCCAAAAAGCAAATGCTTTATATTTAAAGGGTGAGGTTGAACAGGCTTTAAAAGTTTATGAGCAAGTTGCCGTATATAATGAATCTTTATCTAATTATAATTTAGGCGTTTCTCAAATGAATGAGAATAAATTCCAAGAAGCTTTTGAAAGCTTCAAGAAAGCTATAGCCAATGGAGAAAATCAAAGTGTAGCTGCTATCAATGCTGCTGTTTGTGCTTTAAAGCTTAATGATAAGGAAAAATTTAGATATTATATTGATTTAGCTCAAGTGTATCTTCCAAAAGAAGGAAAATCAAAATTATATGATTATTATTTAAGCTTGATTAATTATTACAAAGGATATTACCCTGAGGCCTTACAAATGTTACAAAGAACAGATGTGGAGCCGTATTCTGATGTTGCAAAGTATTTGTCTGCTAAAATTTATGCAAAAATGGACTTTGATTCCAAGGCTATACAGCAATTAAATTCTCAAGGCAATTTTGAATCTAGTTTATCTTTAGGTCTTTTATACGCTAGAATAGGAGAATATGCTAAAGCTAAAGTCGCTTTAAGTACAGCGATGAAAATTGAAAGAGATTTTAATCAGAGTTTGGCGGCTTTAACATTGGTTGATATTAAAACAGGAAATTATCAAGATATGTTAGCGCGCTTGCAAAATTCTTATGATAACGATAAAGATAGATATAAGATTTTAGATACTTATAAAATTCAAGTTCGTTTAAATAAGGATCTTTTTAATATAGCAGTTGCTCAAAATTCTTTTTCAAAAGATTTGCTAAAAAAACAAAAAGATCAATTCGATTTGCTTTTTTATTTTGCACCTTATCAGGTTTTTGATAGTAAGCAGGCTGCTTTATATATTAAAAAAGCTAATGTTACAGATTTCGTTGATGATAGTACTGATGCGGGAATTTATCTTAATATAAGCAAGGCTCTTTCATCTACCAATGTAAAAATTGCCAATATTATTAACTATGCATTAAATCAGAAGTTACGCCTTGCTAACCAAGAATTTCAAAAACTTATCAAGGATTATCCAGAACATAGTATTTTACATTATAATTTGGCTTTAACTTATGCCCAAATGCAAAATTATGAACTTGCTTATAAGCATTTTTCAAGTTCATATCATCTTAATCCTAAAAATTACTTAGCAGGTGCTTTTGCTATGTTTTGTGCAAAATTAATTGATATTGATACAACTAAACTTTACAATGAAATTCTTGATAATATAGCTGCTGATTCTAATTTTAAAGCTAATATGCAAAAAAGTATGTTATTTTTAGTTAATAATAATTATATTTCTATGCTTCCTTATTTAGATGAAACAAAAAAAGATACGCCTTTGAGTTTGATTTTTGAAGCTATTGTTGCTAAAAATAATAACCTTAATAATCAAGTAGATGTGAAAATTGCTAAATTGCGTTCAGAGTTGCCTGAAGATATTTTGGCAAATATTTTGTATTTTAATTCTTTAAATTCAAATTTAAATATTAAAGAATATGCTCAAAATGCTCAAATTCATTTTAAAAATTTAAAACTTGATTATCGTAGTGTTTTTGGTGGGCCAAATATAGCTAGGGAATTTTATGTTAATTTAATGCATATTGCAGGGCTTTTAAATTTAGAAAGACAGAAATTTAAAGAGTTGATTAATGTTTCAGGAGCAAAAGATGAGGGTATTTTACAAACTTTAGCTTATTTGGATATTTTTGCACAGCAATACGAGGAGGCTTATGCGCTTTATAATTCTTTGATTGATGATTATGGAGCAAAAGATACTAAAACTTTATTTTTAGCAGCCGTAGCAGCCGTAGGTGCAAATAATCCAAATTCAGCTATAGCGCTTTTGCAGCTTTCTAAACTTACAGATAAAAATAACAAAGAGAGTAAAGCAGCTCTTGGTATGTTGTATCAAGAAGTAAAGAACTATGAAGCTGCGATATCTCAGTATAAAACTTTACCTAATAATTTTAAGAGTGAATTTTTTACTTTTGATATTAATAACAACTAAAAATGCTTAGAAATTTCTAAGCATTTTTAGTTAAGCTTGAAGATCTAGAGTTTTTCCGCCTAGTTCATCAATGCGATCGCTAACTTTTTTAAGTGCCGCATCTATTGTATTTTGACTGATTTGAGGAAGTTCTCCACCCCACATTTTTTCTGCTTGCTCAAATCCTTTTTTCATACCTTCAAGACCTTTTTTCAATTTTTCAACATCGTCGCCACCGCCTTTAATAACAAAATCCGCGATGCGATTGGCTGTATTTTCCACTCCAAAAAAACCATCTTCACTTACAAGTTGTTGAAGTTCATCTGTATTCATATCAAGTGGATTTTTGCTACTGTAGCCTAAGGATGCAAAATCAATATTTGTAAGTATAGATTTCGCAGTATCTAAATTGGCACCATTTAAAAGACTATCTAGTCCAGTTTGGGCATTGCTCGAACCTATTACAGCATTCATTGTTTGCTGTTGAAACTGAACTAGGTAAATTTGTGTAATGCCTTTTCCACCAAGTGCATTTAATTTTTCAAGGGTATTTTTATCTACATCCTTGCTAGAATTAGCACTTTGAACATTTTTGTCTTTTGTGTTTTCCTTAGCATCATCTGCCTTCTTATTGCTAACTTGTGTTCGTGCCATGCTAGCGATATTTGAAAAAGTATTCACTTGCATATTTGCTCCTTTGTGTGAGGCTTTAATTTATATCGACTTTTGACTTAAAAAATTTATAAGGACATTAAATTCCTTATTTTCAAAGGAATTTAATGTTTTATTGTAGATAATAAGCAATTTGCTCTTTATTGAGAATGCGGATAAGATTGCTAGTACCTTCTACTCCTGTTGGAAAGCCTGCAGTTAGAAGATAGCATTTATCTTCATCCATAAAACCTTTTTCAACACTTGATCTTACAGAGTCTTTTAATAATTCTGTAAGTTCATTACTTTTGTTAACCAAGATTGCAGGATTAACTCCCCAAACTATACTTAAAGAGTTTAAGGTTTTTTCAGAATGCCCTACTGCTATGATTTCTATATTTGGACGATATCTCGCAATCTTAATAGCAGATTTTCCGCTACTTGTTAAAGAAAAAATAGCATCAGCGTTAAGATCTGTTGCAAGATGAGCTGAAGAACGCATGATTTTATCTGTATTGTCTAAATCATTAAAATCATTAAATTTGTTATATGGATAGCGTTTTTCTGTTTCTATTATAGTTTGGCACATTATATCAACAGCGTTTGCAGGATCTATACCAACGGCACTTTCTTCACTTAGCATTACTGCATCTGTTCCATCTAAAACAGCATTTGCAACATCTGAAATTTCAGCTCTTGTGGCGGTTTTGCTTTTGGCTAATGAAAAAAGCATCTGAGTCGCAGTAATAACAGGCTTAGAGGCATTGTTTGCTTTTTGTATAATTTCTTTTTGGATATTAGGAACTTTATAATAAGGTACCTCAATACCTAAGTCTCCTCTTGCAACCATTATACCATCGCTAGATTTAATAATCTCATCAATATTTTCTACTGCATCAAATTTTTCAATTTTTGCAAAAATAGATATTTTTGCGTTATTTTGTGCTAAAATTTCACGAACTTCATCAATATCGTGCGCATTTTGTACGAAAGATATTGCTAAAAAATCTACTTCATTTTTTATACCCCAAAGTAAATCATTTTTATCTTTTTGTGTAATAACATCAATATTGATTTTAGTATTCGGAAAATTAATACCTTTATTTGAGTTTAAAAAACCATCATTTTCTATAATGGTTTCAATTTTTTGATTATCTATATTTACTACTTTAGCACGAATTGATCCATCATACAGATAAATATATTCATCAATTTTTAACATATCTAAAATGGATTTTTGATTGATACTGATTTTATAATGATTTTGAGCAATCTTCTCCCCTAAAATTGTTTCACGATAAAAATCAAGTCTATCACCCTTTTTTAATTCAAATGGTTCTTTAAGTTCACCTGTACGAATTTTAGGACCACTAATGTCTTGTAAAATTCCAATACGAGTATGCAATTCTTTAGCTACTCTTCTTATGGTATCTAAGTTTTTTTTATGATACTCATGTGTTCCATGAGAAAAGTTTAAACGGAAAACATTTACACCATTGATAATCATTTGGCGTAGAATTTCTTCCTTTTCACTTGCTGGACCTACTGTGGCTACAATTTTTGTTTTTTTAAGCATGGTAAACTCCTTTTGAAATTATTGTAGCTAAAAATAGAAACAAAATGATTACAATAATTCTGAAGAAAATTTATCTTCGTTAAATTCCATTCCTAGGTAATTACATACAAGCTTTGCATCTCTTTCAGCATTTCCTAGACAACTTGTTGCTCCAGGACTTGGAGTCATATTGAAAATAATACCAGGGGTTTCTGTGATGCTTGCTTCACCTAGCATTAATTCTCCTTTAGTTTTATCAATAACTTGCGGTCTTACGCCTCCAAAACCTTTCGCATAATAAATATCGCTTGCTTTAAGACTTGGGACTATTTTTTTGGCATCTTTAACAAATAAGCTTTTATCAACAAAAGGTAGTTCAAAAAGATAATTATAAAAGATGTAATTTCTAATTGTTGCATCTTTAAACATATTAAAAGTTACTTTTAAAACAGTTTTATCAAGTTTTAGTGCTTCAAAAAATTCTGGAACTGATTTTAGACCATGATAACGTTCTAGTTTTGGAATAACAAGTGCGGTAGGTCCAAAGCGGGTGTTCATATCAGCAAGCAAATCAGGATCTCCATGAAGAGCTGCAAATGGAAGTTTAGGATTTTGCACCATATAAACCTTACCATTTAAAAGTTTTTGTTTGGTTAAATAAAAACTTCCTGCAACAGGCCAACAAGACTTATCCATACCTAAGTTCATTTTATGTGCTAAATATAAAGAGTGCGCTCCAGCATTGACAACTACGCTTTTGGCATGGTATTCTTGATGATTTGAGGTTTTTAATATAAAAATATCATCCTTTTTTTCTATGTGAATAATTTCTTGATTAAAGGCAACGAAAGTATTTTTATTTTGTTTTTGAGCTTGTTCTATTAGATTTATACTCATTTTCCCAAAATCTACAGTTGTAAAAACCTCGCCGCTTTCAACACCCATGGCGCAGATATTTTCAGGTCTATCTTGATTGCAATCTTCTCCTAAAACAACTTTGGGTTCAATTTGTTTGATTTTTGCTTTATCGAAAAATTTTATATAAGGATAAAGTTCTTTAAATTCTTCATAGCGTTTTTTCATATAATCACATTCTATATCTCCAACAGCTAGAGCCATTTTTTGATGAGAAAACATGAAATTATTTTGCGCATTTTGCATGAGTCCATATTTAACTATCATATCAGCTGTTCTTTTTACTTTTCGCGCTTTTTCTAAAGTATAATTGGTTTCAATATCTCCACAATGAATGGTTTGAGAATTACTCGTTCCCTTAGAATTTAATGTTGCAGCTGTATTATATTTTTCTATCAAAGCAATATTTTTAATATTTGTATATCTTGCAAGCTCGTAAAATAATGCTGCTCCTGAAATTCCAGCTCCGATGACAAGCACATCAAATTCTTGTTGGCTCATTGTTTTTCCTTTTTTTATTTTAATAAACTTTTTTCTAAATAGAAGTTTAATTGAATTTGTTTTACAAAAAGTTAAATTTCATTAAGGTTTGATATTAATGAGAATTTTTGTAACATTTTTAATAAAGTAAATTGGGATTTTCTTTTATAATCTTTTTCATTCCTCGAAAGATTAAAAGTTTATCATAAATTGCGTGATCGAAATAATTTGCTAAAAATTGCCCATCTCCACCAGTGAAATAAAGCTTTTTATTTTGAGCGGCATCTTTTATCAGTAGGTAAATTCCTTTAAAAACACCATAACTTAAAGCATCCATGGTTTTTTGTGGGAATGCATCAAGACTAACTTGAGTGTTAAATTCACTTTTTAATCGTGGTGAAATATGGCTATAAATTTTTTTATAATTTGCAATACCTGGCAAGATAAAACCACCAAGATGTATAGAATTAGAAATAATATCAATTGTAATAGCACTACCTGCATCTACAACAACTCCATCTTCAATAGTATAACAAGCTGCTATGCGATCGATTCCTAATCCTTGATAAATTGTATCAAATAAAAAATAAGGTTCAAGATTGATAAAATTTTTTTGATTTTTTAAATGTTCTTTGAGATGTTCATTGACATTGATATAAAAAATTTTTTGTTCATTTTTAAATTCTAAAAACTGATCTATATTAAGAGTAAAATATTTGTTATCATCTAGGAAATTAGCATTTGAATTCCCAATATCACAGAGCAACATAGATATTAAATCCTTTCATTTCTAGATGATTTTTTGCTTTAGAGCAAAGAGAAGCCATACTAAAAAAATATTTGTTATTTATGTTAATTTGCTGTGCTAGATTTTCTAAAAATAAGGCATCTTTCATTAAAAATTTTGTTTTTCCTGTATACATAAAAAGAATGTTATTTTGATCTTTAGCACAAATATAACTTTTTTTTCTAGTCAACATACTTAAGTCATAGGGCTTTAAATTTAATTTTAAAGCCTTTATTGTTTGTTCTAAAATTTTTATCATAGCAAATCTAAAATTTTATCTCCGTAGTAAAATTTACCATTTCCCATGAAAGAAATTTTATCAACAGCTTCTGAAAGTTTAAATACTTGTGCATTATCTAAATTCAGATTCATTTTGATAAGATAGCCTGTTTTTTCAAAAATATATAAATAATTATTGTATATATTGCTTTTTACAAAAATAGCAAATTCAAATTTTTTTTCCGCAATTTTTCTTAAGTTATAATCAGTTTTAATAATAGTGCCATCTTTTTCTAGTATAAAAATACCATCATCGCTAAGTGCAACATCTTTTATGTCAGCGTCAAGATAAAGAGTTCTAGCAGGGCTTACAACAATGATTTTTTTAGCTGTTGCTGCTATAAGTTTATCTCCGATTACACTTAGATGGATTACATTGTTGAAAAAATTTTCTGCTGAAATAACCACATCTTTAATGATTTGAAGATTGTTTCTTGAAAGAATTAAAATTTTACCATCTAGTGTTGGATAAACGATGATATTGTCTAAAAATATAGGATTAGCGGTACGACTGTCTTGGGCTGGAGCTGAGGTTAGGGTTTGACTGAATTTAATACCCAAAGAACGATTTGCAAGAACTATAGTATTGTTTGCAAGTACAAGGGCTAAATCATCTCCATTAGAAGCTACTCCTACAACACTAGCGTCAAATTGAAAATTATAAATTTCATTATAAGAATTGTCAAAAATTTTTAAATTTCCATTATTATCTGCAGTAAAATATTCCCCATCTTGATAAGCTAGAAGCATATAATTTTTAGGAAGTTTAAACTTGTCTATGGAGATATTATTTTTTAAGATAGTTGTATTATTGCTAAGTTTTGCAGAAACTAGATTCCAATCAACGATTTTACTTTTTAAATTGCTATTATGACTTAAATCTCCATCGGTTTGTTTTGGTTCAAAATATTGTCTTTTGGTGCCACAAGCACATAGAAATATTAAACAAAATAGTGTTAAAAATATTTTTTTCATTGTGTAATGCCTTGATAATGTTTGAGGTTTTTAGCTATTTGATTTAAACTTGAATTTTCTTTTATCTGAGAAAGTAAAACATTAGCTTCTTCGATTTTATTTTGCTCTAAAAGTTTGTAAGCTTCTAATAATTTATCATAATTTTTTAAAAATATTGATTTATCCCCTAAAGATAATGCAATAATATTTTTAAGTAAAGTGTTTGTTTGAGCATTATTATAAATTTGTTTTAGTTCATTTTGGAGAGTTGTATTATTAAAATCATTAATATTTTCTTTTAGTAAAAAGATAGCGTAAAGATTGGTATTTTTATTTTTAAGTTGTTCTAAAAGATTTTTATTGCTAGGATCTTGTATTAGATTGGCATAAATTTCATTTGCTTCTTTTGTTTTATAATCGTTTATTTTTGAGATTATAAAATTTCCAGCAAACCAAGCAACTAAAATTATCACAACAGCAGATATATAAAATTTATACTTGCGTATAAATCTCTCTCCTTTGATAAAATTTTCTATAAATTGTTCTTCTGTGTTAAGTTCATTTTTAACAGCTTTTAAATTATCTTTTAGTCCCAAAATTTATCCTTGAAAAAATATTTTTATTTTTGTATAGAAAAATTATAGTATTGTATCATATAAATTGCAAAATATCCTAAACAATTTAAAGCTTTTTATGATATAATTTTCAAAATTTTAACTTTTTTATTAAGGTTTAAGAAATGCAAATAGATGAGAAATTATTAAGCAAGCTTGAAAAATTAAGTGCTTTACAAATAACAAAAAACAGAAATGAAACCATTGCACAGTTAAGTGAAATTGTGAATTTTGTTGAAAAATTAAACGAACTTGATCTAGATTCCCAAGAGATTACTGTGAGTACTATAAAAGGTGGAGCTCCTTTGAGGATTGATGAGATAAGAAATAGCAATGTTATTGATGAGGTTTTGGATTGTGCTCCAAAAAAACAAGAACATTTTTTTGTTGTTCCTAAAATCATAGAATGATTAACTTAGCATTTAGTGCTTATTTGTAGAATAAATTTAAAACAAAAAAAATCAGAGAGTGATTGAAATGAATTTTTATTGGTTTGATGCTTTTATTTTAGGATTTACCTTGCTTTTAGGGCTTAAGGGTATTATCAATGGTTTGATAAAAGAAATTTTTGGGCTTTTGGGTATTATTGGTGGTGTTTTTATTGCTTCAAAATATGCAACTCAAGCAGCTGAATTTATACAAAGTACTTTTTATAAGATAGAAAATCAAAGCTTAGCTGGATTTGCTGGATTTTTGGCCATATTAATTATTTTTTGGATAGCTTGTTTGTTGGCAGGTAATTTTCTTTCTAAGTTGATTAAATTAAGTGGCCTAGGTTTTTTAGATCGTATTGGTGGCTTTATATTTGGCGGGGCAAAAATCTTTTTAATTTTTGCAATTTTAGTTTTTTGTGTAGCAAGAATCGATTTTTTAAATGATAAATTAGATAATTTTGCTAAAAATAGCTATACTTTGAATTTGCTTAAAGAAACTGGATCTTTTATTATGAATCAACCTTTAACAGAAAATAGTCTAGATCATGCTAGTGAAAAGTTGCAAGATATTGTAAGTGATTTAAACAATACTCAAAAAGGGGAGTGATATGCTGATAGAAAATGTGGAATATGATGTTTTACTTGAGAGATTTAAAAAAATATTAAGACAAGGCGGACTTAAATATACTAAGCAAAGAGAAGTGCTTTTAAAAACTCTTTATCACAGTGATACTCATTACACACCCGAAAGTTTATATATGGAAATCAAACAAGCTGAACCTGATTTAAATGTAGGAATTGCAACTGTTTATCGTACTTTAAATTTGCTTGAAGAAGCAGAAATGGTAACTTCCATTTCTTTTGGTTCAGCAGGTAAAAAATACGAGCTTGCCAATAAACCTCACCATGATCATATGATATGTAAAAATTGCGGAAAAATTATAGAATTTGAAAATCCTATTATAGAAAGACAGCAAGCCTTGATTGCAAAAGAACATGGTTTTAAACTTACAGGGCATTTGATGCAGCTTTATGGTGTTTGTGGTGATTGTAATAATCAAAAAGCAAAGGTAAAAATATAAATGTTTGATAATATTTTAGAGCAGCAAAGAATAGAAAAAGCTAAGGAATTAAAAAATTTAGGGATCAATCCTTATCCTCATTTTTTAGAAAAAGAAATGTCTTTAAAGACTTTTAAGGATAAATTTTCTTATATTTTAGAGCAAGTTGAAAAAAGAGATGAAAGTGTCAATGCTGTTGTTGCAGGACGTTTGAAACTTTTGCGTATAGCTGGGAAATCGATTTTTGCAAACATTGAAGATGAGGATACAAATTTACAAATTTATTTTAGTAAAGATAGCGTAGGCGAAGAGCTTTATACGATTTTAAAAAAGAATTTAGAGGTGGGTGATATTGTTTTGGTTAAAGGTTTTCCTTTTGTAACTAAAACAGGTGAGTTTAGTTTACATGCAAGTGAAGTAAAACTCGCTACAAAAGCTATTGTTCCTTTACCTGAAAAATATCATGGATTAACAGATATTGAGCAAAGATATCGTAAACGTTATGTTGATATGATAATGAATGTCGAAGTTAGAAAAGATTTTTTAGTGCGTTCTAAAGTGGTGAGTTTAATCCGTCATTTTTTTGAAAATAAAGGCTTTTTAGAAGTAGAAACTCCTATGATGCATCCGATTGCAGGTGGAGCAAACGCTAAGCCTTTTGTAACTTTTCATAATTCTTTAGGCGTAGAAAGATTTTTAAGAATTGCTCCAGAACTTTATCTTAAAAGACTTATAGTAGGTGGTTTTGAGGCGGTTTTTGAAATCAATCGTTGTTTTAGAAACGAAGGTATGGATTTAACTCATAATCCCGAATTTACAACTATAGAATTTTATTGGGCCTATCATAATTATAAAGATTTAATGGATTTAACCGAAGAACTTTTTGCTTTACTTTTGGATAAACTTAATTTAGGAAAAACAATAGAATTTGATGGAAAAATGATAAATTTTTCTAAACCTTTTGAAAGAATAACCTATAAAGACGCACTTTGTAAGTATGGTGGTTTAGATAGGGATTTAATCGAAGATAAGGAAAAAATTCTTACTAAATTAAAAGCAGATGGTTTTGAAGCGAATGAAAAGCTTGAACTTGGACATTTGCAAGCTGAACTTTTTGACAATTATGTGGAAGAAAAATTGATCAATCCTACTTTTGTGATTGATTTTCCTATTTCCATAAGTCCTTTATCAAGACGTAGCGATGAGGATTCTCAGATTGCTGAGAGATTTGAGTTGTTTATTTGCGGAAGAGAATTGGCAAATGGTTTTAATGAGCTTAATGATCCTCTTGATCAATATGAGAGATTTTTAAAACAAATTGAAGCTAAAAATGCAGGCGATGAAGAGGCTTGTGAAATGGATGAAGATTTTGTAAATGCTTTGGGTTATGGAATGCCTCCAACGGCAGGGCAGGGCATAGGTATAGATAGACTTGTTATGCTTTTGACAAATAAAAAATCCATTCGTGATGTGATATTGTTTCCTGCAATGCGTCCATTAAAATCAGAACTAAAGGAGAAAGAATGAGTTTAGAAATGTTTGATAAAGAAATTTTTGATTTAACAAACAAAGAGTTAGAGCGTCAATGTGAAGGTCTTGAAATGATAGCGAGTGAAAATTTCACTTTACCTGAAGTAATGGAAGTTATGGGAAGTATCTTGACAAACAAATACGCAGAAGGTTATCCGGGTAAAAGATATTATGGTGGTTGTGAATTTGTTGATGAGATTGAAACTCTAGCTATTGAAAGATGTAAAAAACTTTTTAATTGTAAATTTGCTAATGTTCAGCCTAATTCAGGTTCTCAAGCTAATCAAGGTGTTTATGCGGCTTTGATTAATCCAGGTGATAAAATTTTAGGAATGGATTTAAGTCATGGCGGACATTTAACTCATGGTGCAAAAGTAAGTTCTTCGGGCAAAATGTATGAAAGCTGTTTTTACGGCGTAGAACTTGATGGAAGAATTGATTATGAAAAAGTAAGAGAAATTGCTAAAAAAGAAAAACCAAAACTTATAGTTTGTGGAGCTAGTGCTTATGCAAGAGTGATTGATTTTGCTAAATTTAGAGAAATTGCTGATGAAATAGGTGCCTATCTTTTTGCTGATATAGCACATATTGCAGGTCTTGTTGTGGCAGGTGAGCATCCAAGTCCTTTTCCATACGCTCATGTAGTAAGCTCAACTACACATAAAACTTTGCGTGGCCCAAGAGGTGGTATTATTATGACAAATGATGAAGAGCTTGCTAAAAAAATTAATTCTGCCATTTTTCCAGGTATTCAAGGTGGTCCTTTGATGCATGTAATTGCTGCAAAAGCAGTAGGATTTAAATTTAATCTTAGCGATGAGTGGAAAGTTTATGCAAAACAAGTAAGAACTAATGCTCAAGTTTTAGCTAATGTTTTAATGGATAGAAAATTTAAACTTGTTAGCGATGGAACGGATAATCACCTTGTTTTAATGAGTTTTTTAGATCGTGAATTTAGTGGAAAAGATGCAGATTTAGCTCTTGGAAATGCAGGTATTACTGCAAATAAAAATACCGTTCCAGGAGAGATTAGAAGTCCTTTTATCACAAGTGGATTAAGACTTGGAACTCCAGCCCTTACTGCCAGAGGTTTTAAAGAAAAAGAAATGGAAATTGTGTCAAATTATATTGCAGATATTTTAGATGATGTTAATAATGAAAAATTACAAGAGAATATTAAACAAGAATTAAAAAAACTTGCAAGTAATTTTATTATTTATGAAAGGGCTATGTTTTGATTTCACCAATGGATATGTCGCTAATTAAAATAATTGGCGATCATTATTATATAAGACGCGATAAAATTGTAAATAAAATTACACATAGAGGTCGCTTATTTTTTGATAAATTTGAAAGAGTTGATGCTCCTTTAAATTTAAATGTCATGAGAGAACACGCTGCTAAAAAAATTGTTGTCGCTCATGATTTAATAACAAAAGATAATAAAGTAGAAAATATTGTCTTTGATTATAATGGTTTTAATGCTGAAAGATTTTATCACCGTGCACAACTTATTTTAAGAGAAGAAGGTTTTATAAATTTCACAGCCTATAAGACTAAAACTCCAGGACATTTACATCTTTATATTCACAAAGGACACACGGCGTTAAACGAAGGTTATTCTTTAGCGTCTAAACTTTCAATGATGTTTGCAAGTAAAATGCCAGTAGAATGGAAGGTGTTTCCTAGCATGGATGTACCTAGGGAATTTAATATTTTAATATTGCCTTATGAGGTTTATCAAAAAGAACGAGGAAGTTCTTGGTCTAAGCATATGTAAGAAAGGACAAATTATGGAAAATCAAAAAAATGAATTTGATGATATTATTTTAGAAAAAAGTAATAAAAGTGAAAAAGTAAAAAAAATTCTTTTACGAGTTATTGCTTTAGTTATTTTGTTTTTAGCTATCATGATAGTTATGAAGCTTATTAATGGTAGTGGTGATGAAAATACGCAAAATCAAAGTGTATTGCCAAGTGAACCTATAGCAACTCAAGACAATAACAATGATACTTCTTTTGAAAGTATGCCAATTACAGATAATACTTCAGCAGAAGATCAATTTGAGGCATTAAGAAAACAATTTCAAGATGAACAAAATACAACTCAAAATACAACAACCTCTAGTTCAAATAACAATGATACTACAAATTTTGCTATGCCTGATCAAGAAGTTCCAGCAGAACCAACAGCAACTACTTCAGCAAATACCACTCCACAAGCAAGTACTCCTAAACAAGAAGTAACACAAACTGCAAAATCTAAAGAAGAAGCAAAAAAACAAACAGCTGTAAAAAAAGAAAAAGAAAGTGCAAAACAAACCCCTAAAAAAGAACAAAATGCAAATGATTTATTTAAAAATGTTGATGCTAAACCTGTACATCCAAGTGGTTTAGCATCGGGTATTTATGTGCAAATTTTCTCAGTAAGTAATTTGGATCAAAAATCAAAAGAACTTGCTTCTGTAAAGCAAAAAGGTTATGATTATAAACTTTATAAAACTACAGTTGGAAGTAAAGAAATTACCAAGGTTTTAATAGGACCATTTGAAAAGGCAGATATTGCAGCAGAACTTGCTAAAATCCGTAAGGATATTGCAAAAGATGCTTTTTCTTTTACTTTAAAATGAAATTTTTAGCAGTTATAGGCGATCCTATTTCTCACTCTAAATCGCCTAGAATGCATAATAATGCTATTAAAGCCTTAGGGCTTGATAGCATTTATACACGCTATCATTTAAGAAATGCTAACTGTTTAAGAGAAGATTTTTTTAAATTAGGACTTAGTGGAGCTAATATTACTTTGCCTTTTAAGGAAAAAGCTTTAGATATTGCTGATGTGAAGGATGATTTTGCTAGAAATATTGGCTCTGCAAATACTTTATGCTTAAAAGAAGATAAAATTTACGCTTATAATACTGATGCTTTAGGTTTTTTAGAAGCTATTAAGGATTTTGATAATATAAAAAAAGCTTTGATTTTGGGTGCTGGAGGTACAGCTTTGGCGCTTGCTTATGCATTAAAACAAAAAGGCGTAGAAGTGTATATAGCTAATCGTAGTAAAGAAAGATTTAAAGATTTTTTAGCTTATCCAACTTATCTTTATAAAAACTTGCAAGATTTTGACTTTGATTTGGTTATAAATTCAACTTCTGCTGGATTAAAAGATGAAAATTTACCTTGTGATAGGGAGCTTTTAGATAGAATTTTACCTAAAGCTAAATTTGCTTTTGAGGTAATTTATGGCAGAGAAACACCTTTTTATAGATTGTGTAAAGAGTATCATTTAAAAATTAAAGATGGACTTGATATGCTTTTATGGCAAGGAGTTTTTGCTTTTGAACTTTTTTTTGAAATACAAGATAAAAGAGAGATGATAAAAAATGCAATGCAACAGGCATTGATTTTAAAGTAGAATGATAGTTATTTTTCTTGTATAAGAAAATCTTATTTTTTGTGTGAGAAAGTTTAATTTTCCCACAAGTTTTATCATTCAAATATTTCTACCCCATCTTGATTTTTACTTTGATTATTTTGATTTGTTGAAGATGGATTTGTAGGAATATTTTGTGTAGGCGCGTTTTCAATTGTATTATTTTGATTAGAATTTGTTTGAGGTAAGCTTTCTTCAAAGGTAGCATCGCCATCAAAACTATTAAAACCACTGTTTGTATTAGGTATAGTTTTGCCTATGTCTGTTGCTTTTGGTAGATTGTTATAAAGTGTATTTAATGTATTTTTATAAAAAGCTAAAAAACTTTTATCAATTTCAAAAGCAGGTTGCTCTAAACCTTTATTGAGTTGAGTTGGTACGGTAGAGATAGTAGTTTTAAACATATTAACCCCATCATCATTTTTAATAGGATAGTTAAGCGCAACTAAAGAATCTAGTTTAGTGCTACTTGAAAGATTGGTTGAATTTTGTGGATTGTGTGCATCTATAAAATCTATTTTACCTTTAAAATTTATACCTAAATTGGATTTTACATAATCTCCACTCATAAAATTGTTTGTTTTTTGTACATTTTTTTCTTCCGTATAAATACTGATTGAACTTTTAAGAGTGTAGTCTGGATTAGTAGTAACTATTTTATAGCCTTTTAGTTGAGCGATGGTTTTGATCTGCTCTTCTAAATTTTGTTTTAAAAGATCAATTTCTTTTTCTATGCGAATTTTAAGCACTGAATTTTCAAAATAATCAGAATAATTGTTATTTTGTTCTATATTAATAGGCACAAGAGCAATGCTTACTCCAGAATCAATAGGTTCAACCTTTGTTGGAACTTGGGGTTTAAAATTTGGCATAGAAACATTGACAAAATTACTACTTGTACCCCCACAAGCTGCTAAAATTAACATACTACTAGCAAGTAAAATATATTTTTTCATTTTTTACCTTTATTTAATGTGTTTGTGTTAATTATAGCAAGTTAAAGTTTTTTTGTTATATTTTTATAAAAGAAAATTAGGAAAGATATATGGAATTTTGGCAGCATATTTATTCAAATTTTAATGTTATAGCTTTTAGCATCTTTGGTTTAAAGGTGCATTGGTATGGCATTATGTATGTTATAGCTTTGCTTTTGGCTTTGCTTTTGGCTAAATTTTTTGTAAGAAAATTTCAACTAGACATTAATGAAAAACATTTGGATAGTTATTTTATATGGGTTGAAATAGGGGTTATTTTAGGTGCAAGACTTGGATATATTTTGATTTATGATGCAAATACTATGTATTATATTACTCATCCTTGGCAAATTTTTAATCCTTATATTAATGGTGAATTTGTAGGTATTCGAGGTATGAGTTATCATGGAGCAATTATAGGATTTTTGATAGCTACTTTATTGTTTTGTAAAAAATATAAAACAAATCCTTGGATTTTTCTTGATTTGGTTGCTTTAAGTGTTCCATTGGCTTATGTTTTTGGTCGTATAGGAAATTTTTTAAATCAAGAGCTTTTTGGTCGCATTACAAATGTGCCTTGGGGAATTTATGTTGATGGAGTATTGCGCCATCCATCGCAACTTTATGAAGCATTTTTAGAAGGTATTGTTGTTTTTATTATAGTTTATTTAGCAAGATTTAAGCAAAGCTTTCAAGGGGAATTGATTCTTGTGTATGCTGGTGCTTATTCATTGGCAAGATTTATATGTGAATTTTATCGCGAGCCTGATTTTGGTATAGGTTTTGTTTTATGGGGTATGAGTATGGGGCAAATTTTAAGTTTTATAATGTTTATAACAGCTTTGTTAGTTTATATTTGTATAAAGTTTAAAAAAGTAAATATTTAATCTATCTTAAAGACTTTTGTAATATAATGAAATGGATTTTTTTTAATTTCTTTTTACAAAGGAGTAAAGATGCGTGAGCTTATCGAAGGTTATTTGGGTAAGAGCATTGAGGGCAAAAAAAGTAAAATGCCTGCGAAATTAGACTTTATCCAAAGTGCTTCAGGGCTTTTTTTAGGTCTTTTTATGTGGGTGCATATGCTTTTTGTTTCTACAATTTTAGTCAGTGAGGATTTTTTTAATTCTGTAGTGCATTTTTTAGAATTAAAATTTGTTTACGATAATCCTGTTATGAGTTATCTTACTTCATTTTTAGCCGCCTGTGTTTTAGTGGTTTTTTTCGTTCATGCTTTACTTGCAATGAGAAAATTTCCTATTAATTACCGTCAGTATCAAATACTAAGAACACACAGTAAAAAAATGAATCACAGCGATACTTCGTTATGGTGGGTTCAAGCTTTTACAGGTTTTATTATGTTTTTCTTAGGTTCTGCTCATCTTATTTTTATTGTAACCAATGCAGATAAAATCAGCGGCGATATGTCAGGAGATAGGGTTGTAAGTCATTTTATGTGGCTTTTTTATGCTGTTCTTTTAGTCTGTGTTGAACTTCATGGAAGTATAGGGCTTTATAGACTTTGTGTTAAATGGGGTTGGTTTGAAGGAAAAAATGTAAAAGAAAGTCGCAAAAAGCTTAAAACTGCTAAATGGATAATCAGTATTTTCTTCCTAGTTTTAGGTGTGTTAAGTCTTGCAGCATTTATAAAAATAGGTTATGAAAACTACCAAAATCAAACCCAAACTACTGCGATGATAAAAAACTACAATGGAGCAAATTATGAATATACAATATAGTGATGCTTTAGTAATAGGCGGAGGATTAGCAGGTCTTAGAGCGGCTATTGAAGTAGCAAAGAGTGGCCAAAGTGTAACACTTTTAAGTATTTGTCCAGTGAAGCGTTCTCACTCTGCAGCGGTGCAAGGAGGTATGCAGGCAAGTTTAGCAAATGGGGCAAAAGGTGAGGGTGATAATGAAGATCTTCACTTTGCAGATACAGTAAAAGGAAGTGATTGGGGCTGTGATCAAGAAGTAGCAAGAATGTTTGCTCAAACTGCGCCAAAAGCAGTGCGTGAGCTTGCGGCTTGGGGTGTGCCTTGGACTAGAGTTACTAAAGGTCCAAGAACTGTTGTAATCAATGCACAAAAAACTGTGATTGAAGAAAAAGAAGAAGCGCACGGGCTTATTAATGCTAGAGATTTTGGTGGAACTAAAAAATGGAGAACTTGCTATATCGCAGATGCAACAGGGCATTGTATGCTTTATGGTGTAGCAAATGAAGCTATTAAACATCAAGTAAAAATTATTGATAGAATGGAAGCAGTAAGAATTATCCATGATGGTAAAAAATGCTTAGGTGTGATCGCTAGAGATTTAACTAATGGACAACTCATTGCTTATATTGCAAGAGGAACCATGATAGCAACAGGGGGCTATGGTAGAATTTATAAACAAACTACAAATGCGGTAATTTGTGAAGGAACAGGTGCAGCCATCGCTCTTGAAACAGGGCTTTGCAGACTTTCAAATATGGAAGCAGTGCAATTTCATCCAACTCCTATTGTGCCAAGCGGTATTTTGCTTACTGAGGGCTGTCGTGGTGATGGTGGAATTTTACGCGATGTGGATGGATATCGTTTTATGCCTGATTATGAACCAGAGAAAAAAGAACTTGCAAGCCGTGATGTGGTAAGTCGTAGAATGATGGAACATATTCGTAAAGGCAAAGGTGTAAAAAGCCCTTATGGGGATCATTTATGGCTTGATATTTCTATACTTGGAAGAGCTCATGTGGAAAAAAATCTCCGCGATGTACAAGATATTTGTAAAACTTTTAATGGTATTGATCCAGCAGATGAGGGTCCAAAAGGTTGGGCGCCAGTTCTTCCAATGCAGCATTATTCTATGGGTGGAATTAGAACTAAACCAACGGGTGAAAGTCAATGGTTAAACGGACTTTTTGCTTGTGGAGAAGCAGCTTGCTGGGATATGCACGGATTTAATCGTTTAGGTGGAAATTCATGTGCTGAAACTGTTGTAGCAGGTATGATAGTGGGAGATTATTTTGCAGATTATTGTAAAAATAATGGTGAAGTAATTGACACAAATGTAGTAAAAGACTTCTTAACTAAAGAGTATCAATATTTAAAATCTTTAGTAGATAAAGAAGGTAAACATAATGTTTTTGAAATCAAAAACAGAATGAAAGAAATCATGTGGGATAAGGTGGCCATCTTTAGAACAGGTGAAGGTTTGAAAGAAGCAGTAGATGAACTTGAAAAACTTTATAAAGATTCTCAAGACGTTAAAGTACATTGTAAAGAACTTGATTGTGCAAATCCAGAGCTTGAAGAAGCGTATAGAGTGCCAAGAATGTTAAAAATAGCACTTTGCGTAGCTTATGGAGCGCTTTTAAGAACAGAAAGTCGTGGAGCGCATTATAGGGAAGATTATCCAAAAAGAGATGATTTAAATTGGATGAAAAGAACCAATACTTTTTGGGTAGAAGGCGAAACCTTACCACGCATAGAATACGAAGAGCTTGATATTATGAAAATGGAAATTCCACCAGCATTCCGTGGATACGGAGCCAAAGGAAATATTATAGAAAATCCTTTAAGTGAAAAACGCCAAGCTGAAGTGGATGCAATACGTGAAAAAATGGAAGCTGAAGGCAAAGGTCGTTATGAAATTCAAAACGCTTTAATGCCTTATGAATTACAAGCTAAATATAAAGCACCAAACCAAAGAATAGGAGTTGATTATGAGTAGAAAATTGACAATAAAGGCATTTAAATATAATCCTTTAAGCAAAATTTCTAAACCACATTTTGTGACTTACGAGCTTGAAGAAACTCCTTTTATGACGGTTTTTGTATGTTTGACTTTGATTCGTGAAAAAATGGATGCGGATCTGAGTTTTGACTTTGTTTGTCGTGCAGGGATTTGTGGATCTTGTGCGATGATGATTAATGGAGTGCCAAAACTTGCTTGTAAAACTTTGACTAAAGATTATCCTGATGGAGTGATAGAGCTTATGCCTATGCCCGCATTTAGACATATTAAAGATTTAAGCGTGAATACAGGAGAGTGGTTTGAAGACATGTGTAAACGCGTTGAAAGCTGGGTGCATAACGAAAAAGAAACTGATATTTCTAAACTTGAAGAACGTATTGAGCCGGAGGTTGCGGATGAAACTTTTGAACTTGATCGTTGTATAGAGTGTGGAATTTGTGTAGCTTCTTGTGCAACTAAACTTATGCGTCCAAATTTCATAGCTGCTACAGGACTTTTAAGAACAGCTAGATATTTACAAGATCCGCATGACCATAGAAGTGTGGAAGATTTTTATGAATTAGTGGGCGATGATGATGGTGTTTTTGGTTGTATGTCATTGCTTGCTTGCGAAGATAATTGTCCTAAAGAATTACCTTTACAAAGTAAAATCGCTTACATGAGAAGACAACTTGTCGCTCAAAGAAATAAATAAATCTTTCCCCTTTTTAAGGGGAAGATTATGAAAGAATTATTCCAAAAAATTTGGCAAAATGAACTTCAATTTTTAAATTTTGATGCTAAATTTCAAGATAAAAACAAACTTAATACGGCCGAGTGCGCGATTATTTTAAGTGTCAATAAAGACAATTATGAAAGATATTTTCTCTTAAAAGAATTTCAAGAGCTTTGCAAAAAAATTGATTTAAGAGTGGATATTTTTAGTATACAAAATGCTCAAATTTGTATTTTAAATTTTTTTAAATCAGGCTTTATTTCAAAGCAAGATTTGCTTAAGGCTCTAAAAATTTTAGAAAAAATTTCAAAAAATACCGAAATGCTTGATTTTATTTCACAAGAAAAAGTTCAAAGTATAGATCAAAAAGCTTTATTTCAAAATGATTTTAAAGAATTAAACACCATTAATTTAGAGCTTCAAAAGCTAAGTTTTGATGAAAATTTAAAATCAAGACTTCAAAAAACTTTGGAAAAATTTCAAAATTTAGAGTTTAATATAGCCATCACTGGCGTGATGAATGCAGGAAAATCAAGCCTTTTAAATGCTCTTTTAAAAGAAGATTTTTTAGGGGTTTCAAACATACCTGAAACAGCTAATTTAACAGTATTAAGCTATGGTAAGAGTGAAGAAGCAAAGATATATTTTTGGGATAAAAAAGAATGGCAAAATATACTTGAAAGTTCGCACTTTAATGCAGATTTAAAAGAATTTATTGACAAGCTGGATAAGAGTGTAAATATAGAGGATTTTATCAAGGATAAACCTTTAATACAAAATATCGCACTTTGTGAACTTAAAAATTTCAGTTCAGCTAAAAATAAAATTTCAGCTTTAATTAAAAAAATAGAAATTAAAAGTCATTTAGATTTTTTAAAAAATAATATTTCCATAGTTGATACTCCAGGGCTTGATGATGTTGTAGTTCAAAGAGAAATTGTTACAAATGAGTATCTTAGAGAAAGTGATTTTTTAATTCATTTAATGAATGCTTCTCAAAGCTTAACTCAAAAAGATGCAGACTTTTTAGTGCATTGTCTTTTAAATTCAAGGCTGAGTAAGTTTTTAATTGTTTTAACTAAAGCGGATTTGTTAAGCAAAAAGGATTTAGAAGAAGTCATTGTTTATACCAAAGAAAGCTTAAAATCAAGACTTGTGGATTTAGATGAAAATTTGGTTGAAAAGATTGATTTTTTATGTGTGAGTGCTAAAATGGCAAGTGATTTTTATAAGGGTTTAGCACCTAAGGAAAGTTTGCAAAAAAGTGGTATGCAAGAATTTGAAAACTATCTTTTTAACGAGCTTTATGCAGGAGAAAAAAGCAAGATTGCCTTAAGAGCTTACAAAAAAGAATTACATTTGGAACTTAAAAATATTCTAAGCAAATATGAAATGCAAAATCGTCTTATTAAGGAGAATAAACAAGGTGTAAGTGAAGAAAATCAAAAGCTTTTACTTGAACTTCAAAAGCAAAATATCTTATTAAAAGAAGCACAAGATGAAATTTCAAATTCCATTGTAAAACTTAAAAATATAGATAATGGTATAGATAATCTTGTTTTACTTTTGGCTAAAAAATTAAAAGAACGCTTGATAGATGAGTTTAAATATTTAAAAAATAATGCACAAAAGCTTAATCTTTCTCGTATTTTAAATATAGTTGATATTACTACAAAAGATGGGATTAATGATATTTTAAGAGAAATTAAATTTGAAAATATTAAAAAAATCGAGGAGCTTAAAACAAATTTGTCTTTAAAATATGATTTTTTAAAAGATGATTTTGATAATGGTTTTGAAGGTTTTAAAGATGGAATTTCAAAAAATATAGATAGTATTTTTCAAAGTGAAAAATTTGCACTTTTAAGATTGAAAATTGAAAAATTAAGCAATTTAAAATCAGATTTATATGAGCTTGAAACGAATTTAGATATGGTTATTTTTGATACTTTTAAAGAATTTAAAATGAGCGAAATTTTAAATTCTTTAAATATCAATGGAGCATTTTTTGAGTTTTTAAATGATAAATTAAAACATTATGAAAAAAATCAAAAATCAAAATTAGAAAGTCTTGAAAAAGTTTTACAGAGTCTGAAAAATCAAGATATTAATATTTTAAATTCTTTTGAAGAAAATTTAGAAAAAATTGAAAAATTAAAACAACTTGAAATGGGGCTTTTAAATGCAGATTAATCTTTTAAATGATTTTATAAAAGCCTATGAAAATACTTATAGTGTGAGTTTTGATGATAGTTTTAAAGGGCGTATTCAAGAGCTTTGCAAGGAACTTAATGAGCCTTTTATGCATGCAAGTTATGCTTTAGAAAATGAATTAAAAGAGCTTGTATTTTCTTTGGATAAGAATGTTAATATCGCTATTATAGGGCAGTTTTCAAGTGGTAAATCAAGTTTACTAAATTTGATCTTGGGGTGTGATTGTTTGCCTACGGGTGTTGTTCCTGTTACTTTTAAACCTACTTTTTTACGCTATGCAAAAGAATATTTTTTAAGAGTAGAATTTGAAGATAGAAGTGATATTATCACAAATATAGAAAAATTAGCCTTTTATACGGATCAAAGAAATGAAGTAAAACAAGCAAAAAGTTTGCATATTTTTGCACCTATTCCTTTACTTGAAAAAATCACTCTTGTAGATACTCCGGGTTTAAATGCAAATGAAAATGATACTTTAACAACTCTTGATGAGCTTAAAAATATTCATGGAGCGATTTGGTTAAGTTTGATTGATAATGCAGGCAAAAAAAGTGAAGAAGATGCCATAAAAGCAAATTTAGAACTTTTAGGAGAAAATAGCATTTGTGTATTAAATCAAAAAGATAAATTAAACACAGAAGAGCTAGATAATGTTTTAAATTATGCAAAAAGTGTATTTTTAAAATATTTTGATGAGCTTATTGCCATTTCTTGCAAAGAAGCTAAAGATGAGCAAAGCTATGAAAAATCTAATTTTCAATCTTTGCTTGATTTTTTAACTCAGCTAGATACAACAGCTTTAAAAGAAAAATTTGTTAAAAGAAAAATTTTAAATTTATGCGAAATTTTAGAAGATGAAAACCAACTTTTTGTAGGTATTTTTGATCGTTTATTAAATCAATTTCAAAGTTATGAAAAGCATTTACTTTTAGCGTATGAAAATTTTTTAAAAGAGATTGAAATTTTAAATCATCAGATTTTAGAACAGCTTAAAAGCATTAGCGAAAGAATTTCTAGTGAAATTTTTGCAAGTGTTAAGGAAAAAGATGCTTATTTTTACAAAGAAAGCAAAGGATTTTTAAAGAAAGATTTATACACAAGATATGATTATAAAGTGCCTTATATTTCAAGCGACGATGCTTTTTTGGCGATGTTTTACAATAGTGATGTAATGAGTAAAGAGTTTAAAAAAATCAAAAATGAACTTTATAAATCTTTTGAAGAAATCAAGATGAAATTAAAAGATTTTATAAACATACTTGAGAGAGAAATTTTGCTTTTTAAAGCAGAATTTTCAAACATACAAAAAGATCACATTTTCCAAAGTGATAAAAATTTTAGTGAATTAAGAGCTTTTTGCAATGCAAGTGATGAGTACTTTTTGAAAGATTTTAAGGAGCTTTTATTTAGAAGTATTTTAGAGCTTGATTTATTTTTTGAAAAATTAAATCTTAAGGCTTTTACAAATTATGAAAATGCTACGAAACTAAGCCTTGCATTTTTTAGTCGTAAAATCAATGAAAGTCGTGTTCTTTATGAGCTTGATAGTTCTGAATTTGTACTTTTTTATCCTAAAAAAAGTGAAATTTATGAAAGAGTTTTAAATGAATTAAATGTTTATGAGTTTGAAGCTTTGCTTATTAATAAACCTATTTTGACAAAAATTGCAAAAAATTTTTTAGAACAAAGTCAAATTTTAATCCAAGAAAAAAGTAAATTTTTAGATCTTAAAAAAGCAGAACTTCGAAAAAGAAGAGCACAGATTTTAAATGTTAGAGAAAGTATAAAGGAAGATTAATGAGAATATTTTTAACTTTATTTTTATTTTTTAATTCATTATTTGCATTAAGTGAGCTAGAAGAGGGTTTAAAACTTTACGAGGCAAATAAATTTGATAAAGCTTATGAAATTTTTAAGAATCTTTGTGAAAAAGATATTTCTAAAGCTTGTTTTTCTTTAGCTTTTATGCATGAAAGTGCTAAGGGCGTGAGTAAGGATTTAAATCAAGTTTATAAATTTTATGATAAAGCTTGCAAATTAGGTTTAGCAAATGCGTGTTCTAATATGGCTTTGCTTTTGCAAAATCAAGGTTATAAAAATGAAGCTCTTTTGGCTTTTAATAAAGCTTGCACTTTAGGAGAATCGTTAAGTTGTAATAATATAGCTTTATTTTATAAAAAAGAAAAAGATGGACAAATGGCCTCAAGTTTTTATAAAAGATCTTGTGACTTAAAAAATGCAAGAGCTTGTTATCAGTTAGGATCTTTATATGATAAAGGAGAGCTTGTTAAAGCAAGTGTAAAATCTGCTCTTGCTTTTTATTCTAAATCTTGCACTTTAGGTTTTGGTGAGGCTTGTTATTTGCTAGGACGCTATAATCAACTAGAAAAACAAGATCTAACAAAGGCAAAAAGATATTTTGGTATGGCTTGTGATCAAAAACATCAAGAAGCTTGTGCAGCTTATAAAGAACTTAATTCTAAAGATATAGAGCTTTATTAAAAGTTCTATTTTCATTACTTTCAAAGATATACTTAAATAAAATTAAGAATAACACAAAATTTATCGCTTTTTAAAGTTAAATTTATATTAATAGGACTAATATAGTCTTGTTTAAATTATTATCAAGGAGAAGTAATGCAAGACAATATTATTGATCGCAGAAGCTTTTTTAAACTAGGGCTTCTAGGTGGTTCTGTAGTAGCAGCTAGCACTATAGGTGGCGGTGCTGTTTTAAAGGCAGCAGAATTTACGCATTCGCATCAAGCTTCACAAGGGAAATCAAATAAAGTTAGAGGTAGAATGTTTTTTCAAACTCAAACTGAATTTGATACCTTAAGTGCAGCCTGTGAAAGAATTTATCCTAAAGATGAGCAAGGAGAAGGAGCTATAGGTTTAGGCGTGCCTTATTTTATCGATAATCAGCTAGCTAGTGCTTATGGTTATAATGATAGAGAATATATGCAAGGACCTTTCATTGAGGGTAAAGCTGAACAAGGCTATCAAACTCCTATGCAACGCAAAGATATTTTTTTAGAAGGTGTGCGTGCTCTTGAAGAAAATGCTCAAAAGCGTTATAAAAAATCTTTTTCTTTGCTTAAAGGTGGAGATCAGGATAAAATTTTAAGTGATTTTGAAAAAGGAAAAATTCAAACTACAGGTTTTAAATCTTCTTATTTTTTCACACTTTTAAGAGATATGACAGTAGCTGGAGTTTTAGCTGATCCAATTTATGGCGGAAATGATAATAAAAATGGTTGGAGAATGATGCAATATCCAGGCGCACAAATGAGCTATGTGGATAAAATTGCAAGTGATGAATTTTTTAACATTGAACCTATGGGTTTAGCAGATATGGAGAATTAAAA
The DNA here is from genome assembly GCF_012889985.1 of Campylobacter sp. CFSAN093259. NCBI lineage: Bacteria > Pseudomonadati > Campylobacterota > Epsilonproteobacteria > Campylobacterales > Campylobacteraceae > Campylobacter > Campylobacter sp. CFSAN093259. The sequence goes on from NZ_CP040617.1 coordinate 383,080, forward strand.
TGGCTGAAGTATTAAAAAAAGTAGATGTAGTAACAGTTGGAGCAGGATGGACTGGAGGTATAGTGGCCGCAGAGCTTACTAAAGCAGGTTTGAATGTACTTAGTTTAGAACGCGGACATATGCAAAGTACTGAAAATTTTAATTTTATCCATGATGAGTGGAGATATGGGATTAATTATGGTTTGATGCAAGATTGCTCAAAAGACACTGTGACTTTTCGCCATGATCCTAGTGGTTTAGCCTTACCTTATCGTAAAATGGGTTCGTTTTTATTGGGTAATAATGTTGGCGGTGCAGGGGTGCATTGGAATGGTTGGACTTTTAGGTTTATGCCTTATGACTTTGAAATTCAAACCCTAAGCAAACAAAGATATGGTAATAAATTAGGTAATGATTATACCTTGCAAGATTGGGGCGTGACTTATAAGGATATGGAGCCTTATTATGATAGATTTGAAAAAACCTGTGGGGTATCAGGTGAGCCAAATCCTTTAGCGGAAAAAATGGGAGCTTTTAGATCCAGTCCTTATCCACAAGAACCTCTTGAAAATACTAAAATGCTTAAACGATTTGAAAGTGCAGCAAAAAGTTCAAATTTACACACTTATCGTTTGCCAGCTTCAAATTCTAAAGGTGGCTATACAAACCCTGATGGTCAAGATTTAGCTCCTTGTCAATACTGTGCGTATTGTGAGCGTTTTGGTTGTGAGTATGGCGCAAAAGCAAGTCCTTTAAACACAGTAATTCCAAAGGCTATGAGCACAGGTAAATACACTATACGCACTTATAGCAATGTAACGCAAATTCTTAAAAAAGACGGAAAAGTAATGGGGGTAAAATTTGTCGATACTAGAACGATGAAAGAGTATATTCAACCTGCTGATATAGTTGTGCTTACAAGTTATATGTTTAACAATGCTAAGCTTTTAATGGTAAGCAACATAGGTGAGCAATACGATCCAAAAACAGGTAAAGGAACTTTAGGTAGAAATTATTGTTATCAAATGAACATGGGTACAACAGCTTTCTTTGATGAGCAATTTAACACCTTCATGGGTTCAGGTGCTTTAGGAACTACGAGTGATGATTTTAACGGAGATAATTTTGATCATTCTAAGGAAAAATTCCTTCATGGAGCTATGATTTATAGCGTTCAGCTTGGAACTCGCCCTATACAATCAGCCCAACTTCCAGCAGGAGCTCCAACTTGGGGTGCTGAATTTAAAAAAGCATTAAACTATAATTTCACAAGAGCTATTACCGTAGCAGGACAAGGTGCTTCTTTGCCTCATAAGAATAATTATTTAAGTCTTGATCCAACTTATAAAGATGCTTTTGGTATGCCACTTTTACGCTTAACTTATAATTTCACCGATCAAGATAGAGCTTTGCATAAATTTATTACAGATAAAACAGCTGAGGTAGCAAAAAGAATGCAAGGAGTAAAATCAATCAAAAAAGGCGCTTATCTTAAGGATTATAGCGTTGTGCCTTATCAATCTACTCATAACACAGGTGGAACAACAATGGGTGCAGATAGAGAAACTAGTGTGGTTAATACTTATTTACAACACTGGGATGCGGATAATCTTTTTGTTGTAGGAGCAGGAAATTTCCAACACAATAGTGGATATAATCCAACTGATACTGTGGGAGCTTTGGCTTATCGCTGTGCTGAAGGTATTTTAAAATATCATAAAAGTGGAAAAAGCTTAGCTTGATAATAACTTGAGAGTTTTTGAAAACTCTCAAGATTATAAATTTTTAATTTTCTTCCGATATAGTATATAATATCAAGGAAGGCAAAAATGATTAATGGTATAAATTCTTATTCAAACTACAATTATACAAAAAGGCAAATGTAGTCTGCTCTTGGAGGGTGGTATGCAAGATGATTACTTTAAGTTCTTTTAATAGATATTTTGGAAATAATCCTCTGCAGACACTTACTAAAATTAGAGATGAAAGTATTGAAAATGCAAAAATTTAAATTATAAAAAGGATAAAAAATGTTAAATATTTTACATGCAAATTCAAGTCATCGTTTCCATAAATGTATGCCTAAGGAAGTTCATCAAATATATGATACTTTAAAGCTTATGGAACAGCAAGAAGGTACAAAAAAAAGTAGAAGCCAAAAAAGAAGAGCAAAGTAATTCTACAAATACAGATAAAGCAGATAATAAAAAAATAAATTTTTAGACATGTCCGTTTAGTTTTAAAACAAAGCTTTATTTATAAGGAAGATTGGCATAATTTTTTTATTTAAATTAAGAATTTTAAGATGCGATGCTGAATTTAATGTCGTTATTTTGTGAATTTTGTTGATAAGTTCTAGTGACAAGATTTTTAAAGTCTTTATCAAAATTTGAATTTTTATCGTTGTTTTTTGAATCTTTATCTGTTTTTTCTAAGCTATTTTCTGAATTTTTGTCATCTTTTTCTTTATTTTCTTCTTCTTTTTCTTTGGCTTCTTCGGCTTTAAGTTTCATTGCTTCAGCTCTTGCTTCAAATTCCATTTTTGTAGCATTTGCTGCAACTTTATAGTCTTGTGGGCTAGGATCAGCAGGAGCCATAGCTGCTGCTGCGATTTGTCTTGCATTGGCTATAGTTTCTTCTGGTGTGTTTCCTTTTTGCATGCTGATAGGAACTTCGCCCGCTGTAGCATACATTTGATTATCAGGGCCTCTTGTGTAAGTAAAACTTGCAGCACCTGCTAAGCCGCCACCCGCTGCTTGATGTGCAGCTTCATGAGCCTTTACATTTCTATCGATACTTTGGAGTTCGCGAACTTGAGCTACTTCTTTTTGGCTTAGCTCTACGCCATTAACCATTTGGGTTTGTTCGCCATTTTTTTCTTTATCATCTTTATTTTCACTAAGATTTTTTTCATCTTTTTGAGTGGAATCAGATTGATTTGTTTTATCAAAAGAAGGTTTGCTAGAGTAGTAATCATAAGAGTTATAACTTGAACTAATTTGCATTTATCCTTCTTTTTGTTTTTTAAATTTTTAGGAATTTTAACGCATTTTGACTTAAAAATTTGATAAATTTTGTAAAATAATCATAAATACAATTTCAAAGGAATGTAATGATTTATGAAAATGATTTGATTTATATAGAGAAAGAGGAGGCTCAAGTGCCTTGGCTTAAAATTTTTACTAAAGAAATTTATAAAGAATTTAGCGATTGTCCTTTAGAGTTGCAAAAGGAACTTTTTGAAAAAATTTTATTTTGTGAAAAGGCTATGATAGAATTTTACAAACCTGAAAAAATCAATATCGCCTCTTTTGCAAATTATGTGCCAAGGGTGCATTTTCATGTTATGGCAAGATTTAAAGAAGATGCGTTTTTTCCAGAGTGTATGTGGGGAAAACAGCAAAGAGAAACAATAAAGCTTGATTTGCCTAAATTTGAAGAATTTGTAAAATTTTTAAATAGTAAAATTTTTTGATTTTTATTAATGATTTGTTATGTTTTATCTAATAAAATTTTTATATTGAAAATTACTATAAAAAAGGAAAAAAATGAAAAAAGTTTTATTGAGTTCATTGGTTGCGGTGTCTTTGTTAAGCACAGGTTTGTTTGCTAAAGAATATACTTTAGATAAAGCACATACAGATGTAGGTTTTAAAATCAAACATTTACAAATTAGCAATGTAAAAGGAAATTTCAAAGATTATTCTGCGGTGATTGATTTTGATCCTGCGAGTGCTGAATTTAAAAAGCTTGATGTAACTATAAAAATCGCATCTGTAAATACAGAAAATCAAACAAGAGATAATCACTTACAACAAGATGATTTTTTCAAAGCAAAAAAATATCCTGATATGACTTTTACAATGAAAAAATATGAAAAAATCGATAATGAAAAAGGCAAAATGACAGGAACTTTAACTATAGCTGGAGTTTCTAAAGATATCGTTTTAGATGCTGAAATCGGCGGTGTAGCTAAAGGCAAAGATGGAAAAGAAAAAATAGGATTTTCTTTAAATGGAAAAATCAAACGCTCTGATTTTAAATTTGCAACAAGTACTTCAACTATTACTTTAAGTGATGATATTAATTTAAATATCGAAGTTGAAGCGAACGAAAAATAATTTTTTAGTCTAAGAGTCTTGCTCTTAGACTTTGTAAATTTTTATCCAAATTTTCTTCACTTTCTTGCCAAATCAATTTAAAATCCGGTTTAAAATTTTCATTTTCTAAATTAAATTCCGTGTTTTTCAAGGTGGATTCTAAAAAAGCAAGATGATTTAAAGCTTGATTTTTATCATTAAAAATTAAAATAAAATCATTTTCTACGATAAAAATTTTTGCTCTAAAGCGTTTTAAAATTTTTGCAATTTGTTTTAAAATGAGTTTGGTATAGCTTTCTTTGGTATCTTTTAGTTCATTAAAATGAAGCAAGGCAATGATATAGTTGTTTTTTCCTTTTGTAAAGCGTGTAAGGCTTTTTTCATTGGGTAGCTTTGTTAAGGTGTCAAAAAAAGCTAACCTATAAGCGTGATTTAAAAGATAAAAACAAAAAACCAAACTTGCAAATTCAAAATATCTTATTCCTGCTCCTTCTTGGAATAAAAATTGAAAATACGCAGTAAAAAATGCGATAAGAAGATAATATTCTTTAGTTTTAAAGGTTTTGATAAAAATGAGTATTAAGCCGACTAAAAAAAATAAAAATCCTAATTCACTCACAGGTTTAAAAAAATCTAATGCAATAAAATGAAATTCTAAACCAGCACTATTAAAAGTAGTATTTCTAGGTAAAATGATACTTAAAATGCCTATAAAAATAAGGGTTGTAATTGAAGCGATATTTTTTTTATTTAAAATTAAAACATGATGTTTTCCAACGCAAAATAGAGTAAAAATCATAGGTAAAAATAAAGCTACAAATAAATTAGCTTGAAAAAAACTTGTATAAAAATAAGGCAACTTGGCTCCTAATAGCACTAAAGTTAAAAAGAAAATTTTTGAATTTTTAAAGTAAAAGGATAATACAAGTGCTGAAATTTCAAAAATAAAACTCAATGATATTAAAAAATCTAATAAAAACATTATCAAATCCTTGATTTTAATAAAAGTGATAATTGTATAGAAAAAAGCTTAAAAGCGGATTTTATTTAAATTTAGCAATTTCATCTTGTATGGTTTGTTCTATATGGAGTAATTCTTCATGAGTTTTTTTGCTATTATCTAAAAGTTCATCAAATTTAAAGCCAAGCATAACAATACGATATAAATTGGGTTTATATTTTCTCCAATTATATAAAGTGCTAACATCAATGTCTAGTTCATATGCCATATCACGCTTGCTCTTTTTTGTCATTTTTTACCTTAAAAATTTAGCCTTTAAAAAATTTTACATTAAAATTTCTTTATTAAAAACACTTGAAATATTCAATCTTTTATATAAAATATATTTAATATTTCAATATTAATTAAGTTATAGTATGGAATAATAGTTTTTATAAAATTTTTATTTAAGGAGAATTACATGGAAGGTGCAAGTGGCGGGTCTATTTTTGTAACAATATTATTGTTTATATTATACATGTTGCCCGCTATTATTGGTTTGAGCAGAAAGCATTCTAATTGGCTGATAATTTCTTTGCTAAATTTGTTTTTTGGTTGGACTATTATTGTTTGGCTTGTTTGTTTAATATGGTCTTTTACGGGAAGTTTTAAGCAAACTATTATTATTAAAGAAAAAAATGAGAAATAGGAGAAAAAATGACAAAATTTTTAAGCATTTGTAGTTTAATTGCGATGTTGTTAAGTGGTTGTGGAAGTGATTTTCCTGGACAACCTAGTGATGTGGCTAGAGTTCAGCAAAACAAATATCCAAATGGAAATTTAAAAGAAGAAATTCCCTATAATAAAGATTCAAGAATACATGGGTTAAAAAGAGCTTTTTATGACAATGGTCAGCTAAGAGCTGAAGAAAATTATAAAAATGGAAAAAAAGATGGAATTAGCAGGGAATATTCTAGAAATGGGCAATTACTTGAGGAGGTGCATTTTAAAGATAATCGCGGATATGGTGATTTTGCAAGCTATTATGAGAATGGAAATATGAGAGCAAAGGGAAAACTACTTGGCTATAATGAAGATGGTATGCCAGAATTTGAAGGTAATTACAAGGAATATTATGAAAATGGAACTTTAATGTGTGATTATAATTTTGATAATAAAGGTAAATTTGATGGAGTACAAAAGCGTTATGATGAAAATGGCGCCTTAGAAGACGAAGAAAATTATAAAAATGGACTTAAAAATGGAGTCTTTAGAGAATATAAAAAAGGGGAGATTGTAAGAGAAGAAGAATATAAAAATGGTATTTTAGTAGCAAAACCTAAAAATTAGAGGAGTTTAGATATGTTTAAAAAAGTAATTTTATTTTTCTTAATGGGGTTTGCCTTGCTTCAGGCCAACTCATTAGACAAATGTGATAATACGGCAGTTGTTTCAAATCTTAAAGAAAAAATTCCTAGTGAAATTTTTAAAAATCTTTATGAATTATCCGGACTTAAAGCCCAAGGGATTGATTATGAAGATTATGCAAAAGGCCTCAAGGAAATAGCCAAGCATGATGGAATGGTAAATTACACTGATATGATCGAAATTAATTCCATTTCAAATTTTGATCTTAATTTTGATTCTTGTATGGCTACGATTAATGCTGCATTAAAAGGGGAACAGAGAAAAGGTCTTTGGAGTGTTGTTTATAAGGTTTCTAACATAAATCAAGTGAAAATTACAGATATAACTTATATCAATGGAGATTTCCAATAATATTTTTATTAAAGTAAGTCAATAGAATTAATTTCATGACTTACTAATATTTTATACTCAATTAATTTCAAGTCTTTTTTTGATACAATTTCTTAAAAATTTTTATAAGTAAAAAATTTAAGGAAAATCATGGTTGAAGTAAAAAATCTTACTATGCGTTTTGCAAATCAGCTTTTATTTGAAAATGTTAATTTAAAACTTGTTCGAGGACAAAGATACGGACTTATCGGTGCTAATGGTGCGGGAAAATCGACTTTTTTGAAAATTCTTTCAGGAGAAATTGAGTCAAGTAGTGGTGAAATAGTATTTGATGAAGGCTTGAAAATCGCAGTTTTAGGACAGGATCAATTTGCTTTTGAAAACTACACCATCAAAGATGCAGTGATGTGTGCAAATAAGCGTTTATATGAGGCCTTAAAAGAAAAAGAAAAGCTTTATATGAGCGAGGAATTTACTGATGAGATCAATGAGCGTTTAGGTGAGCTTGAGATAATAACGGCTGAAGAAGATCCAAATTATGATTGTGAAACACGTTGTGAAAAAATTTTAAGTTCTTTAAAGATTAAAGATTTCGATGCTTTAATGAGCACCTTACAAAGTGCGGATAAATTTAAAGTTTTGTTAGCTCAAGTTTTGTTTTTAGGTGCCGATGCGCTTTTTTTAGATGAGCCTACAAATAACCTTGATTTAGAGGCGATTTCTTGGCTTGAAAATGAACTTTTAAGACATGAAGGAACTTTGGTTGTCATCTCTCATGATAGGCATTTTTTAAATAAAATTTGCACAAGGATTTTGGATGTGGATTTTAAACAAATTCGTGATTTTGCGGGAAATTATGATGATTGGTATATGGCTTCAACGCTTTTGGCAAAACAAGCTGAGCTTAAACGCGATAAAACCTTAAAAGAAAGAGAAGAATTAGAAAATTTCATTCGCCGTTTTAGTGCAAATGCTTCTAAAGCAAAACAAGCCACAAGCCGTGCTAAGGCGCTTGAAAAACTAGAGCTTGAAGAGATTAAAATTTCAAGCCGTAGAGATCCTAGTATAGTATTTAGAACTAATCGTGAAATAGGTAATGAAGTTTTAGAAATTAAAGGTATAGGCAAGGCTTATGATAAACAATTGTTTTCAAATTTGGAGCTAAAAATAGAAAAAAATGATAAAATCGCTTTGATTGGGGCAAATGGTGTGGGCAAAAGTACTTTGGCAAAAATCATCGCCCATGCTATAAGTCCAGATAGTGGATCCATACATCTTGGGGCAACTATAGAGCTTGGATATTTTCCTCAAGATACAAGTAATTTAATTTGTGAAAATTTGAAACTTTATGAATGGTTGATGAGTGAAAAATTTAAAGATCTAGATGAAATCCGTAAGTGTTTAGGTAGAATGCTTTTTAGTGGCAGTGATCAAGAAAAGATGGCAGCAAGTTTAAGTGGGGGTGAAAAACACCGTTTAATGCTTTCTCGTTTAATGCTAGAGCGTCCAAATTTCTTGCTTTTAGATGAGCCTGATAACCATTTAGATCTTGAAAGTATTATTGCACTAGGTGAAGCTTTGTATAATTTCAAAGGTGTAGTGCTTTGTATCAGCCACGATAGGGAGTTAGTTTCTGCTTTTGCTAATAGAATTTGGCATTTAGAAAATGGTAAGCTTACGGATTTTCGTGGAACTTATCAAGAATTTTTAGGAGAAAATGATGGCTAAATTTAGAATTCAATACAGCGCAGGTTTTGGGCACTATACGCAAAATCACAAGGGTTTTGGACCTACGATTTATATAGAAGAGGTCGTAGAGTTTGATAATGGCAAGGATTATTTTGACTATATAGATTTTTATAAAACTTATTCAAAGAGCGATGATACTTATTTTCATATCAGTTTTTTAGAAGATAGACCTCTAAGCGATAAAGAAATCACCATTCGCAATGAATACCGCAAAATGCGTGATGAAAACTGTAAAAAAGCCAAGGAGGAATTTATAGCCAACAATGAGCTTGATGTGGAGCATTTGCCTACTCACCATGATTAAAAAACATTAATTTTTACATAAAAAGGAACGCTTTTTGCTTGTATAGTTTTTGCATATTTTGAAAGGAGAAAACTATGCAGGTAAATTATAGAACGATTAGCTCGTATGAATACGATGCTATTAGTGGTCAGTATAAACAGGTGGATAAACAGATTGAAGATTATTCTTCATCTGGAGATTCTGATTTTATGGATATGTTAAATAAGGCGGATGAGAAGTCAAGCGGAGATGCTTTAAATTCTAGCAGTAGTTTTCAAAGCAATGCGCAAAACTCAAATTCAAATTTAAGTAATTATGCTCAAATGTCAAATGTTTACGCTTATCGTTTTAGACAAAATGAAGGCGAGCTGTCTATGAGAGCTCAAAGTGCTAGCGTTCATAATGATCTTACACAACAAGGTGCAAATGAACAAAGTAAGAATAATACTTTGTTAAATGATTTATTGAACGCAATTTAATCAAAAGCTCCATTTTGGAGCTTTTATATTTACTTGCAAGAATTTATAATTTCTCTATTTCAAAAGGTGCAAAATTTTTACAAAAAATTTCAAATTCTTGCTCCTCTTTTTCATTTAATTTGATATGTAATATAGCTTTGCAATCCTTAAAATCTTTTGTGAAATTAAAAGAATAAGTTTTTAAAAAATGTTCAAAACGATTTAAATTTTTTAAATCAATAGCAATGGTTGTATTTTTTTTCAATTCGAATGAAAGTAAAGAAGAATTATTTATCACAGCATTTGCTGCATCGCTATAAGCTCTTACAAGTCCCCCTGTACCAAGTTTTATACCGCCAAAATATCTTACAGTGATTAAAGCCGCATTGATAAGATCATAGCCCCTTAGAACATTTAAAGTTGGCATTCCAGAAGTTCCTTTAGGCTCTCCATCATCACTTTTATCTTCTACAATTTGATTGAAATCATTTAAAACACGATAAGCATAGACAAAATGAACGGCTTTTGGATGTTCTTTTTTTAGTGTTTCTATTAAAAATTTAAAATCTTTAAAAGGGCAAAGAAAAGATAAGAAAGTAGATTTTTTAATATCGATTTGTGTTTGAAAAATTTGATCAATAGTTTGCATTTTTGCCTTCTTTTATTTAAAATTATACTTATAAAAACTAAAATCAATTTGATGTTAATTTTTAAGATATTTGATATTTGTATGATTTGCATTGATATTTTAAGTTTAATTTTGTAAAATTTTCATTATGGAAAAAATCAAAAATTATAAACTTATCATCATTTTACTTAGTCTTGATTTGTTGGCTTTGCTTTATGGAACTTCAACACTGAGTATTAGTGCTGATGAAGCTGATATTTATTTTGGTGAGCAGGGTAAATCACTTATTTTTTCTCATAGTTTGCTTTATTATATATCTCATTTTGGAACTTTTATTTTTGGGCAAAATGATTTTGGTTTAAGGCTTCCTTTTTTATTTTTTCATTTTTTAAGTTGTTTGCTTTTGTATTTGCTAGCTTTAAAATATACTAAAACTAAAATTGATGCTTTTTTTTCTTTATTGTTATTTGTTTTATTGCCGGGTACTGTTGCAAGTGCTTTACTGGTTAATGCCGCATCTTTGGTGATTTTTTTAACCCTTGCTATATTATGTGCTTACGAATATGAAAAAAAATGGCTTTTTTATATATTATTGATTATAGTATTATTTGTTGATAAATCTTTTAATATTTTATTTTTAACTTTTTTCTTTTTTGGGATTTATAAAAGAAATGCTATTTTATTTACCTTATCTCTTGTTTTGTTTGGAGCGAGTATCAGTTTTTATGGTTTTGATACAGGTGGTCGTCCAAGAGGTTATTTTTTAGATACCTTAGGAATTTTTGCTGCATGTTTTTCTCCTTTGGTTTTTGTGTATTTTTTTTATACTATTTATCGTTTGACTTTTCAAAAATATAAAAATTTATTATGGTTTTTAATGAGCGTAACATTTGTATTTTGTTTGTTGCTTTCTTTAAGACAAAAACTTTTTTTAGATGATTTTTTGCCTTTTTGTGTTATTTGCACTCCTTTGCTTATAAAAACTTTAATGCAAAGTTATAGGGTGAGATTACCAGTTTTTCGATTAAGGTATAAAATCTTTATAGAATGTTCTATAATTTTTTTGATATTTTGTTACTTTTTAATCGTCGCTAATCAATTATTGTATTATTTTATAAACAATCCAAATCGTCATTTTGCCAATAATTATCATTTTGCTAAAGAATTGGCACTAGAATTAAAAAAACAAGATGTTTTAGAGCTTGCAACAGCCCCAAGTTTGCAAAAAAGATTGCGATTTTATGGAATAAAAAATAGCAATAAGTTTTATTTAAAAGCTTTAAAACAAGCCGATAAGCATGATATGGACAAAAAAATTGTTAAAGTAAAACTTGGAAAATATGAAAAAGTATATCAGATTTTAAACTATGATTAAAGCTTTCAGTTTGTTGGAATTTGTGTTTATAATTCTCATTTTAGGTATAGTTTTTAATTTAGGCAGTCTTTACTTAAAAAAAGACAATCTACTAGAAGGTGCGATACAAATTCTTAATGATATCCAATATACCCAAAGTTTAGCCATGATGCAAGAAGGTATAAGAGTTGATGAGTTGACTATTGCAAAAAGAGAGTGGTTTAAAAGTAAATGGCAGATTTATTTTATAAAATCAGCTGCCACAGGTTATGATCAAACATATACTATTTTCTTGGATAAAAATGGCGATGGAAATGCTAATTTAGGTAAAACTGAAATCAATATAGATAGAGAAATTGCTGTTGATGTAATCAATCATAACAAATTAATGAATTCAGGTCAAAGTGGAGTTATTAGTAAAGATGATGAAAAAACTACACAAAGATTTAATCTTACAAAAAGATTCGGAATAGAAAAGGTTGAATTCAAAGGATCTTGTTCAGGATTTACTAGATTAGTATTTGATGAAATGGGCAGAGTGTATTCTCCGTTAAAAAATGCCAATTATGCCTATGAAAAAACTTTAGCAAAGAATAATTCAGATTGCATTATACGTTTGTTATCAAAAAAGCATGCTCTTTGTATCGTTATAGATACGCTTAGCGGTTATGTTTATATTCCAGATTTTAAAACACTTAAAAGTCAATTTGTTAATATAAAAAATAAAAATTACGAGTGCTCTAAAATATAGCCCCCATTATACTTATATAAATACTTACACAAATATTTATACTATTTAATCCTTTGTTTAATCCCCTTTTAAGTTTAATTGGTTATACTTTCATTTCCTTTTTTGAAAAAAGGACTTAAAATCTTTTAAATTATAAAGTTTCACTAGCTTAGTAGATTTTATAAATTAACTCTTTTGGTTTTTGTCTTATAAACTAAAAGCTTTTTTATAAATCTTGTTTTTTAATTTAAAAACTTTTCTTTTAAAAATGATTTTTTGTTTTGTTCTTTTAAATTAGTATTGTTATTCAAATCTTATTAGTCAATCTTTGAAATCTAAATAAGTGATCGATTGAGCCAGAACAGATTTAGGCATAAGCAATTATGTAAAATCTATTCAATCTAATAATTAAAAAGATTAAAAACTTTTCTTTTAATCTTTCATAACTTTTTCTTTGAAGAAAAAGATTAAACTATCTATAATTTTTTATGGAGAGTTTGATCCTGGCTCAGAGTGAACGCTGGCGGCGTGCCTAATACATGCAAGTCGAACGATGAAGCTTTTAGCTTGCTAGAAGTGGATTAGTGGCGCACGGGTGAGTAAGGTATAGTTAATCTGCCCTACACAAGAGGACAACAGTTGGAAACGACTGCTAATACTCTATACTCCTGCTTAACACAAGTTGAGTAGGGAAAGTTTTTCGGTGTAGGATGAGACTATATAGTATCAGCTAGTTGGTAAGGTAATGGCTTACCAAGGCTATGACGCTTAACTGGTCTGAGAGGATGATCAGTCACACTGGAACTGAGACACGGTCCAGACTCCTACGGGAGGCAGCAGTAGGGAATATTGCGCAATGGGGGAAACCCTGACGCAGCAACGCCGCGTGGAGGATGACACTTTTCGGAGCGTAAACTCCTTTTCTTAGGGAAGAATTCTGACGGTACCTAAGGAATAAGCACCGGCTAACTCCGTGCCAGCAGCCGCGGTAATACGGAGGGTGCAAGCGTTACTCGGAATCACTGGGCGTAAAGGGCGCGTAGGCGGATTATCAAGTCTCTTGTGAAATCTAATGGCTTAACCATTAAACTGCTTGGGAAACTGATAGTCTAGAGTGAGGGAGAGGCAGATGGAATTGGTGGTGTAGGGGTAAAATCCGTAGATATCACCAAGAATACCCATTGCGAAGGCGATCTGCTGGAACTCAACTGACGCTAAGGCGCGAAAGCGTGGGGAGCAAACAGGATTAGATACCCTGGTAGTCCACGCCCTAAACGATGTACACTAGTTGTTGGGGTGCTAGTCATCTCAGTAATGCAGCTAACGCATTAAGTGTACCGCCTGGGGAGTACGGTCGCAAGATTAAAACTCAAAGGAATAGACGGGGACCCGCACAAGCGGTGGAGCATGTGGTTTAATTCGAAGATACGCGAAGAACCTTACCTGGGCTTGATATCCTAAGAACCTTTTAGAGATAAGAGGGTGCTAGCTTGCTAGAACTTAGAGACAGGTGCTGCACGGCTGTCGTCAGCTCGTGTCGTGAGATGTTGGGTTAAGTCCCGCAACGAGCGCAACCCACGTATTTAGTTGCTAACGGTTCGGCCGAGCACTCTAAATAGACTGCCTTCGTAAGGAGGAGGAAGGTGTGGACGACGTCAAGTCATCATGGCCCTTATGCCCAGGGCGACACACGTGCTACAATGGCATATACAATGAGACGCAATACCGCGAGGTGGAGCAAATCTATAAAATATGTCCCAGTTCGGATTGTTCTCTGCAACTCGAGAGCATGAAGCCGGAATCGCTAGTAATCGTAGATCAGCCATGCTACGGTGAATACGTTCCCGGGTCTTGTACTCACCGCCCGTCACACCATGGGAGTTGATTTCACTCGAAGCCGGAATACTAAACTAGTTACCGTCCACAGTGGAATCAGCGACTGGGGTGAAGTCGTAACAAGGTAACCGTAGGAGAACCTGCGGTTGGATCACCTCCTTTCTAGAGTACAAAGTAATAAGTCTCACAACTATTACTTCAATATATAAACTCAATTGATTCTTGTTTAGATTTCAAAGATTGATGATAAAGCTAATTGTTTATGGGGAATTAGCTCAGCTGGGAGAGCGCCTGCTTTGCACGCAGGAGGTCAGCGGTTCGATCCCGCTATTCTCCACCATTTATTAAGGGCCTATAGCTCAGCTGGTTAGAGTGCACCCCTGATAAGGGTGAGGTCACAAGTTCAAGTCTTGTTAGGCCCACCATAAAAAAGATTTGAATAAAGAAGCTTTAAAATCTAAAGCAAGTATATAAAATAGATTAAATATAAAATATAAACTCTATACTTAGATTTATTTTTTATCTTTAACTATAAAAGAATATACTTTAATAGATATAAGTAGCATATACATTTATATTTATAATGATTATGTTAATATATATACTTCCTTTAGGTTTTAAACCTAAATGTTCTTTTTAATTATCATTGTTAAGAGTCACAAGCAAGTTTTAATAAAAACAATTTTACAGGACTTGTTAAAGGATAAAACCTATTTATCTTTTCTTTAGTTTAACTTAACTTTTAGCTGTCTTTATTTCTATGAATAAAGAGAATATTGGATTTAAGGATTATAAATTAAAGACAAGTTTCAAACTCACAGCTTAGTTGAGACTAAATCATTTAGTTTTATATTAAGTGTTTGAATGCTTTCCGTCTTAAGATAAAGAAGTCTTATCATAAAAACTTTAACAAGGAAGTGATGCGTTTTAGAATCAATAATAAAAGGTAAAAAAAGGTAAGCTACTAAGAGCGAATGGTGGATGCCTTGACTGGTAAAGGCGATGAAGGACGTACTAGACTGCGATAAGCTACGGGGAGCTGTCAAGAAGCTTTGATCCGTAGATTTCCGAATGGGGCAACCCAATGTATAGAGATATACATTACCTATATAGGAGCGAACGAGGGGAATTGAAACATCTTAGTACCCTCAGGAAAAGAAATCAATAGAGATTGCGTCAGTAGCGGCGAGCGAAAGCGCAAGAGGGCAAACCCAGTGCTTGCACTGGGGGTTGTAGGACTGCAATGTGCAAGAGGTAAGTTTAGCAGAACATTCTGGAAAGTATAACCATAGAGGGTGATAGTCCCGTATGCGAAAAACAAACCTTAGCTAGCAGTATCCTGAGTAGGGCGGGACACGAGGAATCCTGTCTGAATCCGGGTCGACCACGATCCAACCCTAAATACTAATACCAGATCGATAGTGCACAAGTACCGTGAGGGAAAGGTGAAAAGAACTGAGGTGATCAGAGTGAAATAGAACCTGAAACCATTTGCTTACAATCATTCAGAGCCCTATGTAGCAATACAGGGTGATGGACTGCCTTTTGCATAATGAGCCTGCGAGTTGTGGTGTCTGGCAAGGTTAAGCAAACGCGAAGCCGTAGCGAAAGCGAGTCTGAATAGGGCGCTTAGTCAGATGCTGCAGACCCGAAACGAAGTGATCTATCCATGAGCAAGTTGAAGCTAGTGTAAGAACTAGTGGAGGACTGAACCCATAGGCGTTGAAAAGCCCCGGGATGACTTGTGGATAGGGGTGAAAGGCCAATCAAACTTCGTGATAGCTGGTTCTCTCCGAAATATATTTAGGTATAGCGTTGTGTCGTAATATAAGGGGGTAGAGCACTGAATGGGCTAGGGCATACACCAATGTACCAAACCCTATCAAACTCCGAATACCTTATATGTAATCACAGCAGTCAGGCGGCGAGTGATAAAATCCGTCGTCAAGAGGGAAACAACCCAGACTACCAGCTAAGGTCCCTAAGTCTTACTTAAGTGGAAAACGATGTGAAGTTACTTAAACAACCAGGAGGTTGGCTTAGAAGCAGCCATCCTTTAAAGAAAGCGTAATAGCTCACTGGTCTAGTGATTTTGCGCGGAAAATATAACGGGGCTAAAGTAAGTACCGAAGCTGTAGACTTAGTTTACTAAGTGGTAGGAGAGCGTTCTATTTGCGTCGAAGGTATACCGGTAAGGAGTGCTGGAGCGAATAGAAGTGAGCATGCAGGCATGAGTAGCGATAATTAATGTGAGAATCATTAACGCCGTAAACCCAAGGTTTCCTACGCGATGCTCGTCATCGTAGGGTTAGTCGGGTCCTAAGTCGAGTCCGAAAGGGGTAGACGATGGCAAATTGGTTAATATTCCAATACCAACATTAGTGTGCGATGGAAGGACGCTTAGGGCTAAGGGGGCTAGCGGATGGAAGTGCTAGTCTAAGGTCGTAGGAGGTTATACAGGCAAATCCGTATAACAATACTCCGAGAACTGAAAGGCTTTTTGAAGTCTTCGGATGGATAGAAGAACCCCTGATGCCGTCGAGCCAAGAAAAGTTTCTAAGTTTAGCTAATGTTGCCCGTACCGTAAACCGACACAGGTGGGTGGGATGAGTATTCTAAGGCGCGTGGAAGAACTCTCTTTAAGGAACTCTGCAAAATAGCACCGTATCTTCGGTATAAGGTGTGGTTAGCTTTGTATTAGGATTTACTCCGAAAGCAAGGAAACTTACAACAAAGAGTCCCTCCCGACTGTTTACCAAAAACACAGCACTCTGCTAACTCGTAAGAGGATGTATAGGGTGTGACGCCTGCCCGGTGCTCGAAGGTTAATTGATGGGGTTAGCATTAGCGAAGCTCTTGATCGAAGCCCGAGTAAACGGCGGCCGTAACTATAACGGTCCTAAGGTAGCGAAATTCCTTGTCGGTTAAATACCGACCTGCATGAATGGCGTAACGAGATGGGAGCTGTCTCAAAGAGGGATCCAGTGAAATTGTAGTGGAGGTGAAAATTCCTCCTACCCGCGGCAAGACGGAAAGACCCCGTGGACCTTTACTACAGCTTGACACTGCTACTTGGATAAGAATGTGCAGGATAGGTGGGAGGCTTTGAGTATATGACGCCAGTTGTATATGAGCCATTGTTGAGATACCACTCTTTCTTATTTGGGTAGCTAACCAGCTTGAGTTATCCTCAAGTGGGACAATGTCTGGTGGGTAGTTTGACTGGGGCGGTCGCCTCCCAAATAATAACGGAGGCTTACAAAGGTTGGCTCAGAACGGTTGGAAATCGTTCGTAGAGTATAAAGGTATAAGCCAGCTTAACTGCAAGACATACAAGTCAAGCAGAGACGAAAGTCGGTCTTAGTGATCCGGTGGTTCTGTGTGGAAGGGCCATCGCTCAAAGGATAAAAGGTACCCCGGGGATAACAGGCTGATCTCCCCCAAGAGCTCACATCGACGGGGAGGTTTGGCACCTCGATGTCGGCTCATCGCATCCTGGGGCTGGAGCAGGTCCCAAGGGTATGGCTGTTCGCCATTTAAAGCGGTACGCGAGCTGGGTTCAGAACGTCGTGAGACAGTTCGGTCCCTATCTGCCGTGGGCGTAAGAAGATTGAAGAGATTTGACCCTAGTACGAGAGGACCGGGTTGAACAAACCACTGGTGTAGCTGTTGTTCTGCCAAGAGCATCGCAGCGTAGCTAAGTTTGGAAAGGATAAACGCTGAAAGCATCTAAGCGTGAAGCCAACTCTAAGATGAATCTTCTCTAAGCTCTCTAGAAGACTACTAGTTTGATAGGCTGGGTGTGTAATGGATGAAAGTCCTTTAGCTGACCAGTACTAATAGAGCGTTTGGCTTATCTTTAATAAAGCATCACTTCCTTGTTAAGGTTTTTAAGAAGACTTTGAATATAGATAATATTTAGAGTTTAATAGAAATCTTTCAAGTAGAGTTTGTATTAGAACTTGCTCTTAACATTGTTTTTTAAGTATTCTATATAAAAACTTATCAAAGATAAAAGATAAGAAAAGAAGAAAGAGAATAAAGAAAAAAGTAAAGGAATAAAAGATTAAGTTTTATTCTTAAATTCAATCTTTCAAAGAATATTTAAATAACAATGTCCGTGATTATACAGATGTGGAAACGCCTTGCTCCATCCCGAACCAAGAAGCTAAGCACATCGTGGGTGATGATACTACGCCTTACTGGCAGGGGGAAAGTAGCTCATTGCGGACTTGTTAAATGTCTTCATTACTTACTTTATATATAAATCCTATGTTTATTTTTATTGTTGTTTTAGATGATACTTAGAATCGTGTTTAAAAAAGAGTTTGCTGCTGGTTAGGGTTTTTAGAGAGAATAGGGTGTTTTTAGGGGTTTGAAAATACTAGAAGGATAAAATTTAAAATTTTCTATGAAAAGTAAAATAAATTAAATTTTATTCACACATTCTTTAAAGACTTTTCCACGCTCTGCGTAAGAGTTGAACTGATCTAAACTTGCACAAGCGGGACTTAAAAGAGCTACTTCATTGACTCTTAAGTGATTTGAAATTTCATTTACAGCTTTAGATAAAACTTCGCATTTATAGGCTTTCAAATTCGCTTTTTTTGCATAATCAAGCATTTTTTCGGTACTAATACCTATAGCATAGAGTTCTATATCAAATCCTTTCATAAAATCAAATAAATTGCTAAGATCTACACCCTTATCATCTCCCCCTATGATAAGATGGATTTTTTTATCTTTATAGCGACTAAGTGCAGCCATTACAGCACTTTCATTTGTAGCTTTAGTGTCATTTACCCAAAGCCTATTTTGACTGTCTTTAAGCTCTTCGAGTTTATTTTTTTTCATTACAAAGCTATTTAAAAGCTTATAGCTTAAAGTATCAAGTAAAATTTTTTCTATAGCTAAAGCCATGATAGCATCGAGTAAAAAAGGACTTTTAAAGGAAATTTTTTCCGTATCAATGCCAAATTTAACAGCTAGATCTTTTTCATCTTCATAGCTTATTTTATGAGCTTTTGTTGGAGTATTTGCATAAATTTTAGGCAGTATTACTACATCACATTCATTCATTCTTTTTAAAACGCTTAGCTTATCTTGAACATAATTATCAAAACTTCCATGCCAAGAAAGATGATCAGGACTTATAGGTAAAAGTGCATAAATTTCAGGTTTAGCTTTATGAGTGTAGTGTAGGGTAAAAGATGAAGTTTCAAGTATCCAAAGTTTTGCATAAGGATTAAGCTCTGCTAAAGGAGTTCCAACATTTCCACCCATAACAGCACCAATGTGTGATAATAAATGTGTAGCCATTTGTGTGGTGGTGGTTTTGCCATTGGTTCCGCTTATCCAAACGGATTTTGGCATGATATCATAAAAAAAGTCATATTCGCTTTGTAAATTTTTTGCTTTTTGAATGAGTTTGTGCTTTGGTGGAAAACCTGGACTAGGAATTTCAATATCGCTTAAATTATCATCAAAATCATTAGGATTTAAAAGTAAATTTCCTAGTGTATCTTTTTTTGTTTCTGTAAAATGATCATCATAAATATCAAAAGGTCCAAATTTATCTACTAAATTTTCAGCAATAGCACGTGTGGTTTTTCCGTATCCAAAAAGTGAAATTTTCATTATCTTAGCTTTATTGATGCAAGTGCAAGCAAATTTGAAAGTAAGGCTATCATCCAAAAACGCACTATAATTTTATTTTCCACCCAGCCAACTTTTTCAAAATGATGATGAATAGGCGCCATTTTAAATACTCTTTTATTAAAAATTTTAAAACTTCCAACTTGTAAAATTACAGAAACAGTTTCAAGAACAAAAACAAAACCTATGAGTAAAAGTAAAATTTCATTTTTGCTAATAACGGCTAAAAATCCTATAAAGCCACCTAAAGCTAAACTTCCACTATCTCCCATAAAAACTTGTGCAGGATAACAGTTGTACCATAAAAATCCCATTAAAGCACCAATTAGCGCTGCACAAATAATCACTACTTCACCAAGTCCTTGAATTTTTGGCAAAAGTAGATATTCACTATAATTTAAATTTCCACTCAAATATAAGAATATCCCTAAAGTAGATAAAGAAAAAATGCCTGGAACTGTAGCTAAGCCATCAAGTCCATCGGTTAAATTTACAGCATTAGAGCTAGAAATTAAAACCAAAATCCAAAAAGCAATGGCAAAAATTTCCATATCAAAAAGAGGGTGTTTATAAAAAGGTATAAAAAGTTCCGTGCTAAGCTCTGAACTAAAATATAAAGGTAAGATGCAGATAAGTCCAGCGATGATTTGTGCTAAAAGCTTCATTCTTGGACTAAGTCCTGAATGATTATCTTTTTTTAGAACTTTGCCTAAATCATCTATGAGTCCTATCAAACAAAAAAGTATCAAACAAAGTAAAGCACTTATAGCAAAAATATTATCAAATTTGATACAAAATAAACTTGCGATTACTGCAGAACTGATGAAAATAAGCCCACCCATGGTTGGAGTATGGCATTTGGTTTTATGAGTTTCTGGGGCGTATTCGTAAATAGGTTGACTAGCATTTTTAGCTTTTGCCCAAGTAATAAATTTAGGCATTAAAAATAAAGACAAACATAAAGCGATAAAAAATGCAAATCCTGCACGCACACTAATATAAGTAAAAAAAGCATAATGACTTAAATCTGAAAGATAATACAAAACCTAGCCTTCTTTTTGGTTTTTAAAAGTTTAATTTTAGTAAAATCTAACCAAAAAAATTCTTATAAAAGAGAGAAAAATGAAGCAAAAATGCGTTTTAATTATTACAGATGGAATAGGGTATAATAAGAATAGTAAGTTTAATGCTTTTGAAGCAGCTAAAAAACCAAGTTATGAAAAGCTTTTTAAGGAAGTCCCAAATTCTTTACTAAAAACGAGTGGTTTAGCTGTAGGTTTGCCAGAAGGGCAGATGGGAAATAGTGAAGTAGGGCATATGTGTATAGGAAGTGGGCGTATTATTTATCAAAATTTAGTGCGTATTAATAAAGCCATTGAAAACAAAGAACTTGAAAAAAATGAGAATTTAAAAAAACTTTTAGCAAAATGTAAAAGAGTGCATATTATAGGGCTTTATAGTGATGGCGGGGTACATTCTATGGATACGCATTTTAAAGCCATGCTTGAAATTTGTGCGAAAAATGGCAATGAAGTTTTTGCTCACGCAATCACTGATGGGCGTGATGTAAGTCCAAAAAGTGGCTTAAATTTCATAAAAGATTTAAAAGAATTTTGTGAAAACTTAGGCGTGCATTTTGCTACGCTTTGTGGGCGTTTTTATGCTATGGATAGAGATAAGCGTTGGGATAGGGTAAAAGAGTATTATGAGTGCTTGTTAGGTAAGGCTTATAAAGTGCCAAATTTATTAGAATACCTACAAAAATCTTACGATGAAAATGTTACTGATGAGTTTATCAAAGCAGCTCAAAATGAGAATTACAAGGGCATGAGAGAAGAAGATGGCATTATCTTTATCAACTTTAGAAATGATAGAATGAAACAACTTGTTGAAGTGTTAAATTCTAAGGATTTTAAAGAGTTTGAACGCGAAAAAATCTTTGAAAATTTACTTACTATGAGTGTTTATGATGATAAATTTAAACTCCCTGTGCTTTTTGAAAAAGAAAAAATTGAAAATACTTTAGCGCAAGTGATTTCTAAAGCAGGGCTTAGTCAGCTTCATACCGCAGAAACCGAAAAATACGCCCATGTAACTTTCTTTTTTAATGGCGGAAAAGAAGAGCTTTTAGAAAATGAAACAAGGGTTTTAATCCCAAGCCCCAAGGTAAAAACTTATGATGAAAAACCCCAAATGAGTGCTTTTGAAGTGTGTGATGCAGTGAAAAAAGGCATAGAAAAGGGTGAGGATTTTATAGTGGTAAATTTTGCAAATGGAGATATGGTTGGACATACAGGTGATTTTAATGCTACTATAAAGGCTGTTGAAGCGGTGGATACTTGTTTAGGCGAGATTTTAGAATGTGCAAAAAAGCATGATTATGCTTTTATCATTACAAGTGATCATGGAAATTGCGAGGCTATGCAAGATGAAAAAGGAAATTTGCTTACCAATCACACCACTTTTGATGTTTTTGTTTTTGTGCAAGCAAGGGGAGTTTCAAAGATTAAAGATAATATGGGGCTGAGTAATATAGCTGCAAGCGTGCTTAAAATTTTAGACTTAGAAATTCCAAAAGAAATGAATGAGGCTTTATTTTAGTTTGTTTGCCTTTTTTATAAGAAATTTGTTAAGATTGCAATTTTTAAAATTAAACTTATTAAGGATAGATAATGAAATTTAGTGGAAAAAATGTTTTAATTACTGGAGCAAGTAAGGGAATAGGTGCTTCTATCGCAAAAACTTTGGCAGGTTTTGGGCTTAAAGTTTGGATCAATTATCGTTCAAAACCTGAACTTGCAGATGCTTTAAAAGATGAAATTATTGCAAGTGGTGGTGTTGCTGCTGTGATTAAATTTGATGCAAGCAAAGAAGATGAGTTTGAAAACGGCGTAAAAACTATAGTTGAGAGTGATGGAGAGTTAAGTTATCTTGTAAATAACGCAGGCGTTACAAATGATAAACTTGCTTTAAGAATGAAATTAGAGGACTTTAGTGGCGTTGTGGATACGAATTTAAGCTCAGCTTTTTTAGGTTGTAGAGAAGCTTTAAAAACCATGAGTAAAAAACGCTTTGGTGCTGTTGTAAATATCGCTTCTATTGTCGGAGAAATGGGCAATGCTGGGCAAGTAAATTATTCTGCTAGTAAGGGTGGAATGATAGCTATGACTAAATCTTTTGCTAAAGAAGGAGCAAGTAGAAATTTACGCTTTAATTGCGTAACTCCAGGTTTTATAAAAAGCGATATGACTGAAGTTTTAAGCAATGAAATCAAACAAACCTATCAAGATAATATCCCTTTAAAACGCTTTGCAGAGCCTGAAGAAGTAGCTAATTGTGTAGCGTTTTTACTTAGTGATTATGCCTCTTATGTGACAGGCGATGTGCTTAAGATCAATGGTGGTTTATATATGTAAGGAAAAATGATGGATTTAAAAGAAATAGCACAATTTTTAGATGATAATGCACCAGCATTTTTAGCCACTTTAGGAACTTGTGGAAATCCTAGAGTGCGTCCTATACAAAGTCCATTGCTTGTGGGAGATAAAATTTATTTTTGCACAGCAAATACAAAAGGACTTTTTAAGCATATAAAAAATTATAATGATATTGAATTTTGTTCTTGTGCAAAAGATGGGACTTTTTTAAGACTTAGAGCTAATGCGGTTTTTGAACCAAATTTAGAAGTTAAAAAAATGATGTTTAAAAAATATCCTTATCTTGTAAATCTTTATGAAACTCCGCAAAATCCAAAATTTGAAGTTTTTTATCTTGATCATTTAAGCGCTAGAATGCAATTTATGAATGGAGAATTTAAGCTTTTTAAGGCTTAATGATTTGATAATTTTATTAACTATATATTAATTAAGATAAATATTATCTTAATTAATATTAACTTTTTGTTATTTTTTTAAGGTATAATCATTCCGTTTAATTTGCAAGGAATAGATTATGATATATTGCAAAAATTTTTTAATATTTATTTTATTATATTCATCTATCTTCTTTGATTACTTATCTTATGCTTTTTTATATTTACTAAATTATAAATTTGTTTTTAATCCATTTTATATTGAAAGGAGAGTTTGTTTTTGGATTTTTGGCATGCGGTTATGTAAGATTGACTTACATTAAAAATTATTATTAATTTTTTTAAATAAGGAGAATGATATGGGTGAATTTTCTAGAAGAGATTTTATAAAAACAGCCTGTATTAGTGTAGGAGCTTTAGCTGCAAGTTCAAGTGGAGTTTATGCTTTAGATGATTCATCTAAGATGGATAAAGATATAAATTTACCTTCTTGCGATGTTTTGGTAATTGGATCAGGTGGAGCAGGTTTGTGTGCTGCAGCCGCAGTGAGAAAAGAAAATCCAAAATTAAGCGTTGTAGTAGCTACAAAGATGATGCCATCGCGTAACGCAACTTGTATGGCAGAGGGTGGAATTAATGGAGTTACTGATTTTTCTAATGGAGATTCCTATAAATTACATGCTTATGATACTATTAAAGGCGGAGCTTATTTGGTAGATCAAGATGCGGCTTTAAAATTTTGCGAATTAGCTGGAAA
Organism: Campylobacter sp. CFSAN093259; assembly: GCF_012889985.1. Classification (NCBI taxonomy): domain Bacteria; kingdom Pseudomonadati; phylum Campylobacterota; class Epsilonproteobacteria; order Campylobacterales; family Campylobacteraceae; genus Campylobacter; species Campylobacter sp. CFSAN093259. The sequence goes on from NZ_CP040617.1 coordinate 407,118, forward strand.
GGCTATTTTTAATATGGATTTTATAGGAACCTTGTTTTCAAGAAATGAGCAAGGTGGAGTAGCTCAGCGTTTAATGGGAGGAGCTTCTAAGAAACGCTGTAACTATTCTGCAGATAAAACAGGTCATATTTTAATGCATTCTTGTTTAGATGATGCTATTAGTAGTGGTGTGAAATTTTTAATGGATCATGAACTTTTGGATATAGGTGTTGTGGATGGAAAATGCGAGGGTGTCGTTTTAAGAGATATACAAAGCGGTGGAATTTATCCTGTGTTATGCAAAGCTTTGGTGATTGCTACAGGGGGATACACAAGGATATTTTATAATAGAACTTCAACTCCTTTTATTGCCACAGGAGATGGTGTGGCAGCTGCTCTTAGAGCAGGACTTGGTTTTGAAGATCCTGAGATGATACAATTTCACCCAACAGGAGTTGCAAATGGTGGAACTCTTATTACAGAAGCGGCGCGCGGTGAAGGGGGATATCTTTTAAATAATCGTGGTGAGCGTTTTATGAAAAATTACCATGAAAAAATGGAGCTTGCACCGCGAGATGTGGTTGCGCGTGCTATAGAAACAGAAATTCGTGAAGGTAGAGGTTATGGCGAGGGACTTGGAGCTTATGTTTTGTGCGATGTACGCCACTTAGGAAAAGAAAAAATTTTAAAAGATTTACCAAAAATTCGTCACACTGCAATGCTTTTTGAAAATATTGATTTAGTAGATACTCCTGTACCTATCCGTCCAACGGCGCATTATTCTATGGGTGGAATTGAAGTGGCTAAATTTGAAGATATGAGTACTAAAATTGCTGGAATTTATGTAGGTGGAGAAGCTTCTTGCATTTCTATACATGGAGCTAATAGACTAGGGGGAAATTCTTTAGCCGATGCAGTTGTAACAGGGCATTTAGCAGGCATTGGTGCGACAAATTATGCTAAAGATGCAAGTTTTGGAAAAGGGGCAAAAACTCATAAACTTGCTCAAAAATGGCAGGTTAGATTTAAAGAAATTACAAATAATGGCGGAAATGGTCAAGAAATGTATGAATTGCGAGAAGAGCTAGGAAGTCAAAATTGGGATAATATGGGGATTTTTAGAACTCAAGAAAAACTCGATCTTCTAGCAAAAAAATTAGAAGATATACAAGCGAGATATGAAAAAATTCGTATTCCAAATCCTAATGAAGTGATGAATACTGCTTTTACAGATTATGTAGAGCTTGGTAATTTGATTTTACTTTCTCGCTGTGCTTGTTTAGCAGCTAGAAATAGACTTGAAAGCCGTGGGGCTCATACTAGAGAAGATTATCCAAAGCGAGATGATAAAAATTTCTTAAAACATAGCATTGTAAATTTAGAAAATGATGAATTAAAACTTAGTTATAAAGATGTCGTGGTAACTGAGTTTTCACTTGATGGAAGGAGAGTACAATGAAAATTATCATAGATCGTTTTAATGGCAAGGAAAAATATGAACAAAGTTATGATATTGATGATAAGGATATACAAGGAAAAACTCTGCTCTCTCTTTTGCTTTTTATCAAAAAAACAAAAGATATTACTTTAAATTTTACCGCCTCTTGTCAATCTGCAATTTGTGGGGCTTGTGCAGTTCGTGTGAATGGGCATTCTTATCTTGCTTGTGATACTAAAATGCAAGATTTGTTAAAAGAATATGATAATCCTTCAAGTATACGCATTTCTCCGCTTGGAAATTTTAGAGTAATTTCTGATTTAATTGTGGATTGGGAACCTTCTATAGAAAATTTAAGAAAAATTCGTCCTGCCATGGTGGCAAAAAATGAATTTTCAGCGGAAAAGGGCTGTAAACAAAGTCAAGAAGAATTTGATCGTATTAGCAAGCAATGGGATTGTATTTTATGTGGTAGCTGTGCTTCAGAGTGTAATAAATTAGAAGCAGATAGTAGCGATTATATGCAACCTTTTGTTTTTACTCATGCTTGGCGTGCAGCGGCGGACTCTCGAGGTAAGGATCCTATGTTGCATGTAAAACCCAGCGTAATGAATGGACTTTGGCTTTGTGTTCATTGTCAAGAGTGCGCTGATCGTTGTCCAAAGGGTATAAGTTCAGTAAGTGATATAGCAAATTTAAGAGTGATGGCGATTAAAAAAGGTTTAAATGAAGGCTTAGGGCCTGATCATGCTGAAGCTTTTTATAAAGATTTAGTTGAAGGTTCAGGACGCTTGAATGAAATTTATCTTGCTTTGCGTTCTGAGGGTGTTATAGGTTCTATGGGTAAAACAGATATAGCTTTTAAACTTATGCGTGCAGGAAAAATGAATCCTATGCATGTTTTTGGCGAGGGTGAAATAGAAGGGTATAAAGATTTGGTTAAAATGATAAAGGCGGCACAAGAAGCTGCTGTTAAGGAGTAAAATATGCAAAAAGAGTACGCTTTTTTTCCAGGTTGTGTTTTATCTCAAGCTGCAAAAGAATCTAAAATTTCACTTGAAGCTATTGCACCTATTTTGGGTTGGAAGTTGAATGAAATTAAGGGGTGGAGTTGTTGTGGGGCTTCTCAAGCGCAGTGTGTTGATCCTATTGCGACTTTGGTAGCTAATGCAAGAAATATTGCTTTAGCAGAAGAGATGAAAATGCCAATGCTTACAACTTGTAGTACTTGTATGCTAACTTTAACTAAAGCAAAAAATACTCTTGATAAGGGTGCAAAAGAACGCATCAATATTTTTTTAGCACAAGGTGGAATGAAATATCAAGGTTCAACGCCTATTACAAGTCTTTTGTGGGAGCTTTATGAGGATTTGGATAATTTAAAAAGCAAGGTGAAAAAGCCGCTTTCAAATTTAAAAGTAGCTTTATTTTATGGTTGCCATAGTTTAAGACCTGAAGATGCTTTCGGTAAAAAAGAAAGTTCAACCAATCCAAAAAGTTTTGAAAGTGTAGTAGAAGTTTTAGGGGCTAAAATAGTTCCTTTTGAAAAACGCCTTGATTGTTGTGGTTTTCATGCTTCTTATCCTGCAGAAAAATCTGTGAAAAAAATGTCTAGTCAAATTGTCAATAATGCAAGTGAAAATCAAGCTGATTGTGTTGTAACACCTTGTCCACTTTGTCAAATGCAGCTTGATATCTATCAAGAAAGATTTCAAGATTATACTAATTCTAAAGCAAGATTGCCTATTATTCATTTATCACAATTAGTAGGACTTGCATTAGGACTTTCTAAAGAAATGGTTGGTTTAGATTATAATATTATTGATGCAAGTAAAATTGCATAAAAACATGGGCAAAAAGCCCATGTTTAAAGATTTAATTCCATTCTTAAAGAATGCTCCCAAAAAGCCACTTCTAAGCGTGTTACAGTATGAAAAATTTCGCTGAGTTTTTGGAATTTTTGTGCACCAACACTTGAAGTATAAGAATTAACAAAATCTTCAAATTCTTTAGCTTCATTTTGAAAATTTTCACTTCCATAGGTCAAAATCCATTCCTTGTAAGGATGATCTTTTAAATTTTCATTTTTTAAACGATTTATAATTTCAGCACCTATTTTTGCATAGCCTATAGCGCAAGCACTAAGAGCAACTAACATATCTAAAAAATCTCCATTTTCACCTACGCTTAACATATAACGCGAATAGGCTATATTGACTAAACTTTCATCTTTTATATCGAGTTCATCTGCATTAATGCCAAGAGATAAAATTGCACGATGAAGTTCCATTTCTCCTTCAACTATATAATTTTGAAATTTCATAGCAAAACGAAGTTCTTTTGCAGTATTTGAGTTAAGTGCTAATCTTGCATAACATTTTGCGTAATTAAGCAAATAAATATAATCTTGCTTGAGATAAAAAAGAAAATTTTCTTGCTTTAGGCTTTTATCTTCCAATTTTTTAACAAAATCATGATGTAGATAAGCATTCCAAATTTTTTGATTTTCTTTGATTAAATTAGAGAAAAGCATCATTTTTCCTTTATGTTTTAATATTTTATTTTCAAGTATAATGAAAAACTATAAATATTTTAAGCTTTTTATAGTAAAATACGCTTTATTTTAATTTTTTAAAGGAGAACAAATGGCAACATTTGATGATGTAAAAGCAGTAGTAGTAGAGCAATTAAGTATTGATGCAGATGCAGTTAAAATGGAATCAAAAATTATTGAAGATTTAGGTGCTGATTCTTTAGATGTTGTAGAGCTTATTATGGCTTTAGAAGAAAAATTTGAAGTAGAAATTCCAGATAGTGATGCTGAAAAATTAATTAAAATTGAAGATGTTGTAAATTATATTGACAATCTAAAAAAATAATTTTTTTTCTTGCAAGGAGCTTATTCTTGAAAAGAGTTGTAGTTACAGGTATTGGTATGATCAATGCCCTTGGTTTAGATAAAGAAAGTTCATTTAAAGCAATTTGCAATGGAGAAAGCGGAGTAAATAAAATTACTCTTTTTGATGCTACGGACTTTCCTGTTCAAATTGCAGCTGAAGTTAAAAATTTTGATCCATTAGAGGTTGTTGATGGCAAAGAAGTAAAAAAAATTGACCGTTTCATACAACTTGGAATTAAAGCAGCAAGAGAAGCAATGCAGGATGCTGGATTTAGTGAAGAATTAGATAAAGAAGAATTTGGCATTGTTTCGGCTTCTGGTATTGGAGGTTTGCCTAACATAGAAAAAAATTCCATTATTTGTTCCGAGCGAGGTCCGCGTAAAATTTCCCCTTTTTTCATACCTTCAGCACTTGTAAATATGTTAGGAGGTTTGATTTCTATAGAGCATGGACTTAAAGGGCCAAATATTTCTTGTGTTACAGCTTGTGCAGCAGGAACTCATGCTATAGGAGAAGCTTATAAAAGTATAGCTTTGGGAAATGCTAAAAAGATGTTAGTCATAGGTGCAGAAGCTGCGATTTGTCCTGTGGGTATAGGTGGTTTTGCTTCAATGAAAGCTTTATCAACTAGAAATGAAGATCCACAGCATGCTTCAAGACCATTTGACAAAGAAAGAGATGGTTTTGTCATGGGAGAAGGTGCTGGAGCTTTAGTTTTTGAGGAATATGAAGAGGCTAAAAAACGCGGTGCTACGATTTATGCTGAATTAATTGGATTTGGAGAAAGTGCAGATGCGCATCATATTACTTCACCAACTTTAGATGGGCCTTTAAGGGCTATGAAAAAAGCTTTAAATATGGCAGGGAATCCAAAGGTAGATTATATCAATGCACATGGAACTTCAACCCCTGTAAATGACAAAAATGAAACAGCAGCAATTAAAGAGCTTTTTGGCAATAATATCCCGCTTATAAGTTCCACCAAAGGACAAACAGGTCATTGCTTGGGTGCTGCAGGTGCAATTGAAGCAGTTGTTAGTGTTATGGTTTTAAGAGATGGGGTAGTTCCACCTACAATCAATCAGCTTGTAAAAGATGATGAATGTGATCTTGATTATATTCCAAATATATCAAGAAAAGTAGATTTAAAAGTGGTGATGAGTAATTCTTTTGGTTTTGGTGGCACAAATGGCTGTGTTGTATTTAAAAAAGTAGATTAATATGGCTTCTTATTTAGATTTTGAAAAAAATATTCAGCAAATTGACGAGGACATTATCAATGCTCAGATTAAAGGAGATACTGAAGCTGTATCAATTTTAAAGAAAAATCTTGAAAAAGAAATTTCTAAAACTTATAAGAATTTAAGTGATTTTCAGCGTTTGCAATTAGCGCGTCATCCAGATCGCCCTTATGCTCTTGACTATATTGAACTTATTTTAAATGACGCTCACGAAATACATGGTGATCGTGCCTTTAGAGATGATCCTGCTATTGTTTGTTTTATGGGTTATTTAGGAGAGAAAAAAATAATTGTAATTGGTGAGCAAAAAGGACGTGGAACAAAAGATAAAATCGCTAGAAATTTTGGGATGCCACATCCTGAAGGATATCGCAAAGCCTTAAGAGTAGCAGGACTTGCAGAGAAATTTCAAATTCCTATTTTATTTTTGATAGATACTCCAGGTGCTTATCCTGGAATAGGTGCTGAAGAAAGAGGACAAAGTGAAGCTATCGCTAGAAATTTATATGAATTAAGTGATTTGAAAATACCGACCATTGCTATAGTTATCGGAGAAGGCGGTAGTGGCGGGGCGTTAGCTATAGGGGTTGCAGATAAACTTGCAATGATGAAAAATTCTGTTTTTTCAGTAATTTCTCCTGAAGGTTGCGCTGCAATACTTTGGAATGATCCTGCAAAAAGTGAAGCTGCAACCAAAGCTATGAAAGTAACAGCTGATGATTTAAAATCTCAAGGTTTAATTGATGATGTGATAGACGAACCTACAAATGGTGCACATCGCAATAAAGAAGCTGCAGCAGTAGCTATTGCTGATTATGTAAAAAAATCCCTAAATGAACTTGAAAATATTGATGTACGAGAACTTTCTGCAAATCGTATGCAGAAAATTTTAAAGCTTGGAGCCTATCAAGAGGCTTAGGCTTTTACTTCGCTTTTTTAAATAATTTTATTATTTATAATTGTTATCAAAATTAAGTTAATTAAAAGTATTCTTTTTTTATACTCCAAAAATGATTTTAAATATCAAAATAATTTTTTTTTAAAGGAATTAATTTGACTCAAATCAAAAATATGAAATTTAAAAAAAGTTTACTGTGTTTTTTAATTTTATCTGGAGCTTTGTTAAAAGCAGAAGAAACATATCAACTTAATGATGTTGTGGTTAGCGCTAGTGGTTTTGAACAAGATTTGGTTGATGCGCCTGCTAGTATTTCTATCATTACAAAAGAAGAGCTTGAAAAAAAGCCAATTAAGGATATAGGGGAGGCTATAGGAGATATTCCAGGTGTAGATGTGACTATGGATAAAACAGGCACTTATGATTTTAGCATACGAGGTTTTGGTAGTTCTTATACTCTAGTTTTAATTGATGGAAAACGTCAAAGTGTTGCAAATGGGTTTTATACTAATGTTTTTAAAGGCAGTGAGTCAGGATATCTGCCGCCTTTATCTATGATAGAGCGTATCGAGGTTATACGTGGTCCAGCTTCTACACTTTATGGCAGTGATGCTGTAGGCGGTGTGATAAATATTATCACCAAGAAAAATCCTGATAAAATCGAAGCAAATATAGAATTTAATACTCTTTTGCAACAGCACTCTAATCACTATGGCAATGCGGGCGTTTTAATGCTTATGTAGCAACTCCTTTGATTGAAGATACATTATCAATTTCTGCAAGGTTGAAGTATTATGATAAGGCAGCTTCTGATTTAAAATGGCCTACACCGGTTTGGAATAATAACAATCAAAAACCTGATAATTACCAACAAAGACCTGATAATTACCAAATTGCTATTCATAGTCCAGGTGCTTTTACTAGCTTAGGTTTTGGTTCTAGGCTTAATTGGACAGTAGATGATAAAAATAATATATATTTTGATATAGAGCGATATATTAATGAAATTTCAGTGAATTCTATAAGTAGTAGGGCTATTAAAAGTGAAAAACAACTTTTTAAGGATAATATTGTTTTAAATCATGATGGTAACTATGATTTTGGTTCAACTAACTCATATTTACACAATATGGTAGCACTAAGGATAAGGAATTACATAGTCAAATTTGGGTAGGAGAAGGTAAGGTTGTTTTACCTTGGAATTTAGGTCAATACGGTAATTTAGTAAATACCTTTGGTGCAAGGATTGATTATGAGATGTTAAAAAATGATCAAGCAAGCGCAGGTAGTTAAATAAGAGGTAAAAATCTTGATCAAACCATGGTTGCGCTTTATGGGGAAAATGAGTATTTTATAACCGATGATTTGATTTTTACTACAGGTTTGCGTTATATTTATAGCAATTTGTTTGATTCTGAATTTACCCCTAGGATTTATTTGGTTTATCACTTAAATGATAATATAGCCTTTAAAGGAGGTGTTTCAAAAGGCTATAAAACTCCTTCTGCCAAGCAGTTGACAAATGGATATTATAATTATGCCAATGGCAATGCTCTTTTTGGAAACCCTGACTTAAAACCAGAAGAAAGTATAAATTATGAATTGGGTGCTGATTTTAGGGTATTTGATTTTGCACATTATTCTATCACAGGATTTATTACTGATTTTACAAATCAAATCAGTAGTGAATATTTAACAGGTATGCAAAATGGTATTAATTGTAGCAATGGCACTGTTTGTAAGCGTCCTATTAATCTTGGAAAAACACAGACTAAAGGTATAGAATTTGCATTTAATACCAAAACTTACAATGGTTTTAGCCTAAATTCAAGTTATACTTTTATGGATAATCGCTATAAAGATAGTCAAAAAAATTGGTTTGGTGGTGATAGAATAGAAAATTTACCAAGGCATATAGCAATGTTAAAATTAAACTATGAGCGAGGTAAATTTAATTCCTATATAAAAACACGAGCAAGACTCGATACTATAGCTAAAGCAAGAGTTGGTGGTAATGGTAGTTTGCCATGGCAAAAATATAAGCCTTTTTATATAGTAGATTTAGGGATAAATTATAAAATCAATAAGCAATCTAGCTTAAGTTTTGCAGTGCAAAATCTTTTTGATAAAAATTTCTTTGATCCGCAAGTTACAAGATGGGATGGGGCTAATCCTGCTGGATATGCAAATCGCTATCAAGATTATACAGAAGGAAGAAGTTTTTGGTTAAGTTATAAATATGATTTTTAATTTTTTAAGGCTTTAATCACCTTTATATTTTCAAAAAAGCAAAAATAAAGTACAATGTGAAAAATAAATAAAAGGTTTTATTATGGCGTTTAAAAATTTAAAAGAACTTTCTTTTGAAAAATCAAATTATATTAAGCCTAAGAGATTTGCTTATGAAAGTAATGGTAGGCTTTGCACTTGGGATTTTATAGAATCTAAAGATAGTGTTTCAGTGCTTTTGTATCATAAAGAATTAGAAAGTTTTATTTTTGTACGCCAATTTCGTATACCACTTTGGTATCATCAAATGCATGATAAAGATTATGTAAAAGATGATGATATGGGTTATACTATAGAGCTTTGTTCTGGGCTTGTGGATAAAAAATTATCTTTAGAGGAAATAGCAAAAGAAGAATGTATAGAAGAACTAGGATATGCTCCTAAAAATTTAGAAAAAATAGGAGATTTTTATACAGGGTTTGGTTCAGGTGTAAGCAAGCAAAGCTTTTATTTCGTAGAAGTTGATGAAAAAGATAAAATTTCTTCTGGAGGTGGAGTTGATGATGAAGAGATTGAAGCTGTTTATGTTAAGGTGCAGGATTTTGAAAAAAAATGTAAAAATATGATAAGAACGCCTTTGCTTGATTTTGCTTATATGTGGTTTTTAAAGGAAAAGTGGGGAAAATTAAAGATTATTTAGGTTAAACCTTAAAAAGGTTCAACCTAGGATTTTAATGATCTGACTCATCAAGCATTTCTTTAAATACATTGAAAAGATCAAGCGATGCATTTTCAGCAACTTCGCATTTATTAATTATGCTGTGTTGAGTAATATCTTTGCTAATATCTTCTGTATTTGCTATTGTTATAGCATTATTCATATTTTCATGAACTTTTTCATGTGGCTCGTTAATTTTTAAGAAGCTTTTATTTTGCCCAAATCTTTCTTTTCCTGTGCTAGCAAGCCATTTTCCTAAGCGACAAGATGTATGATCGGCTAATTGCTTTCCTGATTTGGAAAAAATTTCTTTATAACCATTTAATTTAAAAGCTATATGATCTAGTTTTGCTAAAGATACGAAAGCTTCTGAAGCGATACCAACTGCATTTGAATTAGTAGAATGCGCTTCATTTACTAAGTGAGTAAATTTTTCGGAAAAACTCATAATATGAGCATTAGAATCTATAGAAATTTTTTCAACTTGCTCACTTTGAGTATACATTTCATTTGCATTTTGCTTTAGAAGGTTGATGTTCATTTCAACTTCTGTGGTTGCTTTTTGTGTTTTTTCAGCTAGTTTTCTTACTTCATCGGCAACAACAGCAAAACCACGCCCATGTTCACCTGCGCGTGCAGCTTCTATGGCAGCGTTAAGAGCTAAAAGATTGGTTTGATCGGAAACATCTTTAATTAGATTAATTACATTAGTAATTTCATCTACACTTCTATGCAATGTTCCTGCAACATCTCTTGTTTTATTGGCTGATTCTGTAATATTTCCCAAAGAGGCATTGATAGAATTAGCAATATGGTTAAGTTCATCCATTTCAGCAAGAGAAGTTTTAGAATAGCTAGAGATAACTTCTGCCTTATTTACATTTTCTAACATATCGCCTTGAATAATAGTAATATTTTTTAAAACCCCAGTTAATAAAACATTTAAAAGATCTGTTTTAAGTTTAGACTCTAAAGCCGCTTGTTCTAATGATGTAATTTTATTTTTTAATTCTAAATTTTCCGATTGAAATTTTTCAATTTTATGTGTAAGATTTTTATTTTCTTCTTCAAGTTTTTGAAGATCAGAATGGTTTATTTTACTTCCAAACATTGTTTTGCCTTATTTTTTATAATTTGCTAGATATTGGCTAAGTTCATCTTTTACATGAAGCTTTTCTTTTTTTAAAGTTGAAATTTCCATGCTGCTAAGAGAAGTTCTACCTTCTTCTGCATCTTTAATCATGTCATCAAGTTCATTATGACGATCAAATAGTTTATCAAAATGAGCATCTTTACCTTTTAGCTCTGACATTAATTCTCTATATTCATGTAGCATAAACTCTCCTTGTATTAGTGAAATTTAAAATTCATTTAACAAGGTATTTTACACTATTAAAAGATATTTTTAGCTTAAAAAATAATAAAATTAATAATAATTTTTAAATGTGTGTTATATAAGTGATTTGTTAAAGTTTATTTTTAAATTGGAAATTTTAAAATTGAGGAATAAATCCTCAAAATTATTTAGAATTTTGTTTTTTTAGAGTTCTTAGAGTAGAAGCTGCAATTCTCATTTTTCTCGTGGTGCCATCTTCTAAAGTTACACGAACTGTTCTGAGATTAGGTAAAAAGCGTCTTTTTGTTTTATTGTTAGCATGGCTGACATTATTACCCACCATTGGACCCTTGCCTGTGATTTGACATACTCTTGCCATTTTTTTGTCCTTATGAAAATTTTTAAATGGAGATTTTATCAAAATTAAGCTTAAAATATTCCATAATTTATAGTTTTTTTAATATATAAGTCGATAAAATATTATTTATCACATTTATATATAGTTTAAGGTTTTGATCATGTATGTAGCTCCAAGTTTATTGTCTGCAAATTTTTTGAAATTAGAAGAAGAAGTTAAAGCTATTGAAGCTGCAGGTGCGGATCTTTTACACATTGATGTAATGGATGGACACTTTGTTCCAAATTTGACTTTCGGACCTTGCGTGATCGAAAAAATTTCAACTATTAGTAAGTTGCCATTAGATGTGCATTTAATGGTTAAAGATGTAAGTAAATTTGTAGATCTTTTTATCTCTTTAAAACCGAAATTTATCTCTTTTCATATGGAAAGTGAAGTTCATCCTATAAGGCTTTGTGAATATATAAGAAGTCAAGGAATCCATCCTGCTATTGTTTTAAATCCACATACTCCTATTGATTCTATTAAACACATGCTAGAATTTGTAGATATGGTGCTTTTAATGAGTGTTAATCCTGGATTTGGTGGGCAAAAATTTTTACCTTTGATACATGAAAAAATCAAAGAATTGCGCCAAATGATTGATAAAAAAAATGCTAAAGTTTTTATAGAGGTTGATGGTGGTGTCAATGGTTTAAATGCTAGTGATTTAGAAGAATCTGGAGCTGATATTTTGGTGGCTGGAAGTTATATTTTTTCTTCTAATGATTATAAAACTGCAATTTCATCTTTAAAGCTTGAATTTTGAGTTTACAGCAAATTGATCAGATTATTTCTATATTAAATAAGCAAAGCAAGCCTTATGATTGGGTGATGCAAGAGTTTGCCAAAGTTGAAGAATTAAAAAATTTTGATTTAGATTTAGAAACTTTTGAGCTTTTGGGGTTAGGTTTAACTTTAAATAAAGATAATATTTTTACTCTTAAAACACGCACAACAAAAATTAAAGATGAAATTTTTTGCATAGTGGATATAGAAAGTACTGGTGGGGTGAGCAAGGGGGAAATTTTAGAAATTGGAGCGGTAAAAATTCAAAATTATAAAGAAATTGGACGCTTTCAAAGTTTTGTTAAGGTAAAAGAAATTCCAGAAAATATAACTGAGCTTACGGGTATTACTTATGAGATGGTGGAAAATGCTCCAAGTTTAACAAAGGTTTTAAGTGATTTTAGACTTTTTTTAAAAGACAGTATTTTTGTAGCACATAATGTGCGTTTTGATTATAGTTTTATTTCTAAGGCTTTAAATGAGTGTGGTTTTGGCATTTTGCTTAATCGTCGTATTTGCACTATAGAATTTGCACAATGTTGTATAGAAAGTCCAAAATATAAACTAGAGGTTTTGAAAGAATTTCTGGGCGTGGAAAATACGCATCATAGGGCCTTAGATGATGCTTTGGCAGCTGCTGAAATTTTTAAATATTGCCTTGGAAAACTTCCTTATCATATAAAAACTACAGAAGAACTTATAAGTTTTACAAAGACTGCACGCATAAAGTAAAAATAAATATTTAAAGTGTATAATTAAAACATAAATGACGGGAGCTTGTGTAACAGGCTGAGAGTAAGCTAAAAGCTTAGACCGAACCGGATCTGGATAATGCCAGCGTCGGGAAGATTTATAAATTTTAATACTTTAAAAATTTATACTCACCCTTCATTTATCCAAATTTTTTAAAGGATAAATTTATGAAAACTCAAATGAATTATGCCAAAGAAGGTATTTTTACTAAAGAAATGCAGATTGTCGCGCAAAAAGAAAATTTAAGTAAAGATTTTTTGCTTGAAAATATTGCTTGCGGTAAAATTATTATCCCTGCAAATATTAATCATAAAAGTCTTGATCCAAATGGTATAGGTTTTGGACTGCGTACTAAGGTTAATGTAAATTTAGGAGTTTCAAATGATTGCGTTGATTATAGCGAGGAAATGAAAAAAGTAGAGCTTGCTCATAAATTTGGCATAGAAGCAATTATGGACTTAAGCAATTATGGCAAAACAAGTCGTTTTAGAGACGAGCTTGTTAATGTTTCAAAAGCTATGATAGGAACAGTTCCTGTATATGATGCGGTAGGATTTTTAGAAAAAGATTTAAAACAAATTGGTGCTAAAGACTTTTTAGATGTTGTATATCATCATGCTAAAAGTGGGGTTGATTTTATGACAATTCATGCAGGTATTAATTCTCGCGCAACGCATATTTTTAAACAAAGTAAAAGACTTACAAATATAGTTTCAAGAGGAGGCTCTGTGCTTTATGCTTGGATGATGATGAAAGATGCCGAAAATCCTTTTTTTGAGTATTATGATGATTTGCTTGACATTTGTTTAAAATACGATGTAACTTTATCTTTGGGCGATGCTTTGCGTCCTGGATCTACTCACGATGCAAGTGATGGGGCGCAAATTTCAGAGCTTATAGAATTATCGCTTCTTACCCAAAGGGCTTGGGATGTTGGGGTTCAAGTAATGATAGAAGGTCCAGGGCATATGGCTATTAATGAAATAGAGGCAAATATGCAATTAGAAAAGCGTTTATGCAAAGGAGCGCCTTTTTATGTCTTAGGACCTTTGGTAACAGATATTGGCGCAGGGTATGATCATATTAGTGGTGCTATTGGAGGAGCTGTGGCTGCAGCTAGCGGTGCTGATATGCTGTGCTATGTAACACCTGCTGAACACTTAAGACTTCCAAATTTAGAAGATGTTAGAGAGGGTATAGTTGCGACTAAAATTGCAGCTCATGCAGGAGATATAGCTAAACTTCCAAAAGAAAGATCAAGAGATGATGAGATGAGTAAGGCTAGACAAGAGATAGATTGGGAGAAAATGTTTAAACTTGCTATTGATGGAGAAAAGGCTAAAAAAATGTTTAATGAGCGTCGCCCTGATGATTTAAACTCATGTTCCATGTGTGGAAAAATGTGTGCAATGAATACTATGAATCAAATTTTAAAAGGCAAAGATGTGAGTTTAGCTTGAATAAACTTTGAGAGTAAGATCTATAGAGATACCTTGCTCTCCTGCTTTAAGATTAAGTGGATAATCAAGCTTGATTAAGTTATTATAGTTTTTTAGAGCATCAATAAAATCATAAAGTCTTCTAGGATTGTTCATTGTCGCTTTAATGGCTAAGCGGTTTTTTAGATATTTTTCTTGTTTTTCGGGCTTAGTTTCTTGAATTTTTACGTTTTGAAAATATTTTTGTAAAAAAATATCAAAATTTCCTATATTAAAATTTTGCTCAAATTGCTCTAAGCTTTTGTTGTTTTCGCTTCTTAGAGTTGATATTTTATCTTCACTAAAGTCAAATTTTGATTTAGCGGCTTTTAAGATAGCAAGTTGTGAGTTTTCTCTAAGATTTGCTTGTTTGTAATTTTTTAATGTCGGTAAAAGTAAAAATAAGATCAAGGCTGTGCAAACGCTTATAAAACTTAACGCGCAAATGATAAGCTTTAATAAATCAATTTCTTCTAGGCTTTTATCTTTCATCTGCAACTCCTGGAATTTGTTTACTAATACTAACAAAACGATACCACCCATTATCTAAGCGATAATAGGTTGTATAGCTTTGATCAAAGATGCTTTTTAAAGGGGTTTCTAAAAGTAGAGTAAACATTTCTCTTGTAGGAGTGACTCCGATAAGTTTTAAGGAATATTCGTCTTGTTCAACACTTTCAAGAGTAATATTATCAGTTTTTACAATAATATCAAATAGATTTCTTAAGCTTTCTTTAACAATTTGATTTTGAGTATTAAAATTTTTCGCTATTTGGCTTTGATCAAATAAAATTTCATAAAGCATTTCATTTTGCTTAGTTTGATTTTGAAGCACTATAACTTGTTGTTTTTCATCATCGATAGAGCTATTGATTAATGCAATTTTTATTGTATATGTAAAATATACTAGTAAGATAAATAATATACTAAAACCAAAAAGTCCTAGCCAAATTTTATCAAAGAGTGTGAAAATAGGTTTTTTTCTTGGCTGTATAAAGCTATAAGTCATTTAACCTCCTTTCGCATCAATTCTATCATAAGATCTAAGGTGTTGATTTGTTTCGTTTTTATCTCTAAAAAAGTTTCACTTTCTAAAAAATCAATAGCATTTATGTTAATATCTGATTCGCTATATAATAAAATACCATTGATAAATACCCCAGCATATTTATCATCATTATAAAATTTTTCAATGCTCGTAATAATATAACGGCAAAGTTCCATATCATTGCTAAATTGATTTAATTCATCAAGATTAAAATTATCATTATTATCCAAAGTTTCAAGATTATTTTCTTGATCAAGTAGATCAAATTTATTATTTAAGGCTTCATTGAAGTTATCTAAGGTAACTTCAGTATCATCGTTGTTGTTTTCAATTTCTTGATTATCTTCTGATGGAAGTTCAAGCTCTAAACCTAATTCTTGCTCAAATATTTTAAAATCACCGTATAAAATAGTATTGCCTTTAGCAACAATAATTGCCAAAAGATATCCTTGCTTAAATCCATAAAGTAAAATTTGATCATCAGGCTGTTTTTCTTTTTGCATATTGTAGTAAAGAAGAGCAAAAGGGGAATATAAAAAATCTAAACCTCTATATTCTTCAAAAAGCTCGCTATAATATTCTACATGTTCGGTAGCCGTATAAACAAGGGCATTATTAAGCAAAATATGCTGTAAGCTGATTTTTCCTATATTAAAGTGCTCACAATCTTGAATATTTGTACTAGGTATTAATCCTTGTTCTTTGGCGTCTAAAAATAAAGCAGTGTGGTAAAATAAGAAATGCTTGCTTAAATTTTTTATGTACTCTAATAAATTTTCACTTTTATCAAAAGTTTTTTCATTGCTACTGATTAGTTTATTTCCTCTATAAATAGAAGCTTTTACAATATTTTTTTTATCTTCTAAAATAATACTAATAAAAAGTTGTGGAAATATTTTTTTAAGTAAAAATAACATTTCATTCCTTAAATTGATCAGCTAAGCTAATTTTATCAAATTGTTTCATTAGAAATTCTTTAGCTTTTTCTTTATCTAAAGATAAAATATCCAAAGGTTCACTTAGACTATAAGTAATCTTACTAAAAGGTTTTGGCAAGATCATCTTATCCCAACTTTTAAATTTCCAAAAACGATTTGCTTCATAGTTTAAAATTCTTATCTTTAGTTCTTTTTTTTGAGCCAAAATGATAGAACCATCTGAAATACTATGATAAGGCCCTCGTGGACCATCGGGCGTGATAACTATATCGTCATTTTGTTCTAAAACTTTAAATGCAGCTCTAAGTGCACTGCTAGCACCCCTTGAAGTGCTTCCTCTTACAGTATCAAGACCGAAAAGCTTGATGATTTTTGCAATTTGCTCTCCATCTTTATGGTGGGAGATCATGACATAGGCTTTTTTATTTTTTTGTCTATAATGTCTAAACGCAAAAGGCATGAGTGCTAATTTTCCATGCCAAAAAAGTATCACACCAGCTTTACGGTCAACTTTTTCACCTTTATAGTGCTTTTTACAGCTTAAAAAAATAAGCCATTGTAAGATGAAAATTATATATGTTAAGCAATGGATTTTAAACGATTTCCCCATATAAAACCATACGCTTTGCATTAGTTATTTTTACTTCTTTAAATTGCCCTAAAAGTTCTTCGCTACCTTCAACTTGAACTAAAAAGTTATTATCTGTTCTTCCAGCAATGCTATTGCCTGCTCTTAATTCTTCAAATAAAACTTTAAAAGTTTTATTTTCTTGTTTTTTTACAATTTTATCTAAAATTTCACTATGACGATTTTGTAAGGTGCTAAGTCTTCTTGAAGCTATTTCTTCATCGATTTGATTAGGCATGGTTGCGGCTTTTGTTAAAGGGCGTTTGGAGTATTTAAAAGAAAAAATTTGTTCAAAACGCACTTTTTCCAAAACATCTACAGTCTCTTCAAAATCTTTTTCACTTTCCCCTGGAAAAGCTACAATAATGTCTGTAGAAATGCTAACATTTGGACAAAGTTCTCTAAGTTTTAAAGCTCTATTTAAATACCATTCTTTAGTATAGCCACGCTTCATAGCTTTTAAAATTTCACTTGAGCCGCTTTGTAAAGGCATATGCATGGATTTGCAAACTTTTGGATTATTGGCAAAAACTTCTAAAAATTTATCATCCATGTGCAAAGGATGTGGACTTGTAAAGCGAATGCGTTCCAAACCTTCTATAGTGCTAAGTTCTTCTAAAAGATCTGAAAAGTCCATTTTTTTATGTTCGTTTCTAAATCTTTTGCCATAGTTATTGACATTTTGTCCTAGCAAGAAAATCTCTTTAGCGCCTTTTTCAATAGCTTTTTGAGCTTCTTTGTAGATGATGTTAAAAGGTATGGAAATTTCATCTCCTCTAGTATGTGGCACTATACAATAAGTGCAGTGTTTATCACAACCTATGGAGATATTAATATAGGATTTATAAATACTATTTCTAAAATCTGCAAAAGCAAATTCACTTTCATCATAGTCTATATCCACGCCCATAAATTTTGGAGTTTTTATAGCTTGAGTGATTTTGGAAATATTTCTTGCCCCTAGAACAAAATCCACATAAGGAGCACGTTTGAAAATTTCATTTCCCAAATGTGATGCAGTGCATCCACAAACTCCTATTTTAGCACCTTCTTTTTTAACTTTTTCAAAGCCACCCACTTCTGAGAAAAGTTTATGCACAGGTTTTTCACGCACTGAACAGGTATTAATAAGAATAAGATCTGCTTCTTTGATATCTTCTGTTAGTGCGTAATTTTCTTTTTGTGTTAATTCTGCGATCATATGCTCAGAATCTCTGACATTCATCGCACAACCTAAAGTTTGGATAAAAAGTTTTTTAGCACTCAAAGAATATGTACCTCATACATAAAATCATTATCATCAAGTCCGTATTTTACGGTTCTATGATAAATGCTTACTCCTTTTTTTTCAAAATGATTTACAAGGGCAATGAGTTGTTTGTGTGTATTATCTTTATCAAAATAAAAAAACTTTTGTCCTTCTTTTTCTATAGCCTCTTCGATTTTTTCTAGGCTAATATTTTTAGGTTTTTCATTAATCAAAGTTCTTGCCAATTTTAATTCCATAGCTAAATCCTTAAGAATTTTCATTTTAATCTATAATTTTAGCAAATTTTACTTTTAATTAAACTTATTAAGGATATAATTTTTATCTACATTATTTAAATTTCCCACAAAAAAGGTTTTATAAAATATGGAAAAGATAGCAGATATTATCGAATCTATTGCTAATGAAAAAAATTTAAACTTAGAGAATGTAAGAGAAAAGGTAGCTACCGCTTTAATCAATACTGCAAAAAGAATTTATGGACAAGAATATGAGTTTTTTGTGGATCCTAAAAATTTAAATCTTTATCAAAAAATTACCATAGTAGCAGATAATGACGAGAGATTGCAAAATAAAAGTGAGAGTTTTATCGCGTTAAGTAAGGCAAAATCAGAAGCTCCAGATGTTGAAATAGGAGATGAATTAACCTATGAATGTTCTTTGGAAAATTTAGGAAGAACTGCGGTAAATACCTTGCATAAAGAACTTGAATATCATATACAAAAATTATTAGAACAAACTATTTTTGAAAAGTATAAAAACAAAGTAGGGCAAATGGTTTTTGGTACAGTTGTTAGAGTGGATAATGAAGAAAATACTTTTATTGAAATAGATGAATTAAGAGCTTTTTTACCGAGAAAAAATCGCATTAAAGGGGAAAAGTTTAAAATAGGTGATGTGGTAAAAGCTGTGATACGCCGTGTTTATACAGATAAGGGTATTAAAATCGAGCTTAGTCGTACAAGTCCTAAATTTTTAGAATGTTTACTTGAAGCTGAGGTTCCAGAAATCAAAGATGGTTATGTCAATATTATAGGATGTGCTAGAATTCCAGGTGAAAGAGCAAAAATCATTCTTCAGGCCAATGGAACAAATATCGATCCTGTAGGAGCTACAGTAGGTGTTAAAGGTGTAAGAATTAATGCGGTAAGCAAAGAGCTTCATAATGAAAATATTGATTGTATAGAATTTACAAATGAGAGTGAAATTTTAATTTCTCGTGCCTTGGCTCCTGCTATTGTAAATTCTGTAAAAATTGAAGATAAAAAAGCTATTGTAAGTTTAAATAGCGAACAAAAAAGCAAAGCTATAGGAAAAAATGGTATTAATATTCGCCTTGCTTCTATGTTAAGTGGTTATGAAATAGAGCTCAATGAATTAAGCTCATCGCAGCTAAATAATGCCATCAGCAATGAAGAAGCAATGAAAAATCTTCAAGATTTGTTTAAAATTTAAAATATTTGTGAATTTTCACAAATATTTTTTATAAAACCACTTCCAATAAAATGCCGCAAAGATAAAAATCATACCCAATAAGCCTGTAATTAGTTCTAAACTCAAGCCTATTTCAAATAAAAAGCCCATAAGCATTGAAATAATAGCGCTAAAACTAAGATAAATCATATCTGTATAAGCGATCACTCTACCATGATATTCTTTGTCGGCATTTTTTTGTATCATAGTGTAGGTGTAAGCCCAAAGCGCTGAGGTAAAAAAACCTGCACCGATTAAACCTAAAAAAGAAATATAAAAATTAAATTGAGTTAAAGCCCAAAGTATAATACCCAAGCCTTGACCAAGATACATGTAAAATAAATTTTTATCATTAATAAATTTGCTTAAAACCATAGGTCCTATAGCTAAAGAACAAGCACGTACTGCATTTAAAAACCCTATTACTAAAGCAGCAGATAAAACTTCTTTATATTGATGTTGCGCTAAAAGCGTAACCAAGGTTTCATAAGCAGTTAAACCTATAAAAGCGTGAAGCAAGATAAGATGAAAAATTATCTTATTGTTTAAAACATAGAAAAATCCTTCTTTTATCATGGTAAAAAAGCGACTTTGTGTTTTTTGATGAAAATCAGGAATGCTTAATCTTACTAAAAAAGAAATGCCTATGAGTATAAGTATACAGTCAAATAGAAAAGCGGTTTTAACTCCTAGAAAATAAATAAAAATTCCCGCACTTGCCATACCTGCTGTATAAGAAATCGCCCAAATGACACTGTGCATTTCATTAGCGAGTTTAAGTTCTTGAGGAGTTAAAATTTTGGCCAATAAACTCATTTCAGCTTGAAAATAAATCGAAGCAACACAAAGTCTTATGAAAATTAAAATAAATAAAAGCCAAAGCATACTAAGACTTGTGACAAAAATAAGACAAAAAATAGAAATTAATTCTATGCTAATCATACTGAGTAAAAGTTTTTTAGGTTTATTTTTCTCTACTATGACGCCATTAATAGGAGCAAGTAAAACTCCAGGTAAAAAAGCAAGCATAGCACTTGTAGCTGTTGCCCAAGTAGGAGCATTAAGTTCGACTAAAAGGGTAAAAACTCCCGTTTGAGAAAACCATGCTCCAAAATATACTATAAACTGAACCGAAGCTAATATTCTGATATTTTTATTATTTTTTAATAGTTCAATGTAATTCATAAGCGAAACTATAGCATAATTTATATTTTAAATGCTATAATTATTTTAATTATGTAAAAAACAAGGAAAAATTTTGAAAAGACTGGATAAAAAAGAAGCTTTAGATTTATTACACCATGCAAGTTTAACAGAACTTGGAGAAATGGCTTATAAAAGAAAATTAGAACTTCATCCTGAAAAAATCACCACTTTTGTTGTGGATAGAAATATTAATTATACCAATGTTTGTTGTATTGATTGTTCTTTTTGCGCTTTTTATCGCCATCATAAAGAAGATGATGCTTATATTTTAAGCTTTGAAGAGATAGGCAAAAAGATAGAAGAGCTTGAAGCTATCGGGGGAACACAAATTCTTTTTCAAGGCGGGGTGCATCCAAAATTAAAAATAGAATGGTATGAAGAATTAGTTTCTTGGATAAAAGAACATTATCCAAATATCACTGTGCATGGTTTTTCAGCAGTTGAGATCGCTTATATTGCAAAAGCATCTAAAATTTCAATCACTGAAGTGTTAAAAAGATTGCAAGCTAAAGGTTTATTTTCTATACCAGGAGCAGGTGCTGAGGTGCTAAGCGATAGGGTGCGTGATATTATCGCACCAAATAAATGTGATACAGCTACTTGGTTAGAAGTACATCGCCAAGCTCATAAAATTGGTATGAAAAGTACAGCTACTATGATGTTTGGAACGGTTGAAAATGATGAAGAAATCATCGATCATTTTGAGCATTTGAGAAAATTACAAGATGAAACAGGGGGATTTAGAGCTTTTATTTTATGGAGCTTTCAAAGTGATAATACTGCTTTAATCCAAAAACATCCAGAGATTATGAAACAAAGTTCTAACAAATATTTAAGACTTTTAGCTTTAGTAAGACTTTATTTAGATAATTTTAAAAATTTACAAAGTTCTTGGGTAACTCAAGGCTCACTTATAGGCCAGCTTGCTTTAAAATTTGGGGCCAATGATTTAGGCTCAACTATGATGGAAGAAAATGTAGTAAGTGCTGCAGGAGCAAGTTATAGAATGAATCAAGATGAGATGATAAGGCTGATTAGAAGTTTAGGCGAAAATCCAGCTAAACGCAATACCGCTTATGAAATTTTAGAAAGGTTTTAATGCAGTATTTAGAGAGTAGGGGTATTAAAATCCCTTTTATTTTTGAAAAAAATTCTGATTTTCCTATTGTTGTTTTAAAGCTTGTTTTTAGAAATTGTGCTAGAAGTTATGATGAAATAGCAGGCTTAGCTAAGATGTTTTCACGTATTTTAAATGAAGGCGTGGATGATAAATTTTTTAAGGATTTAGAATTTAGAGCGATAAATTTAGAGGCAAGTAGTGGTTTTGAAAGTTTGGAAATCAATCTTTCTTGCTTGAAAGAAAATTTTGATTTTGCTTTAAAGAGTTTAGAAAAATTGCTTTTAAAACCAAGAATAGAAGAAAAAACTTTGCAAAAATTAAAAATCAATGCCTTAGGTGAGCTCGCGAGTAAAAATAGTGATTTTGATTATTTAGCAAAAAATTTACTCAATGCTCAAATTTTTAAATGTAAAGAATTTCAAAGTCCAAATGATGGAGATGAAAAAAGTATAGAAACTTTGTCTTTAAAAGATTTGCAAAATTTTTATAAAAATTTTATCCATCTTAGTGATTTGGTTGTGATTTTAGGAGGAGATTTAGAAGAAAAACAAGCCAAGGAAGATCTTTTAAAACTCTTATCAAAACTTCAAATAGGCAAAAAAAATACTCCAAAAAAATATGAGTTAGGCAAAAACATCAAAGATGAAATTTTGGTACGCCCAGAAAGTGAACAAGCTTATATTTATTTTGCTACGCCTTTTTTTGCTGATTTTAAAGATAAGGATTTATATCTTGCAAAAATTGCCTTATTTGTGCTAGGGCAAGGAGGATTTGGTTCAAGGATTATGGAAGAAATTCGTGTTAAAAGAGGTCTTGCATACTCAGCTTATGCTATGCTTGATATGAATATGTCTTTTTCTAGAGTTTTTGGATATTTACAAACTAAAAATGAAAGCGCTAAAGAAGCTAAAAAAATCGTAAAAGAGCTTTTTGAAGATTTTATAAAAAATGGCATGACTCAAAATGAACTTGATCAAGCTAAAAATTTTCTCATAGGATCAACTCCTTTGCGTTATGAAAGCTTAAGCAAGCGTTTATCTATGTCTTTTAACGAATTTTATCAAGGTTTAAATTTGGGATATTATAAAGAAGAGTTAAAACTTATGGAAAAGGTTAAACTTGAAACCATAAATGCTTATATTAAAAAACATCAAGAGCTTTTAAATATAAGTTTTGCAAGCATACAAAATGAAAATTAAAGAAAGTGATTTTGAATTTTTTAAAAAATTAAAAATTAGAAGTGCTATTGATTTAGCGCTTCTTTTACCTAAAAAAATTGAAAATTTAAATCCAAGTAAAAATCCTAAAGAAAATGAAATTTGTACCCAAAAAATCACTATAAAAAGCGTTAGTTCAAGAAAAAATCAACTTTTTGGTTTAGGTTTTTGTGAGGAATGGCAAGAAAATATTTCTTTTGTGTTTTTTCATCCTAGAGCTTGGCATTTTGGTATTTGTAAGGTAGGAAAAGAGCTTATTTTTAATGCTAAACTCTCGCATTTTAATCACACTTGGCAATTTAACAATCCTAAAATTTTAACTTCTTTTGAGGGTTTTAGTCCAAAGTATCAAATTTTAGGTTTAAAAGATACAAAAATTGCTGCTTTTATACATAAATATCTTAATTATGAAAATTTAAAAGAAAGTGGCATAGAGGATAAATATATACATTTTCTTTTAAATTTGCATGCTTATGATGAAAAAAGTTTTTTTATGTTTGAAAATTTGCAAAATTTTAGCAAAGATTTAAAATATATAGAAATATATAATTTTTTAAAGCGTTTAAAAGCTAAAAAAACGCATTTTAAAGCTCATCAAATCAATGTTTTTAATATAGCCAATTGGCTTAAAGATTTGCCTTTTTCTCTTACTAAAGATCAGCTTAATGCCTTAAAAGACATAGAAAAAGATTTACACTCAAAAGAAGCCAAAAGGCGTGTGATTATGGGTGATGTGGGGTGTGGTAAAACCTTGGTTTTACTTGGTGCGGCTTTGATGGTTTATCCTAAGCAAGCTATTTTAATGGCACCTACTAGTATTTTAGCGTATCAGCTTTATGAAGAGGCTAAGAAATTTTTACCTGATTTTATGAATATTTTGTTTATTAAAGGGGGTAAAAAAGAAAAAGATTTAGAACAAAATATCCAAAAAGCAAATCTTGTTATAGGCACTCATGCTCTAATTCATTTAGAAAGCCATAATGCCGTACTTGTAATGATAGACGAACAACATCGTTTTGGATCAGCTCAGCGTGAGAAAATTCATTCTTTAAATAAACAAGAATTTGCCCCTCATTTTATACAGTTTTCAGCTACGCCTATTCCAAGAACTTTAAGCATGATACAATCTGAACTTTTAAATTTTAGCTTTATTAAACAAATGCCTTTTAAAAAAGATATTACAACTTATTGCATACAAAATGAAGGTTTTTCTAAGCTTAGCGAGAAGATCAAAGAAGAAATCGCTAAAAATCATCAAATTATCATTATTTATCCCTTATTGAGTGCTAGTGATAAGATTCCTTATCTTTCTTTAGAGCAGGCCAAAGAATATTGGCAGAGTCATTATGAAAAAGTTTTTGTAACTCATGGAAAAGATAAACAAAAAGATGAAATTTTAGAGCGTTTTAGAGACGAGGGAAATATTTTACTAAGCACTACAGTGGTGGAAGTAGGTATTTCTTTGCCAAGATTGAGTATGATAGTGATTGTAGGAGCGGAACGTTTAGGACTTGCTACTTTACATCAACTTCGTGGCCGTGTAGGTCGTGTAGGGCTTAAAAGTGCTTGCTATCTTTATACTAAGCTTAAAGAAATTCCGAGTCGTTTAAAAGAATTTGCTAGCACTTTAGATGGGTTTAAAATAGCAGAGCTTGATCTTAAAAATCGTTTGAGTGGAGATTTGCTCGATGGTTTTATGCAACATGGAAATGAGTTTAAATTTTTTGATTTTTCCAAGGATGAGGAGATTTTAGAAAAGGTAAAAAAAGATTTGGCAAAAAAATTGCCAAATTAATGTCCGCCGTACTTGTAAAGCATATTTTGAAAATGTGAAGCTATCATTTGTGCACGCTGTAAAATGACATTTTTCATTTCTTCATTATAAACTATATTTAAACTTTCTTCAAAAAGTTTTAGCCAAATTTCAAAAAACTCTTGAGGAAAAGGAGGTAGATCTAAGTGCTTTTTTAAGGGTTGCCCATTATAATCACCTTCGCCTAAAAGCATGCCTGCCCAAAAATTTCCTATTTTTGCTTTATGTTCTTTCCATTCTTCATCGCTTGTTCCAATAGCATTGTTAAAAATAGGACCTAAATCCTTATCTTTTCTAACTTTTTCATAAAATATTTCCATGAGTTTTGCTATGCTTTCTTGATTAATTGTTTCAAATTTCATATAAGCCTTTCTTAAATGTTAATTTTATGGCGTTAATATAGCAAAAATAAGATAAATTAAATTTAACATAAGTTAAGAATGGAAATATTATATAATGAAAGATTATTTAGAACTTTTATCTAGTGTAGGAAAATTAAAAAAATTTCAAAAAAATAGTATTTTATTTTATGAAGGCGAAGAGGCTAAAAAATTTTTTATTTTACTCAAGGGAAAAATACGCATTTATAAAAGTACAGCAAGTGATAAAGAAATTACTTTGCATTATTTTAATCCTCCAAATTTTATAGCAGAAATGCCTGCTTTTAAAAAATTAAATTATCCTGCTAATGCTGTTTTTGAAGAGGATGGAGAAATTTTGGAAATTGATTTTATTAATTTTCAAAATTTATGCAGTGAAAATAAAGAATTCAATTTTTTACTTATCAGTTCACTTTTTGATAAAATTAAAATTTTAGAAAAGAAATTATCTCAAAATGCATTAGATTTAAGGACGAGATTATTAAAGTATCTTTTGGAAAATGAAAAAAATTTAGATACAATTTCACAAAAACAAATTGCAATTGATTTAAATGTTAGAGCGCAATCTTTATCTCGAGTGTTAAAAGAACTTAAAATTTCAGAACTTATTGATACAAAAAAAGGTAGAATTGAAATTTTAAATAAAGATATGATCATGAAAGAACTTTGGTAAAATTTAAGGTAGAGAATGGATTTTGATTTTATATTAGCTCAAGCTCCTGCTTTTTTAACGGCTGCTTGGCTTACGATAAAACTAAGCTTTTTTGGAATTATTTTTTCTTTGATAATAGGTTTGTTTTGTATTTTAATGAGTTATTTTAAAATAAAAATTTTAGAAAATATTTGCAAGCTTTATATAGAGTTTTCAAGAAATACGCCTTTATTAATTCAACTTTTTTTCTTATATTATGCTTTACCTAAATTTAATATACATTTAGAGCAAATTCCACCGCTTGATTTGATTTGCTTAAGCGTAGAAGAAACTTTAAGGCCTTCTTTTGCTTGTGCTATAGTAGGACTTAGTTTTTTAGGAGGTTCTTATATGGCTGAAAGTTTAAGAGCGGGATTTGAAGCCATAAGAAAACAGCAGTTTGAAGCGGGACTTTCTTTGGGTTTTTCAAAATTTGGAAATTTGCGTTATGTGATTTTGCCGCAAGCTTTGGCTATTTCTATGCCAAGTATTAGTGCTAATATTATATTTTTAATCAAAGAAACTTCAGTCGTTAGTATTATTGCCTTGCCAGATTTGGTGAATTTAATGAAGAGTTTAAATTCCTTAACCTATAAGACAGATGAGCTATTGTTTTTGTTGTTTATGGGATATTTATGCATTATTTTGCCTTTGTCTTTTATTTTGCTAAAGTTTGAAAAAAGGTTGCTTCATGCTTGAACTTTTAAATACCGATACGCTTTTAAGACTCTGGCAAGGGCTTTTTGTCACTCTTGAAATTTCATTTATCAGCATTATTATTACTTCGATAGGTGGGTTATTTTTAGGAATTTTAATGAGTTTTAAAAATACCTATATCTATGCTTTTTGTCGTTTGGGTTTAGAATTTGTGCGTGTTATGCCACTTTTAGTATGGCTTTTTGTGGTGTATTTTGGTTTTCCTAGATGGTTTGGGTGGGATTTGAGTTCTGTAAGTGCAGCTATTATTGTTTTTAGCATTTGGGGTTGTTTTGAGATGATGGATTTGGTGCGTGTTTCCTTGCAGAGTATTCCAAAACATCAGTATGAAAGTGCATCATCTTTAGGTTTAAATACGGTGCAAAGTTTTGCTTATGTTATTATTCCACAAGCTATGCGTCGTTTAACTCCTATGAGCATGAATTTACTTACTCGTATGATTAAAAGTACAACCTTTGCTTATTTAATCGGCGCGGTAGAGCTTGTAAAAGTAGGGCAACAAATTATAGAATTTCATAATAGAAATGATTTTGCACCTTTTATTATTTATGGTTTGATTTTTTTTATCTTTTTTATACTTTGTTATCCTATCACTTTATATTCAAGAAAATTAGAGAAAAAATGGAGCTAAAATGAGTATACTAAAAATAGAAAATTTACAAAAGTATTATGGTTCGCATCATGCTTTAAAAGATATTAATTTAGAAGTTAAGGCTAAAGAAGTTGTGGTGATTTTAGGTCCTAGCGGATGTGGAAAATCTACGCTTTTGCGTTGTATTAATGGGCTTGAAGAGATTGCAAGTGGTAATATTTATATTGATAATGAGAAAATAGATAAAGATTTTAAAGAATGGCCAAGAATGCGTCAAAAAGTTGGTATGGTTTTTCAATCTTATGAGCTTTTTGAGCATTTAAGTGTTGAAGAAAATATACTTCTAGGGCCTATGAAAGTGCAAAAAAGAAAGAAAGATGAGGTTTTAAAAGAGGCTAAAATTTGGCTTGAAAAGGTGGGGCTTTTGCATAAAATTCATGCTTATCCAAGAGAACTTAGCGGAGGACAAAAGCAAAGAATTGCCATAGTAAGAAGTTTATGCATGAATCCTGAGTTAATGCTTTTTGATGAGGTTACAGCAGCGCTGGATCCTGAGATTGTCAGAGAAGTTTTAGAAGTGATGTTAAATCTTGCAAAAGAGGGTATGACTATGCTTATTGTTACTCATGAAATGGGTTTTGCTAAAGCTGTAGCAGATAAAATTATTTTTATGGATGAAGGAAAAATCATCGAAGAAAATGATCCTAAAAGTTTTTTTAAAAATCCAAAAAGCGAAAGAGCAAAGAAATTTTTAAATTTATTTGATTATCATAATATAGATAAAAATAATATTGGTTTATGATAATAAAATTTACAAGACTAAAATTTTATAGAAAAACTAAAAAAGTCTTGACAAAATTTTTTTTTTGAGTTATAATCTTACTTTTATTTTTGCTGGTTTAGCTCAGTTGGTAGAGCAGCTGCCTTGTAAGCAGCAGGTCGGGGGTTCAAGTCCCTTAACCAGCTCCATTTATTTTAGCAGTGTTTGACCAGAATATTGAAAAAGCAATATTTTTATGGTGAGTTACTCAAGTGGCCAACGAGGGCAGACTGTAAATCTGCTGGCTTTCGCCTTCCGTGGTTCGAATCCACGACTCACCACCATGCTTTGCGGGAGTAGCTCAGTTGGCTAGAGCATCAGCCTTCCAAGCTGAGGGTCGCGGGTTCGAGTCCCGTTTCCCGCTCCAATAATTTAAAAGAACTGGGAGCTGTATTTTAAAACCTTTAACTTACAGTATATATCCCATTTAAGAGTTTTTGTTGTCTGTTATTGTGTATAATTTTTCTGAGCGCTCGTATGGCTCAGAGGTAGAGCACTCCCTTGGTAAGGGAGAGGTCGCGGGTTCAATTCCCGCTATGAGCTCCATGAATTGAAAAAATTATATAGATATAAGACTTGCTTTGCTCAATTTATTTTTTATACGGAGGAAAAAAATGGCTAAAGAAAAATTTTCACGTAATAAGCCACACGTAAATATTGGTACTATTGGTCATGTTGACCATGGTAAAACTACTTTAACAGCTGCTATTTCTGCTGTTCTTTCTAGAAGAGGTTTAGCAGAGCTTAAAGATTATGATAATATCGATAATGCTCCAGAAGAAAAAGAGCGTGGTATTACTATTGCTACTTCTCATATTGAATATGAAACAGACAATCGTCACTATGCACACGTTGACTGCCCAGGTCACGCAGATTATGTTAAAAACATGATTACAGGTGCTGCACAAATGGATGGAGCGATCTTGGTTGTTTCTGCTGCAGATGGCCCTATGCCACAAACTAGAGAGCACATTCTTCTTTCTCGTCAAGTAGGCGTTCCATATATTGTTGTTTTTATGAATAAAGCAGATATGGTTGATGATGCTGAACTTTTAGAGTTAGTTGAAATGGAAATTAGAGAATTATTAAGCTCTTATGATTTCCCAGGCGATGATACACCTATTATTTCTGGTTCTGCTTTAAAAGCTCTTGAAGAAGCTAAAGCTGGACAAGATGGTGAATGGTCAGCAAAAATTATGGATCTTATGGCTGCAGTTGATAGCTATATTCCAACTCCAACTCGTGATACTGAAAAAGACTTCTTGATGCCAATTGAAGATGTTTTCTCAATTTCAGGTCGTGGTACTGTTGTTACAGGTAGAATTGAAAAAGGTGTTGTAAAAGTAGGTGATACTATCGAAATCGTTGGTATTAAAGATACTCAAACAACAACTGTAACAGGTGTTGAAATGTTCAGAAAAGAAATGGATCAAGGCGAAGCAGGAGATAACGTAGGTGTTCTTCTTCGTGGTACTAAAAAAGAAGAAGTTATCCGTGGTATGGTTCTTGCTAAACCAAAATCAATTACTCCACACACTGACTTCGAAGCTGAAGTTTATATCTTAAATAAAGATGAAGGTGGTAGACATACTCCATTCTTTAACAACTATAGACCACAGTTTTATGTAAGAACAACTGATGTTACAGGTTCGATTAAATTAGCTGATGGTGTTGAAATGGTTATGCCAGGTGAAAATGTGAGAATTACTGTAAGCTTGATCGCTCCAGTAGCACTTGAAGAAGGAACTCGTTTTGCTATTCGTGAAGGTGGTAAAACTGTTGGTTCAGGTGTTGTTTCTAAAATTATTAAATAATTTAATAAAGCCAAGTTAAAAGCTTGGCTTTAATTTTTTAAGGAAAATTGAAATGAGAATTAAAGTTGGTTTAAAGTGTGAAGAATGTGGTGATATTAATTATAGCACCTATAAAAATAGTAAAAATACTACTGAAAAATTAGAATTAAAAAAATATTGCCCAAGATTAAAAAAACATACACTTCACAAAGAAGTTAAGCTAAAAAGTTAAGCTTGCGCCCTTAGGGCAATAGCTCCAACGGTAGAGCGCCGGATTCCAAATCCGATGGTTGGGGGTTCGAATCCCTCTTGCCCTGCCATAATTAAGGTTTAAATAAATGGAAAAATTAATAACTTATTTTAAATTATCAAAAGCCGAATTAAGGAAAGTAATTTTTCCTTTAAAAGAACAGGTAAGAAATGCCTATATTACAGTTTTTGTGGTTGTTGCGGTGATTTCTTTGTTTTTGGCGTTAGTGGATTGGCTTATGTCCTCTATTGTTTCTGCGATCGTATAAGGAGAGTAAATGAGTACTCATAAATGGTATGCAATTCAAACTTATGCTGGCAGTGAAATGGCAGTTAAAAGAGCCATTGAAAATTTAGTAAAAGATAACGGAATTGAAGAACAACTTAAAGAAATTGTTGTTCCAACTGAAGATGTTATTGAATTTAAGAATGGAAAGGAGAAGATTAGCGAAAGAAGTTTGTATTCAGGATACGTTTTTGCACTTCTTGATTTAAATACAGAGCTTTGGCATCGCATTCAATCTCTTCCAAAGGTTGGTCGTTTTATTGGAGAATCCAAAAAGCCAACCCCTTTAACAGAAAAAGATATTAATTTGATTTTGGAAAAAGTTCACAATCGTGCAGCGCCTAAACCAAAGATTTCTTTTGAAGAAGGGGAAAATGTGAGAATCACAGAAGGGCCATTTGCAAACTTTACTGCAATTGTAGAAGAGTATGATATGGTTCGTGGTTTATTAAAATTAAATGTTTCTATTTTTGGACGTTCAACTCCAGTGGAGATCTTATATTCTCAAGTTGAGAAAATAATTTAATTTATATCAAGTAAGGAGATTTGTTATGGCTAAAAAAGTCGTAGGCGAAATTAAATTGCAAATTGCTGCCACAAAAGCAAACCCATCACCACCTGTTGGTCCTGCTTTGGGTCAGCAAGGTGTTAATATTATGGAGTTTTGTAAGGCTTTTAATGAAAGAACAAAAGATATGGCAGGTTTTAATATCCCTGTTGTTATCACTGTTTATGCAGATAAAAGTTTTACTTTTATTACAAAACAACCGCCAGCTACGGATTTGATCAAAAAAGCAGCTGGAATTTCTAAAGGTACGGATAATCCACTTAAAAATAAGGTGGGTAAGTTAACTCGTGCTCAAGTTTTAGAAATAGTAGATAAGAAAATTGCAGATTTAAATACTAAAGATAGAGATCAAGCTGCTAAAATTATTGCAGGTTCAGCTCGTTCTATGGGTGTTGAAATCGTAGATTAATCCTTTCACCGCCAAGGTAAAAGGCGGTAGCACTTTAAAATGCGGAGAAAATAAATGGCTAAGATAGCAAAAAGATTAAAAGAATTATCACAAAAAATTGATTCAAATAAAGAGTATGCTTTAAGCGATGCAATTGATACAATAAAGACTTTAAAGTCTGCTAAATTTGATGAGACTGTAGAAATTGCTTTAAAACTTAATGTTGATCCAAGACATGCAGATCAAATGGTAAGAGGATCTGTTGTTTTACCTGCTGGAACGGGTAAAAAAGTTCGTGTTGCTGTAATTGCAAAAGACGCAAAAGCTGATGAAGCGAAAAATGCTGGTGCAGATATTGTGGGTAGCGATGATTTAGTAGAAGAAATTCAAAAAGGTAATATGAATTTTGATGTTTTGATTGCTACTCCAAATTTAATGGGACTTGTTGGTAAAGTTGGTAGAATTTTAGGGCCAAAAGGTTTAATGCCAAATCCTAAAACTGGAACAGTGACTATGGATGTTGCTCAAGCAGTTAATAATGCAAAAAGTGGTCAGGTAAATTTCCGTGTTGATAAGCAAGGAAATATCCATGCAGGTCTTGGTAAAGTAAGTTTTTCCAAAGAACAATTATGGGATAATGTTAGCACTTTTGTAAAGGCAATTAACAAACATAAACCTGCTGCAGCTAAAGGTAGATATATTAAAAATGCGGCTTTATCTTTGACAATGAGCCCTTCTGTAAAGCTTGAAACACAAGAATTGCTTGATATGAAATAAGAGTTGCTTTTTTGCAACTCTTTTGTTTTAAAATAAACATTTGAAAAAATTTTTGATTTTTTGAAATGTTTATTTTAGATTGAAGATAGTCGAGGCGTAAGCTTAATTGGATTTCCACTCTACTTGAAATCTCAATCGGAAAGGAGAAAATGTGACTAGAAGCGAAAAAGTTGAGATTATTGCTAAACTTGAAGAAGGTTTTAAAGCTAGTGAAGCTATTGTAGTTTGTAATTACAGAGGTCTTAGCACAAAAAAACTAGAAGAGCTTAGAAATAATGCAAGAGAAAACAATGTAAAAGTTCAAATTGTTAAAAATACTTTGGCTAACATTGCTCTTAACAATTCCGGTAAAACAGGTCTAGTTCTTAAAGATACAAATATTTATCTTTGGGGCGAAGATCAGCTAAGTGTTTCAAAAGTAGCTGCTAAATTTGAAGAAAATAACGATAAATTTGAAATCAAAACAGCTCATATTGAAGGCGAAGTTGCAGATGTTGCTAAGGTTAAAGCTCTTGCTAAAATGCCTTCACGCAATGAGTTGCTTGCTATGCTTTTGCAAGTTTGGAATGCGCCAATTACCAATTTCACAATAGGTTTAAATGCGCTTAAAAATAAAAAAGAATCTGAATAAATTAAATAAAAGGATAAAAAATGGCAATCTCTAAAGAAGATGTATTAGAATATATTTCAAATTTAAGTGTTCTTGAGTTATCAGAACTTGTAAAGGAATTTGAAGAAAAATTTGGTGTGTCTGCTGCTCCTGTAATGGTAGCTGGTGGTGCTGTAGCTGGTGGTGCTGTAGCTGCTGCTGAAGAAAAAACTGAATTT
Source organism: Campylobacter sp. CFSAN093259 (assembly GCF_012889985.1). Taxonomy (NCBI): domain Bacteria; kingdom Pseudomonadati; phylum Campylobacterota; class Epsilonproteobacteria; order Campylobacterales; family Campylobacteraceae; genus Campylobacter; species Campylobacter sp. CFSAN093259. The sequence continues at coordinate 440,073 of NZ_CP040617.1, forward strand.
GATATCGTTTTAACTGATGGCGGTGCTAAAAAGATTGAAGTTATTAAAATCGTTCGTGCTCTTACAGGCCTTGGTCTTAAAGAAGCAAAAGATGCAGTTGAGCAAACTCCTTCAACTCTAAAAGAGGGTGTGGCTAAAGCTGAAGCTGAGGAAGCTAAAAAACAACTTGAAGAAGCTGGTGCTAAAGTAGAACTTAAGTAATTTTAAGCTTTAAAGTTAGAAGAAGATTTGCCAAGGCAAGTCTTCTTTTTTTATTTTTACCTAATTTTTAGGTCTTCTTTTTTAAATTTACAAAATTTACCATGAGGTATGTGCGATATGTTAGATAATAAATTAGGAAATCGTTTAAGAGTAGACTTCTCAAACATTTCAAAACAAATAGAAATCCCAAATCTTCTACAATTACAAAAAAAGAGTTTTGATTATTTTTTAAATCTTGATAATGGTGAAAGTGGTATAGAAAAAGTTTTTAAATCAATTTTTCCTATTCATGATCCGCAAAATAGATTGAGTCTTGAATATGTTAGTAGTGAAATAGGCAAGCCAAAATATACCATTCGCGAATGCATGGAAAGAGGTTTGACTTATTCTGTAAATTTAAAAATGAAAATCCGTCTTACTCTGCATGAAAAAGATGAAAAAACAGGGGAAAAAGTTGGCGTAAAAGATATTAAAGAACAAGAAATTTATATCCGCGAAATTCCTTTAATGACAGATCGTGTATCTTTTATCATTAACGGGGTTGAGAGAGTGGTTGTAAATCAATTACATAGAAGCCCTGGTGTTATTTTTAAAGAAGAAGAAAGTTCAACGGTTGCAAATAAGCTTGTTTATACAGCACAAATTATTCCTGATCGTGGTTCGTGGCTTTATTTTGAATACGATGCCAAAGATGTTTTGTATGTAAGAATCAATAAGCGTAGAAAAGTTCCTGTAACTATGCTTTTTAGAGCTTTAGGGTATAAAAAACAAGATATTATTAAGTTGTTTTATCCTATTCAGACTATACATGTGAAAAAAGATAAATTTTTAACAGAATTTAATCCAAATGATTTTATGGATAGAATAGAATATGATATTAAAGATGAAAAAGGAAAAATCGTTCATCAAGCTGGAAAAAGACTTACAAAGAAAAAAGCAGAACAGCTTATTAAAGACGGTTTAAAATGGATAGAATATCCTGTAGAAATTTTACTTAATCGTTATTTAGCAAATCCTATTATTGATAAAGAAAGTGGAGAGGTTTTATTTGATTCTTTAACTTTGTTAGATGAGAGTAAGCTTGCTAAGATTAAAGAGCAAAAAAGTTTTGATATAGCAAATGACTTGGCTAATGGCGTTGATGCAGCGATTATTAACTCCTTTGCCCAAGATGGAGAAACTCTAAAACTTCTTAAACAAAGTGAAAATATCGATGATGAAAATGATTTAGCTGCGATTAGAATTTACAAAGTTATGCGCCCAGGTGAACCTGTGGTAAAAGATGCAGCGAAGGCTTTTGTAAATGATTTATTCTTCAATCCTGAAAGATACGATCTTACCAAGGTAGGTCGTATGAAAATGAACCATAAATTAGGTCTTGAAGTACCTGAGTATGTTACTGTTTTGACTAATGAAGATATTATTAAAACTGCAAAATATTTAATTAAAGTAAAAAATGGTAAAGGACATATTGATGATAGAGATCATTTAGGAAATCGTCGTATCCGTTCTATAGGTGAACTTTTAGCCAATGAACTTCATTTAGGTCTTGCAAAAATGCAAAAGGCGATCAGAGATAAATTTACTTCTTTAAATGCGGATCTTGATAAAGTAATGCCTTATGATTTAATCAATCCTAAAATGATTACTACAACTATCATTGAATTTTTTACAGGAGGTCAGCTTTCGCAATTTATGGATCAAACCAACCCTTTAAGCGAGGTTACTCATAAGCGTCGTTTGTCAGCGCTTGGTGAAGGTGGACTTGTAAAAGAAAGAGCAGGTTTTGAAGTGCGTGATGTTCACGCGACACATTATGGTAGAATTTGTCCAGTTGAAACACCTGAAGGTCAAAATATTGGTTTGATTAACACTCTTTCTACTTATGCAAAAGTAAATGAACTTGGCTTTGTTGAAGCGCCATATAGAAAAGTTGTAAATGGTAAAGTGACTAATGAAGTTGTTTATCTTACAGCGACACAAGAAGAAGGCTTGTTTATCGCACCAGCTTCAACTAAGGTTGATGCTAAAGGCAATATAGTAGAAGAATTTGTTGAGGCTAGGCAAGATGGTGAAACTATACTTGCAAGACGCGAAGAAGTGCAATTAATCGATCTTTGCTCAGGTATGGTTGTTGGAGTTGCAGCTTCTTTGATTCCGTTTTTAGAGCACGATGATGCAAACAGAGCGCTAATGGGTTCAAACATGCAACGTCAAGCTGTGCCACTTCTTACTGCTTCAGCTCCGATAGTAGGAACAGGTATGGAACAAATTATTGCGCGTGATGCTTGGGAAGCTGTTAAAGCAAAGCGTGGCGGTGTGGTTGAGAAAGTGGATAATAAAAGCATTTTCATTTTAGGTGAAGATGATAAAGGTCCATTTATTGACCATTACACTATGGAGAAAAATTTAAGAACCAATCAAAATACAAATTATATTCAACACCCTATTGTTAAAAAAGGTGATATCGTAAAAGCAGGACAAATTATCGCAGATGGTCCTTCTATGGATCAAGGCGAACTTGCTATAGGTAAAAATGCTTTAATCGCTTTTATGCCTTGGAATGGTTATAACTATGAGGATGCTATAGTTGTAAGTGAGAGAATTATTCGTGAAGATACTTTTACAAGCGTGCACATTTATGAAAAAGAAATTGAAGCAAGAGAACTAAAAGACGGTATAGAAGAAATTACCAAAGATATTCCAAATGTAAAAGAAGAAGATGTTGCACATCTTGATGAGAGCGGTATTGCAAAAATTGGTACCCATATTAAACCAGGTATGATTTTGGTGGGTAAGGTTTCTCCAAAAGGTGAGGTTAAACCAACTCCTGAAGAAAGACTTTTAAGAGCGATTTTTGGAGAAAAAGCAGGACATGTTGTGAATAAATCCCTTTATGCAACCGCTTCTTTAGAGGGTGTTGTTGTGGATGTTAAAATTTTCACTAAAAAAGGCTATGAAAAAGATGATCGCGCAATAAAATCTTATGATAAAGAAAAAATGGCTTTAGAAAAAGAGCATCATGATAGACTTTTGATGATGGATAGAGAAGAAATGCTTCGTGTTTGTGCTCTTCTTTCCAAAGCCCCTTTAAATAGCGATCAAAAAATTGGAGATAAAAATTATAAAAAAGGACAAACTGCAGATATTAGCGAACTTGAAAAAATCAATCGTTTTACTTTAACAACTTTGATTAAAGCTTATTCTAAAGAGATTCAAAAAGAATACGATGATTTAAAAAATCATTTCCAAAATGAGAAGAAAAAATTAAAAGCAGAACACGATGAAAAGCTTGAAATTTTAGAAAAAGATGATATTTTACCAAGTGGGGTAATTAAGCTTGTTAAAGTTTATATTGCTACAAAAAGAAAGCTTAAAGTCGGTGATAAAATGGCAGGACGTCATGGAAATAAAGGTATAGTTTCAACTATAGTTCCTGAAGTAGATATGCCTTATTTGCCAAATGGTAAGAGTGTGGATATTGCGCTTAATCCACTTGGCGTTCCAAGTCGTATGAATATAGGTCAAATTTTAGAAAGTCATTTAGGTTTAGTTGGACTTAGACTTGGGGATCAAATTCAAGAAATTTTTGATAGAAAGCAAAAAGATTTTCTTAAAGAGTTAAGAGCGAAAATGCTTGAAATTTGTTCTATTCCAAGACTTGCAAACGAAAAAGAATTTATTAAAAGCTTAAGCGATGAAGAGCTTTTAAACTATGCTAGAGACTGGAGTAAAGGAGTTAAATTTTCTACTCCTGTTTTTGAAGGTGTAAATATAGAAGAATTTAGCAAGCTTTTTAAAATGGCTAAGATAGATATGGATGGCAAAACAGAACTTTACGATGGACGAACAGGGGAAAAAATTGCAGAGCGTGTTCATGTAGGATGTATGTATATGCTAAAACTCCATCACTTGGTTGATGAAAAAGTTCATGCAAGAAGTACAGGACCTTATAGCTTGGTTACCCAACAACCTGTGGGTGGTAAAGCACTCTTTGGGGGACAAAGATTTGGAGAAATGGAAGTTTGGGCACTTGAAGCTTATGGAGCAGCTCACACTTTAAGAGAAATGTTAACCATAAAATCAGATGATGTAGAAGGTAGATTTAGTGCCTATAAAGCATTGACAAAAGGTGAAAATGTTCCAGCAACAGGAATTCCTGAAACATTTTTTGTATTAACCAATGAGCTTAAATCTCTTGCTTTAGATGTTGAGATTTTTGATAAGGATGAAGATAATGAGTAAATTTAAAGTAATAGAAATTAAAGAAGATGCAAGACCTAGAGATTTTGAAGCATTTCAACTAAGACTTGCAAGTCCTGAAAAAATCAAATCATGGTCTTATGGAGAAGTAAAAAAACCAGAAACTATTAATTATAGAACCTTAAAGCCTGAAAGAGATGGGCTTTTTTGTGCAAAGATTTTTGGACCTATAAGAGATTATGAGTGTCTTTGTGGTAAATACAAAAAAATGCGTTTTAAAGGCGTTAAGTGTGAAAAATGTGGTGTTGAAGTAGCAAATTCAAAAGTGCGTCGTTCTAGAATGGGGCATATCGAGCTTGTAACTCCTGTGGCTCATATTTGGTATGTTAATTCTCTTCCAAGTCGTATAGGAACGCTTTTGGGTGTTAAGATGAAAGATCTTGAGCGCGTGCTTTATTATGAAGCTTATATTGTTGAAAACCCAGGTGATGCTTTCTATGATAATGAAAGTACTAAAAAAGTGGAATATTGCGATGTTTTGAACGAAGAGCAATATCAAAATTTAATGCAACGCTATGAAAATAGCGGCTTTAAAGCAAGAATGGGTGGAGAAGTTGTTCGTGATTTACTTGCAAATTTAGATCTTGTAGCGCTTTTAAATCAGCTTAAAGAAGAAATGGGGGCTACAAATTCAGAGGCTAAGAAAAAAACTATCATTAAACGCTTAAAAGTTGTAGAAAATTTCTTAAATTCAAATTTAAACGCCAATACCGATAGCGACGAAGCTGTACCAAATCGTCCTGAATGGATGATGATTACAAATCTTCCAGTTTTACCGCCAGATTTGCGTCCTTTAGTGGCTTTAGATGGTGGGAAATTTGCAGTTTCTGATGTGAATGACTTATATCGTCGTGTTATCAATAGAAATACACGTCTTAAAAAACTTATGGAACTTGATGCACCTGAAATCATTATCAGAAATGAAAAAAGAATGCTTCAAGAGGCTGTTGATGCACTTTTTGACAACGGTCGTCGTGCTAATGCTGTAAAAGGAGCAAATAAACGCCCATTGAAATCTTTAAGTGAAATCATCAAAGGGAAACAAGGACGTTTTAGACAAAATCTACTAGGTAAAAGGGTGGATTTCTCAGGTCGTAGCGTTATTGTTGTAGGTCCAAAACTTAGAATGGATCAATGCGGTTTACCTAAAAAAATGGCTTTAGAGCTTTTTAAGCCACATCTTTTAGCTAAGCTTGAAGAAAAAGGTTATGCAACCACAGTAAAACAAGCTAAAAAAATGATAGAAAATAAAACCAATGAAGTTTGGGAATGTTTAGAAGAGGTAGTAAAGGGACATCCTGTTATGCTAAACCGTGCACCTACTTTGCATAAGCTTTCTATCCAAGCTTTTCATCCTGTTTTAGTGGAAGGTAAGGCTATACAACTTCATCCTTTGGTTTGTGCAGCATTTAACGCAGACTTTGATGGGGATCAAATGGCAGTGCATGTACCGCTTTCTCAAGAGGCTATTGCAGAATGTAAAGTGCTTATGCTTTCATCAATGAATATTCTTTTACCAGCAAGCGGTAAGTCTGTAACCGTTCCATCGCAAGATATGGTTTTAGGAATTTATTATCTTTCGTTGGAAAAAGCAGGTGCTAAAGGTTCGCATAAAATTTGTACAGGCATTGATGAAGTGATGATGGCGCTTGAAAGCAAGTGTTTGGATATTCATGCGAGCATACAAACTATGGTAGATGGTAGAAAGATTACCACTACAGCAGGAAGATTGATTGTTAAATCCATCTTGCCTGATTTTGTGCCTGAAAATAGTTGGAATAAAGTCTTAAAGAAAAAAGACATTGCTGCGCTTGTAGATTATGTTTATAAACAAGGTGGTTTAGAGATTACAGCAAGTTTCTTAGATAGACTTAAAAATTTAGGTTTTGAATATGCAACTAAAGCAGGTATTTCAATTTCGATTGCAGATATTATTGTTCCTAATGATAAACAAAAAGCTATCGATGAAGCAAAAAAACAAGTAAGAGAAATTCAAAATTCTTATAATCTCGGTTTGATTACTTCAGGGGAAAGATACAATAAAATCATTGATATTTGGAAAAGTACAAACAATGTTCTTTCAAAAGAAATGATGAAGCTTGTAGAAAAAGATAAAGAAGGTTTTAACTCTATTTATATGATGGCAGATTCTGGTGCTAGGGGTAGTGCAGCTCAAATTTCTCAGCTTGCTGCGATGAGAGGACTTATGACCAAACCTGATGGTTCTATTATCGAAACGCCTATTATTTCAAATTTCCGTGAAGGGCTAAATGTTCTTGAATACTTTATTTCAACTCACGGTGCTAGAAAAGGTCTTGCAGATACCGCTCTTAAAACAGCAAATGCGGGTTATTTGACAAGAAAACTCATCGATGTTGCACAAAATGTAAAAATTACCATTGAAGATTGTGGAACACATGAGGGTGTTGAAATCAATGAAATTACCGCAGATAGTTCTATTATAGAAACTTTAGAAGAAAGAATTTTAGGCAGGGTTTTAGCTGAGGATGTGATTGATCCTATTACAAATTCTGTGCTTTTTGCGGAAGGTACTTTAATGGATGAGGAAAAAGCAAAAATTCTTGGCGAAAGCGGTATAAAAAGTGTCAATATCCGCACTCCTATTACCTGCAAAGCTAAAAAAGGAATTTGTGCAAAATGTTATGGTATCAATCTTGGTGAAGGTAAATTAGTAAAACCAGGCGAAGCAGTGGGAATTATTTCCGCTCAATCTATCGGTGAACCAGGAACGCAGCTAACTCTAAGAACTTTCCATAGCGGGGGAACTGCAAGTACGGATTTACAAGATAGACAAGTAAGCGCACAAAAAGAAGGTTTTATAAGATTTTATAATCTTAAAACTTATAAAAACAAAGAAGGTAAAAATATCGTAGCAAATCGTAGAAATGCGGCGGTTTTACTTGTGGAGCCAAAAATCAAAACTCCATTTAAAGGTGTGATTAATATAGAAAATATTCATGAAGATGTGATTGTTTCTATTAAAGATAAAAAACAAGAAGTAAAATATATATTAAGAAAATACGATCTTGCTAAACCAAATGAATTAGCAGGTGTAAGTGGCAGTATAGATGGAAAACTTTATTTGCCATATCAAAGCGGCATGCAAGTAGAAGAAAATGAAAGTATCATAGAAGTGATTAAAGAGGGTTGGAATGTACCAAATCGTATTCCTTTTGCGAGTGAAATTTTAGTAGAAGATGGCGAGCCTGTAGTTCAAAATATCAAAGCAGGCGAAAAAGGAACACTCAAATTTTACATCCTTAAAGGCGATGGTTTAGATAGAGTAAAAAATGTTAAAAAAGGTGATATTGTTAAAGAAAAAGGATTCTTTGTAGTGATTGCTGATGAAAATGATAGAGAAGCAAAAAGACACTATATCCCAAGAGAATCTAAGATAGAATTTAACGATAGTGAAAAAATCGATGACGCAAATACTATCATTGCAAGTGCTCCTAAAAAAGAAAGAAAAGTGATTGCAGAATGGGATGCTTATAATAATACTATCATTGCAGAAATTGATGGTGTTGTAAGCTTTGAGGATATTGAAGCAGGTTATAGTGCTGATGAGCAAATTGATGAAGCTACAGGTAAGCGTTCTTTAGTAATTAATGAGTATTTACCTAGCGGAGTTAGACCAACTTTGGTAATTGCAGGAAAAGGTGATAAAGCTGTGCGTTATCACCTTGAACCAAAAACCGTTATTTTTGTTCATGATGGCGATAAAATTGCTCAAGCAGATATTTTAGCAAAAACTCCAAAAGCAGCAGCTAAATCAAAGGATATTACAGGAGGTCTTCCAAGAGTTTCTGAACTTTTTGAAGCAAGAAAACCAAAAAATGCGGCTGTGATTGCAGAAATTGATGGTGTTGTTCGTTTTGATAAGCCTTTGCGTTCTAAAGAAAGAATTATTATCCAAGCAGAAGATGGAACAAGTGCTGAGTATTTAATTGATAAATCAAAACATATTCAAGTAAGAGATGGAGAGTTTATTCATGCAGGTGAAAAACTTACAGATGGAGTTGTTTCGAGTCATGATGTGCTTAAAATTTTAGGTGAAAAAGCCTTGCATTATTATTTGATTTCTGAAATTCAGCAAGTTTATCGCGGACAAGGTGTTGTGATTTCTGATAAACATATAGAAGTTATCGTTTCTCAAATGCTAAGACAAGTAAAAGTTGTAGATAGTGGACATACGAAATTTATTGAAGGTGATTTGGTTTCAAGACGTAAATTCCGTGAAGAAAATGAAAGAATCATTAGAATGGGTGGAGAACCAGCTATTGCCGAACCTGTGCTTTTAGGTGTAACAAGAGCAGCGATTGGAAGTGATAGTGTGATTTCTGCGGCTTCATTCCAAGAAACTACCAAAGTTTTAACTGAAGCAAGTATAGCAGGTAAATTTGACTACTTAGAAGATTTAAAAGAAAATGTTATTCTAGGTAGAATGATTCCTGTTGGAACAGGGCTTTATGGCGAACAAAATTTAAAACTTAAAGAACAAGAATAAAACTCTATTTTATAGCCCTTCGGGGCTATATTAATACAGTGTATCTAAATCATTAAAATAAATTTTTAAAACTTTTTCTATTTTATTTTTTTCTTCTAGAAGTATTTTTTTATTTTTTTCTCTAAAAGCTTTATTAGAGTAATAAATTAGATAAGATATACTAATGGCAGCAATTATTTTATTTTTATGTTCTATGCCTATAGCCATACATTCAATTTGAGGATTCATTTCTCCAATTTCTATGGCAATTTTTTCTTTTTTAATTTGCTTGATTTGTTGATAGAGTTCATTTATATTATTTAAGGTGTTTTCTGTAATTTTATCAAAATTTTTAGGATAAAGTTTTTCTAATTCCTTTTTATTTTTATTTGATAGTAAGGCTTTGCCTAAAGATGTTGCATAAGCAGGATACGAAGTGCCTATAAAAGATTTTAATTGTACTGTATTATTGGCATCAATTTTTTCTAAATAAAGCACATTTCCATCTTTTAAAATTCCCATTTGACAAGTTTGATTGGTTAAATTTCTTATATTTTTCATATGCTTTTTGATTATTTCAAAAATATTATTTTCATTTTTTATATTACATCCTAATTCTATAATCTTAAAATCCAAATAATAACTTTTATTTTTTAAATCACATTTGATATATTTTTTTTCTTGAAGAGTTTGTAAAATAGGCCAAAGAGTTCCAGCAGGAATGTTTAATTTTTTAGCTATAGCACTTAAGGTAAGCTTTTCTTTTGCAAGTAATTCTAGAATATTTAACACTCTAAGAGTGGGCTGATGCATATTGTCTTTATCCTTGTTTTATTTTTATAAATTTTAGCATATTTTTTACTTTTAGTAACATAAAATCATAATTTTTATTATTTATTAATTTTAATATTTTTTTTGTAAAAATTGGCAGTTAATAAGAATAAAATACGAATTTTTACCAAGTTAACAGCTTGATTTTTTTACAAATATTTTGTTATATTTTTTGTATATAAATATATTTTTGTATATACGAAAGGAAAAAAATGGGAATTTTAAAAGGAACTTTACCGGCTTTACTTACTCCATATAAAGATGATGGAAGTATCAATGAAAAAGAATTTATTCGCTATTGTGAATTTGGTATTTCTAAAGGCTTGAACGGATTGTTTTGTAATGGAAGTGCAGGGGATTCTCAAGCTTTGAGCGTGGAAGAGCAAGTTAAGTTAATGAAACTCACCAAAAAGGCTACAAAAAATAATATACCTATCATCACGGGTATTACCTCGACAATTTATGAAAACACTTTTATTTTGGCGCAAAAAGCTTATGAATTAGGTCTTGATGCCTTATTACTTGCTATGCCTTATTATTATAAATTGAGTGAAGATGCACTTTTTGAATATGTAAAATATTTAGCTTCTGAAGTGAAACTTCCCTTATATGTTTATAATATACCTCTTTTTGCACCAGCACTAAGCTTAAAATTTATAGAAAAGGTTTCAAAGCTTGATAATGTTGTGGGTATAAAAGATAGTAGCGGAGATGCTTTGCTTTTAAATCATATTTTAGATGTAGTACCTAGTAATTTTGATGTTTTTGTAGGAAGAGAAGAATTTTATGTAGGTGCATTATTAGCAGGTGTAAAAGGTTCTATGACTAGCATAGGTGGAGTTTTTCCAGAACTTATGAGCGAAATTTACAAATCAATCAATGAAAAAAATATAGGCAGAGCTTTGCTAATACAAAAAAGTTTATTAAAGGCCATAAGATTTGGTATGAGCATAGCTTTTCCTATGGGTTTTGCTTTGCTTTTAAAGGCCAGAGGATTTGAATTTGTAAATGCTAGTATTCATCCTTTATCACCTGCTACAAAAGAAGAATTAAACACTCGCTTTGATGAAGCAAAAGAGCTTATTAAAACTATAGAAAAAGAAACAGGTATAAAACTATGAAAGGATATATTATAGTCAATGAAAAAGACAATGTTGCCACAGCTTTGCGTGACTTTAAAAAAGGCGAAAAAGTGGCAAATATTGAGCTTTTAAATGATATTGCAAGCGGACATAAATTTGCACTAAAGGATATAAAAAAAGATGAAATTATTATCAAATACGCAGAAGCTATAGCTAGTGCAAGTTGCGATATTAGTACAGGGGAATGGGTGCATATCCATAATACTGCGGGAATTAGAGGTCGTGGAGATAAGGAATGAAAATGAAAAAGATAATGGGTTATAGAAGGGAAGATGGAAAATTTGGTTTAAGAAATAAAGTCATTATCATACCAAGTGTACATTGTGCTAATAAAGTGTGTGAAAATATAGCTAGAAAATGTAATGGAGCAGTTTATATCAACCATCAGCATGGTTGCTCCCAGCTTGAATTTGATGCTTTACAAACTAGAGATGTTTTAATAGGTCATGGGAGCAATGCCAATGTTTTTGGTGTTTTAATTATAGGGCTTGGTTGTGAGGTAATACAAGCCAAAGCAGTAGCAGAAAAAATCAAAGAAGCAACGCCTTATAAAAAGGTTGAATATTTAGTGATACAAGAATGTGGTGGTAGTAAAAATACCATTGAAAATGGTATCAAAATAGTCAATGAAATGCTTGAAAGTGCTGCAAAATTACAAAAAAGTGAAGGAGATTTCAGTGATTTGATTTTAGGCACAGAATGCGGTGGAAGTGATAGCTATAGCGGACTTAGTGCTAATCCTGCTTTAGGAAGTTTGAGTGATTTTGTAATCGATGAGGGTGGTGCGGTAATTTTAGCAGAAACTACAGAACTTATAGGTTGTGAAGCCATACTAGCTAAGAGAGCAAAAAACGATGAAATAGCTAAAAAGGTATATGATAAGATTTTAGCTTATGAGAATTTAGTCAAATCTTTTCATGCTGATATTCGAGGAGCAAATCCTAGCCCAGGAAATATGGCAGGCGGGCTTAGTACTATAGAGGAAAAATCTTTAGGCTGTGTTTATAAGGCAGGAACTAGAACCTTAATGGATGTGATTGATTATGCTAAGCCTGTAGTTTCTAAAGGTTTAACTTTTATGAATACACCAGGCAATGATATAGAACAACTTAGTGCTATGGTTGCAGGTGGAGCAAATATTTGTGTTTTTACTACAGGTCGTGGCACTCCAACGGGTTCTGCTATCGTGCCTACTATCAAAATGAGTTCTAATACTTTTTGTTATGAAAATATGAATGATGCTATTGATATTAACGCAGGAAGCATTATAGATGGGGTAAAAACAAAAGAAGAAGTGCGTGATGAGCTTATAGAATTAATCGTGCGAATTTCAGATGGAGAATTGGTAAAAGCAGAGCTTAACGAGCAAAATGATTTTTCAGTTTGGAGACTTGCTACAACTTGTTAAAGGGTAAAGTGATGAAACATGCAAATTCAATAAAGTTAGAGTTAGTATGTAAAAAAATATCTTGGCGTATTTTGCCTTTGATTGTTTTGATGTTTTGTCTTTCTATGCTTGATAGGACAAATATTAGCTTTGTGAAATCTCATATAGAAATTGATGCAGGCATCGGTGAGGCTGCTTATGCTTTGGGTGCTGGAATATTTTTTATAGGTTATGCCATTTTTGAAGTGCCTTCAAATTTATTTTTGCATAAATTAGGAGCAAAAATTTGGTTGAGCCGTATAATGATCACTTGGGGTCTTGTAACTATGGCAATGATTTTTATACAAGGAGAAATAAGTTTTTATGTATTAAGATTTTTATTGGGTTTAACTGAAGCAGGTTTTAGTCCAGGCATTATTTTATACCTTAGTTATTTTTTCCCAGCTATATATCGATCTAAGGCTTATGGAATTTATCAAATGGGAGTTCCAATTGCTTTTGTTTTTGGTTCTTTAATTAGCGGTTTTATACTTGATTATACACCAAATATATATTTTAAAAATTGGCAATGGATGTTTTTAATAGAAGGAGGTATTACCGTTTTAGTAGGTATTTTTTGTTTATTTTATCTTGATTCACATCCAAAAGATGCAAAATGGTTAGATATAAAAGAAAAAGATATTTTGCTAAAACATATTGAAATTTCCAATACTAAAGCTAAGGATTATTCTATAAAAGATATTTTTAAAAGTATTTTGGTGTGGAAATTTGTATTTGTTTATTTTTGTATTCAATTAAGTGTTTATGGAGTGCTTTTTTATTTACCAAGTAAAATTGCCCAAATATTGCAAATAAATGTAGGTTTTGAAGTTGGACTTTTAAATGCCATACCTTGGATTTTGTTTTTATCGCCTTGCCAATATTTACCTCATTGGCTGATAAAAAACATTCTTGGAATTTACATGCGATTTTATTTTTACTGCTAGCAAGTTTGAGCATGATAGCTTCAACTTTTGTTACAAATTTGGCGGCATTTTTATTTTTTATTAGCTTGGCTGCTATAGGTTTTATAGTCATTCAGCCTATATTTTGGAATTTGCCAACTCAAGTTTTAAAAGGAAAAGGAGCCGCGGCTGCTATTGCTCTTATAGGATCCTTGGGAAATTTAGGAGGTTTTGTGGCTCCTACTTTAAAAACATATATAGAAAATCATTTTGGAGTTGAGTTTGGACTTATAGTGTTAGCATTGATAGCAATTTTAGGTGTATTGGTATTAATACATTTAAAAATAACTTTAAATTTAGATAAAGGAGAATAAATGGATTTAAAAATTAAAAATAAGGTTTGTATTATTACAGGAGGGGCTAAAGGTATTGGGTATGGTATTGCTAAATTATGGGCAAGCGAAGGCGGAATTCCTGTAATTTTTTCAAGATCTATGCCTAAAGAGCACGATAAAGAATTAAAAAAATTATCTAGTGAGTATGAATTTTATGAAATTGATTTAAAAAATTATGAGCAAATTGAAAAGCTTGTAAAAAAAGTTGCTATCAAACATGGTGGAATCTATGCTCTTGTAAATAATGCAGGTACAAATGATAATTTACATATTGAAAATACAAGTACTCAAGATTTGATAAAATCTTATGAAAATAATCTTTTTCATTATTATACTATGACCAAAGAATGTTTGCCTTACATTAAAAAAGAACAAGGCAGTATTTTAAATATAGTGAGTAAAACAGGCATCACAGGACAAGGAAGAACTTCAGCTTATGCTTCGGCCAAAGCGGCTCAAATGGGTTTTACTAGAGAATGGGCTTGTGCTTTTGCTAAGGATAATGTTAGGGTAAATGCTATAGCTCCTGCTGAAGTTATGACTCCTCTTTATGAAAAATGGCTGCAAAATTTTCCTAATCCTAAAGAGCAATATGAAAAAATCGCAAAAGCTATACCTTTAGGCCATCGTTTTACTACCATAGAGGAAATTGCAAATACAGCGGTTTTTACACTTAGTCCCCTTGCTTCACATACTACAGGGCAAATTTTAATGCCAGATGGAGGTTATGTGCATTTAGATAGAGCATTAAATTGGGATGAAAACTAAGGAGTAAAAAATGACTGATTCTAAAAATATAAAAATAGCTATTGTTTTGGTAACTTCTCTTTTCTTTTTATGGGGAGTAAGCTATGGACTTATTGATGTGATGAATAAAAATTTTCAAAATCATCTTCATATTAGCCAGCATGAAAGTGGTTTTTTACAGTTTGCTTATTTTGGTGCTTATTTTATCATAGCCTTACCCGCAGGTTATATAGCCAATAGATTTTCTTATAAAATGGGAATCATTTTTGGCTTAGCTCTTTATGCCATAGGAGCTTTGCTTATTATACCTGCTACAAATTTGGCTTCTTTTCATTTGTTTTTGTTTGCGTTTTTTATTTTAGCTTGTGGTATTGGTTCTTTAGAAACTAGTGCAAATCCCTACATGACAAAGCTTGGTGATGAAAAAAATGCGAGTTTTAGAATCAATGCTGCGCAAAGTTTTAATGGTTTGGGGCAATTTGTAGGACCTATTATAGGCGGAGCTTTATTTTTATCTATTACTAAACAAGAAGAGGGTGCGAGTAAAGAGCAAATCGAGGCTGCATTGGTAGCTAATATGGGAAATGTCCAGCTTGTTTATATAGGAATTGCTGTCATTGTTATTTTGATTTTAATTGCTTTTGTTGCAAATAAGCTTCCAGAAGGAAGTGCGGTAAGTGATGATTATAAGCAAAAAGATGATTCTAAGCCCATATATGTTTTTAAACACAGACATTTTAACTTAGGGCTTTTAGCGCAGTTTTTGTATATAGCCAATCAAGTTGCAGCAGGAGCTTTTTTTATCAATTATGTTGTAGAACATAATGAAGGTTTAAAAGATGCGCAAGGTGCTTATTATTTTTCTATAGCTTTGGTTGCATTTATGCTAGGGCGCATTGTTTCTACTCCTTTGATGAAGATAATCAAAGGTGAAAAAATTTTAGGATTTTATTCTCTAATCAATGTGCTTATATGCTTTAGCTTGTATTTTGCTAGCGGGTTTTTTAGCATAGTGCTTTTAATAGCTTTATTTTTCTTTATGTCTATTTCTTTTCCTACTATTTTTGCGGTAGCAACAAAAAATTTACCTTTAAATCAAGTAAAACTAGGCGGTTCTTTGCTTGTGATGAGCATAGTAGGTGGAGCAATTATGCCTATAATTATAGGTTTTATTAATGATCATTATGGTACAGGCGCTGGGTATTTAGCAATGGCACCTTTGTTTTTATATGTGGCTTGGTATGGCTTTATAGGCTCAAAAGTGAGAAAAAATGCAAAAGATTTTTGATGCTCATCTACACCTTTGGGATTTGGAAAAAATACCTATTTCATGGATAAAAGACGATGAAAAATTAGAGCAAAATTATGATTTTTTTAGGATGAAACAAGAATATAAAGAATTTGAATTTATAGGTGCTATGTATGTTGAGGTTAATAGTGATGATTTAGAAAAGGAAGCTTTGTTTGCTTTGGAGCAAAAAAAGCTTCATAATCTTTTGTTTTGTTTAGCGGATTTTAAGCATAAAGAAGAGCTTAGTTCTTTTAGGGAAGTAATGCACACGAGCAAAAAAGGAGCTAAAAGACTATTTGAAGCAGACTTTGAAGAAAAAATAGAAATTTTAAAAACTTTCAATATACCTTTTGAGGCTTGTATTAAAAATGAAGAGCTTGGTTTTTTAGAAAAATTTTTAAGTAAAAATCCAAATTTAAAAGTGGTTTTAAATCATCTAGGAAGTCCAAAAATAAATCGTTTAAATGAATACAAAAAAGATTTAAGTTTTTTGAAAAAATTTCAAAATTTATATATCAAGCTTTCTATTCCTGATGGTTTTTCGCAAGAAACTCCTAAGGAATTTATTTTTGAGCTTTTTGCTTTTTTAAAAGAAAATTTTAGTGAGAATAAATTTATATTTGGGAGCAATTATCCAGTGGCAAAGATAACTCCAGCTAAGTGGGCCAAGCTTATTATAGAGAGTAAAATTTTTGATGATCTAGATAAAATATTTTACAAAAATGCTTTATTAATTTATAAAGGAGGATGAATGCAAAGATACGGTCAAATCATAAAAATAAAAAAAGAAAAAATAGAAGAATACAAAGAGCTTCACACAAAGCCTTATGAAGGGGTTTGTGAGATGATTAAGGAATGCAATATACAAAATTATTCCATTTATTTGTTTGGGGAATATTTATTTGCATATTTTGAATATATAGGTGCTGATTTTGAAGCAGACATGGCTAAAATGGCAAGAGATGAAAGCACACAAAAATGGTGGAAAGTAACAGATCCTTGTCAAATATCTTTAGGCTATGCAGGACAAAAATGGCTAAATATGGAAGAAGTATTTCACTTAGACTAAAAAAGGAGAAAAAATGACAACTTATTTAAATTATATTGATGGAAAGTTTATCCCACATAATGGAGAATTTATCGAAGTTTTAAATCCAGCTACCAAAGAAGTGATTTCAAGAGTAGCTAGCGCTTCTTTAGAAGATACTAAAAGAGCGATTGAAGCAGCTAAAAAAGCACAAAAAGTTTGGGAGGTTAAACCAGCGATTGAAAGAGCAAATCATTTAAAAGAAATAGCTAGTTTAATACGCAAAAATGCTAATTTCTTAACCGAAGTTTTAATGCAAGAGCAAGGAAAAACCAGAGTTTTGGCTAGCATAGAGATTAATTTTACAGCAGATTATATGGATTATACGGCCGAATGGGCTAGAAGATATGAGGGTGAAATCATACAAAGCGATAGGGCTAATGAGCATATATATTTATATAAAAGTGCTATTGGGGTAATTGGTGGAATTTTACCTTGGAATTTTCCATTTTTCTTAATCGCAAGGAAGATGGCACCTGCTTTACTAACAGGAAATACTATTGTTATAAAACCAAGCAGTGAAACTCCAAACAATGCTTTTGAATTTGCAAAGCTTGTTTCGCAAAGTTCTTTACCAAAAGGTGTTTTTAACTTAGTTGCAGGTAAAGGCAGTGTAGTAGGATATGAATTATCAAGCAATGAAAATATAGGTATGGTAAGTCTTACAGGAAGTGTTGAAGCAGGGACTAGAGTAATGGAAGCTGCAGCTAAAAATATTATCAAAGTTTCTTTAGAACTTGGTGGAAAGGCGCCAGCTATAGTGTGCAAAGATGCGGATATTGATTTAGCAGTAGAAGCGATTAAAGCAAGTAGAATTTGCAATAACGGACAAGTTTGTAATTGTGCTGAAAGAGCTTATGTGCATACAAGCGTTTATGATGAATTTGTAGACAAATTTGTAAAAGCCATGAGTAAAGTAAGTGTTGGAAATACCTTAAAAGGTGATTTTGATATGGGACCATTGGTCAATCAAGCAGGAGTTGATAATGCTTTGGCAATGCTTCAAAGAGCTACAGCTAAAGGAGCGATTGTAGAATGCGGTGGAAAAATCACTGATACAAGTGGGTATTATTTTCCCGCAAGCGTTCTTACTAATGTTAAACACGAAGATGAGATCATGCAAAAAGAAATTTTTGCTCCGATTTTACCTATTGCTAAATTTGATACACTTGATGAAGCTATTGATATGGCAAATGATTGTGAATATGGTCTTACAAGTTCTATTTATACACAAAATTTAGATATAGCAATGAGAGCTAGCAGAGAAATTAAATTTGGTGAAACTTATATTAATCGTGAAAATTTTGAGGCTATGCAAGGTTTTCATGCAGGCTTTAGAAAAAGTGGCATAGGCGGAGCTGATGGAAAACATGGTCTTGAAGAATATTTAGCTACCCATGTGGTATATTTGCAGTATAATACTAATAAACAATGATTTTTATCCTATCTAAATTTTTAGATAGGAGTTATTATAATCTTGGAATCAAGTATAATGCTTTATAACTATGGATTAAACACTTTTTTAGTAATTTCTTAAAATCAATTTTGGAATTTTTCATTTTGTCTAAAATGAGTAAGATTATTTTTATAAGTAAAACAATAATTAAAAATTAGTTTATGTTTTATAAATATTAATGTAAATTATGTAGGTTTATTTTATAAAAATTTTTAAAAGCATTTAAATTATTTCTAGTTTATATTTTTGTAAGTAAATTTTAGATATCATCCAAAGTTTATTACATTTTTAAAGAAAGGAATTATTGTGCCTACCATAAATCAATTGGTTAGAAAAGAGCGCAAAAAAGTTTTAGAAAAATCTAAATCTCCAGCGCTTAAAAATTGTCCACAAAGAAGGGGAGTTTGCACTAGGGTTTATACTACAACACCTAAAAAACCAAACTCAGCGTTAAGAAAAGTTGCCAAAGTAAGACTTACTAGTGGCTTTGAAGTGATCAGCTATATCGGCGGTGAAGGTCATAACTTGCAAGAACACAGCATTGTTTTAGTGCGTGGTGGTAGGGTAAAAGACTTACCAGGGGTTAAATATCACATCGTTCGTGGTGCTCTTGATACAGCAGGTGTTGCAAAAAGAACAGTTTCTCGTTCTAAATATGGTGCTAAACGTCCTAAAGCAGGCGCTGCAAAATAATCATTCATACAGACAAATCCGTTAGATTTGATTTTGTTTGAGTAAAATTTAAAATTTGAAGGAAAAATAATGAGAAGAAGAAAAGCTCCGGTAAGAGAAGTTTTGCCTGATCCGATTTATGGTAATAAAGTAATCACAAAATTTATTAATTCTTTAATGTATGATGGTAAAAAAAGCACAGCTACAACAATTATGTATGGTGCTTTGGAAGCTATTGATAAAAAAGGTGGCGAGAAAAAAGGTATTGATATTTTTAATGATGCGATTGAAAATATTAAGCCTTTATTAGAAGTAAAATCTCGTCGTGTAGGTGGTGCAACTTATCAAGTTCCAGTTGAAGTTCGTCCTGCTAGACAACAAGCTTTGGCGATTCGTTGGATTATTTCTTTTGCAAGAAAAAGAAGCGAAAGAACTATGATTGATAAACTTGCAGCTGAGCTTTTAGATGCAGCAAATAGCAAAGGTGCTTCATTTAAGAAGAAAGAAGATACTTATAAAATGGCTGAAGCAAATAAAGCGTTTGCTCACTATCGTTGGTAAGAAGGAGTGTGTATGTCAAGAAGTACTCCTTTAAAGAAAGTTAGAAATATCGGTATTGCTGCTCATATTGATGCGGGTAAAACGACTACATCTGAAAGAATTCTTTTCTTTACAGGTATGAGTCATAAAATCGGTGAAGTTCATGATGGTGCTGCAACTATGGACTGGATGGAACAAGAGAAAGAGCGTGGGATTACTATCACTTCTGCAGCTACAACTTGTTTTTGGAAAGATCATCAAATCAACCTTATCGACACTCCAGGCCACGTGGATTTTACAATCGAAGTTGAAAGATCTATGCGTGTTCTTGATGGTGCTGTTGCGGTATTTTGTTCAGTGGGTGGGGTACAACCTCAAAGTGAAACGGTTTGGAGACAAGCAAATAAATACGGTGTTCCAAGAATAGTATTTGTAAATAAAATGGATAGAATCGGTGCAAATTTTTATAATGTAGAAGATCAAATTCGCAACCGTTTAAAAGCTAATCCAGTTCCACTTCAAATTCCAATCGGTGCTGAGGATAATTTTAAAGGCGTAATCGATCTTGTAACTATGAAAGCTTTAGTTTGGGAAGATGATACTAAGCCAACGGATTATGTAGAAAAAGAAATTCCAACTGAACTTAAAGAAAAGGCAGAAGAATATCGCACAAAAATGATAGAAGCAGTTTCTGAAACTTCAGATGAGTTGATGGAAAAATATTTAGGCGGAGAAGAATTAAGTCTTGAAGAGATTAAAACAGGGATTAAAGCAGGATGTTTAAGTCTTTCTATCGTTCCTATGCTTTGCGGTACAGCGTTTAAAAATAAAGGGGTTCAACCTTTACTTGATGCTGTTGTGGCTTATTTGCCAGCTCCTGATGAAGTGGCAAATATCAAGGGTGAATATGAAGATGGCACAGAAGTTTCTGTAAAATCAACTGATGATGGCGAGTTTGCAGGACTTGCATTTAAAATTATGACAGATCCATTTGTAGGACAACTTACTTTCGTGCGTGTTTATCGCGGTTGTTTAGAAAGTGGTTCTTATGCTTATAACTCAACTAAAGATAAAAAAGAAAGAATTGGTCGTTTGTTAAAAATGCACTCTAACAAAAGAGAAGAGATTAAAGTGCTTTACGCAGGCGAAATTGGTGCTGTTGTAGGACTTAAAGATACTTTAACAGGGGATACTCTTGCAAGTGAAAAAGATAAGGTAATCCTTGAAAGAATGGATTTTCCAGATCCAGTTATTTCTGTTGCAGTTGAGCCAAAAACTAAAGCAGATCAAGAAAAAATGTCTATTGCTTTAAATAAATTAGCACAAGAAGATCCAAGTTTTAGAGTTTCTACAGATGAAGAAAGTGGCCAAACTATCATTTCAGGTATGGGTGAGTTGCACCTTGAAATTATCGTTGATAGAATGCTTCGTGAATTTAAAGTTGAAGCTGAAGTAGGTCAACCACAAGTTGCTTATCGCGAAACTATTAGAAAAACTGTTGAACAAGAATACAAATACGCTAAACAATCAGGTGGTCGTGGTCAGTATGGACATGTATTCTTACGCCTTGAACCACTTGAGCCAGGTAGTGGATATGAATTTGTTAATGATATCAAAGGTGGAGTAATTCCAAAAGAATACATTCCTGCAGTTGATAAAGGTGTTCAAGAAGCATTACAAAATGGTGTTTTAGCAGGTTATCCTGTGGAAGATGTTAAAGTAACTGTTTATGATGGAAGTTATCACGAGGTGGATTCATCTGAGATGGCGTTTAAACTTGCTGCTTCTATGGGCTTTAAAGAAGGTGCTAGAAAAGCAGGTGCTGTGATCTTAGAGCCTATGATGAAAGTTGAAGTAGAAACTCCTGAAGATTACATGGGTGATGTTATTGGAGATCTTAACAAACGCCGTGGTCAAGTAAATAGCATGGATGAGCGTGGTGGAAATAAAATCATCACAGCATTTTGTCCTTTGGCTGAAATGTTTGGTTATTCTACTGATCTTAGAAGTCAAACTCAAGGTCGTGCGACTTATTCTATGGAATTTGATCACTATGATGAAGTTCCTAAAAATGTTGCGGATGAAATCATCAAAAAAAGAAACGGTTAAATTTTTAGCGGGATTTTTCCCGCTTTCTGTCCTCGTAGCTCAGCAGGATAGAGCGCAAAATTCCTAATTTTGAGGCCGTGAGTTCGAATCTCGCCGTGGACACCATTTTATGGGGTGTTATTATGATAAAAATTGCTTTTTTTATAACTTTTGTAATTTCTTTTTTGGCAGCACAAAGCCCAGTAAATTTTAAAGAAGATAATAATATAACAAAAGAACGAAATATATTTAAAGAACAATCTCCAAAACGCATTAAAATTCCAACGCATTAAAATATATGTCAGATCTGATTACGCTAGCACAATTATCACAAGGGTATCGTTACAATAGTGATTCTTTAATTTTAGCTGATTTTATTTTAAAACAAGGAATTAAAGGCGCTGTTTTTGATGTAGGTGCGGGCTGTGGTATCATAGGTATTTTACTTAAAAAAAATATTGCAAATTTAAGTTTATCTTTGATTGATATTCAAAAAGAAAATATAAAATTGATTGAAAAAAATTTAAAATCCAACAAAATACAAGGCGATATTTTTCATGATGATTTTAATCAATTTCAAATCATAAAAAAATTTGACTTCATAGTTTGCAATCCTCCATTTTATAGACAAGGAGCTTACAAGAGTGAAGATCAGCATAAAGCTATAAGTAAATTTCAGGAATTTTTACCCTTGCATAGCTTTTTAGCTAAAACAAATTCTATGCTTAAGCCAAATGGTACTTTGTATTTTTGCTATGAAGCTTTAGCTTTAGATGAAATTTGTTTTATTTTAAAAGATATGAAAATGAAAATAACAAAGCTTTGCTTTGTGCATACACATCAAAACAAAAAAGCAAGACTTGTTTTGATACAGGTAAAAAAAGGTTCAAAATCGCCTTGTGAGATTTTACCTCCTTTTTTTGTATATGAAAATGAAATTTTAAGCAAACAAATGCAAGAAATTCACTTAAGATTTAAGTTAAAAAGTTATGATATTTGATAAAAATTTTTCTTATGCTTTTGATGAAAATGCTTGTGAGAAATGCGGTGGAAAATGTTGCACTGGAGAAAGTGGCAATATTTTTGCGAGCAAGGAAGAATTAGAAGCATTAAGAAAGCATTTAAATTTAGAAAGCAAAGAATTTGCTGAAAAATACTTGAGAAAGGTGGGCTTTAAAATGAGTTTTAAGGAAGTCGAATGTGAAGATGGCTTTGCTTGCATTTTTTTTGATACTCAAAAAAGAAATTGTAGTATCTACGATTTTCGTCCAAAACAATGCAGAACTTTTCCATTTTGGGAATATTTTAAAACACATCAAAAGGAATTAGAAAAAGAATGTATAGGTATTTGTTATTTGTCTTAGCAGCCTTTTTTTTGGCAGCTTGTGGAAGTTCAAAAATCAATGTTGTTTATCCTGATTATACAAAATATAAAAGCAATGATTTTGATTTAAGGGTTATGAAGGCTTATAATTATGAGTATTATAAACAATACAAAGAAGCCAGAGATGAATTTTTAAGTCTTTATCAAGATTATAATAATACTAATTTTTTAGAAAATGCATTTTTACTTACTTTAGCAAACAACCTTGATAAAAAAGAAGAGATAAATAATATAGCCAAGCCTTATCTTGATAAGAGTGATAATCTTAAGCGACTTAGTGCTCTTTATGCTTTAAATTCAAATGATATCAACAATGCTCAAAAACTTATGAAAGAACTTTTAACAAAAAAGGATAGTGATCCTATAAATTTAGAGCTTTATGGTGATATTTTGGTTAAAAAAAATGATTTAAAAAATGCTACAAAATACTATAGATCTGCTTATAATCAAGTGCAAAATGAAGAAATTTTATTTAAACTCATAGGAATTTATGCGATTTTGAATGATACTTTAAATATTAAAAATGTTTTAGAATTTTCAAGAAAAACCAATGGTTGCACTCTCAAAACTTGCGTCTTGCTTGCTAAAATTTATTTTGATGAAAAAAATATCGAAGCTTTAAAAAGTATATATAAAGAGCTTTATCAACTTACCAAAAATAAAAGTTTTGTATTGGCTTTAGTTGAGCTTTTAAATTCTCAAGGCAAAACAGAAGAAGCTTTAAAAATTTCTTTGCAGTATGATTTAGATGATGACATTAAACTCGCTTTGTATCAGAATTTAAAACGCTTTGATGATGCTAAAAAAATGAGTTTAGCTCTTTATCATAAAACAAAAAATAAAGAATATCTTCTACGAGCGGCAGTTTTTGAATTTGAAGCTGCAAATGAAGCTAAAAAAATCACTCCAAAAGTAATTGATTCTGTAAAAGAAAAATTCGAACAGGCTATCGATAAAGATAGCAATGCTTTGTATTTAAACTACTATGGATATTTGCTTATAGATTATGATTTAGATGTTAAAAAAGGTATAGAGCTTGTGAAACTTGCCTTAGAAAAAGATCCACAGAATTTGTATTATTTAGATTCTTTAGCTTGGGGGTATTATAAACTAGGCGATTGTAAGCAAGCATGGGAAATTTTAAAACAAACATTAGATGATAAAGAATTTGCAAATTCTGATGAGAGCAAAGTTCATATAAAAGCGATAAAGGCGTGTATAAAACCATGATATTGGATAAAATTTTTGAAAAAACAAAAGAAGATTTAAAAGAACGCAAACTAAAACTTCCTTATGATATGCTAGGGCGTTCTTTAGCTTCAAATCCTTTCTTTCCAAAAGATGTGATTAAGGCTTTAAAAAGAGTAGAAAAAGAAGTTAAAATCATAGCAGAAGTAAAAAAAGCAAGCCCTAGCAAGGGAGTCATTAGAGAAGACTTTGATCCTTTGAGTATCGCTTTAAATTATGAGAAGAACAAAGCTGCGGCGATTTCTGTTTTAACTGAGCCGCATTTTTTTAAAGGTTCTTTAGAATACTTAAGTCTTATACGCCGTTATACGCAAATTCCTTTACTTAGAAAAGATTTTATCTTTGATGAGTATCAAATTTTAGAAGCTTTGGTTTATGGGGCGGATTTTGTATTATTAATCGCTAAAATGCTAAGCATGAAAGAGCTTAAAAAACTGCTTGAGTTTGCAAGACATTTAGGTCTTGAGGCTTTGGTTGAAATTCATGATAAAGAGGATTTGAGTAAGGCTATTTTTGCTGGAGCGGATATCATTGGTATCAATCATCGTAATTTAGAGGATTTTACTATGGATATGAGTTTGTGCGAAAAACTTATCCCACAAATCCCAAATTCAAAAATCATCATCGCAGAAAGTGGTTTAGAAAATAAAGAATTTTTAGAGCATTTGCAAAATTTAGGCGTTGATGCTTTTTTAATCGGCGAATATTTTATGCGCGAAAAAGATGAAGGAAAGGCTTTAAAAGCTTTGCTTTAAGGAGGGAAAATGCAGTATTTGTATGCACCATGGCGGAGTGAGTATTTTGAAAAAGAAAAAAGCATTTGTCCATTTTGTGATTGTGCTAATAAGATCAAAAGCGATGAAGAATTAGGCGTGATTTTTAGAGCAAAGCATTGTTTTGGAGTGATGAACCGCTATCCTTATTCTGCAGGGCATTTTATGGTGATTCCTTATATACATGAAGAGCATATAGAAAATTTAAGTGATGAAATTTGGCAAGAAATGAGTTATTTTGTGCGTTTGGGGGTAAAAATTTTAAAAGAGCAAATTCATGCAAATGGAGTGAATATCGGTATGAATTTAAGCAAGGATGCAGGAGCTGGCATAGCTTTTCATTGTCATTATCATCTAGTGCCACGCTGGTCAGGAGATACAAATTTTATCACAACCATAGGAGAAACTAGGGTTTGTGGCACTAA
This sequence comes from Campylobacter sp. CFSAN093259, assembly GCF_012889985.1. Classification (NCBI taxonomy): domain Bacteria; kingdom Pseudomonadati; phylum Campylobacterota; class Epsilonproteobacteria; order Campylobacterales; family Campylobacteraceae; genus Campylobacter; species Campylobacter sp. CFSAN093259. The sequence goes on from NZ_CP040617.1 coordinate 465,454, forward strand.
TATAGAGCAAGTTTATCAAAAACTTGTTTTGGCTTTTAAAAATGCTCAGTGAAGTTGAATTTGTAGAGTTTCAAAAAGAAAATTTCTCTTTTTTAATCGATGCAAGAAGCCCTAGAGAATTTTTGCATTCTCACTTGATAGGAGCTTTAAATTTTTATGCACTCAATGATGAAGAATATCAAGAAATAGGAACAATTTATAAGAAAAATCAAGCTTTAGCTAAGGCTATGGGTGCGAGTTATATTTGTCAAAATACCGCTAAGCATATATTAGAAATCACTCAAAATTTTCGCATAGGAGAAAAGGTGGGGATTTATTGTTCTCGTGGGGGTTTGCGTTCAAAGTCTATCGCAGTGATTTTAAGTGAGCTTGGCTTTAGGGTGGTGCGTTTAAAAGGTGGGTTTAAAGCTTATAGAACTTTTGTAACGCATTATTTCGAAAATGAAATAAATTTTGATTTTTTTGCTCTTTGTGGTAATACAGGTTGTGGAAAAACAGAGCTTTTAGAACAACTCCCACAAGCTATAAATTTAGAAAAAATGGCAAATCATTTAGGCTCGTCTTTTGGTGATATTTTAGGAAAACAACCTACGCAAAAAGCTTTTGAAGCAGAACTTTTTCACAATATTCAAAATTTAGAAAATTTTGCTTTCATAGAAAGCGAAAGTCGCAAAATAGGGGATATTATCTTACCTTTGAAATTTTATGAAAAAATGCAAAAGGCTTTTAAAATTTATTGTTTTTGTTCTTTGGAAAATCGCGTTAGAAGAATACAAAAAATTTATCAAGAAAAAATGACTCCTTTGAAATTTCAACAATGTGTGCAAAAAATCAGTCCTTATATCAGCTTAAATTTACGCCAAGATTTGCTTCAAAGTTATGAGAGAAAAGAATGGCAAAAGCTTATTGTTATGCTTTTGGAGTATTATGATAAAACTTATAAAAAACCAGATAAGATTGATCTTGAGTTAAATACTGATGATATTTTAAAAGCTAAAGAAGAGCTTTTAGGCTATTTTAAAACGCAATTACTTTTTTAATATCAGATAATTTTATTAAATAATCAAATTTTTTCTTCATTATCTTGTAATAATCCTTTTTATCTTTGTTGTTTTTTAACTTGGCTCAAATTTTTATTTTAATGCTAGTAATTTTGAATTATAGAGAAGTAAAATATTTTTTAAAATACCTATTTATAGTAATTTAAGATAAAAAAATAAATTTTGATAAAAAAAATATATAAAATATTTCTTAAATTTATATTTTTTTAAATCATTTTAAATATAATTATCTCGCAATTAAATTTTTGTAAGAAAGGACAGGTAAATGAATGCGATAAATTCAAGTTTTATTGTGTTGTGTACTTTGCTAGTTTTGCTTATGACTCCAGCTTTGGCAATGTTTTATTCAGGTATGGTAAGAAGTAAAAATACTCTTAATACTATAATGAATTGCTTTATTGTTTTTGGTGTTATTACTTTACAATGGGTAGTGCTTGGATTTAGTCTTTCTTTTGGTAAAGATGAAGGACTTGGGCTTGTAGGAAATTTCGAGAATTTCCTCTTAGAGGGTATTAGCGGATACAACGCTTCAGGCGTTCCAAATATTCTTTTTGTGATTTTTCAAATGATGTTTGCACTTATTGCATCTGCCATCATAACAGGCTCTTTGGTGGGAAGAATTAAACTGGGTGTTTTGGTGATATTTCTACTTTTTTGGAGTACTTTAGTTTATGATGTGTTAGCACATATGATTTGGAGCAGTGAGGGATTTTTGCTTAAAAGAGGAAGTCTTGATTTTGCTGGGGGCGGTGTTGTGCATATTAGCTCTGGGGTTGCTGGACTTGTAGGAGCTTTGATGGTAGGCGCTAGAAAAAGTGATGATGAGGATAAAAACGCGCATTCTATTCCTTATGCTTTCTTAGGTGCGATTTTGCTTTTTATAGGATGGTTAGGTTTTAATGCTGGAAGTGCTGGCGAAATGAATGATATTGCTATCAATGCTTTTATAGTAAGTATTATATCAGCAGCTTGCGGCTTTTTATCTTGGGTGGTACTTGAGTGGCTCATCCATAAAAAACCGACTATTTTAGGTGGACTTAGTGGGCTTGTAGCAGGGCTTGTGGGAATTACTCCAGCTTGCGGTTATGTAGATATTTATGCTTCTCTTGTTATAGGGACTTTGTCTTCTGTGTTTTGTTATTTTGGTTTAAGTTTTATTAAATACAAACTCAAATGGGATGATTCTTTAGATGCCTTTTCTTTACATGGAATCGGAGGTATTTGGGGAGGAATTGCCACAGGGTTTTTTGCAAGTGCTAAAGTAAATTCTAATGTGATTGCCCAAAATGCACTCGGCGAGGGACTTTTTATCAGCGGAAGTTTGGAACTTTTAAAAGAGCAAATTTTTGCTATTGTGATTTGTGTGGTTTTGTCAGCTCTTATAAGCTTTGTTATTTTTAAGATTATCTCTTGTTTTACAGACTTAAGAGTAAAAGAAGAAGTAGAGCAAAAAGGCTTAGATGTGAGTTTGCACGGAGAAAAAGCTTATACTTTAGCTTAGTTGGCTAAATTTTTACTAAAAAGTCCTTGTAATCATAAACAAGGACTTCAAAATCATTCTTAATTAAAATCAGACAAATACTTTAAAATAAAGTGGATAAATTCATCACTATCATTTGGGCAAGTGATTAAATCATAATCGCACTTTGCTAAATGTTTATACTCCATACCTAGCTCAAAAATCGTTTCAGAACAATCAATGCAAAAAGAAATAGGGTAAATCAGAGCTTTATCGTTTAAATTTGCCAAAACATCGCTTGTATTTGGTTCAAGCCATTTTACAGGGCCTAGTTTAGACTGATAAGCTAAAATAAATTCATCAAAATGATCTTTTAGCTTTTCTTTTAAAATTTCTACATGATCATTTACATGCTTTTCATATAAATCACCTTTATCAATAATGCTTTGTGGTAAAGAATGCGCTGAAAAAATCAAAATTTTGGCATCAAATTTACTTTTTTTAGCCAAAATGTGCGAAACTATCATCTCGTTATAAAGCTCATTTTTGTAAAAAATATCTATAGTTTTTACTTTTGCTTGAATTTTTTGCTTTGAAATTTCATTTTGCAGAACTTCTAAAGATGAAGTTACTGTGGTGCAAGAATGGTGCGGATAAAGTGGAAAAAGAATGATTTCATCACTTGCATTTAAAGTGTATTTTTGCAAAATTTCTGTGGCAAAAGGAGGAACATAAAGATTTACAAAATCAAATTTAAATTCATCTTGTTTTAAATTAAGCTTGTCACACAGGCTTTGAGTAAGTTCGTTTAAAGGGGATTTTCCGCCCATTTTTTTATAGTTTTCTTGCATGGCTTTAACGCGAGCCTTTGTTATGATCCATGCTACAAATTTTCTTAAAAATCGATTTTTGATTCCTAAAATATAAGGATCATTAAACATATTTTTTAAAAAAACTTCACAATCTTGTAAATTCGTAGCTCCGCCCATATTTAAAAATAAAACTAATTTCACGCAAACCTTTCTAAAATTTCTTGAACTTTGTAAGCATCGCTCGTGCTGGCTAAATGATTGGGTTGATTATCGATAAGTTTTAACAAAGCTTCGTGTTCTGAAAAAAGTGGACTTTGTTGAGTAAGTTCTATAAAATTTCCATCTTTTAATAAAGAAAAGTCATTTAAATTGGCTTCATAAAAATGATTTTTAGTAATAAGATGAATTTTTCTTAGTTTTTGTGTGCTATTCCAACTTTGATGTATGCTAGCAATACATTTTTCAAGCTCACATAGAATAATGCTTTCACTTTCTCTTGTTTGATCTTGGGTGTATTTTTTAAGCAAATTGGTTTTTGTTATTTCTTGTTTGCTTAAAAAACAAAGCAAATCAAGATCATGCACAGCCAAATCTTGCAAAATCCCTACATCGCTGATTCTTTGTGGGTAGGGTGAAAATCTTTGTATGTTAATGCTGATAATTTCTTCATTTTCAAGCTCTTTTTTTAGGGCTAAAACCGCAGGATTAAATCTTTCGCAAAAACCTACACCTACTTTTATGCTGTATTCTTTAGCTAAATTTGAAATTTCGTCTATTTCTTTTAAATTTAGAGCTAAAGGCTTTTCGATTAAAACGCATTTGCATTGTTTAAAAACTTTTTTTGCTATTATTAAATGTGAATTTGTAGGTGTTGCTATGATGATAATATCATTATTTTGATTTAAAAATTTATCCAAATCATCATAAAAAATATCATCAAAAATATTTAGGTTTGGATTTTTGCAAAGATCAAAAAGTGCATTAAGTTTAAAATGAGAATTTTTACTAAGTTCATTTAAGTGGTTTTGCCCCATTTTTCCAAGGCCTATGATACCTATTTTCATGGAATCAATCTTTAAAAATACAAATAACTTGCTCTTGCTCTTCTTCACTTAAAAAAGGTGAAAAAGGCAAAGATAAGATGTGTTCGCTTGCGTATTCTGAATTTTTAAGTTCTAAATTTGAAAACTCACTAAAGCAAGGTTGTTTATGCAAAGGGGTTGGATAGTGTATAGCATAAGGTATATTAGCTTTTTCAAATTTTTGCAATACACTAGCTCTATCTTCAACTAAAACGCTGTATTGTGCATAAGCACTAAAAGCATTTGGATTAATTTGTGGAATTTGGCAGTTTTTTAAATTTGCATTATAAATTTGTGCTAATTTTTGTCTTTTGTCTAATTCTTTTTCTAGGTATTTTAACTTAACATTTAAAATCGCTGCTTGTAAGGTGTCAAGGCGTCCATTTATACCTATAAATTCATGTTTATAACGCTGAGTTTGTCCGTGATTGAGTAAAATTCTTATTTTTTTAGCAATTTCATCATCATGGCAAAAAATAGCCCCGCCATCGCCATAAGCTCCCAAAGGCTTCGAAGGAAAAAAGCTTGTGCATGAAATTTTAGCTATAGAGCAGGATTTTTCTCCTTTGAAACTTGCGCCAAAACTTTGTGCACCATCTTCGATCAAAGTGATATTTTTATCTTTTAAAATTTCTTCTAAAGCCCTTAAATCACTCATTTGTCCAAACATACTCACTGCTATAACAGCTTTAGTTTTTGGAGTTATTGCTTTTTGCACTGCTTTAAAATCAAGATTGTAATTTGATAAATTTATATCTACAAAAACAGGTTTTGCACCTACCAAGGCCACAACTTCAGCTGTTGCTATGAAAGTAAAACTAGGTACTATAACTTCATCATCTTTACCAATATCTAAGACTCTTAAGGCAAGGTATAAAGCACTAGTTCCACTTGAGCAACCTATAGCGTGTTTAACACCTAAGAAATGAGCTAAATTTTGCTCAAATTCGTTAAGCTTTGCACCGCCTATGAAAGAAGAGCTTGATAAAACGCTTTCAATTTCAGCATTGATTTCATCTTTGTATGCGAGATATTGGGCTTGAAGATTGATAAAATTCATAAAAAACCTTAGAGAAATAAAATTAAATAAAAATGTTTATTGTATTTTAGTTTTACTTAATTTAAAGTAATTTTGGTATGATATGTTTTTATAAAAATTTCTTTAGGAAAATTCATGGATATTAGAAAAGCTTATTTGGATTTTTTTGCATCAAAAGGACATGAGATAACCCCGTCAAGTCCTTTAGTTCCTGATGATGCAACTTTACTTTTTGCCAATGCGGGCATGGTGCCTTTTAAAAGTATATTTACAGGAGAAATTCCACGCCCAAACCCTCCACGCAAAACAAGCTGTCAAACTTGTATAAGAGCAGGTGGAAAGCACAATGACTTAGATAATGTTGGCTATACCGCACGCCATCATACTTTTTTTGAAATGCTTGGGAATTTTAGTTTTGGAGATTATTTTAAAGAACAAGCCATAGCTTATGCTTGGGAATTTGTAACTGAAGTTTTAAAACTACCTAAAGATAAACTTTATGTAACCGTGCATGAAAACGATGATGAAGCTTTTAATCTATGGCAAAAACACATTCAAAAAGAAAGAATTTACAAATTTGGCGATAAAGATAACTTCTGGCAAATGGGCGATACTGGTCCTTGTGGTCCTTGTAGTGAGATTTTTTATGACCAAGGACAAGAGCATTTTAACTCAAGCGAAGATTATATGGGCGGAGATGGAGATAGATTTTTAGAAATCTGGAATCTTGTTTTTATGCAATATGAAAGAAGTGCTGATGGAGTGCTTAGCCCACTGCCAAAGCCAAGTATTGATACAGGAATGGGGCTTGAAAGAGTAACAGCAATTAAAGAAGGTAAATTTAGCAATTTTGATAGCTCGCTTTTTATGCCAATCATCAATGAAATTTCAAAACTTTGTAACAAAACTTATGTTTATGAAAGTGGAGCAAGTTTTAGAGTCATAGCTGATCATATAAGATCAAGTGTATTTTTACTTGCACAAGGGGTAAGTTTTGATAAAGAAGGTAGGGGTTATGTTTTGCGTCGTATTTTGCGTCGTGCTTTAAGGCATGGATATTTGCTAGGTTTTAAACAAGCTTTTATGTATAAACTAGTTGATGTTGTGTGCGATTTAATGGGCGGACATTATACCTATCTTAATGAGAAAAAAGACTTTATAAAAGAACAAATTCGCCTTGAAGAAGAAAGATTTTTAAGCACTATAGAAAATGGGATTGAAATTTTTAATGAAGAGCTTAAAAACACTAAAGAAATTTTTAGCGGAGAAGTAGCCTTTAAGCTTTATGATACTTATGGTTTTCCGCTTGATTTAACGGCTGATATGCTAAGAGAAAAAAATCTTAAAGTTGATGAAGAAAAATTTGAACTTTTCATGAATGAGCAAAAAGCACGCGCTAAGGCTTCTTGGAAAGGAAGTGGAGATAAAACTGCAAGCGGAGATTTTAAAAACTTACTTGAAAAATTTGGAGAAAATCATTTCGTAGGTTATGAAAAAGCAGAATGCGAAAGTAAAATTTTAGCCCTTTTAGATGAAGATTTTAAAGAAGTTTCCACCCTTAAAGATGCGGGTTGGGTGATGCTTGAAAACACACCTTTTTATGCAACAAGTGGGGGGCAAAGTGCTGATAGTGGATTTATAGCTAAGCGTGAAGTTTTAGATACGCAAAAGTTTTTTAATCTCAATCTTAGCTTTATAAAAGCAGGCGAAGAACTAAAAGTTAACGATATAGTTCATGCAAGAATCGATACAGAAAAAAGAGAGCAAATCGCACGCCACCACTCAGCCACTCATCTTTTACATCATGCTTTAAGAGAAATTTTAGGTTCTCATGTAAGCCAAGCAGGATCTTTGGTTGAAAGCAATAAACTAAGATTTGATTTTACTCATCATAAAGCTTTAAACAAAGAAGAGCTAGAAAGCATTGAAAAAAGAGTCAATAAAATGATTATAAACTCAAGCGAAGCTATCTTAGAAAATATGCCTTTAGAAGAAGCTAAAAAAAGCGGTGCTATAGCATTGTTTAATGAAAAATACCAAGGCAATGTGCGTGTTTTAACTCTAGGTGAAAGCAAAGAACTTTGCGGGGGAACTCATGTTAAAAATACTGCTCAAATAGGAAGTTTTTACATAGTTAAAGAAAGTGGTGTGAGTGCTGGAGTTAGACGTATTGAAGCTGTGGTTTCTAAAGCGGCTTTAGAATTTGTAAAAAATCAACTCGAAGAACTTTCTAAAGTAAAAGATGAACTTAAAAATAATGATATTTTAAGCGGGATTAAAAAGCTTAAAAATGAAATTTTAAGTTTAAAAAATGAGCTTAAAAATTCAAGTAAAACCGAGCTTGATTCTAAAAATATCCAAGGTGTTGAAATTTGCGTAAAACGTATAGATAATGGCGATATTAAAGCTATGATTGATGATTTTAAAAACAAATTTGCTAAAGCGGTGATTTTACTTATCCAAGTAAAAGATGAAAAAATCACTTTAGCAGCTGGCGTTAAAGATGTGCCTTTAAAAGCAGGAGCTTTGGTTAAAGAAGCGGCGCAAATTTTAGGTGGAAATGGTGGCGGAAGAGATGATTTTGCTACTGCAGGTGGAAAAGATTTAAGCAAAATCAATGAAGCTTTAAAACAAAGCTTAGAAACGATAGAAAAAGCACTTTAATGTTAATTCTTGCTTCAAGTTCCATTTCAAGAGCTAACTTGCTTAAAACCGCAAAGATTGATTTTAGGCAAGTTAGTTTTGATTATGATGAAAATTTAAATAAAAATATTTCACCTTTTTTATATGTTCAAAAAATAGTTCTTGAAAAAGAAAGACAATTTTTAAGTACTTTAGGCAAAGATTTTCAAAACCAAAATTTGCTTTTTGCAGATAGTATAGTTTGTATAGATGAAAAAATTCTTACCAAAGCAAAGGATAAAAAAGAAGCTTATGAAATGCTTGCCTTGCAAAATGGAAAGTATGCAAGTATTTTATCGGCTTTTTTGCTTGTAAAACCTGAAAAAAGAGTTTTTTCTCTTTCAAAAACTACACTTTATTTTAAAAATTTTGATGAAAATGCTTTAAGAGATTATGTAGAAAATGATCTTTATAAAGGCAAGGCGGGTTGTATTATGTGTGAGGGTTTTCATCAAAATTTCATCACCCAACAAGTAGGAAATCTAAGCACTGCTTTAGGGCTTGATATCCAAACTTTAAAGGCTTATTTATGAAAATATTAAAATATATTTTTTCATTTTTTACTCTTTTGTTTATAGCTGGATTTATTTATGTGGCTTATCTTTTCACAAGTGCTGATACTGAGGGTTATACTTTTAAAGAATACAAACCTCCTCTTACAACACAAATTTACGATAGAAATGGCAAGCTTGTGGCTAATATTTTTGAACAACATCGTTTTTACGCTCCTTATGAAGAGCTTCCTCCACGCCTTATAGAAGCTTTGGTTGCTATAGAAGATACAAGCTTTTTTGAACATAATGGAGTTAATATCGACGCCATTTTTAGAGCTGCCGTAAAAATTATAAAAAGTGGTGGAAAAACCATGGAAGGAGCTTCCACTCTTACTCAGCAATTTATTAAAAACACGGAATTAACCCCAGAAAGAACTATTGCGCGTAAAATTCGAGAAGCTTTGCTTGCTTATAAAATGGAAACCATTTTAACTAAGGAACAAATTTTAGAAAGGTATTTAAATTTTATCTTTTTTGGACATGGGTATTATGGAGTAAAAACCGCAGCTTTGGGGTATTTTCATAAAAATTTAAATGAACTAAGCCTTAAAGAGATTGCTATGCTAGTAGGTATGCCAAAAGCACCTAGCAGTTATGATCCTACAAAGCATTTAGATCTTTCCATCTCAAGAGCAAATAATGTTATTTCAAGAATGTATAATCTAGGTTGGATTTCAAAAGCAGATTATGATACAGCCATTAAAGAAATTCCGCAAGTTTATGATGATACGCTTACTCAAAATGCTGCTCCTTATGTCGTAGATGAAGTGATTAAACAATTAAGCCCTAATATCAAAGACTTAAAAACAGGTGGATATAAAATCATTTTAAATATAGACTTAGATGTTCAAAATATGGCACAGAATGCTTTAAAATTTGGTTATGATGAGATAGTAAAACGCGATAAAGATGCAAATTTAAGCACTTTAAACGGAGCTATGGTCGTGGTAAATCATCAAAGTGGTGATGTTTTAGCTTTGGTAGGTGGAGTTGATTATGAAAAAAGTAATTATAACCGCGCTACTCAAAGTATGCGTCAACCTGGAAGCTCTTTTAAACCTTTTGTGTATCAAGTGGCGATTAATTTAGGATATTCGCCTATGAGTGAAATTGCTGATATTTCTAGAATTTTTGAAGGTGGAGCGGGTAATAATGAGGATTGGAAACCTAAAAATGAAGGGGGTAAATTTTTAGGTTTAATTACCTTAAAAGAAGCTTTAACAAGATCAAGAAATTTAGCTACCATTAATCTCGCACTTGATATGGGGCTTGATGTTCTTTACTCTAAACTAATGGAATTTGGATTTAAAGATATACCGCCTAATTTATCAATCGTATTGGGAAGTTTTGGTATTTCTCCTTTGGAGTATTCGAAATTTTATACCATGTTTGGGAACTATGGTACGATTAAAGATCCTCAAATTATCAGACAAGTTCAGGATAAAACTGGTAAAACCATCATGGAATTTAACTCAAATGAGCGTAAAGTCAGCGATGAAGCGCAAAGTTTTCTGGTTTTAGATATGATGAGAAATGTTGTTGAAAAAGGCACAGGGCGTAATGCAAGAGTAAAAGATATAGAAATAGCGGGAAAAACAGGAACAACGAATAAAAGTGTTGATGCTTGGTTTTGTGGACTTACGCCTGAAATAGAAGCAATCATTTGGTATGGAAATGATAACAACAAGCCTATGCGTTATACAGAAGGTGGGGCTAGAACAGCTGCTCCTGTGTTTAGAGAATTTTTAACTCAATATATAGAAAAATTCCCTGATACAACTAGAAAATTTAGCATTCCTAATGGAGTTTATCGTGGAAATTATAAAGGAGAAAGTGCTTATTATACCACCAAATCACCATTACCAAAAGCAAATATGAAATTTAATGAAAGCGAGATTATATTTTGAAAGTAGAAAGATCTACTTTCAAAATGATTAAGCTTTTTTGATGATTATTTCATCATCTTTTGCATCAATGATAATACTATCATTTTCATGAAGTTCATCAGCAAGTATCATATCGCTTAATTTATCTTCTATAAGATCATAAATAGCTCTTCTTAAAGGTCTAGCACCAAAATCAGGGTCAAAACCATCTTTAGCGATTAAAAGGGCTGCATTTTCGCTTAAACTTGCTTTTATTCCCTTGTTTTCTAAGCTCATTTGTAAATCTTTAAATAAAAGCTTGACTATTTCATAAGCTTCATCTTTTCCAAGTGGATTAAAGGTGATAATATCATCTAAACGGTTTAAAAACTCAGGTTTAAAGAAATTTTTTAACTCATTTTTTACCGCATCTTCTTGTTCTTTTCCGCTTAAATTCATAATAGCGTTTGAGGCGATATTAGAAGTTAGAATGATAATGGTATTTTTAAAATCCACTGTTACACCTTTGCTATCGGTTGCTCTACCATCATCTAAAATCCCTAAAAGCACATTAAATACATCTTTATGTGCTTTTTCAACTTCATCAAACAAAAGCACGCTATAAGGTTTTCTTCGTACGGCTTCAGTAAGCTCTCCACCTTCTTCATGTCCTATATATCCTGGAGGCGCACCTAAGAGTCTTGAAACACTATGTTTTTCCATAAATTCACTCATATCAAAGCGAATCATTGCTTTTTCATCATCAAATAAAAATTTTGCCAAAGCTTTAGCCGATTGTGTTTTTCCTACCCCTGTTGGCCCTAAAAATAAAAAGCTTCCTATAGGTTTATTGTCCGCATTAAGCCCTGCTTTGTTACGTTTAATGGCTCTAGCTAAAGCACTTAAGGCCTTATCTTGTCCTATGACACTTTCTTTTAAATGTTTTTCCACTTCTAAGAATTTTTGTTTTTCAGAAGTTAACATTTTTTGCACGCTAATACCCGTCCATTTGCTTAAAATTCCAGCAACCAAATCCTCATCTACTTGATTTTTAAGTAAAACTCCATTTTCACTCATTTTTTTCCATTTATCTTCTAAAATTTCTACTTCTTTTTCAAGACTTGGAATTTTTCCATACTCTAGCTCGGCTGCTTTTTGAAATTCACCTCTAGCTTTAGCCAAAGAAGCTTCATTTTTAAGCAGATCAATTTCTTTTTTCTTAGCACTTATGCCATCAAAAACACTTTTTTCATTTTCAAACTGTGAATTTAGGGCATTTTGTTTTTCTTTTAAATTAGCTAGTTCTTTTGCGATTTCATCGAGTCTTTTTTGATTTTTTTCATCATTTTCCATTTTTAAAGCTTCATTTTCAACTTCTAAAGTTTCTATATCTTTGCGTACTTTTCTTAAAGAACTTGGTTCGCTTTCAATTTGCATTTTCAGTTCAGCTGCAGCTTCATCGATTAAATCAATGGCCTTATCAGGTAAAAAACGATCTGCTATATAACGCTTTGAAAGTTTAGCTGCGGCTACTAAAGCACTATCATTTATGGTTACATTATGATGAATTTCAAGCTTTTCTTTTATACCCCTTAACATAGCCAAAGCCTCATTAACACTTGGCTCACCTACATTTACAGGTTGAAAACGGCGTTGCAAGGCTGCATCTTTTTCAAAATATTTACGATATTCTTTTAAAGTAGTTGCGCCTATGGTATGGAGTTCACCTCTTGCAAGAGCAGGTTTTAAAATATTTGCCGCATCCATGCTGCCTTCACTCGCTCCAGCTCCTACTATAGTGTGAATTTCATCGATAAAAAGAATGATATTTTCACTTTTTATCACTTCATTAACCACAGCTTTTAATCTATCTTCAAATTCTCCTCTGTATTTTGCACCTGCAATTAAAGCACTCATATCAAGAGCGATGACTTTTTTATTTTGCAAAGATTTTGGAACATCTTTTTTAATAATTCTTTGTGCTAAAGCTTCTACTATAGCTGTTTTTCCTACGCCTGGTTCACCTAAAAGTATAGGGTTATTTTTGGTTTTACGTATTAAAATTTGCATCAAACGTTCGATTTCTTCTTCTCTGCCTATAACAGGATCAAGTTTACCCTCGCTTGCTTTTAAGGTTAAATCTATACCAAATTTATTTAAGCTATCTAAAGTTTCATCGCTTGTTTTGCTATCCATTTTTCGTCCCGCTCTTAGACTTTCAAGCTCTTTTTGAAATTCTCTTAAATCTAAAAATTGCGCCAAAATTTCTTTAATAGGACTTTTTTGACTTTCACTTATAAGCCAAGTATCCACACTTAAATAACTATCTCCATTAGCACTCATTAATCCTTTAGCATTTTCTAATGAATTTATAAGTTCATTGGAAAAGCGTATATTTTCACGGTTTACATTTGAACTCGTTGCAAGTTTTGAAATTCTGCTTTTAATTTCAAGCTCTAAGGCTTCTTTAGAAATATTTAATTTATTTAAAATTTGATTTAAAATACTTGTACTATCTACGCTTAAAGCCCATAAAAGATGTAAAGGTACAACTTCATTATTTTTAGAATGTATAGCTAAAGATGCTGCACTTTCAAGGTTTGAAAGCATATTATCAGTTAAAAAATCTTGTATATTTGCCATGTTTTATCCTTTATTTAGTTTATAGACTTGCTATTATATAACTTTAGTCATATAATGTCAAGTTAATTGAGTAAAATTTTTTAAATAATAGGACAAATGACTAATTTTAGATTATTTCATAAACATATCTATAGCCTTGTTTAATTCTTCTATACTTTGAATATCATTTTCTTCTACGGCGTGTACCATACAATGAGCTAAATGTTCTTTTAAAACTACTTTTGCAGTATTGTTAACTTCGGCTTTTACGGCAGCAAGCTGGATTAAAATTTCACTACAGTCTTTGTCATTTTCAACCATTCTTTTAATAGCGCTTAAATGTCCTATGGTTCTACTTAGACGATTGCAAACTGCTTTAAGATGTTTTTGAGAATGTGTATGAGTATGTTTTTCTTGGCACATTGTATTAACTTTCTTTTTGAAATTTTTAGTCTATTTTAACATATTTTTAAGAATTTAAATTTATTTACGAATTTTTAAGCAATTTTTATTAAAATTTACTCTTTAAACTAAAACTCAATGATGGAGCTTATTTTGAAAACAAAACGATTTTTTGCGGGTCTTGCAGGCTTTGCCACTACTTTCATTTTATGTCTATTTTTAACAAGTCATTTACAAGCTAAAGTTGATCAAAAAGAAGAGCAGGTTCAAAAACGCCTAGAAGCTTTAGATAAGCTTACAAAAACTCTTGCCATAGTAGAGCAATACTATGTGGATGATCAAAATATCAGCGATTTGGTGGATAAATCTTTATCAGGACTTTTAAGCAATCTTGATGCGCATTCTTCTTTTTTAAATGAAAAAGATTTTAATGATATGAAAATTCAAACCAATGGCGAATTTGGTGGCCTTGGTATAACCGTAGGTATGAAAGATGGTGCTTTAACAGTTGTTTCTCCTATAGAAGGAACACCAGCAGATAAAGCAGGGATAAAATCAGGAGATATTATTTTAAAAATTAATGATGAGGCCACTTTAGGAATTAATCTCAATGATGCTGTAGATAAAATGCGTGGTAAGTCAAAAACTCAAATCACTTTAACTATTTTTAGAAAAGGTGCAACAAAACCTTTTGATGTTACACTTACAAGAGAAATTATTAAGATAGAAAGTGTTTATGCAAAAATGATAGAAAATGAAAACATTCTTTATCTTAGGGTTACAAATTTTGATAAAAATGTTGTAGATGTGGCAAGTAAAGAACTTAAAAAATATCCTAATGTTAAAGGAGTTGTTTTAGATCTTAGAAATAATCCTGGTGGACTTTTAAATCAAGCCATAGGACTTGTAAATTTATTTGTAGATAAAGGTGTTATTGTTTCTCAAAAAGGACGCATCGCAAGTGAAAATCAAGAATATAAAGCCGATCCTAAAAACAAAATTTCTAATGCTTCTTTGGTTGTGCTTGTAAATGGTGGAAGTGCTAGTGCAAGTGAAATCGTAAGCGGAGCTTTACAAGATCTTAAACGCGGTGTTATTGTGGGTGAAAATACTTTTGGAAAAGGTAGTGTTCAGCAAATCATACCTATTAATAAAACTGAAGCTTTAAGGCTTACTATTGCAAGATATTATCTTCCAAGCGGGCGTACTATTCAAGCAGTGGGTGTAAAACCTGATATTGAAGTTTTTCCAGGTAAAGTAAATACTCAAGAAGATGGTTTTTCTATAAAAGAAAGCGACTTAAAACAACATTTAGAAAGTGAGCTTGAAAAAATAGATAAAAATAAAAAAGAAGATAAACAAGAAAATAAAGACAATAAAAATCTAATCAGTCAAAAACAAATCAATGATGACGCACAGTTAAAATCAGCTATTGATACTATTAAAATTTTAAATATCAAACAAGGACAATAAAATGACAAAAAAAGAAATGCTTTATGAAGGAAAAGGTAAAAAACTTTTCAAAACTGATGATGAAAATTTACTAATTAGTGAGTTTAAAGATGATTTAACTGCTTTTAATGCAGAAAAAAGAGGCAATGAAAGTGGAAAAGGTGCATTAAACTGTAAAATCAGTACTGAAATTTTTCATTTGCTTGAAAAAAATGGGATTAAAACCCATTTGGTAGAAATTATAAGCGATACAGAACAAGTGGTTAAAAAATGTAAAATTGTTCCTATTGAAGTTATAGTACGCAATGTTGCAACAGGTTCTCTTACAAAAAGACTGGGCATTAAAGATGGCACTGTGCTACCTTTTGCTTTGGTGGAATTTTGTCTTAAAGATGATGCCTTAGGCGATCCTTTTATCAATGATGAGCATTGTTTGATTTTAAATTTAGTGCAAAATGAAGCTCAAATTAGTGAAATTAAAAATATGGCTAGGAAAATCAACTCTATTTTAACTCCATTTTTTGACAATAAGAATTTAAGGTTGATTGACTTTAAAATCGAACTGGGTTTAACTAAAGATAATGAGCTTGTTTTAGCTGATGAAATAAGCCCTGATAGTTGTAGATTCTGGGATAAATTTAGTAATGAAAAATTAGATAAAGATAGATTTCGTCAAGATCTAGGTAATGTAAAAATGGCTTATGAAGAAGTTTTAAAAAGAATATTAAATTAAGGAAAAATATGGAAGTTATTGTAAATATTTCTTTAAAAAATGGGGTTTTAGATCCACAAGGCAAAGCGGTGGAAAAAGCTTTGCATTCTTTAAATTTTAATAGTGTTAAAGAAGTAAAAATAGCAAAACAAATCAAAATTTCTCTTGATGAGAAAGATGAAAAATTAGCCAAAGAACAAGTAAAAAAAATGTGTGAAGAGTTGTTGGTAAATAGCGTCATTGAAGATTATGAGCTTATAATTGAGAAAGAATAAAATGAAAGTTGCTATTATTAGATTTCCAGGGACAAATTGTGAATTTGATACAACTTATGCCTTTGAAAAACTTGGAGTAAAGACGCAGATTGTTTGGCATGAAGAAAAAGAATTTGATGCAGATTTAGTTGTTTTACCAGGAGGATTTTCTTATGGAGATTATCTAAGATGCGCAGCTATTGCAAAACTTGCTCCTGCTATGCAAGGTGTTTTTAATCATGCAAAAAAAGGAGGATATATCTTAGGTATTTGTAATGGTTTTCAAATTTTACTTGAAAGCGGTCTTTTAAAAGGTGCAATGAAGCATAACAACAATCTTAGCTTTATCTCAAAAAACCAAAGTTTAAGAGTGGTTTCTAATGATAATGCCTTTTTGAAAAATTTCAAAAAAGATGAAATTATTAATTTACCAATTGCCCATGGAGAGGGAAATTATTACGCTGATGAGACTACTTTAAAAGAATTGCAAGATAAAGATCTTATTATTCTAAAATACGAGCCAAATCCAAATGGTTCTGTATTTGATATCGCAGGAATTTGTGATGAAAACAAAAAAATCTTTGGACTCATGCCCCATCCTGAGCGTGCTTGTGAAAAAGTTCTAGGTAATGATGTAGGTTTAAAAATGCTTAAAGGCTTTTTATCTTGAAAATTTTATTAACTTTAATTTTTAGCATTGTTGTATTGTTTGGCAGGGGTGAAATTTCTGTATTTAGCGGCCAAGATGAAAATATGCAAAAAGAATTACAAAAATTACCCCAAGAAGAACAAAAAATTTATCAAAATATTCCGCCAAGTGATGAAAACAATGACTTTGAAAGCAATGTAGATGATCCTTTTGTAGCCAAAGGGAGTTTGGTTCTTACAAATGATGAATATCCAAGTAGAGTATATGTTGGAGAAGTTTTTCCTATTACGATCTATGCTCGCACTACGGAAAATATAAAATTTGATTTTAACATAAGCGTAGAAAAAACTAACTTATCTTTTTTGAATCCAGATGCAAAATGGGAATTTATCAACAATGAATATAAAACAACTTTATGGTTTGAAGCCAAAAATTCAAATGCTAGTTTGAGTAAAATTTCTATCAAACTTCTTAGAAATAATGAAGCTTTTCAAGAGGCTGATATCAATCTTAATCCTATCAAATTTGAAAATACTTTATTCAATAAAGATTTTTCACACCTTGTGGCAAGTTCTTTGGAAATTAAAAAAGTTAAAGCGAGTTATTTTGATGATGCTAATATCATTATGATGGTAGAACTAAACGCAACCAATACAAATCTTAAAAGCTTTTTTATAGAAGGAATTCAAAAGCAAGGTATTGAAAATTTAAAAGGGGATTTTAATGCTTCTAGTGCTTTTTATTATGCTATTTTGCCATTAAGTAAAACAAATTTTGAATTTTCGTATTTCAATAAGGACAGTAAAAAGCTTGAAAATATAAATTTAAAATTAAAAATTAGTGACGATGAGATTAGTACTCAGAGTGATTTAAATCCTGTAAATAAAGACTTAAATATTTATAAACAATATGCTTTGTGGTTTTTAGCGGTTTTATTTGGAGTTTTATTTGTATGGAGAAAAAATTACATTATTCTGGCTTTGGCAGTTGTTTGTTTTGCACTTAGTTTTCTTGTAGATACCAATACTCAAAATGCAATTATCAAGGCTGGTTCTAGGGCTAAAATTTTACCTACAGAGCCTTCAACTTATTTTTATACGGCAAATGCAGATGAAAAAGTAGAAGTTTTGGGCAAAAGACAAAATTATATTAAAGTATTGTTTTCTGATGGAAAAATAGGTTGGGTTAATAAAGATGATTTACAAAAAAATTAAAGCTCTTTATTTTTGGATTTTTTTTGTTTTAAGTGTTGCTTTGGTGATTTTTTGTTTTTGCTTTACAAAATCTCAAAACACACTTTGGAAAATTCGCAAAATTTGGGCTAAATTTCAAAGATATACTATCTCTTATAAACAAGAAATCATTGGTACTTTTAATCCACAAGCTCAGATGATTTTAATGAATCATCAAAGTGCTTTAGATATCATCGCTTTAGAAGAATTATATCCTAAAAATTTATGCTGGATTGCCAAAAAAGAATTAGGAGAAATTCCTATTTTCAAAGTTGCTATGAAAAAACCAAAACTTCTTTGTATAGATAGAAAAAATCCGCGTGATTTGGTGCGAGTTTTAAAAGAAGCAAAAGAAAGAATTAGTGAAGATAGGGTTTTGGCTATTTTTCCAGAAGGAACTAGATCTAAAAATGAAAAAATGCTTAAATTTCAAAGTGGAGCAAAAATTTTAAGTGAAAAATTAAATCTTAAAGTTCAACCTATTTTAATTGTGGATTCTGCAAAAATTTTAGACACAAAAAGTTTTAGTGCAAGCAGCGGAGTACTTAAAATCATTTGTATGGATTTAGTCGATACAAATGATGAAAAATGGCTTGAAAACACCAGAAAAAAAATGCAAGAATTACTCGATCAAGAAAGAGCTAAGCTTTGTTAAACACTCTTTTAGTAGTTGGTTTTGGGGGATTTATAGGAGCAATATTAAGAATGCTTTCTATAAATTTAGTGAATAAATTTTTTCCTTATTCTATCAGCTTTGGAACTCTTTTTGTAAATGTTTTGGGTTCTTTTATCATAGGACTTTTGTTTTCTTATGCACAAAATAAAGGTTTATCTCCTTTACTTAAAAGCTTTATAAGTACAGGTTTTTTAGGAGCTTTTACAACTTTTTCTACTTTTTCTTATCAAAATTTACTTCTTTTGCAAAGTGGAAATTATCTTCATTTTGCGTTAAATATTATCTTAAATGTCTTTCTTTGCTTATTTGCCGCATGGCTTGGCTTTTTAATTTTCAAATAAATCTTTAAATTTACTTTAGAATTTGTATTTTTTGCTAAAATACCACTTTAAAAAATTACAAAGGAATCAAAATGCAATTTCAAACCGAAGTTAATCAGCTTTTACAGCTTATGATACACTCTTTATATTCTAATAAAGAAATTTTTTTAAGAGAACTTATTTCAAACGCAAGCGATGCTTTAGATAAGCTTAATTTTTTAAGCGTAAGTGATGATAAATATAAAAGCTTAAAATTCGAACCTAAAATTGAAATCAAAATTGATAAAGATAAAAAAACTTTAAGTATTAGTGATAATGGCATAGGTATGGATAAAGATGATCTTATCAACAACCTTGGAACCATAGCAAAAAGCGGTACTAAAAGCTTTTTAGAAAATTTAAGCGGTGATGCTAAAAAAGATTCTCAACTCATAGGACAATTTGGAGTAGGTTTTTATTCTGCTTTTATGGTGGCTAGTAAAATCGAAGTTTTAAGTAAAAAAGCTTTAGATGATAAAGCTTATCTTTGGAGTTCTGATGCAAATGGTTATGAGATTGATGACGCAAACAAAGAAGAACAAGGAACAAGCATTACTTTATATTTAAAAGATGATGAGTTTGCTAATGCTTATAAAATCGAAAGCATTATAGAAAAATACTCTAATCACATTCAATTTCCAATTTTCATGGAAAAAGAAGAATTTACTCCTGCTAAAGAAGGCGAAGAAGAAGGGAAAACTGAACTTAAAATTTCTCAAATCAATAAAGCCAATGCTTTATGGAGAATGCAAAAATCAAGCCTTAAAGCAGAAGATTATGAAAGATTTTATGAGCAAAATTTTCATGATTCAAACAAACCTTTACTTTATCTTCACACTAAAAGTGAAGGAAAATTAGAATACAATTCTTTATTTTTCATACCACAAAATGCACCTTTTGATTTATTCCGTGTGGATTATCAAAGTGGCTTAAAACTTTATGTAAAACGCGTATTTATCAGCGATGACGATAAAGAACTTTTACCAACTTATTTGCGTTTTGTGCGGGGGATTATCGATGTAGAAGATTTACCACTTAATGTAAGTCGTGAAATTTTACAAGAAAATCAAATTTTAAAAGGTATCAAAGAAGCTAGCGTTAAAAAGATTTTAGGTGAACTTGAAAAACTCAAAAACAATGATAAAGAAAAATACTTATCTTTCTTTAAAACCTTTGGTAAGGTATTAAAAGAAGGACTTTATGGTTTTGGCGGAGAAAAAGATAGTCTTTTAAAACTCATGCTTTATAAAAGCACTAAAGGTGAAAATTTACGCTCTTTAGAGGAGTATAAAAATGACCTTCAAGGCGAACAAAAGGAAATTTTTTATATAGCAGGAAATAATGAAAGTTTATTAAGAACCTCCCCTTTACTTGAAGAGTATAAACAAAAAAATATAGAAGTTTTACTCATGGACGATGAGATTGATTCTTTAGTAACTCCTATGCTAGAATTTGAAGGTTTAAAATTTGTATCCATTAATCAAGTAGAAGATAAAAATGAACTAAGCGACGAAGAAAAAAATACTTTTGCTCCACTTGTAGCTAAATTTAAAGAACTTCTAAAAGATCAAGTTGAAGATGTAAGACTAACCAGTCGTTTGAAAGATAGTCCAAGTTGTATAGTTTATGATAAAAATAAACCTGATTTTGCTATGCAACAACTCTTAAAACAAATGGGTCAAGAACAAAATTTCAAACCTATTTTAGAAATCAATCCAAAACACGCTATTTTTACAGGTCTTAAAAACAACGAAAGCTTTAGTGCAGATATAGCAACCTTAGTTTTAAATATGGCAAAATTAAGCGAAGGTATGGGAGTGGATAATCCTGCTGAATTTAATGCAAGCCTTACAAAAATCATCAACAAGGCTTTTTCATGATAGAAAATATCTCTGCAAGTCTTTGGACAAAGCAAGATTTAAACGCATATCAAATTTTTGATGTGCGTACTCCTTTAGAATGGGAAGAAGGTATTTTACCTAATGCGCAATGTGTGGCTTTATATGATAATCAAGGGCTTTTAAATGCTAAATTTTTAGATGAATTTCAAAGCAAAAGAGATGAAAGTAAAAAACTTGCTTTTATTTGTCGTAGTGGCCATAGAAGCATGGTTGCAGCTGAATTTATAGCTGAAAAATTGGGACTTGAAAGCATCAATTTAGATGGCGGAATGCTAGCCCTTAAGGGTTGTTAATGCTAGGAATTTATTTACTCATAGCAGCTTTGTCTTTTTTAGCTCTTTATTTTGCTGTTAAAAAGCTTACTTTAAATATAGATGAGCGAACCCTTTTAGAGCCTATTAAAATGGATATTTATCCAAAATTTTGTGATTTAATCGATGAAAAAATCAGAGAATTTAAAGAAAATATCCAAAATGCTAATTTAACATTAAAAAATTCTAATCAAAAAGATGAATTTTTAGAAAAACTTGGGGATTTAAGCAGAGAGTTGACTTTCATACAAACCATGAATTTGAGCAATAAAAACGATAGTATCTGGCAAAATGAACTTTTTTCTTTTTTAAAAGAATTAGAAAATTTATTGCTTGAGTATCTAGAAAAAGGCGAAGAAGAAGCTGAAAATTTAAGAGAATTTCTGATGGATGAATTTGAAAAACTAAAAGGTTAGGCATTGCAAGAAGAAGGAAATTCTTTAAAATATTTTAAATTTATTTCATGAAGTATTTTTACTTTAGTTCTGATTTTTATTTTAATTCGTTATGACGAGCTTGCTAATCTTTTAGCAGGAGTGGCAATACTTCTTATTGGAATGACTAATTTAGGTATAGGTTTTAAAGTTTTTAGTGGTGATTTGCTTGAAAAAATTTTAGTAAAGTCAACTGATACAAAGATAAAAAGTATACTTTTTGGTACTTTAAGTACTTTAATTATGCAATTTTCAATTTTAGTTTCTATTGTTACGATTTCTTTTTTGAGTGCAGGGCTTATTTCTTTGGGTGCGGGCATAGGGATTATTTTTGGAGCAAATTTAGGAAATACGGCAAGTTCTTGGCTGATTGTTGGTTTGACAAATATTAAAATTTCAATGCTAGCTATCCCACTTTTGATTATTGGAGTATTATTTTTCTTTCAAAAAGATAGTGTTTTAAAAGGTTTAGGTAATATTTTTATTGGTATAGGTTTTTTCTTTTTGGGTGTGGATTATATTAAAAGTGGTTTTGAAAATTTTAAATATATAATTGATCTTTCTCGTTTTGATTTTGCTGGGTTTAAAGGAGTTTTTGTTTTTTTAGGATTAGGTGCTTTGCTTACAGGAGTTATACAATCAAGCACAGCTACAATGGCTATGATTGTTGCTGCTTTACTTGCAGGACAAATCAGTTTGGAAAATTCCTTAGCAGCAACTTTAGGCACTAGTGTTGGAGGAGTTGTAACGGCTGTTTTAGCTTCTTTAAGCACCAATATTGAAGGAAAGAAATTAGCGTTTGCAAATTGTATTTTTAATTTTGGTATAGCTTTTTTAATAGTGCTTATTTTTCCTTATTTTATACATTTTCTTAATTTTTTATCCATTGTATTAAACATAGAAGATATAGCTTTGAAAGTAGCATTATTTCACACTTTGTTTAATTTAATTGGCGTTGCGCTTTTTTCATTCTTTACTCCTCAAATTGTTCTTTTTTTTAAATAAGATAGTAAAAGCTCCTAAAGATAAGAATAAAGACAAGCCTTTATATCTTGATGGTAGTTTGGTTAAGTTTAGTGACACAGCCATCGAAGCTTTAAGGAAAGAAAGCGAGCATCTTTATAACAATACCTATGTAATTGTTGCTCATGCTATAGGTTTTAGTCGTAAAGATATACAAAGTGATAAAAGTTTTAAAGAAATTTTAGAAAATAAAAAGTGGTTTAGTAAAAATGTGGATTTAGACTATTTGTATCAAACTAGGATAAAGGTTCTTTTTGAAGCTATTATCGATTTTTCAACTAAAGCACAAGTTTATATTAACGATGAAACAAAGAATCATAAAATTTTTACCTTTAAGATGGCAGCTAAAAATTTAGCCGAAACAACTAAAAATTTAAAAATTATCCAAGCGAATATTAAGAAATATTCTAGTTCTTCTAATGAATTTTTGGCTTTAGAGTACAATAAAATTAGATCGAATTTAGGAGAGCTTTTAAGAAGTATCGAAGAGCTTAGAGTTGTTGAAGATCGTGAAAAGCTTTATTTGATTATTAAAAATCTTCAAAAAGGAAAAGAAATTTTAAAAGAAATCGATACTTTAACCTTGAGCAATGTTGAACATCTTATTTCAGTAAGAAAAATCACAACAGCTGAAGGAATTTCAATACTTAATGATACAACTTTTGCTGCTAAGATTGCTGAAGAACTTATAGGTGCTGTTGAGGTGATATTTTCTAAAGATATATCAAACTAGTTGTTTGTGCTAGTTTGGTTATTGTCTTGTATAGGCGTTAGAAATTCTTCATTGATTAAAATATCAACAACATCTTTAAACATAGGCAAAGCACTTTGTGCAGCATAATAACTATAAGGTTTAGTAGGATGTCTTACGAGAACTCCTATGGTATAGGCGTGATTTAAATCATTTGCAAAACCAAAAAAGGATGCATTGTAGCGATTTGAGGTGTAACCTTGTCTTTCGGCTATTCTTGCCGTTCCTGTTTTACCTCCTGCAATAATACCTTGTGTAATTGCCTTTTTTCCTGTTCCTTTTTCTATAACATTTATAAGAACATTTTGCATCGTTTTAGCGGCTTCGCTAGAAAGAATTTTTTCTTTTTTTACATCATCATCAAGATTTGTAAAGCGTCCATTTTGATAGAATTTTTCAGCTAAACGTGGTGTGATATAAAACCCATCATTGTTGAAAACATTATAAGCTGCAAGGAGTTGTATAAAGGTTGTTTTAAGTCCATAACCATAACTTAAAACAGATTTTTCTATATCTCTTAAGCGCTTAGGATTTGGAATTTCTCCTTTTTGTTCATAGGGTAGATCAATACCACTTTTTTCGCCAAATTTAAATATTTTAAGTCCTGATACGATTTCTATATTGTTAAGCCTTTTAGCAATTTGTATCATGCCTATATTTGAAGAATATCTTATAACTTCCTCCATAGTCATTTTGTCCATTTTGTGATCGTCTTTGATGGTGAAACGTCCTAGCTTGTAAGAACCGCCATAAGTATTAATCACTTCATCCATTTTTATTTTACCAAGTCTTAAGGCTGTTGTAAAGATAAAAGGTTTGATAACAGAACCTGCTTCATAGCCGTATTCTATAGCGCTTGCATTAAGAACTGATAGATCCTTTCCGCGATTTTGTGGGTCATAACGCCTTGAGCTTGCTAGAGCTAAAATTCTTCCTGTTTTACTTTCCATTACCCCAACGATGATTTCATTGGCTTTTAAATCCTCATTTCTTTGATCTATAGCTTTCTCTATACTTTTTTGCAGTTTTAAAGAAAGATTTAAATATAAATCACAACCATTGATCTTTTTTTGTTGTAGTGAATTTAGATTTAAAATAATATTTCCACCTATATCTTTAAGTCCTTGAATTTTTTCATTTTGAACAGGGCTTAGACATGCATCGTAGTATTTTTCTAAACCTTTAACTCCTATATTTTTTAAAATTCCACTTTCTGGATCTAATATCATTTTAGTATAACCGATAATAGGAGTAAAAGAATCTTTTGACATGTAAATTCTATCTTCTTCATGTTCGATGATATTTAATCCTCTTGTTTCAACTCTTCCTGAGTTATTTGTAAAAGCTTTGAAAAAACCTTGTATATAAAGTTTTTTAGCAAGATCTTTAAGGTAGCTTGCTTGCTTGGAGTCTAAGTTTTGTAAAAGAACAAAATTATAAGAGCGTTTTTTTTGATTTTGCATTCTTTTTTTAATATCTGCTACTTGATCGTTACTTATCCCACTATAAATTTGAAAAAGCTTTAAAAATAGATCAAATTTATCTTTGTTAATGCTTCTAAGATCAATTTCAGCACGATAAATTTGTTTAGAACTTGTGATAGTAAAATTATCTTTGGTTATAATCGATCCTCTTAGAGCAAGAGCGTATTGATCTTTTTCAGTGTTAGGTATATGACGTTTTGATGTAAGAAAAAAAGTAGAGCTGATAAAAATAATCATAAACAAAAGTGCCATGCAGTAGGCAAAGGCAACTTTTGAAACCCTATTTTTTTTATATTCTTGCATTAGGGTTTAAATTTGAGTTCTTGTGATTTCTTTATAAGCACTGATCGCTTTATTTCTTACTTCTAGCATAAATTTCATGCTGCTTTCAGCTTTAGTGATAGCTATAGCTGCTTGATGTAAATCTTTTACTTGTCCTGTGGCAATGTCTGTCATTGCAGCTTCTCCACTTTCTTGTGCTTTATTTAAATCATCGATTTCATTTTTAAGCATCTTGGCAAATTCATCACCAATTCCTGTGGAATTTTGACTTTTGTTGGTATTTGAAATATTATTATTTAACCTTAAATCATTAATATTGTTCATTTTTTATTATCCTCTTAATAAATCAATCGCACTTTGAGCTATAGTTTTTGCACTTGTAAAAGCACTTACATTGGCTTGATAAGCTCTTGTAGCTTCAATCAAATCTGCCATTTCAATAACAGGGTTTACATTTGGATACGCTACATAACCTTCAGCATTTGCATCAGGATGACTTGGATCATACTTCATACGAAAATCTTTGTCATCTCTGACCACTTTATCCACTACAACACTTTGAATAGCAGGTTTAGCTTCTTCTGGCGAACTTGGATCATTTAAAGGATTTTCATATTTTAAAAAATTATTATCTTTGTTAATTCGCTCATTTAAAAGCTTATCAAAATCTGTTGCTTTAAAGATCACTTCGCGTCTTCTATAAGGCCCACCTTCAGCTGTTCTTGTAGTGTTTGCATTAGCTATATTAGAGCTAATAACATTCATTCTAAAACGTTGAGCACTTAAACCATAACCACTAATATCAAAATCACTTAAGTATGCCATAATTTACCTTTAACTTAATTTAGAGCTTGCATCAAGTATAGAACTAAAGATATTGCTTTGTCTTCTTAAAACTCCATCAAGAGCTGTTATCATAACTGTATTTTTACTCATTTCTGTAGTTTCTACATCTAGATCAACAGTATTTGCATCATTTCTTGCCAAATGACCATCTCTTAAGTAAATAGTAGATTTACTAGGATCAGGAAATTTCCAAGGTTTTTGATGCCCTTCTTCGGTTACTGCCAATTCTAATTCTTTTTTGTCATTTTTTTTGAAAATTTCATTTGCACGATTTACCAAAGCTGTTTCAAATTCAATATCTCTTGCTTTATAAAAAGGAGTATCAACATTTGCAAGATTGGCATTGATGAGTTGATTTCTTAGATTTCTACCCGCTAAAGCACCAGTGACTAGTTCTTTTGATTTAAATGGGTTAATCATTTTTTATCCTTTTTATAATTTTTAATATTAACAAGCAAATACTGTTCCAATTTAACTATTTTGTATAAAAATATCAAAATTATTTTCCTTTTTGTAAATTTATGGCTTTATTGTGATCATCTATATTTGTGCTAAAAATATGAACTCCAGTATTTTTATCACGCACAAAATATAAATAATCTGTCTTTAAAGGAAAAATAGCTGCACGAATAGCAGCTAAAGAAACATTACAAACCGCTTCTTTAGGCAATCCTGTAAATTTATAGGTATTATAAAAGCTATTATCTTGTCTTATTCTTTGTGGGGTAACTTTTACATGGGAGTAAATTCCATAATTTAAAGTTCCATCCATTTGAAGCTTCATACCTTTTTTAAGTCGATTGTAAATTACGCTTGCAACTATAGGCATTTCATTGTCATTAGCAGCTTCTTTTTGTATTACAGAAGCGATGATGATATATTGGTGCCATTTTTTTGGATTATAATCACCAAAAATTTTCTCAGAAGTTTTTTTATTGGAAATTTCAGCATGGTTTAAAAGCATTTGAATGAGTAGATTTTCTGTAATGCCTTTCGGGATTTTATAAGTTTCTGGTAAAAAAACTCCTTCATCATAAGGAGCTTGAGCTTGAAATTCTTTTAAAAGTATATCTTTATCAAGTCCAAGTTGTTTGGCTGCTTGTTCTAGAAAGATTACGCTTGTTTCTCCTGGGATAAGAGTAATGGTTTGAAGTGCTGCTTTAGCAATAGTGAGTTTATGTAGAAATTCAGCTCTATTTAAATCTTTTGTACCTATGTTGATCCAGCCTGATTGAGGGTGTCCTAAAAAAAATAAAATATATTTATCAATATTACTCATCTGATATTTATTTTGCTTTAAATATGTTATAATTTGAGAAATTGAACCTTGGGGAATAAATACCACAGAATTGCTTTTTAAAGGCTGAGTTAGATAATAAAAAATCCCCAAAATAAATATCAAAAAGAAGTTGCGTATGAAAAAGAAAATTTTATATATTGTTGTATTTTTTGTTGTGCTTATATTAGCTTTGTTTATAGTGCTTAAAAATGGAATTGTCATCTCTAGTATCCAATTTGATTTTTTAAAATTGGAACAATTATATATTAAATTAGATAAAAAATTAATTGTACGAGCAAAAAATATCACTATAAATGAGACTCAAAATTCCGAAATTTCATCACAAACCCACTCTTCTGACAATGCTTCAACAGAGATTTTAAAAATAACAAAAAATTTAAAATATCTATATACTTTTATTAAAGAGATTGATATACAAAATTTAAATATAAAAGATAATCATGTGCGTATTTTATTTAAAGATAATGAATTTTTTATAGATAATGATTTATTGTTTTTAAAATTAACATTACAGCGTCAAAATAAAGAACTTATAGCTGATATTAAAAAACTTTTATTAAAAGATTATGATTTAAGTATTGATGGAAATTTAAGCATCAATACTAAGAGCGAGTTTTATTATTTTCAAGGTAGAGCAAGTGGAGAATTGCTTGACTTTAACGCAAGCATCTCTTACAAAGATAAAAATTTAGCTTATAAAATAGAAGATTTAAACATTAGAAATATTACGGAAATTTTTAAAAGAGTTAATAAAAGAATAGAACTTCCGCAGAGTTTAAATCTTTGGGTAGCATATAGGGCTAAGGGAGAATTTTATCATTTAGATTATTTGCAGGGCTTTATAGATTTTACTAAAGATAATTATTATTTAGACAATATTAGTGCATCAGGTTATGTTAATAATGTCAAAGTTCGCTTGGATGATAAAATGAATGCTATTGAAATTCCAAAACTCGATTTAAATTTAAACAAACAAAAGCTCGATTTTGTCTTTAATAAAGCTTTCTATAATGGTGCTGATTTAAGTTCTAGTAAGGTTTATCTATATGATTTGTTTGATGAAAAAAAAGTTGGGATTTATTTGCGCATTAAGTCTGATAATCTAAAATTTGACGAAAAACTTGCTAAAGCTTTAGAGGATTATCATTTTTCACTACCTTTTTATCAAAAAAGCGGAAAAATTAAAAGTGATTTGGAACTTAAAATTGATTTTCATGATAAGGGTGAAATTTCTTATAGTGGTATTTTAGCTTTAGAGAATGCTAGTATTTCTTTGGCTGATTTTAATATTACAAAAGCATTTGTAAAATTAAATCAAAATGATTTAAATATAGAAAATGCCAGTGTTAAAAATGGCTTTTTAGAAGCTGATTTTAATGCTAAATTTGACTTACAAAAACAGCAAGGAAATTTCAATACTCAGATTTCAAGGCTTTATTTTGACAATGGAGAGCTTTTAGATTTAAAAAATCAAAATGTAGAAGTAAAATTAGATTATTCGCAAAATGTTAACATTAGCATTCCTCAGTGGAATTTGATTTTAAATTTTAAAGATGGACTTGAGGCTAATCTTAATAATCCTAAGATTTTATTTTCATTTTCTCCATTACTTAAAAAGCTTGGGTTTATCGATGCTAAAAATGTTTATTATAAAACTTTAAATTTTGAAGATTTTAATGCAAGTGTTAATGATGCTTATTTTAAAAATAATTTACTTATCAACGGTCAAACTCCTTATGAAAATGATAGCTTTGATATTGTAAAAAATAAGGGCATTATGGAAATTCATACTCAAAGTGATACAGCAAGTGCTAAAATAAGTTCTGATAATAAAGAAATTCATTTAAAAAATTTAAGTTATATTTATAGAAAACATTCCAACTCTTCAAATTCAACATTTGATATTGCTACTAATACCCAAAATATTAGTTTTGGTGGAGCAAATGTAGCTTTAATTTTGGCAGATTCTAATAAAACTTTGGCTTTTGATAGAGTAGAAGCTGATTTAAAAGGCAATGCTTTAGATCTTAAAGGTTCTAGAGGAAATGCAAAATTTGATCTTTATTATTCTTCTAATGATTTAAATTTAAACGTTAGCAATATTGATGATAATTATTTAAATGAGTTTTTACAAAAACAAGCTGTTCAAGATGGAGTGTTTAACTTAAGTATAAAAGGAAGTGGATTGGAGTATTTTGATGGACAGATCGATTTTAAAAATACTTATGTGAAGGATTTAAGAGGTATAAATCAGCTTATTTCCTTTATCGATACTGTACCAAGTTTATTGATGTTTAAATCTCCAACTTTTAATCAAAAAGGTTTAAGCTTACATGATGGAAAGATTATTTTTAATAGAAAAAAAGATCTTTTAAGTGTTTCAGCTATTAATTTAAATGGCGATAGTGTAGATATATATGGTTTAGGATCAGCAAATTTAAGATTAAATACAGTGGATTTTAGTTTAGAGCTTAAAACTTTAAAATCAGCTTCAGAAGCTATATCCAAGGTTCCAATTTTAAATTATGTAATTTTAGGTAAAAATCAAGAAATTAGCACAAACTTAAAAATAGATGGAAGTATAGATGACCCTAAATTTCATACCGAAATTTTAACAGATACCCTAAAAACCCCTTTTAATCTTATTAAAAATATCATACAACTTCCTGCTAATTTACTTAATTAAAAATATTTAAAGTTTGTTTGAAAACTAAAACAAACTTTAAACTTACTCTTGCATTTTTTTTTATTTGTAATATACTTAAAAATAAAAATAAAAATAAGTATTTTAAAGGACTAAAAATGCAAATTACTTATACCTTAACAGATGAGTCTCCAGCTCTTGCGACTTATTCGTTTTTGCCTATAGTGAAAGCTTTTTTAAGTAGGGCACATATAGGAGTAAAAACCTCGGATATTTCTTTGTCTGGAAGGATTTTAGCTACTTTTAGTGAGTATTTAAAAGAGGAACAAAGATGTGAAGATGCTTTAGAACTTTTAGGTGAGCTTGTCAAAAGATCGGATGCAAATCTTATTAAAACCCCAAATATTTCAGCTTCTATTCCTCAGCTTAAGGCGGCGATTAAAGAATTGCAAGATAAGGGTTACATGTTACCAAATTACCCAGATGAGCCAAAAAATGATGAAGAATTGCAAATTAAAACAAAATATCAAAAAGTTTTAGGTTCAGCGGTTAATCCTGTATTAAGACAAGGAAATTCAGATCGTCGTTCAACAAAAGCGGTAAAAGATTATGCAAAAAACAATCCTTATCGTGTGGTTGAGTTTAATCCAAACTCAAAAACTCGTGTTTCTTACATGAAAGAAGGGGATTTTTTCTCTAATGAAAAAGCGGTTTTAATCGATCAAGATTGTGTGGCTAATATAGAATTTACAAGCGTTGATGGTAAAAAAGAAATTTTAAAAGAGGGCTTAAAACTTGAAAAAAATGAAATTTTAGACGCTACTTTTATGGATGTGCAAAAACTTCAGGAATTTTATGCAAAAGAAATTAAAGCAAGCAAAGATGATGATGTGCTTTTTTCTTTGCATTTAAAAGCTACAATGATGAAAGTAAGTGATCCTATACTTTTTGGTTATGCGGTAAAAGTATTTTTTAAAGAATTATTTATCGAATTTCAAGATGAATTTGAAAAATTAGGCATTAATCCAAATAATGGTTTAAGTGAGCTTTTAAGTAAGATCGAAAATTCAAGCAAAAAAGATGAAATTTTAAAAAAATACAATGAAATTTTAGCTAAATCTGCAGATATTTCTATGGTAAATTCAGATAAAGGCATTACAAATCTTCATGTTCCAAGCGATGTTATCGTTGATGCTTCTATGCCTGCAATGCTTAAAAATGGCGCAAGATTGTGGGATAAGGAAGGTAAGGAAAAGGACACAAATGCCGTAATTCCTGATCAAACTTACGCAACTATTTATGAGGCGGTTATTGAAGATTTGCATAAAAATGGTACTTTAAATCCTTCAAAACTTGGCAGTGTATCTAATGTAGGTTTAATGGCTAAAAAAGCTCAAGAATATGGATCGCACGATAAAACCTTTGTGGCTAAAGAAGAAGGAACTTTTAAAATAGTTTCTAACGGTAAAGTTTTATTAGAACATAAGGTTAGAAAAGGTGATATTTATAGAGCTAATCAGGCTAAATTTGATGCAGTGTTAAATTGGATTGATTTAGGTATAGAAAGATCAGAACTTAGTGGAGCCGAAGCTATTTTTTGGTTAGATAGCAAAAGAGCTAGTAATAAAATCATGATAACTTTGGTACAAAATCGTTTAAAAGAAAAGGGTAAAAATGTAGCCATTTTAACTCCAAAAGAAGCTTGTTTAAGAAGTTTAGAGTTAATCCGAGAAGGTAAAGATGTTATTTCTATCACGGGTAATGTTTTAAGGGATTATTTAACCGATCTTTTTCCTATTTTAGAGCTTGGAACAAGTGCAAAAATGCTTTCTGTTGTGCCTATGTTAAATGGTGGAGCTATGTTTGAAACAGGAGCAGGGGGTTCAGCACCTAAACAAGTAGAACAATTAGTCGAAGAAAATCATCTGCGTTGGGATAGTTTGGGTGAATTTTTGGCTTTGCAAGCAAGTTTGGAATTTTATGTAAATAAGTGTGGCAATCATAAAGCTAAGGTTTTAGCAGAATGTCTTGATGAAGCTATAGGAGAATGGCTTGAAAATAATAAAGCTCCATCAAGAAAAGTCAAAGAAGATGATAATAGAACAAGTCATTTTTATTTAGCAATGTATTTTGCAAATCATTTAGCAAGACAGGCAAGTGATATGGAGCTTCAAAGCTTTTTTAAAGATATCGCCCTAGAGCTTTCTTCTAATGAAGAAAAAATCAGAGCCGAATTTAACGATGCACAAGGTGTGAAAGTGGATTTGGGTGGGTATTATAAATTTGATGATGAAAAAGCAAATAAAATCATGCGTCCAAGTGCAACTTTTAACGCTATTTTAGAAAAAATAGGACAAAGATGAAAATCACTGTTATAGGGGCTGGCAATGTAGGTTCAAGCGTAGCTTATGCTTTGATTTTAAGAGAAATAGCAAATGAAATTGTTTTAGTAGATATTAACGAGGATTTGCTTTACGCAAAAGAACTAGAGCTTACTCAAAGCATAGCTGCTTTAAATTTAAATATAGATTTACTTTGCACTAAAGATTATACTCATACCAAAAATTCAGATATAGTGCTTTTTAGTGCAGGTTTTGCTAGAAAAGATGGGCAAAGTAGAGAAGAATTGCTTCAGTTAAATACAAGCATTATGCTTGATTGTGCTAAAAAAATTAAAGATTTTACAGAAGATCCGCTTTTTATTATTTTAACTAATCCTGTGGATTTTCTACTTAATACTCTTTATGAAAGCGGGATTTTTTCATCAAAGAAAATTATAGCCATGGCGGGTGTTTTAGACAATGCAAGATTTAAGTATGAACTTGCCAAAAAACTTAATGTCAAAATGTCAAGAGTGGATACAAGACTTATTGGTTTTCATAATGATGATATGGTTTTGGTAAAATCTTACGCAAGTGTTAAAAATAAAAATATAAGCGAATTTTTAAATGAAGAAGAATTTGAGGATTTAGAAAATGAAGTTAAAACAGGTGGAGCTAAAGTAATCAAACATCTTAAAACTTCAGCTTATTTGGCCCCTGCTAGTGCTTGTATAAGAATGCTTGAGTCTATAAGAAGTGGCGAGTTTTTACCTATGAGTGTGATTTTACATGGAGAATTTGGAGTGCAAAACAAAGCCTTGGGAGTTATGGCAAGATTAGGACTTGAAGGTGTGATTGAAATCATGAGAATGGATCTTAGTTTGCAAGAAAAAGACAAATTAGAAAAATCTTTAATCAAATATCAATATAAAGGAGAATAAATGAACATACATGAGTATCAAGCAAAAGCAATTTTTGTAGACAATGGCATCCCTACCTTAAAGGGAAAAGTTGCATTTAGCGTAGATGAAGCTGTGGCTAATGCTAAAGAATTAGGCGGTAGTGTTTGGGCAGTTAAAGCTCAAATTCATGCAGGAGGCCGTGGTCTTGGTGGTGGTGTTAAAATCGCTAAGAATTTAGATGAGGTAAAAGATTATGCAAGTAAAATTTTAGGAATGAATTTAGTAACTCATCAAACAGGACCTGAAGGCAAACTTGTGCAAAAACTTTATATAGAAAGTGGTGCTAATATAGTAAAAGAGTATTATTTGGCTATTTTGTTTAATAGAATGGCAGAGCAAATTACCATTATCGCTTCAAGTGAAGGAGGGATGGATATAGAAAAAGTAGCCAAAGAAAGTCCTGAAAAAATTGCAAAAGTAGGTATTGATCCACAAATTGGATTTAAAATGTTTCATGGACTTGAAGTAGCGAGAGTTTTAGGACTTGATAAAGATGAAGGCAAAAAACTCATTTCTATGTTAGCTAAACTTTATAAGCTTTACATGGATAAAGATATGAATATGCTTGAAATCAATCCTTTAATTAAAACTGCAGAAGGGGATTTTTATGCCCTTGATGCAAAATGCAGTTTTGATGATAGTGCGCTTTATCGTCATCCTGAAATTGCTGAACTTAGAGATATTACTGAAGAAAATCCTGCTGAAAGAGAAGCGGCTGAATTTGGCTTAAGCTATGTGAAATTAGATGGAGATGTAGCTTGTATGGTAAATGGTGCGGGTCTAGCAATGGCAACTATGGATATTATTAATTATAGTGGTGCAAAACCTGCAAATTTCTTAGATGTAGGTGGGGGAGCTTCTCCAGAAACTGTTGCAAAGGCTTTTGAAATTATTTTAAGAGATAAAAATGTAAAAGTTATATTTATCAATATCTTTGGTGGTATTGTTCGTTGTGATAGGATAGCAAATGGAATTTTAGAAGCTACTAAGAATGTTGAGGTAAATATTCCAATTGTAGTGCGTCTTGATGGCACTAACGCAGCAGAAGCAAAGACAATTTTAGATAATTCAAATCTTAAAAATATCAAAGCATCAACCAATCTTAAAAACGGTGCAGAGCTTGTAAAAAGTTTAGTAGGATAAGGATGGAAAATGAGTATATTGGTTAATAAAAATACAAAAGTAATAGTTCAAGGTTTTACAGGTAAAGAAGCAACTTTTCACGCTGAGCAATGCATGGCTTATGGTACAAATATAGTTGGAGGTGTCACCCCTCATAAAGGCGGACAAACTCATTTAGGTAAACCAGTTTTTGATACCGTTGCAGATGCGGTTAAAGCAACAAAGGCTGATGTGAGCTTGATCTTTGTCCCTGCTTTTGCTGTGGGTGATAGCGTGATTGAAGCAGCTGATGCGGGTATTAAGCTTGCAGTTGTAATCACCGAGCATACGCCTGTAAAGGATATGATGTTTGCTAAGCAATATGCCAATAAAAAGGGTATGAAAATCATTGGACCAAATTGTCCAGGTATTATCACTTCTGAAGAATGTAAGTTAGGTATTATGCCAGGTTTTATTTTTAAAAAAGGTTGCGTGGGGCTTATTTCAAAAAGTGGAACTTTAACTTATGAAGCTGCTAATCAGGTAGTTCAAGGTGGTTATGGAATTTCTACTGCAGTAGGAATTGGTGGTGATCCTATCATAGGTCTTGCTTATAAAGAACTTTTAAGTGAATTCCAAAAAGATGATGAAACTAAAGCTATTGTAATGATAGGTGAAATTGGTGGTAGTTTGGAAGTGGAAGCGGCTAAATTTATTAAAGAAAATATTAGCAAACCTGTGGTAGCATTCATTGCAGGTGCAACTGCTCCTAAAGGCAAAAGAATGGGGCATGCAGGTGCCATAGTAGGAAGTGCTGATGAAAGTGCTGCAGCTAAAAAAGAAGCTTTAAAAAGCTATGGAATTCATGTGGTGGATTCTCCGGCTTTGATTGGTGAAGAAATTCAAAAAATATTAGGTTAATAAAGGAAAAAAACATGAGTATGACAGCTCCAAAAGATACCCCTGTTTGGGTAGATGAGCATAGATGTAAAGCATGTAATATTTGTGTTAGCTATTGCCCCGCTGGGGTTTTAGCTATGCGCGATGATGTGCATGCGGTTTTAGGACAAATGATAGAGGTGGTACACCCTGAATCCTGTATAGGCTGTACCGAGTGTGAGACACATTGCCCTGATTTTGCTATTATGGTGGCAAAAAGAGAGGAATTTAAATTTGCCAAACTTACTGCTGAGGCTAAAGATAGAGCTGTAGCCGTAAAAAATAACAAATACAAAAAATTAGCATAGGAAAAATAATGAGAGAAGTTATAGCAACAGGTAATGTTTTAATCGCCAAAGCTGCGATTGATTGTGGATGTAAATTTTTTGGAGGTTATCCTATTACACCAAGTTCTGAAATTGCACATGAATTAAGCCATATGCTTCCTGCAAATGATGGAACTTTTATACAAATGGAAGATGAAATTTCGGGTGTAAGTGTGACTATTGGTGCTGCTATGAGTGGCGTAAAATCAATGACCGCAAGTAGTGGTCCTGGAATTTCTTTAAAAGCAGAGCAAATAGGACTTGCATTTATTGCTGAAATTCCACTTGTTATTGTAAATGTTATGCGTGGTGGTCCTTCAACAGGTCTTCCAACAAGGGTGGCTCAAGGGGATTTATTTCAAGCAAAAGCACCAACTCATGGGGATTTTGCAAGTATTGCTATTGCTCCTGCAAGTCTTGAAGAAGCTTATACAGAAACCATTAGAGCGTTTAATTTAGCTGAAAAATATATGACTCCAGTATTTTTACTTATGGATGAAACTGTAGGGCACATGAATGGTAAAGCGGTTTTACCTGATTTAAAAGATATTAAAATTTATAACCGCAAAAAATTTGAAGGAGACAAAAAGGATTATAAACCTTATGCAGCAGGAGAAAATGAGCCTGCAACTTTAAATCCTTTCTTTACAGGTTATCGCTATCATGTAACCGGACTTCATCATGGAGATATAGGTTTTCCAACAGAAGATGGAGCCACAGTGAAAAAAAATATGGAAAGACTTATAGGTAAAATTAAAAACAACCAAGATGATATTTGTACTTATGAAGAATATATGCTTGATGATGCTGAATTTTTAATCATTGCTTATGGAAGTGTAAGTCGTTCAGCAAAAGAAGCTATACAAAGATTAAGAGAGCAAGGGATTAAAGTGGGACTTTTCCGTCCAATTACTCTTTATCCAGTGGCTGAGAAAAAAATTGCTGAGGTTGTAAGCAAATTTAAAAAGGTAATGGTAAGCGAGCTTAATATGGGACAGTATCTTGAAGAGATTGAAAGAGTAACTTCGCGTCGCGATTTTATTAGTTTGCACCGTGCAAATGGTCGTCCTATCACTCCAAGTGAAATTATTGCTAAGGTAAAGGAGAATATATAAATGGCTTTTAATTATGATGAATATCTAAGAGTAGATAAAATGCCTACTCAATGGTGTTGGGGATGTGGCGATGGTGTTGTTTTAAAATGTATTATCCGCGCGATAGAAAAACTTGGTTGGAATATGGATGATGTTTGTCTTGTTTCGGGTATAGGTTGTAGTGGCAGAATGAGTTCTTATGTAAATTGCAATACAGTTCATACTACTCATGGTAGAGCTATTGCTTATGCAACAGGCATAAAACTAGCCAATCCTAGCAAACATGTTATTGTAGTAAGTGGCGATGGTGATACTTTGGCAATTGGTGGAAATCATACCATACATGGTTGTCGCAGAAATATTGATTTAACACATATTGTAATCAATAATTTCATCTATGGACTTACAAATTCTCAAACAAGTCCAACTACTCCAAAAGGTTTTTATACAGTAACAGCTCAATTTGGAAATATCGATCCAAATTTTGATGCTTGCGAATTAACTAAAGCCGCTGGAGCTTCTTTCGTGGCAAGAGGAAATGTTATTGAGGCAAATAAATTAGAAAATTTAATTTATAAAGCTTTAGCACACAAAGGTTATAGCTTTGTTGATGTTTTCTCAAATTGTCATATTAACCTAGGTAGAAAAAATAAAATGGGTGAAGCAGTGGCTATGCTTGATTGGATTAAAAATCGTGTTGTGGATAAGTCTAAATTTGAAAGTATGGATTTTGAAGAAAGAAAAGATAAATTCCCAACAGGTGTTTTATATGAAGATAGCACGCAGCCAGAATATTGTCATGCTTATGAAGAAGTGCGTCGTGCAGCCAAAGAAAAAAGAATGGTTGATTTAGGAGCCTTAAAATGAAATATCAATTAAGATTTGGTGGTGAGGGTGGTCAAGGTGTTATCACCGCAGGAGAAATTTTAGCAGAAGCAGCCA
Organism: Campylobacter sp. CFSAN093259; assembly: GCF_012889985.1. NCBI lineage: Bacteria > Pseudomonadati > Campylobacterota > Epsilonproteobacteria > Campylobacterales > Campylobacteraceae > Campylobacter > Campylobacter sp. CFSAN093259. The sequence goes on from NZ_CP040617.1 coordinate 503,027, forward strand.
TTAAAGAAGGTCGTCAAGCTTTTAAGGCTTCTACTTATACTTCACAAGTGCGTGGCGGTCCTACTAAGGTGGATATTATCATTGATGATAAAGAAATTTTATTTCCTTATGCTGTAGAAGGGGAAGTAGATTTTATGCTTTCGACTGCAGATAAGGGTTATAAAGGTTTTCGTGGGGGTGTAAAAGAAGGAGGTATTATAGTTGTAGAGCCAAATTTAGTACATCCTGAAAGTGAAGATTATAAAAAATGGCAAATTTTTGAAATCCCTATTATTACCATAGCTAAAGATGAGGTAGGAAATGTGGCTACTCAATCAGTTGTTGCACTTGCAATTGCTGCTTATATGAGCAAATGTATAGATTTAGATGTTTTAAAAGAAACTATGCTTCATATGGTTCCTGCAAAAACTCGTGATGCAAATGCTAAAGCTTTTGATCTGGGTGTAAAATACGCCACTCAAGCAAAACCATATTCATAATAAATTCCGCATCATGCGGAATTTAACTTCTAAAATTTTACACATTGCAAATAAAATTTAAATTTTAATTATTTTATTTAGCTACTTTTAACGATTAAAATTTTATAATCAAAAACTTATATTTTCAAGGAAAATTAATGGATTTTTTTGATGAAATGTTTAATAAAACTCCAAAAGAAAAATTTATAGAAATTATACAAAATGGAAATTTAGGAGCCTTAGAAAAAGTTTTTGAGGAATTTTTTGCTGATCATATTGCTATGGTGGAACTTTTGGAAAAACAAGGTCTAACAGAAATGGATGTAAAAAATTTCATATTAGAAAATGGTGATTTCATAGAAGAAAGGCAAAATGATATTTATATAGAATTGGGCGCAAAAATTTTAGGACACGAAGGCTAAAATTGTTTAAAATAAGCCCCTATTTAATTTGTATTTTTTTTATTTTTAGTAATGTTTTAGCATCTGAACCAACTTTTGATTATACTTATAAATTTATACTTAAAAAAGATGAGAGAGCTAGTGTGCAGATTAAAGAAATAGGCTATGAAGATAAGGTGCAAAATTTTGATTTTTATTGGACTTTGTTTGATAATACTAATATCATCGTACATTCGAAATTTCGCAAATATCCGCGTCAATTTGTGATGAGTTTAAGAAGAAATTTAGATTGGGTAACTCAAACTTTAATACCTGATTATACCAATCCACACATTGATAGAGCAAGACTTATTTTAGAATTTAGTGGTTATAATAAAGGTTTGGCAACTTTTACGGTTTATATAGAAGATAAGGAATCTCGCTTAATGGTAGAATTTTTAGATCCGAGAAAAAAAGCTTTACAAAATCCACCGCAAAATAATCAGGTTGTTCCTATGATTAATTTTAACGAACCTCAGGTAAAACCATTAACAAGCAAAGAAAATAATAATAGCAATTAACAAGGAAAAGATAGTGCAAAAAATAGATGAATTAATAAAACAGTTTTTAGAAGAACTTGGCTATGAACCTATTTTAAATATGCTTTCAAATGTAAAATCAGGAAAGAAATTACGCTCTAAATTATTATTAGCTATCGCAGATGAGAGTGAGATTGCTTTTAAAATTTGTGCAGCTATAGAATTGATACATCTTGCTAGTTTATTACATGATGATATTATCGATGAGAGTGAATTAAGGCGTGGGGCAAGATCTGTTAATGCTGAATTTGGTACAAAAAATGCTCTTATGTTGGGCGATATTTTGTATTCAAAAGCCTTTTATGAATTAAGTAAAATGGATGCTAGATTTGCAAGTATTATTTCAGACGCTGTTGTAAAGCTTGCTATAGGCGAACTTATGGATGTTGATTTGGGAGAGAAATTTAATATCAATAAAGAAGCTTATTTGAAAATGATCTATAATAAAACAGCTGTTTTGATCGAAGCAAGTGCGAGATGCGGAGCTATTTTGGCTGGATTATATGAAAAAGATTTTGCAGAATATGGAAAAAATTTAGGACTCGCTTTTCAGATGATTGATGATATTTTAGATATTAAGAGTGATGAAAAAATTCTTGGAAAACCTGCTATGAATGATTTTAAAGAGGGTAAGACTACCTTACCTTATATTTATCTTTATGAAAATTTACAAGAACAAGATAGGATATATTTGCAGACTTTATTTAAAAAAGATTTAAATGAAAATGAAAAAGAGTGGCTAAAAACTAAATTTGAAGAACAAAAAGCTTTAGAAAAAGCTATTTTAGAAGCTAAAACTTATGCAAAAAAGGCTAGTAAAGCGATTGAAAAATATGATAATAACAAGCTTAATGATATTATTAAAGCTATGATAGATAGGGAATTTTAATGTATTATTGTATATCTTTTACTCATAAAAATACAGATATTGCCTTAAGGGAAAAGTTAAGCTTTTCCAATGAAGCTAAAAAAAGTGAGTTTTTAAAAATCATTAGCACTCATGAAAATATTGAAGAATGTTTGGTTATAAGTACTTGCAATCGTGTTGAAATTGTTGCTTTTGTAAAAATGGCCTGTGCGGAGTTTATTGTTAAATCTTTGGCTTTACTTTGTGATGTTGATAAAGATATTTTACTTGAAAAAGCTGATATTTTTGAAAATAGTGGAGCAATCCACCATCTTTTTTCTGTAGCAAGTTCTTTGGATAGTTTGGTGGTTGGAGAAACTCAGATAGCAGGACAATTAAAAGATGCCTTTGCTTTTGCTGTAAAAAATAATTTTTGTGGAGTACACCTTTCAAGAGCAGTACATAGTGCTTTTAAATGTGCTGCTAAGGTACGCAATGAAACTCAAATTTCTAAAAATTCTATTTCTGTAGCTAGCGTTGCCGTGGCAAAAGCAAAAGAACTTGCAGATTTAACGCAAAAAAAAGCTGTTGTTATTGGAGCTGGAGAGATGGGAGAACTCGCGGCAAAACATTTAATTGCTGCGGGTGCTAAGGTGATTATTTTAAATCGTGATTTACAAAAAGCTAAAGATTTGTGTGAGAGACTTGGTGTTTTAAGCGAATATGATAGTTTAGAAAATTTAAAAAAATATTTAAATCAATACGAGTTTTTTTTCTCAGCTACCAATGCACCAAATGCTATTATTACAAATTCTTTAATAGAAGAACTTTCTTATAAAAGGTATTTTTTTGATATTGCAGTTCCAAGGGATATTGATATCAATGAAAATGAAAATATATCTGTTTTTGCTGTAGATGATCTTGAAATTGTGGTTCAAAAAAATTTAGCACTAAGAGAACAAGAAGCTCGTATGGCTTATGGGATAATAGGTCGTGAAACAAGTGAATTTTTTAGGTATTTAAACGATTTGGCTTTGATGCCTATTATCAAAGCTATACGCTTGCAAGCTAAAGAATATGCAGATAAACAACTTGAAATTGCGTTAAAAAAAGGATATTTGAAAAAATCTGATAAAGAAGAGGCTAGAAAGTTGATTCATCAAGTTTTTAAGGCTTTTTTACACACGCCTACTATGAATTTGAAACATTTACAAGGTAAAATGCAAAGCGATACAGTGATTAATGCTATGCGTTATGTTTTTGATTTGCAAAATAATCTTGAAGGTTTAAATCAATATAAATGTGAATTTGATATGGAGAATAATGATGAGATTTACTAAATTTTATGCACCAAGTTTAAAAGAAGCGCCAAAAGATGCGAGTTTACCTAGTCATATTTTTTTAACGCGTGCAGGTTTTGTAGAACAAATTGGTAGCGGACTTTATAATTTCTTGCCTTTGGGAAAAAGAGTTTTAGATAAGATTAAAAATATAGTTAAAGAAGAAATGGATAAGGCTGGAGCACAAGAAGTAAATCTTAGTTTTATCACTCCTGCAAGTTTGTGGCAAGAAAGTGGGCGTTATAATGTTTTTGGAAAAGAACTTTTGCGTTTTAAAGACAGAAAAGAAAATGAATTTGTTTTAGGTCCAACACATGAAGAAGCTATGCTTTCTTTGGTAAAAAACAAAATCACAAGCTATAAACAACTTCCTTTGCATTTATATCAAATTGGACTTAAATTTCGTGATGAAGCAAGGCCTAGATTTGGGCTTTTAAGATGTCGTGAATTTCTAATGAAAGATGGATATAGTTTTCATGCTAATGAAGAAGATTTAGGGCGTGAGTTTGAGCTTATGTATAAAACTTATTCTCAAATTTTACAAAGAATGGGGCTTGATTTTAGAGCAGTTGAAGCTGATAGTGGGGCTATTGGTGGAAGTGGCTCTAAGGAATTTATGGTTTTAGCAAAAAATGGGGAAGATGATATTTTAATTTGTGAAAATTGTGATTATGCGGCTAATGTTGAAGCTGCAAAAAGAGCTAAAAAAACTTGTCAAGATGAGCGTCCTGAAGCAAATTATGCAAGTAAATTTCACACTCCAAATATTAAAACTATAGATTCTTTAGCACAATTTTTTAAAATTAATGCTTTTTATACGATTAAAGCAGTGGTAAAAAAAGCTATTTATGAAAATGAAAGTAAATTAGTTGTGTTTTTTATAAGAGGAAGTGATGATTTGCAAGAGGTTAAGGCTCAAAATGCTTGCAGTGCCCTTGAACTAGTCGATGCGAGCGAAGAAGAATTGGAAAAAGCTGGCTTAGTAGCTGGTTTTATAGGTTTTGTGGGATTAAAAGATATAGATTTTTATATAGATTTTGAGCTTGAAAACGAAAAGCAAATGATTATGGGTGCGAATGAAAAAGATTATCATTTAATCGGTATTGATGTTGTAAATTTAAATAAAGATCGTTTTAAAGATTTGATTGAAGTTAAAGAAGGGGATTGCTGTGTTAAATGTGGAGCAAAATTAAAACAAAGTAAAGGTATAGAAGTAGGCCATATTTTTAAGCTAGGACAAAAATATTCCAAAGCGATGAATGCAAATTTCTTAGATGAAAATGGCAAAAGTCAGCCTTTTTATATGGGATGTTACGGCATAGGTGTTTCACGCTTGTTGGCTGTAGCTATTGAAGCAAGTCATGATGAAAAAGGATGTATTTGGAATAAAACTTTAGCTCCTTTTGTGCTTGAAATTATTGTTTCAAATCTCAAAGATGAAAAGGCTTTAGAATTTGCCAATAAGCTTTATGAGGATTTAACTAATCTTGGATTAGAAGTCTTGCTTGATGATAGAAATGAGCGTTTTGGGGTTAAAATGAATGATTTTGAACTTATGGGTTTTCCTTATGCGTTAGTTATTGGCAAGGGATTAGAAAATAATGAAATAGAGCTTATCCAAAGAGAAGATTTGGTAAAAGAACTTATAAAAACTGATGAACTTATGGAAATTCTTAAAAAGAAAGTGTTATGAATTATAAATTAAGTTTAAGTCCTTTATTTGTACTTGAAATTATTGCAAGTATACTTTTTATAGTGTTTTTTGGTTTTGGTAATTTTTTATTTTTCATACTTTTGAGTATGATTTTTGGTGCGGTTTTATTGGGAATTTTTTGGAAAAATATGCTTGAATTTCAAATGGGTGGCTTAAAGGATATGTTAACACAATTTTCTTTTGTTATCGCAGGGTTTTTACTTGTTTTTCCAGGGATTATTACAAGTGTTTTTGGAATTTTTGTATTTTTCTTTGGTATTGCTTTGAAATTAATAACTAAATCAAAATATCAATACACCAAGCAAGAGTATCAAAATTCTAATGAAGAAATTATTGATGTTGAAATTATAGAGGATAGAAAATGAAGCTTATTATTGCAACAAGAAAAAGTCAATTAGCTCTTTGGCAAAGTGAACATGTAGCCCAAATTTTAAAAAATACACATCAAATTGAAGTGCTTTTAGAAGGTTTTAAAACAAAAGGCGATGTTTTGCTTGATTCTCCTTTGGCAAAAATTGGTGGTAAAGGACTTTTTACAAAAGAACTTGAAGAAAGTATGTTAAGAAAAGAAGCACATTTAGCAGTGCATAGTTTAAAAGATGTGCCTAGTTTTTTTCCTCAAGGTTTAGTTTTGGCAGCGGTAAGCAAAAGAGAGCAAAGCAATGATGCTATGCTAAGTCAAAATTATAAAGATTTTCTTTCTTTACCAAAAGGTGCAAAAATAGGCACTACTAGTCTTAGACGCAAGATGCAGCTTTTATTATTAAGACCTGATTTAGATATTATTTCTTTGCGTGGTAATGTCAATTCTCGTATAGAGAAATTAAAAAATAATGATTTTGATGCGATTATTTTGGCAATGGCGGGAATTAAACGCTTAAACTTAGATAAGCAAGTGAATTTTGTTTATGAATTTAGCAAAGATGAGCTTATTCCTGCGGCTTCTCAAGGAGCTTTAGGTATTGAAAGCATAAATGATGAAAAAATTTTAGAACTTTTAAAATGTTTAAATGATGAAAATGCTTTGATTGAAACAAGCATTGAAAGAGAATTTATTGCTACTTTAGAAGGAGGTTGTCAAGTTCCTATAGGTATTAACGCAGAGCTCTTGGGAGATGAAATTTGTGTGCGTGCGGTACTTGGACTACCCGATGGAAGTGAAATTTTAAAAGATAAGAGAATGATTAAAAAGAATGATTTTAAAGGTTTTGGAGAGAGTTTGGCTAAGGAGTTTATTGCTAAAGGTGCTAAAGAACTTTTAAAAAAAGCTGAGAGTATGATATGAAAGAATTTATTCAAATTTTAAAAGAAAATGATCTTTTAAGGGTAATTGAAGAACCTGTAGATGTAGATCTTGAAATCGCTCATTTAGCCTATATAGAAGCTAAAAAAGGAGAAAAAGGGAAGGCTTTATTATTTAAAAATCCTATAGATAAAAAATTAAATAAACAATATAAATTTCCTGTTTTGATGAATACTTTTTGCAATGAAAAGGCTTTAAATTTAGCTTTTGGACGTGATTATGAAGAGGTGGCTGAAGAAATTTCAAAACTCACCAAGCTTCATATTCCTACGAGTTTTAAAGCAAAAATGGATTTTTTTATGAATTTGTTAAGTTTTAAAAATATTCCTCCTAAAAGACTGAAAAAAAATAAAGCCTTGTATGATTATGAAATTTTAAACTCACTTGAAGAACTTCCCATACTAAAAACTTGGGAAGATGATGCGGGTAAATTTATTACCATGGGGCAAGTTTATACACAAAATTTAGATAAAACTCAAAATAATCTTGGAATGTATCGTTTGCAAATGAGTGATAAAAATGAACTTTTAATGCATTGGCAAATTCATAAAGATGGGGCAAATTTTTATCACGAATACAAAAATGCTGGTTTTAAAAAAATGCCTGTAAGTATAGCCATAGGTGGAGATCCGCTTTATATTTGGTGTTCTCAAGCACCTTTACCTAAGGGAATTTTTGAACTTTTACTTTATGGTTTTATTAAAAAAACTCCTGCAAAAATTACTCCTTGTGAAAATGGTATTTTTATACCTTATGATAGTGATGTGGTTATTGAAGGTTATGTGGATTTAGAAGAGTTTAAAATCGAAGGTCCTTTTGGAGATCATACGGGTTTTTATACTCCTGCTGAACTTTTTCCTGTGATGAAAGTAGAAAAAATTTATGCTAAAAAAGATGCGATCTATCAAGCAACGGTTGTAGGAAAGCCTCCTTTAGAAGATAAGATCATGGGGCTTGGTACCGAAAGAATTTTTTTACCCTTGCTTCAAACTTCAGTACCTGATTTAATTGATTATAATATGCCTGAAAATGGGGTCTTTCATAATCTTATCTTAGCAAAAATCGATGCAAAATATCCCGCTCATGCGCAACAAATTATGCATGCATTTTGGGGAGTAGGGCAAATGAGTTTTGTTAAGCATGCAATTTTTGTGGATAAAAATGCACCTTCTTTGAAAGATTATGATGCTTTAATTCCTTATATGTTAGATCGTTTTAATACAAAGAAAATTTTAATTTCAGAAGGAATTTGTGATCAATTAGATCATGCTTCACCTAATTCTTGTTTTGGGGGTAAAGCAGGACTTGATGCTTGCGAAGAAATACAAGTTGAAGAGCTTGAAATTTTAGAAGATGAAAAATTACTAGAACTTTTTAAAACTAAGGTAGAACTTTTAAATTTAAAGCAATTTTATAAAGAAAGTAAAAGTCCTATAGTTTGTATTTTGCTTGATAAAAAAGAAAAAATCGAACAAAGTTTTGACAAACTTTTAGAATTTAAAAAACATTTTAGGATTTTAGTATTTTTAGATGCTGAAAATAAGCTTGAAAATTCTTATATGCTTGTTTGGCGTGTGGTAAATAATATAGATGCTAAAAGAGATATTTTTATCAAAGAAGAAAGACTTGGAGTAGATGCAAGTGCTAAAGGTGAAGCTGAGGGTTATTTAAGAGCTTGGCCTAAGCAAACAGATTGCACTAAAAGCGTGATAGAAGATTTGATCTTGCGTAATATTTTAGAAAATAATCCAGATCTTTTTAATAAATTTGAAATTTTTTAAGATAATTGAGATTTATTTTAAAATTTTGGCACAGTTTTTGCTTATTATTTTTTTATTATTGAAAAATAAAATTTTCTTTATAGGTGTTCATAAATTTATAAATTTGTCGATATAAGCTTTTAACTAGCAATAGGAAATTTTAAAAAGGATTTTAAAATGGAAATATCGAAGGCAAATGGGCAAATGGATACAGCTTTGGCAAACATTAGCCAAAGAACAAGTGAGACACAGGCTAGTTTAAACATTCAAACCGATAGAAGTCAAAGCCAAGGAGGCGATGATGGACAGCAACGAGGTGTGAGTGAAAAGTTAGCTGATATTACAAAAAAGTTAAATGAGCAAATGGATTCTCTAGATACCAATGTTCGTTTTGGTTATAGTGATAAAATCGGTTCTATGTATATTAGCGTGACTGAAAAAAGTACTGGAAGGGAAATCCGTCAAATTCCTAGCGAAGAAGCTATGAGATTAGCTGAGTATTTTAGGGATGTGATAGGAATGATATTTGATAAGGAGAGTTAAAAATGGCATTTGGTAGTCTATCTAGTTTAGGATTTGGTTCTGGGGTTTTAACTCAAGATACTATAGATAAATTAAAAGAAGCAGAGCAAAAAGCTCGTATTGATCCTTATACTAAAAAAATTGAAGAAAATACAACCAAACAAAAAGATTTAACAGAAATCAAAACTAAATTACTAAGTTTTCAGACGGCTGTTTCATCATTAGCTGATGCTACGGTTTTTGCGAAAAGAAAAGTTGTAGGAAGTATTAGCGATAATCCTCCAGCAAGTCTTACAGTTAATTCGGGTGTTGCTTTACAAAGCATGAATATCAATGTTACTCAACTTGCACAAAAAGATGTATATCAAAGTCAAGGATTGGCAAATGACAGTGGTTTTATTAATGCAAATTTAGCTGGAACCACCGATCTTACTTTTTTTTCAAATGGCAAAGAATATACTGTTACGGTAGATAAAAACACAACCTATAGAGATTTAGCTGATAAAATTAATGAAGCTAGTGGAGGAGAGATTGTCGCTAAGATTGTAAACACAGGAGAGAAAGGCACTCCTTACCGCTTAACTTTAACCAGTAAAGAAACAGGCGAAGACAGTGCGATAAGTTTCTATGCTGGAAAAAAAGATGCGCAGGGTCAGTATCAAAGTGATCCAGAGGCAGAAAAAATATTTTCAAATCTTGGATGGGAATTAGATAAAACGACTCAGACTATTGATCCAGCTAAGGATAAAAAAGGTTATGGTATTAAGGATGCTTCTTTGCATATCCAAACTGCGCAAAATGCAGAATTCACACTTGATGGTATTAAGATGTTTAGATCAAGTAATACTGTTACCGATCTTGGTGTAGGAATGACTTTAACTTTAAATAAAACAGGTGAAATTAATTTTGATGTACAGCAAGATTTTGAAGGTGTGACAAAAGCCATGCAAGATTTGGTGGATGCTTATAATGATTTAGTAACCAATCTTAATGCTGCAACTGACTATAATAGTGAAACTGGAACAAAAGGAACTTTACAAGGCATCAGTGAAGTAAATTCAATACGCTCAAGCATTCTTGCTGATTTGTTTGATTCTCAAGTTGTTGATGGAACTACTGAAGATGCAAATGGTAATAAAGTAAACACTAAGGTTATGCTTTCTATGCAGGATTTTGGCTTAAGTTTAAATGATGCAGGCACTTTGAGTTTTGATTCTTCTAAATTTGAACAAAAAGTTAAAGAAGATCCAGACTCTACTGAAAGTTTTTTTTCAAATATTACTAAATACGAAGACATTAATCACACAGGAGAGGTAATTAAGACAGGAAGTTTAAGTAAATATCTTAATTCCAATGGAGGTAATACTAATGGTTTAGCATTTAAACCAGGAGATTTTACTATAGTTTTTAATAATCAAACATATGATTTATCTAAAAATTCTGATGGTACTAATTTTAAATTAACAGGGAAAACAGAGGAAGAATTGCTTCAAAATTTAGCTAATCATATAAACAGTAAAGGTATTGAAGGCTTAAAAGTTAAGGTTGAATCCTATAATCAAAACAATGTTACAGGGTTTAGGTTGAATTTTAGTGGAGATGGTAGTTCGGATTTTTCAATCAAAGGAGATGGTAGCATTCTTAAGGAATTAGGTTTGTCTGATGTAAATATAACCTCTAAGCCTATAGAAGGTAAAGGTATTTTTTCAAAATTAAAAGCCACGTTGCAAGAGATGACTGGAAAAGACGGTTCAATTACAAAATATGATGAGAGTTTGACAAATGATATTAAATCATTAAATACCTCTAAAGACTCGACTCAGGCTATGATTGATACAAGATATGATACAATGGCGAATCAATGGTTGCAATATGAGAGTATTTTAAATAAACTCAATCAACAGCTAAATACTGTGACTAATATGATTAATGCGGCAAACAATTCTAATAATTAAGGATAAAAAAGATGCAAAATAATTTAGCCTATAATGCTTATTCTCAAAATCAAGTGGGGATAGAGTCCCCGCAAAAACTTATTGAAATGCTTTATGAGGGAATTTTGCGTTTTTGTGCAAGAGCTAAAGTAGCCATAAGAAATGAAGATATAGAACAAAGAGTGTATTTTGTAAAAAGAACCACGGCTATTTTTATAGAGCTTATTAATACTTTAAACTATGAAAAAGGCGGAGAAGTGGCACATTATTTAAGCGGGCTTTATACAAGAGAAATTCAACTTTTATCTTTGGCAAATTTAGAAAATAACGAAGATAGAATCAATGAAGTTATAAATGTAACCAAAGGTTTGCTAGAAGCTTGGAGAGAAGTGCATAACAATGAAACAGTGGCTCAGTGATTTTAAACTTGCATTAATCCAAGAAGATGTCAATAAACTTGAAAATTTACTTGATGAACTTGATATGAAAGCTTTTATTAAAAATTTAGCCAAAGAATCGCCTTCAGAAGATTTTTTAAAAGAAAATGCAAATGATGTATTTTATCAAGTTCAAGCTCTTTTGCAAGAAGCTGTTATACTGATTGAACAAAAGAAAAAAACAAAAGCTGTTGAAATTCAAAAATTTCAAAAAGCGTTGACATATTTTAAATCTTAAAAAAGCATAGCGATAAGCCGAGTTCTGTCTTGAATGCTCATTTATCTAGTTTTGTTTTTGCAAACAAAATCAAGCGAAGGGTTAAAACAAAGACGCTAACCATCCCTTCTTGCTGCACATTGGGTTTACATAGCCGAAATTGTTACCAAAATCGCTGGTGGGCTTTTACCCCGCCGTTTCACCTTTTCCACTTGCGTGGTAGTTTTCTTTCTGTTGCACTATCCCTTAGGTTACCCTAGCCATCTGTTAGATGGAATGTTTGTCTTTAGCAGCTCGGACTTTCCTCTCCTAAAAAGAAGCGAGCATTTACTATGCTTTAAATTTGGATTTTAACGTAATTTTACTTATTTTTTCATCAAATAAAATAATTTTATTGTGATATCAATCAAAATTTGATAAAATTGTTTTTTATTTTTTAACAAAGGAAATTTATGGCATCTTATTCAATGGGTGATTTAAAAAAGGGACTTAAAATAGAAATCGATGGAATTCCTTTTAAAATAGTTGAGTATCAGCATGTAAAACCAGGCAAAGGTCCTGCTTTTGTGCGTATTAAAATCAAATCTTTTATTGATGGTAAAGTACTTGAAAAAACTTTCCATGCAGGTGATAAATGTGAAGCTCCAAATTTAGAAGATAAAACTATGCAGTATCTTTATGATGATGGTGAAAATTGCCAATTTATGGATACGCAAACATATGAACAAGTAGCTATTAGTGATGATGATGTAGGTGAGGCGAAAAAATGGATGCTTGATGGTATGATGGTAGATGTGCTTTTCCATAATGGTAAAGCTATCGGCGTAGAAGTTCCACAAGTTATTGAACTCAAAATCATCGAAACAGCTCCAAATTTTAAGGGTGATACTCAAGGATCAAATAAAAAACCGGCTACATTGGAAACAGGCGCAGTAGTGCAAATTCCTTTTCATGTGTTAGAAGGTGAAGTTATACGCGTTGATACTGTGCGTGGTGAGTATATAGAAAGAGCGAACAAATAATACAAAAAAAGCTTTTGGACTATTCCAAGGCTTTTTTAAATTTATATAAAATTTATTTTGTTACTTAATTTCTCATTCCATTCTTAAAAATATTTTTTTAAACTTTTCTTCAATTTAAAATTTCTATAATATTTCTAATTCATATTGTGGAGATGGTTGATGGAATGGTTACTTCTTGCTTCTATACCTTTGATTGTTTTAGGTTTTGCTTTAAAGATTAACCCCTTTTTAGTGGTAACTTCAGTTGGAATTTATGCTGGACTTGTTTCAGGTTTTGATTTTGTTAAGGTTGTTAGTGATATAGGAAAATCTTTTGTAGATAATCGCTATGTTGCTATAATTTGGCTTATTTTACCTTTACTTGCTGTTTTGGAACGCAAAGGCTTAAGAGAGCAGGCTAAAAATTTAATATCCAAAATAAAAGTTGCCAGTACAGGACGAATTTTAATGTGTTATTTTGTTTTTAGACAAGTTACTGCAGCTTTAGGGCTTTTATCTTTAGGCGGACATGCACAGATGATAAGACCTTTAATAGCCCCTATGGCAGAAGCTGCAGCTAAGCTTAAATTTAAAAACTTAACACATAAAGATAGTCAAAAAATCAAAGCTTTTTCTGCGGGAACGGATAATGTTGCTGTATTTTTTGGAGAGGATATTTTTATAGCCGTGCATTCTATTTTATTTATTAAAGCTTTTTATGAGAGCAATGGTATTATTGTTGAGCCATTGCATTTATCAGTTTGGGCTATACCAACTGGAATTTTGGCTTTAATTATCCATTGCTCTAGACTTTATTTATTTGATAAAAGATTGGAAAAAACTTATAAAGGGTTGAGTGATGATAAGTCTTGATTTACTTTATTATATTGTAGGAATTTTATTTTTAGTTTTTGGAATTTTAAGTTTTTCTAATCAAGCTAAAGATATAAAATCAAGAATAAGCGGCGGGGTATTTTGGATAAGTTATAGTTTTACTTTTTTACTAGCAGGAGTTTTGCCTCATTTTGTGATGGGTTGTATAGTGATTTTACTAGCACTTATAGCAGGATTTAATTTATTAAAACCAGCAAAGATCGAAGTTAGCAAAGAAGAAAAAGAATATGAGATAAAACATGCAAATATTTATAAAAATAAACTTTTTATTCCTGCTTTAATGGTTCCTTTGATTACACTTATTGGGACTTTTTTATTTCCCTATTTGAGTTTTTTTGAAAATAAAAATGCTACATTGATGGCTTTGATTATAGGTATAATTATTTCTTCAGTAGTTGCTTGTTTTATGTTTAAGGCTTCTCCTAAAAGAGCTGTTAAAGATGCAGCACATACTATGGATCACATTAGTTGGGCAGCGCTTTTACCGCAAATTTTGGCTACACTTGGGGTAGTTTTTGTTTCTACAGGAATGGGCGATCAAGTATCTAAACTTTTATCTAGTTATATTAGTTTAGATAATGCTTTTATTGCAGTAGCTGTGTATTGTATCGCTATGGCGCTTTTTACTATAGTAATGGGCAATGCTTTTGCAGCTTTTCCTGTGATTACTGCTGCTATTGCTTTGCCGATTTTAATCATACAAATGCATGCAAATCCTGCTATTATAGGAGCGATTGGAATGCTTAGTGGATTTTGCGGAACTTTAATGACGCCTATGGCTGCAAATTTTAATATAGTTCCTGCGGCACTTTTAAATTTGGATGATAAAAATGGCGTAATTAAAGCCCAGTTTATGTCAGGACTTGTTTTGCTTGTGGCTAATATCTTTTTAATGTATTTTTTAGCTTTTAGATTTTAAGGAGAAACAATGGAAAAATTTATAAAACAATTTAGCTTTATTGCACTAGAAAATATTTTTAGAGAATTGCCAAATAAAATTACACATTCTTTTAATGATATCAATGATATTAAACCGCCAAAACTTATGTATCCTATATTTTATGGTTCTTATGATTGGCATTCTAGCGTACATTCTCACTGGCTTTTGGTGAAAATTTTAAAAGATTTTTCTCATTTTGCTCCAAAGGATGAAATCATCAAAGCTCTAGATTCTCAATTTAGCAAAGAAAAAGCAGAAGGAGAGCTTAAATATCTTCAAAACCCTGCACACAAAGGTTTTGAAAGACCTTATGGATGGGGATGGTTTTTAAAACTGACTTTGGAGATAAATTTACTTGCTAAAGAAAATGACAAAGCTGAAATTTGGGCTAAAAATTTAGAAGGCATAGCTGATTTCTTTGTTAAAGAATTTAAGGAGTTTTTACCTAAGATGGATTATCCTATACGAGTTGGAACCCATTTTAATAGCTCTTTTGCTTTGTATTTTGCTTTAGAATATGCAAGATTTAAAAAAGATCAAGAATTGGAGTATTGCATCATCCAAAGTGCTAAAAAGTGGTTTTTAAATGATAAAAATATGCAAGCTTTAGAGCCTTGTGGAGATGAGTTTTTATCTCCTGTTTTGATGGAAGCGGTGCTTTTAAGTGCTGTTTTACATAAAAATGATTTTGTAAAATTTTTTAAAGCATATTTGCCAAATTTAGAAGCAAAAGAGCCTGCAACTTTATTTACCCCTGTGAGTGTGAGTGATAGGAGCGATGGTAAAATAGCACATTTAGATGGGTTAAATTTAAGTCGTGCTTGGTGTTTTAAAATACTTTCAAATTCTTGCGATGAAAATTTAAAAATTCTTTTAAGAAACAATGCTACAGAGCATTTTGATAAAGCCATAGCTCATATAGAAGATGATTATCTTGGGTCGCATTGGCTAGGAAGCTTTGCTTTGCTTGCTATGGATGTGGATATTTTATAAAAAATTTCATAAGATGAGTAAATTTGTTACTAAATAGATATTTTTTAAATTTAGATTTTGTTTTTATGCTTTGAAAAATATATTTTTTGATATTATAAGCCCTATAATATTTTAAAGGATGATAATAGTTTTTTTAATCATCTCTAGTATTATAGTGGCTATTATTTTGGGCTATATTACTAGACATAATGTTGGAATTTTTGCTATGATTTTTGCTTATATTATAGGAGCTTTTTTTATGGATTTAGCTCCTAAAAAAATCATAGCTTTTTGGCCTATTTCTATATTTTTTGTTATTTTTGCTGTTTCATTGTTTTATAATTTTGCAACCGTAAATGGAACTCTTGAAAAATTAGCTGGACATTTGATGTATCGTTTTGCTAATCATCCTTATTTGCTTCCTTTTGTTATTTTTGTGGTTAGTGCTATTATAGCTGCTTTAGGAGCAGGTTTTTATACAGTTTTAGCTTTTATGGCACCACTTACTTTTTTACTTTGCGATAAAATCGGTTTAAGCAAAATTGCTGGAGCTATGGCTATAAACTATGGTGCTTTGGGAGGAGCAAATTTTATGACTTCTCAAAGTGGGATTATTTTTCGAGGATTGATGGAAAATTCAGGCATTGAAGCAAATGAAGCTTTTGTAAATTCTAGTATTATTTTTGCTTTTACTATAATTTTGCCTATTGTGGTATTATCTTTTTTTGTGTTTAATGCTTTTAAAAATAATATAAAAATTAGTGTTATTTCAAAACCTGATCCATTTGATTATAAACAAAAAACTACTTTAATTCTCATGTTTATGATGATTGTTGTTGTTTTAATCTTTCCTGTGCTAAATATTATTTTTCCACATAATGAGACAATTAGTTATTTTAATAAAAAAATAGATATAGCCATGATAGCCATGATTTTTGTTGCCATTGCTTTATTTTTAAAATTAGCCGATGAGAAACAAGTTGTTGCTTTAATTCCTTGGGGAACCTTGATAATGATTTGTGGAGTAGGGATGTTAATTAGCATAGCAGTTGAAGCAGGGGCTATAAAATTATTTTCAGATCTTGTAGAAAATGAGATCAATGTGATTTTTATTCCGTTAATAATGTGTGCTATTGCAGCTCTTATGTCGCTTTTTTCAAGTACTTTGGGTGTGGTTACTCCAGCGCTTTTTCCTATAGTTCCAAGCATTGCTGCAAGCAGTGGATTAAGCGAGGTATTGCTTTTTTCTTGTATTGTTGTAGGGGCTCAAGCTTCTGCTATTTCTCCTTTTTCTTCTGGAGGAAGTCTAATTTTAGGATCTTGCCCTGATAAATATAAGGAAAAATTATTTAAAGATTTACTTATTAAAGCTGTGCCTATAGGATTTATAGCGGCGATTTTAGCTACTATTATAATGAGTTTTATTTTATAAGGATAATTTAATGAAGATTGATACTCACGCACATATATTTTTGAAAAAGTTAAATACGGTTGCAAATGCAAGATATAAGCCTGATTATGACGCTAGTTTTAAAGATTATAAAGCAAATTTAGATCATTATGATTTTAATAAAGGGGTTTTAGTTCAGCCAAGTTTTTTAGGTATTGATAATGAATTTTTGCTTCAGAGTATAGAAAAAGATGAAAATATAAAAGCTATAGTTGTGGTTGATGAAAATATTAAATTTGATGAGCTTAAAAAATTAAAAGAAAGAAAAGCTTGTGGAGTTAGATTAAATTTAATTGGCAAAGAATTGCCAAATTTTAAAAGTATGGTTTGGACTCAATTTTTTGAAAATTTAAGTAAGCTTAAAATGCAAATAGAAATTCAAAGAGATTTAGATAATAATCTTGTTGATATTGTTGAAAATTTAATTCCTTATGGTTGTAATATTGTTATCGATCATTTAGCAAGAGCTAATGCAAACTTAACAAATTTAGAGGATTTAATTTGCTTAAAAAACTCTAGAATATTTTTTAAAATTAGCGGTTTTTATAGAGCAAAAATAGACTATGCTAATAATGAACAAGCTGTAAAATTTGCAAAGAAAATATATGAAATTTTAAAAGAACATTTTCCACTTAGCAATTTTGTTTTTGGAAGCGATTGGCCACATACAAATTTTGAAGCAAATATTAATTTTTCATCGGCTCTAGTGGCTTTTAATGAAGTTGTCGTATCTAAAAAAGAACAAGAGCAAATTTTAGGGGATAATGCTTGTGCTTTATTTGGCTTTTAAGCTTTTTGTTTTATCCTAAAGATGTATTTTGCAATGCGTTCAAAATGCACTCTTAGATAAGGTTTGTAAATCACAAAACCACCTAAAAGCCCTAAAATGCTTCCTATTACAACATCAATTAAACGAGCGAGTATTAATTTATCTGCATTTTCACTCATAAAATTAGCTGCTTCCGAAAGATAAGTAGCATAAGGAGTAAAGAAAATCATAGCTAAAGCATAGTTTCGATTGACTAAAAATTGTCCTATAAAAAACAAAGACATCATAAGTAAAATAAGCTCTATATCGTGAAATTGTTTAGATAAAAGCCACCATGCAAAACATACTCCTAAGGCCGTTCCTATGATGCGTTGAATTTGTTTAATCCATATAGAATTTAAAGTTACACCTTGCATAATAGCTGTGCAAGAAATGGCTATCCAATAACTTCTTTCAAGTTCTAAAAAAGTTCCTATAAATATAGAAAAAGCCACAAAAGAACCCATGATCAAAGAATCCACAAAAACTGCATCAAAACCTATGTATTCTCTAGGTGGAATTTCGCTAGGTAAAGCATTTTTAAATCCATAAATCACAACGATAGAATATAACAAAGCCATTAAATTAGCTACCATTGCTCCAAGAAAAACAAGACCTACTAAAAAGATAAAATCCTTAGCTTCAAAAGGAGAATAAGCTCCTAAAATACAAGAAAATACAAAGAAAAAATATCCAGGTGCACCAATGTTATAGTATCTAATTAAAATAGAACTTCCCATGGCCATAATTCCTATAGGGATGAAGGCAAAAATTGCAGGCAAAAAATGAGTTAAAATTCCTAAGAAAAAACTAGAAACTATGCCAAAAGAACAGCACATCATAACAGCCATTCTATGATATAAAGGAGTGTTTGGAACATATAAAAAAGACAAAGCTCCTATCATGGCAATGAGTCCATAGTTTAATTTTCCAAAAAATACACTAAGCCCTAAAACTATACCCACGCCTAAAGCCGCAAAAAAAGGCATTTGCCAAACTTGTTCGCTTGAATTTAATTTAGCAATTTCTTTAAAGTGTTGCTTTAGTATTTCTATTTTATTCACTCTCGAATTTGTCCTTCCCCATTGATTATATATTTATAAGTGCAAATATCTTCAATCCCCATAGGACCTCTTGCATGCAATTTGCTGGTTGAAATTCCAACTTCTCCACCAAAGCCAAATTCTCCTCCATCGCTAAAACGCGTTGAAGCATTAGCATAAATACAAGATGAGTTTATAAGGCGTTGAAATTTAGCGATATTTGAAGCATCATTTGAGATAATGGTTTCAGAGTGCAAGGAGCTGTGTTTATTGATATGCTCTATAGCTTCATCGCAATCTTTTACTAATTTTACACTTAAAGCAAAATCAAGCCATTCTGTATCAAAGGTATTTTCATTTGCTTTAAAAATTTCTAAATTTGAGTTATTAAAATAAACCAAAGCATTTTCATGGGCGTGAATTTTTACCTTAAATTTTTCAAATTCAGGTATTAAAAGACTTATAAAATTTTTAGCAATTTTTTCATGGATTAAAAGCGTTTCTAAAGCGTTACAAACACTTACTCTTTGACACTTTGCATTAAGGATTATTTTTAAAGCCATATCTAAGTTAGCACTTTGATCTACAAAAGCATGACACAAGCCTTTATTTTGCTTAATGAGAGGAATTTTGGTATTGTTTGCAATTTCTTGTATCATATTTGAACTTCCGCGAGGTATGATCACATCGATTAAATCATCAAAGGCTAGAATTTGCAAGATTTCATCTCTTTGGGTAAACATAGCAAAACAATCTTGCAAATCAAATTCCTTAAGTGCTTTATTAACAAGAGTAAATATGGCTTTATTTGTAAATTTTGCTTCACTTCCGCCTTTAAATACACAAGCATTGGAACTTTTTATCATTAAAGCTGCGATTTCAGCGCTAAGACTAGGCCTTGCTTCATAAATAACACAAATGAGTCCTAAAGGAATGCTCATCTTTTGTATGCTCAAACCCGCATAATTTTTCCAGCCTTTAGAAATTTTGCCTATAGGATCTTCGATGTAAGCGATTTTTTCTAGGCCTTCGCAAAGAGCTAAAATACGTTTTTCATCTAGCAAAAGCCTATCTTTCATTGCTCCGCTTTTTGTGAAATTTGCCATATCTTTTTTATTTGCTTCTAGGATAATTTTGAAATTTTCTCTTAAAATTTGAGCTAATTTTAGAATAATTTTTTCTTTATCTTTGGGTGTTAAGTTAAGTAGTTTTTGAGAATTTTTCTTAATATTTTCAAGCAAATTTCGCATTTTTAATCCTTTATTTACAAAAAACTTGATAAATTATACAAAAAAATTTAGAATTGAAAGGTAAATATAAATGAAAAAAATAGATTTAATTGTAGTAGGTGCAGGTCCAACAGGGATAGGCTGTGCAGTTGAAGCCAAGCTTAAAAACAAAGAAGTTTTGATACTAGAAAAATCAAATAACATTTGTCAAACTTTAATGCAATTTTATAAGGATGGCAAAAGAGTAGATAAAGCTTATAAGGGATGCGAAGGAACCAATCACGGACATGTTCCTTTTGAAGATGGCACCAAAGAAAGCACTATAGAAACTTTTCAAAACGCTTTAAAAGAGCGCAATATAGAAGTTGAATTTGGTTCTGAAGTTGAGAGCGTTAAAAATGAAAATGGAGTTTTTTTAGTAAGTACAGCTAAAGGTGTTTATGAGTGTAAAAACATTATTGTTGCTATAGGTAGAATGGGTAAACCTAATAAACCTGATTACAAACTTCCTATGACTTTAACAAAAATCATTAATTTTAATGCCAATTCAGTTTTAGCAAATGAAAAAATTCTTGTTGTAGGTGGCGGAAATTCAGCAGCAGAATACGCTGTGGATTTGGCAAATTCAAATCAAGTTAGCCTTTGTTATCGTAAAAAAGAATTTACAAGATTAAATGATATAAATCTTAAAGATATTCACGAAGCTGGAAATTCGGGTAAGGTAGAGTTAAAATTAGGAATTGACATTAATGAAGTAGAAGATGATAACGGCAAAGCTAAAGTAAATTTTACCGATGGTACAAGCGATATTTATGATAGAATCATTTATGCTATTGGTGGTTCTACTCCACTTGATTTTTTACAAAAATGTGGGATTAATGTTGATGATAAAGGCGTGCCTTTAATGGATGAAAACAAACAAAGCAATGTTAAAGGCATCTTTGTAGCAGGAGATATTGCTACTAAAAATGGAGCAAGTATAGTTACAGGGTTAAATGACGCTGTGAAAATTCTTTCTGTGCTTTAAAATTTAGCCTTTGGGCTAAATTTTTATTTTAGTTTAATCTAGAAAATTCATATGCAAAATAAAATAAATATTAATAAACTTATTGCGAAATTACTTTATTTAAATTCTTACATACTAGGACTTTTGGCATTTTATTAGCGGTTTAAAATATTTTTAATTTTAAATATTTTAAGGATTATTATGTCAAGTATTTTTAGCACCTTAAGCCCTTTTAGGCTTTTTGTAAAATGTGCCGTGCCAAATGTTATAAGTATGGCTTTTATTTCTTTTTATTATATAGTTGATGGAATTTTTGTTGGAAAATATCTAGGAAGTGATGCTTTAGCGGCACTAGCCTTGATTATTCCCTTTATCATGATGTCTTTTGCTTTGGCTGATATGATAGCCATAGGATCAGCAGTGCAAATTTCTATGCATTTAGGTTTAGGCAAGAAGAATTTAGCTAGAAAGATATTTAGCTCAAGTATGTTGATTATCTTTATAATCTCTTGTTTTATCGGAATTTTGGAGTATTTTTTAGGACCTGTTTTGATTGATTGTTTAAATGTTAGCGATGAGATTAAAACGATGACTAAAGAATGTATGTTTGTTTTTGCTTTGTTTGCACCCTTTACTATGCTTTCTTTTGCTTTGGATAATTATTTAAGAATTTGCGGAAAAACTGCTTATAGTATGGTAATGAATGTAATTATAGCATTAAGCAATATAGTGCTTGATTATATTTTTATAGTCGAGTTGGGTTGGGGCTTATTTTCAGCTGCTCTTGCAACTTGTTTGGGGCTTGTTTTAGGTGGTATTTTTGGAATTTTTCCTTTCTTGTTTCAAAATTTAGAGCTTAAAATTTCAAGCCTATACATGAATTTAAAAATTTTTAAAAATATTCTTTATAACGGAAGCAGTGAGTTTTTTGGCAATATTTCAGGATCTTTATATAGTATTTTTGCAAATTTTGTTTTATTAAAAATTTCTGATACTCAAGCCGTGGCAGCCTTTTCTATAGTTTTATATATTGATAGTTTTATTATAATGCTTATTATTGCTATGGGTGATGCAATGCAGCCTGCGCTTAGTTACAACTATGCTAAAAAAGATTTTTCAAGAATCAAAGCTATTGTAAAAGTGGTATTTTTTGCAGGGGGATTTTTATCTTTATTCTCTATAGTGCTTATATTGATATTTGGAGAAAATTTAATCACGCTTTTTACAAAAGAAAACAATCAAGAATTTAAAACTTTTGCTTATACAGCTTTGATGCTTTTTGCTTTTAATTATTTTTTTGCATGGTTTAATGTTCTAAGTGGTTCTTTTTTGACAGCTTTTAATAAGGCAAGCTTTTCTTTGGTTTTAAGTTTGGCGCAAAATTTATTTATACCTTTGTTTTTTCTTTTGTTTTTATCTTGTTTTATGGGTTTAAATGGAGTATGGCTAAGTCCATTTTTTGCTGAATTTTGTGTTTTGATTTTAGCTTGGATTTTTCTTAAAAGAATTTTTAAAGATCTATCTTTATAGGAGATAGATCTTTTTTAAATTTTATCAAAGGAGCTTTTTTATAATTTTTAGAATTTATATCCTATACCAGTTAGGACAATTTGATAGGTTTCATCATAAAATCCTATATCGCTATTTCTTTTTTCTATGCCATAATTTGCAAAACCATAAAGTCCGTTATAACCCAAAAATTGATTTTTAACAACTTTTAAATTAAGCTTAACTATATTACCATCTTGTTTTTTGTGAAAGATAGGATCAGTTCCTACTGCTTCATATTTGCTAAGATTTAAATTTGGAGTGAAGATGTAATCATTAGCAAAAGCCAAATTTGTTCCTATGCTAAAACCATATCTTGAATAGCTTTGAGCTTTTCCGTCTGCATCATTGTAATCATAATTTAACCCTAGGTTTAATAAGCTATAATTATAGTTTAATTCAAATTCGTGATAATACCCCTCCCTTTTTAAAGAGCTTTGTGCGATAGTGTCTTTATCATATTTGTTTTTGCTAAATAAATATGAAGTGGTAAATTTCCCAAAATCACTTTCATAAAGTTGAGAGATTTTAAAACCATATCTATCAACATCAGTTTCTTCTCTATTTCCTATTACATAAGGATTTGCATAAGCTTTTTCTCTTAAAGAGGAAATTACAGAAAAAGAAGTGCTAAAACGCTCTAAATAAGCTCTTTCGTAGCCTAAAGCTATACCGCTGATATCTCTTCCATTGTAGTTTTTAATAAAAATTCTATCATTATCTATAAGATTACCATAGTAAAGTTCTGCACCGATAAAAGGAATGAAAGAGGAGTCTGAATTATCAGCATTGTGACTGCTTAGATAATCACTGTTTGCCAAGGTTGAAATATTACTTTTAATATCCCTTGCACCCACACCTATGCTTAAATTTCCACTAAAACCTTCTTGAAATTCTACAGCCGTAGCTGATTGGGTTAAAATGGAGGCTAAAACACAGGAAAATAAATATTTTTTCAAATGTTCTCCTTGAAATGTTTGTTGTTTGTAATGAAATTACATTTATAATTGTAACTAATATTACATTAAATATTTATAAAAAAATTAAGTTTTATAATTTAAGTTTTTTTAGATAGAATTTTTAGAATTAATTTATATTTATAAGGAAATTTAGTGCAGCAAGAGTATTATGACTTGGATTTAGAACGAGCTATTTTAAGCAGTTGTATCATGAGTGAAGAAGCTTATGCTAGTATAGCAGGTGATATTAGCCCAAAAGATTTTAGTCTTAAAGCTCACCAAGATATTTTTAAAGCCGTTATAGCTTGTAGTAATAACAAAGAGCCCATTTCTGTAAGTTTTTTAAGAAAACATAAAAAAATAGATGAGCAAATTTTAGCAGAAATTCTTGCCACTCCTTCTATGATAGATTTGCCTGCTTATGTAAATGAACTTCACGAAAAGTCCGTAAAAAGACAACTCTTGAGTTTTGCACATCTTTTGCCAACTCGTATCAATGAAGATCGTGCTGTAAGTGAAATCGCAGATGAAATTGGTAAAGAAATTTTTAGCATTACAAATCGTGTGAATTCTAGAGATATTAAAGATGTTGATATGGTAATATCAGAACTTTTTGAAGAATTTAAAAAGCAAAAAACTTTAGAAAATAAAGGTATTATAGGGCTTGATACAGGTTTTGAAGGTCTAAATAAAATGACAAAAGGTTTTAAAGGGGGTGAACTTATAATAATCGCTGCGCGCCCAGGTATGGGAAAGACAACTCTTTGTTTAAATTTCATTGACAAGATTTTAAGACAAAAAAAAGGCGTGGCTTTGTTTTCTCTTGAAATGCCTGCAACTCAAATCATGCAAAGAATGCTATCTTCCAAAACTTCCATTCCTTTGCAAAAAATTTTAACTGCAGATTTAAATGATGATGAATGGGAGCGTTTAGGAGATGCTTGTAATGATTATAGTCAAAAGAAATTATATATTTACGATAGTGGTTATGCAACTATTGCTGATGTAAGGGCTATTTTAAGGCGTTTAAAATCTCAAGATGAAAGTATAGGACTTTGTGTGATTGACTATATAGGGCTTATGATGAGTAATTCAAATTTTAATGATAGACATTTGCAAGTTAGTGAAATTTCAAGAGGACTTAAGCTTTTGGCTAGGGAGCTTGATATGCCTATTATCGCACTTTCACAACTTAATCGTGGCTTAGAGCAAAGGGCAAATAAGCGTCCTTTGATGAGTGATTTGCGAGAAAGTGGAGCTATAGAGCAAGATGCGGATGCTATTTTGTTTGTATATCGCGATGAGGTTTATAGAGAACAAGAAGAAAAAGAAAGAGAGAATAAAGCTAAAGCTGAAGGCAAAGCTTATCAAAGACTTTTTATACCAAATCCTATGCAAGAAAATGCTGAAATTATTGTTGGAAAAAATAGAAATGGGCCTGTTGGAACTATAGAAGTTGTATTTTTAAAAGAAAAATCTTGTTTTGTAGATAAACCTATAGGCTATGAAACTACTGAATTTACAGGCTAGCTTTAATAAAATAAGTTTTTAATATTTTAAAGTTATTTTTTACGACACAACCTGTCGCAAGGGTGTTTTATACTTTCTTTGTTATTTTAAAACAAGGAGAGAAAATGTTAAAACAAATCGCATTTGGTAGTATAGCTCTTACAGCTACAGGATATGGTATAAAAAAATTATACGAAAAATTATCCAAGCCAGAAAGAAAATTTGATACACATGCTATTGTTCCAAGCTGTAAGGATGTAATCAATACCGAAGAATACAAACTCAAAAGAGAGCTTGAAATCGAACAAAAGAAAAATCAAATTCAAGAATTTCTTTGCGAATGTATGGAGTGTTATAGCGGCTTTTCAAAATATTTTAATTCTAAGGAATTTTTAGAATTTGAGCAAAATTTTACCTCTAAAAATAATCACAAAATAGAATTTCTTTTGTCGTCTTATAAAGATCAAATGATAAAAGTGATCGACTATGCTAAAAAATTTAAATGCTTGAGTGCTTTTTTGGAAACACAAAGCGAAAAAAATGACTTAGCGGTTGTAAAAATGATAAGTGAAAGTATGGAGAGAAAAACACAGAGATTTTATCTGCAAACAAAATTTCAAACTTTTCCTCAGTATATTTTTCCTTCTGTGTGGAGTTCTCCTATGTGGGATAAACAATGGGAATAATACTTGGAATTTTAAGCCTTATAGCTGGCTTTGTTGCCATAGTGTTGATGTGTGGTTTGTATTTTATAGCGTTTATGGTTTTTGTTGGCATAGCGATACTTATTTTTCTTTCTATGCAACCTTATCCTTATAATATAATATTTTGTGCTATATATTTAATCACAATTTTAGCGCTAGTGCTATGGCGTAAAACTTAAAAATTTCACTTCCCCCTTGACTGGGGGGGGGGGATTTGATAAAATACAAAGTTAAAAATTTTAAAAACAAGGAGAAAATATGGCCTACAGATATGATAAAGATTTAGAATTCTTAAAAGAATTAAGCAGTCCAGAACTCGATTAGCTTGTAAAAATTTTAACCCATGATAAAGACGGGAAAGTTCGTTTTACTGAAGAGTTAACCAATAATGATCTTTATAAAAAACATTATCCAGATCATAAAGAATATATCGAACTCATTTTAGAAGAATTTCAAAAATTTGGAGGAAATAGTATTCTTAATATATTTCGAGGTGGTGGAGTTTATATAATGAAATTCTACGCGATGTTGCAAAAAAATTTGATGTAAAATTTGATGAAAATGAAAGCACAAACTCCATAGAAACATCACTTTTATGCAAATTAATAGAAGAAGAGTTAAAAAATTCTCAAGATGAAAATACATTAAGAGAACTTGTAAATATTTTCGAACTTGGCATTTCTAATATTAATAAACAAACAGTTGTAATGGGATTGCAATCTCTTATTAAAATAGGTGGATTTAAAAGCTATCAAATTGCAGTAATAGTTGCAAATCAAGTTATGAAAGTTTTACTAGGAAGAGGTTTATCTCTTGCGGCAAATGCAACACTTACAAGAGCTTTAAGTCTTTTTTCTGGTCCGGTAGGTTGGACAATTATGACCACATGGACTGCATTGGATTTAGCTAGCCCAGCCTATAGGGTTACTATACCAGCAGTACTTCAAATTATAATTTTAAGACTAAAACACAATACAAAAAACTAAACACAAGGAAATGCATTAATGGAAAATATTTGCCAATTTATCATAGAAAATATTGATAAAAATTCATTAAATACAAAAAAATAAAACTTGTTTTCAATATGCAAGAGCAAGAAATTACAACAATTTCGAAGATATTTAAGGTATCTTCGGAACACATTATTGCTTTTTATGATACCTCAACATCCTTTAATTATTTTAGCAAAACTACCGGAATATGTTTTACTGGCAAAGAAGTTATCTTTAAAAGAAAAGAAGATGAAGTTTTAATGAAAATCAACTATGAAGATTTCAAAGAGGCAAATAAATCCTTACCTGAAAAAACAACAACTCTTCAAGACATCAAATTTCCCATATCTTTTCATAATCTTGGAACATCTTATCTTTCATTTGATGATTTCAAAAAGAAAAACTACATAGAAGAAAATGATGAGCTTATAATAAATTTTTTACACATCTTAACTTCAAAAAATAACATAGAAAGTTTTAAAAATGAAAGTATGTTTCCACAAGCCTTAGAAAAAACAAACGAAAGTATTAAAGAAAACTATATAAAAGTTATCATTAAAATAATATTAGATCAATACGGTTTTTTAGATGAAAAAAGATCAATCAAAATTTTTGCTCTAATGAATAAAATTAATGTTGCTTCAGAAACAAGGTATAAAATACAAGATTTTTTACATAATAAACATTCTAGTTTTGAAGATTTGCTAAACATCATAAAACAAGAATCTAGATTTATGCAATTCAAATATATTTTAATTTCGCTAATAAAAGACTTAATTGATATAGATTTTGAAGATAATAAAATTTATAATTTTTTGTATGAAAACAAAGACATTTTTAAAATCAAAGACCTTAAAGAAATCTATTGGGTAAAAGAAATCATTAAAAAAGAATATCAAATAATATTAGACGATAATAAAGAAATTCAGCAAATTTTTAACTTTATATCCGAAACAGCTACAAAAAATAATATATCATTAAACGGTTTACATCTTTCAGGAATGACAATTGGCATGTCTGTATCAATTATGGAGTTACTAGGATTTGGGGAATTAATAAAATTACCACTAATTGATTCTTCAAAAAAATATCACAATAAAAACAAACAACAATTACGTCTTTTTATTATTCAAGAAATTCTCAAAGAAAATCAAAAAACAATTACCCAAATTATTGATATCATCAATAATTTAATTGAGCAATGTAATACAAATACACAAAATTTACAAGAATTAATAAAATTATTAAAATTGGCTTCAAAAAATAATGAAACTTTTAAAGAAAGGGAAAAACTTTTATATTGCCCAGAAACGCTTTCATTGATAACAATAAATAATCATCTAAAAGAAGATGATATTCAATTTATAGAACAATACTATACCTATAATCAAAATACTCATGAGTATGAGCGCAATGACAATCTTTCTTCGTCGGATTTAGAAAAACTTTCAAATTTTTTTAAATTAAAAAATCTATAAGGATAATTTTATGGATAAAATACAAGAAAACACCAAAATAGAAAAGGCTATATTAGCCGAAAAACAACAAATCTTTTTAATACAAAATAAATTATCCGAAATTGAAAAAAATATCAAAGAATAATGTTTAACCATAGAACAGATTCAAAATAGTATCACAGAAAAAAATCAAAATTTGAGCAATATAGAATATAAGGAAAATCAATCAATCGATTCATTGGAAAATTTTTTTTAACACTTATAGCAATTGGGAAACATATTGTCAAAAAATTGAAAAATATTTAAACTTAAAAAAATAAACTCAAATGAAGATTCTTTAAAATTTTTGATCACTTATTCAAATTTATCAGATGTTAAAAAAAGAATTGAAGATGAATTTACCCATAGAAATGCAGAGTGCGATAAGTATGATTATTTAATAGCAATAACATGTGGAGCAATAGCTGGCATTATGGACATTTTTTTAGTTGGAAATCCTAAAGATAGCTATCTAGGAAAAAAGGTAGATAAGACGGTAGAAAAAATGACTCAAAAATTTGCACAATTATGTGGTTGGGATAAGCAAAAAGCATTAGACAAAAACAAAGATTTAACTAAAAGTGTATAGCGTTTTTGGAAAACAAATTTAAAATTAATTATGATCAAACTACTACAAATGGAAGAAATGGAACAAATGGAAAAGTAGATAATTTAAGTATGAAAAATCATCATTTAAAAAGCATAGGTCACTCTCCAGATATTTTCGGGTTATTTGTATCTATAGTAAATCAATTTACCAATACTTCAACTTTTGTCAGCAACGGAAAAATCATAACCATAGATACAAATACTTTTGAATTACAAGGGGGAAATTTTATTGCTAAAATATTTTGTGGATTTTTTAATTGGTTTGGACATTTAGCATCTGATTGGTGTGGATCTAGTGGAGGCAAGGAAAGAGGTGCAGGCATTCCTATGCCTTTTTATAATTTATTTTTACTTTGTGATTTTGGAAATTTTGGACAACATAGACAAACACTAGCACAAATTGCAACCCAAGTTTTTGAACAAGGATATGATCTTAGGCATGGAGTTACTATGTCTATTCCTGTTATGATTAATAAAATGCTAATTCGTTTTATGTATATAATAAAAGCTAAATTTTACCACAAAAAAGAATGGAAAGAATGTATACCAAAAGATGACATACCTGAATTAAATAAAATGCTTTTAATAGGATCTGGTACTTTTTTATTAATTGATACTGGTGGTGCATGGATAAAAAGTAAAAATCCTATAACAAATCCGGTAGTTTTCCTTTCTGAAATCAATTTAATTAATGTTATAAGATTTAGCACTTTAATTCTTAAAGAAATTTATATATTATATAATAATGGAAAAATAGATAATAAAAAATTAGAAAAATATCTAGATGACACTTGTAAAATTTTATTAATTGAAGCTCATAATAAATCTAAGCCTTTTAAAGAAATCCTAAAATAAGGCAAAGCATGAACCACCTTTTAATCCTTTATAATCCCTACTATCAAGAAGATGTCATCAAGCAACATTTAAGCATTTTACAAGAGAAATCCCAAGTTGCCTTTGGCAAAATCAAATCAAAACTCAACGATCAAGAAAAGCAAAATTCCTTAGAAGAAATTTACCAAAGTACAAATGAAGAAAATTTCTTGCAACTCTTTTTAAGCGATTATGCTAATTTATTTGTCGCTAAGGTGGTAAAAATTTCTAAAAATGTTGATGAAAGTTTGATTCCTAGTTATTATAAAGAAAAAAATTTAGAAGTGGAAGACTTTTTTATTATTAGTGATTTAAGAGAATTGGTCAGGGAAGATTTTAGTCGTTTAAGAGATAAATTTTTAGCCAATTTCATCACACCAAACGATCACACCTATGCTATCTATGGCAATCATTACACCTATCCTTTGCCTGTGAGATTAAAAGAAGAGTGTTCTTATTTTTTAGGAGATGAAAAGCATTATCTAAGTGTGTATAAAAGCAAAGAATACCTAGCCATGCAAGAAAATTTCATACGCTTTGTTTTTGGCAAAAGGATTTTTTATCTCTTACACTCTGATAGCATAAGCAATATCATTCATGCAGAATTAGAGCTTTTGCAAAGCGAAAACGATCTTTTAAATGATTTTACAAGTATTATAGTCAAATACTCTAAAACCTTAGAATATGAAATTTACGCTTTTGCCAAAAAAGTTCTTTTAAAAGCTTGTATGAAAGATCCTAGCCTTTATGATTTAGCTTATAATGTCCAAGGCAAATCTTTTATACTTAAAGATTTTTTTACCCAAAAACCCAATCTTGGAAGTATTAAATTTCTACTCAGACATGAAAATATCCAATGTCATTTAGGAAAAAGTTTAACTCAATTTATCAATTATCCTTTTTCAAAAAGTCTTACTATCATTCAAGAAATCCGTAATGAAGCCGTTCATGCGAAAGCCCCAAGTTTAAATGAAGTCAAAAAACTTAGAAATGAAATTTTAGGCATAGAAGGCGTAAGTTTGTTAAAAAGAATTTTAACCCACAAGGAAATTTCATGAAAGAATACGACAAATTAAGCATACGCTTGGTGCAGATTTTATCAAAATTTAACAATGGGGAAAGTCTAAGCGCCCAAGAGCTTGCACAAGAGTTTAATGTCGATACAAGAACCATACAAAGGGATCTTAACGAAAGACTTACTTTTATGCCTATTAAAAAAGAAAATGGAAGATATGTTTTAGAAAGCTTTGCTTTGGGAAAATTAAGCTTTAAAGATATACAGAATTTCGCCACCTTAAGTGGCATTGCTGAGCTTTATCCAAAACTCGATCAAGGCTTTATAGTTGATCTTTTAAGCCATAGGGTAAATAAAGTTTTGATGGTAAAAAATGAAGGTTTTCAAAAGGTGGATTATGAGCTTTTTAAAGATCTTAGTGTGGCTATACTCAAACACAATGTATTAAATTTTTTCTATAAGGAAAAAGAACGCCAAATCAAACCTTACAAACTCGTAAATTACAAGGGAATTTGGTATCTTTTAGGGGATGAAAACGATAAATTATGTAAGGGGTATTTTAAAAAGAACATGTAACTATCCCTAAATAATTTTAGCAAAAATCCCAAATAATAGGATTTTAAAGCTTACAAAAATGACTTTTTATCTTTCCTAATCTAAAGCGTAAAATATCCCAAATATCCCAAAATGTCCGCTTTGTCCCAAAAAAGTGATTAAATGCTGTTTAAAAGATGGATAAACACGAGCTTTGCTTTTAAATTTTATATCCCAAAAGTGTTTTTTACCCTCTAGGATAGTTACATTTTTGCTTAAAGTATTTTTATATTTTCTTATTGATGTAACTATCCCCATAAAACACTATATAATCATAGTTTAACCACTTTTTATATAAAAATAGCATGTAACTATCTATGGCATTAAGCTTTGGAAGATAGTTACATAGAAAACTTAAAAAGTAATGAAGCAATTTTTTATGAAATCTTGTTAAAAAAATAGCTTAGTAAGATGTTTTTAAATATCAATTTAGAGAGCTTGAAGTTAGATTTTTCAAGCTCTTATATTAAAAATCTTTCAAATCAAAAGTTTTTAATTGCTTTTTGAAATTTTATGTTTAAATTCTTTGAAGTTAAAATCAAAGGATTTAAAATGCAAATGCAAGAAGTGATTGAAAAGTTAAAGGATATACTTGCGAGTGAAGGCAAAAGAGATTTAAAAACAAAAGATATAGCCAAAGAATTAGGAATCAATCCTGATACTTTTAATTCCATGAAATTTAGAAACTCCATTCCTTATCCACAAATCTTAAACTTTTTAAATGAGAGGAATATAAGCATTAATTATTTTTTCTATGGTGTCTCTCCTAAAGATCAATTAGAATGTGAGAATAAATATAAAATTTTAAAGCTTTATAAAACAAATGCGAGTTTAGGCGGAGGTGGAATAAATGATTTAATAGATTGCTCTGAGCTTATTGTAGATGAAAAATTATTAAACTTTTTTGGTAGTAAAGAGTGTGAGTTTATCACTTGCTATGGAGAAAGCATGGAGCCACTTATAAAAGATGGAAGTATTTGTGTAATAGATAGAAATAAAACTTTTAAGAATAAAAGCATTTGTGTGATTAATACTAGAGATGGACTTTTTATAAAACAAGTTTTAAAACAAGATGATGGAGTGATTTTACACTCTTTAAATCCTTTATATAAAGATATATTTTATAAAAATGGAGATTTTTTGCTAATTGGTGTGGTAATTGGAGAACTTTCTAAGATGTAACAGTACACAATAAGCTAAGTCAAGCTAATCTCACAGAGAGTGTAAAACACAAGGTTGTTCTATCAAAAAAGGAGATAAACATGAAAGATATCAAAAATTACACCGATAAAGAATTAAAAGAAAAAATCATACAAGATTTAGAGAGTGAATTTAGGATTTTGTACAAAAAGCTTTTAAAAGAAAAAGATTATCTTGCTAGGGATAATATATTAGAGCTTATGACTATTTATAATATGGGCATAAACTCTTATTCAATCGCTAAAAGATTTGAGATGAATGAAGATAAAAGTCTTATACAAGTTCCTTTGTTTGAAAGATATATTATAGGTAGAAAATTTGTAGTTAAATATAATGATGAAAAACAAAGATACGAATTAAAAAGTACCTTTTGTGAATTTTAAGGAGAAAAGATGAAATATCCTAATGTTTATGTGAAATTAGTTGGCGAAGATGGCAATGCTTTTAGTATTCTAGCAAGAGTAAGCAAGGCTTTAAAAAAAGCAGGTGTAAGCAAAGAAGAAATAAGTAAATTTCAAAAAGAAGCCATGAGTAGTGATTATAATCATTTATTAAATGTGGTGCAAGATTGGGTTAATACAAATTGATTTCAAAAAGATGTCAAACAACAGCACACATTCAGCCAAGCGAAGCTAATCTTGTCTTATCAAAACAAAAGGAGATAAGATGAGTAAAGTAATAGTAGATATCAAAAAAGGTTTTAGCAAGACTTTTATAAACGCAATTTGCAACCATAACAATGAACTTGTTTTAGAATATCTTAAAAATGGTATGAGTGCAACTAAAGAATGCATGGGCGAAGAGCCTATGTTTTATGCAATAACTCATAATAATTTTGGAGCGATTTTGCTTTTATTAAAATACGGTGCTATTTTAGATAAAAATTACCTAGAAGAATACAATAAAGATTTTAGCAAAGAAGCTCTAAAGTTTTTAAGCTCTTTGCTAAAATAAAAGAGAATATAAAAATATTCTCTTAGCTTTTAAAAATTCATAATCAAAAGCTCTTTACTTTCTTTTCTTTTTAAAACATTATTATTTAAAGAATACCTTATTTTTAATTCCTTAATATTAAAATCTTTATAAAGCTCTCTTATAAGCTCACAATCATTATAAGAAAGCATAAATTTACCCTTGATATTTTTAAGCAAATTACATAAAAGCTCGTGTTCTTTTAAGCCAAAACAAGGCACATTTTTATAATAACTCTCAGTTCCAACATAAGGTGGATCTAAATAAAATAAAGCTTCATTGTAATCATATTCTTTTAAAATATATTCAAAGCTTTTATTTTCAATACTGGCATTTTTAAGTCTTTTTGTATGTAAGCTAAAATCCCTACATAATCTCTTTGGTGCTCTTTGTTTACTCATAGCAAATTGTCCCATACTTGAACCAAAAGAAGTACTGATAAGATAAAAATAAAAAGCAGCCCTTTCTAAGTCATTTTTTGGCTTGATTTCTTTATTTTTAAGCATATGAAAGATTTTTCTACTTATTATCATAGAATTAAGCACATTTGCTAGGCTTTGGGGTTTATTTCTTATACAAAGATGTAAATTAATAAGCTCGTCGTTAATGTCGTTAATGACTTCTATTTTTGAAGCACTTTTTTGATAAAAAACACTTAAAGCTCCACCAAAGACTTCAATATAGCTTTTATGCTCAGGCATTAAAGCGATGATTTCTTTAGCTAAATAGTTTTTACCACCCACCCAAGCAAACGGAGCTTTTAGTGTAGTTCTTGTAGGTTTAGTAAGTGTGCTAGTTTTTAGAAATTTGTCTGTATTATTTTTCATACAAACTCCTTTCAAAATAAAATTTAAAAAGCTAGTCTTTAAAAATAAAGCTATAATGCTTTTGCTAGTTTTTAGAAAAAGGAAGGCTTTAGTCTTCCTTGCCATTCTTGCTAACACTTTTTGAAAAATTGCGATTTTCCAAAAAGTCGCATCACTAAAGGCCACGCCCGACCATTCCTTGCTATGCAATGCCCCATATTGTCACTTCTTAACAATTTTTTCAATAAAATCCTTAGTATCTTTATAAATCACACTTCTTATACTTGGGTGCAAGACTTTGTTATTATCTATGGGTAAAAAAGCTCTTTGAGGAATTTTTCTTTTTCTGTTTCCCCATTGATGAACATAACCATATTTAAAGCCATTTTCAGTCTGTATATTATTAAAGACTTTTACGCCACTTTTAGTAGGTTCGCTTTGCCAATTTAAAGCATTGCTTAATTCTCCATCTCTTTTTAAAATTCCTTTATTCTTACCATCTTTTATCTTTTGTTTTATGGTAGCTGGTTTTAAGCTTTTCCATTTTCCATTAAAAATACTGCGTTCGTTTTTAAAAGAGTCTATAATGCTATTTCTTATACTCTCTCCAGCACCCGCCATAATGCTTTGCCCGTGTTTATCCATATCTATTAATTTATCACAAGCTTTAAAAAAGTTTTCAAGCCCTTTTATTTCTATATATTCACTCATATTTTATCCATAAATTGTAGTGTTAATTTTGTTTTGTTCTTGCTTTCTTAAAGCGTCGAATACACTTTTTTGTATAGTATTTGCAAATTCTTGCATATTAAAATTGCCATCTTTAGTTGCTATGTTAAAAGTGCCATTAACACTTACATTGATATTGCCATTATTAAAGCTTGGAGTATGATTTATACTTTTTGTCTCAGCTAATTCATCTTTATAAGTGTTTGTAGTAAAGACTTTTTCTTTGTTTTGTTCACTTTGGCTTATCTTAACTTCTTCATCATCTCCAAGCCCTATAAAATCAAGAGCATCTTTTATAAAGCCACTTATAGATGAGATCATATCTCCTACCCAAGAAAGCTTAGAAGCAAACCAATCAAATAAAGAACCAAAAATACTATAAAAGAAATCCCCAACACCTTGCCAAATAGAATTTAAAAACTCAGCTAATGGAGAAGCAACGCTCATAATAATATCTTTAAAACTTGTAAATACAAGGGCGCATTTATCAAATACTGCTTTAATGACATTGTATATAGGCTCCCAAACAGGTTTAAGCCATTCTATAAAAGATTTAAACCAAGACTTAACCTTATCCCAATTTGCAATAATAAGCCCAGCCACTATTGCAATGCCCCCTAAAATAAGACCAATGGGATTACTCATCATAGCCACGCTTAAGACTCTAATGCCATTAGCTACGGCTTTAAAAACTTTATTAAGCCCACCTAAAACAAAAGATAAGGCTTTAAGGGAGGTTGTGTAAATAGTAGTTGTGACGGTTTTTGCTTTTAAAGTAATATTAGATAATATACAAGAATTACGAAAAGCTAAAAGATGTATTCTTGTTTTAATCAAAGCACTTTTAAGTAAAATGGTGCAATCTTTAAGATAGTTTTTAGCAATAGCATAAGCTAAGACTGCAGGTTTGGCGAGCAAAAAAGTAGCTATAAGTCCTCCTAAAACCCCATTAAGACCAGGGACAAGTCCTGTAATATAAGTGATACTATTAACAAGATAAGAAATTCCAGCACTCACCCATGATATTGCAGGTAAAAAAACCGAACCTAAATTAACAGCTAAGGAATTAAAAGCATTTTTCATTAATATAATAGAATTTTCAGTGGTAGCAGCCCTTGTATCAAATTCCCTTTGTAAAGAGCCTTTTTTTGCTTCATCGCCAGCATTTTTTAAAGCTTCTTTATAAGTGTCAAGCCCTCCAACAAGAGTTGCCATATCATCTGCAAATTCACGACCAAAAATATCAACTAAAACGCCCATTTGTTCTTTTTGGTCTAGTTTTGAAATTCTTTGTAAAAACATATCTAAAGCTTTTTGAGGATCATCAAAACTGGCTTGTTTTAAAAATGCTCCACTTATACCAAGCTTTGCAAAAGCAGATTCAGTTTTAGTTCCCATATTATCAGCTGTGGCTAAAACGCGGTAAAGACTATTAATAGCTGTTCCTGCTACTTCAGGTCCCTTACCTAAAGATATAAAAGAAGAGCTTAAAGCCGCAATTTGTTCTTTAGTAAATCCTATTTGCTTTCCAGCAGCTGCAGTTCTTTTCATAACATCAATAATCTCTCTAGCCTTAGATGCACTATTATCTGAAAGATTATTAATACTATCACCTAAATCCTCCATGTCTTTTAAAGAAATGCCTAAAATATTTTTAATTTTCGCAACGCTATCTCCCACATCTTCAGCGCTCATATCAAATGCCACTTTCATTTTAGTTACAAGATTTGTAAATTCTCTTACATCTTTTGAACCAAGTCCAATCTGTCCTCCAGCAGCAGCTATAGCTGCTAACTCATTGGCAGTAACAGGTAAAGTTTGAGACATCTTAAGGATATCAGCACTCATTTTTTTAATATCATCGCCTTCATCAAAATTCACAACCTTTCTCACATCAGCCATAGCAGATTCAAAGCTGATAGCTTCTCCTAAACCCTTACCAATAATTCCACCTCGAATAACATTACCTAAACTTAAAAACTCATCTTGCAAACCTTTTCTTTGAGCTTTTAATTCCGCTCTTAAATTGGCATTGAGTTTAAGAGTGTTTAATTCTTTTTGCAATCCACTAATGCCGAGTTTAGTTTTTGCTGCTATTTTTTCTAAATTGCTAAAATCTTTAACTACCTTGCCAACCGCACTTGCGTTTTTAATCGCTAGTCCTAAAATAACACCAATTCCAATACTTCCAGCATTTTCCATATTCAACCCTTTTTAAGCGATTGTATTTTAAAATCTTTACTATGAAAGTTTTAAAATTTATTAACGATGATATAATTTCACATATTGCCTTATTATTAACAACGCTCATACCTGCTTTTTACATAAGCTATCAAAGTGCAAGTGATGGTTTTTTTAATACAATGGCTATTTTTATTTTTTCTTATTTTGCAAGCATTATCATAACTGCTATTTTAGTGATGATTATGCCACCCATTGCTTTATTGCTTATTTTACCCACTTGGCTAATTGTAATAAGTTTAGATTTTATTCTTTTTGCTATTTTAAAAATTTATTTTTTGAAAAATAAAACAATCAAAAACTCTTAGCCTTTAAAAATTCTTTTGAAATTTCCAAAGCTTCTTCAAACTCATCTAAGCTTAAATCTAAAACTTCATTTAATCCCCAATGCAAAGTATGACTTATAAGAGCTATAGCCTCTAAGCTATAACTCCTGCTTCTACCAAAAAATCTTTAAGAGCGTCCTGTAAAGCTTTAAAATCTTTAAGATTCAAATCTTCAATTTCACTTTCTTGCTTATTGGTAAGTGCAGCTATCATACAAATAGTTTGCTCCATTTCTTTTTCACCTTTATTAGTGGCGTTTTTTAGCACACGCACATTTGGCTCTCTCATTTTTAATTCTTCTCCATTTTCAAGTTTGATTATTTTTTCTTTCATTTTTCTTTCCTTTTTATCCTTCTTTATGGCGGAAGTAATTCCGCCTAAGAAGCAACTAAAGGCTTCCCCACCCATTGCTACGCAATGCCCAAGAAGCCAAACTTTAATCCTAAAATCCCAGTATTGTTAATTAAACTCCGATTAATCAGTGTTTAAAGGGTTAAATTGCTTCTTACATCACTCATCATATCCACCCCATTTATCATTAAAATAGTGTTTTTATGATCGTAGGTAATGATTGGAATGTTATTGCGGCGTTGCATGTAAAAATGAACTGCCATTTTAATTTCAGCTTCCACCTCTTTTCCACTTTCATGATCACTTTCACTTATGCTTATAAACTCTCCTAAAAACTCAGCACTAATACCATAGTTTTTTCCACCTTTGTGAACACTTTCTCTAAAAAGCAAAGGAGCTTTAATCTCGCTAAAAGTAGTATGAAAGAAAGCCGCATAAAGCACTGGATCAACAACGGCTAATTTAAAGCT
Organism: Campylobacter sp. CFSAN093259; assembly: GCF_012889985.1. NCBI lineage: Bacteria > Pseudomonadati > Campylobacterota > Epsilonproteobacteria > Campylobacterales > Campylobacteraceae > Campylobacter > Campylobacter sp. CFSAN093259. Next base: position 541,275 of record NZ_CP040617.1, read on the forward strand.
AATTTCTAAAGGCTTTAAAACCCCGCTACTATAATTTGCTCCTAAAACTCCTTTGGTTTCAATCATCTCTTGTTCTATATCAGGCAATTTTAAATTTCTAACCACTCCAAGATAACCTTGACCATCTATATAAATATTACCTTCCTGTATAACTTCGCCAATTATTCTTTTCATTTTTATTTTCTCCTTGTAAAAATTTATTAACTATCCGCACTAATAGTTTTAATCAAATCACTCGCCCATTTATCAGAGTAGATGAACTCTAAAGTGATTTGTTTAACGATTGGATTATTCATCATTTTTATATTTAGATAAAACTTACCAGCACTCACATTGGCATCTGTGTTTCTTTCTTCATCCCAGCTTACCTCATAGCCAATTAAAACCTTAGCTCCTTTTAAATCTCTTAGCAATTCTTCAATGCTGATTTTTATAAAATATAATTCACTTGCTTTTTTATCAATAGCCTTAAAAGCTGCTTTTTGTCCTGCTAGGGCTATACGATCAAAAGTTCTTACACGAGCTAAATCTTGCCAAATCGTATCTTCATGGCTAGTCTCCCCACCCCAAGAGCGATAACCTTCACTTAAAATACAAGTTGAGATGTGAGCATTTCTTAATCTTTCTGCATCACAATCAAAGCCATTGATAAACTCTATAAAATGCTCTGTGCCAGTAACCCCATTCATCACTCTATTTGAGTAAGAATCACTGAAACCATATTCTTTATCCCCATCTGTATGGGCTATTAAACCTGCGATGATAGGAGATTGTGGAACATAAGCGTATTTTCCTTGTGTGTTTAAGATTTGAACCTGTGGCCAAGTGGCAATTAATCTTTTAGAGCTAAAAGCCTCCATTGTATTAATAGCTTCGCCAACATTTGTAGCGTAAAGATCCACAATAGCTGTGATATTCATAGAACTTGCCACACTTTCAAGCTTAGCCTTTACTCCTGCTTCATGTGAGTAATAAGGAGTAATGATTAAATCAGGACTAAAGCCTGTTTTATGTTTGGCTTTTTTAAAGGCTTCTATGGCATTAACAATATTGGTTAAAGTGTTTTCACTTTCCTCGCTTTCTTCAAAAAAGCTGACGATTATAACATTGCTTACATTTTGTAAATTGATACATTCTAAAGTATCTAAAAGTCTAAAATCTTGTAAGTTATTTTCTTTGATTAAATCGTTTACAAATTCTTTTGCTTTGCTTACATTTGAAAAGGCAAAGATTGGAAAGCTATCCGCGCTTTCATAACCAGCCTTTGTGTAAATCATTTCTTTACTTGCACCTTTTATAGCCCCAGCAATACCAATAGGCGTATCACTTTGCACTTTAATAGGACTTGCTGCACCATTACTGATATTAAAATTAACTCCATAATTTGCTGCCATTATTCACTCCTTATTTCTTTACATTTTTTTGTATTTTTTTGTTTTTTTAGGATTTAAATTAAGCTCTTTTTTCATAACAATTTGATCTTGTTTAGAAATTTCAAATAAAAAGGCATAATCTCCATAAGTATCAGAACTAGCTTCTAACTTTTCAACATTAAAATCTTCACTTTGAATTTCTTGCTCACCTATAAAAATGGATTTTTTTACTCTTACATTGGTAATTTCTGTTTGACCATAATATCCATTACCTCTAGCAAAAAGCTTATTAGGCATTGGTGTATTTTCAAGTTCTATGCTTACCTCTCTACTTCCTGAACTAGACCATAAGCAACACTCATCAGCGCCACCATTATATTTTTTAAACACATGGGCGATTTTGTGATAGGTTTCTTGATAAATCCCACTTGTTTTAATCGTTCCTACAATTTGATTATCTGTAGGAGTAGGATTAGAATCTATAGTAAAATCACTCCTATTAAGCCCATTGCCATCTTTAGTCATAGTAAATTTTGCGTTTTCATATTCATCTTGAACTTTATTTGGAGTAGCAAAACCATTTTCAAAACCAAGTCTTAAATCACTCATACAACCCCCATATTGTCCACCTGTTGTAGTGTTATCAAATGTGATAATGATTTTTTCTTTAGGGGCAATATCATTGCTACCATCTCCTAGTAAATCAACCCAGCTTGTAAAATCATTATCATTAGCAGTGCAAATAAATAATTGCTTTTTACTTTCTACAACCGCCCAAATTTCTCCCACTTTAGCTTGTGTATTGTAGTTAGGTGGAGTTTTTGATATTTTTATGTTTGTATTTTGGAAATTTTGATCTTGTAAAATTTCCTCAATGAGACTTTTAAGCTCCTCTTTATTAACAAGCTCTTCTTTAAAAAGTTTTAGTTTTTTATCTATAAGCTCATTAACTTTTTGAGCATTAAGCTTATCACTAACTATAGGTTCACTTGGCTCTTTTGAGCCTTGATTAATATCTGGAATAAAAGAAATTCCATAATCTTTCATTTTAACTCCTTTTTTATTGATTTAAACACACACTTTATTGCATGATAAAGATTGCAAGAATGATAAAATACAAAGATTTTAAACTTAGAACATCCAAGCAAAGTCATAGCTTCTTTTAATGCTAAATCAGCTGTCCTATAATCAGTTCTTGAATTTGCTTTTTCGCATAAAAAATCATGCACCACACAAGCGCTAAAATACTCACTTTTAAAAGGTGGAAACAAAGACCAAAAAAGGCGTGGGATACTTGCACCATCAGTTTTAAAGCCTTGTGGTACAATGCCTTTATAATTTGGCAAAGAAAAAGCATAATCACTAATCACTTCAAACCTGTCCTTATCGTATGGCTTTACACAAACCCTTTTTAATTCTGTTTTAGTCATTTTTCACTCTCCCAAACAATTAAATCAAGTTCTTCTTTGCTTTGTGCATTTCTAGCTTTTTCTTTTAAAGCACTTGCTTTAAAAATAGTTTCTTGCACAAAATAAGCCATGCTACTTGCAAAGAGTTTAAACTCATCTACGCTAAATCTTGTAGTTGAATTATCAAGCGCAATCCAATCAATATAAGGAATTAAATTAGGATTAACAAGAGCATTGGTTACTGCTCCATTAATTCTTAACTGATCTTCATTAGAACTTTGATAGATTTTACCTTTAAAAGAAAATCCACCATTTAGAATATTTTCTTTTTTTGCATTAATCTCGTTGATTTTTAACTCTTTTGCCTCGTTTAAAAGCTCTTCTTCGCTTTTAGGAGGATTTATTAAAGAGTTAAATTCTTCTTCGTTAATAGGTGTTAAGCCTGTTTTAATTTGCTCATCGCTCACTTCATCCTCATAAGCATAAATTTGATTATTATCGTTTTTGTCTATAAAATATTTCATTTTTTCTCCTTATTTGCTTGATGCTTATCTAAGCTCCATAAAAGATACAATGCTTTTGCTTGGGTAAAATCCGCTGTGTTCTGGTGTATTTAATCTGTATTGCCCATTTGGTGGAATGATTCCAAAACCAAAATAAGTTCGACTTACTCCACCATTGGATAATGAAGTTTGAAACATAGAAACTACAAATTGCTCACTACAAGAAAAACTGACACCCCCACTTGCACTAGCATTAACTTGAAATTTGGCTGCTATGGGTTTTCCTGTATTATTTGTATAAGTTACATCAAAGGCTCTTGAAACATTTTGCCAAGCTTGATTTACTCCCAATCCTCCTATTAAGCTAGGAGCTTGTTCTTTTAAGGTAGCTAAATTTACAAATTGATTGTCATTTGTAGCTTTTATAGAGCTTGTAGGTAGTTTGGTAAAGTTTTTAGCTCCTGCAATGGTTTGATTAGTAGCTAAAGTAACATATTTGGCAATTTCTGTATTAAATTTATTTTCTAAAAGATATTTAGAAAGCTCATCCCATACTTTTTTAAACTCTGCATCATATTTTTGCGTTAAAGCATCAATTTTAAGATTGAGCTCCACTTTAATAGCATCCACATAATCACGACTTGCCATGATTACACTAGGATCTAGTTTTAAAATAACTTCCTCTGCATTAGAAAGCTCCATGACAATTTTTATCATAAGCTCTTTAGCGCTGCCTTCTTTTAAGATAGGTTTATAAGTGCGTGGGACATTTCCTACTGCAAGCAAATCTCCTGCTTCATCATAAATGCCTACTGCATTAACTTCAAACCCGCCCACATCGCTTGGCACATGACACATTAAATTCACATAGTTTGGATTGCTTTCATCCACGCTTTTGCTACTAATATTAGCTTCATAAACAATCTCTTCTAAGCTTTGCATTTCTTCGCTGGGCAAAATAACTTTTGAACTTAATTTAAAGCTTTTTAAATTGATACCATTTCCACTTGCTCTTGCGGCAATAAATTTAGCAATGCCAATTTTAGTTAGTATGGTATAGTATTCACTTTTTGCCATTAATACACTCCTTTAAAATCAATATTAGTTCTTGTTATTTCACAAATAAAAACACCCATTGCATTTAAACTTGGTTTCTGATTGTTTTCAATTTGCGTGGTTTGAAAAGGTAAGATTTCTATAGTTTCTCCACTTATTTGTGCATTAGCATTAAAACTATCATTTTTACTTTCAATCTCTATTTCAATCGCTTCTAAAACGCTTCTAACATTTTTAAAATCATAAATTAGTCTTTCTAAAGTATTAAGCGTTCTTTCATCAAAGCTAACATTAGTTGTGCTTACTTTAACTTTAAAAAAATAAGGCTTTCCACCATAATTAAACCACTCTTTAACCACTGCAGTAGGAAATACGGCTCTTAAAGCTTCTTTTATAGCCCAAGTTGTGCCGTTGTATCTGTCTAAAAGCAAGGCTTTAGATATAAGCTTTCTTGCTTCTTTTTCATTTAAACCATCAATACTTACATCATAAGCATTGGCTAAAATTGGCAATAATCTTTCATCGCAATTTAGAGCTAGATTTGTGATACTAGATAAATTTAAATCTTCAAATCTTGTTTTAGCACTTAAATCAATAGCCTTGCTTTGTTTTGGATGGTGGTTTAGTATTAGTGTATTCATAGCACCGCCTTTTCATAACTAAGTGAAAAGCTAAGGGTTGCAAACTCATCATCAGCTATTATTATATTTTCTAAGGGCAAGTCTTTTAATTCTTGCTCTTCTTCATTTATGATTTTTTCTTTAATGCTTAAAATTTCGCTTTTATAAACTCCGTCTTGATGAAGACATTTATAAATAAATCCCAGTGCTAAATCCACACTTAAATCAAAGTCCTTTTGCAAAGCATTAATCTTTTCACTTATTTCATTAGCACGGCTTAATTCTAAAAGCAAAAGTTTGGCATCTACGATAAACTCTCTTTTTTTAGCTAACTCAACGCTGACTTCATCAGTTAAAGGTCTTCGCTCATCCGCACTTAAATACTCTTTAACCACATCAACGCTTAATTCATCTTCACTTTTAATGATAACTCTTACTTTTCCTGCTCCATTGTTTAAAGCTTTTATGGAAGCGACTTTTGCACTTGCGCTTAAAGCGTGATAGATATAGCCTTTTTCACTTCCTGCGGTTGAAAAGCGATGTACACTCATTATAGCTCTTTCTCTTAAAGCCTCATCGCTTTCTTCACTGGCTCCACCACTAAAATATTCAAGTTGTTTAATCTTAGCTACAAAAGGCAGTGGGGTTTGTAAAAACTCGGTTTTACTTTCTTTGCTTTGAATAAATTTATTAAGTTCTAAAATACCTTGTGCTTTACTTTGCCCTTTTTTAATCACCACTTCTTCTTTTAAAGTGGCAAGGTCTGCTTTTTCATTTGAAAAAATTGCACCTTTTGGGATGATGACATCATAAGTAAGTAAAGTATTTAATTCAAACTCTACTTTAGCTGTGGGCTTAACCCCTTTAAGCCTTTGTATCAAATAGCCATTAGCTACTACATTATCTAAATCACTTCCCTTTGCATAATGAAGATAAGTTGCTTTTATACTCTCATTAATTCTTGCTCTAATTATCATTTCTCTATAAGCTAAAGCTTCTAAAATGGCTTTAAAAGGGTCAGATTCTAAAAGCTCTACATTATCTTTTAAAAAGCTTTTAAAAAGTTCTTCATAGGCTTTTAAAAGCTTTTCATAATCAAGCTCTTCTATGATTTGTGGGTAAGGAATGTCTTTTAAAAAGCTTTGTTTAAAATAGCTATCATTTGCACTTAAAAGCTCACTCATTTGCCTAGCTCCATTGTTAAATCCCCATAATTTTCAAAAAGCAAGGTAATGCTTAATTTATTGTCTTTACACTCATTAAGTCTCACACCTTTTAGCTTTACTCTTTTTTCCCACTTTGAAATTGCTTCTGCAGTGTATCTAGTAAGCTTTATCTTAAAATCATCATCGATTTTTCTATCTATGAGTGTATAAAGTAAAGAACCATATTCTGGTCTCATTACTCTTGAGCCTAAAGGAGTGATTAAAATGTCTTTGATACTTTCTTCGATGCTTACCATGTAATTCATTTTAAACCTTTGTAAAATTCAAAAATGTTTTCTAGCATTTGCGAAAATCCTAAAAACATAAAAGCTATAAAAAAGCCTATAAAAATGCTTTTGATAAAAAAGTTTAGGTTTAAAAAAGCATAAAATGCCCCCATGCAAAAGAGCATAAAAAAGACTAATGAAAATAAAAGCAAAAATAATTCTTTCATAGTTTTTCCTATCTTGGCGAAGCTGTGGCACCACAAGTACAAGAATGGGTATGATTTGTTAAATCACCTTTGCTATCGCTTATATTTCCACTAACTTGTAAATTGCCTATTAAGTTTAAATTTCCTTTTATGCTAAAAGTACCACTTGCCCCACCTTCGCCACTTGTAGAAATTGCTCCTGCAATTTGAGTATTACCATTTAAATTAATACTTGGAGCGTTAAGCGTTATGGTATTAGCGTTTGTAGTATGATTTTTAGTATTTAAGGTGTTGTTTTGGTTATGGGTGGTTTTATCTACACAAGTGATATTTATATTTTTAACCACATCAAGTTTTAAAGTGCTACTCTTAGAGTTGTATTCTAAATGCGTTCCATCTTCAAAATCTATATTAAAAGTATTTTCATCTGTGTTTTTTGCTCTATGTTTTTCTTGGTAAAGCCCACGCAAAATAACTCCACTATTTAAATCCCCACGCACAGGTATGACTAATACTTGCTCTCCTATTCTTAAAGGAGAAAAGCTCACTGCATAAGAATTAGCTAGACTTTGAAAAACACTTAAAAAATCCGTTACCATATCTCCAATAGCAACCTTAGCTTTATTGTCTTTAATGTCGCAAATGATGCCAAGTTCGTTCATTATAGTTTTTCCATTTTTTTATTAATTAACTTTTCTACAAGTTGCTCAATTTTAAGCAATGCATCTGTCCCCATATAAGCTGCAAAACCACCCACTGCAACGCTAAGCTTTATGCCAAAATTAAGATAATTTACAATTTCAAAAACTAGATATGCCACAAACATAGAACCTAGCATACCTTTTAAAAAGAGTGTAAATTTACCTTTTAAATTAAGAGCTTTGCTTAATTTATTTTTTGTTACAATTCCTACAAGTCCAGCTATAAAGCTTACTATCATTAAAACCATATATACAAATATATCTTCTAATTTCATTGCTAGTTCCTTGTAAAAATTTCAAATAAATATAATAAAGCTAATGCAAAAGTTGAAAACAAAAGAGCTATAAGAAGATCTTTTGCAATGCTTTTTTGATTTATCATTTTATTATTTTCTTTCATCTTTCTCTCCTGTGCAAAGCTTGGCTATATTTTCAACTTCTAAGTAATACTTAGAGATTTCTTTAGCACTTTCTAAGTCTTTTTTGTCTAAAGGCTTTAAAGGAAGTTTTAAAGGGCATTTAATAGGAACTTTAACTTCTTTGATTTCAGTTTTAATCAAAATATCTTTAGAAGCACAAGCGCTTAAAAAAACAAAAGGTATAATTAATAGGAAAATTCTCATTTTATCATTCACTTTTTTGCTCCTAAAATATTAAATAATTCTTTATAAGCTTTAAGTTCACTCTGGCAGCTTTTATCTTTAATAAAAACCTTATCCACTTTTAAAACTTCTTTTAAAGTCTCTTTGGGCTTTAAATCAAGTTTTAATTTATCAATAGCTTTATTTTGCTGGGTTAATTTATCTTTAAAAACATTGATTTCATTGCTAAAATGCAAAGCTTTAAGTTTTAGATTTTCATTTTCTAAAGCTAAAGCATTGTTTTTTAAATATAAAAAACCACAAAGAGCAATTAGAACAAAAAAAGCTATTTTTGAAGGACTTAAAAACCTTGATAAAATAAAACTAAACACAATCTTTTCCTTATGGATAAGTCCATCTTGCTTTTTTGCCTCTAGTGTCTAAATGTACAAACCCAGCATAAGGATCATTAAAATTATGCTTTATGGCAATTCCCAAGCTCCTTTCGCCATAGGTGTTTAAAACATATTGATGAACTTCTTCTGTTTTAACTCCTTTAACCACAAAGTCTGCTGCACTTCCTATAGTGTGTTGGCTTTTAGGGGCTCCACCAACCTCTGCATTATGCTCTTTGCAGCGATATCCACTATTTATAATAATAGGAGCATTGTAATGTTCTCTGATTTCACAAAGAATGTCTATAAGCTCATCACTTGGTACATTTTGAGGCAATTCACATTTGCCGCATTTACATTTAAATTCGCTTTCTTTAAAATAAGGGTTATTTTTCATTTTCACTCCTTTAAATGTCGTAAGTTTAGTTAAAAAGCTGACCCAAAAACTAGAAAAATTTTGTGCTAAAACTCTTTGAAAAAATAATTTGCTTGATTAAAAAAAGAACTCATTTTAAAATTGCCGCTAATTTTTAAAGGATGAAAAATGCTTAAAAGTTTTGAAAATGAGCTTTTAGAACTATTAAAAGATTTTAAAGTAAGAATGTATTTAGGCGAGTTTGAAGACACCCAAAACATAGCAAGTTGTATTAATAATTTAGATGCTTCGCTTTTGCTTGATTTTGAAGGAGAAAGTTATAAAGATTTAGAAAATAAAGTGGGAACTTGGAAACTTTATATTTTAACCCATACAAAATCAAAAGCTCCTAAACACAGAATTGATGCTAAGCATAAATTATTTGATGCAATAGAAGCTGTTGATAAAGTGCTTTTAAATGCAGAACCTAGCAATGGTTTTAGAATAGAGCTTAAAGATCTTAAAAAGGTTTACGAAGGAATAAGCGATCATGGCTATTTAAGCATTTATGCAAGAACTTTGCAAAGTAGCTTTTTACCAAAAGATGATTTTTTAAGGATTTAAAATGCTTTTTATCAATAAAGAAAATTTAGTCGAAGTTAGCAATGATAAGCCCATAAAAGTGGCAATTAAGGGTGAGTGGAAAGGGCATAATAATGGCAGGTTTAAGGTTGATGATAAAGATTTAAACTCGATGATTGATAATTTTAATCAAAAAAAGATTGATTTGGTTATTGACTATGAGCATCAAAGCTTAAAAAATGAAAAAGCACCTGCTGCAGGTTGGATTAAAGAGCTTTATTTGGAAAATGATGCCTTAATGGCTAAGGCTGAGTTTAACGAAGAGGCTAAAAAATATATAGCAAATAAGCAATACCGCTATTTATCCCCTGTGTTTGAATTTAATTCAAAAGACAATAAAAGTGGAGAACTAGTAAGAGCTAAGCTTCACTCAGTCGCACTAACTAATACGCCATTTATTGATGAGCTAGGCGAACTCATTGCTAACAAAAATAATATTCATCAAAACAAAGGAGAGAAAATGGATGAAAAAATCAAAGAGCTAGAATCTCAGATTATAGCTTTAAAAAATGAAAATAGCTCACTCGTTTTACAAAATGAAGCTTTAAAAAAACAAAACGAAGAAAGCGTTAAAAACTTAGCAAGCTCTTTAGTTGATAATGCTTTAAATAGCGGAAAAATTGCTAATTCCCAAAAAGAATGGGCGCTAATGTATGCTTGTAAGGATTTAGAAGGCTTTAAAAGCTTTTTAGATACCAAGAATGATCAAGTGCAAGTTCCAAAAAATAATGTTTTTGCAAATAAAAACACAGCAAAAACTAATGAGTTTGATGTTGTGAAAATGATGTTAGGGGATTAAAAATGGCTAAAGCTAAAAAAGAAACCCAAAACCTAGAAAATGAAGACTTGGAAACTGGAGACTTACCTAAAGCTTTGTCTTTAGAAGATGAGAACCTAGCTAATGAAGAAGCTGTGAGTGAAAATGAAACCGCTAAGGAATTTATAAATGAAGAAGGAGAAGAAATGCCATCAAAGGTCACACCAAAAAGCTTAAGCAATGATCCTTTAATTGCTATGCCAAAAAGCCTTGAAAGTTTTATCAATAAAGATTTGTTTTCAATTAATGCGAAAATAGATCTTGAAACTAATGAAAGTTTAGCTCTTGGAACGCTTTTAATCAGCGAAGATTTTGGAGAAAGCTTTAAAAAATGTCCAAATGAAGATATTAGTGCAAAAGAAAATGTTAAATTAGCAATGCTTAAAGATCACGCTCTTAGTTCTGGAGTTTATGGGGTTTTATTAGCAGGAGAAATCAATTTAAAAGGCGTTCATGTAAGTGCGGTTAAAAAGGCTTTTATGCAAAATTTAATTATTAATACTAAGGAGTAAAAATGGATTTAGAGCAACTTTTGGAACTTTTTTCAAGTACAAAAATAACTGAAGTTATTAATCAAACCAAAGCTTCACCTCGCTTTGTAAGTGATACTTTTTTTAAGGATAAAATCCCAAGTTTAGAGAGCACTGTAAGGGTTGAAATTATAAAAGGTGCTGGAATTGTTTTAAATAGCATTTCAGATAATGGGGAACATTCTTTAGAAAATACTAAAGACGCTTATATTTTAAATATACCTTTACCACGCTTTGCATTAGCAAAAAGAATCAGTGCAAGCGAGATTAATTCTTTAAGGTCTTTAGCATTGCAAGAAGCTCAGACTAAAAGCTTAAGTGGAGCTCTTGGGGTTTTGGTTAAAGAAATGAAAGAAAGCTTTAACACTACGCTTGAATATATGGCAAATGGTGCTTTATTTGGCAAGATTTTAGATGGCAAAGGAAATGTGCTTTTTGATTTTGGAAGTGCAAGTAAGAAAGCTGTTAGTGTTAAAAAAGATGGGAGTGTGACTTTAGCCAGCGTTTGTGATGCGATTGATTCAGCAATTATTGATGAATTTGGAACAAGTGCTGATTATGAAGTGCTTTGTGGAAATGAACTTTTTGCGGCTATTTCTAACTTGGCATTAAGCGAAGATCTTTATAAAAATCATCTTGCAAGTAGGGATGAGAAAGATAAGTCCTTAATTTTATATGGCACCAAATATCGCCGTTATAGTGCAAAATATAAAAATACAAATGGAAAAAGCGTTGAATTTTTAAAAGGCACTGAGGGTATGGTTGTGCCAAAGGATAATTCTAATCGCATTTATTATACAAGAGCAAATCATACTGATGCTTTAGGAAAAGCACCAAGTTTAATGTTTGTTTCTAAGCCTGAGATTTTACCTCGTGGGGCTGGAATTGAAATTGTAGGCGAAATGAGAGCCATGCCAGTTTGCACCAGACCAAATGGACTTATTAAGCTTGTTTTAGAGTAAAACGCACAATTTTAGCTTTAAAGGCAAAAAATGCTTTTAAAGCTAAAAAGATATTAGAAAAAGATTTTAAACGATTTTAACCATATTTTAACCACATTAAAAAAAGGTTTTTTTAAATGAATTATCAAGACATTTTAGAAGAAAAGCTTATCACAGAAACTAAAACGCATTTTTTTATGATAGATGAAAAGGATTTAATCAAAGAATTAAGCGTTCATGCCATAGCAGAGCTTAGCGATTTAAATGCTGATGGGGTTTGTGATAAAGAAGTGATTGATGATGCTATTAATGATGCACAAAGTTATATTGCAAGTTTTATAAAGATACCTAAAAACCCAACTCCTCTTTTAAAAGATATCTGTGTAAAGCTTACAATTATGGAATTAAAACGCCGAAATGATTTTCCAAAAGAAAGCTTAGAAGAGATTAGAGAGTGGGCTAATGATTTACTTTTAAAAATGGCAAATAAAAAAATTCCAACTGAAATCAACGAAGATAACTTTATTCCACAAAACAAAGTTAGAGCGTTTAAAATTAAAAGAAAAAGAATGGATTTAAGGAGATTAAATGGCTAAAAATTTAACTTCCACCACAAAGCCTAAGATGGCAAAGGTCGGGTGCGGCCTTCAGGTGGGTGCAGAGAGTGAAACTCCTGCTCGTAAGGATAAATTTACTTCATCCGCGAAGTCTCAAAACAACTTAAAAGATTTAGCAAAAGAACTTTATATTGCAGGTTTTGATATATTTAAAATTGCAAAAATTTTAAACCGCAATGAAAAAACGATTAGAAACTACAAAGCCAAAGATGGCGATTGGGATAAGCAAAAAGCTAATCTTTTAACTTCAAAAATAAAAGATAAAGAAAGTGCCTCATTATATGAAAGTTTTACTGAGCAAATGTTTTGTGCGATTGAAAATATAAATACTGATGAAAAAATGAATGCAGAAAAGAAAACTGAAGCCATTGCAAGGATAGGCGATAGCTTTTCAAAAATGAGAAAGGTTGCAAGATTAGAAGATCCAAGTAGCTATCGTTTAAATGTTGCTAAAAAAGTGGTTGAAATTATCATAAGTCATTTAAAAAATGATAAAGATTGCGTAGCAAAACTTGTATCACTTTTAGAAAGTGGAGTGATAGAAAAAGAAATTTTAGCAATGGATATTTAATGCTTTTTTCCAAAGAAGAACTCGATGAGTTTTTAATCTCAAACGAACAAAAGCACAAAAACACTCCAAATGAACTAAAAGGTGCTATGCAAAGAAAAGACTTTTTAGAATGGATGGATGAGCTAAAAAATGAATTAAAAACTCAATTTTTGCATGAAAGCCATTTAGATCCTACTTTAAAACAAGAAAGAATTAAAAGAGCGAGTGTGGATTTTGATTATTTTGCAAGAACTTATTTTCCGCATTATTTTACCATTAAAGGAGAATGTGGCTTACATTTGCACTTAAATGAAGTTTTTACAAAAATCGCACTTAAAAAAGAAAGCAAAGGTGAAAAACACGCCATAGCTGCACCAAGAGCTCATGGTAAATCCACCTACACTTCACAACTCTTTCCTTTGTGGTGCTTAGTTTTTAATTATAAAAGCTTTATAGTAGAGATTTCAGATGCGGTCGAACTTATGGAAGGAATGCTTGAAGCTATTAAAGCAGAGCTTGAAGATAATCCGCATTTAAAGCTTGATTTTCCCGAAGTAGTAGGAATTGGCAAGACTTGGCGCGTAGGAGAGTTTGTAAGTAATAATGGCGTAAAGATTAAAGCCTTTGGCAGTGGAAAAAGACTTCGTGGGGTTAGATATGGGGTTAAAAGACCTGATTTAGTTATTTTAGATGATTTAGAAAATGATACTAATGTCAGGAGTAAAGATCAAAGGGATAAATTAGAAGATTGGGTGGATGAAGCGGTTTTAAACTTAGGGAGTGCAGATGGAAGTTTAGATGTGCTTTATATTGGAACCATTTTACATAATGATAGTGTTTTATCTAGAAAATTAAAGCTTGGTTTTTGGAATCCTAAAGTCTTCCGTTCCATCGAAGAGTTTCCACAAAGGCTTGATTTATGGGATGAATACGCCACGCTTTATAGAAATGCTGATTTTAATACCGCTCATCAATTTTATTTAAAAAATAAAGCTTTAATGGATAAAGGAGCTAAGGTTCTTTGGGAAGAAGCTAAAAGCTTAGAGGATTTAATGAAGTTAAGGGCTGAAAATCTAAAAGCTTTTAATAAAGAGCAACTCAATAATCCAAGAAGTGAAAATCAAATCTTTAGCCTTGATGGCATTAATTTTTATGATGATTTACCCGCCATTAATCAGTATTATATGTATATTGACCCAGCAGGAGAAAAAGCAAAAAGTGACTTTACTGCGATTACCATTATTGGCAAAGGTACAAAGGGTTTTTATGTAGCAGAAAGCATCGTAAAAATCTTAAAAGCACAAAGCATTATAAAAACCATTTTTAATCTTCAAAAGATTTATAAATGTCGCTTGATTGAAATTGAAACTAATGGCGGTCAATTTTTCTTAAAAAAATGGTTACAAGAAAAAAGCTTAGAAAGTGGAGTTTTTTTGCCTTTGCGTGGTAAAAATAATAGCGTTAGCAAGTTTGAACGCATTGAGAGTTTAAGCCTTGCTTTTGAAAATGAAGAGCTTTTTTTACATAAAAGCCAAACTATGCTTATAAATCAACTTTTAGAATTTCCAGAAGGGAAAAATGATGATGCACCTGATAGCTTAGCAGGAGCATTTTTATTAGCAAGAACTAAAAGTAGCATTAAAAGAAGAAAGCATCATTTTAACTCTGTTTCAAGAATAAGGCGTTTTTAAAGGAAGAATATGAAAGAAACAAAAAGTAAAAGAGAAGTGATATTAAAAAATAATAGTCTTATTAACACTCTTATCAATTCAAGCTATATAAATGTGCTTAAAATCAGCGAAAACGATCAAAGAATGATTTTTAAAGATCTAAGCTTTACTCAAGCTCATCAATCAAGAAGAAGTGTGATTTTAGCCAAAGAGCTTCAAATCGTTTGTGAAAATGAAAAAATTAAAGAAAGCTTTGAGTATCTTTTTAATCCCGATTTAATAGGTCAAATCTTAGAAACCTATCTTTATGGACTTAATGTTTTTGAGGTTAATTACAAGTTAAAAGATGGTTTTTACTATCCAATCTTAAAACAAAGAGATTTTAGAAATTTTGGCTTTAATGAAAACGATGAGCTAATTTATAATGGCAATGGTTTTGATGAAATTATAGAAGATAAAAAAGCAATTTATGGGCTTTTTGGCTCTAATTTCTTATTTAAAAATGGAGACGCCTTACTAACCAAACTTTATTTTCCAGTAAAGCTTAAAAATGCAAGTTTAAAGTTTTGGATGGAGTTTTTAGAAAGATTTGGCTCTCCTTGGGCGGTTGCAAAAACAGATAGCGATCCTGATGCCTTAGCTTCTGAAATCCATCAAATGCTAAATGGCGATAGTGCGGTCATTGATAAAGAAGAAGAGCTTGATTTAATCCAGCCAAAGGCTAAGGCAAATTATAATGAAATAATAGATTACTTAGATAATCAAATAAGAAGCGTGGTTTTAGGAGCTAATTTAAGTTCTCAAGTAAGCGGAGGTTCTTTAGCAGCGGCTGAGTCACATAATCAAATAAGAAAAGATTTAGCCGCCCAAGATGGACAAATCGTTCTTTTTATTTTAAATCGTGCCATTAAGTTTTTCAAAGAAATCAATCATTTTAAAGATGAACTCTATGTGCAGTTTTTTAGCGAAGCAGAACCAAAAAGTGAGCTTTGCGAAAGAGATTTAAAACTCTTTAATATGGGCTTTAACTTTGATGAAGAATACATTAAAAGCACTTATAATGTAGAGGGAAAGCTTATAAAAGAGCTTTTAAATCAAGAAAGCAAAGTCTTAAAAGATGATAAAGAAAACAAAAAAGCTTTATTTGAAAACAAAGCAAAGTTAGAGAGCTTTGAAGAAGATTTTATTGACAAAGCTTTGGAACAAAAAGAATACTTAAAAGTCGATGAGAGCATGTCAAAGTTTTTTCAAGAGCAATTTGAAAGCATTGTAAAAGATTGTAAAGATTTTAACGAGGCACTCAATAAACTTAAAGAAAATTTTTCTAGTTTAGAGCAAAGCGAGTTTGAAAAACATCTTTTTATAGCTTTAAATAATTCGAGTATTTTAGGATACTTGGAGGATTAAAATGACAGGTGCAAAAATAGGATTTTTTTCAGAACCTACTAAAGCTGTTGATTTTTTAAAAAATAAAAAGCCAGAGCTTAGTTTTGATTATGATGAACTTTCATATTCAACCCATAAAAAAGTCTTTACTATTGCTAAGCTTATGGATGAAAGCTTGTTAAAAGATATGCAAGATACTTTAGTAAATGCTATTAAAAATGGGGATAAATTTAGCACTTGGAGTAAGATTGCAGAGGAGAAATTAAAAGCTAAGGGTTGGTGGGGTTCAAAGGAAGTCATAAACCCTAAAACAGGAGAAGTTAAAAAAACTCATTTTAATAGTGCAAGATTAAAAAAAATCTTTGAGGAAAACTCAAGAAAAGCTAAAGCTAAAGCTATCTATGAAAATCAAATGAAAAGCACTAAACCTTATTTTAAATACTGCACCCAAAAAGATTCTTTGGTTAGGGATAAACACAGAGCCTTTGATGGCATAGTTTTACATAAAGATGATCCTTTTTGGGACACTCATTACCCACATGTAACCATGCATGATTATGGTTGTAGGTGTAAAGTTATAAATCTAGGCGAAAGTGAAGTTAAAGACTTAAAAATTCCACCTTCAAATACCAAAGAAAGCGAATTTAATGGCTTTAACGATGAAGAGCTTTTAGATGAGCTTTATAAACAAAAAAACACTGAAGTCATTCAAAACTTTATAAAGCTTGATATGTTAAGTGCAGCGGCTAAAAAAACAAAAGAAGTTAAAAGCTTTGCTCATCAAAAAGAACTTTACACTTGGCAAAAAAGCTTAGATGATATGGTGGATGAAGTATTAATCAAAGATAATCAAAAATATCCTATCAATTTCATACAAGTAGGTAAAATGGATAAAAGCACCAAAGAGTTTTTAGAAAAATTAAATAAAAAAGACTTAGAAGACTTATACTTTACACTGAGCAAAAACAATCTTTTACACGCAAGCCCTAAAAGAAAGGCAAGTTATAATCAAGCTTTAAGCGCGGATGAAATCAAGCAAATTGTTAAAGTTTTAGATGAAGCAAAAGAAGTTTATTGGGATAATGCAAATAATTCTTTATTGTATTTCTTTGAAGATAAAAAAGATGCTAGTCGTATCAATAAAATTGTAATTACCCCTGATTATAAGCTAAAGAAGTTTGGTAAAACCAATGCAATAGTTACATTAGGAAAAGTAGAAGCGATTAATAAAGATAATAAGACATATATTAAGATCAGATAAGGCGGTGAGACTTGCACTCACAATACATACCCCAATTAATTGGACTATCCTACTACTACATTTTAGGTATCAACCTTATCTAATTAAGATAATTTTAGCTTGATGAAACTAAAAAGGAGTTTAAATGGTTTTAGCTTTAGGAGAATTTGAGTTTAAAGCTTTAAATTTTGATAATTTAGAAAGAAGCTTAGAATATAACATACAAAGTCAAAATAGGCTTAATAATCATAATGCTTTATTTGCAAGTTCTAAAGAAAGCGAAAAGATTAAAATACAAGGCAAAACTTTACCTTTAAAAGGGGATAGAAATACTTATTTAGATAAGCTTGAGAATATGGCAAAAGAACAAAGATCTTTTATCTTAACAGGAGCTAATGGAAAGTATTATGGTAAATTTGTGATTTTATCCTTAAATGAAAACAGAAGTGCATTTGTAGATGGAAGTGGCTTTGTAGCACAAAGCTTTAGCATGGATTTAGAAAGGGACTTTGATGAGTAAGATTTACATAGCTAAAAACAACGAGAGGCTTGATAGTATAGTCTATAAGCATTATGGGACACTTTTGTATTTTAATCAAGTTTTATTAGCCAATCCAAGATTAGAGCCTCTTTTAAAAACAGGGGATAAAGTGATTTTACCTAGTATTAAAATCAAAGAAAGCAAGGAAAAGGCTTTATGGTAAGAAAACCTAAGTTTAAACTTATTGCCAAAGGTGAGGATATCACAGAAAAACTTTCTAAAAATCTTATTAGCATTAGTTATGAAGATAAAGAAAAAGCTGAAAGTGATGAGATAAGTTTAAGTGTTTTTGGGCTTTATTCCAAGCCACTTTTTGGGGATAGTTTAGAGCTTTGGCTTGGCTTTGAAAAGCTTTATAAATGTGGAAGCTTTAGTGTGAATGTAGTGAGTAAAAACTATACTTCAAATACTACTGAAGTTAGAGCAAGTGCTATTAATTTTAGTGGAAAAGGCAGCGTTAATATAAAAGAGAAAAAGACAAGAAGCTTTGAAAACACTACTCTTTTTACCATAGCAAGAAAAATCGCAAATGAAAACAATCTAAAAATCAAAACAAGTGGAGAGGATCAAAATATAGTAAGTATTTTACAAAATAATCAAAGTAATTTAGAATTCTTATATAGTATATGCTTTGATTATGGTTTTATTTGCTGTGTAAAAGAAAATACTTTAATCATTACTCCAAAAGATGGTAAGATTGGCGATAATGCTGCTAATATCACAAGCAAGAATGAAAATTTACCCTTATTTGAAATAGCTTTAAAAGAATGTATTTCATTAGAAATTTCAGAAAGTGCTAGAAATGAATATAGTGCCGTAATAGCAGAATGGCAAGATATAAATGAGGCAAAGATAAAAAGCATAAAAGTAGGAAGTGGGGAGAATATATATAAAATGCAAATCTCACAACCAAAAAATGATAATGAAGCTTTTAAAAAAGCACAAGCAAAACTCAATGAGCTTCAAAAAGGTGGATTAAATGGAAGATGTGAGCTTATTGGGCGTGAAATAAGAGCAGGTGGAAAACTTAAGATTAAAGATATTAATATGGATCATTATGAATTTAGTATTAAAAGCGTGAGTCATAGCTTTAATGACTCAGCTTATATAGTTAGTGTGGAGTTTGAGAGTTAAGACTGATGCTCTAAAATTTCATCAATCGTTTCAAAAAGTATTTTGTAGGCTATCATTATATCCTGTTGCTCTTCTTTCTCTAATTTGGGGTTAAAAAAAGTAATTTTTTTATCTTTTAGATCTTGGCCTAAAAGTAAAAATTCTTGTTCTCGTATTAAATAAAATGACTCAGTCAGCATATCTTTCTTTTTTACTTCGTTAATTGAGAATCTAATAAGTATTTTATAATAATCAAGTATCGCTCTATAAAGATGGCTTTTAGCTTTATCAATATTTTTAAATGGATCTTCAGGATTATCTTGATAAAAAAATGTAGCTAGGTGTGAAAAAGCATTATGAACCTCCAAAACAGGCTGAACAAAACCATTGCTTTTGCCATCTTTTGATTGTTTAAGAATACTAAGGATATCTTCTTTAGCTTTATTTATGATGGACTTAATAAGTTTATTAATTTTACTACAATCACAATATACATTTTTAAAATCTTTCATATACGGCTTCTCAGAAGATTCCCTAAAATAACCAGCTGCATTTAAAATTTCTCCGATTAAATCTACAATCTGATCATCTTCGAGTATTTTTTTAATACAAGATGGATTTATATTATCTTTTTTTATCTTAGTAAGGTTTCTTCCTTTTTTAAGAAGTTTTTCGATAAAAATCTCTAATTTATCCAAATCATGCTTGGTATCAGAAAGCAATGTACTATTAATTTGGTCAAAAAATAAAATACTCCCAAATATGTCTCTAAAACTTACGATAGCATCAATATTTCTACCTCTATCAGAATCATTTCTGAAAAAATTAGATAAATCAACTTGAAGATAATCTAAGTAGCATTTAAATAATCTGTTTATTAATTCTATTTTATTTTTTTCTATATTTGTTTGTGATAAACTCATAAACACCCGAATTTTTATAACTTTTATCTATAGAATCACTCAAATCTTGCAAAGCTTGGTTTAGCTCTTTATCTTCTATTTTGATACATATATCAGATACGCTACCAGTGTTATGAAAGGGTATATTAATATAATTTACCTTTCCATAACTATCTCTAACTAACTTTTCCATTTATTTTCCTTAAAGATATAAAAAAACATTGACAAATTAAAATATTTCTCAAGCCTAAATGCTATCATATTTTAACAAATATTGCAAATTTAATTGAAGTTTATTATCAACATAATCCAAACTAAAACAAACTTGGTTCCAAATTTTCTCTTAATTCTTTAGTGATTAAATACACAGCATTTAAACTTAAATCGTATTTTTTAGCACATTCCGCACTTGCATTTTTAGTGCTTATTCCCTGTTTTATGAGTGTTTTAAAATCCTGTTTTAATTCTTCATCTCTAAGTAAGGTTTTATAGCTTGGTATGTAAATATTTGCACCGCCAAATTCTTTTAAGATTTCTCGTTTGTCGTTATTTTTCACAAAATCAATAAAATATTCAAAGTATTCGTTATTGCTAAGCAATGCTAGTCCTATTTGAGTGTTTTTGCAAATTATAGCAAAAAAGCTAAATTTTATTTAGTAGGGTATAATTTTAAAAAATAAAAAGGAGAATAAATGAAAAAAATAATAAGCGTTTTAATACTTGCTTTAAGCTTATTAAATGCTAAAAGTTTTGAAGAAAGCAAAAAAGAATTAGTAAAATTTTATAATGATCTAGGGAGCTCTTACTGGTATGATTTTTATTGTCAAGCACCTTTTAAGGTTAATAAAAAAGGAAAATATATTAGTTTTGAAGTGATTAAAAGTGATTTATATGCTCCTAGAAACGAATACACCAAAAAAGGAAAAATTAACCAAAGAATCAAACGCATAGAATGGGAGCATATTATGCCCGCCCAAAACTTTGGAAAGCATTTACCTTGCTGGAAAGAAGGTGGCAGAAAAGCTTGTAAAAATGATCCAACTTTTGCAAAAATGGAAGCCGATAAACAAAACCTAGTCCCAGCCATAGGAGAGATAAATGGGGATAGAAGCAATTTTAGATATGCTGAGGCTCCTACTAATTTAAAATATACTCAATATGGAAATTGTAAGGTTTATACTGATTTTAAAGCAAAAAGATTTTATCCTGCAAATTATTCTAAAGGCTGGATTGCAAGAAGCTATTTATATATGAGTAAGACCTATAATATTAAATTGTCAGATCAAGAAAGAAAGCTTATGGAGGCTTGGGATAAACAATACCCTATGGATGAGAAAGAAAAAAGAATTAGAGAATTACTCTAATTCTTTGCAAACTTTAGCCACAATTTCATCTATATCAATAACCAAGCTTTTATCTTCTTCCTCAAAACTCTCATCAATTCTTTCTCTAATTACGCAAATCACATTAAGTAAAATCCCAAAATCTTTATCAGTTTTAATCTGATGAGTGATTCCATTATGCATTATTTCAAGGCTTGTTCTTTTTGCGGCAAAGGCAATTTGTGAGTGTTTTTCTATGCCTAAGGTTAAAAAAAACTCTGCATCGTAAGAATGTATTTCTAAAATCATTTTAATCTCCTTTTGTTTTGATGAGACAACATTAGCTTCGTTTGGCTTAATGTGTGCTGTTGTTTTCTAAATTTTTTAGCCCTAGGATAACTTTATTAGCATCTTCAACGCTTAAATACCAAAGATACAAAGGTCGTTTTTTAATAATATTATTAATAAACTCTCTTAAAGCCCACTGAGTAGGATTTTTAGCATTTTTACTCCAAATGGCTTGTATCATATTAAGTTGCTTTTTTGTAGCCCTTCCGCTTTTAGTGTTTTCTTTTTTAAAATACCTTGCTTTTTTGGTATTTTGCTTTTTTAAAAACTTTTCATCATAGCCCAAAGTTATAGCAAAGTCCCTTAGTTCATCTATGCTTAAATCCTTACTTGAAGCTTTGCCATATCTTTCATTTAAAACCCAGCGATAGCTTTCATCATCGCTTAAATTAGTATCTTTTCTTAAGGTATGAATGATTTTAATTAAGTGCTTTTTTAAAGTGTTTTGAGTATTCATTTTTTAGCCTTTAAAATTTGCTCTAGTTTTGAAGTGAATTTATCAATATTTGCATTATAAAGCTTATCTTGATTTTTTTTGTATTCTAAATAGTTTTGCTCGTAATCTTTATTTATTTTAGTTTGGCTAGGAATTTGAGTTTTAATAACAGGGCTTATTTCAATTTTATTATCAAAAATGATTTTATCTTGGTTTTTAAACATATATTCAACTAGCTTATTATAAAACTCTCCTACATTCAGTGGTTTTCTTTGCTCATCACAAAGCTCTTTATTAGCATTAATAAAATAAAGATTATCCCCACAATCAACATGCTTTAAAACAGGCTTTCCTAACTCATCATAAACAATGTTACCATCATAATATCTAAGTACAAAAGAATATGAGAAATCTCCTTTTTTTGTTTGAAAAATAAAACGATTTGAAAATGAAATGAAAAGCCATTCTAAAAAAGACTCTATATTTTTGTACCTTAAGTTTAAATCAAGCTCTGCAAAGGCGCACACAAGAGAAAGTTTTTCATAGCTTGTACCAACAAATTGCTTTTTTAACATGGTTAAATCATAGTATTTTTTAAAGCCTAGTATATCTTTTGGTGTTTTGGCTTTAAAATAAAGTTTTTCTATAACCACTGCTTGAACTTCACTAATACCAAAAAGCTCTTTTAGTGCCTCTTTTGCATTATCCATTAAAACTCCTCTTCTAGCCAAGAAGCTAAAGCTTTTTGCTTATCTTTGTTTTTATATTTGTTTGCCAGTTTTGGAAGCCAAGTTGAATTAAGTGCTCTTTTCCAGCATTTTAAAGGCTTTTTATTAGCCATGAGCCATCTTCCATCGTCTTGCTTATAGTAATTTATAAAACTATCTGCTATAAAATAAGGGATAGAGCAAGAGTTTTTAGCATTAAACTCATCAATGGCTTTAATTAAATCTTCTTTGCTTGGAGGGTTAAATTTCATAACTCACCCCCAAATAAGCTTAATTCTTTGTCGTTGCTGTCTTTATTGTCAGCTTTTAAACTTTTCCAAACAAAAGTGCGACCATTCTCTCCGCCAAGCTCACTTTCCCAAAAAACACCTTTAAATTTCTCTAAAGTATTCCTTGAAAAATTATCACTCCTACTGACATCAAGAGCCGATAAAATCTCACTTGTGCTTAGGCTTTTTTCGTTTAAAAGCTTTAAAACTTTATCTATAAAAGCTTCTTCTTTATCGCTGATTTTAGCGTTTTGCAAGTCGGTGTTTTTAATATTTAGAGTTTTTGTATTGATAAAAAAGGCTTGATCTTTAATTCCTGCTCTTTCTTTTTGCACACTAAGCAATACTTCAAAGCCTTGTTCTAAGTTAGCCACTTTTTGTAAAAAATACATGCAATCACTTGAGTTTCTAATATGATTTGAGCCTTTAAAAGCTCTGCCATCTTTTGTAGAATGGTGTAAAGCCATAATGGTTGCCCCACATTCTCTTAAATTCATGAGCAAAGACATTAAAGACATCATTTTAGTATCATTATCAATATCTGCAAAATTGCGTAAAGAATCAAGTACAAATAAAACCCCTTCATAGCTTCCTGCTACGCCTTTGCCTTCAATCATTTCTAAAAGTTCATAAGCTGAAGTTTTTAAGCTTGATCTGTGAATATAAGTGAATTTGCTTTCATTTAAAATAAGTTCACCAAAACCTCTTTCATTTAAAACATTTAAAGGATTATCCATGTCAACATAAACGATGCTTTTAACCCTTGCATCTTTGCAAAGTGTTTTAGAAATAGCAGCACTTAAATAACTTTTTCCACTGCCGCCATTTGCGTAAATAATGGTTATTGCTTTTTTAACTAAAAAATCAGGGATTAAAAACTCTAATTTCTCATTTAAATCTTTATTTTTTAGCTTAAACTCATTTAAAAAATCCAAATTCATTTTATTTTTTCCTTGTCAAAACTTAATCAAACCCACTAATTAGTGAGTTTTGTTAAATTTTTTGGCTTTTTTTAACATATTTCATTTTTATGTTAAAATTTTTAATATTTTTTAACATTTCAAAAGTTCAGGATTCTCGTGGATATTGCCGATAGTTTCAATAGTATATCCTTCATCTTCAACTAAATAAATTAAAGAGCCTATGTAATCTCCATTTTTTCCTTCAAAATAAAAAGTCCCTTCTTTGTGAATGCTGATTTTTGCTAAAAAGTAATCGTATAGACTTTTAACTTTAACAATATCATTCTCGTATACTTTTTTACCTTTCTTGTCATAAAGCCCTGTAAAAAGCTCTATTTCACAATCCTCTTTAAACTCAGATAACCTTGTTTTGGCTTCTTCACCATAAACATATTTTGTTTGGCATTTGCAATCCTTATTACCACAACCCTTGTGATGCTTATCCCAAACTCTAAAATCAAAATCTTGTAGTTTCATTTGTTACCTCCATTTATACTTTTTATAGTTTTTTGCCATTCCTCATCGCTTTTAAACTCATTATTAAGTTCTTTTAAAAGTTTAAGTGCTTCATCATTAGACAAATTAGAAAGAATAGCTCTTATTCTTTCTAATGGCTTGATATCCTTATGGATAATTCCAAAGAATTCCTCTTGCTCTTTTGTGCTTAAATCTTCAAAAAGTTCAGCCAAATCATGAGCATCTATATCTTCTAAATCACTCGCATCTATGCTTACATTGACATACATTTTTTATCCTTTTGTTTTAAATTAAGTTTTAAAAACTTAATCAAATCCGCCTTAGCGGACTTGTTAAATTCTTTTAAGTCTAATTTTTTGCTTTGAAGTCATTTTCTTTTTTCTTTTAAAGCTTTGCTTTTTTAGCTTAGGCTTATTTTTAAAATCAAGTTCTAAAAAGCCATTAAAATGAGCTGTTTTTGTTTTAAAAACACTATTTAAAAGTTTAAAAGTCGCTAAGGAAAGCTCTCTCATTTTTCAATCTCCAAGCTTTCAATCTTTGGCTCTATTCTAAAATTATCTTTTACAACTCTTTTAAGTCCTAGCTTTACTAAGGCGCTATCTTCAAGCTCTGCAATAGCATCTTTATTAAGTTCTTCTTTATAAGTAATGCAATCATTAAGTCCATAGCTTTTTAAAGCTTTGATTAAGTTTTCTAGTTTTTCTTTCACACGTGGTAAAGATACACTTTTACTTAAGCGATAGCCAATCTTGCCAAAGGTAAATTCTTTGCTTCTTTTTTCTGCAAACTCGTGTTTATTATTTTCACAAAAGGTTGTAATGCACTGCTCTATATATTTAAGTTCATCACTTAAAACCTTAATCTCTCCTGCACGAGCTTCTTTAATCTCATTACAAGCTAAAGTCACCTCGCCATTAATCTTTTCTATTTTTACGCTAAGTTCTGCCACTTTTTTAAGTGCTAAGTTAACATCTTCTAAATTATTTATTTGCATCTATTCTCCTTTTAAATTAAATTTATTAATTTGATAATCCCAAAGAATTACGCCATATCTTAAAAGCACTGCGTGTTTAGTTTTTTTCTTGATTATCCTTAAGCCCTTATTGTAAGGGCAACTCCAAAACTAGCTCTTTAATGCCAAGCTTTTTAGCAAGTGCTAATTCTTCTTGCATACCTTGTGAATATTTTGCATCTTTGTGTTTGCTAAGATAAATATAATCACACGCTTTTAAAAGCTCTAATCCCATTTGTAAAGCTTTGTCTCTGTGCTTGTTTTCATCCAAATAACTAAATTGTAGTATGGGTGAAACAGGCACAAAACCTTCACATTCACGCATAATTTTTAAGCATTCTTGCTGAGCTATGCTAATAGCTTGTGCTTTTCTTTGACTTTCTCTTACTACTAAAGCTTTGTAAGGAGAGGCTACATAAACTAATGCCATTGTTAATCCTTTCTAATAAATTTAAGTTTTAAAAAACTTAATCAAAGTGCTTTAATTTAAGCACTTTTGTTAAGCTTTTTACCCAAATGAAAACGAATGATTTTTTTTGCAATATAATCAGGATAAATTCCTTTTAAAACATCTACAAACACTCCACTTTCTTTATAAATAATGCTTACACCCTTTATCTCAAAAAGCGAAGCACTATAATCAGCTTTCTCACCTTTAATCATTGGTATCATTTTTTCTCTCCTTGTATTAAGTTTTCTTTCTTTGCTTTTTCTTTTTTGATTAAGTCAATCGTTTCAAAGATAGCCATCCACTTATCTTTATTTTTAGGACTCTTTAACTTTCTAAGAGCTTCAGTATAGATTTGATGAACGCGTGTCACGCTAAGATTAAGTTCTTTAGCTATCTCTTCAAAACTCATTTTTAGCCCAGCATTAAAAATGATGCGGCAGCTTCTATGTGTTTAAGCTCAACCGCTTTTCCATCTGCAAATTCACAAGCTCTTTTTAAAAGCTTCTCACTTTTTCTAAAGTTGCCACGAGCGAGGTTAAAAACTAAATCAATAGCCTTTTTCTCCTCCACATCAAAATGATTACAAAGTGTTTTTAAGTCTTCATCTTTTAAACCTTCTTTGTTTTGGTAGCAAAGTCCTTTTAATTCCCATTTTGCACCAATTCTAGAGCTTAGTTGTCCGTACTCGTTGTAATCATTTCTGCCAATGCCTGTAAGATTGTTTTTAAGTTTTCTAGTACCTACTAAGATTAAAGCAGTATTTGAAAAATCATATATGCGTCTTAAGCACTCCAAAGCACGAAACGGCAAATGCTCACTCTCATCTATAATTAAAACCTTTGAAGTTCTTGCTAACTCGCTAGCAATGCCTCTAATCTTATCATCCAAAGAACCTTTAAAACACACATTGAGTTTATTTTCAAGCCCCACCAAAAGCATTCTTTTGCTTGTCTCAGTTGTTGCTTCAAAAAGCACCACTCTTGTTCCATTTTTAGCGGCATATTCTTTAATGGCTCTGCTTTTTCCAGTCCCCGCTTCGCCAATGATTACTCCCATTTCGCGATTGCTCATGGCACTTTCAATGGTTACATTAATCGCCTTTGCATCTTTAGTGGCAATAAAAGGTGTTTGAAGCTCTTTCACGCTTTTTTCTTCCACAAAGCTTTTAATGTATTTTTCAAGTAAAGGCTCTACTTTTGAAGCGTATTTATAGCTACTTCCTTCTTTCATATAGCCCACCATATAGCTTTTATTAATCCCTAAACGATCGGAGAGATTGTTTTGAGAGATGTTTTGGGTGCTTAAAAACTTTTTAGTAAGTTCTACTAATTGCATTTTTTATCCTTTTGTTTTTTTATGAGTAAAAACTCTTTAAAATTTGAATTAATCAAGCTTTAAACAATTTTTAACCAGCAAAATATTTCTTTTCGACAAAAGCTTCCATGTCAAACTCGCTTTCATCGTTATTTATTTCTTTTTTAGCATTTAAAATAAGCTCATCTGCATTAGCATTATTTTTAATCTCTTCTAATTCTCTTTGAGTTTTTAAAGTTTCTTTTGCAAGGGATTTTTGATGCACCTCTTTAGCTTCTACGAGTGAGTTTTCAAAAGCACTTTGTAAATCTTGTAAGTCTTGTTTAATATTAAGTTTAGTAAAGGCGGCAATCTCATCTTTTTTAAGCACTTCTTTAATCGCTTTAACTTCACTTTCATAACCTTTTTTAAGCATTTTATAGCTTTCTTTACTAAGTTTAGCGATACTTTCATCAAGTGCTAGACAAAGAAAGTTTCCGCTTAAATCATAAATGAAAAGTTCTTTAATATTATCGATATTTTGCACACATTTAACCCTTGTGCCAACACTTGGCATTAAAGCACTTTTATAAACTCTACTTTCAAAGTTAATGCCTTTTTTGCCCACGACCCTAAGTTCTTTATTCCCAGCATTAAACAAAAATTCTTCATAAGATATTTTTACAATAGCTCTATCGCACGAGTTCCAAAGTTCAAGTGGAGTTTTAACGCCTTTTTTTCGGCGAACTTTGCTCATGTTCCACTTGATCACTTCAGCTTCCAAAAGCTCACAAGCTTCGCTGAAGGTGTGAAGGAGTTTTTGATTAGTTTTTTTAGCAAAGCCGTATTCATCTTTAGCTTTTCTTTCTTTCTTAGGAGTTTTTTGCTCTATCATTTCTCTTTTAGCTAAGCTATTTCCAATGTGACCGTGCATTTGAGATAATCTAGCTCTTTGAAGTGTTCCAAAACGCCTTTCAACTAAAGCTTTTTGCTCTCCTGCGTAAGCAATAGCTGCATCATAGCTTATATTAAGACTATCAAGTAAGCTTTGAAAATCTTTTGAAAGATAATCTTTACCATTATCCCCTTTAATCATATCAGGCTTACCAAACTTATCTATGGCTTTCCATAAAAGTCTAGTTAGGCTTAAAGAGTTTGATTTTCCTACTAAGGTAGCTACTCCCATGCCACTAAAGACATCAACGACACTTAAGATGTGCGGGCGGAAAGGCTCTAGTGTTTCATCATCTCTTACTATAAAATCAGCTGGAGAGCTATCGATTTGCCAACACATGTTTTTCATATCATAAAGCTCTCTTTGATTGCCTTGTGCAGGGAGAAACTTACTTTTTGCTTTATCTAAGCCTTGTGTGATAATACAATGCTCCAAAGGCTTGTCTTTATAATAGTTTTTAATGAAATTTTGTAAGGTTTTTACACTAAAGAGTGGCTTTACTTTTCCCAAATCAAAACCTATAAAGTCATAATTTTCTTTAATGGCTGCTTCCTTGTGAATTTGCCACCAAAGCTCAGTGAAATTAAATCCACCTGCCCCAAAGGTGCGATATTCTCTTAAAGCGTATTCTTGCATCCAAGCACTAAGCTTGGTTTTATCTTTGCGGTGAAGTCCGCGAGTGTCGATAAGACCTAGAATGCCATTTTCTTTATATGCTTTGCGAATTCTAAAAATTTCTATTTTAGAAATACCGCATAATTCCAAAGCTCTTTTCTGCTTAAGTCCTCCTTCAATATATTTTTCTACTTGCTTTAAAGACTTAAGCTTTTCTCTAGCATTGTTTTTAATTTCATCGCTTAAATTTTCAAACTTTATATTTAAAACAGCCAAATCATTGTCTATTTTTGGCTCTGTTAAATTTAAATTACTAGTTTTTAAACTATTATTTGTAGTTTTTAAATTATCGGTAGTAATAATTTCGCTCAATTTAACTTTTTGCATTTTTTCATTAAAAATCAAAGTATTTTTACTGATTAATTCTTGATTAAAAGCGGTTAAAAGCTCATCTTTGCTTATTTTAAATAGTAGTTTTTTACCACCCCTGCCACCTTTTTCATTATCCACTTTTAGCCACTCATATTTATTTGAGTTTCTACTTACTGCAAGCCTCAAAGCTCCTGTGCTTACATTAAAAGTTTGTGCGGCTTCTTTGGTTTCTAAGAAGTAACTCATGAACAAGCCTTAGGCATTTCATCAATGATTTTAAGTTCTAAAAGTTTTTCATAAACTGCTCTAGTGTTTTTCTTCGCTTTGTATTTTCCTAAATATTCACCTTTTATAACGCGAATAGTACTTAAATAGTCAAGATTGTGTTTTTGTGCGAATTTTTTTATATTAATACCATTATCTTCGAAGTATTGTTTTAACATTTTTTTCCTTTAATTTGATATTTTTATATCAAATTGAGTTATTTTAAGATACAATTTGCTATTAAAATATCAAATTATAAGACAAAATGCGAATTAAGTCAAGATATTTTATCGCATTTTGTGAATTTTTTAATAAAAGAAGGCTTATAATGCATAAAACAGCAGACATTTTGAATAGAGTTTATGCTCTGTTAAATATCACCGATGATAAAGAATTTTGTGGAATTTTTAAAGTAAAACCCAATACATTAAGCACTTGGAGAACTAGAAATACCATTCCCTACGATTTATTAATGAAAATTTCAAAAGAACACAATATTTCACTTGATGCTATCTTTTTTGACAAAATGCGAATTATAGATGATATTTTGAAATTAAGATATTATACAGATGCGGCAGCCGCCGCTGGATATGGTGCTATAAATAGTCAATTAGAATATACTGAGATAGCAATAAGTAAAAAATTTGCCTGCGAAGCCTTAGGATTACCGCCTTTAGCTAAACTCGATATTATTAAAGTTATAGGAGATAGTATGGAGCCTTTTATCCATAGTGGAGATGTTATAGCTATTGATGTGAGCAAAAATAAACTTGACCTTGTTAAAAATGGAGATATTGTGGTTATCAACCTTGATGGCGAAATTTACTGTAAAAAGCTTTTAAAACAACCATTTGTAAATGAAATTGTATTAAGTTCTATGAACTCTTTTTACAAAGATATTGTTGTTAATATTGAGCATATTAACAACGCTGAAATTATAGGCGTTGTTTGTAAGGCAATATCAATTAAAACTTTTGAAAATGCTATTATAAAGTACGAGTGATGTTATATTTTATTATTATAATATTGATTGCAACAATTGGTTTATTTGTTTATTCTGGTTTTAGAATAAAATCAAAATTAATAAAAATAGCAACAAACGGCACTCTTACTAAACAAGATTTAAAAGAAATAGAAGCAATATCTAAATATTATGAAATTTCTTTAATGGAAGCAGCTAAAATTCATTATGGTAAAGCCATGATTACAGAAGAAATGATTTTAAGATTAGAAAGACCTTATCGAGAATTATATGAGCAGTGTAAAAATTTTTCTACAAATAAACATGAAAAAATTTCACATTATCTCTCTTCAAATAATCAAGATAATTATTTAGAAGCAATAAATTTTATCTTAATCACAGAAGAAAGTGTTAGCATAGCTTTAAAATCAAAAAATAAAGATACTGCAGAAAGCAGAAGAAAACTTGCATTAGAAATGGAACAAAAAATACAGGAAAGACATCCCAAAGCCTATGGCTTAATTGTAGATACAATTCAACTTTTGGAAGATAATTATGATGTAAGTCTTTTTGAAAATCAATGTATTAAGTATTATGAAGAAGCTGGGAAATTAAAAACTATTAAATCCAAACAAAAAAGAATTGATTGTATAAATGATTTAATAAAAGAAGCTGAGGCAAATCCTAAAATTGATAGAAAATTTGTTGATTTTTGGAAAAACAAAGTAAAAGAAATAATATAATTACATTTTAAGTTTAAGTTTTATGGAAAAATAAAATGCAACCAAAAAGTATCATTTTATTTTTCTATGGTTACATTTTATTTTTCCGCCGACAAATTAAAACATTTTAATTTAGATAAAATTTCAAAACTTCGCACTAAAAATGAAAATTTTATTCCCAATGAAAAACTTGAGGAACAAATCCAAAATGATCCTAATATCTGGCTTGGAGAAAGCAAAGAAGTGATTTTAAAACTTGATAAAAATGCTAAGGAATATTTTTTTAGAAAAGAAATACTAAGCAATTATCAAATCATTGATAAAGATGAAACAAGCTATACTTTAAGCACTCAAGTTTCCTATGAAGATGAAATTTTACATTTGGTTAAACAGTGGATTCCTTATATAAAAATTCTAGCTCCTATAGAACTGAAAATACGGCTAGAAGATATTTTAAAAAGTTATTTAAACAATCTATCTAAATAAAATTTATTTTAAATCCTTAACTGGTTGCGAAGGGGAGATTTGAACTCCCGACCTTCGGGTTATGAGCCCGACGAGCTAACCACTGCTCTACTTCGCGGCATATAAGATCTTTGAAATATAAAATAAGAAGTGGATGGGGTAAAGGGATTCGAACCCCTGAATGACAGGACCAAAACCTGTTGCCTTACCGCTTGGCGATACCCCAATAAATATTTTTTAAAAGTGTGATTATAATGAATTTTAATTTATTTGTCAAGCAATTTAAGTTATAATTTTAAAAATTTTAAGGAAATAAAAATGAAATTTGTTAGCGTAGAACAAGCGATTAAGGATTTACAAGCAGGAAAAATGCTTGTTATGGTAGATGCAGAAGATAGAGAAAATGAAGGCGATTTAATCTTTCCTGCGCAATTTAGCACTCAAGAAAAAGTAAATTTCATGATAAAAGAAGCTCGTGGTGTGGTTTGTGTAGCCTTAGATGAAACTTTGGCAAAAAAATTTGAACTTCCTTTAATGGTGCCTAAAAATACTTCAAACCACGAAACTGCTTTTACTATAACCGTAGATGCAAAAGATGCTACAACGGGAGTTAGCGCCTATGAAAGAAATATGACTATACAAATTTTTGCCGATGATAATGCTAAAGCGAGTGATTTTGTAAGACCAGGACATATCAATCCTTTAATCGCAAAAAAAGGTGGGGTTTTAGAACGCACAGGTCATACAGAAGGCACGGTTGATCTTTGTAAATTAGCAGGATTAAAAGGTGCTTGTGTGATTTGTGAAATTGTAAAAGATAATGGAGATATGGCAAGAAGAGAAGATCTAGAAATTTTTTGCCAAAAACATGATTTAAATATGATAGCCGTAAGCGATCTTATAGAATATCGCCTAAAACATGAAAGCCTTATTAAGCTTGAAGAAAAAAGTCAAAGTGTTTTAGCAGGCTTTAAAGCAGAAAAATTTATCTTTAGTGATCATAATCAAACCCAACACATAGCTTTTTGCTTTAAAGATATCAAAAAATGTGAAAATGTTAAATTTCATATCAGTGGTAGTGATTTTGAGCTTTTAACTTCAGATAAATTTTCAAAACTTTTAGAGCAAATCAAATTTCTTAGTGAAAATGGTGGCGTTATAGTTTTCATGCAAGGAGAAAAATCCAGTACTACTCAATACAAAAACTATGGTATAGGAGCACAGATTTTAAGATATTTTGGTATAGAAGAAATTAAACTTTTATCTCAAAGTTGTGATAAAGACTATATAGGTTTAGAAGGTTTTGGTTTAAATCTTAAAGCTTGTAATTTTAACTAAAAAGGAAAAAAATGACTTTAAAAGAACAAATTTTAAACGATATCAAAGAGGCAATGAAACAAAAAGATGATTTTAAAAGAGATAGTTTAAGAACTCTAAATGCAGCTTTTAAGCAAATAGAAGTGGATGAAAGAATAGAGTTGGATAATGAAAGAATTTATAAAATCATTGCAAGTGAAATCAAAAAACGCAAAGACGCAATCGAACTTTATCTTAAGGCAAATCGTGAAGATTTAGCACAAAAAGAACAAAATGAAATAAGTCTTTTTGAAATTTATCTGCCTAAACAACTAAGTGATGAGGAGTTAACTTTAGCCTTAAAACAACTTATAGAAGAATTGGGCGTAAGTTCACTAAAAGAACAAGGTTTGGTAATGAAAGAAGCTAAAATAAAATTAGGTGCGAGTGTTGATGGCAAAAGACTTAATTTAGCACTTAAAGAGCTTTTACAATAATTTTTTGGAGTGTTATTATGAAAGAGTTAAGCGGTTCGGCAATGATTTGCGAGGCTTTAAAAGAAGAAAATGTTAAAATTGTTTTTGGTTATCCTGGAGGCGCTGCGCTTAATATTTATGATGAAATTTACAATCAAAAGTATTTTAAACATATTTTAGTGCGTCATGAACAAGCGGCTTTGCATGCTGCTGATGCTTACGCAAGAATGAGCGGAGAAGTGGGCGTAGCTATAGTTACAAGCGGACCAGGTTTTACAAATACTATTACAGGTCTAGCTACGGCTTATAGCGATTCTATCCCTTTGGTGTTGATTTCAGGGCAGGTGGCAAATTCTCTTATTGGTACAGATGCTTTTCAAGAAATTGATGCAGTAGGCATTTCAAGACCTTGTGTAAAGCATAATTATTTAGTTACTTGTATAGAAGAGTTTCCACGCATTTTAAAAGAGGCTTTTTATATAGCAAGAAGTGGTAGACCTGGGCCTGTGCATATAGATGTGCCAAAAGACGTAAGTGCAACTTTGGGACTTTGGGAATACTCTAAAGAAATTTCCATGAAGACTTATAAGCCCGTTTATAAGGGTAACTCAAAGCAAATTAAAAAATTTGCAGAGCTTTTAAAAGAAGCAAAAAGACCTTTGTTTTACTTAGGTGGAGGTTGCATCAGTTCTAATGCAAGCGAGCAAATCAGAGAGCTTATAAAATTTACAAAAATTCCAGCAGTTGAAACTTTGATGGCGCTTGGAACTTTAAGAAGTGATGATGTTTTTAATCTTAAAATGGCAGGCATGCATGGAAGCTATGCTGCTAATATGGCTTTAAGTGAGTGTGATTTGCTTGTGAGTGTAGGAGCGAGATTTGATGATAGGATTACAGGAAAAACAAGTGAATTTGCTAAACATGCGACTATAGTTCATGTTGATATTGATCCTAGTTCTATTTCAAAGATTATCAATGCGCATTATCCTATAGTAGGAGACATTAAAGAAGTTCTTAAAGAGCTTTTAGAAGAGCTTAAAAAGGAAAATTTCAACACAACTTTTAAAGAATGGCATGAAACTTTAAAGCGTTATAATGAACTTTATCCGCTTTCTTATGAAGATAGCAATGAGATTTTAAAACCGCAATGGGTGATTGAAGAATGTGCGAAAATGGCTCCAGATGCAAGGATTATTACCGATGTGGGTCAGCATCAAATGTGGGTAGCGCAGTTTTATCCTTTTAATTATCCAAGACAACTTGCAACAAGTGGAGGGCAAGGAACTATGGGATATTCTTTACCTGCTGCTTTGGGTGCAAAGCTTGCTGTGGGTGAAGAAGTGGTGATTAATTTCGTAGGTGATGGATCGGTTTTAATGAATATCCAAGAGCTTATGACTGCTTATGAGTATGGTATAAAAGCTATAAATATTATTTTAAATAATGCCTTTTTAGGTATGGTAAGACAATGGCAAAGTATGTTTTATAAAGAGCATTTTTCACAAACTGATTTAAGCACTCAGCCTGATTTTATCAAAATAGCTCAAGGTTTTGGTTGTGAAGGTTATGAAATTTCAAACAAAGAAGAATTCATTCAAGCTTTTAGCCAAGCTTTAAAAAGTGATAAAACCTCTCTTTTAAATGTAAAAATTGATCGCTTTGAAGATGTTTTACCTATGGTGCCTGCAGGAGGTGCGATTTATAATATGATTTTACCAAAGGCAAAGGATAGACAATGAGAAGGGTTTTATCGGTAATTGTTTTAAATGAGCATGGGGTTTTATCTCGTATAGTAGGACTTTTTTCAGGAAGAGGTTATAATATTGACTCGCTTACAGTAGCACCTTTGGAAAATAAAGAATTTTCTCGTATTAATATAGTCACTTCAGGAAATGAAAGAACTTTTGAGCAGATAGTCAAACAACTTCATAAGCTCATTCCTACTTATAAAGTGATAGAAAGTGAAGAATTTATTGACAAAGAAATGGCTTTAGTGAAAATTCCTTTAAATGAAAATTTAGGCGGACTTGATGCCGTTTTGAAAGCTTATAATGGTACTATTGCAAATAGCAATGAGAATTTTTTGTTTTTAATGGTTGCTGATGATGCAAATCGCATTGATAATTTTTTAAAAACAATTAAAAAATACAATCCTAGTGATATAGTTCGCAGTGGATCTGTTTTGATGGAGATTAAATGAAATTAAGTGAAATAGCAGAATTTTTAAGCTTGGAATATAAAGGCGAGGATATAGAAATCAGTGCTTTAAATTCTTTATTGAAAGCAAATTTTACAGAGCTTACTTATTGTGATGGTGAGAAAAATACCAAAGATATACCTCACACAGGAGCTGCTGCTATTTTAGTATCTAAAGAATATGAAAATTTAGTACCTAAAGATACTAAAGCTTTGATTACTCAAAGTCCACATTTGAGTTTTGCTTTTTTAAGCAAGCTTTTTGCTAAACCTTTGATAAGCACAGCTAAAGAAAAAGTACAAAATATCGCAAAAAGCGCAAGAATCATGCCTAATGTTTATATAGGTGATAATGTAAATATCGGTGAAAATGTAATCATTATGGCAGGAGCTTATATAGGCGATAATGTCAGCATTGGTGATGAGAGTATTATTCATCCTAATGTAGTGATTTATAATGATACTAAAATCGGTAAAAAATGTCATCTGCTTGCTAATTGTGTAATAGGAAGTGACGGTTTTGGTTATGCGCACAATAAAAACGGCGAACATTATAAAATTTATCATAATGGCAACGTGGTTTTAGAAGATTTTGTAGAAGTGGGGGCTTGTACAACTATAGATAGAGCAGTTTTTGATAGTACTATTATCAAAGCAGGTACTAAGGTAGATAATCTAGTTCAAATCGGACATAATTGCAATATAGGTCAAAATTGTATCATTGTGGCACAAACTGGAATTTCAGGTTCAAGTGAGTTAGGACGCAATGTTATTATGGGTGGTCAAAGTGCAACGAGTGGACATTTAAAAATAGGCGATTTTAGCACTATAGCTGCAAGAGGCGGTGTGAGTAAAAATTTAGAAGGCGGGCGTGTTTATGGAGGTTTTCCTATCATGCTTCAAAAAGATTGGCTAAAACTTCAAGCTAAAATAGCAATAAATTTTAAAGAAAAATCACAAGATTAGCATCGCATCGCCATAAGAGTAAAAGCGATATTTTTCTTTTATGGCGAGTTCATAAAGTTTTAAACACTGTTCTCTACCGATAAAAGCTGAAACTAGCATGATAAGAGTAGATTTTGGTAAATGAAAATTGGTTAAAAGATGATTTTGTCTTATAGGTGGATTTTGCGGGTGTAAAAAAAGATCACAAAAACCATTTTTTGTTTTAGTTCTTGTATAATATTCTATGGTTCTTGTTACCGTTGTTCCTACGCCTAAAATAGCTTGTTTAGAATCTATAATTTCACATGCTTGCTGCGGAATATTAAAAAATTCGCTATGCATTTTATGCTCTTGTATATTTTCACATTCCACGCTTTTAAAGGTTCCAGCTCCTACATGCAAGGTTAAATGATAAATTTCGTGTTTTTTTCTTAAATTTTCAAGCATAGTCTCACTAAAATGTAAACTTGCAGTCGGAGCAGCCACTGCGCCTAAATTTTTTGCAAAGATACTTTGATAATCTTTCAAATCACTTTTTTCATCCTCCCTTTTAATATAAGGAGGCAAGGGTATATGTCCTATCTTGTCAAGCAGGTTGTAAAGATTTGAGGTGTCTAAGGTTTTATCATTTTGAAAAAATTGAACTTTTCGAAGACCATCATTTAAAAGTTCTACAACGCGTACTTTTAAATCCTCTTTAAAATATAAGATTTCATCTTTTTTAATGCGCCCTTTAATTTGAGCTAGAAAAAGCGGATTGTGAGAATTTAAAAAAGGTTGATGCAAGAAAAGCTCTATTTTTCCTCCGCTTGCTTTATTGCCATAAATTCTTGCTTTAATAACTTTGGTATCATTGAAAAAAATCGCGCAGTTGGGTAAAAAGTCTTGTAAATTTTTAAAAGTAGTATGAAAAATTTCTTTGTTTTTGCGATCAAAAACCAAAAGCCTAGCATCTTCTTTTGGATTTGTAGGATAGTTGGCTATGAGTTCATTAGCTAGAGTGTAATCATAGCTTGAAAGAAGTAAGTCTTTATTCATCACTTTCTTTATCTTTTGGAGCAGGATTTACCTTTTGAACAATTAAAATAGAAAGTCCATAAAGTCCGCAAAGTGGTCCTGCCATTAAAAATTGAGATAAAACATCAGGTGGAGTCATAAAGGCTGAAAAAACAAAAATAACTAAAACAGCTATGCGAAAATGGCGTTTTAAAAAACTATCATCTATAAGTCCGATTTTAGCAAAGAAAAAGGCAATTACAGGCATTTCAAAAGCTAAGCCAAAAGCCACAACAACTTTGGTAAAAAAATCTACATAAGTTCCTATGGTAATCACAGGATTAAAATCTTCATTTAAACCAAAATTAATCAAAAATTTAAAAGCCAAAGGCACTACAACAAAATAGCAAAAACAAGCCCCAAAGGCAAACATAATGCTTGCAAAGCTAACAAAAGGCACTACAAGGCGTTTTTCATTATCATAAAGTCCTGGAGCTACAAATTTCCAAAATTGCCAAAAAATTACAGGTAGAGAAAAGATAAAGGCTGCAAAAAAACTAACCTTCATTGCGGTAAATAAGGCTTCTTGTACTTCAATTACATTCACATGTTTGGCTACTTCGGGTAAAACAGCTATAAGTGGAGCTTTTAGAATATCTAAGATATAGCTTCGTAGAGCAAAACATACAATAAACATAACTACAATGCAAGCAACGCTTATAAAAAGGCGTTTTCTAAGTTCTATTAAATGAGGTCTTAATTCTTCAAACATTTATTTTTCCGTTTTTATCTTGTGTTTCTAATTTGCTAAGATTTGGTTTTTCTTCTGTATTTAAATTTTGTCCGCTAAGGTTATTTTTTACTTTATCATCTCTGCTATCAAAGGTTAAATCTACCTTTGTTTTATCTAAAATATCTCTCTTAAGGTCATCAAATTCTTCAAAGCTGAGTTTTTTGCGTATATTTTCATTAGTGCTTGAAAATTCATCTTTGTATTTCTTAGCTTCTTCTTTTAAGTCATTGATGCGTATTTCTTTTTCTATGCTTGATTTTGCATCATCTATGTTGCGTTTTACAGCCTTTAGAATTTTTGCTATTTGTACTATAGCTTCTGGAAGTTTATCAGGTCCTAAGACTAAAATCGCTACAACTAAAATAACTATAATTTCACCAAAACTCATTAATCATTACTCTTTGATTTGATATTTTAATAAATATTTTACTTAAAAAACTTAAATTTAAGATGAGAGATATAAAGCAAGTTCATCGCTAATGAGAAAATTAGGATTAAAATATCTTTTATTTTTGTAAAAAAGTTTTTTTTCTTTTAATAATATATTTATTTTGTCTTTTTGCCATTGATTGAGTTTTGTTTCATCAATCCCTACTATACTTCTAAGTCCTAAAAATAGGTGCTCTAAATTCAAGTCTTTGGAACTTAGTTGCTCTATAGATCTAAAAGTAGGATTTTCTATGTAATTTTTTAAATTTTTTGCTGTATAAAAACGCTTATTTTCATAAAATCCTACTGCACTTAATCCACAAGCTAGGTAGTTTTTTCCTTGCCAATAAGCAAGATTATGTTTGCAAATTTGGGCTTTGGTTTTTGAAAAATTACTGATTTCATATTGAAAAAAGTCAAGCTCTAGAAGTTGTTTGATGAAAAATTTCATTAAATTAGGAGCATTTTTTTTGAAATGTTCTTTTTTAGCAAAGGCTGTGTTTGATTCTATGGTTAAATTATAAGCACTAAGGTGTGTGATTAAATCCTTGATTTGTTTTAAGTGTAAGAGTTCAAATTCAAGCATTTTTTTATTGTCTAATTTCGTATCATAAATAAGATCTAAATTGATATTTTTAAAACCTACTTTATTTGCGTTTTCTAATGTTTTGATAATCATTTCTTGATTGTGAATTCTTCCAAGAAAGTGAAGTTTTTTAGGATGAAAACTTTGAACTCCAAAAGAAATGCGATTAACTCCTAGATTTTTCATATTTTTAAGCCAATTTAATGTTGCTGAGTTGGGATTAGCTTCGCATGAAATTTCTACATTTTTATCTAGTAAGGGATATAAAATTTTAAAAATATCTTCATAATTATACGCATTAACACAACTTGGTGTTCCTCCGCCTATGAATAAGGTTTTAATTTGATTTGATTGAATGTTAAATTGTTTTAATTGAAAAACAATATCTTCTTTTAAAGCCTTAAAATAGGCTTTTTCATAATCATTTTTTTTCAAACTTGTAAAAGCGCAATAATTACATTTGCTTTCACAAAATGGAATATGGATATAAAAATGCATAAAAACCCTAAAATATTTTATTAAATTTTTTAATGTATTTTAATAAAAATTTGATTTGATTTAGGTTAAAATTATATCCTTGAGATTTAAGGAACAATATTGTGGAAAACGAGAAAAATTATAGACCAAATGTTGCAGCTATTGTTTTATCAAGTTCTTATCCTTTTGAGTGTAAGATTTTTATAGCTAGAAGAAGTGATATGGATAATATTTGGCAATTTCCACAAGGAGGTATTGATAAAGGTGAAAGTGTCAAAAACGCTTTATTTAGAGAACTAAAAGAAGAAATAGGCACTGATGAGGTTGAAATCATTGCTGAGTATCCAGAATGGTTGAGTTATGATTTTCCGAGTAAAATTGTTAAAAAAATGTATCCTTATGATGGGCAGATTCAAAAATATTTTTTAGTGCGTTTAAAGCACGGTGCTACAATCAATATCAATACTAAGCATCCTGAATTTGATGATTATCAATTTGTGAGTGTTAAACAAATTTTTGAAATGATTAATCATTTCAAAAAAAATATTTATGTTAGAGTGATCAAATATTTTGAAGAGAAAGGTTATATCTAAAATGCTTATAGTTCAAAAATATGGTGGAACAAGCGTTGGAACACTTGAGCGTATCGAAGCAGTAGCCAATAGGGTTATCCAAAGTGCGCAACAGGGTAATCAACTTGTTGTTGTAGTATCTGCAATGAGTGGGGTGACAAATACTCTTATCGAGCAAGCTGAATATTTTAGTAAAACTCCTAATGGTAAAGATATGGATATGCTTTTAAGCAGCGGAGAGCGTGTAACAAGCGCTTTACTTTCTATTGCTTTAAATGAAAAGGGTTGTCCCGCTATATCGTTTTCTGGGAGAAAAGCAGGAATTATTACAGATAGTGTTTTTACAAAGGCAAGAATTCATCATATTGATACAAAAGCGATAAAATCAGAACTTCAAAATGGTAAAATAGTTGTTATAGCAGGTTTTCAAGGTGTAGATGAGGAAGGTAATGTAACTACCTTAGGGCGTGGTGGAAGCGACTTAAGTGCTGTGGCGGTGGCAGGTGCCTTAAATGCGGATTTGTGTGAAATTTATACCGATGTTGATGGGGTTTATACAACAGATCCAAGAATTGAACCAAAGGCAAAGAAATTGGATAAAATTTCTTATGAAGAAATGCTTGAACTTGCAAGTTTAGGTGCAAAAGTTTTGCAAAATCGCTCTGTAGAACTTGCAAAAAAATTAAATGTTAATTTAGTAACTAGAAGTAGTTTTAACAATAACGAAGGAACAATGATAACAAAGGAAGATGGAATGGAACAAGCTTTAGTAAGTGGTATTGCTTTGGATAAAAATCAAGCAAGAGTGACTTTAAGAAATATAGAAGATAAGCCTGGAATCGCAGCTGAAATTTTTTCTGTTTTAGCAAATGAAAATATTAATGTAGATATGATTATACAAAATGTTGGAGTTGATGGTGCTACAAATTTGGGTTTTACGGTTCCTCAAAATGAACTTGAATTAGCCAAAAATGCTATGCAAAAAATTTTAAGCTCAAAAACAACTATAGAAAGTGATAGTGCTGTAGTAAAAGTTTCTATAGTCGGCGTAGGTATGAAATCACATTCAGGAGTGGCAAGTAAAGCTTTTAAAGCTTTAGCTGATGAGGGGATTAATATCGGTATGATTTCTACTAGTGAAATAAAAATTTCAATGATAGTTCATGAAAAATACGGAGAACTTGCAGTTAGAGCACTACATGAGTGCTACGGACTTGATAAATAAATGAGTGATTTTTTAAGTTTTACTCTTGAAAATATTCGCAATGGCGGAGCTTTTATGGCATGGTTGGAGTCGCGTCGTTTAGAATGGGCTCCTTTGATGGCTGCAAGACTTAAATATCTTTTAGAAGGACGCACTTTTGTATTAATGTGTGATGAACAAAGATCTTGGTATGAAGAGTATTTTTTAAAAAATATAAATTCAAAAGCCACTCGTCCCATGCTCCCTTTTGTGTCGTTAAATTCTTTATGTAAGAAGAAAGTACAAAGTTCAGAAGATATAGCTTTACTTAATGACTTGCTTGACATTTCTTTTCCTAATGGTTATGTATATTTTTATATAGGAAGTGCTTCTGATAATAAATCTTTAATCGCTAAATCAAGAGATGATAGTTTATTGTGGCTTTTTGATGAGCAGTTACAAGATAGTTTTTATTTAAATTCTAAAGATAAAGACTTGGATATCAAGCTTATTAGTTTATATCAACTTTTTGATGTAAGTTTGGATGCAATATTATTTTCCAAGGTGCAATTAGGATAAATATTTTGTTTATTAGTAAGATTATTATCAGTGAAGATTTTTTAGGTATTAAGGAAGAAATGATTAATAATTTTGGTATTAAAAAATTAAGATTTTTTATACCACAAAATGAATTTTTACTTGATGATGCAAGAGCGGTTGAAAAAGAAAGCTATATCGCAGAAACTGAAGAAAAAATTATTGTTTTAATGGCGGATTCTTATAGGATAGAAGCGCAAAATTTTTTACTTAAACTCCTTGAAGAACCTCCAAAAAATATTAAATTTCTTATTGTGATACCTTCTAAAAATTTACTTTTACCTACTATAAAATCACGTCTTATTTGTGAAAAAAGAAAAGTTGAAAAGGAAGTTAAAAAACTTGATTTAGATCTTAAAAGAATGGATTTAAGAATGCTTTTTGATTTTTTGCAAAAAAATGAAAATTTGGATAAAAATGAACTTATGGATCAAATCGCATTGCTTGCTAAAGAATGTGTGAAATATAAAGATTTTAACGCTGAAGAATTAGAGTTTTTTTATGAAAGTTATGAGCTTGCAAAATTAAATTCTAAAAGCGGGGTGCTTTTAGCTACTCTTTTATTAAATTACTATACAAAGAAATAAAATGAAATTTTTTAAAATCAATCCAAACACCGATTTTAATTTGCTTTGTTCTTTCATAAACCCTCATAAAATGGGACAAAAGATCATGAGTGAAAAAACAAAAATTCATTTTATTTTTATCAAAGATATTTCTACTCCTGCGGCAAATATTTTAAAACAAGATGCTTTAAGAGTAGGAGCTGAACTTATTACTCATAAAGAAGTAATTACTGCAAAAATCACTCATTCAAATGCGCTTTTAATGGCAAGTAAAGAGCAAATTCAAAAGCTTGTTGTCAAAGAAAAACTTCAAGATTTTGGACTTAAAAATTTGGCTCTTTTTTTGCAAAAAGATTTTTTAAAACCGAAAAAAGCCGAGCTTATGGCAGTGATTAATGTCAATGAAGACAGTTTTAATGCAAAAAGTCGTGTGAGTGAAGAAGACTTTGAAAAAAGGCTTAATGACTTTCTTGCTTTAAAGCCTGAATATATCGATATAGGTGCGGTAAGCTCAAGACCTGGGAGTGAGTATTGTGGCAAGGAAGAGGAATTTAAAAGACTGAAAAAAGTACTTGACTTAATTTATGAGAAAAATTATTACGAACAAGCAATTTTTAGTTTAGATAGTTTTGATGAATATTGTCTAGAATATGCTTTAAATAAGGGTTTTAAACTCATTAATGATATTACAAGTTTAAGAAATCTTAATCTAGCCAAACTTGCAAGTAAATATGGGGCAAAATATTGCTTAATGCACATGCAAAACAATCCAAATAACATGCAAGATAATCCTTTTTATGAAGATTTGCTTGATGAGATGACTTTGTTTTTTAAAGAAAAACTTGAGCTTTTAGAAAGTTTTGGAGTAAAAGAAAGTATTTTAGATGTAGGTATTGGTTTTGGAAAGAGTGCGGGGCATAATATGATTTTAATCAAACACTTAGAACATTTTTTGCAATTTAATAAACCTTTACTTATAGGTGCGAGTCGTAAAAGTGTGATTAATGCGTATTTTCAAAGCGAGATTAAAGATCGTTTAGCGGGAACTTTATATTTGCATTTAAAGGCTTTTGAAAATGGTGCTAGTATTATAAGAGTGCATGATTTATATGAGCATAAACAACTTTTTGCTTTAGCGCAGGCAATGGATAATATAGGAGTTTAGATGAAAAAAGAAGAGTATTTAGAAAAAGTTGCTTTAGCTAATTTGTGGATGAAGGCATATTATGAAAAAGATGAACCCTTGGCTAGCGATGAAGAAT
This sequence comes from Campylobacter sp. CFSAN093259, assembly GCF_012889985.1. Taxonomy (NCBI): domain Bacteria; kingdom Pseudomonadati; phylum Campylobacterota; class Epsilonproteobacteria; order Campylobacterales; family Campylobacteraceae; genus Campylobacter; species Campylobacter sp. CFSAN093259. The sequence continues at coordinate 584,881 of NZ_CP040617.1, forward strand.
ACGATGCTTTAATCAGAGAATTAAGAGTTTTTGAAGAACAAAATAAAGATGAAATTTCAAAAGACTCTCCAACGCAAAAAATAGCTCCTACTATACAAAGTGAGTTTAAAAAAATAGCTCATTTAAAGCGTATGTGGTCGATGGAAGATGTGTTTGATGAGAGTGAGCTTAGAGCTTGGGCAAAACGCGCAAAATGTGAAAAAAACTTTTTTATAGAGCCTAAATTTGATGGAGCGAGTTTAAATTTGCTTTATGAAAATGGTAAATTAGTAAGCGGCGCCACTAGGGGCGATGGCGAAGTGGGTGAGGATATAACGCTTAATGTTTTTGAGATAGAAAATATACCTAAAAATATAGCCTATAAAGAAAGGATAGAAATTCGTGGAGAAGTGGTGATTTTAAAAGATGATTTTGAGAAAATCAACGAAAAAAGAGCCCTTTTAAATCAAAGTTTATTTGCCAATCCACGCAATGCTGCAAGTGGGAGTTTAAGGCAGCTTGATACAAGCATCACTAAAGAAAGAAATTTGAAATTTTATCCTTGGGGAGTAGGGGAAAATACCTTAAATTTCACCAAACACAGCGAGGTGATGCAATTTATCAGAGAGCTTGGTTTTTTAAAGGATGATTTTGTAAGACTTTGCGCTAATTTAGACGAAGTTTTAAAAGCTTATGATGAGCTTTTAGCTCTAAGAGAAAAAAAACCTATGATGATGGATGGAATGGTGGTAAGAGTTGATGATCTTGCACTTTGTGAAGAATTAGGCTATACGGTAAAATTTCCAAAATTTATGGCAGCTTTTAAATTTCCTGCGCTTGAAAAAACCACGCGTTTAATAGGGGTAAATTTACAAGTAGGAAGAAGTGGAGTGATCACTCCTGTGGCAGTTTTAGAACCTGTAAATTTAGATGGGGTTGTAGTAAAATCAGCCACCCTTCATAATTTTGATGAAATTGCAAGACTTGATGTTAAAATCAATGATTTTGTAAGCGTGATAAGAAGTGGCGATGTTATCCCTAAAATCACTAAGGTTTTTAAAGAGCGTAGAGAAGGTTTAGAGATGGAAATTTCACGCCCTAAGCTTTGTCCTACTTGCCAAAGTGAGCTTTTGGATGAAGGAACTTTAATAAAATGTCAAAATATAGATTGTGAAGATAGACTTGTAAATTCTATCATTCATTTTGTTTCTAAAAAATGTCTTAATATCGACGGACTGGGAGAAAATATAGTAGAACTTTTATACAAGCACAAAAAAATCACTACGCTTGAGAGTATTTTTCATTTAAAATTTAATGATTTTGAAGGTTTGGAAGGCTTTAAAGAAAAGAAAATTAACAATCTTTTAAATGCCATAGAACAAGCAAGAGAATGTGAGCTTTTTCGTTTTATCACAGCTTTAGGAATAGAGCATATTGGCGAGGTTGCGGCTAAAAAATTAAGTTTAAGTTTTGGTAAAGAGTGGTACAAGCAAAGCTTTGAAGCTTATGCCAATTTAGAAGGTTTTGGAGAGCAAATGGCTTTAAGTCTTTGCGAATTTACGCGTGTTAATCGCACAAGAATTGATGAGTTTTACAAGCTTTTAAATTTGAAAATAGAAAAACTTGAAATCAAAAGCGATGGTGTGATTTTTGGTAAAACTTTTGTGATTACAGGCACTCTTTCACGCCCAAGAGATGAGTTTAAGGCTTTGATAGAAAAGCTTGGGGGTAAGGTAAGCGGCTCGGTTTCTAAAAAGACTGACTATGTGCTTTTTGGAGAAGAGGCAGGTTCTAAGCTTAGTAAGGCTAAAGAGCTTGAAGTAAAATGTATAGATGAAAGTGCTTTTAATGAGCTTGTTAAAGAATAGTTCTTATATTTTAACGCTTTTAAGCCTTTTTGGCTTTTTGCTAACTTGGCAAAGGAGTGCTTTTTCTTTATTTTTTTTAATTTCTATTTTTTTAACACTTTTTTGGGAATTCTTTTTATTTTTAAAGCTTAGAAAAAATATTATAAAAGAAGCTACTTTGATTAAGGGAAGTTTGTTTTATCGTGTTAGTATGGGGGATTTTTATCTTTATATTTTTAGTTTTTTCTTGGCGATTTTTGGACTTGTTTCTTTATTTTTAAATTTTTTAAATCTTGAAAAAATTGATTTTGTTTTTATATTTATAATTTTACCTTTATTGATGATATTTTTAAAAAAAGAATTGCATTTGCAATTTGTAGATAATGCTTATAATGATTTTAGAATAGTTGTTATCGCTAGTTTTTTTACTGCTTTATTTTATGCATTTTATGGGCTTTTTTTTACTTACAATGAACTTTTAAATTTAGAACTTTTTTCTAGGAAAATCATTGCCTATAAGAGTGCTTCTTTTGTTTATTTTGATTTTTTATCTGAATTTTTACATTTTGTTTCAAATTTAAAATTTTTTATTTTTTCTTATTTTGGATATTTGGGGTTTAGGGCTTTAAATTTTATTTTTGATTTTTTTAATTTTTTTATGTTTTGTTCTCTTTTGGCTTTTGTTTTTAATTTTGTTTTGAAAATAAAGATAAAAATAATTGTTTTATTTTTATGTTTTATCATGGTTTTAGGAAATTATTTTTTAAAAGAGCAAAGAAATAATGCCTTAAAATCCGAACAAGAGCAAATACTTTTATGGATGAATAATTTTAATTTTTTAAAAGATAATAACTTAAGTTTAATTCAAAAAGAAAAAGATCTTTTTGAAAAAGATCTTAAAGATCTTAGAGAAATTTTTAAAAAAAATGCTTTTGAAATAGGTATTTGGTGGTTTTCTAAAGAAAAAGAAGACTTAGAAAAAAGAATAAATGAGAGTTTAAAATGAGATTTGATTTTTTTGTTTCAAAGCGTTTAAATATCAGTAGAAATAAAGCTTTAGAGCTTATAGAAAATGAAGAGATTTTACTTAATGGTAAAAGTTTTAAAGCTTCTTTTGATGTGAAAAATTTTTTAGAAAATTTAAAAAAAACGCAAGATTTAAATCTTGAAGATATACTTTTAGCCAATGAGTTAAAATTGGATCTTTTAAGTGAAATTTATGTTTCAAGAGCAGCTTTGAAATTAAAAAATTTTTTAGAAGAAAATGATATTGAAATAAAACATAAAAATTGTCTTGATATAGGATCTAGTACGGGTGGTTTTGTGCAAATTTTACTTGAAAATCAGGCTTTAAAAATCACTGCTCTTGATGTGGGTAGTAATCAACTCCATTCAAGTTTAAGAGTAAATGAAAAAATTATCTTGCATGAAAATACAGATCTTAGAGCCTTTAAAAGTGAAGAAAAATTTGAACTTGTTACTTGTGATGTGAGTTTTATTTCTCTTATTAATTTACTTTATTATATTGATAATTTAGCTTTAAAGGAAATTATTTTACTTTTTAAACCTCAGTTTGAAGTGGGAAAAAATATTAAAAGAGATAAAAAAGGTGTTTTAAAAGATGATAAGGCAATCTTAAAGGCAAGAATGGATTTTGAAAAAGCATGTGCTAAATTGGGTTGGCTTTTAAAAAATACGCAAAAATCAAGCATTAAAGGAAAGGAAGGTAATGTTGAATATTTTTACTACTATATCAAAAATTAATATTACCTCTTTAGCCATAGGTTGTTTTGATGGTATGCATTTAGGACATCTAAAACTTGTAAAATGTTTAGATGAGAATGGGGCTTTATTAGTTATTAATAAATTTAAGGGTCAATTTCTTTGTTCAAATCGTCAAAAAGAAGAAATTTCAGGAAAAAAAGTTATAGAAGTGGATTTTGAAAGTATAAAATCTTTAGATGGTAGAGATTTTTTAAGCTTTTTGAAAAAAGAATTTGTCAATTTAAAATTTATAGTGGTGGGATATGATTTTTCTTTTGGGAAAAATAGAGCTTATAATGCTAAAGATATTGAGTCTTTAAGTGGGATAAAAACTATAATAGTTGATGAATTTAGCATAGACGGAATAGGTGTTCATGCAAGTTTAATTAAGGATTTTTTATCAAAAGCAAATTTGCAAAAAGCAAAAGAATTTTTAGGAAGAGATTATAGTATCAAAGGGAAGATGATTAAAGGACAAGGTTTGGGCTCTAAAGAACTTTTTGCGACTATAAATTTAGATTGTGAAGGTTATTTTTTACCTCAAAATGGTGTTTATGTTACTTTGTTAAAAAGTCAAAGAAAAACTTATAAAAGTGTGAGTTTTTTAGGTGTAAGATCAAGCGATGAAAATTTTGCTATAGAAAGTCATATTTTAGAAGAATTGGGTGAAAATTTCACGCAAGGAGAGTTTTTTGAACTCGAGTTTATATCTTTTCTAAGAGAGAATCAAAAATTTCAAGATCTAAAAAAACTTAAAAATCAAATTGCTAAAGACATAGAGCAAGCTAGAGAATTATTAAGGAAAAATGATGAAAGATGAACTTTTTAAACAAAGCCCTAAAAAACAATTTGAATTTGATAAAAGCGTGGCTAGTGTTTTTGATGATATGATCAATCGTTCTGTACCATTTTATAGAGAAAATTTAGAACTTTGTGGCAATTTATTGGCTAAAATTTTACCTACAAATGCAAGTGTTTGCGATTTGGGCTGCTCAAGTGCTAATTTTTTGATTTTTTTGGCAAATCTAAGAAAGGATTTTAAACTTTTTGGCGTGGATAATTCTGCTTCCATGCTTGAAGTTGCAAAATCAAAAGCTAAAGCTTATGGGCTTGATATAAGTTTTTTTGAAGCTAATTTATGCGAATTTGATTTTTTTACTTGCGATGTTTTTGTAGCAAATTATACCATGCAGTTTATTCGTCCTCCTAAAAGACAAGAATTGCTTGATCAAATTTATAAAAATTTAAACTCTAAAGGCATTTTGATTATGAGTGAAAAAATCCTTTATGAAGATGCTTTTTTGTCTAAAAATATCATAGAACTTTATGCTGATTATAAAGAAAAACAAGGCTATTCTAAGTTTGAAATCGCAGCTAAAAGAGAAGCTTTGGAAAATGTTTTAATTCCTTATAGTCAAAAAGAAAATTTAAATATGCTAGAAAAGGCAGGTTTTAAGAAAATAGAAAGTATTTTTAAATGGGCAAATTTTGAAACTTTCATAGCTTTTAAGGATTAGAAATATTTTCATCTTCCCATTCATCTTTTGGAAAACCTATCTTATATGCATTAACACAATCTTGACTAATGATAGCTTTGTGTCTGCATTCTAAACTTCTTTTTTTTGCTTCCTCGGGGTGATTTTGATAATATTCTACACTTTTGGTTTGTTCGCATGCTGCAAAAAATATACCAATAAGGCTTAAAAAAAGAGTTATTTTCATGGTCATTTTTCCTGTGTCATATTAACATCATCGCTAAAGATAGAACTTTGATTGTCTTCTGTTGTTTTGGAAGGATAAATTTCAGAAGGTGTTTCTGCTATAGGTGGTATTATAATACTTTCATTATTTTCTGAACTTTGGTTAATATCTTTTGTGGTTTTTTCTTTTTTTAAATCATTTTGTTTTAAAGCTTCTAATATTTGATTATCAGATTTTTTCGGTGTGTTTGGACTGTATTTACCCTCTTCATTTGTTGGTTTAACACCAACTTTTAATGCATTAATACAATCTTCGCTAAGAGTTCCGCTTTCTTTGCATTCTTTCGCTTTTTCTTTTGCTTCGCTAGGAAGATTTTTGTAGTAATTTTCTGTTTTACTATCACAAGCTGTTATATTAATAACTATTAAAATTGCAAGTAAAATACTTAGTCTTCGCATTTATCAATCTCCTAAAATTTTTAATATCTTAGCAAACTTGTATAAAGCAACGATAAATTATTTTTCTTCATTGTAAGAAAAAATAGGTAAAGACCATTGATATTTGATAGCTAAAAGCCTTGCAAAAACTCCTATAAAAAGAGTTAAAAGTGTGCAAACTAGGGCATTAAGCTCAAGCCAAATTATTAGAGAATAATAGATTGCTCCTGCAATTATGGCAATTCCTGCATAAATTTCTTTTTGAAACACCAAGGGGATTCTCATACATAAAATATCTCTTAAAATTCCACCAAAAACACCGGTAATTACAGCGGCAGCAACGGCTATGATAAAGCCATGGTTTTGATCTATAGCTATTTGAGCTCCAAGTATGCTAAAAACAACAAGTCCTATAGCATCAAGAGTTAGAAATAAAGTTTCAAGTTTGGTTACTACGCGCGGAATTTTTGTGGCTACAAGGGCGCAAAAACAGATTAAAATAATATATTCAGGATGTTTAACCCAAGTTAAAGGATAATGTCCTAAAAGCACATCTCGTATGCTTCCGCCTCCAATTGCTGTTACGAGAGCAATAAAAATAACTCCAAAAAGATCCATTTTGTGGCGTCCTGCAGCTAAAGCTCCTGTCATTCCTTCTGCGGAAATACCTATGATATAAAGAGTGGTTATCGTAAGAGCATTTATCTCCATAATTTATACCTTAAAATTTATCACAATTTATTTGATACTGTTTAATATTTTCATCATTTACTTCGTGGTTTGGTGCTTGATAGCATTCTTTAAATTTCGGAGTTTTAATAATTTTCACATAAAAACTTGGTATAGCAATACGGTTTTTAATGTATTGTGGTTCTTTATCGTAAAGTACTAAATTTAAAACTTCGATACTTTGAAATTCTAAAGCTAAATTTCTTTCTCTTTGTTCGATTTCATTCCAAATTTTATTATTTATTTGTGCATTTTGTGGGGTAATATTACTCATTAAAAATACTGAATTTTGAGCAGCTTTACTAAAGCTAAAAGAAGCATTGGGTGCAGTGTGTCCTCGTGTGTAACCACTGTTTTTATAATTACTCCAAGTAGTGCGGTATTTTTTAGGAATATTTGTATCATCTTCAAAGCGAGGGCGTTTTTTGATTTGTCTATCTTTCAAATTTGAAGCTTCTACCTTATAAGCAACAGCTTTTGTGCCTTTGAGTTTATAATCATAGCAATTTAGATAAAAAAACTTATCTAAGATTTGCGAGCAATTTATATTGTTAAAATAAGAAGAAAAATCAGCACTAGGCTTGTAAGGTTCTAAGGCAAAAATATTAAGAGATATAGTGAGTAAAAAGATGAAAATTTTCATTTAAGTTCCTTATCTTTACTTTTGCAAAGATGATTTAAAAAGCATTCTTTACATAAAGGTTTTTTAGCTTTACAGGTGTAACGTCCAAAAAGAACCATGGCTTGATGAAGATAGTTAAGATTATCTTTAAATGTGCGTGTTAAATCTTCTTCTGTAGCTTCTGGAGTTTTTGCTTTGCTAAGTCCTAAGCGGTGAGAAACTCTAAAAACATGAGTATCTACAGCCATGAAATTTGCTCCGCACCATTCTATTAAAACTACATGAGCGGTTTTTTGTCCTACGCCTGCTAAGGATTTTAAATTTTGTTCATCAAGAGGAATTTCTCCGTCAAAATTTTCACAAACTGCTTTTGCCATTTTTATAAGATTTTGTGCTTTATTATTAAAAAATGAACAAGTTTGTATATAGGTTTTAAGACTTGATAAATTTGCATTTGCAAGGGATTTAATATCAGGATAAGCTTTAAAAAGATCAGGAGTGATGAGATTAACTCTTTTATCAGTGCATTGGGCTGAAAGCATTACGCAGACTAAAAGCTCATATAAATTTGAAAATTTAAGCTCTGTTACAGGCTTGTCAAAATGTTTTAAAAAAAGTTCTTTGATTTCTAAATTTCTTTTCATTTTTTAATTTTAGTTAATTAGCTTTAAACCAAGTTTAGATATAATTGATTTTATATACATTTTATTAAAAAGGAAACCTAATGAAAAAATTTTCTTTAGTCGCAGCAACTTTGATTGCAGGTGTAGTTTTAAATGTAAATGCAGCTACAGTAGCTACTGTTAATGGCAAGAGCATTAGCGATACAGAAGTAAGTGAATTTTTTGCCCCTATGCTTAGAGGACAGGATTTTAAAACTTTGCCAGATAATCAAAAAAAAGCTCTTATTCAGCAATATATTATGCAAGATTTAATTTTGCAAGATGCTAAAAAACAAAATTTAGAAAAAGACCCTTTATACACAAAAGAACTTGATCGTGCAAAAGATGCAATACTTGTTAATGTTTATCAAGAGAAAATTTTAAATACTATTAAAATTGATGCGGCTAAAGTTAAAGCTTTTTATGATCAAAATAAAGACAAATATGTAAAACCTGCAAGAGTGCAAGCAAAACATATCTTAGTAGCGACAGAAAAAGAAGCTAAGGATATTATTAACGAACTTAAAGGTTTAAAAGGTAAAGAACTAGATGCTAAATTTAGCGAGCTTGCTAAAGAGAAATCAATTGATCCAGGTTCAAAAAACCAAGGTGGTGAGCTTGGTTGGTTTGATCAATCAACTATGGTAAAGCCTTTTACAGATGCTGCTTTCGCGCTTAAAAATGGTACTATTACTACAACTCCGGTAAAAACGAATTTTGGTTATCATGTAATCTTAAAAGAAAATTCGCAAGCTAAAGGTCAAATCAAATTTGATGAAGTAAAACAAGGTATTGAAAACGGACTTAAATTTGAAGAATTTAAAAAAGTTATCAATCAAAAAGGCCAAGATCTCTTAAATAGTGCTAAAGTGGAATATAAATAATGGGTGTTTTAGACATTGTAAAAGCAGGGGTGATTAGCGGAGATGAGCTTAATAAAATTTATGACTATGCTAAAGCAGAGGGTTTTGCTATCCCTGCTGTTAATGTTGTAGGAACTGATTCTATTAATGCAGTTTTAGAAGCTGCAAAAAAAGTTAACTCTCCAGTTATTATCCAGTTTTCAAATGGTGGGGCAAAATTTTATGCAGGGAAAAATTGTCCTAATGGAGAAGTTTTGGGTGCAATTAGTGGGGCTAAACATGTACATTTACTTGCTAAAGCTTATGGTGTACCTGTGATTTTACACACTGATCATGCTGCAAGAAAACTTTTGCCTTGGATTGATGGGCTTATTGAGGCAAATGCACAATATAAAAAAACCCATGGACAAGCTTTATTTAGTTCTCATATGCTTGATCTTAGCGAAGAAAGTTTAGAAGAAAATCTTAGCACTTGTGAAGTTTATCTTCAAAAACTTGATGCTTTAGGTGTCGCGCTTGAAATAGAATTAGGTTGTACAGGTGGCGAAGAAGATGGAGTGGATAATACAGGTATTGATAATTCCAAGCTTTATACCCAACCAGAAGATGTAGCTCTTGCATATGAAAGACTTGGAAAAATTAGTGATAAATTTTCAATCGCAGCAAGCTTTGGAAATGTACATGGAGTTTACAAGCCAGGAAATGTTAGCTTACAACCTGAAATTTTAAAAAATTCGCAAAAATTTGTAAAAGATAAATTTGCTTTAAATAGCGATAAGCCTATAAATTTTGTATTTCATGGCGGTAGCGGTAGTGAGCTAAAAGATATTAAAAATGCAGTAAGCTATGGCGTAATTAAGATGAATATTGACACAGATACTCAATGGGCTTTTTGGGATGGGGTGCGTGAATATGAACTTAAAAATAGGGCTTATTTGCAAGGACAAATTGGAAATCCAGAAGGTGATGACAAGCCAAATAAAAAATACTATGATCCGCGTGTTTGGTTAAGAAGCGGTGAAGAAAGCATGATAAAACGTCTTGAAATCGCTTTTGAAGATTTAAACTGTATAAACAAAAACTAAGCATTTTAAAAGCTTAGTTTTATTTTGTTTTAAAAATTTTTATCAAATTAAGTAGCAATCTTTAAAATAAAATTTTTAATGAGGTATTGGTTTCATGGATATTAAATCAGATGAAATTTCAGAACTTGTTTTGCCTGAAGGCAAAGATGCAAGAGGTTCTTTGGTTTATTTTAAAATTATTTTTATTCCAGCTTTTCTTTATATTTTGATTTTATTGGGTTATTTTAATGTAATTGACTTTAAGGTCGAATTACATACGGTTATTATGACAGGTGTGATTTTTTTTACAGCATTGATTTTTGCTAGACATAGTGCTGAGTATGCGTATAGTATTTTTGAACAACAAAAAGATGAATTTAAACAGGCTTTAAAAAGACATATTATGAGGCATTTTCTTGCCATAGGGAAAGACACGAAATCAAATGCCAATTTTGATGACTTTGCTTATACATATATTAAGGGTGCAAGAAATGAGAATTTTGCTAGTATAGGTTCGGCAATTTTTCCAATGATGGGAATTTTAGGAACTTTTATCAGTATAGCTTTTTCAATGCCAAATTTTAGTTCTAGTGATACAGCCGCTTTAGAACAAGAAATTGCAGATTTGTTAAGTGGAGTGGGAACTGCTTTTTATGTTTCAATTTATGGAATTTTTCTTGCATTATGGTGGATGTTTTTTGAAAAATATGGTAAAAGCAAAATAGATCGTTTGCTAAATCGTCAAAAAAACGCTACAAGTGGATTTTTTTGGACAAAAGAAGAGCTTGATCAAAGATATTTAACTGAAAGTTTGCAACATTTTGAAAAAATTGGAGCAATTTTTAAACAAGTTAGTAATGATGATTTTTTTGCAGAGCTTGATCATGCTATTGATAGAAAGTTTGGTATTTTCCAAGATATGCTAAATGTAGAAGAAAAGGCTATTAGATTAAGTAGTGAACATATCAAACAAACCATGGGTGAGCTTAGTAAAGCACAAAGAGATCAACGCGATCTTGGAAAGCTTTATAGTGAAATGTTAAATGGTATAGGTTTGCTCAATCAAAATTTAAAAGAAATCAATACAAGAATGTCAGAACAATATAATCGCTTGCTTGATATCAGTAGTGATAAAATTCATCATCTTGATAAGACACTAAGTGCATTCGATGAAAAAATAGAGCGTTTTGGTAAAAATTTTGAACTTTATGAAAAAGCAATGTTGGAAAGTCAAGAAAAGGTTTTTGAGGGATTTAAAGCAAGCTTGTTTGAAGGTATGCATAAATTTAAAGAAGTATATGAAGAAGAAAAAAGTATTGATGCTAAAATCAAAATGATGGATGAGCTTAAAAAAGAAATGAAAGCACTTGATGAAGAAACAAGTCAAATGATGAGCAAGCTTTCTGGGGATGAAAATCAGAATAAAGAAAATGAAACCAAACAAATAGAAGATTTTTCAGAGTCTAAGACTGAAGAAAATCAAGATGAAATTCAAGCAGAAATATCTAAGCAAGAAAGCAATGATGAGCTAAAAAATGAAGATAAAGAAAATAAATGAAAAATGAGTCAAAAGAAGATAGCAATTTTTGGATAGCTTATGCTGATTTAATGGCAGGATTGCTGTTTGTTTTTATTTTGCTAATAGGTGCTATTGTTGTAAAATATGTTTTAACTCAAAGTGATTTAAAAGAAATCAAAGATAATCTCAATAAACAAGAGGCACGCTTAGAGGAGAGTAAAGAAGAGCTTAGAAATAAAGAAGCCATAGTGTTTAAACTAAGTTCTGATTTAAACAATGCTTCTAGTGCTTTAAATCTTGCTAATTCTCAAAAAGCAGAATTAGAGGCTAATATTACAAATTACAAGCAGTTAAGTAAAGATTTAAACTCAACTTTAGATAATAAAGATAAGCAAATTTTGATTTTACTAGGTCAACTAGAGAAAAAAGATGAAGAGCTTAAAAATTTACAAGAAGATTTTCAAAAAGCTAAAGAAAAGGTGCAAAATCTTGGTTTGATTCGTGAAAATTTAAGCAAGGAATTACAAAGTAAGCTTGATAATAATATCACTATAGATGAAAAGATAGGATCTATTTCTTTGCCTGCTGAAGTACTTTTTGATAAAGATTCTTATGTGTTAAAAAATGAGGCAAAGGCAAGTTTGAGAAAAATCTTAAGCGAATATTTTGATGCTATTCTTGAAGATCCAAAAATTTTTTCTAACATTGAAAATATCATTATTGAAGGACATACTGATAGTGATGGATCTTATATTTATAATTTAGATTTGTCGCAAAAAAGAGCTTATGAGGTGATGAATTTTATCTATACTTTTTATAAGAGTGATAAGCTTCAAAAGCTTTTAATGGCAAGTGGACGTTCTTTTTCAGATCCTGTGTTTGTCAACGGAGTTGAAGATAAGGATAAGAGTCGTCGCATAGAAATAAAATTTAGCATTAAAAATGATAATGCTTTAAAGGATGTAGAAAAATTCTTTGAATTTCATTAAAACAATTAGTCCTATACAAAAAATCAATTTTAACGGATTTGAATTTTATATTAAAAGAGATGATTTATTAGGGGAAATTAATGGAAATAAAGCTAGGAAACTTGCTTTTTATATCCATCAAAGATATCCTAAAAATCAATCTTTTGTAAGTTATGGAGGAAGCCAAAGTAATGCTTTGGCGGCATTAAGTATTTTTGCTAAACAAAGATCATATAAGCTTGTTTTTGCTTGTGAAAAAATTTCTACTTTTCTTAAGAATAATCCTTGTGGAAACTATGCTTTAGCTTTAGAAAATGGTGTTGATTTTGTAGAAAATATCCATTCTTTATCCTTAAAGCAATTTGCTTTGTCTTTGTGTAAAAAAGATGATGTTTTTATAGAACAAGGTATAGCTAATTTAGAAGCTCAATATGGCTATATGGAACTTGCTCAAGAAATTCAAATGCAAAGTCAAAGTTTAAAGCTTGATTTTGATATTTTTTTACCTTCGGGTACAGGCACTTCGGCAGCTTTTTTGGCAAAGTATTCTAAATTTAAAGTATTTACTTGCGCTTGTGTAGGTGATATTAAATATCTTAAAAAACAAATTTTAACATTAGATCCAAGCTATGATTTTTCAAATTTAGAATTTTTAACAAGTGATAAAAAATATCACTTTGCTAAGCCGTATAAAGAATTTTATGAGCTTTATATGGATTTAAAGTTAAAGTGCAATATAGAATTTGACTTGTTGTATGATATTTTAGGATTAAGTATAGCATTAAAACAAGAGTGGAAAAAACCATTGCTTTATATACATCAAGGTGGAATTTTAGGAAATTCCACTATGTTAGAGAGATATAAATTTAAAAAATCAGTTTAAAATTCCATAGATAAAAATGATTAAAATAATCAAAGGTACTATATATTTTACATAATAAAACCAAATTCCAAACCATGAACTTTTAAGTGTATTGTTATTGCTAAGTTCTTTTAGACTTTCTTGTTTGCCTAAAATCCAACCTACATAAATACAGCAAAAAAATGCAGTTAAAACAAACAAAATATTTCCACTAATGAAATCAAAACTATCAAAAATGTTTTTTCCTTTGATGATAACAATATCACGCCAAGGCCCATAAGTTAGAATACAAGGAAGATTGCCAAGTATGAAGATAAACCCTAGAGTTAGGTTAATAGAAAGATTTTTAGAATATTTAAATTTTTCTTCTAATACGCTAATAATAACTTGATAAATTGGCAAGCTTGTGGTTAAAGCTGCAATCAAGAGTAAGACAAAAAATAAAATACACACAATAGTGCCAAAATGGATATGAGAAAATGCTATAGGTAAAGTTTCAAAAACCAAAGAAGGCCCGCTATCTGGAGCAAGTCCCGCTGAGAAAAGTGCTGGAAAAATCATAAAACCAGCCAAAACAGCTATGATAGTATTTAAAACCCCTGTATAAATAGCGGTTTTTGCCATATTTTCATTTTTATTAAGATGAGATGAAAGTGTTATCATTACTCCAAAACCTAGGGATAAAGCAAAAAAGACTTGTCCTAAAACATCGATTAAAAGTTTTGGTGATAAAATTTTACTAAAATCAGGTTCAAGATAAAATTTAACTCCAGCCATAGCTCCATCAAGGGTTAAATTGCGTCCTACAACAATAATAAGACAGATAAATAACAAAGGCATTAAAAATTTTACGGATTTTTCTATACCATCTATAATGCCTCTTTTTAAAATAATATAATTAATAATTACAAAAACAGTGGTAAAAATACCAACTCCTAAAGGATTGAAGGCTATTTTGTCGTTAAAAAACTGATGAGTAAATTCTTTGCTTACTACATTGGCAAGACTAAAATTCCCTAGGGTTAATTCCCAAATATAAACTAAAACCCATCCTCCAAGTACCATGTAGTAAGCCATTATGCCAAAGCTTCCTAAAAGTCCCATATATCCAATACTTTGCCATTTTTGTTTGAAAGCATCTACGCTATTTGTCATCGCTTTTCTGCCTATGACATTTTCAACTAAAATAACAGGAATGCCTATGATAATCATAGCTATACAAAAAACTAATACATAAGCACCGCCACCATTTTCTCCTACAAGATAGGGAAAACGCCAAGTTGCTCCAAATCCTATGGTTGCTCCAGCAACTGTTAGAATATAAGTTAGTGTACTACTCCATGTTTGTCTTTGCATGATTATCCTTTCGAAAAAGAATTATTTTACCTAAAAATAACTTTAAAAACTTATAAGCTATCCATATAGCTTATATCGTAAGTATTTTTTAAGCGTTTGTGTATCGTTTCGTGCCAATTTTGAGATATGAGAGAGTTTAATTTTTCTAATTTATCTAATAAAATCGGATTTTGTCTAAGAGCTTGATGTGGGGAGTAAAAAAGTTGATTGAGTTCAAATACACTAAGTGAAGTAGAATTTTTTTCTAAAATTTTAATATTTTCATACTTTCGTATTTGTCCAACTTGTAAAACTTTATAATACCATCCACTCAAGCCCGTTTTAAAAATTTCATGTGTAAAATTTGAATTATTGTGAATTTTAGAAATTTTTACACAAGGTTTTCTAGGTTCGCTTACTTGCAGTATTGCATTTGAAAATTGATGTATATCACCTATGCAAACATTTTGTTCACAAAGCCCATCGATGCTCAAATTTTCACCCATTGAGCCAAAATTTAGCTTTTTATTAAGAAATCTTTCCCATATAGGATAGTTTTGACAAGAGTTGGCAAAAATAGCCTTATGGTAGCCTCCATGATGAATTTTATCAGCTATTTGATCATCTAAAATACCTAGAAAATCAATTTGTGTTTCTTCTAGGTAAGTATCTTTAATAAATGCGCTTTGGAAATTTTTATAGTTTTTAATTTTCCCTATTTGCAAACTTTGAATTTTCATGGTTCTATTTTTTTTAATAAATCATCAGCACTGATAAAACCCGTGATTTTTAATTTTTCTTTTCCATTTTCAAAGAAAATTAAAACAGGTGGGCCAAAAACATTAAATTCTTTCATGGTTTTAATTTGTTCATTATTATTTTCGCTTACATCAACTTTGATAAGTTTGTAATTTTGCATTTTTTGTATGATTCTTTCATCGCTAAAGGTTAATTCATCTAAAAGTTTGCAATTTTCACACCAAGATGCAGTAAAATCAAGCATTATAGGCTTTGTATTTGTTTGTATTTCTTGCTTTAATTGTTCAAAATTGTTGATATAATCATAGCTTAAAGCATGTTTTGAGGCAGATATAGTATTGAAATTTAAAGGATTTAAGAAATTTTTAGCCCCAAAAAGTCCTCCTAGGAAAATACTTAGAGAATAAGCTAAAATAAGAATTAAAATACTTTTTTTAATTTTAGAAATTATTGTAAAACTTTTTTCAAAAATTCCCATAAAAACACTAAAAAATACACCTAAAATTCCATAGGCAATTAAAATGTAATTTTCTTCAATAATTCTAGAAAGTATCCAAATAGCCATAGCCAACATAACAAAACCAAAGAAAATTTTTACTTTTTCCATCCAAAAACCAGGTTTAATAAAACCTAATCCTAAGCCTATGAAAAGCAAAGGTATACCCATGCCAAAACTCATGATAAAAAGTGCACTACCACCTAATAAAGCATTGCCTGTATTGGCTATATAAATTAAAGCACCTGCTAAAGGAGCTGCTACGCAAGGACCTACTATTAAAGCAGATAAAAATCCCATGATGGCTATACCTACAACTCCCTTCCCTTTTTCGCTTTTTTTATGTATAAAGGTTTGAAATCTTAATGGCAATTCAAAACGAAAAGCTCCAAACATAGCAAAAGCAAAAGCTATGAAAATTAGAGCAAAAAGAATTAAAATAATAGGTTTTTGTAAAATTCCTTGAATACTTGCTCCTAGAAAACTTGCTATAACTCCAGCAATAGCATAGGCTAAAGACATGAAAAAAACATAGATAAAAGAGAGAAAAAAACTATATTTTTTTGAAAATTTAGCATTACTTTTTGCTACGATAAGAGAAGATAAAATCGGAATCATAGGTAAAATACAAGGTGTTAAGGAGAGTAAAAGTCCATAGCCAAAAAAACTTAGCAAAATCCAAAAAAAGTTATCTGTTGCTAAAAAATTTGCTATAGAGCTTTCTTCAGATTCAATTTTAGTTTTTTTATCTGTTTTTTGAGCTTTGTAAGGTTTTGAAATTTCAAAAGCATCTTTTTTAGAAATGAGATCAAAGTACCAAGTTTGAGGATTATAACACAAGCCTTGTTCAGAACAGCCTTGAAATTCGAGTTTGATTAAATTTGTGGTATTTTTTGCAAAGCGCTCTAGTAATAAATTTGGCAAAGCTAAATTTAATTTTTGATAATAAACATTTTCATTACCTCTTGTAGAACTTTGAGGTAGATTAATCAAAGAACTTATATCTTTTTCGTTTATATATAATTTAAGTTTATTAGAATAAAGATAAATATCTTTTCCAAGTTCAATATCAATTGAGATAGAGTTATTATAAGAGTTTGATTTTACATTAAAAGCTTCATTTAAAGATAATATAGAAGCAAAACATAAACAAAAACTTAATAAAATAATACCAAAAATACGCATAAATTTCCTAAAAACTTATTTTTTCCTTTATTTTTAACTTCAATTATAATTTATTATGGTAAATTTACTTTAAATACTTTATAAAGGTTTGAAAATGCAAGAAAATAATTCTCCAAAAGCGCAAGCGGTTGTTAAAAAGAATGAAATTTATGTTTCTGTTAAAAGAAAGAAAAGTACAATAGAATATGAAAAAGATTTAAAGAATTTGCAAATTGAGCTTTTGAAATTTCAAAATCATGTTAAAGCCAAGGGTTTAAAGGTTCTTATACTTATAGAAGGGCGTGATGCGGCTGGAAAAGGTGGGGCGATTAAACGTTTGATTGAGCATTTAAATCCGCGTGGTTGCCGCGTTGTGGCTCTTGAAAAACCTAGTGATGTGGAAAAAACACAGTGGTATTTTCAGCGTTATATAGCACATTTGCCCTCAGCCGGTGAGATTGTGATTTTTGACAGATCTTGGTATAATCGTGCAGGAGTAGAACCGGTTATGGGTTTTTGTACACCGCAACAACATAAAGATTTTTTAAGAGAAGTGCCTTTGTTTGAAAATATGATTTCAAATAGTGATATTATTTTTTTTAAATTTTATTTTTCAGTATCAAAAGACGAGCAAAAAAAACGTTTTGAAAAACGCCGAAGCGATCCACTTAAACAATATAAATTATCTCCTGTGGATCAAAAATCGCAAGAATTATGGGATAAATATACTTTAGCTAAATACTCTATGCTTTTAGCATCTAATACTCCAACTTGTCCTTGGACTATTATTTCTTCTGATGATAAGAAAAAAGCAAGATTAAATTTATTGCGTTTTATACTTTCTAAGGTAGAATATCCAAATAAAAAAACTGGAGATTTTTCCAAAATTGATGCAAAATTAGTGCGTAGTGGAGAAGAAGAAATACGAAAAATGGAGGCGAATTTGGAAAAACTTGACAGTAAAAAAGCAGATGAGAAAATAAAAGATTTAGATTAAGGAAAAGAATGCAAAAGCTGGTTGAAAATTTAGCACTAAAGTACTATGATAAAGTAGTTGATTTAAGACATCAAATTCATATGCATCCTGAGCTTGAATTTGAAGAAGAAAATACAGCCCATTTAGTGTGTAAAATTTTAGATGAGTTTGGCATTAAATATCAAAAAAATATTGCAAAAACAGGAATTTTAGCTATTATAGAAGGAAAAAAGAAGAGTCAGAAAAAACCAAAATGTGTTCTTTTAAGAGCGGATATGGATGCTTTGCCTGTGCAAGAAAAAACTAATCTAAGCTATGCTTCAAAAATTGATGGTAAGATGCATGCATGTGGACATGATGGACATACAGCAGGGCTTTTGGGAGCTGCTTTGATATTAAATGAGCTTAAAGATGAATTTTGTGGCACGATTAAATTTATGTTTCAGCCCGCAGAAGAGGGAAGCGGTGGAGCTAAACCTATGATAGAATCAGGTGTATTGGAAAATCCTTATGTTGATGCAGTTTTTGGTTGTCATTTATGGGGGCCTTTGCTTGAAAATACTGCTCAAATTGTAAGTGGTGAAATGATGGCTGGAACGGATATTTTTGATTTGGAATTTATTGGCAGAGGAGGGCATGGAGCTCATCCGCACACTTGTATAGATCCTATAATTATGACAACGCAATTTGTAAATAATATACAAAGTGTTATTTCTAGACGTTTAGCCCCTTATGAAGCAGGGGTGATTACCGTAGGTCAAATTTGTGCAGGAACTACTTATAATGTTATTCCTACAAATGCTTATTTAAAAGGAACTGTGCGCTTTTTAAATGATAAAACGCAAGATATTTTAAAAAGTTCTTTAGAAGAAGTGGCTGCTGCTACAGCAAAATCCAATGGCGGAGATTATAAGCTTAAATATACTAAAGAATTTCCTCCATTGATTAATGATGAAAAAGCTGTTTTAATAGCAAGAAAAGCTTTTGCAAAGGTCTTAGGAGAAGAAAATATCATTGTTTCTTCTAAACCTGACATGGGGGCTGAAGATTTTGCTTTTTTAACACGAGAAAGAATGGGGGCTTATGTATTTGTTGGAATTTCAAAGGATTTAAATCATCCAGCTTTGCATCATAGTTCTACTTTTTGTTGGGATGATGAAAATTTAAAAGTTTTAATGCAGGGTGATGTGATGATGGCTTTAGAATTTTTAAATTTATAAAATAGAATTAAAAATTCACAAAAAATTCACAAAAAATGAGTAAAATTTAATCTTGATTTTTCTTTAGGATTTGTTATTATGAAAAAGAAGATTGTTTTAATCATTTTAATTGCAATACTTGGAAGTGTTGGGGCTTATTTTATTTTTTTTAATAATGATGAAAAAATCAGCTATTTAACTCAAAAAATACAAAAAAAAGATATATCTCAAACCATAGAGGCAGTAGGAAAGGTATATGCCAAAGATCAAGTCGATGTGGGTGCTCAAGTTAGTGGACAAATTATAAAACTTTATGTTGATGTGGGAACTCATGTAAAGCAAGGTGATTTGATCGCTCAAATTGATAAAGATAAACAACAAAACGATTTAGATATTACAAAAGCTCAGCTTGAAAGTGCTAAGGCTAATTTAGAGAGTAAAAAAGTTGCCCTTGAGATTGCGAATAAGCAATATCAAAGAGAGCAAAAACTTTATGCAGCTAAAGCAAGTTCTCTTGAAAATTTAGAAACTCAAAAAAATAATTATTATACTTTAAAAGCCAATGTTGCAGAGCTTAATGCTCAAGTAGTTCAGCTTGAAATCACTCTTAAAAATGCACAAAAAGATTTAGGTTATACAACCATTACTGCTCCTATGGATGGTGTTGTGATTAATGTAGCTGTAGATGAAGGACAAACAGTTAATGCTAATCAAAACACTCCTACTATAGTTCGTATAGCTAATTTAGACGAAATGGAAGTAAGAATGGAAATAGCAGAGGCTGATGTGAGTAAGATAAAAGTAGGAACAGAGCTTGATTTTTCTTTGCTTAATGATCCTCAAAAAACTTATCATGCTAAGATTGCAAGTATAGATCCAGCTGATACTGAAGTGAGTGATTCTAGTACAAGCTCAAGCTCATCAAGTTCGAGTTCTTCAAGCTCAAGCTCATCAAATGCTATTTATTATTACGCAAAATTTTATGTAGCCAATAAAGATGATTTTTTGCGTATTGGTATGAGTATACAAAATGAAATTGTCGTAGCAAGTGCAAAGGCTGTTTTAGCAGTGCCAACTTATGCAATTAAAAGCGATCCAAAAGGCTATTATGTTGAAATTTTGGAAAATCAAAAAGCTGTTAAAAAATATGTCAAACTTGGCATTAAAGATTCTATCAATACTCAAATTTTAGAAGGTGTAAATGAAGATGAAGAATTGATAGTAAGCTCAAGTGCTGATGGTTTAGCTCCTAAAATGAAGTTGAGATTTTAATGATTTTTCTTAAAAATATTTGCAAAAATATAGGCGAAAATGCCATTTTAAAAAATGTAAGTTTAAGTATAGAAAAAGGTGAATTTGTTGCTATTATAGGACAAAGTGGAAGTGGTAAAACTTCACTTTTGAATATCATAGGAACATTAGATACACCAAGTAGTGGAACTTATGTTTTTGATGAGTATGAAGTCACTAAACTTAATAATGATGAAAAAGCAAGATTAAGGCGTGAAAAAATAGGCTTTATATTTCAAAGATACAATCTTTTAAGCTTGCTGAGTGCTAAAGAAAATGTTTCTTTACCTGCAGTTTATGCGGGAAAAAATTTACAAGAAAGAAGTCAAAATGCTAAAAAACTCTTAAATGATTTAGAATTAGCTCACAAGTTAGATTCTAAGCCAAACGAATTAAGCGGAGGGCAGCAACAACGCGTTTCTATAGCAAGAGCTTTAATCAATGGCGGAGAGCTTATTTTGGCTGATGAGCCAACGGGAGCTTTGGATAGTAAAAGCGGTATTATGGTGCTTGAAATTTTACAAAAACTTAACGAGCAAGGTCATACTATAGTCTTAGTAACTCACGATCCAAAAATTGCAGCACAAGCTAAAAGGGTTATAGAGATTAAAGATGGAGAAATTTTAAGCGATACTAAAAAGGAAAAAGCTCAAGAAAAACTTATTTTAAAAACAATGCCCAAAGAGAAAAAAACACTTACTTTGCTTAAAAATCAAGCCTTTGAATGTTTTAAGATAGCTTATTCTTCCATACTTGCACACAAACTTCGTTCTATTTTAACTATGCTTGGAATCATCATAGGTATTGCTTCTGTAGTTTGTGTTGTAGCTTTAGGATTAGGCTCTCAAGCTAAAGTGCTTGAGTCTATTGCAAGACTTGGGACAAATACTATTGAAATTCGCCCTGGAAAAGGATTTGGGGATTTGCGTTCGGGTAAAACAAGGCTTAATTTTAGTGATTTAGAAACATTAAGATCTTTAGAATATTTAGAAGCAGTTGATGCTCATTCAAATACTTCAGGAGTGGCAACTTATACCAATATTTCTTTAAGCGCAAGAGCTGAAGGAGTAGGGGTAAATAATTTTGCTATAGAAGGTTTAAGGATAGATGCGGGAAGAATTTTAAATAATGATGATGTAAAAAATAGTACCAATGTTGCTGTATTGGATTTTAATGCTAAAAAAAATCTTTTTCCTGATGAAAAAAGTGAAAATATTTTAGGTCGTGTGGTGCTTTTTAATTCTCAACCTTTTAAGATTATAGGAGTTTTGCAAAAAGATACAGACAAGCCTATAGAAGATAATGTAGTACGTTTTTATATACCCTATACAACACTGATGAATAAGCTTACAGGAGATAGAAATTTGCGTGAAATCATAGTTAAGGTTAAAGATGATGTGAGTTCAACTTTGGCTGAAAATGCTATTATAAGAATTTTAGAAATTAAACGCGGACAAAAGGATTTTTTTACTTTTAATTCTGACACTTTTAAGCAAGCTATTACAGCAAATAAACGCACTACAACCATACTTACCGCTTGTGTGGCTGTGATTGCTTTGATTGTTGGGGGTATAGGAGTGATGAATATCATGCTTGTTTCTGTAAGTGAAAGAACAAGAGAAATAGGCATACGCATGGCTATAGGGGCTAGAAGAGAAGATATTATGATGCAGTTTTTAATCGAAGCGGTTATGATTTGTACTATAGGGGCGATTTTAGGTGTGATTTTATCGATTTTTGTTATTTTTGCTTTTAATACTTTAAGTACGGATTTTCCTATGATTTTAAATGCCTATTCTGTGCTTTTGGGACTTTTAAGTTCTATGTTTATCGGTGTGGTTTTTGGTTTTTTCCCTGCAAGAAATGCAGCAAATTTAAATCCTATTAGTGCATTATCAAAGGAATAAAATGAAAATAATACTTAGCATTTTTTTAGCATTTTTCTTGAGCGCTTGTGGTGTAAAACTTAGCTTGCCTAAAGAAGTTGATTTAACTCAAGAACAAATGAAAGATTTAAATCTTACTTATGATTGGTATAGATCTTATGATAATGCAAAATTAAATGAATTTCTAAATTTTGTTTTATTGAATAATAGTGATATTAATATTGCTAGAAAAACTTTGCTTTCGGCTTTGGCTAGAGCTGATTTGATTGATTATGATTTATATCCGACTTTAAGTGGAAATTTGGGTTTTGGTGCGGATAAAGATTTAAATTCAGGCAAACAAAGTAAAAATTTCAATAATTCTTTAAATTTAAGCTATGAGCTTGATATTTATGGCAAATTAAGAGATAGTGCAAGTGCGAGTGAATTTAGTGCAAAAGCAAGTGCTTATGATCTTGAAAATTTAAAAATAAGTATGATCAATACAGCTTTAAATGATGTGTTTGAGCTGGCTTATTTTAACGATGTAGATAAATTGCTTCGAGCTTATCTTTCAAATTTAGAACAAATGAAAGAGCTTTATAACTATAAATACAAGCTTGGAAAAATAGAAGAATTAGATCTTTTAAACATAGAACAAAGCTTATTAAGAGCTAAACAAAATTTATTAAGCAATGATCAAAATCGTAATTTACTCATAAAAAATTTACAAGATTTATTGGCAAGGCAAGAAGGTTTTGCTTATATAGAGTATTTTAAAACTTTATCTTTAAATGATTTTAAAACCTTAAGTCCTGATTTTAATATACCTTTAAAAGCTTTAGCGTACCGTGCAGATGTGAGATCTAAACTCAATAGCTTAAAATCAGCCTTTAAGGATTATTCTTCCATGCAAAAATCTATTTTGCCTAGTATTTCTTTAGGTGGAGCATTAAGCGGAAGTGATAAAAAAATCGATGATAGTTTTAAATTTGAAATTTTAAGTGGCAATGTTAAGATTTCTTTACCTTTCTTAGATTATGGTAGAGTAAAGCAAAATATCAAAATTTCACAATTTACTTATGAGCAACTTTTAATTTCTTATGAGCAAGCCTTGCAAAGTGCGATGAATGAATTTGCATTGAATTATAAAGATTATCAAAGCGACACCTTGCTTTTGCAAAATTTGCAAAATATTAACATTAAACAAGAGCTTATCACTAAGGCGTATTATGAAAAATATATTTTAGGAAAAAGTGAATTAAAAGATTATTTGGATGCAAACAATACTTTAAATTCTACCCAGCAAGAATTTTTAAGAGCTAGATTTAATCTTTTAAAAACCATTAATTCTTACTATCAAATCACAGCTTTAAGTTTTAATGATGAAAACTTAGAATTTCCTAAGTATTAAATTTAATAATCAATGATATTTTTTAAATCCTCGAGTAACTTTTTAGCCATCAGCTCATAGCCTTTTATAGTAAGATGTACATCATTGAGCGAAAGCTTTTGTTCTATCCATTTGTTTTTTCCCCCACTATCTTGCATAAACTGATGCATATCAAAAATAAGAGTTTTTTCTTCTTTAGCAACTTCATATAATGCTTTGCGTATGGTAAAAAAATCAGGAGCAAGCTTGTAGTTTTTACCTTGTTTTTGAACTACAGTTGGTGGAGAGATTAGCATGATAACAGCGTTTTTATTGTAAGTTTTTAAAATACTAATCCATTTTTTTAAATTATTTTTGAATTTTTGTTTTTCAAACCCTTTAAAGAGTGCATCATTAGAACCATAGGCAAGAATAATTAAATCATTGTGTAAAAGTCCTAGTTCTTTTTTTACAACTTCTTGATTCCAAGAGAGCCATAAATCACTTTTGGCACCATTGATTGCAATGGTATCTAAGAAAACATTATTATCTTTATTTGTGATGAAATATCCTCCTAGCTCAGCATCTTTTTGTAAGGCTGAAATTTGCAAAGGAAGATCAAGTTCTAGTTCTTTATAAGACCATTTGTTAATTTGTGTAGTTCTTAACTCATAGCTTTGGTTTTTTGCATCTTTGATGCTAAAAGCATTGGTATTTTGTTTGGCTTTAAATAAAAATCCTATCTTGAATTTTTTTTTATCTAAGGTTGTATCAAGGTTGATTTTTGCGCCTTTGATTTTTGCTTTGGCTATTATCCCACCTAATGGAAAATTATGTCCAGCATTAGCAGGATTTCTTGAGTTTAAAATTTCAAAGTTTTTATAAGAATAAACAAGATTAAGATTTTGTTGATATTTGGGCTGTAAAGGATAGGCAAAACCTATAGAGTTAGAGCGGATTAAATATCCTCTTATGACACGCGGAAAGAAATCAGCCGCCATATGAGAATCTCCATAAATTCTAATTCCTATGTTTTGATTTTTTTCTAATTTTTTTTCTAGATTTTTAAGATCTTTTTTTAATACATAACTTGTTAAAGCAGAGTGATTTTTGTTTTGATTGAGTATGGAATCTATTATGTCATTTGTATTTAAATTTTGTGCATAAGAGCTAGTAAAAATAATAAAAAACAATAAGATAATTTTAAATTTATTTACTAGCATTTTCTTCCTTAAGTTTTATGTGTTCTAATAAAAGTTTAGACATTTCTCTTGCGCCACTTGGAGTAAAATGAACCCCATCATCTGTTCTTACTTTTATACTTCTATTGTTTTCATCTTTTATATAAGCTGAGTACTCATCATTGACACTAAAAAATAGCTTAGTGTTGATAAAAATTTCTTTATTTTTAAGAATTTCATCGCTGTAAATTTTATTGAGCACTTGTATTTTTTTGTTCAAATCTTCTTTTTTTACAGGAGGGATTTCAAACCAAAAAACTTTGGCTTTATGTTTTTTAGCGATTTTAATGATTTCATCTACACGACTTGTGTAAATATCTATCCAAGAAGGGGAGCCAAAACGATGGTAATTTCCTCCTTTTTTAATATCCCAAGGATCATTAGCGCCAAGAAGAACAACAAGATATTTAATATTTGAGTTTTTAATAAAAGCTTCATTGGTTGCTTTTGACCAATCAAAATAGGATTTATAAGAAAGGCCTGTATTTTGTTTGCTAAGATCGGTTACCTTAAGATTTAAATTTCTTAAATCTCTATTTAAGGCTATTGCAACACCTTGCATTAAAGAATCTCCGATAAATAAAAACTCATCTCCATTTTGTAGTTCTAATTTGGTATTGTCGATAAAACTAATATTTGCATCTCGGATTAAGGTTGGATTTGTTTCTTTATGAGAAGTGTTTTCATCATTTTCTAAAGTGTTTAGAACTTTATCTATTTTACTTAAGTTTTCATCTATTGATTTATTTTCTTGATTTGTAGTTTCTTCATTGGTTTGAGGCAAGGGTTCGTTGCTTAAAATTGCACGAATTTGTTCTAATTTAATTTTGAAGCCATTGGCTTCTTTTAAAAGATCATTATGAGGATAGAATGCAAAGTGATATTTTTGTTCTATATAAGAGCTAATGCTCTGATTCATAACTACAACAACCAAGCCAAGCACTATAATCAAAATAAAGAAAAATCTAACCACACTCATCTAAAAACTCGAATAAATAAAATCAGGAATTCCATCTGGCATAAAAGCAAAAACCAAAAGTAAAATAAAAGCTATGATAAAAGGTTTTAGTAAAAATGGAGTAAGATTTAAAATCTTAATGCAATATTCTTTAAAATTAATAAATAAAGGATAGATCATAAAAAGAACCCCAAAAGCAACCAACATATAGATATCGTTATAAGATGGAATTTGGAAGAAATTATAATAACAAGCTTTAAAATATTCTATTGCATCTTCTAGATTTTTGCTATAGTAAAAGAAAATCCAAGTAAAACATACAAATTGAAAGGTTAAAAATCTTCCTAAAGCTGGAATTTTTTGTAAACTAAATTTGCTTAAAGCTAGCAAATGTATAAAAACTATGCCAATACCATGCAATAAACCCCAAACAATAAAAGCAAGTGTATTGCCATGCCACATACCTGAAAGTATAAAAGCGATGAGTATGTTAACTATAGTGCGTGGCATTCCTTTTCTATTGCCCCCTAAAGGTATATAGATATAATCTCTTATAAAGGTTGAAAGACTGATATGCCATCTAGCCCAAAAATCTTTTAGGTTTTTTGCAAGATAAGGCATGTTAAAGTTAGATGGAAGGGTAAAACCTAACATTAAAGCAAAAGCACAAACTAAATCAACATATCCGCTAAAATCGCAGTATATTTGAATCGCATAGGCGTAAATTGCGCTTAAAAGTTGTATGAAATTATAAGATTGTGGAAAGTCTAAAATACTTTTAGCATAAATTCCAAGGTAATTGGCTATTAAAACTTTTTTAACTATACCAAAAACAAGCAAGATGATGATTAAATTTGCATGTTTAAATTCGCGTTTTTGATAGGCCTGTTCAAAGAAAAAAGAACTTCGCATAATAGGCCCTGAAAGTAGTGTTGGAAAAAATGATAAGAAGGTTGCTAAATTTAAAAAACTTTCTAAACGGCGTTTTTGATAAACTTCCACAAGATAAGTGATAGAAGTAAAGGTATAAAAACTAATTCCTATTGGTAATACTAAATCAATATTTAAAAATTCTAAACCGAAAAAATTTAATATCTCATCAACACTTCCTTTGATGCTAGGAAAGTATTTAAAAAAACATAAATTTAAAATAATAAAAGCTATACAAGTAGCGAAAATATAACGCTTGCGACGCACAAAAATTAGCAAGGCAAAATAGTGTATAAAAAAGGTATATATAAATAAAACCAAGGCGAAATAAGGATTGATTAAAATATAAATAATATAAGAGAAAATTAAAATTAAAATATTTTGTATTTTATAATTATTTTTAAAAGTCCAATAAATAGCAAAAAAAGCTATCATTAAAATACTAAATTCTAGAGAAAAATAAGTCATACCTTCAATCCAAAGCGAGATTTGCCCATAATAGGGCAAAGATTATTTTTTTCTACTTAATGCAATATTTTTGATGTATTGATCAGCTAAATAAAGTCCATTTCCGTGTTCTCCGATTAACTTAATCTTGTCAACTATACCGCGGAAAAGTGCTTCTTCTTCGTGTTGTTCGCTTACATACCATTGTAAGAAATTAAAAGTAGAATAGTCTTTATGTGTTAGCATGTGTTCAACTAAAGTATTGATTGATTTTGTGATAAATTGCTCATGTTCATAGGTTTTTTCAAAAACATCAAGTAAAGATTTGAAATTTTGTTCAGGCTGTTTTACTTCTTGAAGCTCTACATGAGAATCTGTTTCATTAAGATAAGTGATAAGCTTTTTAGCATGATCGCTTTCTTCGCTTGCATGTGCAAACAAGAAGGCTCCAGCTCCATCAAGACTGTTTTCATAGCACCAAGAACTCATACTAAGATATAAGTTTGCTGCATACATTTCTTTGTTTATTTGTTCATTGAGTAATTTTACAACTTCTTTAGAAAGCATTCTTATCTCCTTATTAAAATTTAAAATGTTTTATAATGATATATTATTTTTTTAAAAACAAGCTAAATTTTTTGATAGTTAAAAATTATATTTAAGAAAAATACAAAATAAAAAATGTTTCCAAAATGTTTCCAAGTTTTTTTAAACTTCCATTGCTTTTTTAAAGTTAAGGAGAAAAAATGAAAAAAATTCTATCTTTAAGTGTGGCAAGTCTTGCACTTTGTGGTGCTTTAAATGCAGCAGATTTAAAAATCGCAGGTTCATCGACTGTGTATCCTTTTACTTCTTTTGTAGCTGAAGAGTATGCAGCGATTCACAATACAAAAACTCCTATTGTAGAGAGTTTAGGAACAGGGGGTGGATTTAAAGTATTTTGCGAGGGCATAACTGACATTTCTAATGCTTCAAGAGCGATGAAATTTAGCGAATTTGAAACTTGCAAAAAAGCGGGAGTTACTGATATAGTAGGGATTATGGTAGGTTATGATGGTATAGTTTTAGCGCAAAATAAAACCAATGCTCCATTAAATATCACAAAAAAAGAACTTTTCTTAGCATTAGCAAAAGAAATTCCACAAAATGGAAAACTTATACCAAATCCTTATACAAACTGGAATCAAATCAATAAAAATTTACCTAATCGTAAAATCAGCGTTTATGGTCCTCCATCAAGCTCAGGCACAAGAGATACTGTAGAAGAACTTGTAATGAGTGATATTTCTAAAAAAATTCCTGAATACAAAGGCGAGTATAAAACCATACGTCAAGATGGAGCTTATATTCCAAGTGGTGAAAATGATAATCTAATCGTTTCAAAACTTACTATCGATAAAGATGCTTTTGGGCTTTTTGGTTATGGATTTTTAGTAAGCAATGTGGATAAAATCAATGCAGCAGATATTGATGGTGTAAAAGCAGATGAAAAAAATATTGCTGATGGAAAA
Organism: Campylobacter sp. CFSAN093259; assembly: GCF_012889985.1. Classification (NCBI taxonomy): domain Bacteria; kingdom Pseudomonadati; phylum Campylobacterota; class Epsilonproteobacteria; order Campylobacterales; family Campylobacteraceae; genus Campylobacter; species Campylobacter sp. CFSAN093259. The sequence goes on from NZ_CP040617.1 coordinate 613,441, forward strand.
TACGATCTTGCAAGAAGTTTATTTATCTATATCAATGCAAAGAAAAATCCTAAAGAAGCCTTTGATTTTGCAAAAATTTATATGAGTGATGATTTGGCAAAAAGTGGTGGAGAGCTTGAAAAAATAGGACTTGTTCCTTTAAGTGATGATAAATTAAAAGCTTCTCAAAAACACGTAGAAGATAGAAAAATTTTAAATGATGAGCTTGTAAAAGCTGGAAAAGTTTTTTAAGGAAAAACTTTGTTAAAAGAAAAAATAATCAAATTTGCACTTTTTTTATGTGCTTTTGTAAGCGTGATAGTAAGTTTTGCTATCATGCTTACAATTTTAATTGAAGCTTTAAAATTCTTTCAAAAAGAAAGCGTTGTTACCTTTTTATTCTCAAGTCAGTGGGCAGCTGATGCAGCTTTTATGAATGCAGATGGCACGAGTAAACAAGGTGTTTTTGGGGCGCTATCGCTTTTTTGGGGAACTTTTTATATTTCATTGATTGCTATGCTAACGGCTTTACCTTTAGGGGTTATGTGTGCTATATATTTAGGTGTTTTTGCTGGCAAAAAATCTAAAAATTACTTAAAACCTATTTTAGAAATCATTGCAGGGATTCCTACTGTTGTTTTTGGATTTTTTGCGGCTATAGTTGTAGCGCCTTTTATAGTGTGGTTTTTTTCTTTATTTGGCATACAAGCAAGCTTTCAAAGTGCTTTAGGTGCAGGTTTTATCATGGGGATCATGATAGTACCTATAGTGGCTTCTTTATCTCAAGATTGTATTGAAGCAGTAAGCGAGAAAAGGATTAATGGCGCTTATGCTTTAGGTATGACAAAAAAAGAAGTGGTTTTTGCCGTGATTTTACCTGAGGCTATTCCTGGTATAGTTGCAGCTTGTCTTTTAGGACTTTCAAGAGCCTTAGGCGAAACTATGATAGTGGTGATGGCAGCTTCTTTGCGTCCAAATTTAACTTTAAATTTTTTAGAAGATATGACAACGGTAACGGTAAAAATCGTAGAAGCTTTAAGTGGAGATCAAGCTTTTGATAGTTCTTTGGCTTTAAGTGCTTTTTCTTTAGGTTTGGTGCTTTTTGTCATCACTTTAATCATCAATATGTTTAGCGTTTATCTTATCAATCGCTTTCACAAAAGGAAAAATTTATGAAAAAACTTTTTAAAAAAAGACAAAAAGCTTCAAAGTCTTTTAAAAGACTTTGTAAAATGGGGCTTTATATTAATTTAATTTTTCTTTGTATCTTTTTAGGAAGTGTGGCTTATCTTGGATTTCCTGCTTTTAAGCAAACCTATATTTTTGTAGAGGCTAATAGAAATTCTCCTGCTTATGATCTTTTATCTCGTGCTGAGCAAAGAAAGATAAGAACAGGGCAAATCACTGAAAAATCTTGGCTTTTGGCAAATTCAGAAGTAGATCAATATATGAAGCAAAAATATAATCGCCTTAGTGAAAAACAAAGAACTTTAGTCGATGATCTTATGCAAAAAGGCGAGATAGAGCTTAAATTTAATAGCAATTTCTTTTTAAATGGAGACTCAAAATCTCCTGAAAATTCAGGAATTTTATCTTCAGTTGTAGGGACTTTGCTTGTTATGCTTGTTTGTATGGTTGTGAGTGTTCCTATAGGCGTTGCAGCGGCAATTTACTTAGAAGAATTTGCACCACAAAATATCCTTACGCATTTTATAGAAGTGTGTATTAACAACCTTGCAAGTATTCCTAGTATCTTGTTTGGACTTTTAGGACTTGGAGTGTTTATCAATCTTTTTGGAATGCCTCGTTCAAGTGCTTTAGTGGGTGGGCTTACTTTGGCGATCATGAGTTTGCCTATTATCATTGTTTCAACTAAGGCAGCTTTAAAAAGTGTGGATATCAATATGAAAAATGCTGCTTATGCCTTAGGTATGACAAAGGTTCAAATGGTAAAAGGCATTATGCTACCTTTAGCTATGCCTATGATTTTAACAGGTTCTATTTTGACTTTAGCAGGGGCTATAGGCGAGACTGCACCTTTGATGATTATCGGTATGATAGCATTTATCCCTGATGTAGCTAGTTCGATTTTTGATCCAACTAGCGTTTTACCTGCTCAAATTTACTCATGGTCGGCTATGCCAGAGCGTGCATTTTTAGAAAGAACAGCAGCGGGTATTATTGTGCTTTTAGGACTTTTAGTTATGTTAAATCTTAGTGCAATATTATTAAGAAAATATTTTCAAGGAAAATTAAAGTGATAGCAAAAACAACAAATTTAAATTTATTTTATGGAAAAAAACAAGCTTTATTTGATATCAATATGCAAATCGAGCAAAATAAAATCACTGCACTCATCGGTGCTTCAGGATGTGGAAAATCTACCTTTTTGCGCTGTTTTAACAGAATGAATGATAAAATCGCAAAAATCGATGGTTTGGTAGAAATTGAAGGAAAAGATGTAAAAAATCAAGATGTAGTAGCCTTGCGTAAAAATGTAGGCATGGTTTTTCAACAACCTAATGTTTTTGTAAAAAGCATTTATGAAAACATCTCTTATGCACCAAAACTTCATGGTATGATTAAAAACAAAGATGAAGAAGAAGCTTTGGTGGTGGATTGCTTGCAAAAAGTGGGGCTTTTTGAAGAGGTTAAAGATAAATTAAAGCAAAATGCCCTAGCTCTTTCAGGCGGACAACAACAACGTCTTTGTATCGCAAGAGCTTTAGCGATCAAACCTAAACTTTTGCTTTTAGATGAGCCAACTTCTGCACTTGATCCTATTAGTTCAGGCGTGATTGAAGAGCTTTTGAAAGAATTAAGCCATAATCTTTCTATGATCATGGTTACGCATAATATGCAACAAGGCAAACGCGTAGCTGATTATACGGCATTTTTTCACCTAGGTGAGCTTATAGAATTTGGAGAAAGCAAGGAATTTTTTGAAAATCCAAAACAAGAAAAAACCAAGGCTTACTTAAGCGGTGCTTTTGGGTGAGATTTATTTTTTGGAAATTTGATGATATAATTAATTAAAAATTTCCAAAAAAAGGTTTAATATGATTATAAACCAAATTTATTCTATAGATTCTTGTGATGATGTAGAATTAAATATCAAAAGGGGAAGTAAATTAGAATTTAGATTGACTTATGATGATAGTAAAGAAATAGAAGCTATTGTTTGTATTATTCCAGGTGGTGCTGAAGATATGAATAACTATATTTATGTCGATGATTACTTGGCTAGAAATTATAATGTTGCTATTATTAATATTAACTATCATTGCATAGGAAATAGACCTCATTTGGGTTCTAGTTTTTATTTAGATGATATAGATAAATTCATTTTAGATACTAGCTTAAAAACTATCAATTTAAACCATATAAATGTTTTTGATATAAATTCTTATGAAAATCTAAATAATGCTTTTATAAGAATAGATCAAGAAATTCAAAAATTAAAATTAAATCAAAAACTAAATCAAAACTATAAATTAAGAACGCATGTAAGCTTTTTACCATCTAAAAATGAATATCAAAATTTTGGTATAATGCAAGCTATGGATATTTTAAATGCTATTTTTTATATAAAAGAAAATTCTCCATTTAAACTAATGAGGGGGGGGGTATTAGAACGATTTTGTTTGGAAATTCATATGGCGGATATTTAGCAAATTTATGTGCAAAAATAGCTCCTTGGAGTATTGATTTTATATTAGATAATTCTTCTTTTGTTAATTTGTTTGGAAATATTTTTAGACTTATAGGTTTTGGAAAAGAAATCGATTTTACTAGATATCATGGAACATATGATGATACTTTATTTAAAAATATATTTTTATATTTAAGTGATAAAACTTATTGGAATAATAATAAATTTTCAAAAAATTATTTTTCAAATGCTAGAAAAATCATAAGAGAACCATTAAACAAAGAACATCTAATAATACAAAGCTTATACCCAAATCCAAAATATATTGTATATCATAGTATTTTTGATGAAAGATCTCCTTTTAAAAATAAGGAAAATTTTGTACATATTTTAAAAGAATTAAATTTTAAAGTAGAATTTTTTGCTATTTCACAAGTTGATAATAAGTTTATTAAAAATTTAAATCATGGAATGGGATTGAGCACAAAATTATTTTTTAAAAAACATTTATTGCAAATATTAAAAGAACCTTTGCAAGATAAAATTTGCAAGAAGGAAGTCTCATATAAATGTGATGAGCTAGTGTATACTTTCAAAGAAGAAAATCATCAAATTATTTTAAATATAACAAATTGAGTATATTAAATATTTATATTTAAAAAAGTAATTTTTAAGTAGAATTGTTTTTTAAAAGAAATATTTAAAAAAAGAGATAAGATAATATCATGGCAAAAAAACAACTCTCCTTAACAAGACTTAGTTTTCCTATATTTTGGGATTTGCTTTCTAAGTATTTAACTGTGATTATCAATACCGCTATGGTGTCGCATTATTCTAATTTTCTTGTTGGTGCTATGGGCGCTGGAAATCAAATTTTAGATCTTTTTATCACTATTTTTTCATTTTTAAGTGTGGGTTGTAGTGTGCTGATCGCACAAGCAATTGGTGCAAAAGATCATGTTTTAGCAAGAAAAGTGATTCATCAAAGTTTGTTCTTAAATGCACTTTTAGGCTTTGTATGCGGTGTGCTTATTTTATGGCATGGGGAGTATTTGCTTTATCTTTTAAAAATTCCACAAGAATTGCTCAAAGATAGCGAAATTTACTTACATATGCTTGCAATTTGTTTGTTTTTTGATGCCATAGGTATTGTTTTAGCTGCTATTGTAAGGGTTTATAATATGGCTTATTGTGTCATGTTTATAGGTTTTTTGATGGATATAGTGGTGATTTGTGGAAATTATTATGTTTTGCATTATACAAAGTCAGAACTTTTTGGAATAGGGCTTAGTAATATTTTTGCTCGCATTGTTGCTATAGTTGCTTTGTTTGCGATACTTTTTTATAAACTTAAAATTCATCTTAAAATCAAAGAAATGATAAAACTTGAAAAAGAAGTTTTAAAAAAGGTTTTAAATATAGGAGGATTTTCAGCAGGGGAAAATCTTTTGTGGATAGTCCAATATACTATAGCTTTTGCTTTTGTAGCAAGCTTAGGTGAGGCGAGTTTGAGTGTGCAAACGATTTATTTTCAAATTTCAATGCTTATCATGCTTATAGGACAAGCTATAAGCATAGCTAATGAAATTATAGTAGGTAAATTAGTCGGTGCTAGATATGAAAATATAGCTTACAAACATGCTTGGCGTGCTTTATATTTTAGTGTAATAGCGAGTGCTTTAGTGGCGTTTTTAAACTATCTTTGTCAAGATTTTACTATGCAAATTTTAGGGCTTAAAGAAGAGCTAAAAAATTTAATGATACCTTTATTTGCTCTTTCAATCTTTCTTGAAATTTCACGAACTTTTAATATAGTTATGGTTAATTCCTTGCGCGCAAGTGGCGATGCTAAGTTTCCATTTTTTAGCGGACTTGTTTTTATGATGGGGGTATCTTTGCCTGTGGGTTATGTGCTTTGTTTTCATTTTAATCTTGGAATTTTAGGGGTTTGGATAGGATTTTGTGCAGATGAATTTTTGCGTGGAATGGTAAATTCATACAGATGGAAAAGTAAAAAATGGCAAGGCAAAGCTCTAGTTTAAAATCATTTATTTATAAAGATGAGTGCTATTTTTATTCTAAAAAATGCATAAAAACTTTAAGATTAAGGCTAAATGAAAAGGGTGAATTTGTTCTTAGTATTCCTTATTTTTGCACCTTTAAAAGTGTTTATGAGTTTTTAGATAAATCAAGTTCTTGGATGAATGAGGCAAAAAAAAGATTTGAAAAAAAAGCCTTAAAAGATGATGAGTTAATCTTTTTAGCTAAAAAATATCAAATTATTTTTGATGAAAATGCCAAAAAAACTTATTTTGATAAAGATAAAATAATTTGTCAAAATAAAGCAAAATTGGATTTATTTTTAAGACAAAATGCTAAAAAGATTTTTACTTTTTATCTTAAAAAATGGAGTAAAAAAACAGGCTTATTTTACACGCATTTAAGCATTAAAAATATGAAAACACGTTGGGGTTCTTGCAATCACAATAAAGCTTATATTAATTTAAATTTAAAACTCATTCAAAAAAGTTTAAGAGCTATTGAATATGTGATTTTGCATGAAATTAGCCATTTAAAATTTCCCAATCATAGCAAAGAATTTTATACTTTTATAGAGCATTTTATGAGTGATTTTAGGCAAAGAGAGAAAGAATTTTTAAGTTAAAAATGTTATATTTATAGTTTATTTTTCAAAAAAGGCATAATATGACTTTGGATTTTGATTTTATTTATAATGCAGATAATGATATTTTTGAATATTTATTGCGTTTTTATGCGAAAAATTACAATTATATCCTTAGTAAAGAAGAAAATACTTATCATTTTTCTATCGATGCAGATGAAGAAAATTTAAAGACTTTTTGCGATTCTTTGAATTTCATGAGTCATAGCGTTTTTTTGAAAAAATTTGATGTAAAAGCGGGGCAGGGTTTTAACCCTTGTATACCAGAAGATAAAGAATTTTCAAGATTTTCTTATATTACTCATTTAAATTCTAATGCTTATCAAGAAAAAAAACTTTTAAACAAAAACGAATGGGGCGTGTTTTGTGAGTGTGAATTTTCAAGCAATTTATCAGAATTTGAAAAAATCAATGAAGAAAATTTCAATACTTTTTTAAATCTTGCCTTTGATTTGTTAAGTCAAGAAAAAAAGATTTATTTGAAAGATAAAAACGGCATTTATGAATTTTCTTTGTTTAAGAACGAATTTATAGGAGATTTTTTACTTCCTTGTGATATTAAAGCTATAAATTCAGTTTTTGTTTGTTCAAATGAAAATTTAAAACTTCTTGCAAGTTTAGAAAAACCTTTGATGAAGCTAAGGCTTAATGCTATGTTTAGAAAAAATCACAATCTTGATTTTAGTGATTTTAAAATCAGACTTGCTAGAGATTTGTTTTGCTTTGCTTTAGGTTTGAAACTTTTTGAAAATGAGTATAAATTTTTAAGCGTAAAAAAGATAGAAGAATATCAAAAAGATTTTTATATCAGTGCTTTAGATGAGCAAGTGGTGGTTTTAGAGGGTTTTGAATTTATCAATGCTAAGGCAAGAGAGCTTATTTTTTCTAAAGAAGATAAAAATATGGCAAGAATTTCTTATCTTGTAAGCCGTTATAAAGAAAAAGCTTTTATTTTAGAGCTAAGTAAGGATTATGAAGATATTTTGCTTATCAATAAAGAGCTTAATTTACTTAAACTTTGCTTACCAAAACACAGCAAAGAACTTTATGAAGAGATTAAAAAAGATGAAATTGGTGCAAGGCTTTTAGAAAATTTTAACAAGGAATTTCCTCTTTTAGATGAAAATTTTAAGCTTCAAAACAATTTTTATTCCTTGCTTGGCTTGCTGGGTAGAGTGCTAAATTTGGGTAGAAATTTACAAGAGAGTGCTAGTGAGCTTTTAAAAATCGCTGATGAGTCAAAAATGCCTCGTGGAGTAAAGATTGATTATCGTTTGAAAGAAGATAAAAGTTTTGATTATACAAGGACTTTAAGATCTGCCATGAGTTTTATGTTAGCAGGTGTAGATAGTGCTAATATCGCTTATGGAGCGGTTGAGAGTTTGGCTTATTTCTTGCGTGATACTTATGATGAATTAAGAGAGAAAAAGCAAAGTGATTTAGCACTTATAAGTGGATCTTTGTTTGAACATAAATCTTTACTTAAAAATACTTTAAAACATCTTAAAAATTGTCAGTTAAGCGATGTGCCACTTAGGATATAAGATCAAAATTTCAGGTCTAGTTCAAGGGGTGGGTTTTCGCCCCTTAGTTTATGAACTAGCTTTGAAATCAAAGCTTTTTGGAGAAGTAAGAAATGATGGTTTTGGGATAGAAATCATCCTTGCTTGCACTCAAAAAGAATGTGAAAATTTCATAGAAAATTTAAAAAATCATCTTCCACCTTTAGCAAGAATAGATCAGCTTATAATCACGCAAATTTCAATTTCAAACTATGAGAATTTTAGCATTACTCCTTCTTTAGAGAATACAAAAAGCACGCCTATGTTAAGCGATTTTGCGTTTTGTAAGGAGTGTAAAAAAGAATTTTTTGATGAAAAAAATCCACGCTTTTTATATCCTTTTATCACTTGCACACATTGTGGGCCACGCTTTAGTATTATAAAAAGTCTTCCTTATGATAGATTTAATACCTCTATGCAAGAATTATTGATGTGTGAGTTTTGTAAAAGCGAATACGAAGATCCTAAAAATAGGCGTTTTCATGCCCAGCCTATTAGTTGTCCTAAATGCAAAATCAATGTTTTTCTTAAAAATCCAAAGGGTGAAATTTTAGCCAAAGATCAAGAAGCTTTTATACAAAGTGCGAAGTTTTTAAAGGAAGGTAAAATTTTAGCCATTAAAGGCATGGGCGGTTTTCATCTCATGTGTGATGCGTTTAATGAAGAAGCTTTAAAAACTCTAAGACTTAGAAAAAATCGCCCCAAAAAACCCTTTGCTTTGATGTGTAAAGATTTACAAAGTGCTAAAGAACTTGCCTTTATAGATGAAAAAGAAGAAGCTTTGCTTGGTGGGGTTTTGGCTCCTATTGTGATTTTAAAGGCAAAAAAAGCCTTTTCTTTAATCGCTCCTGATGTTGATAAAATCGGCATTATGTTAGCTTATACACCTTTACATCTTTTGCTTTTTGAGTATTTTAAAGGAAGCCTTGTAGCAACGAGTGCAAATTTAAGCGGAGAAAGTATTATTAAAGATGAGTTTAATTTGTGTAAAAAACTTGATAAAGTTTTTGATTTTTATTTGGATTATGATAGGGAAATTATCAATGCAAGTGATGACAGCATAGCTCAAGTGGTAAATGGTGAAACTATGTTTTTGCGTACTTCAAGGGGTTTAAATCCCTTTTATTTGGAAAGAAATTTTAATAAAAAAGGCACTTTTTTAGCTTTGGGTGCGGAACTTAAAAATGAATTTGTGATTTTTTATGAAAATAAACTTTTAATTTCTCCTTATATAGGGGATTTGAAAAGTCTTGATGTGCATGAGAGATTTTTTAAACTTTTAGAATTTTTTAAACAAAATTATGATTTGAAATTTGATGCGATTTTGTGCGATAAACACCCGCATTTTAGCTATGCAAAAGAATTTGAAGAAAGGATTAAAATTTCTCATCATTATGCGCATTTTTGTGCGGCTTATTTTGAATACGAAGAAAATTTTGCAAAAGATGAAAAGGCTTTAGCTTTTATTTGTGATGGAACAGGTTATGGCGAAGATGGTAAAATTTGGGGTGGAGAAGTTTTTGTAGGAAATTTAAAAGAATATGAAAGAATTGCACATTTTGAAAATTTCACTCTTATAAATAGTGATATTAAAAATATACAAAATTTAGCCTTAAGTCTTATTTTTCATTATGATTTAGAAGATAAGGCTAAGGATTTTTTAGCAAAAATTCCAAAAATTAAACTTAAAAATCTTAAAAAAATTTATTCTCATTCTAACTTACAAACAAGTTCTTTAGGACGCATTATCGATGCTTTTGGAAGTATTGTTTTTAACTTAGAAAAAAGTTCTTATGAAGCTCAAGTTGGCTTAATGTGTGAAGCTTTTTATGATAAAAATCTTGATTTTTCTTATAAGCTTTTTGTAGAAAAAGGGCAGGTTAATTTTAAAAATTTAATCCTAGGGGCTTTGCAAGATGAAAAAACTAAGGCGATTACAGGTATGTTTAATGCCTTGGCAAATTTTATCATAGATTTTAGCAAAGATTATGATTTAAAAGTGCTTTTAAGCGGAGGGGTTTTTCAAAACAAAACCTTGCTTGAAATTTTAAAAGCTAAAAATTTTGATTTTTTTATACCTTTAAAGTACCCTTGTAATGATAGCTCCATAGCCTTAGGACAAATGGTGCATTTTTTAAATTTAGAAAAATAAAGCAAATATTCTAAAAACTCATAATTTTTTAATGCTTTTAAGGTTAAAATGAAACAAAAAATATATAAGGAAAGAAAATGTGTAAAGATTGCGGCTGCTCTATAAATTCAAGCCATACGCATGGTCATCATCACGACCACCATCATGAAAATCCAAGCTTAAAAGAGGGTAAAACCATAGAAGTGATTTCTAAAATTTTAAGCAAAAATGATGAAGAAGCTAAGCACAATAGAGCGCATTTTAATGAAGCTAACACGCTTTGTATCAATTTAATGAGTTCTCCAGGTAGTGGAAAAACCACGCTTTTAGAAAGCACGATTAAGGCTTTGAAAAATGAACTTAAAATTGCTGTGATTGAAGGGGATTTAGAAACCAATAATGATGCTCTAAGGGTAAAAAATGCCGGAGCTTTGGCGTATCAAATCACTACAGGACAAAGCTGTCATTTGGACGCTTTTATGGTGCATGAGGCTTTGCATCATTTAGCCATTGATGATGTGGATTTGCTTTTTATAGAAAATGTTGGAAATTTGGTTTGTCCTGCAAGTTATGATTTAGGAGAGCATTTAAATGTGGTTTTGCTTTCGATAACTGAAGGAAGTGATAAACCGCAAAAATATCCTGTGATGTTTAAAAAGGCTGATATAGTTTTAATCACAAAGGCAGATTTAGCTCATCATTTTGATTTCGATATTAAAGAGGCGACTAGCTTGATTAAAGAATTAAATCCTAGAGCAGATATTATCACCCTTGATGCAAAAAATGGCACCAATATGGAGCTTTGGTATAAGGTGCTTAAACTTAAAAAGGAGCTTTTTTAATGTGTTTGTCTATACCTTCTGAAATTTTAGAAATCGATGAGTTAAACAATGCTTTAGTACAAACTTTAGGCGTGAAAAGAAAAGTTAATTTGGATTTGATTGATGAACCTTTAAAACAAGGCGATTATGTCTTAATCCATGTAGGCGTTGCTATGGAAAAAATCGACAAAGAAGCTGCACTAGAAAGCATTAAAACCTATCAAGAAATAGTAGAAAAAATGAATAGTGGAGAGATAAAAAGTGATGAAGGAGATTTGGGTTTAAATGAATTTCATCGATGAATTTAGAGATAAAGAAAGCATTTTAGCTTTAAAAAAACTCATAGAACAAGAACTTAAAAATCCTATTAATATCATGGAAATTTGCGGTGGGCATACGCATAGTATCATGAAATATGCTTTGCCTTCTATTTTGCCAAAGGAAATTAACTTTATCCATGGGCCAGGATGTCCTGTTTGTGTTATGCCAAGAGTTCGCATTGATACAGCTATCAAGTTAGCCTCCATGAAAGATACGATTTTTTGTACTTTAGGGGATCTTTTAAGGGTGCCTGGAAGTGAAATTTCTTTACTGGATTTAAGAGCTAAAGGGGCTGATGTTAGAGCGCTTTATTCTCCGCTTGAGGTTTTGGAAATTGCTAAGCAAAATTTAAACAAAAATATCATCTTTTTTGCTATAGGTTTTGAAACTACTACGCCTATGAGTGCTTTACTTCTTCAAAAGGTTATAGAAGAAAAAATAAATAATGTCTTTTTTCATATCAATCATATCACAGTTCCAGCACCTGTAGAAGCGATCATGAATGATGAAAATGTAAAAATCAATGCTTTTTTAGGTCCTTCTCATGTGAGTGTGATAACAGGTTATGGTATTTATGAGCCTTTAGCAGCAAAATTTAAAACCCCTATAGCGGTGAGTGGTTTTGAGCCAGTTGATATTTTAGAAAGTGTGTTAAATATCATAAAACAAAGCAATGAAGGCACTTTTAAAGTGTATAATCAATACAAAAGAGCCGTAAGCAAAGAAGGCAATGTTAAAGCACAAAATTTAGTAAAAAAATACTTTAGGGTGTGTGATTTTGAATTTCGTGGCTTAGGACTTATTAAAGATGGAGGCTTGGAGTTAAAAGAAGAATTTAGCGCTTACGATGCGAGTAAAAAATTTGATTGTACGGTGCAAAGTAAAAATGAAAGCAAAGCCTGTATTTGTGGGCAAATTTTAAGAGGTTTGGCCAAGCCTTATGATTGTAAAGTTTTTGGCAAGGCTTGTACGCCAAGAAGTCCTATAGGAAGTTGTATGGTTTCTGGCGAGGGTGCTTGTGCGGCGTATTATAAATACTCAAAGGTGAATGCATGAAAAATATTTCCTTAGCCCACGGAGGCGGTGGAGAAGAGATGAATGAGCTTTTAACTAAGCTTTTTAAGATCTTTGATAATGAAATTTTAAACGCAAATAATGATGCAGCGATTTTGGGAAATTTGGCTTTAAGCACGGATTCTTTTGTTTTAAGTCCGATTTTTTTAGATGAAGAGGTTAATATAGGTAAACTTTGTGTTTGTGGTTCTATTAATGATGTTTTGATGGTGGGTGCTAAGCCAAAATATCTAAGCTTAGGGCTTATCTTAGAAGAAGGTTTTGAGCTAGAAAAATTAGAACGTATTTTAAAAAGCATTAAAGAAGAATGTGAAAAATGTGGAGTTATGTTAGTTTGTGGCGATACTAAAGTTGTTCCTAAGGGTAAAGCAGATGAAATTTATATCAACACTACAGCCTTAGGTGAAATTATTTCTAAAAAAGAAAGTAAAAATATCAAAGCAGGGCTTAGCATACTTCTTTCAGGCGATATAGGAAGGCATGGAGCTAGTGTTTTAATCAAAAGAAATGAGCTAGAAGCTGATATTAAAAGTGATTGCAAGGCTTTGAATAAAGAGGTTTTAGAGCTTTTAGAAAAAGATATAAAGGTTGTAGCAATGAGAGATGCTACTCGCGGGGGGCTTAGTGCGGTTTTAAATGAGTGGGCAAAGCAAAGTGGAAATGATCTTTTGATCTTTGAAGAAAAAATCATCGTTCAAGATGAGGTTTTAGGACTTTGCGAGCTTTTTGGTTACGAAGCGTATGAGCTTGCAAATGAAGGCACTTTTATACTTTGTGTGGAAAAAGAAGATGAGTTAAAAGCCTTGGAAATTCTAAAAAAATACAATGTAAATGCGAGTATTATAGGAGAAGTTTTAGAAGAGAAAAAAGCACGCGTGATCTTACAAAACGCTTATGGAGCAAAACGCTTTTTAGAAAGTCCTAAAGGCGAACTTTTACCAAGAATTTGCTAATGCACGAATTAAGTATAGTAGAATCTTTAATCGAACTTTGCGAAGAAAATGCCTTAAACAATAAGGCTTACAATGTGCAAGAAATTTATGTAAAAATCGGGCGTTTAAGCGGTATAGAAGTGGATCTTTTTAAGCGTTGTTTTGAAACTTTTAAAGAAAACTCAAATATTTGCAAAAATGCTAAACTTTTTATAGAGCTTGCTCCGCTTGAAATTTTATGCTTAAAATGCGATCAAACAAGTATTTTAGAAGAAAATGTTTTTAAGTGTCCTAAATGTCAAAGTATAGAATATAAAATCATACAAGGTGAGGACTTACATCTTATGCGACTTGTGATGAAATAATATATTTGGCGTTTTTGTTACAATAGTAAATATTTTATCGATATTATTATTTTAATATTTAACAACCAAGCTAAAAAATCATAAATTTTGAAATTTTATCTAAAAATGCAAAAACTAAAAAAAATATATTTTTAAATTTATTTTAAATAAAATTTAAAAATATTATAAAAATATTGATAATATTTCATACAAATTTATTCTTATTAAGATATTTTAATTTAAACTAAAAATTTAAACCAAAATTTTAATAATAATTTAAGTATAATTATTATATAGTCTTCACTATTTTCTTATTACAGTTTTATATTATTTTTAAATATAAACAAGAAAATATAAATATAAAAGGAAAGGGAATATTTATGAATAAAACTGCATTAACTAAAACATACACAAAAGATATACAAAATTCCTGTTTAAATTCTAAAAAGATAGTTTTATCTTTAGCTACTATTTCTTTTTTGGCAAGTTGTACTCATGCTACACTTACTCCTGAAATAAAAACTTACGAAGAGACAAATAGACATGCTAAAGCTAGGTCAGGTCTTCAATCTAGAAATTCGAATAATGAGACTATAAATAATTTACAAACTTCAACTAAAACTATAAGTGGCACCGGCAATACTCTAGTTATAGAAAGTAGTGGAACTATTACTATTTCTAATGGTGGGCAACAAGCAGTAAACTTTCAACCAAATTCTTCAACTTCTACCTTTTTAAATAAAGGAACTCTTATAGGTGGAAATAATACTGCTAGTGTTCAACTAGGAGCAAATGGAAATAACGGTGTTACCATAGAAACCTTTGATAATCAAGGTATCATAGGCAATGGTTCTTCTAAATTTGGAGTAACAGTTTGGGGGGGGGGAGTAAAGATAACCCTAAATCTATAATCAATAATTTTAGTAATAGTGGAACTATTCACTCTAATACTGGTGAAAGTATTTATTTTGGTAACGCCAAAATATCAAGTTTTGTTAATAGTGGGACTATTAAGAGTAATCAAGGTGCAGGAGTAAATATATCTCAAGGAACAAGTATAGAGAATTTTAACAATACCGGAACTATTGAAGGCAAGAAAGATGGAATACAGATAAATGCTAATGTAAAAACATTAATAAATACGGGAACCATAAAAGGACATGCTATATCTATAAGATTAAATGGAACTATAGACCAATTGATCAATGAAGGCATTGTGGATGGTGAAAGTGCTGGTATTTACATGAGCGGAGGTCGTGTTAAAACTCTTACAAATAAAGGTACCATTAATCAAAACAATTCGGCAACTTGGGCTGCTGGTATAAAACTCCAAAATAACAGTACCATAGAAAATATCATCAACACAGGATCTATCCATTCTAATGCTTTTGGAATATCTGTAACTGGTGGTAAATTTGGAACACTTACTATAAAAGATGGAGGTCAAGTTTATGGAAAATACTCGGCAATAGGAGTGGGTCAATCGCAAACTCTAGGAGATTTATATATAGATGGAAGTTCAAGTAAAATTTATGGAGAAGAAAATGGAATTGTATTAGATGCTAACTCACGAACTCAAAAAATAGAACTTAAAAATGGTGGCATTATAAAAGGTAAGATCCATGGTATAAGATTGGATAATGGTGCCTCTTTAAGTGGAGAAATGATTTTATCTGGCGAAGGTTCTAGGGTAGAAGGTGGAAGTGGTGCTGGTATATTGAATCGAAGTGGAAAAATAGAAGGCTCTATAACCATAAAAGATGGAGCAACTGTTACGGCTACTTCGAATCACGCCATAGCTAACTATCGCTCAGGAAGTATAACAGGTGGTATTACTGTTAGTGGGAAAAACACTAAACTTCAAGGAAATATAAGCAATATAGGTAATGCTTCTATAGGTAGTGATATCAAGATAGAAGATGGAGCTAAGGTAGAAGGTGGTCTTGTTAATCAAGGTAATGGAAGTATCTCAGGAAGTGTTCAAGTAAGTGGTGGTAGTAGTATTGATTCCATTACCAATGAGGGTAATGGAGCTATTTCTGGTTCAATTACTGTAGATAAAGATAGTAAACTTGATTCTATCACTAACACTTCTACATCATCTACAGGTATAAGTGGTTCTATTACTAACAATAGTGATAATAAGCTTAAAATTTCTAATTCAGGTAATATCGGTGGTAAGATTGAAAGTACAGGTAGTGCTGATATGGTGATTAGCAATAGTAATGGTGGAACTATTAGTGGCGGTATTAGTTCTTCAGGAAGTGGAAGCACTAGTATTTCCAATTCACAAGGCTCAACCATAAATAACGGCATCACTGTTTCAGGATCAGCACAAGTTGAAATCTCCAATCAAGGCTCAGTAGGTAAAGATAAAAATGGTAATACAGTAACTAACAATGGTAGTGGTAGTGTTGGAATCAAAGATTGGCTTGTTTCTACAGATAAAAACACAGGTAAATTAAACACTGTGGTTATAGGTGGAAGTGGTAAAGATAATGTAAAAGTAGAAAACATCACCGTAGATCAAAGCAATGTTGATCTTGAAGAGCTAAACGATATAAACAACATCATCTCAGGTGTTAATCAAAACAATATTGGCAATATAGGAACCAATGGAAGTGGAGAAATATCTTTAAGCTTTGATCCAATAACAGGAAAGCTTACTACAGATTTTAATCTTAATGCTTCCATATCAGGTGCAACCTTTAGATCTTTAATCTCTACTACTTCAAGAAGATCAACCTTTATAGATAATGTTATGGGTAATTCTATGCAAAGCTTTGCTTTAGCTTCTTCAAGTAAATCTCAAAGCATCGCTATGTCTGAAAAGGGTAATTTATATGCAGATGCAAGTGATTATATAAAGAGTGATTTAAATAATGGAAGCTATGGTTCTAATAAAGAACATTCTTTATTCATCCTTCCTTATACTTCTTCACAGAATGTTGAACTTTCTTTAAATGAAGAAAGTAAAGGACACACTAAAGGAACCATTATAGGTTATTCTACTTTAAAAGACAGTGGAATATATGGTGTGTATGCAGGTTATGAAGATACAAAAATGGGTTCAACTTATTTTGATATTAATAATAGAACCTATTATGCAGGTTTAAAATACTTTAATACCTTATTTACTACAGAAAAAGGTCAAGAAGTTTATATCAAAGCTCAAGGTAAAGCTGCTTTGATTAAAAATGATTTAACTGAAAAAATAGGAAATAATGAAGCTAAAGCTGAACCTAATTCTTATGCTTATGGAGTCAATACAGCCTTAGGTATGAATTTTATTTCTAATAAAGATATATTCTCTCCTGAAATAGGTCTTGCTTATGAAGGAGGTTATACTGAAGCTTTTTCTATGAAAGACACCATAGGACAAGCAACAGTTAAAGGTGGAGAAAGAACCTATGCAAACTATTTAAATCTTTTCTCTACTAAAACAAGTCTTACTTGGTTTAGAGATTGGTTGCCTAATTTAAAAACTTCAGTAGAACTTGGAGCTAAGTTTAATATCAATCCTAAAGTAGAAGCTGAGGCTAGATTTGGTAATATAAAAGTAAGTGATGAGTTTGATTTACCAAGAGTACAAAAATTTGTAAGCACTTCTTTTATCGTTCCTGTTAATGAAGCTTTCTATTTTAGTTTAAACTATAATGGAATGTTTGATAAAGATGGCAATACCCATACAGGATTTGCTCAGTTTAATTATCTTTGGTAATCTTATAAAAGATAATACTTAGTTTAATTAGTTTACTCTCCTACTTGTTAAAAATTTCATCCTGATAATTTTAAAATTATTAGGATGGATGTTTTTAAGGTTATTAAACTCTTTTTAGATTGCAATCATTCTTTTAAAGTATTTTAAAAACTCAACAAAGATTATAACAATACAATCATTTTAAATTATTTTAATACGATTAAAAAGAAGTGAAGAGGATTGAAGAGTAAAAATTAATTTTTTAAAATCCTTGCAAGTTTAAGTAAATTTGAAATCAAAAATTCTTTTTTTACGAGTTTAGGATTGGTTTTAAGTTCGTATTCGCTTTTAAGCAAAAGAGTGAAAATTTCTTTATATTGTTCGATTTTTAAACTAAAGGCTTGAGAGCTTAAATTTTGTCCCACTTGAGGGGGTGGAGTGTAGCCTAAAAGCTCTTTAAAATCAATTTTACCATTGATTTTAGCATAAAGTGCAATTTTAAATAAACGATAAAAAGAGTTATATAAAGAGTTGATTAAAGCAATTTCATTAAAATTATCTAAAATTTTTTCAAGTTCGCTTTTAAAGTCTTGTTTTTTTAAAATTTTATCAAAAAAGCTTTCAAAACTTCCTGTATTTAAACTATAGCAGTATTGTTCTATGGTTTTTTCATCTACTCTTAAACCACTAAATTTATTAAGCTCACTCGCAGCAAGATACAAGTTTTCATCAAAACTTGTAAAAAGAGTAAATAAAGCATTTTGAGTGATTTCAACCCTTAGTTGTTTTGCTTTTATGCTTAAAAGCTCCACGCCTTCTTTAGCTCCGTTAGCTTTAAAAAATCTTACAAAATGAGGAGAGAAAATTTTTTCTATGTCGCTTTGTTTAGAACTTTCATCATAAAGCTCTAAAAGAAAGAAATTGTCCGCATTGTTTTTACAAAGTTCGACTAAAATTTTAAGATCTTTTATTGGAATTTTTTTAGAAGTTTTAATTTCTAGTAATTTTTTTTCGCTAAAAAGCGATCCTGTGCTTAAAAAATCACTTGCATGAGTGAAGTTGTATTCTTCAAAAAAAAGTTTTAAAGTTTCATCGGGCTTATATTTTTCTTTTATAAATTCAGCATAAAGTTCGCTTTGAAAATTATCTGCTCCATAAAGAAAGAAAAAATTAGGTATTGAATCTTTAGAAAGCAGGGTTTGGAGCTCTTTTCTATACATTTTCTTCCTTTATAAGTCTTTGGGTGATTTTAGCATAAATTTTTGCCATAACTATATCCGCTTCCATGATTTGCACTTCAACATTTTCTAGTAAATTCGCATGCGTATCATAAAGGATTATATCCGCTCCTTTGATTTCATCATCTAGTTTAGCTATGCAAACTCCGTCATTTTGCACAACTAAAGCTTTAAATTTTTTACCTATATTTTTAGCTGCCCATCTAGCAAATTTTCTATCCATAAAATCAAAAGCAACCTTATCCGCCTCTCTTTCAAGTGTGCTAAGATTCTCGCAAGTGCTTTCTATGTTTAAAAGTAGATAATTAAAAAGTTTTTCATCGTTTTTTTGTTTGGCTTTTAAAAGTCTGTGTAAAATAAGATCAGAATACCTTCTTATAGGGCTTGTAAAATGTGAGTATTTATCAAAACCTAAGCCAAAATGCCCCGCATTTACGCTAGAGTATTCCGCTTTTTTTTGTGCTTTGATGATGAGTTTATCTACTTCTGCTCTTAAATTTAATTCATCAGCTAAAGCTTGTATGTCGCGTATGAGCTCAGGAAGATTGGGTTTAAAATTTACATCGATTCCGAGTTCGCGTAATTCATTTAAAAGCTTATCGATTTTTCTTGTATCAGCACTTAAGTGATTTCTAAAAACGCCTATATCTATGAGTTTTGCTGCGGCTTTATTGGCTAAAAGCATACAATCTTCGATCAAATTATGCGAAGGCGTGTCTTTTTCAAAAACTGTGCTTTTTAGACTTAAATTTTCATCTAAATTCATTCTTAATTCTTCGGTGCGAAATTCAAAGGCATTTTTAAGACGCATTTTGCGTAAATTTTTTGTGATTTCAAAAAGCTCATAAAGCCATGAAAGTTCTTTTAAATCAGGTTTTTGTACCAAAATTTCATCAACTTCATCGTAATTAAAACGGCGTTTTGAGTTGATAATACCTTCAAAAAGTTCTTCTTTGATGACTTTATTTTCATGATTGAGTGTGATTTTAAAACAATACGCTAAGCGATCTAAATGAGGTTTTAAAGAACAGATATTTTCACTTAAAGGACGAGGTAGCATAGGTATAGCAATATGTGGAAAATAAATAGAAAATCCACGATTTCTTGCTTCTTTATCTATAGCACTATAAGCATAAACATATTCGCTAACATCAGCAATAGCTACATAAATTTCTCGTTTTTGAGTGTCAAAATAAATCGCATCATCAAAATCTTTTGCATGTATAGGATCTATGGTGCAAAAAGGCAAGGCTCTTAAATCCATGCGATTTTCATACATACTCGCATCAACACTATCGCCGTTTGCTAGAGCTTCTTTGATGCAAGCGTCGCTAAATTCGTTATTTTTATTAAAAAGAGCTAAGGAGATTTTTTCATCTACGCTTTCATCATCGATATGTCCTAAAACTTCTATGATATTGTTATTTTCATTTTCTATTTTTAAAATTGTCCCTAAAGGTAGTGCTTTTAAGGATTTTTGAGAAGCTTTTAAGGCAGTGCTTAATCCTGTTTTGATATTCATTCCAAGCACGGCTTCGCCATACCTTTTGGTGATCATTAAAGAGGTTTCATTGGCTCTTTTTAGAACCAAAATCACCTTTGCACTGGGGCGTTTTTTCTTTAAAGGTAGAAGTTTTACTGCGACTATATCTTTATAGTTTGCGCCTTTTAGGTTTTTGTTTTCTATCAAAAGATCTTTTTTGAAACTTTCATCAAAGCATTGTAAAAAACCTGTGCCTTTACTCGAAATATCAAGTACTCCAAAGGCAAAACCATTGTTAAGATAGTATTTGTTTTTGTGTTCTTTAATGATATGATTAGTTAAAAGTTCTCTGAAAATTTGTTTAAATTCATTGTTTACTTCGTGAGAGCTAATGCCATAACTAAGACTGTTTAAAAATTCTTTCACTTTTGATACTTTATGATTTTTTGTAAAATTCTTACATAAAGTTTATAAAAAAAATATGAAATTTATACTTTAATTGCTATAATAATACCTTTAATTTTTGAATTTTTAAGGAGTGAATATGGCTATTACAGTATATTATGATAAAGATTGTGATTTAAATTTAATCAAATCAAAAAAAGTAGCAATTATAGGCTTTGGCTCTCAAGGGCACGCTCATGCGATGAATTTAAGAGATAATGGCGTAAATGTAACTATCGGACTTCGTGAAGGTAGTGTAAGTGCTGTTAAAGCAAAAAATGCTGGTTTTGAAGTGGTGAGTGTGAGTGAGGCTTCTAAGATAGCGGATGTGATTATGATTTTAGCTCCTGATGAAATTCAAGCAGATATTTTTAATGTCGAAATAAAACCAAATTTAAGTGAAGGCAAGGCTATAGCTTTTGCACACGGTTTTAATATCCATTATGGTCAAATTGTTGTTCCAAAAGGTGTAGATGTTATCATGATAGCACCTAAAGCACCAGGTCATACAGTAAGAAATGAATTTACTCTAGGTGGTGGCACTCCTTGTTTAATAGCTATCCATCAAGATGAAAGCAAAAATGCTAAAAATTTAGCCTTAAGTTATGCAAGTGCGATCGGGGGTGGACGTACAGGTATTATAGAAACAACCTTTAAAGCCGAAACAGAAACAGATCTTTTTGGTGAGCAAGCTGTGCTTTGTGGTGGACTTAGTGCTTTGATTCAAGCAGGTTTTGAAACTTTGGTTGAAGCAGGTTATGAACCTGAAATGGCTTATTTTGAGTGTTTGCATGAAATGAAACTCATTGTGGATTTGATTTATCAAGGTGGTATTGCAGATATGCGTTATTCTATTTCAAATACTGCAGAATACGGCGATTACATCACAGGGCCAAAGATTATCACTGAAGAGACTAAAAAAGCGATGAAAGGTGTTTTAAAAGATATACAAAATGGTGTTTTTGCAAAAGATTTTATCTTAGAACGCCGTGCAGGTTTTGCTAGAATGCATGCAGAACGCAAAAATATGAATGATTCTTTGATAGAAAAAACAGGACGCAATTTGCGTGCTATGATGCCTTGGATCAGTGCTAAAAAATTAGTAGATAAAGATAAGAACTAAACATTGTCAAAGAAAAAATTAGTTCAAATTCAGCGTTATTTAATCATAGCTATACTTTTTTTACTTTGCATAGCTTTAGCTTTGGGAATTTTAGTAAAATATCAAAATTCCCAAGATGTTTCTTCTGTTAAGCCGGATTATTTTATTGATAAGCAAGAAGATTTAATTTCATTAAATAAAGATCATTATGAAATTGGTATTTTTCAAGAGAATGAGTTTGATAATAATAAATCTGTAAGTATTTTAGAGCAAAAAATTCAAGAAATTGATGATTTAAATACAAGTTTAAATGAGCAAAATTTAAGCAGTGTGGAGCAGAATTTAAGTTTAGAGCAAAATCAGAGTTTAGAACAAAATTTTATTCTAAAAGATACAAATTTAACCCAAGATCAAAATTTAACTTTTAATGAAGATATTCATTTAAATAAAATTTCTAAAAAACCAAAACTTGCCATTATTATCGATGATATGGCAAATGCAAGTCAGGTTAGAGGTTTAAAAGCTTTAAATTTAAAGTTAAATCCTTCTTTTTTTCCGCCAGATAAAAACCATAGCGAAACGCCAAAACTTGCTTTAAAATTTGATTTTTATATGGTGCATTTACCTTTAGCAGCAATTAATTACAATAAACCCGAGCTTGATACTTTAAATCCAAATGATAGCAAAGAAAGAATTTTTAAAAAAATCAAGCAAATTAAAAAAGATTTTAAGGATTTAAGATATATCAATAATCACACAGGAAGTTTATTTACAAGCAATGAAGAAGCTATGAGAAAGCTTTACGAGGCTTTAAAAAATCAAAATATATTTTTTGTAGATTCTAAAACTATAGGAAATTCTAAGGCAAATAAAATCGCTAAAGAACTCAGTATGCCTTATATACAAAGAGATGTGTTTTTGGATAATGAAGATGATGTTAATTATGTTAAAAAACAACTTGAAAGTGCGGTAAAACTTGCACAAAAAAAAGGTTTTGTTATAGCCATAGGACATCCTAGGAAAAATACTTTTAAAGCTTTAGAGCAAAGTAAGGATTTGTTAAAAGGCGTTGATCTTGTGTATTTGAGTGAAATTTATGGCAAGTGAAATTTTGCCTGATGAATTTTTAGAACTTTTTAAAGATTTAAAAAAGCCTCCTAAAAAATTACACTATAAAGGAAATTTATCTTTATTAAAACAAGATAAAATCGCTATTATAGGTTCAAGGCGTATGAGTGTTTATACGAAAAATTGTGTTTTTTCCTTAGCGAGTATGCTTAAAAATGCTCATCTTTGCGTGGTAAGTGGCGGTGCTTTGGGTGTGGATATCACCGCAAGTATGGCAGCTATGCCAAATACTATAGGTATTTTTGCCAATGGTTTAGATCAAATTTATCCAAGAACTAATGAAAAAATCATTAAACAAATTTATGAAAATGCTTTAGCTTTAAGTGAATACGAAGATGATTATTTGCCAAAAAATTATGACTTTTTACTAAGAAATCGTTTGGTTATTGCTTTAAGCAAGGCCGTTGTGGTTGCACAAGCAGATATAAAAAGTGGTTCTATGCAGAGTGCAAAACTTGCTTTAGAACTCAATAAACCTTTATATGTTTTACCACAAAGACTAGAAGAAAGCACAGGAACTAATTTTCTTTTAAAGGAAAATAAATCAAAGTTAATTTGTGATTTTAAAGAATTTGTAAGTGAGTTTGCAAGTATAGATATAAATCAAGATGAGTTTTTAGAGTTTTGTAAAAAAGGTGTGAGTGTTGATGAGGCTTTAAAAATTTATGGACAAAAAGTTTATGAATATGAACTTGAGGGAAAAATTTCCATAGAAGGGCTTTTTATAAGGGTTTTAGCATGAGAGCTTTGGCTTTAGATGTAGGTTTAAAACGCATAGGTGTAGCGCTTTGCATAGATAAAAAGATCGCTTTGCCTTTAGATGCAGTTTTAAGAAAAAATCGCAATCAAGCCGCTAATGAAATCAAAAATTTACTTAAAATACTTGAAATTTCTTTACTCATTGTAGGCATTCCTAAGGGTGGATCAAGTGAAGAAGAAATGACAAGACGCATTAAGCATTTTGTTTCTTTGCTTGAATTTGATAAAGAAATTTGCTTTGTAGATGAAAGCGGAACAAGCAAAGAAGCTTTAGGATACGGCGTAGCCAATACACGCAAAAAAGATGGTAAATTAGACTCTTTATCCGCTTTTATCATGATAAAGGATTATTTTGCTCTCTAGAATAGAAAAACTTTATACCAAAGATGAAATGCAAAATATTTTATCTTCTTTTGCTCAAGAAAAAAATGTTTGTGTATTTGCAAATACTTTAAAAACTAGCATTGAAGAATTAGAAAAAGAATTTTTAAAACAAAATTTAAAATTTAAAAAGATCAATGTTTATTGTTATTTGTTTGATGCCAAAGATAAGGCTATCTTAAGTTCTATGAAAGCTTTTAATGAGGCGCACTTTTATATACAAAATTATTCTTCTTATTTGTGTGCTTTAAATTTAGAGGTCAAAGCAGGGCAAAGTGTTCTTGATATGTGTGCAGCTCCGGGTGGCAAAAGTATCAATCTTGCAAATTTTATGCAAAATACAGGTTATTTAGCTTGCAATGAGATGAGTAGGGATAGATTTTTTATTTTGCAAAAAAATCTTAAAAATTACGGCGTGAATGCTAAAGTTTTTATGAAAGATGGTAAAAATATAGGCAATTTATGCCCTTTAAAATTTGATAAAATCTTACTTGATGCACCTTGTTCAACTTTTGCTAAAATAGGTTTTGATTTGGAAAAAAGTTATAAAGAAATCAAAAATATTGCAAAAACTCAAAAAAAACTTCTACATTCTGCTTTAAAGGCATTAAAAATAGGCGGAGAGCTTGTATATAGTACTTGCACCTTTACCAAGGAAGAAAATGAAGAAGTGATAGAGAATGCTTTAAAAAGTGAGTTTAAATTAGAGCTTTTAGATATTGATTTGGAAAATGTTGAGGCTAAAGCAGGGCAAAGTGAAGAATTTGCTGAAATTTCAAAATGCAGACGGATTTTACCAAGCTTAGACTATGATGGATTTTTTATAGCTAAGCTTAGGAAATTATGTTAATTGATAAAATTATTCACATTTAAATACAAATTCATAAAAAAACTTAAAAAACAATAAATAATTTTTTCTTTATTTTAAAGCTTAAAGTTCTATTTTTAAGTACTTTGAAAAGAAAATCACAGCGTGAAAAGGCTGTGAATAAAGTTGAATTTTTTTTAACCTTAAAAAGATGAAATTAGTCTGATTGTATTTTTTGCAGTTTTGGAGCTATTACAGCTTGACAATATCCTTGATCGGGATTATTTATAAAATAATGTTGATGATAGTTTTCAGCTTTATAGTAAGTTTGCAATCTTGAAATTTTAGTAACTATTTTTTTACTAAATATTTTTTGCTGTTCTTCAATGAAATTTTGAGCTAAAATTTTATCTTCTTCATTTTCGTAAAATATTATTGAGCGATATTGTATGCCAATATCTTCACCTTGTTTATCTATACTTGTTGGATCATGAATTTTAAAAAAGAGTATTAGGATTTCAAGAAGAGAGATTTGTTTTTCATCGTAATTTATTTTGACAACTTCTATGTTACCATCACCATTACACACGCTTTCATAGCTAGGATTTGGTTTTCCTCCGCTATATCCAACTTCAGTATCGATTACACCTTTTAGACGTTCAAATACGGCTTCAATACACCAAAAACAACCACCACCTAAAACGATATTTTTCATTGCGAGTTTTCCTTGAGTTTAGCCCTTTGAAGGGCTAGGATTATTTGTAGTTTTTGATTGCTTTTTCTAAAATTTCAATTGCAGCTTTTTCATCTTTGAAATCTTGCACTTTAACCCATTTATTTGGTTCTAAAATTTTATAAGTTTCAAAGAAATTTTTGATTTTATTTAAAGTTGCTTGTGGTAAATCTGTGTAAGTTTTTATATTGTCATATCTTGCATCTATTTTTGAATTTGGAACCGCAAGAAGTTTTTCATCCATTCCGCTTTCATCTTCCATGATTAAAACACCGATTAAGCGGCAAGGAATCACAGCTCCAGCTTGGATAGGATATTCATTAAGCACTAAAATATCTACAGGATCACCATCATCAGCCAAAGTATTAGCAATAAAACCATAGTTTGCTGGGTAAAACATCGCGCTAGCCATAACGCGATCTACCATGATAGCACCGCTATCTTTATCGATTTCGTATTTTATATTTGAGCCATATGGAATTTCGATTACGGCATTGATTTTATTTGGAATATCTCCGATTTTGATTTTGTTTAAATTCATTTTTTCTCCTTATATACTTTGAATTTTTTTAATCAGTTCTTTCATGTCTGCAACGATAGGTTCGATAGCGCGCTCTCCATCGATAATAAAATGAAGTTTTTTCTTTTGATAAAAATCTAAAATTTCATTTAAAGGTTCTGTATAAACTTTCATTCTATTGTAAAACACTTCTTCATTATCATCTGCGCCACGATTTCTGCCTAAAACTCTTTCTTTGGCAACTTCTTCGCTTACTCTTACTTCTATGACGCCTTTAAGACAAATTTCATTTTGCTCACTTAAAACCTTATCAAATTCCATCATTTGCTCTACGCTTCTTGGATAGCCATCGATGATGATAGTTTTAGTTGGAGCAGCTTTTAGAGCACAAACTATAGTATTTATAACAACATCTAAAGGAACAAGATTGCCTTTGGAGATAAAACTATCTATAGTTTTTCCAAGCTCGCTCCCACTTGCTACTTCAGCTCTTAAAAGATCTCCTGTTGAATAGTGTGTGATATTTGTCGCATCTGCTTGTGCGATTAAACTAGCATCGGTAGTTTTTCCACTACCTGGTGCACCTATGATTAAAAACAATTCTTTCATTTTATATTCTCCCTTAATTTGATTCCTAATTCTCTCATTGCTTCATTGCTAGCAGGCGATGGTGCATCTGTCATTAAGCATTGCGCTCTTTGGGTTTTTGGAAAGGCTATAACCTCTCTTATGTTGTTTGCTCCTGTAACTAGCATGATGAGTCTATCAAGTCCTATAGCGATACCTCCATGTGGTGGAGCACCAAAACTTAAAGCATCAAGCAAGAAGCCAAATTTTTCTTTTTGTTGTTCTTCATCGATATTTAAAAGTTTAAATACTTTTTGTTGAATATCATTTTTATGGATTCTTATACTACCTCCACCTAGCTCAACGCCATTTAACACTACATCATAAGCAATAGATGAAATTTCTTCTAAATCAGTCTCATCAATATTTTTTGGCATGGTAAAAGGATGGTGCATCGCAGAATAACTTCCGTCATCATTTTGCTCAAACATAGGAAAATCAACAACCCATAAGAATTCCAAGGCATTTGGATCTATAAGTTTTAACTCGTTGGCTAAGAAAATTCTAAATCTTCCCATATAATCAAGCACGGTTTTTTTAGCTCCTGCACCGAAAAATACCACATCTCCTACTTCAAGCTCACAGCGTTTGCTTAGCTCATTTAAATCTTCTTCGCTAAAGAATTTACAAAGTGGACCTTTAAGCCCATCTTTTTTAACTTGTATGAAAGCTAAGCCTTGGGCGCCAAATTTACGCACAAATTCTTCAAATCTTTGCATTTGTCTTTTTGAAAAAATAGTATCGCCTTTTGGAACGCGTATGGCTTTGATGCGATTTTTCTTTGTATCTTTGGCAATATTTGCAAAAATTTCATTATTTGACTTAGTGAAAATATCAATCACATCAATAAATTTAAGATCAAATCTTAAATCCGGCTTATCAGAGCCATAATTTTCCATAGCGTCTTTGTATTGCATTTGTCTAAAAGGGGTTTGAATTTCTTTGCCGCAAGCTTTGAAAATATCTTTTAAAAAAGTTTCAGCTACCTTGATCACATCTTTTTGTTCGCAAAAGCTCATTTCAACATCAATTTGTGTGAATTCAGGTTGGCGATCAGCTCTTAAATCTTCATCTCTAAAACATTTTGCAATTTGAAAATAACGATCAAAACCGCTACACATTAAAAGTTGTTTGAAAAGCTGAGGGCTTTGTGGAAGAGCATAAAATTCACCCTGATGCACACGAGAAGGCACGAGATAATCTCTTGCGCCTTCGGGAGTAGCTTTGGTAAGAATAGGGGTTTCAACTTCTAAAAATCCCATATTTGCCAAAGAATTTCTAGCTGCTATACAAGCTTTAGAACGCAAGGCAAAATTTTCATAAAGTTTAGGATTTCTTAAATCTAAAAAGCGATATTTTAAGCGTAATTCTTCATTTACACTTTCATCAGCGATAGCAAAAGGAGGTACGGCACTTTCATTTTCTATGGTAAGTTTAGAAACAACTACTTCGATTTCTCCTGTTTTTAACTTAGGATTTACAAGTCCTTCGCCACGCGGACGAATAGTACCTTCTGTAATAAGTACAAATTCATTTCTTGCATTGGAAGCGATTTCATGAGCTTCTTTACTATCATTTGGATCGCAAACAAGTTGGATAATACCGCTTCTATCTCTTAAATCTATAAAAATAACTCCACCATGATCGCGGTAGCTATTTACCCAACCGCAAAGTTTAACGCTTTGACCAACATGGGAAATTCCCAAGTCTGTATTATAATGACTTCGCAAATTTATTCCTTGAAAAAGATTTTTTAAGATAATGAGCAAAATTATAGTATTTTTATTCTTTTGCTTTGCTAAGATTTGATATAATTTTTTATGCAAAATAAAATAGATTATAAAAATATTAAAAAAATTGGACTTGTTACGCGACCCAATGTGAGTTTAGATAAGGAAATTTTAAAACTTCAATCGATTTTATCTATATATAAAGTTGAACTTGTATTGCTTAAAGAAAGTTCTGAAATTTTAGATTTGCCAAAGTATGGATTGGATGATTTGTTTAAAATATCCGATTTTGTTATTTCTTTAGGTGGAGATGGAACTTTGATTTCTTTATGCCGTAAAGCTTGTGAATATGATAAAGCAGTTTTAGGAATTCATGCTGGACATTTAGGTTTTTTAACAGATTTTAAAGTTGATGAAGCTGAAAATTTTTTTCAAGCTTTTTTTCAAGGAGAATTTAGAATAGAAAAGCCTTATTTGTTAAGTATTTTTTTAGAAGATAGGCAAGGAAAAATTTTAGAAAAATTGGCTTTTAATGATGTGGTTATCAGTAAAAACAATCAAGCTTCTATGGCTCATATAGAAGTTTTTAGAAAAGAAAAGAAATTTAATGAATATTTTGGAGATGGGCTTATTGTTGCAACTCCTGCGGGTTCAACAGCTTATAATTTAAGTGCAAATGGACCCATAGTTTATACTTTAGCTCAAGCTTTTATCTTAACTCCTGTTTGTTCTCATTCTTTAACACAACGCCCTATTGTCTTGCCAAAAGGTTTTGAAATAGAGATTATGGCAAAGGATTGCATGCTTTGCATTGATGGGCAAGAAAATTATAAAATGAATGATTTTAAAAGTATAAAAGTGGGTTTAAGTGATAAAAATGTGGCTTTAATTCATCCAAAAAATAGGGATTATTTTCAAATTTTAAAAGAAAAATTACACTGGGGAAATTGATGATAAATAGAATTTTTATGAAAGAAAATCTTGGTTTTAAAAAGGCTGAGCTTGAAATTTCTAAAGGGCTTACCGTTTTTACAGGCCTAAGTGGAGCTGGAAAATCGGTCTTGTTTAAAGGAATTTTATCCGCATTTTCTTTGAGTGAAAGTGAGGCTAAAATTGTCGAAATAGAAGTAGATGATAAGTTGGATTTAGAAAGTTTTGGTATAGAAAGTGAAGAGGAGAATGTTTTTAAGCTCTTAAAAGAAAAAAACACAAAATATTTTATTAACAATCAAAGCATAGCGAAAAAAAGTTTGCAAAATTTAAGTAAAACTTTTATTAAGTATTTAAGCGCAAAGGAAAATAACGAATTTGGAAATGAAAAATTTTTAAATCTCTTAGATGCCTTGGAGATGCAAGAAAATACAAATTTTGTTTCCTTTTTAGAAGATTTTAAAAAAGATTTTAATGCTTATAGTCAAATTTCTAATGAGCTTAATGCAATTTTAGAAGAAGAAAAAAAAGTAGAAGAATTAAAAGAACTAGCTAGAGCACAAATTGAAAAAATTTCAAGCATTAATCCTAAAATAGGTGAGTATGAAGAGCTTTTAATACTTAAAAAAAAGCTTTCTAAAAAAGATAAATTAGAAGAAGCTTGGAGTAAGGCAGAGCGTATTTTTGAGCTTGAAAAAGTTGTTATTGAAGCTTTAAATTTAAGCGAAGTTGATGCGAGTTTTTTTAGTGAATGTTTAAATGAATTGCGTGTGATTTGCGAAAATCAAAAAATGGAAGATTTGGATTTTGATGTGGAGGCGCTTTTAGATCGCATTGAAAATTTATCCTATCTTATCAAGCGTTATGAAAGCATAGAAAATGCTTTAGAAGTTTTAAAACAAAAAAAATATGAGCTAGAGCATTATGAAAATTTAAGTTTTGAA
The DNA here is from genome assembly GCF_012889985.1 of Campylobacter sp. CFSAN093259. Classification (NCBI taxonomy): domain Bacteria; kingdom Pseudomonadati; phylum Campylobacterota; class Epsilonproteobacteria; order Campylobacterales; family Campylobacteraceae; genus Campylobacter; species Campylobacter sp. CFSAN093259. The sequence goes on from NZ_CP040617.1 coordinate 643,467, forward strand.
AAAAAAGAACTTGAAAAAAAATTTCAAGAATTAAAACAAAAATTAGAAGAAAAAGCACAAATTTTAACTCAAACAAGAAAGAAAAACCTTAAAAAATTAGAAAAATGTTTAAATAATTATCTTAAAGATCTTTATATGAAAGATGCAAGTTTGACGCTTAAAGAAAATGAAAAAATTTCAATTTTAGGCAAAGATGAGATAATGCTAGATATTAATTTAGCTCATTTAAAAAATTTAAGTTCGGGTGAATTAAATCGCTTAAGACTTGCTTTTATAGCCACAGAATGTAATATTTTAAATGCAGGCAAAGGGATATTATTTTTAGATGAAATTGATGCAAATTTAAGTGGAAAAGAGGCTATGAGTATAGCTAAGGTTTTAGAGGAACTTTCTAAGTTTTATCAAATTTTTGCTATTTCTCATTTGCCTCAACTTTCCTCTAAGGCACATAATCATTTTTTAGTTGAAAAAAATGGTGAAGAAAGTAAGGTAAAAAAGCTTGATCAAGAAGAAAGAATTAAAGAACTTGCTAGGATGGTAAGTGGAGAGCTTGTTAGTGATGAAGCGATCGAATTTGCTAAGACCTTATTTAAGAATTAAGCGGATTTTTTATTTTGCTATGTTAAAATATATAACTATAAAAATTTCCTTTCTTTTGAAACAAATATAATAAAAAATTTTAGATATAAAGGTATTTTACACACTATGAATAAGAAAATTTTAATTATTGATGACAATAAAATGCTCGGCAAACTTTTGGCTAAAAAAATTCAAATGACTTTAGATTATGAGGTAGATATTGCTTTTGGTTTTGCTGAAGCTAAGGAGTTAATGAATAATGATTATTTTTTAGCTTTTGTGGATTTATGCTTGCCAGATGCCCCAAATGGTGAAGTTGTGGATTATGTTATAGAAAAGAAAATTCCTGCTATTGTTCTTACGGCTAGTGGTGATAAGGCTACTAAAGAAAAATTTATGGATAAAGATATATTAGATTATATTTTTAAAGAAAGTGAAACTTGCATTGATGAGATTATTAGTTCTATTGTAAAACTTAATCAATATGCAAAAACTAAAGTGATTGTAGCTATGAGCAAGCTACCTGAACGTAATGAAATTAAAAAAATACTTACTCAAAGACAATTTAATGTTTTAGCTGCGGCTCATGGCGAAGAAGCAATGAGTTATTTAAATGATAATAATGATGTTAAGCTTATTATAGCAGATGTCAATATGCCAGTAATTAGCGGTTTTGAGCTTTTGACTCAAGTAAGAGAACGTTTTAGTGATGATGAATTAGGTGTGATTCTTTTGGGGGATCATAATGATTCATTTGAAGCGAATTCTTTTAAAAATGGAGTTAATGAGTATTTGTTTAAGCCTTTAAGCAAAGAAAGTTTTAATTGTCGCTTAGATCGTTGTTTATCTTACATGGATGATAAAAAATTTTTAAGCACTTATAATGTTTTAGATCTTGTATCTGGGGTTAAAAATTATAATGCTTTAATCGATGGAATAGATGATTATTTTAACGAAATAGCAACAAAAGACGAGGAATTTGCTTTTGCTTTCTTAGATATAGATAATCTTCAAATGATTAACGATGAATACGGCCGTGAAGTTGGTGATGAAGTAATTAAAATCTGCGCCAATGAAATAGTTAATGAAACTAAAGGAAGAGATCTTGTAGGTAGATATAGTGCAGAAAAAATTTGTATTTTGCTTAAAAATATATCTCAAGAAAGAGCGATTAAAATCTTTTCTCGTATACGAGTAAATATAAAAAAAGCTGGTGTTTTAGTTAATTTAGATGAAGTCTTTTTTACAGCTTCTATAGGCGTGGTTTTTGGAAAAAGTGGAGATAAGATTGATTCTTTGGTTGATAAAGCAAGTAAAATATTGTCTCAAGCAAAAGATAACGGCAAGGATAGAGTTGAAGTATGTTCTTAAATCTTGATTTTCAAGATGGTTTAAGGATTGTTGATACGCATTGCCATCTAGACAGTGAAGCATTTAAAGATGATTTAGATGAAACTTTAAATCGTGCTTTTAAGAATGGTATAGAGAAAATCATCATACCTGGTGCTGATATAAAAGACTTGCCTTATGCAGCTACAATTGCTCATAAATATAAAAATATTTTTTTTGCAGCAGGGGTGCATCCTTATGAAATTGATAATTATGATGAGAAAATTTTAAGGCAGTATTTATGCGATGAAAAGTGTGTAGCTGTAGGTGAATGTGGGCTTGATTATTTCCGTTTTAAAAGTGATCTTGCTGAAGAAATTCAAAAAGAAAAAGAAAATCAAAAAAAGATTTTTATCGCACAGCTTGAACTTGCTATTGAATTTAAAAAACCTGTTATCATTCACTCAAGAGAAGCAAATCATGATACTTATGAGATTTTACATGGGTATTCTAAGGATCTTGTAGGAGGAGTTTTACACTGCTTTAATGCAAGCGAACATTTACTAACTCTTTTTGAAGATGGATTTTATTTTGGTATTGGGGGAGTTTTAACTTTTAAAAATGCTAAGAAATTAGTTGAAATTTTACCTAAAATTCCAAAAGATAGACTACTACTTGAAACTGATGCTCCATATCTTACTCCAGAGCCTTATCGCGGTAAAAGAAATGAACCTTTGTTAACTCAATTTGTAGCAAACAAAATGTGTGAAGTATTGAATTTATCAAGAAAAGAACTTCTAGAAATTTGTTTTAACAATTCTGAAAAATTATTTTTTAAAGGTTATTAATGAAAAAAATTTTATTGTGTTTTTTAATATGTTTTAATTTTCTTTTTGCACAAATTAATACTCCTGAATTTTATGAAAGACAAATGAATGTTTTAAGAAATTTAGATATTAATCCAAGTTTTATCAGTGATTTGATTTTTGTGCAAACTCAACAAGATATAAAATCAAAACATGCTCAAACTTTAATAGATAGTATGCAAAATTTTTCAAAAGTTACTCCTATGATAAGAAAAATTTTAGCCCAGCAGGAAGTTCCTGATGAGATTTTGTATCTAGCTATGGTTGAATCAGGCTTGAAAACTCATAGCGTTTCTAATGCCAAGGCTGTAGGGGTTTGGCAATTTATGCAACCAACAGCTAGAAATTTGGGTTTAAGAATCGATGCTTATGTTGATGAAAGGCGTGATCCAGTCAAGTCAACTTATGCCGCTACAAATTATTTAAAAGAGTTAAAAGAAGAATTTGGCAAATGGTATTTGGCACTTTTAGCTTATAATTGCGGAAATGGCAAGCTAAGACAAGCTATCAAGCAAGCAGGAAGTGATGATTTAAGTGTTTTATTGAACCCTGATAAGAAATATCTTTCTTTAGAAACTAGAAATTTTATAAGAAAGATTTTAACGCTTGCTTTTTTAGCTAATGATAGGGATTTTTTACTAGATAAAGATGCGTCTTTAATGAATTATGCTTTAAGCAATGAATTTGCAAAAGTTGATGTGCCTTCTTCTGCATCTTTAAAAGAAATAGCTAAAAATTTAAATATGGATCTTGCAACTTTTAAGAAATATAATCCACAATTTAAACATAATTTTACGCCTCCTGGTAAAGGGTATTATATGTATATACCACTTAATAAAGTAGCATTTTTTGATAAAAATTTTAAAGCAGAAAAACTTGCGAAGGTTGATACAACTATACCTATGACAAGAACTTATACCGTTAAGTCTGGTGACTCTTTATATAAAATAGCAAAAAATTATAATATAAGTGTTGATGAAATTCGAGAATTCAATAAAATAGCAAAAAATCATCTTAGCATTAATCAAAAATTAATTATACCAATCAAGGAGAATAAAAATGCAAATAAAAACAATTACACTAGAGTTGTCAGCCGTTAGTCTAGGGGCTTTATTTTTTAGTGGTTGTTTAGGCACTAGTTTTTTTTCTAGCTTGGATAATGCTCAAGTGTATTATCCTTCAAATGATTTTAAAAGCAGTCCTAGTTCTTCAGGGACTAAAGGAACAATGAAGCCTTATACTATCAACGGTAAAACTTATTATCCTACTGTTGTAGCAGTAGGCGAAACTGCTGATGGTATTGCGAGTTGGTATGGGCCAGGCTTTCACGGCAAGAAAACCTCTAATGGCGAAACCTATAATCAAAATGCTTTAACCGCGGCTCATAAAACTTTACCTATGAATACCATCTTAAAAGTAACCAATCTAAATAACAATCGTCAAGTTACCGTTCGTGTGAATGATAGAGGTCCTTTTGTAAATAATCGTATTATAGATTTATCAAAAGGAGCTGCTAGTCAAATTGATATGATTGCTTCAGGAACAGCTCCAGTAAGGCTTGAGGTTATAGGGTTTGGATCAAGTAATTCGGGTAATAATATTGTACATTCTAATGTAAACTATGGAAATAGTGGAGAGATTGCAAATAATGGACAAATTTATGAAGGTGGAAATTTCATGGTTCAAATTGGAGCCTTTAAAAACCCAGCTGGAGCACAAACGATAGCAGCAAGATATAAAACTTATAGAACTTATAGCTCTACTATACGCACAAGCTCAGTGGATGGGTTAAATCGCGTTTTCTTAACAGGCTTTAGAAGTGAAGATGAAGCAAGGGATTTTGCTGCAAGTGGTGCATTTGCAGGTGCATTTGTTGTAAGAGAGTAGAAATTATGACAGAATTGATTTTTTTGGATGTAGATGGCTGTTTAACTGATGGGAAGATTATTTATACTTCTAATGGAGAATTTATTAAAGAATTTAATGTAAAAGATGGAGCGGCTATCGAGGCTTGGCTAAAGCTTGGTAAAAAAATTGCTATTATTACAGGTAGAAATTGTCCTTGTGTTGAAAAAAGAGCTAAAGATTTAAAAATAAAAATTTTATATCAAGGTATCAAGGATAAGTTAGCTTGTGCAAAAGAAATTTTACAAAAACTTAATTTAGATTTTTCTCAGTGTGCGGCTATTGGAGATTATTTTAACGATAAGGCTTTGCTTGAAAGTGTAGGACTTAGTTTTAAGCCAAAAGATGGTCATAAAGATTTAAATGTAGACATAGTGCTTAGCAAAAAAGGTGGTAAGGCTGCTGTAGCACAGATGATAGAAATTTTAGTAGAAAAAAATCATCTAGAAGAAGAATGGAATAAGCTTTGGCTATAAAAATTTTTGGAATTTTAATTGCTCTTTTTACAATTACTTTTACGATTTTAAGTTTGCAAGATCCGTATTCTTTGAATTTGCAAACTAATGCTTTAAATTTTAAAAATATTGAGGCTAAAAATTTGAAAGCTTATGAGAGTAATACTAGTATAATTAAGGCATATTATAAGGCAAATTCTTGGGTGAGATATGCAGATAGAGATGAATTTAATGATTTTATTACTTTAAATTTAGATTTTAATCTTAGCGCGAATCGTTTAGAGTTTTTCAATAAAGATATGAGCAAGGTTTTGTTTGAAGGAAATGTTACTTATATAGGTTCTAATAATGTCAAAATTATTTCTCAAGAGGTAGAATACCAACCTAAGGATAAAATTTTACACACAAATACTAATTTTAAAGCTCTGATCAATGGAAGTATTATTAACGGAAATACTTTAAACTATGATGTAAAAAACAAAATTTTAAATATCCAAGGAGTAAACGCGTGGTTGCAAGACAAATAATTTTATTGTTAGTTTGTGTAAGTGTAACTTGGGCAACTCAAATTGAAGTAAAAGCTTTAAATTTTTACTCAGATGAAAATAAGGGTGAAAGTATTCTTAGTGGAAATGTAGAAGTAATTAGAGGTGATGATATTTTAAATTCTGAAAAATTGATTATTTATACGGATAAAAATCGCAAACCTATTCGTTATGAAGCAATGCAAAATGCTAGGTTTAAGATTGTTTTAAAAGGTAAAACTTATAAAGGTAGTGGAGATAAATTTATTTATAATGTTATTAAAGATACTTACGAGATTAATGGTCATGCTTATATAAATGAGCTTGGAAGCAATCAAAAACTTTTTGGTGATAAAATAATAGTCGATAGAAAAGCTAATATTTATCGAGTGGAGAGTAAGGATCAAAAACCTGCTCGTTTTGTGTTTGATCTTAAAGACAAATGATAATTAGTGCTAAATTTATCACTTCTTTAGTGAAATTTGATGAGAATTTGAGCTCAAATTTTAGTGAAGTAGCATTTTTGGGGCGTTCTAATGTCGGAAAAAGTTCTTTAATCAATTCTTTGTGTAAACAAAAAAATTTAGCCAAAAGTTCGGCAACTCCTGGAAAAACTCAGCTTATAAATTTTTTCGAAGTAATTTGCAGAAGAAATGAAGAAAAATTTAATATCAATTTTATCGATTTGCCAGGGTTTGGTTATGCAAAGGTTTCTAAAAATTTAAAAGAAATATGGAATCAAAACTTAGATGAATTTTTAAAATTAAGAACCTCGATAAAGTTATTTATACATTTAATCGACTCAAGACATACTCATTTAGAGATCGATGTAAATTTAAATGACTATTTGAAAAGATTTTTACGACCTGATCAAAAAATTTTAAAAGTTTTTACCAAATGCGATAAATTAAATCAAAGTGAAAAAGCTAAGTTAAAAAATGAATTTAAAGACTCTATTTTAGTTTCAAATTTGAATAAATTTGGCCTTGATTCTTTAGAAGATATTATTATCAATCAAACTTTAGGTCTTGATAAATGAGAAGAAATTTAAGTGCTTATAAAGCAAAATTTAATGGAGCTTATGTCTTTTTAGGATTTTTTTTTCTAATTTATCAGATTCTTGGTTCGACTTTTGTATATACCCCGTTACTTTATGGGATTTTTTTCTGTTATATGTTTTGCTTACTAGAAGAGAGAGAAAGAACTTTTTCAAAGCTTGATTTTAGATGGTATTTTTCTTTATTTTTTTTATTTTTTACTGATATAACTTATAATTTTTTTATTTTTTCATCTTGGTTGGCATTTTTTATTTTTTATTATCTTTGTGCAGATTGGATTAAGACAAATTTAAAAATTGGTAAATTTATCCCTGTTGTTTTTGTGCTTTGTGCTTACGGCATTATTTTGTTTTTGGATATGATATTGTCTTATATTGGAGATGAAAAAATTAAAATTTTAGGATGGGCGTATATTGTTTCAGTTTTTATAGAATGTTGTTTAGCTTATGTGTTTTTTAAAGGTAAAATTTAAATGAGAATGCGTTTAGTTGTTGGATTTATACTATTGTTTTTTATATTTTTATTAAGTCGTGTGTATTATTTGAGTATAAAATCAAATGTATATTATGAAGAGCTTGCTAAACAAAATGCCATAAAAACTGAATTTTTACCACCTGTTAGGGGTCAAATTACAGATAGAAATGGAACTTTATTGGCTATTAATGATTTGGGTTTTAGTATTTCTATTAAACCTTATTTAAGTATTAAAAAGTCAAATAAAGGAATTTTGGATAAAGAATTATCTGAACTTACAAATTTATTTCCCGATTTAAATGCTAGTAAATTAGCAGAAATTTATAAGAGAAATGATTCTTACTATAATCAAGATTTTATTAAAGTAGTAGATTTTATACCCTATGATGAGATTATTTCGCATTATTCAGAGTTAAATCTTAATAAAACAATAAAAATAGATCCTGTTGTAAAAAGAAAATATCCTTTTGGAAAATTGGCTTCGCATATTATTGGGTATGTAGGTAAGGCAAATTTGCAAGATGTTCAAGAAAATGAAATAGCAAAACTTTCTAACTATACGGGAAAAAGCGGTATAGAACGCTATTATAATGATATTTTACAAGGAGAAAAAGGAACTAGGGTTTATAAGGTTAATGCCTTAAATCAAGAAGTAGAACAGCTTTCTTACACTCCTGCTATGTCTAATGATATAGAACTTACGATAGATATAGAGCTTCAGTCTTATTTAACTTCATTGTTTGAAGGGAATGCTGGAGCTGCTATAATTATGAATGTAAATGATGGATCTATTTTAGCTGCAGGGAGTTTCCCTGAATATGATCTTAATCCTTTTGTAACAGGGATTTCTTTTAAGGATTGGGATGAGCTTTCAAATAGTCTTGATCATCCTTTTACAAATAAACTTATAAATGGATATTATCCTCCAGGTTCTGTTGTAAAAATGGGAGTAGGGCTTTCTTTTTTAAATTCTAAAAATATTAGCCCGTCGACTCATTATGTTTGCAATGGAAGCATTGAGCTTGGAGGCAGGTTTTTTAGATGTTGGAATCGATCAGGCCATGGACCTGTGGATTTAAAACATGCGATAAAATATAGTTGTGATGTTTATTTTTATAATGGCAGTTTGCAAGTTGGAATCGATCAAATAAGTGAAACTTTATCTCGCATTGGCTTTGGAGTGAAAACAGGGGTAGATTTACCTAGTGAATTTGTAGGAACTTTACCAAGCAAAGAATGGAAGATGCAAAGATATAGACAATCTTGGTTTCAAGGTGATACTTTAAATACAGCTATAGGTCAAGGTAATTTTCTTGCAACACCTATGCAAATTGCTAGATATACGGCTCAAATCGCAAAAGGTGGAGAGGTTATACCTCATTTTTTAAAAAGCATAGAAAATAATAATACAACTATAGAAAATCAAATGGATGAAAATAAAAAAGAAATTTTTACTTTATTTGAAAAGAGTCAATTGCCTTATATAAGAGATGCAATGTATGCTGTTGCTAATGAGCAAGGAGGAACCTCTTATCGTTATTTGCATAATCTTGATGTGAAAGTTGCAGCAAAAACAGGAACTGCTCAGGTTGTGGGATTTTCACAAACAGATAAAAATAGGGTTGATGAAAAACAATTTGAGTATTATACTAGATCTCATGCGTGGCTTACTTCTTATGCTCCTTATTCTAAGCCAAAATATGTAGTTACCGTTCTTTTGGAACATGGTGGGAGAAATATTACTTCAGGGGCAACTGTAGCTAAAATTTATCAAAAAATGATTGAACTTGGATATTTTAAATAATTTTTAGTTGTAAATTGAGTTTTTCAAAAAAAACTTTTTTAGCAATTGGTTTAAAAATCTTGTATTAAACAAATTATAAGTTTAATACAAGGAAAATTTATCTATGTTAACAAAAGTATCTTAAAAGATGGCTTTTGTTCTTTTTTCAAGCCAAACTAGAGCTTTTGGATAATCACCTAGCTTAGGAGAAAGTTTTTCAAATACTTCTTTGTGATAATTGTTTAACCATTCTTTTTCTTTTTCATCTAACATTTTTGTATCAATACAAGATATTTCAAAAGGACAAAGAGTAACAGGTTTAAAGTATAAAAACTCTCCAAAATCTTTATTTTTAGGATTTTCTACTTTGGTATGAATAACTAAATTTTCAAGTCTTATACCCCATTTACCTACTTTATAAATACCTGGCTCTATGGAGGTTAGCATACCTTCTTTGGCTTTTGTTTTTTCAAGCACAGGGGATAGATAAGATAAAACTTGTGGACCTTCATGGACATTTAAAAAATATCCCACGCCATGTCCTGTGCCGTGTATATAGTCAATTTGTTCTTTCCATAAAGGTGCGCGTGTGATTGCATCAAGTAAGGGCATAGTTATATCTTTTGGAAAAATTGCACTGGAAATGGCAATATGTGCTTTTAAAACCAAGGTATAGTCATGAATTTGTTCTGCATTAGCCTTTCCTATTGGTACAACGCGTGTAATATCTGTTGTGCCGTTTTTATATTGTCCACCAGAATCAATAAGTAAAAGCCCATCTTTTTTAAGATAAGCAAAACTCTCTTTTGTGGCTTTATAATGTGGATATGCTGCATTTTCGTTAAAGCCTGCTATAGTGGCAAAACTATCACTTATGTAGTACTTGCTTTGTGCTCTAAATTCGCTTGCTTTAACATCTATGTCTAATTCGCTTATTAGTTCTTTATTTTTTATCGCTTCTTCAAGCCAGGCAAAAAATTTACATAAAGCCACTCCATCTTCTATCATAGCATCTTGTATATGCGCTATTTCTTTTGTATTTTTAGCTGCTTTTAAGTGAGTGCTTGGATTAATTTCTTGAATGATTTTTACGCTTTTATCTAAAGAATTTATGAGTAAAGCGGTCATTTTTGAAGGTTCAATAAGCAAATTTGTATTTGCAAGTTCTTCAAGCTCCATGATGATTTTATCATAATTTTTAAGCCAAAACCCATCTAAATTTAATTTTTTTTCAAGTTCTGAATTTACTTTTTTCTGATCAACAAAAAGCAAGGCTTTGTCTTCCAAGATTAGCAAATGACTTAAAAATACAGGATTATAATTTACATCATTCCCTCTTAAATTTGTAAGCCAAGCTATATCATCAAGGCTGGAGATTAAATGAGAGGTAACATTTAAATTTTTCATTTTTTGACGCACTAATGCTAATTTTTCTTTTCTTGAGTAAGAGCAGTATTCTAGTTCGTGTTCATAAATTTTTTCTTGTGGTAAAGTGGGACGATCTTTCCAAAGTGGACTTATCAAATCTATATGTTTTAAATTTGCCTTGCAATTAATCTTTAAATCTTTTTGCAAAGATAAAGGTAAAAGTGCAAAATCGATGCCTAAAATTTGATCTTCGCTTAAATTTTTTTCCAACCATTTGGTAAAAGTATTTTTAGCATCTTGCTTTTGTAAAAGTATGCCACTACCTTCTAATTCCTTTTGTGCTTGAAGCCAATATCTTCCATCTACCCACAAAAAGCCCTCTTCTTGTGTGATAAGAACTGTTCCAACAGAACCCTTAAAGCCACTGATAAAGACTCTGTTTTTGTAATATTCTGGTAAATATTCGCTCAAATGCGGATCCGCGCTTAAGATGAGATAGGCGTCAATATTATTTTCTTTCATTAATCTTCTAAGTTCTAATACTCTTTGTTTGTAAATACTCATATTTTCTCCTTAATATTAATTTTTTAGTATTTTATTGATAGGTTTTTTGAGTATAAGTAAAATTATAACAGCACCAAGTAATATCCACATACATTGGTAAAATAAATTTGGCAAATAAGCTATATTTTCTTCACTTGCTTTACCACCTATGAATCCAGCTAAAGCATTGCCTAATGCACTTGCTACAAACCAAAGTCCCATGACTTGAGATTTAATTAAATTAGGTGCAATTTTTGTCATTATAGAAAGTCCCACAGGGGAAAGGCAAAGCTCTCCTAAAACCATAAGCAAAAAGCTACTGACAAGACACCAAGGTGAAACTAAAATAATTTGTGATGAATTTTCTAAATTTTCTCTTAATGTATTAGCATCGCCATTTAAACTAATTGCATGATTTGAAGCTAAAGCCATTATTAAAAATGCCAAAGCTACACCCAAAAGTCCTAATGCAAATTTAATAATAGATGAAATTTCTTTATTATTTTTGGCACATATAGTCCATATAAAAGCACTAAAAGGTGCAAAAAGTATAACAAATAAACCTCCAAGAGATTGAAACCATATTGTAGGAATTTCATAATTTAATATGGTTTTATCTGTTAATTTTTCTGCAAAAAAATTAAAAGAAGTGTATTGTTGCTCATATACTGACCAAAATAACGCAGCCGCTAAAAATAAAACAATAAAAATAATTAAATTTCTTTTTTCTTCTATTTTTAAAGAAGTAAAAGCGAAAAGATATAAAAAATAAATTCCAGCACAAGCTAAGATAGTTAGAATAATATTTTTATTAATAACTTGTGCATCTAATTTTATAAAACCACCAAGGATTAAAAATATTGCTCCAAGCAAAACAATACCTGATACAATGATGATGTAAAATGCGTTTTTGCTTTTTTTGCTTGGTCTATCCCAAGTAGAGTCTATGCCAACTTTTTCATCAAATTCTTTTAAATCAGGCATAGTTTTTAGGTAGAAAATAATTACCGCTAAAAGCATACCAATCCCACCTGCACCAAAACCAAAATGCCATCCGTATTCTTTTTGTAAAAAGCCGCAAATTAAAGGAGCTACAAAAGCACCAAAATTAAAGCACATATAAAAAAGAGTAAAACCAGAGTCACGCCTTGCATCATTTTTTTTATAAAGCATTCCAACCATTACAGAAGCACAAGTTTTAAAAAGTCCTGTACCTATAACCAAAAAAACCATACCAACAAAAATCATTTTATTGTTAAAATAAGAAAAGGCTATGCACAAATGTCCAAATGCTATAGTTAAAGCACCTAGTAAAATTGCTCTTTTTTGTCCTAAGTAATTGTCCGCAAGCCATCCACCTGGCAAAGCAGCAAGATATAAACAACTTGCAAAAATTCCCATAATTGCACTTGCTTCTTCAGGTTTTAAGTTCATTCCACTTTTTTCAAAACTTGCTATCATAAAAAGGTAAAGCAAGGGACGAATTCCGTAAAAAGAAAATCTTTCCCAAAGCTCAGTAAGTGAAAGAGATAAAAGTGGTTTTGGATGTCCAAAAAATGAAGTATCTAAATTTTTTACATTTTTACTCAATTTATATCCTTTGTGTATTTTTATTTATAAATTATAGACAAGAAATTAAAAAATATGTATAACTTTGTAATATTTTTAAATGATTTATATCATAATGTTACTTTTTTGCAAATATAAAAAAAAGAAATATTAAGATCAATTTTCAACTTTGGTGTATTTTGTATTTTAAGTTTAGTTAGATAATTGCTTATTTTTTTTGTTAAGATGGTTTTTTAGCAATAAAAAGCAAAAGTGATACAACAAAAAGCATCCACATGCATTGTCCAAAAATATTAGGAAGTTGATCGATGTTTTTAATATTGACATTTCCTCCTATAAGTCCTGCAACAAAATTTCCAAGCGCACTTGCTACAAACCAAAGTCCCATGATTTGATTTTTGATTAAATCAGGGGCAACCTTAGCCATTATAGAGAGTCCAATAGGAGACACGCATAATTCCCCAAGTGTTAAAAAGAATATACTTATGATAATCCAAGCCATGGATATTGGCAAACCATTGTTGTTTATTAGATTTTGTGAAGCAAAGGTCATCATCATAAAACCAATACCGGCAAATAATATTCCTAAAGTAAATTTTCCAATGGAAGAAAAATATATATTTTTTTTCTCTAAAAATATCCAAATATAACTTGCTATAGGAGCAAGTATGATGATAAAAATTGGATTAAAAGATTGAAACCAGTTTGTTAGAATTTTCCAATCAAAAATATTTCTATTTGTAAAATCTTGCGCAAAAAGATTATAAGCAGTAGGTTTTTGTTCAAAAGCACTCCAAAAAAAAGTGGCTGCAAAGAATAAAACAATTAAAATTGTTAATTGCTGTTTTTCTCTTTTATTTAAAGCTTTAAAAACAAAAAGATATATGAAATAAATTACCAAACATAGTAAAATTACAATTAGAAGTTTTTTTGATAGTATTATATGGGATTAATATTTACAAGATTAATAAACATTAGAAAAAATCCAATAATACTTAACAAGCTTATACTTAGTATAAGAGTTAAATTTTTTACTTTTTTAAATGGTTATTCCCAGTTTTGCTTTAAGGTTCAATTTTTATGAAATTCTTCAAGCTCAAGGGCAGCTTTAAAATATAAAATAAGCAAAGAGATTAGCATACCTAAACCTCCTATGACAAATCCTAAATGATAATTCCATTTTGCTTGAACAAAACCACATATAAGAGGAGCAATGAATGCTCCAATGTTAATTCCTATATAAAAAATCGTATAGCCAGTATCGCATCTTGTATCATTTTGTTTATACAACATTCCAACTGTTACAGAAGCGTTAGTTTTAAAAAATCCAGTACCAATAACGATAAAAGTAAGCCCTAGGAAAAACATAGGTGTGCTTAAAATAGATAAGGCTATGCTAATATGTCCTAAAGCTATAATAAAAGAACCTAAAAATAAAGCCTTTTTTTGCCCTAAATAATTATCAGTAATCCAGCCTCCAGGAAGTGCTGCTAAATACAAGCATCCTGCAAAAATGCCATAAATTGCCGAGGCGTATTCAGTGCTTATTCCAAGTCTACCTTTGCTTATGGTTGTTGCCATGAAAAGCACAAGTAAAGATCGTATGCCATAAAAAGCAAATCTTTCCCAAAGTTCTACCATTGATAAAGAGAATAAGGGCTTGCGATGACCTAGGAAATTTGTATCGAGTTTTTGTATTTCTTGTTTAGTCACTTCCCAATACCTTTCTTTTTTTTATGCTTAAAATATTTTAACTAATAGTAATAGAAAAATAATTAAATTACAATATTTTTAAATATTTTTTTTATAATAATATTTAAAAATATAATATTTTAATATTATTATAAATTAACAAATTTAAACATTAAATCAAGCTTTAATTTTAAACCCTGTGTATTGTATAGTTTTATTTTATCAATTTTTAAAGCTATAGGAAGATTTTCTAAATTTTGTATAAAATTGAGTAAGTCTTTAAAGTTGCCATTTAAACTTAGAAAAACATAATTATAGTGGATAAAATTTTTGTTTTCTTGGGAAAATTTTATTTCATTAATGGTTAAATTTTTGGATAAATTATTGATTTTTTTATTGAAAAAATCTTTATCATAAAAAAATAAATGCAATTTTTCTTTATAGTATTTTAATTTTTCTTCCTCTGTTTTTATCTGTTTTGTTAGCTTTGTCTCTATTTCTTTAAGATGTGAATTTTCTATTTTTGCTTCATTTAATGCAAGGTAATTATGTTCTACTAATGTTTTTTGAAAAATATCTTCCAAAAAGCGATCATGAATTTTAAAAGCTAAAAACAAAGCACAAAGGCAGATAAAAGAAATAAAAAGAAATTTTTCCCTAGGATTTAAATTTTGCAAAAATACTTCTATTTTATTCATGTATGACTTCTAATATGATATTCAATGTTTCTTCATTTTTATCAAGGAATTTAAAAGTAGAATTTAGATTTTCTAATGCTCTTTTAAAGTGGTTTTCATCGATAAAAGAAAGAATGATTTTTGTTTGTTCAAATTCAAGATTTGTGATTTTAAGTTCATTGGAATTAAGCCATGATATGATTTGATTTAGAATGATTGCCTTATTTTTATCTAAATTGATTTCTTTTGTTATGGTGGATAAAATATGAAATTGTTGTTGTGTAGATGATATTTTATTGGAAAGAGTAAAGTTTAAATCTTGTATGTTTGTTAATAATTTTTGCTTATCTTGTTTTAGTTTAGAAATTTCTTCTTGTATGATAAAATTTTTATTTTGAATTTCCTTATTTTGTTTGTACTCTATAAAATCTTTAAATAATAAAATCATCATGCTAAGACTAAAGCTAAAAATAAATATTAATATAATTTTAAAAGAAATAGATATTTTTATTTTATTATGCTTGATAAAATTACAATTTTGATCTAGATTTTTTATACTATATGAACTTAATTTCAATAAACTATTTTTATCAAGAATATCATTTAGATTTAAACATTTTATTTGAGATGAGAAGTAATGTTTGATTGTATCCAAATCCTGATAAAGTAGCAATTTGCTTTCATAGTGTTTTAAAAGTTCTATAAATCGATTTTGTTTAAAAAATAAATCCATATTGCTTGGGTTGAAATTTTCGATTTTTTTAAGATTGATAAATTTTCCCTCTTGGTAAAAATATAAATATAAAGTTTGATCATATAAATTTAAAACACAATAATCACTTTCCTCAATAAATCTTTCATCAAATAAAGCTTGAAAAATTAAAGGCTCGGGAAAGCAAAAACGACTTTTTTTCAATTTGTAAACAGGTGCTAAAAAACAATGATAAATTTCATTATGTTTAAAAAAAGCTATTTGATAGTCAAAGGGTTTGCTTAGCTTAAAATCTGCAGTTAAATTGTTAAAAAGTTCGTCTTCTTTGGATATTCCCGTTCTTTGAGCATAAAGTAAATCTGTAGATTTTATAAAATTTATTTTATTTAATGAATTAATTTTCATCATTTAGAAGTTTTTTTAAAAATTCTTCATCTTTTTGCCAGTTTTTTTTCACTGTTACAAAAAGCTTTAAAAGTACCTTTTTTTGGGCAAGTTTTGAAATTTTAAAGCGTGCATCTTTGCCTATTCTTTTTAAAGTTGCCCCTTCTTTTCCTATAAGCATACCCTTGTGAGAGTTTGTATCTGTGATGATATTGGCTTCTAGGATTAAAAGATTAGGTGTGTCTTTGGTGCGATGGATAAGCACTTCGCTACTATAAGGAAGCTCATCGCTTAAATTTTCATAAATACTTTCAAGTATGAAATCTCTATAAATTTCTTTTTCGCTACTCGCACTTAAAAATTCAGGATCATAAAAATATTCATGTTCGTCAAGATATTTTACTATCTCATCTAACAAGCCTTTTTTATAGCTTTTTTTCTTAGAAGAATAAGGAATGATAGCCTTAAAATGTTGGCTAAATTTTGCATATTCGCTAAGTTTTTTTAAAAGTGTAGCATTGTCGGTTAAATCTACTTTATTTAAAGTGATGATATGTGGTACTTGTGGGTTTAGACTAAGAAAATTTTCATAGTCTTTTGTACTATCAAAAACACTCGCCACAAATAAAATCACATCACAATCCCCCATGGATTTAATAGCACTTTGGACAAGCAGTTGATTAAGCGTAGCACCGCTTTCGTGAAGTCCTGGGGTATCGATGAAAATGATTTGATTTTTTTCATGCATCACTATGGCTTTGATTTTACGCCTTGTGGCGTTTTGTTTGTGAGAAACTAGGGCGATTTTTTCTTCTAATAAGGAATTGATTAAAGTACTTTTTCCTGCATTAGTACGCCCTATGATACTAACAAAGCCACTTTTCACAAAATATACCTTGCAAGATCTTTATTTTCTATGATATCTCCGAGTTTTTCTTCTACCATTTTTTTATCCACTACGAATTTTTTACCCGCATACTCATCAGCTTCAAAACTTAGATCTTCAAGTAATTTTTCTATCACAGTATGTAAGCGTCTAGCACCTATATCTTGCATTTCTTCATTGGCTCTTGAAGCTATTTTTGCTATTTCTTTAATGGCTTCATCATCAAATTCAAGTTCTAAATTTTCAGTTTTTAAAAGCTGAGAGTATTGTTTTAAAAGTGAATTTTTAGGGCGTGTTAAAATTTCATAAAGAGCTTTATCATCAAGACTATCTAATTCCACTCTTAAAGGAAAGCGTCCTTGCAGTTCAGGGATAAGATCACTTGGTTTGCTAAGATGAAAAGCCCCTGCAGCGATAAAAAGAATATGATCGGTTTTTAAAGTACCTATTTTTGTTTGTACATTTGATCCCTCGACTATAGGAAGTAAGTCTCTTTGCACCCCTTCTTTACTTGGATCTTGGCGGTTTGAATTTCCGCTTGAAACAGCGATTTTATCGATTTCATCAATAAAAATAATACCTTCATTTTCCGCTCTTTTTAAGGCTTCGCTTTTGATGCTTTCTTGGTCGAGGATTTTTTCTCCTGCTTCATTTTTTAAAGCATTTTTAGCGTCTTTGATTTTCATTTCTTTTTTGACTTTTTTACTGCCAACGCCTATAACCTTAACTATATCTTGCATTGCACCCATTTCAGGAGGTAGGTTGGGATTGGTATCAAACATATTTTGTGAAATTTCTATCTCTATGGTGCTTTCATCAAGATCGCCATTTCTTAGTTTAGTTCTCATTTTTTCAAGACTGTTTTTATATTCTTCTTGTTTTTCATCGCTGATACCCTTTGGTAAAGGTGGTAAAAGTTTTTCTAAAATTTTATTTTCTATAAATTCATCGATTTTATCTTTGTTTTTTTCTCTTTGCTCATTTTTTACCAAATTTAAAGCCGCATTGGCAAGATCTCTTACCATGCTTTCTACATCACGACCTACAAAACCTACTTCAGTATATTTACTTGCTTCGATTTTGATGAAAGGAAAGCCCATCATTTTAGCTAAACGCCTAGCGATTTCTGTTTTTCCTACACCTGTAGAACCTATCATCAAGATATTTTTTGGCACTATATCATCTTGCAACTCAGGGCTAAGTTGCATTCTGCGGTAGCGATTTCTTAAAGCTATAGCTATGATTTTTTTAGCTTTTTTTTGTCCTATAACATAATCATCTAAAAATTTAACGATTTCTTTTGGAGTTAGATTCATTTCTCATCCTCAATTACATAAGTTTTGATATTGGTATTGGTATAAATGCAAATTTCACCTGCGATTTGAAGACTTGATTTTACAAGTTCTTCTTCATCTAAATCGGTATGTTTTGCTAAGGCTCTAGCAGCTGAAAGCGCATAGTTTCCACCACTTCCTATGGCTGCGATTTGTCCATCTTCAGGTTCGACCACATCGCCTGTACCAGAAAGTAGAAAAATGTGATTTCTATCAAGTACGAGCATCATGGCTTCAAGTTTTCTTAGGTATTTGTCTTTTCTCCATTCTTTAGAAAAGTCAATTGCTGCTTTTAAAAGATCGCCTTTAGAACTTTGAAGGAGATTTTCAAACATATCAAAAAGATTAAAAGCATCAGCTGTTGATCCTGCAAAACCTGCTAAAACTTTGCCATTGTTGAGTTTTCTAATCTTTACAGCATTGCCTTTTAGCACCGTATTTCCAAAGCTTACTTGTCCATCTCCGCCAATTACGGATTTATTTTTACCTTTGTAAGCTAAAATCGTTGTTGCGTGAAACATTATTCTGCCTTTATATTTATGTTAAATTTAGCATGGATTGCGTGTCCAAGTTTTACGCTTACTTCGTGGATTCCTAAGCTTTTTAAGGTATCACATTCTAAACTTTTTTTATCGATTTCTATATGGCTTTGTTCTTTTAGGGCGTGAGCGATTTCATCTTTGGTTACGCCACCAAACAAACTTCCATTTGCACCTACGGGTTTTGAAATTTCAAGAGTGATTTTGCTAAGTTCTTCTTTGAGTTTTTCTAAATTTGCGATTTCAAAGCGTAAATTTTCAGCCTCTTTTTTCTTGTCGCTTTCATATTTTCTTAAAACTTCATTAGTAGCTGCTTTAGCAAAGCCTTTAGCGATTAAGAAATTTTGTCCATAGCCGTCTTTTACTTCTTTTATTTCTCCTGCTTTTCCAAGTGCTTTTACATCTTTGATTAATAATACTTTCATTTTATTCCTTTATTAAAATTTTCTTCCATTTTTTCCTGCGATGATAAAACGCAAAGCATTAAGCTTGATAAAGCCTGCTGCGTCTTTTTGATTATACACTTCATCTTCTTCAAAAGTACAATAAGCTGCGTTAAACAAGCTATCGTTCGCACTTTCGCGTCCTATAACCATCACATTGCCTTTATAAAGCTCGAGCTTTACTCTGCCATTGGCGTGAATTTGAGACTCATCGATTAAGGCTTGAAGCATCATTCTTTCAGGCGAGAACCAATAGCCATTATAAATTAAACTCGCGTATTTTGGCATGAGTTCATCTTTTAAGTGTGCTGCTTCTCTATCAAGCGTGATGCTTTCAAGCGCTCTATGTGCTTTTAAAAGTATAGTACCGCCTGGAGTTTCGTAACAACCACGGCTTTTCATGCCTACATAGCGATTTTCTACTATATCAAGGCGTCCTATACCGTGTTTGCAGCCTAGTTCGTTAAGTTTGGTTAAAAGTCCTGCAGGACTTAGTTTTTCTCCATTTATCGCTACTAAATCTCCTTTTTGGAAATCAAGTTCTATAATTTCACTTTCATTTGGAGCGTCTTTTGGGCTTTTACTCCATCTCCACATATCTTCTTCAGGTGCGTGTGCAGGATCTTCTAAAACAAGTCCTTCGTAAGAAATATGAAGTAAATTTGCGTCCATAGAATAAGGGGATTTTCCTTTTTTCTTAGAAATATCAATGCCATGTTTTTGCGCATAAGCAAGGAGTTTTTCACGACTGTTTAAATCCCACTCACGCCATGGAGCGATGATTTTTAAATCGGGACTAAAAGCAAGATAACCAAGTTCAAAACGCACTTGATCATTTCCTTTGCCTGTGGCGCCATGACTTACCGCATCAGCACCTGTTTGCAGGGCAATTTGTGCTTGAGTTTTTGCTATGAGTGGTCTTGCTATACTTGTTCCTAAAAGATACTCTCCTTCATAAATTGCATTGGCTCTAAACATAGGAAATACATAATCTTTAACAAATTCATCTCTTAAATCTTTAATGAAAATATTTTCTTCTTTTATGCCTAAAGAAAGGGCTTTTTTTCTCGCAGGTTCGAGTTCTTCGCCTTGACCAATATCTGCTGTAAAAGTTACAACTTCACAATTATACTCATCTTGAAGCCATTTTAAAATAATGCTCGTATCAAGCCCTCCAGAATACGCTAAAACTACTTTTTTTACTTCATTTTTCATAAGATATCCTTTGTTAAAATAGATTTGAAAATTA
This sequence comes from Campylobacter sp. CFSAN093259, assembly GCF_012889985.1. Lineage (NCBI taxonomy): Bacteria > Pseudomonadati > Campylobacterota > Epsilonproteobacteria > Campylobacterales > Campylobacteraceae > Campylobacter > Campylobacter sp. CFSAN093259. The sequence goes on from NZ_CP040617.1 coordinate 663,836, forward strand.
TAAAATTGTATCCAAATTTCATTAAAGAAAAGTTTTTACTTGCTATTTTCTTAAAAAAATAAAGCAAAGGCGTAAGCAAATTTTGTTCCAAAAATTGATTTTTTTTGCTAAAATTGCTTTTATGAGAGTAGATAAATTTTTAAATGTAGTTAATATCACGAAAAGAAGAGCTATTTCTGAAGATATGTGTAAAAGTGGTGTAGTGGGGATTAATGGCGTTATTGTTAAGGCGAGTAAAGAGGTTAAGGTAGATGATATTATCACTTTACATTTTACTGAATACACTCAAAAATATAAAGTGCTAGCTCTACCTAGTACGAAAAGCATTCCTAAAAACGCACAAAATGAATATGTGGTAAAATTATGAAAGAATTTATTTTAGCAAAAAATGAGATCAAAACGATGCTTCAAATAATGCCTAAAGAAGGTGTTGTTTTGCTTCAAGGAGATTTGGCTAGCGGAAAAACAAGCTTGGTGCAAGCTTGGGTTAAATTTCTTGGTCTTGATGTAAGGGTAGATTCTCCAACTTTTTCCACTATGCAAAAATATGAAAATCATGATATTTGCATTTATCATTATGATATTTATCAAGAAGGTTTAGAAGGACTTTTAGCGAATGGTTTATTTGAAAATTTTTTTGAAAAAGGTTTGCATTTGGTTGAATGGGGCGGTGAAAATTTGAAAAAAACTTTAATGAAATTTGGAATTTCTACTATCCAGATTAAAATTAGCATTAAAGATGACAAAAGAAAGTATGAAATTTATGAGTAAATTAGAAATTGTAAATTTAGAAAAAATTATTAAAAAAACTAAGATTATACATGGAATTTCTTTGGAGGTTAATAGCGGAGAAGTTGTGGGGCTTTTAGGGCCAAATGGTGCAGGAAAAACAACAACTTTTTATATGATATGTGGACTTATTTCCCCAAGTAGTGGAAAAGTTCTTTTAGACGGTTTAGATGTGACAAAAGATCCTTTAAATAAAAGAGCTAGATCAGGGATAGGTTATTTACCTCAAGAAAGTAGTATTTTTAAGGATTTAAGCGTAGAAGATAACCTGCTTTTAGCGGCTCAGATTTTTTATAAAGATAAAAAAATTTTACATGATAAAGTTGAGCAAATGCTTGAACTTTTAAGTATAGAGCCTATTCGTTTAAGGAAAGGTTTAAGTTTAAGTGGAGGTGAAAGAAGGCGTTGTGAGATCGCTAGAAGCTTGATGTGTGAACCTAAGTTTTTGCTTCTTGATGAGCCTTTTGCAGGTGTTGATCCTATAGCAGTGGCTGAAATTCAAACTTTAATTAAAGAGCTTAAAAGATTGGGGATTGGGGTTTTAATTACCGATCATAATGTGCGTGAGACTTTAGCTATTTGTGATAGAGCTTATGTTATAAGATCGGGCTCTTTGCTTGCTAGTGGGAATGCTGATGAAATTGCAACCAATAAAGACGTGAAAAAGTATTATTTAGGAGCGGAGTTTAAACTCCTTGATTGATGTTAAAGCAAAAAATCACCCAAGCACCTAAGACTAAAATTTCTCAAACTTTACGCTCTTGGTTGCCGATTTTACAAGCAAATATAGAGGATTTAAAAGAAAATTTAGATAAATTTGCTGAGGATAATCCTTTCTTAAATGTTCAAGATTCGATACAAACTCATGATAAGGGTAAGAATTATTTTGATTCATTTTATAAACATAATGTAAATTCGGCTTTTGTGGATAGTAAAGGACTTGCCAAAAAAAGTGTTTATGAGCTTTTAAATGAACAGATTCTTCCTCCTTTGTTTCCTACAAGCAAATCTCAAGAACTTGCAAAAAAAATTATAGAATGCTTAAATGAGGAAGGATATTTTGAACACGATGAAGAATTTTTAAAAGAGTATTCTTTGGAAGAAATTGAGCGAGTAAGAGCAAGATTTAAATTTTTAGATCCTGTAGGAGTGGGAGCTAAAGATTATAAAGAAGCATTTTTATTTGCTCTTGAAAATATGGAGTTAGATGAAGATATTGATGAGTTTTGTAGAATGTTGATTATGGATTTTGAAAATATACAAAACTATACCAAAGAGCCTTTATATAAAGAAGCATTGGCTGTACTTAAGCGTTTTAGCACTCCTCCTTTTTTGGAATATTTTGAAGATTCTCGTATAATTGTTCCTGATATTTTTGTTTATAAAGAAAATGGTGAAATTAAAGTAAAAATCAATGATGATTATTATCCTGAAATTTCAATCCAAACTGATGGTTTAGAGCATGATTTTTTAAGTCATTACATCAAAGAAGCAAAAAATTTAGTTGATGCTTTAGCGATGAGAAAAGCTACTCTTTATAAAATAGGGCTTATGATAGTAGAATATCAATATGATTTTTTCATGGGAAAAGAGATAAAACCTATGACTTTTAAGGATTTAGCACTTGATTTAGAACGCAATGCTTCGACTATATCAAGAGCTGTGGCAAATAAATATTTAAGTTGTGAAAGAGGACTTATTCCCTTGCGTGATTTTTTTGCTTTTGCTCTTGATGAAGAGGGAGAGACTTCAAATGTAGGTGTTAAAGAATTTGTAGCAAATTTAGTAAAGAATGAAGATCGAAATAAACCTTTAAGCGATAGTAAAATTTTAGAATTAATCAAAGAAGAATTTAAAGTCGATATAGGGCGAAGAACTATTACAAAATATCGCAAACATCTTAATATAGCAAGTTCTACAGATAGAAAAAAATTATATGAACTTGAAGGATAAAATTCTATCAATCTATCAAACCCATTACACTTTTGTTTTATATTTAAATTTAATTTAAATAATATAAAAAATTATTGTTTTATTTTTAGAAATATTATTCTTTAATTTAAAAATGTGATACAATAATAACTGTTTTTAAATATTAATTTTCAAAGGAGTTAAAATGGACTTTTTAACAAGTCTTAGCGAGGCAGGGCAATTTGCAATCCAAATCATTATCGTTTTAATTTGTCTTTTTTACGGTGCAAAAAAAGGCGGCATAGCGCTTGGTTTACTTGGTGGTATAGGTATTTTAATGCTTGTATTTGCTTTTCATATAAAGCCTGGAAAACCAGCCATAGATGTTATGCTTACGATTTTAGCGGTAGTGGTTGCGAGTGCAACTTTGCAAGCAAGTGGTGGTTTGGATGTTATGCTTCAAATAGCAGAAAGAATTTTAAGACGCAATCCTAAGTTTTTGACAATATTAGCACCTTTTGTAACCTGCTTTTTGACTATACTTTGTGGAACAGGACATGTGGTTTATACTATTATGCCTATTATTTATGATATAGCGATTAAAAACGGTATTCGTCCTGAGCGTCCAATGGCGGCAGCTTCTATATCATCACAAATGGGTATTATTGCATCTCCTGTATCTGTGGCTGTTGTGAGTTTGACTGCTTTGCTTTTAAATGCTAATCATAAATTAGCAGGTTTTGATGGTTATATTAATCTTCTTCAAATTACTATACCTAGTACATTATTTGGTGTATTGTGTATAGGAATTTTTTCTTGGTTTAGAGGAAAAGATTTGGATAAAGATGAAGTATTTCAAGAAAAACTTAAAGATCCTGAATTTAAAAAATATGTTTATGGGGATTCTAAAACACTTTTAGGTGTTAAACTTCCAAAAAGCAATTGGGTTGCAATGTGGATTTTCTTAGGAGCTATTGCTTTAGTAGCTTTATTAGGTGTATTTGATTTCTTGCGTCCAAACTGGGGGCAAGTTGTAAAAAATGGCATTCCTCAAGTAGATGCTTTAGGCAATCCTAAAATGGATGTTTTATCCATGGTTTCAGTTATTCAGATGTTTATGCTTTTAGCAGGTTCTTTGATTATCATCTTTACTAAAACAGATGCAAAGAAAATCGGCTCTAATGAAATTTTTAAATCAGGTATGATAGCACTTGTTGCGGTTTTTGGAATTTCTTGGATGGCTGATACTATGTTTGCAGTTCACACTCCTATGATGAAAGCAGCGCTTGGAGATATAGTAAAAGAGCATCCTTGGACTTATGCTGTAATGCTTCTTTTAATTTCAAAATTTGTAAACTCTCAAGCAGCGGCTATTTCAGCTTTTGTTCCTTTGGCTTTAGGAATTGGTGTTGAACCTGGTGTAATTGTTGCTTTTGCGGCTGCTTGTTATGGGTATTATATTTTACCAACTTATCCAAGCGATTTGGCTACTATACAATTTGATAGATCAGGTACTACTCACATCGGTAAATTTGTTATCAATCATAGTTTTATTTTACCAGGTCTTATAGGTGTAATCACTTCTTGTATAGCAGGATATTTTATTGCTATGGCAGCAGGTTATCTTTAACAATTTTTAGCAGGATTTTTCCTGCTAAATTCTTCATTTGTCTTTTTATTTAATATAGATAAAAATTATAAATAAATCATAAAATTAGTATTAATCAAAATATAAGCTTAACAAGGATAGAATAAATCCTATTTTGAATCAATGAGAAAAGGCTATCCTATGGATATTATCTTTGCTTCTACTTTTAGCTTTTGGTAGTTTATGTTTTTTTATCCGTTTTTGTGAAATTCAAACTAAGGACACGCGGATGATATTTTTACTAGTTTTAAGCTTAATACTTGCTCTTTATTTATTTTATGCTCTATTATATCCTGAAAAATTTTAAAGGAAAAATATGCTAGAAATTTTAATAACACTGATTATAGCTTTTATATTGGCTTTAATTTTTGGAAATTATCTTTATAAAATTGCAAGCTGTAAAAAAACTATTTTTGATTTTATTTTTAATCCAATTGATAACTTAATTTATAAAATTTGTGCAATTGATAGAAAAAATATGACTTGGCAAAAATATTCTTTGCATTTAATTGCTTTTAATGCCTTAGTGGCTATTTTTTCTTTCGTGATTTTTTATTTACAAGATAAACTTTTTTAAATCCCAATTCGATAAATTCTATGATAAGGGGATTTGAATTTAAATACTGTAATTAGTTTTATTACAAATACAAACCTTCAGCATTATAGTGGAGAGAATGCTTTAAGTTTGCTTTCGCAAAATACAGGCATTTTGCTTGCTATGTTTGTTTCAAGTGCGAGTGGATATTCTGCTTGTATGGCTTTTTGTCGTGCTTTATGTAGTATGCAAATGGGAAATTTTTATGAAGATTTTACGCGTATTATTACGCGTTTGATGTTGCCTTTAAGTTTTATTTTGGCTGTAATTTTTATCTCTGAAGGCGTGGTGTAAAATTATCACGCAAATTTTAGCGTGCTTACTTTAGAAAATAAATTTCAAAGCATTGCCACAGGTCCTGTTGCAGCTCTTGAGTCTATAAAACATTTAGGGACAAATGGGGGTGGTTTTTTTGGTACTAATTCAAGCATGCCTTTTGAAAATCCTACTTTACTTACAAATTTTTTGCAAATTTTATCCATGATGCTTATTCCTAGTGCCTGTGTTGTAGCTTTTGGATTGATGGTTTATCATAGAAAAGAAATACAAGGTTTTGCTCTTATGGGAAAAGAAGAAGAAGGGGGGGGGTTATTTTTGGTGCAATGGGGATTATTTTTATCATTTCTTTGCTTTTAATTTATTTTAGCGAAAAAATGTCAAATCCAAATTTGGATTCTTTGGGTTTAAATGCAAATTTGGGAAATTTGGAAGGTAAAGAAATAAGATTTGGCACAGATGGTTCGAGTTTATTTAGTGCTGTAACTACTGCTTTTACTACAGGAAGCGTCAATAATATGCACGATAGTTTAAATCCTTTAAGCATCAGTGCTACTTTGCTAAATATGATGCTAAATGTAGCTTTCGGTGGCGAAGGAGTAGGGCTTATGAATATGATTATTTATGTGCTCTTAACCGTGTTTATTTGTGCATTAATGATAGGTAGAACTCCAGAATTCTTGGGTAAAAAAATAGAAAGCGCACAAATGAAGCTTATAGCTTTGGTAATTCTTATCCATCCTTTATTAATCCTTGTTTTAAGTGCATTAGCTGTTGTTTTTGCAAAAGATAGTATAAGCAATCCTAGCTTTCATGGCTTGGCTCAAATTTTGTATGAATTTAGTTCTTCGGCAGCAAATAATGGTTCAGGACTTGAAGGTTTAAAAGATGATAATTTATTTTGGAATTTAAGCACAGCTTTTGCTATGTTTTGTGGGCGTTATTTGGTTTTAATAGCTCAGCTTGCTATAGCTGGATCGCTTTTGGCTAAAAATACACAAGAAAATACTGCAAATTCTTTAAAAACGGATAATTTAACTTTTATGTTTGTGCTTGTTTGTATTATATATATTTTTGCTGCACTTACTTTTTTCCAGTGCTTACTTTATCAAGCGTTGCAGAATATTTATCTTTATGGCATTAAGGAGAGTCAATGTCTAAAAAACAAAATAAACTCATTACAAAAGAAATTTTAAATAATGCCATAAAAGGAGCATTTTTAAAATTTGATCCACGCTTTATGGTAAAAAATCCTGTTATGTTTATGGTGGAAGTTGGATCGATTCTTACTTTGATTTTAAGTATTTTTCCTACTTTGTTTAATGGAAATTCTGATGAAAGAATTTATAACATCTTAATCACTTTTATTTTATTTATAATCTTGTTTTTTGCAAATTTTGCAGAAAGTATTGCAGAAGGAAGGGGTAAAGCCCAAGCAGCTACCTTAAGACAAAGCAAAAAGGATTCTAAAGCTAGACACATAAAAAGTGATGGCAGTGAAGAAATGCTTAATTCTAGCGAGTTAAAAATAGGTGATATAGTTTTAGTTAAAGCAGGTGAACTTATACCTAATGATGGAGAAATTATAGAAGGTACTGCAAGTGTTGATGAATCAGCTATTACAGGTGAAAGTGCACCTGTTATGCGTGAAGCGGGCGGTGATTTTTCTTCTGTTACAGGTGGGACTACGGTTTTAACTGATTTTTTAAAGATTAAAATTTTAGTTGGAGCTGGGGAAAGTTTTTTAGATAAAATGATCAATCTTGTAGAAGGTGCTGCGCGTCAAAAAACTCCAAATGAAATTGCTCTTAATACTCTTTTAATTGTACTTAGTTTGAGTTTTTTGATGGTGGTTGTAAGTTTATATCCTTTTATGCAATTTTTAGGCGTGAGTTTGCCTATTTCATGGTTAGTAGCATTGCTTGTATGTCTTATTCCTACAACTATAGGGGGACTTTTATCAGCTATAGGAATAGCAGGTATGGATAGGGTAACGCGTTTTAATGTGATCGCACTTTCAGGCAAGGCTGTTGAAAGTTGTGGTGATGTTGATACTATGATTTTGGATAAAACAGGAACGATTACTTTTGGAAACCGTTTGGCAAATGAATTTTATGAAGTCCAAGGTATAAGTAAAGAAGAAATGATTAAAGCTTGTGTTTTATCCTCTTTAAAAGATGAAACTCCAGAAGGTAAAAGCATAGTTGCATTGGCTCAAAAAATGGGTTATGAATTAGAAGGTAATGATATTAAAGAATTTATCGAATTTAGCGCTCAAAATAGAATGAGTGGTGTGGATTTGCAAGATAATACAAAAATTCGCAAAGGTGCTTTTGATGCTATAAGAGCTTATATAAGCGAAATGAATGGAAAAATTCCTAGCGATTTAGAAACTAAGGTAATGGAAATTTCAAATCTTGGCGGCACTCCTTTGGTAGTGTGTAAAAATGAAAAAATTTTAGGAGTGATTTATCTAAAGGATACAGTAAAACCAGGACTTAAAGAGCGCTTTGATGAGCTTAGAAAAATGGGCATAAAAACTTTAATGTGTACCGGAGATAATCCTTTAACAGCAGCTACTATAGCTAAAGAAGCAGGGCTTGATGGATTTATAGCAGAATGCAAGCCTGAAGATAAAATAAAAGCCATTAAAAAAGAACAAGCCCAAGGTAAGATAGTAGCCATGACAGGAGATGGAACCAATGATGCTCCAGTTCTTACACAAGCTGATGTAGGTATAGCTATGAACTCAGGAACTCAAGCAGCCAAAGAAGCAGCCAATATGATAGATCTTGATTCTAATCCTACTAAAATTTTAGAAGTAGTTGAAATAGGAAAAGGTTTGCTTATTACTAGAGGTAGTCTTACAACTTTTAGTATGACAAATGATATTGCTAAGTATTTTGCTATTTTACCTGCTATGTTTAGTGTGGTTTTACCTCAAATGCAAATTTTAAATATTATGCATTTGGCTACCCCGAAAAGCGCTATTTTATCAGCACTTATTTTTAATGCTATTATTATACCTTTGCTCATACCTATTGCTATGCGTGGAGTTAAATTTAAGCCTATGAAAAGCGAGCATTTGCTTTTAAGAAATTTGAGTATTTATGGTTTAGGTGGTATGATAGCACCTTTTATAGGGATAAAAATAATTGATATTCCTACAGCTTGGATACTTAGAATTTTAGGAGTGTGATATGCTTAGAAACTTTGCTTAGTTTTTTTGTGGTAATGCTAATATTGTGTACTCTTGTTTATCCTTTTGCTTTAAATACAGTTGCAAAATTTATTTTTCCTTATCAATCAAGTGGAAGTTTAGTAGATAAAGAAGGTCGTCCGACTTTGGATGTAAGCAAAGCGGTAGGTTCAAAGCTTTTGGGTCAAGATTTTAATAAACCTTATTTTCTACATTCAAGAACATCTGTGTCAAATTACAATACAAGCGATACAAATGAAAGCAGTGTAAGTTCAGGTGGATTTAATTATGCTATGTCAAATCCTGCTTTAAAAGAGCGTGTGCAAAAATATTTGCAAAAATTTTTAGATGAAAATCCGCAAATTACAAAAGAACAAATTCCTTTGGATTTCAGGATCAGGTCTTGATCCTCATATCAGTCTTCAAGCAGCCCTAGTGCAAATTCCTAGGATAAGTCAATCTTCAAAAATCACCAAAGAAGAACTAGAAAAAATCATTCAAGAAAATACTGAGTCTAAATTTTAGGGATTTTTGGGGAAGAAAAGGTTAATGTTTTAGCTGTTAATATAGCTATTGCTAAAGCCATGAAAAAAGAATAAACATGCAAAGACAAAGTCCTGAACAAATTCTTAAAAAACTTGAGGTTAAAGCTAAGGAAGAAGAAAAAAACAAACTTGTAAAATTAAAAATTTTCTTAGGTTATGCTGCAGGTTCTGGAAAAACTTATGCTATGTTAAGTGAAGCCAGAACTTTAAGGGATAATGGAGTTGATGTTGTTTTAGGCTATATAGAGCCTCACGATAGACCTGAAACAATGGCTTTAGCACAAGGTTTTGAAAGTATAGCTAATCTTGAAATTCCTTATAAAAATATAGTATTAAAAGAATTTGATTTAGACGCTACCCTTAAGAGAAAGCCTGCTTTGGTTTTAGTAGATGAGCTTGCACACACTAATGCTAAAGGCTTGCGTAATGAAAAGCGTTTTCAAGATATAGAAGAACTTCTAAAAGCAGGGATTGATGTTTATACTACTTTAAATATACAACATTTAGAAAGCTTAAATGATTTAGTCGCTAATATCAGTAAGATAGAAGTTAAAGAGCGTATTCCTGATCGTATTTTTGATGAGGCTGATCAGGTTGAACTTGTTGATATTGAACCTAATAAGCTTTTAAAAAGAATGCAAGATGGTAAAATTTATAAGGAAAAACAAGCTAAACTAGCACTTGAAAATTTCTTTCGCCAAGAAAGACTTATAGCTTTGCGTGAGATTGCCTTAAGAAGACTTGCTTCAAGAGTGAATTTAAGAGCAAGTGAACAAAGGCTTATTAATGATGATTTAGCTTATCATACTGGAGAGCATATTTTAGTTTGTATTAATGCTTCAAATGCAAAGGTTATTCGTGCAGCTGCAAGACTTGCTTTAGCTTTTCATGCTAAATTGAGTGCGCTTTATATAAAAAATCCCAATATTAAAGAAGCAAAAGCCTTAGAAGAAAATATAGAACTAGCTAAAAGTTTTGATGCTAAAATCATTAGCGTATATGATGATATAGCAAGACAAATTGCAGAGTATTCAAGCCTTAGCAATGTCTCTAAAATTGTTTTAGGCAAAAATAAAGATAAAAAAAGTTTAAAGAAGAGATTTTTGAAGCTGTCGCTAAAAAAGCACCCGATATTGATTTATATCTTGTCAATGAAAATCAAATTTCTACTCCTAAAATACGAAGTAAAAAAAAGTTTTGATTTTTTAGGTTTTTTAAAAATCACAGGAGTTTTGCTTTTAGCAACTTTTATAGCTTTTGTATTTCATAAATTTAATACTCAGCCAAGTAATATAGTTATGATTTTTATTTTAGCAGTTTTTGCTTCTTCTTTTATTTCTGATAATAAAATTTTCGCCTTTTATTCTTCTTTGGTAAGTGTTTTGATTTATAATTTTTTCTTTTTAGAACCTATTTTTAGTCTTAAAGTTCATGATAGTGGAAATATTATTACTTTTACAACTATGTTTATAGTTGGATTTTTAACAGCTGTTTTTACTAGAAGATTAAAATTGCAATCTAAAGAACTCACTAAAAGGGCTTATAGAACAGCTATTTTACTTGAAAATAGTGAAAATTTAGCAAGAGTGAAAAGCAAACAAGAGCTTTGGGAACAACTTGGAAATCAAGCTTTAAAATTATTAAATTTACCTATTATTATTTATCCTATAAATAAAAACAATATTTTATCGAAACCTTTGTTGTTTTTTAACGATGATAAGCAAATGTTAAAAAATTGTTTTAGTGCTGATGAGATTGCTATTGCTCAATGGGTTGCAACAAATAAAGAAAGAGCAGGTGTTTGTACAAATACCCTACCTAATGCTAATGCTATGTATTTACCTATAGAAGATGGGAAAAAACTAAAGGGGTTATAGGTATAGTTTTAAAAGAAAAACGTCCCTTGCAAGACTTTCAGTATGAAATTTTAAGTGCTTTACTTAATGAGGCAGGAGTTAGAACAAGGGATATATTTTTATTATAAATCCCTTAATTTATTAATCTCATCTCTAATAGCAGCAGCTTTTTCAAACTCAAGTGCTTTAGCTGCTTCAAGCATTTGTTTTCTTAATTCTTTGACAAGTTTTGCTCTTTCGCTAGCAGGCATTTTTTCTAGTTTTTTACCTTTGCGATAAATTTCGCCTAAATCCTCTTCATTTTTCAAACTTTCTTCAATATGGCGTTTGACTGAAGTTGGCGTGATATTGTATTTTTTATTATAAGCCATTTGAAGTTTGCGGCGTTCATTGGTAGTATCCATAGCTTCTTGCATAGATTTTGTAATCTTTTTGCAAAAAAGCAAAACCTTACCATTGACATTTCTAGCTGCTCTTCCCATGGTTTGGATTAAACTTGTAGTACTTCTTAAAAAGCCTTCCTTATCTGCATCCATAATGGCAATGAGTGAAACTTCAGGCAAATCAAGTCCTTCTCTAAGTAAGTTAATGCCAATTAGCATATCAAAAGCACCGCTTCTTAAACCTCTTATGATTTCATTGCGTTCTATAGCATCGATATCTGAGTGCATGTATTTGACTTTTATACCAAGCTCTAAATAATACCTTGTAAGCTCTTCAGCGAGTTTTTTAGTCAGTACAGTTACTAAAACCCGTTCGTTTCTTTGTATGACTTTTTTAGCCTCATCAAATAAAATTTCAACCTGATTATCACTATCTTTTAATTCTATCAAAGGATCAAGCAGTCCCGTAGGACGCATGATTTGATGAAAGATGTTTTCTTTGCTAAGTTCAAGTTCTAAAGGTGCAGGTGTAGCTGAAACAAAAAGAAATTGACAATTTTTATGGATAAATTCATCAAACATTAAAGGACGGTTATCCAAGGCTGAAGGCAAACGAAAACCATAATCCACCAAGGTTTGTTTTCTGCTTCTATCTCCTGCAAACATACCTCTAAATTGTGGTAAAGATACATGGCTTTCATCGACTATAACAAGAAATTTTCTATCTTTAATCGCAAAATAATCAAAAAGCGTATAAGGAGTATCACCTTCTTTAAGTCCTGTTAAATGCCTTGCATAGTTTTCAACTCCTTTACACATTCCTGTGCTTGTAAGCATTTCAAGATCAAATTCAACCCGTTGTTTAAGGCGTTGATATTCTACGAGTTTATTTTCATGTTCAAAATAAGCAAGGCGTTCGTTAAGTTCTGCTTTTATGTCTTTTATCGCTTGTTTTAATCTTGTTTCGCCCACGCTAAACTGGCTTGTAGGATAGAGTATGAAGCGTTTTAAATCTTTACCTTTTTTATTTTCTAAAACATTGTAATGATACATAGCATCAAGCTCATCGCCAAAAAATTCAAGTCTTACTACTTCATCTTCATAATAAGCTGGATAAATATCTATAATATCTCCTTGAACTCTAAAATCTGCACGATCAAAAAAATTATCATTTCTTTTATAACCCATATCTACAAGTTTTTTTAAAAGTTCTTTTTGTGAAATTTGCATACCTAGTTCAAAGATTAAAACCATGCCTATGTATTCATTTGGATTACCAAGTCCATAATTTGCCGAAACACTAGCTATGCAAACTACATCTTCATAACTTAAAAGAGAAGCAGTAGCACTCAGTCTTAAACGCTCTAAGTCTTCATTAGTAGAGCTATCTTTTTCTATGAAAACATCAGTGCGTGGGATATAGGCTTCAGGTTGATAATAATCATAATAAGATATAAAATATTCCACATGATTTTTAGAAAAAAAGCCTTTAAATTCGCTATAAAGTTGTGCACAAAGGCTTTTGTTGTGACTCATGATAAGAGTGGGTATATTAAGTTCTTTAATGACATTTGCCATGGTAAAGGTTTTTCCACTTCCTGTAACGCCTAGTAAGGTTTGATATTTGTTGCCTTTTTTTATGCTTTTTACTATGCCTTTTATGGCTTCTTGTTGATCGGGACTGGGTTTAAATTCGCTGGTAAGTTCTAACATTTTTCTACTTTATTTTTATTTTTGAAAAAATTTTAAAAGAAAATGCTTTAATTAAAAATTAATTGACAATAAAAACCTAAATTTAAATTTTTTTCTGCTACAATATCAAATAATATTTTCCATAAATTACAAATTTTTTAAGAAGGCAAAAATATGTTTGATGAAAAAATAATCAATACTATGACAGATAAAGTAAATGAACTCATTGAAAAATATAACGAAGTTTGCGAAGCCAATGAGGCTTTAAGAAATGAGCTTGTAAGCGTTAAAGCACAAAATGAAGCAAAAAGTAATCAAATCATGCGTTTAGAAGAAGAACTTAAATCTCGCAATATAGAAAGCGAAGATATTTATAAGAAAATAGAGGCTGTTCTTGGCAGATAATCTAAAACAAGTCATTGTTAATGTTAATGCAAAAGATTTCATTGTTAAGTGCAGTGAAGAATTTGCAAATTTTTTAGAAGATGATATCGCTTTGATTTCTGGCGGTACTAAAAAAATAGAACTTAAACGCTTTGTAGATGCGTTTGTTAAAAAAAGTTATGAAAATTATATTTTAGAAAGAGAACTTAAGAAGCTAATAAAAGCAATCAATGAAGAACTCCCGACAAAATGAATAAAGCTTTTACTCTGCTTGAGCTTGTTTTTGTGATTTTGATTTTGGGAATTTTATCAAGCTTATCTTTATCTTTTATCAATACTACAAAAGATGAGGTTAAAATTTTAAAATTAAAAATGGACTATGAAATGCTAAGCTCAGCTCTTGCTTTAATGCGTAGTCAAATGAGACTTAAAAATTTAAATTTTCCAGAAATTTTAGATAATGCACAAAACAATCAAGCCAAAGAAAAACTCTTTTATTGTTTAAATGATTGTGATTATTCTTTGCTTGATACACCTATTTATTCTGATTTTAAATCTTGGATAAAAATAGGTAAAAATCACTATAGATTTGCATTAAACGCCAAAGAGATGGTTGAATTTATTTATGATTCTAAAGAAGGTTTGTTAAAGTGTATAGGAAGTTCTAGATGCAAAGATCTGATATAAGATATTATGAACTTGCAATTTGTGGTTTGTATTTGGATAATTTAACTTTTCATAGTTTTGATGAAATCAAACCTTTAACACAAGTATTAGTGGATTTAAAAACTAAAAAAAACCTTAAAGCTATCGTGCTTAAAGAATGTCAAAAACCTGATTTTAAAACCGTAGAAATTAAAGAAATTACAGAGTATTTTCTAACTCCTTTGCAGTTTGAATTGGCAAATTTTATTGTTTATTATTATGCTTCAAAACTTGGTTTTGTTTTGGGTTTTTTTGAAACTAGTCCTAAGTATGAATGTCACAAAATGTTTTTTAAAGATACTCCTAAACTAAGCAATCAACAACAAAATGCCTTAAGTTTTCTTCAAAAAGAAAATAATTCCTTGCTTTTTGCTGATACGGGTAGTGGCAAGACTGAAATTTATATTTCTTTGATAAAAGAGTGTTTAGAACAGGGTAAGCAAGCTTTGCTTTTGATGCCAGAAATCGCACTTACTCCACAAATGCAAAAGCGTTTAGAAGTGTATTTTAAGGATAATTTTTTCCTGTGGCATTCTAAAATTTCAAAGAAAAAAAAGCAAGAATATTTAGAGCGTTTTTGCAAGGGAGAAGTGCTTTTAGTAGCGGGTGCAAGATCGGCTTTGTTTTTACCTTTTAGAAATTTAGGACTTATTGTAGTAGATGAAGAACATGATAATTCTTATAAGGCTTCTAACCAGCCTTTTATCAATGCAAGAGATTTAGCACTTTTTTTGGGTCAAAAAAATAATATTCAAGTGATTTTAGGTTCTGCAACCCCATCTTTAACGAGCTTTTATAAACAAAAAAGTTTTAGACTAAAAGGAACTTTTTTTGAGAGTAAAAAACATTTTTTATATGATGAAAATGAGCTCGGTATAACACCTATGCTTTTAAGCGAATTAGAAAAAAGTTTAAAACATCAAAAACAAGCTATAGTGTTTTTACCTACAAGGGCTAATTTTAGGCAAATCATTTGCAAGGATTGTGGAGAAACGATAAAATGTCCTTTTTGTTCTATTGCTATGAGTATGCATAAAAAGAAAAATATTTTAAAATGTCATTATTGTAATTATACTTCTTTAATAGAGCAAAATTGTCCAAGTTGCAAAGGAGAAATGTTAGAAGCTAGAAAAATTGGGACTGCTGAACTTTTAGAGCTTTTGCAAAATGCTTTGCCTTTAGCAAAAATAGCAAAATTTGATAGCGATGAAATCACAAGCGTTAAAAAGCTTAATACTATTTTAAAAAACTTTAATGAAAATAAGATCGATATACTTATTGGCACTTCTATGCTTGCTAAAGGACATGATTATCATAGTGTGGATTTGAGTGTGATTTTAGGGCTTGATGAATATTTGTTGCGTCCTAGTTTTAGAGCGAGTGAAGAAACTTTAGCTTTAGCTATGCAAGTTGCAGGCAGGGCAGGGCGTAAAGGCGAAGCAAGAGTACTTTTGCAAACAAAAAATAGAGCTTTTTTTGAAAGGTATATAGAGAATTATGATGCTTTTTTAAAAGATGAGTTAGAAAATAGAAAAGATCTTTACCCCCCATTTAAACGCCTTTTAAGAGTTCTTATAGAAGATAAAGATCAAAAAAGTGCACAAAAACTTTGTGAAAAATTTGCTTCTCAATTTAGAAATATCAAACAGGTAGAATTGGTAGGCTATGGAATTTGTGGAGTTGAAATGCTGTATGGAAAATATCGTTTTTATTTGTTACTTAGAAGTGAAAATCATAAAGCTTTAGTGGCAATTGAAAATTATATTTTGCAATTTAAAAATGCAAGTGCGGATATTGATCCTATTGATTTTGTGTAAGTGATATGATTATTTATCTTTGTATATTTTTTCAAATTCTTTATAATATTTCCAAGAATCAATAATATGAGGATGTGTTTGTTTTAAATGATTTAGTTCATTTTCAAATATATTAAAAAAGTGTAAATAAGTGATTTATTTTTTATAAAATAATCTATTACATCTTTTTCTTTCATCATTTTTGATTCTGTTTCATCTATGGTTATTTTAATTTGATATAAAAAATCATACAAATAATGTTTAATTGTTGAAAATAAAAGATTGTTTTGTTCTAATTGCTTAAAATCATTTTTATCAATATATACACCCATATCATTACATAGGTCGTTTTTTATAATTTCTTGTATTACGTCTATTTTTTCATGATTGATATGTTTTCTGTCTAAAATTATGGGAATGCTAGAAGTTCTATCAATATTGAAATTTTTATTATTTTTAGGAGTATTAAGATAAAAGGTGTTATTAATATCTTTAGAATTTGCATAAAGTGTAATAGGAAAAAGATAGCGAATATAACCTCTAAATTCTTTAATTTTAAATAAATCTAATTTATCTTTATGGGGGGGGGTAAAATTAAAATTTATAGCAAGTAAATTCATGGTATCGAAGGCCTTTGATTGGCGGATTTCTTCCATATCAAGATAGTATACATTGTCTTTGTTAAAATATTTTAATAAATAAGAGATGATAAAAACTCCTTGTTGTAGTTCATTTATATCGATTTTAATTTTATGATTTTGATGAGTAAGATAGTTGATGTAATAACGCCAATCATAAGTTAGATTAAATTCGGGGGGATAGTTTCTTAAAACTTTACTCCAATCTCTTCCCCAGCTATGCTTTAAAAGTCCTATTGGATCTCGAACTCCGCAAATAATCTTAGAATTAAAATCTAATAAAGATAGATATTTATCAAAATAAGGTAGATTAATTTCTGATATATTAATAGCATATTGAGCAATTGTATTATCATTTAGACACATGTAATTAATACAATATCTCTCTTTGCTATCAGGTGGTAAAACCCAGGAGGCAAAACAAGTCACATCGCAACATTGATTAAGGTATCTTAAAAATGCTGCTGCTCCAACGCCATGTGGAGAAATATAGATAAATTTATAGTGTTTAGGTAGGGGTAAATTTAAATCCCAAGCTAATTCTGCGCAATGTCGACTAGAATCTATTTCTATAAAATTAGGATTGATTAAAGGTGGATAAGGATGTTTTGTTGATAAATATCTATCCCTAAATTTGTTAGAATTGAGCCAAGTGCAAATTGTTTCAATATTTTCCAAAACAAAGGTAAAAAATTTTTCATTATTCGAATTTTTTAAAGCTTGTAAAAGAATTTGAGCTAGGGTTGGAGTTAGGTTATTTTTTATATAGAGTAAAAGATTTTGCATATAACCTCTTTTAATTGTATTTAATTTATATATATAATTCATAAATATTTAAATGTCATGAAATTTAAATATATTATCAAAAATAAACTTTAATTAAAGCAATAAAAAGTTAAAATTTGATATTAAAATTTTTCAAAGAGTGAAGTTATGGAGTATAAAAGATTTAAAACCAGACAAATCAAAGTAGGAAATGTTTTAATAGGCGGTGATGCACCCATTTCAGTTCAATCTATGCTTTTTACTAAAACAAGAGATATAGAAGGTTCTTTAGAACAAATCAATCGTCTTTATTTTGCAGGAGCAAACATAGTGCGTTTGGCGTGCTTGGATATGGCTGATGCAAGGGCTTTAAAAGAGATTAAAGCTAAAAGTCCTCTACCTTTAATCGTAGATATTCATTTTAATCATAATTTGGCTGTATATTGTGCTGAATTTATCGATGGCGTGCGTATAAATCCTGGCAATATAGGCTCTAAAGAAAATATCAAAGAAGTGGTAAAAGCATGTAAAGAACGGGGTATCCCTATACGTATCGGTGTAAATCACGGCTCCATAGAAAAACAATTTAGCGATAAATTTGGCTATGGTGTCGATGCTATGCTAGAAAGTGCGATGTATAATATCAAGCTTTTAGAGGATTTAGACTTTTTTGATATTAAAATTTCCATGAAGACTTCAGATGCTCAAAAAACTATAGAAGCTTATGAGAGATTAAGACCGCTTTGTGATTATCCTTTTCACTTAGGGGTAACTGAAGCAGGAACTAAATTTCATAGCACTGTAAAAAGTTCTATAGCTTTAGGAAATTTACTTCTTAAAGGTATAGGCGATACTATGCGTGTTTCTATGACTGGCGAACTTGAAGAAGAAATTCGTGTAGCAAGGGCGATTTTACAAGATAGCGGAGTGCAAAAAAGCGGAGTAAATATTATTTCATGTCCAACTTGCGGTAGGATTCAAAGTGATTTGTTAAGTGCGATTAAAATCGTAGAGGAAAAAACCAAGCATATAAAAGAACCTTTAAACATCAGTGTCATGGGTTGTGTGGTAAATGCTTTAGGCGAAGCTAAGGGCGCTGATGTGGCTATAGCCTTTGGGAAAAATCAAGGACTTGTCATAAGACATGGTGAAGTTGTAGCTAAATTAAAAGAAAGTGAACTTGTAGATAGATTTTTAGCTGAAGTTGAAGATGAGGTTAAAAGTAGGGTTGTAAAAGAATAAAAGCCTAAAAGCAAGGTTAAACCTTGCTTTTTAGAATGGCCATATCGCTTCTATAACTTTACTACCCCAAGGTTTTCTTGTGCTTCTATCCACTTCTCCTTCTGTTTTATATAGAATTTTAGCATCTGCTATATATTTACTATCTATAGTATTGTCTTGACCGATGTCATAAGGACGAATAACACCGCTTAATTGTATGATTTGCTTCTCTCCGTTGATTAAAAGCTCTCTTGAACCTTCGATAAAATAATTACCATTTGATAAAATTTTAATTACACGTGTTGAAATTGTAGTATTGAAACTTTCATTTCTGCTTTGCGAGCCTGTTCCTGTGTAGTTGTTTGAACTATTGGTTTGAAAGCCTATATTAGAATAAGCATTGACTTTATTAAGAGCATTAGCTACCACTCCTGAACTTCCTGTTAAAGCACCTCCGCCTAAATTTGAGGTATTAGTTCTGCTTGTTGCTTTATTAGCTTGTGTGCTTTGAGTGGTACTTTCTTGTATAACAACTGTAACTAAATCATTTACATTCATAGCTTTTTTATCTGAAAATAAAGGATTATCTCCTTTGCCAAAAAGCGATCCTGGCGCACTTTCTATATTATTACTTTGTTTTGGTGCAAGTTCTTCTACATAAGCAGGTGGTTTCATTGAAATTTGCGGATCAACCGTTGCAGAACAACCAAAAAACACAAACGGTAACACATAAAATAAAACTTTTTTCATTTTCGTCCTTTAAAATATGAATTTTTATTTTTCTTTGTTAAAATTAGAAAAAGCAAAGAGTGTTCCACATTTATAAATTCAAGGAGAAAATGATGGCAAATCTTTATTTGATGAGATCTAGAAGTGATGAGTTAAATACTATTATTAGTACAAATTTGCTTAAAAATTATAGCAAAATTTACAAAAATATCGCAATTTATTGCCCTGTGATATACATACATCGCGTCCCTGTTTTGCAGGGTTGGTTGGAAGAATTTAATATCAATCAAACCGTAAAAAGCGCCTATGGTTTTACCTTTAGAGAGGCAATGGAGGAATTTAGCAAAGATCCTCATAATTTTTTTAATGTTATTTTAGAAGAATACGAAGAGTTAAAACGCAAATACGATTTTGTGCTTGTAAATAGTTTTTGCGAATTTGGAATACTTGATGGATTTGATCTTAGTATAAAATTGGCCAAAAATCTTAATACCCCTATCGCTGCTATTATTAACGATGAAGATAAACTTATAGCTCAAAAATATTTCGATCATGCCCTAGATGGTCGTAATTATGTTTTGATTAATGAAAATTTTAATTTTGAAGAAGTGCAAAAGCTTAAAGAGTATGATTTTATAACTCCGCATCGTTTTAAATATGAATTGATTAAACAAAGCGTAAAAAATAAAAAAACCGTTGTTTTACCAGAAAGTAATGATGAGAGAATTTTAAAAGCTGCTGAAATTTTATTAAAAAGTAAAGTTGTTGATCTTATTTTATTGGGCGATGAAGAAAAAATCAAACAAGATGCTACTAGATTAAGTCTTGATTTAAGTGCTATGCAAATTATGAATCCACTTAATTCAGAATATAATCAAGAATTTACTTCTATTCTTTATGAAGCAAGAAAATCTAAAGGCATGAGTTTAGAAGAGGCTAGGAAGCTAGTTCAGGATAAAACTTATTTTGGAACTTTGCTTATACATACTGGAAAAGCTGATGCTATGGTTAGTGGAGCATCAACTACTACGGCTGAAACGATTCGCCCTGCATTACAGCTTATTAAAACTAAAGAAGGTATTAGTTCCGTTTCAGGAATTTTCTTTATGGGACTTGAAGATCAAGTTTTAGCTTTTGCTGATTGTGCTGTAAATCCAAGCCCAAGTGCTGAGCAACTTGCAACTAGTGCCTATGTAAGTGCTATGACTGCTAAATCTTTTGGACTTGAACCAAGAATAGCTTTGCTTTCTTATTCTAGTGGTGATAGCGGTAAAGGAGAAAGCGTAGATCTTGTAAAAGAAGCATTAAAGATTGCTAAAGAAAAATATCCTGAGTTGAATATAGATGGTCCTATGCAGTTTGACTGCGCTTATGATCCAAAAACTGCAGCAAAGAAAATGCCAAATTCTAAGATAGCAGGTCATGCAAATGTGTATATTTTTCCTGATCTTAACGCAGCAAATATTTGTTACAAAGCAGTTCAAAGAACTGCTAATGCTTTAGCAATCGGTCCTATTTTGCAAGGTCTTAAAAAACCTGTCAATGATTTAAGTCGTGGATGTTTGGTAGATGATATTGTAGATACCGTAATTTTAAGTGCAATACAAGCTCAATAGAAAGGAATGATAAATGAAAATTTTGGTTTTAAATTCAGGTTCTTCATCGATTAAATTTAAATTTTTTGATAATAAAATCGTTAAAGCCAGTGGATTGGTAGAAAAAATTGGAGAGCAAAATTCAAAGGTTGTATTAAAAAATACTTTAAATAATGAAAGTTTTGAAAGAGAATTAACAATAAATAATCACGAAGAAGGCCTTAGTATAGTTAATGAGCTTTTTAAAGAATCAGGAATTTTAGCAGATTTAAATGCACTTGATGGCTGCGGTCATCGTATAGTTCATGGGGGAAGAAATTTAAGCGAGCATTGTTTAGTGGATGATTATGTTCTTAAAGAGATAGATAGGGTTAGTATTTTTGCTCCTTTGCATAATCCTGCGCATTTAGCAGGTATAAAAACAATGATCAAAGCTGCACCTAGTGTTGCTAATGCAGCTATTTTTGATACAGCTTTTCATCGCACTATGCCTGATTTTGCTTATATGTATGCTTTGCCTTATGATTTTTATGATAAGCATAATATTAGAAGATATGGTTTTCATGGGACTTCTCATGCTTATGTTAGTTCTAGAGCGGCAAAATTTCTTCAAAAAGATCAAAATGAATTAAATGTCATCTCTGCTCATCTTGGAAATGGTGCAAGTGTATGTGCTATAGAAAAAGGTAAGAGTATGGATACTTCTATGGGCTTTACTCCACTTGAAGGACTTATTATGGGAACGCGTTGTGGAGATTTAGACCCTGCTATTTTACCTTTTGTTAGTCATCTTAAGGGTTTAACTATAGAAGAAATAGATACACTGATGAATAAAAAAAGTGGAGTATATGGAATTTGCGGTTATAATGATTTTAGAGATATAGAAAGAGAGATAGAACAAGGTAATGATAAAGCACGCTTGGCTCTTGATATGTTTTGTTATCGTCTTGTTAAATATATAGGATCCTACTTTGCTGTGTTGCCAAAAACCGATGCTATTATTTTTACAGGTGGTATAGGAGAAAATGATAGTTTGGTTCGACAAAAAGTATGCGAGAGATTAGCTCATCTTGGTATCGAGTTAGATTTTGAACTTAACAAACAAAGGATTTCGGGCGAAAGAATGATAAATCATGCAAATTCTAAAGTTAAAGTGCTTGTTATTCCTACAGATGAAGAATTAGAAATCGCTAGAATCACAGAAGAACTTATCGGTAAAAATTAAATTTTAAAAACTATATAAATCTTTCATTTATATAGTTTTTAGCAAGGTTATATATTCACTTTGCTTTTCATTTAAAACTTTAAAAGTTCTTATCATGTAAGAAAATTCATCA
This sequence comes from Campylobacter sp. CFSAN093259, assembly GCF_012889985.1. Taxonomy (NCBI): domain Bacteria; kingdom Pseudomonadati; phylum Campylobacterota; class Epsilonproteobacteria; order Campylobacterales; family Campylobacteraceae; genus Campylobacter; species Campylobacter sp. CFSAN093259. The sequence continues at coordinate 685,900 of NZ_CP040617.1, forward strand.
TCACTTAAACCATAAAGTTCTTTGACTAATAAATCATTTTTTGCTCTTAAGATATCATAAGCTTTTTTAGTTTTTGGAATTTCTTCATTTTTTATACTAAATTCTTGTTTTAGCTCATCAAAATGATGATTTTTATCATTGTAAAGTTGTAAAAGCAAGGCATTTTTAGCGAGGGTTTTATAAATTTCATTGTTTTGAATTTCTTCATCACTTGGTTGAGGCAGAGGAATTCTTTCTAGGTAAGTTTTATTTACATTGATTTGCACCATATTTCTTATGATAAAATCAACCACTAAAGAATTAAACAAAGCCAAAGTAAATAAAATTTTTTCATAAGGTATTATATCTATACAAATTTTATCATCTTTTAAAATATATTGTTTTGGAATATTAGAATAAATACTATTTCCACATCCGCAATTTTTTGGCAATAAAGAAGATATCAAGGTTCTTTCATTTGTATCGCTTGCAATAGTTCTATATCCAAGTCTAAAAAATTCTCTATCGTATTTTATTAATTTAGGATTTAATTCTTTCCCAGTAGCTTTTTTAGCTCTTGAAAGTTCTTTACTTTTTAAACGCTCGTCAAATTTAGCCTTTTCTAAAAAATAAGTAGCTTGGCTAAAATTTGTATCAAACTGATGTATCATTTTACCTTCATATAAGGGTAAAAGTCCTTCCCTAAACTCTTCTATAAACAAATCTTTATCATTTGTCATATGAAGTTCATTTACAAAATCTATATAATCAAAAGACAAGTTTTGAAAAGCATTGTAGCATTTTCTTAGAATTTTTAAAGCTTGTTTGTCTTTTAACTCCATTAAGGCCAGGTGAGTTGGGCTTAGTTTTTTGATATCTTTTAAGCTTAGAGTTAAAATTTCATCTTTGTTTTTTAGTGAGTTTATATCTGTTTTATAAAACATCATTTTGATTTTATGAGTGTGATTTGCTTGCGTGTTTTTTACTTGTATAAGAGCAAATTTATAGCTTTTATGCACATCAGCAAATATAGCTTGTCTATTTTCAAAACTATAAAAATATTCTAAAGTTTTATTTTCTAAAATTTCTTTTTTTAAAGTTAAGCTTCCATCTTCAAACATCAAAGCACTAGGAAGTACATAAGCTAAATTTCCATCTTGTTTTAAAAGAGAAAGATTTTTTTCTACAAAAAGACGAAATAAATTTCCATCTCCACTGCCTTTGTTTAAAGGATAGGCTTTTTTATAATACTCGTTTAAATCATTTATATATGCTTTTTATTTTTCGTAATTTTGCTTTATATAATCTTTAGCTAGCAAATTGTCTTGAATTTCTTTTTTCTTGCTAGCGATTAAGCTTCTATAATCGCTTTTATATTGTGGAAAGAAATCATCGCCACTAAATTTAGTTTTATCCCAAGGTGGATTACCTATGATGATATCAAAGCCTTTAAAGACTTGATTTTCTGTGATTTCAGGAAATTCTAACTCATAGTTAAAGAAGTTAAATTCTTTTTGATATTTGCTAATGATGTTTTTTGCTTGTTCATTTTGGCTTAAATTTTGTATATCATCTTGGCTTAGGGCTTTTAGAATTTGTAATTCTTCTTTGTTGACAAAATGAAGCGTGTTGATATAGTTTAGATATAAATTTAGTTTATTAAGTTTTGGTGTGATTTCATTTTGATAGATTTGTTTAGATTGTTTGATTTGTTCTTCGTTGGTATCTTTTAGGTTGTCAAGTTTTTCAAATACTTCTTGTAAAATTTCAAATTCTTGTGTTATGGAATTTGTAAAAAGGTTGCTTGAGTTTTGTTTTATCAAATCTTTAAAATCACTTAGATTAGAATTTATCAAAGCATTGCCGCACTTTATGTGGTGTTCTATAAAAGAAAGTGGGGTTCCAAAGATAAAACTATCTATCCAAAGGCTAAGTTTAGTAAGCTCTATGCTAAAAGGGTTTAAATCCACCCCATAAATAATGCGTTTTAGTAAAAGTCGTTTTAAAATATCACTCTCATCTACTTCATAGTCTTGCACAAAATCTTTTATATAGTTTAAAATATTTTCTTTTTCTTCTTCGTAAAGTTCTTTTAAATTTGTAAAATGATCAAAATCTGATAAAACAATGTGTGTAATAGCATTTAAAACTCCAACTAAAAAATGTCCACTACCGCAAGCATTGTCTAGTATTTTAAATTTCAAAATATTTTCATTGTTTAGTTTGTCTTTTAAAGCACTTTGGATTAAAAAATTAGCTATGGATTGAGGTGTGTAAAAGCTTGCTGTTGATTTTCTTGAATTACTAGAATTTTTAAGATAAATTTGTCCTTTTTTGTAAAAGGTGTATTTTTCTACTTTTTTTGATTTTTCTAAAATTTTAAAATCATAATTATCAAAATAACATTCTATTTCTTTTGATTTTTCTTTATAACTTACATAGTAAATATCTTCATTTGCTATTTCAAAAAAATAAGAAAGCAAGCCTTCATAAATTGTGCCTAAATGTTCTACACTTAAAGTTTTGTAATCTCTTTTAAAGCTTAGATTTTTATCTTTAAAATTTAATAATTGGTTTAAAATGAATTTTAAATCTTTATCGTTAAAGATTTTTGGCGTGCTTAAAAGAGCGGTTTTGCTCTCATCAAACAAACCGCCATTAAAAACAGGCATGTCAAAATTGCCTTTGCCTTTGTTGTAAATGTTGAAAATATTTTCAAGTTCTCCAAAGCCACCACTTGAGTTTTCATCTTCTTGTAAATTTTCAAGTAAGGTTCTAAGACTGATTTTACTTTTAAAATACTTATGTTTTTCTAGTATAATTTCAAATTTATCTTCAAAATAAGCAATAAATAAAAGCCTAAAGATAAAATATAAAGAATTTTCATAGATTAGTTTTAAATCCGCCTTTGTTTTATTGTAAATTCTAGAGCCTATGAATTCAAATAAAGATTCATTTCCATTGGTTCCGTAAATGATAGATTTTAAATCATCTTCTATTTTGATTTTTGAAAGTTTATTGTTTTGTAGAGTTATTTCTAAATGATCTTCTTTTTCTGTGAAATTAAAAGCGCTAAACACACTATAAAAATACGCAAAAGCTTCAATATTTTGATCTTCAATGATTTTTTCTAGATTGATTTCGTAAAAAACTTTGTTTGAATTCAGTATAGAATTATCATAAAAACGCCAAAATCTACCATTGGTTAAAAAACCATAATTTTTCTTAAGATTGCCTAGATATCTTAGAATTTGAAAGTGAGGGTTGTCTTTTACTTTTTTATTGTCTATTTCTATATTATAAGCTTTTGACTCTAAAATGATTGTGAAATCATTGCTTGATTTTTTTGTTTCTTTGTCTAAATTTTCGTATTTTGATTTTAATTTGTCATTGCTAAAAAGTAGAAAATCAGGTTTTTCCAATTTTCCTTGTATGATTTTTTCATCTTGTCTTACAAAGCACCACCCTAAAATTTCTAATACTTTTGATATAAATTCATCTTCAAATTGATGTTCGTTTTGTTTTATAAATTTATTTTTGTCGTAAATTTTTGTAATTTTAGTTAAAATATCTCTAAAGGCTTTTTGATTTGCGTTGAAATTATAAATCTTAGGAAAGTCAATTTCTAAAGAATAGCTTGTAAAAAGATTATTGTTGAGGTATTTTTTAAGTTCTTGATAGTAATTCATGGCTTTCTTTCTAAAGTATTTTTAAAAATTTGACATTTTAAATTATATCTAAAAAACTTTAAAGACTTGTGCTTATTTATGAAAATGATTTTTTAGTTGGAATTAATTTTCTTTGGATAAAATTTTAATTAAAAAATAAAGCGTGGATTATGAAAAAATTTAAAGAATTTAGCCTTCGTTTTTTATTTAAAGTATCAGAGCAACCTGTTCTTATAAGAGATTTATTAGAGGCAAATGCACTTTTTAACGATGGAATGCTTGTAGATCCTTCTAAGCTAAATTTTAATTTCAAAATTCTAAATTCTTATATTTATTTTGGTGTTTTTTGCGCTGTGATTTTATTGCCATTGCTTTTGATTACTCATTATTTTTTAACAAAGCTTGACTTTCATATAAGCATAGTGAGTGCTGTTATGGTTACTGCTTGTGTATTTATAGGATATGATATTTTTAAAGTTTATACTCGCAAAATAATCTCAAAAAAAATAATACAAAAAGCCTGGGCTTTACACTTTCCTTATTTTGCTTATGAAAAGTACTCTACAATGGCGGGTGAATTTTATAAAGAAGCTTTAAAAGAAGAAATTCCAAAAGCAAATTTAGAGCAGTATGTTTTAGATAAGATTATTCATTCTAAATAATCTAAAATTTGATTTTGGAATCGCATATTTTCAAGTCTTCTTTTTAAGTCTTTATTTTCCTCGTTTAAAACACTTTCTTCTGTTCTTAATGTAGCAATCTCTCTACTAAGATAATAAATTTGATTTCTAATATAAATTTGTGGGGCAAATAAAAATAATGCAAAACTAACAAGTAAAGCTGCAAAAAGAAGATGATTGAAGTTTAGGTTTCTATCTTCTTTGGTAGCATTAGAGAAGCCTTCTAGTAAAATATTTTTTGCCTTTTGAGCATCTTCATCATTTTGTTGTTTTTCTTGAGCTTGATTAGATGGTTTTGGAAGTTCTTGTTTATTTTCTTGTGGTGTTATTTTTTTTTGTAAATTTTCTAAACTTTTCTTGATATTAGGTTGATTTTTAACATCTAGTTTTTTTTCTATAATTAGAGGTTTTTGTATTTTAGTTTCTGTTTTTTGAATTTTTTCTATAGAATTTGTAAGTTCCTTTTTTTCTTGTTTTGTTTGAGTGGTAGCTTGATTGCTTTTTGTTTGAATTTGTGTTTTGGTTTGGATATTTTTTATTTCGTTTGCTTTTTTTCTGCTAAATAAAAAATTTTTTTTAGTTTTTTTATTTTCTTCTTTTCTTCTTTCTTTCATTTTGGAAAAAATTTTTTTAGCAAGAGATTGCTTTTCTTCTAATTTAACATTGATTAGATCTTCTTTTAAATATATATTTGATTTTTTAGTATGTTTTGACTCATACTCTTCATCGAGTTCTTCTAAGAATTTATTAGGAGTCTTTTTTTTAAAACGACGTCTTAAAATATCATCGCTAGAAATTTCATCTCTTAAATCATCATCAAGCGGTTTGCCTTGATTTATGGCGCGAGAAAATTTCAGCATTTTTTGGCGTATGTTTTGGCGTTCTTTTATAAAATCATCTTCTAGCATTATTTATTGTCCAAATTATTAAAATAAAAAGCCCGCATTTTAGCACAACTAGAGCGAGAATTTTTTAAAAGTTCTTCCTTGCTCGCACTTATAGCTTTTTTAGTTATTATTTGTCCTAGGCTATGGTTATTTCCACATTCGCAACGCATTATTTTTTCATTACAAATGCAGTTTTTTGACCATTTTTTGAAAAATTGTTTTACTATTCTATCTTCTAAAGAATGAAAGCTAATGATAGCTAAAATGCAATTTTTTGGTTTTAAATTTTCTAAATGTTCAAGAAAATCTTTAAGCACTTTAAGTTCTTGATTTACTTCTATTCTAATGGCTTGAAATGCTAAAGTAGCTTTGGAAATTTTTCTATGATTTTGTTTACCTTTTCCTATGATTTGATAAAGCTCTTTGGCGCTTTTGATTGGATTTTTACTTCTTTCTAGGCAAATTTTTTCAGCAATAAAATGTGCATCATGTAATTCTCCATAATCTTTAAAAATGGAAGTTAATTGCTCTTTTGTATAAGTATTAATAATCTCATAAGCTGATATTTTGGAGTTTTGATTCATTCTCATATCCAAAAAGTCAGAATTTACACTAAAACCTCTTTCGTTATTATCAAGCTGAAATGAAGAAACTCCAATGTCTGCTAAAATACCTCTTAATTCTTCTTTATGTGAAATTTTTTCTAAAACTTCACTAAAATTACTTTGCATAAAAGTTATCCTATTGCGAAAATCTTTAAGACGTTTTTTAGAAAATTTTAAAGCTTGTTGATCTTGATCACAAGCAATGAATTTAAGATCAGGATGATTTTTAAGCAAAGCTTCACTATGTCCGCCAAATCCTAAAGTGCAGTCTAAAAAATAACCTGTTTTAAGATTTTTAAAAATCTCTTGAACTTCATTAAGTAAAACTGGGATATGAGGAATTTCCAAAATCAATCCTAATAAATTTTTATAAACTATAATTATAACTAAATTTCATTGTAAAAATCATAAAATTTAAAGAACAAATATTTTTTGGTAAAAATTTTATAATTAAACTCCACTTAAACACTTCTACGATACAATATCTGGTTTAAATTTAATCAAGGAATGATATGCTTACTTGGATGCAACATCACAAAAAATATCTTGTTGTTACTATATGGGTTAGTACTATAGCTTTTGTTGGCGCTGGCTTTTTAGGTTGGGGTGCTTATGATTTTAATCTCAATAGAAGTTCGAGTGTTGCAACTGTAGGAAATGAAAAGATAGGTTTTAGCGAATTTGATACTAGATATAGACAAATTTTAAGTTATTATAATCAAATTAGCAATGGTGCTTTAACTCCAGAAAATGCTGAGCAACTAGGCATTAAAAATATAGCTTTAAGCTCTCTTGTTGAAGATAAGCTTTTGTTAAATTTTGCCAAAGATTTGGGTATTGGTGTGAACGAGAATCAAATTTTACAAAAACTTGCAAATACTAGAGAATTTCAAGATCCTACAGGGGATTTTAACAAAACAATTTATTATGAACTTTTAAATGCCAATAATTTAGCTCCAAAAGATTATGAAACACAACTTGCAAATGAAGTAATTACCGATAAACTTAATCAAATTTTTAATATTCCTAGCAAAGATGAGGAATTAAAAATGTTAGCTTCTAGTTATTTCATGCAAGATGCTTTAAGTATTGCAAAAATTGATTATGACAAAAAAAATATTAAGATTAACGAAGAGGATTTAAAAAAGCTTTGGAATGAACATAAAGAAGATTATAAAACTAAAAAAATATATGAAATTTCAACTTATTTTTTGCCAGTTAGCAATGAGAAAATTGACGACAAAGAATTAGAAAAATTTTATAATCAAGATGAAAATAAACTAAAATATAAAGATTTTGCAGGTAAAGTGATGGATTTTCAGTCTGCTAAAAATGAAGTTGCTAAAGATTACGCCTTAATGCAACTAAAGAATGTGGCTAATGCTAAATTTTTAGATTTAAAAAATGGGAAAGATAATTTTCAAAAAGATCAAAATATTAGTGAATCTGATGTTTATTATCCAATTGATCTTTTGAATAAAGCTAAAAATGGAGATGTTTTACGGCCAGCACCTTATAATAACGGATATATCATAGTTAAACTAAATAAAGTAGATCCTATAAGAAATAAAACTTTTGAAGAAGCTAGAGAAGAAGTTTTACCTATGTATTTAAGCGAACAAGCTAGAAAAAATTTAGAAGAAAAAGCTAAAAATAGTTTAGTAAATTTTAAAGGCGATGATATAGGCTTTGTAAGTCGAGATAGTTCTCGCGAGAGTGTAAAGGTTAGCGATAAAATATTAAACGATTCTGAATTTGCTTATTTTTTAATGAATGTATTTAATACTGATCAAAATAGTTCTTATGTGGTCATTAATGACAATAAAGCAATATTATATAAAATAAATAAACAAAAATTAGATATGAACTCCGATAAATTTGAACAATACAAAACTATGCTTGAACAAAATTTGCAAAATTTAAAAGCAAATGAGCTTAAGCAAGAACTTGTTGATGAACTTAAAAAGATATATCCGATAAAAATTTATTATAAAGGGAATTGATTTTGAATATATTAGGAATTGACTTAGGCTCAACCCAGACTTGTGCCATTATTGCTCAAAAAGATGAAGATGGATTAAAAATTATTGGTTTTTCCAAGTCGAAAACCAACGGGGTTAAAAAAGGTGCCATTACCAATATAGAGCTTGCTTCTAAATCTATTGAAGAGGCTGTTAGAAGTGCTGAGATGATGAGCGGAGTTCATTATGATAGGGTTGTGGTGTCTATATCAGGTGCTTATACTAAAAGCGTTGATAGCATAGGTGTTGTTAATATTCCAAATCATGAAATAGGCATTAAAGAAATTCATCGTGCTGTAAGTACAGCTAAGCATACTGCCAATCTACCAAGTGGTTATGAAATTATCCATGTTTTGCCTTATAATTTTAAGGTTAATGATCTTGAACATGTTGATGATCCTTTGGGAATGAGTGGCAATCGTTTAGAAGTTTCAACCCATATAGTGATTTCACAAGAATCTCATATTAAAAATCTTAAGAAAGCAGTTGAATTAGCTGATTTAAGAGTGGATAATATAGTTCTTTCAGGATATGCTTCAGCTATAGCTTGTTTAGATGATAGCGAAAAGGAATTAGGTGCTGTTTTGATTGATATGGGTGGAGCGATTTGTGATATGGTTGTTCATACTGGAAATTCAATTAGATATAATGATTGTTTGCAAATTGGCTCGATTAATATCACTCAAGATTTATCAATGGCATTGCATACACCTTTAAAAGAAGCAGAAAAAATCAAGCTTAATTATGCAGCTCTTTCACAACAGCCTAATACCCTTATACAAATTCCTTCAATGGGTGATGAAAGAAAGGTTAATGAAGTTTCTTTGGATATTATTTCAAACGTAATTTATGCAAGAGCGGAAGAAACTTTGATGATTTTGGCAAAAATCTTAAGTGATAATCGTTATGCCAATGCTATAGGTGGCGGAGTTGTTTTAACAGGTGGAATGACTAAGTTAGCAGGTATTGATGAGCTAGCTCCTGCAACATTTGATAATCGCTCAGTTAGACTGGCTACTGCAAGAAAAGATTTGATTACTGGTTTTAGTGAAATTTTTAATGATCCTGAAAATACTTGTGCTATAGGACTTTGTTTATATGGAGCGGGATATTTTACGCCTTATGAACTTGATTCTAATGAGAAATTAAGATATAAAGGGGAAATTGAAAATTTTAATCGTCAAATTAAACAAGATATTGTTTTGCAAAAAGATACAGAAAGTGAAATAAAATCTGATTTTTTTGATGAAAATTTGCAAGAAAATGATACAATTGCAATACAAGAACAATTAGATTTTAAAGAGCCAAAAGAAAAAAAACCTAGTGTTTTTTCAAATATCTGGCATAAAATTATGAATCAATTTTAACAAGGAGAAATTTTTATGAGTGAATTTTTAGTAGAAGAAATGCAACATAATAAAGGTGCAAAAATTAAGGTTATAGGCTGCGGTGGCGGTGGCGGTAATATGATTAACCATATGGTTAAAATGGGATTAAATGATCTTGATTTAATTGCAGCGAATACTGATGCACAAGCTATTTCAATTTCATTAGCAAAAACTAAAATTCAACTTGGCGAGAAAAAAACTAAAGGTTTGGGCGCTGGTATGCTTCCTGAAGTAGGTGCAGAAAGTGCTAGAGAAAGTTTTGAAGAAATAAAAGCAAGTCTTAGTCAAAGTGATATTGTATTTATTGCTTCAGGTTTTGGTGGAGGTACTGGAACGGGTGCCACTCCAGTTATTGCACAAGCAGCTAAAGAGATTGGAGCTTTAACTGTTTCTGTTGTAACTATGCCTTTTGCATTCGAAGGAAAACAAAGAAAAAAACTTGCTGAAAGCGGTCTCCTTGAGCTTAAAAAAGAAAGTGATTCTATTCTTGTAATTCAAAATGAAAAATTATTGAGCATTATTGATAAAAAAGCAGGTATTAAAGATGCTTTTAGGTTGGTTGATGATATTTTAGCTCGTGCTGTAAAAGGTATGGTGTCTATCTTACTTGATAATGGAGATATTAATGTTGACTTTGCGGATGTAAGAACCATCATGAGTCATCGCGGACTCGCGCTTATGGGTGTTGGTAGTGCTAGCGGTGAAAATGCTATAGAAGAGGCTCTTTCAAACGCTATAGAATCTCCTTTGCTTGATGGAATGGATATTAAAGGTGCCAAGGGAGTTATTTTACATTTTAAAACAAGTTCTAATTGCTCTTTGTTTGAAATTTCGGCAGCAGCAAATAGTATACAAGAAATTGTTGATGAAAATGCTAAGATTATTTTTGGTTCTACTACAGATGATAGCATGGAAGATAGAGTTGAAGTAACTATTATTGCGACAGGGTTTGAAGATAAAGATACAGTAGCTAAAAAATCTACCGAAGAAGCTCAAGCTTCTAAGAAAAATCCTTATTTAAGTCTTAAAAAGGTAAGCGGTGGTTACGATGAAGAGATAATGGCGCAAATTGAAACACCAACTTTCTTGCGTCGTCAAATGGATTAAAATTGATTTTTAAAGCAAGATTGAGTCAAATCTTGCTTTTTATAGTTTAAAATTCTCTCCTAATAATCTTTCAAATATTTATTTTTCTTTGTTTTTAAAAGTTGGAACACTCTTTGCTTTTATAGTTATAAAATCTTAAATTTATAGGTGAAAATATGCAAAATGGATATTATCAAGCAACTGGCGGAATGGTAACTCAGTTTAATAAACTTGATGTGATTACTAATAATCTTGCCAATATTAATACAAGCGGATACAAAAGAGATGATGTGGTTATTGCAGATTTTAAAAGGATTTTTAAAGAAACTCAGGATGAGTTGCCTATAGAAAATCACACAAGAGATGCATCTCGTTTTGTAAATACTACAATAGATGGAATCCCACAAGTTTCTCAAGAATATACGGATTTTAGCCTAGGTTCTTTAAAGGCCACAAACAATCCTTTGGATTTGGCAATGACTAGAGAAGATGCTTTTTATTTGGTTCAGACCAAAGATGGAGAAGTAAGATTAACCAAAGATGGAAATTTTCAACTTGATGATGAGGGTTATTTGGTAAATAAGCAAGGATACAAGGTATTAAGTAGTGATTATTTTAATAATCCTCAGAATGCTGGCATACGCATTCCTAATGGTGCTGTTCAAATTAGCGTTGATAAAAACGGAAGCATTGAAGTTGATGGAGCTCAAAATGCAAGATTATTTGTAGCACAAGTAGATGATATAAGAGCTTTGCAAAAAGATGGGGATAATGTCTATAAAATAGATGATCTAACCCGTATTAGAGATTTGAAAAACTCCAATGCTATTCGCCAAGGTTTTTCTCAGGGATCAAATGTTAATCCAGTTACTGAAATGGTAGGACTGATTGAAGCAAACAGAATGGTAGAAATGTATCAAAAAGTTATGACAGCTCATATGGATGACTTAAATCAAGAAGCTATCAATAAGCTTGCAGCTGTTAAATAATTTAAAATAAAATAAAAAAGGATTAAAAATGATGAGATCACTTCATACTGCTGCTACAGGAATGGTAGCGCAGCAAACACAAATTGATGTTACTTCAAATAACATCGCCAATGTTAATACAGCAGGTTTTAAGAAAAGTCGCGCAGAATTTGCTGATCTTATGTATCAAGTTATGAAGTATGCAGGAACTTCAACTTCAGCTACTACTCTTTCTCCTTCGGGTATAGAAGTGGGTGTGGGTGTGCGTCCAACAGCGGTAACTAAAGTTTTTACTGAAGGAAATTTAAAATCAACAAGTACTGATGGTCTTGATATGGCTATTGCAGGTAATGGGTTTTTTCAAATACAACTTCCTGATGGCACTATAGGATATACTAGAAATGGGCAATTTACAAAAGATAATGAAGGTAATATTGTAAATTCAGATGGTTATAGACTTTTACCTGAAATGACAATACCTGAAGGCGCAACAGCAATTAATGTTGCTACAGATGGAACCGTTTCTGTAATGCTACCAGGGGAGCAACAAGAAACTCAAATTGGCCAAGTGGAGCTAGTTCAGTTTATAAATCCAGCGGGTCTTCATTCTATGGGTGATAATCTTTATCTTGAAACAGGAGCAAGTGGTGCACCTGTTGCGGGTATAGCAGGACAAGATGGGCTTGGAACAATAAGACATGGATTTATAGAACTTAGTAATGTTCAGCTTGTTGAAGAAATGACAGATCTTATCACAGGACAAAGAGCTTATGAAGCGGGTTCTAAGGCCATTACAACAAGTGATGATATGCTAGGAATTGTAAATCAGCTTAAGCGATAGTTGATATAAAATAAATAATTTTTAATTCTTTTTTGTTTAATGGCGTGTTAAACGCCATTAAATTTTTTAGCAAGAGTAGCAAGTTTTAAATTCATAAGCAGTTGGACGAGCTTCTACTGGCCAAACTTGTGTTTCAAATTTTAAATGCTGATAGTCATCGATAAAAATATCGCTCATTACAGGTTTTAAATAAGAATTATGTCGGATTAAAGCTTCCAAACTTCCTCTTAGAGTATGTGGTAATTGCTCTATCCCTTTTTCACGTATTTCATCCAAAGTAAGATCAAATAAATTTTCATCCATAGGACCCACAGGAATGGTTTTATTTTTGATTCCATCAAGACCTGCCATTAAAAGACTAACAAAAGCTAAATAAGGATTAGCAGTGCTATCAGGGAAGCGAATTTCTATACGAGCTGAATTTTTACCTATGCCATAAGGAACGCGACAACTTGCTGATCTGTTTTGGCAAGAATAAGTTAAAATACAAGGAGCTTCAAAGCCAGGAACTATTCTTTTGTAAGAGTTGGAACTTGGATTTGTAAAAGCTGCAACACTTCTAGCATTTTTTAAAATTCCACCTATATAATTTATAGCAGTTTGACTAAGTCCACTGTATCCATCTTTATCGTAAAATAAATTTACTCCATTTTTCCATAAGCTCATATGAACATGCATACCATTGCCATTATCTCCGTATAAAGGTTTTGGCATAAAAGTGGCAGTTTTGCCATTTAAATGAGCTACCATTTTTACAACATATTTATAAATTTGAACATTGTCAGCTGCTTCTACAAGCGTGCCAAAATTTACTCCTATTTCAGCTTGTCCTTGTGCAACTTCATGATGATGAACAAAAGTTTTAAGACCTACTTTTTCAAGGGTTTGAACCATTTCAGAACGAATATCTACTAAAGAATCAATTGGCTGAACTGGAAAATATCCACCTTTGTTTCTTGGCCTGTGTCCAGTATTGTAGCTATCGGTAAATTCTCTATCATCATTCCACTCTCCTTCTTCGGTATCAACTTCATACTTAGAACAATGAGTAGTATCAACTATTTTTACACTATCAAAAACAAAGAATTCATTTTCTGGTCCAAAGTAAGCAGTATCAGCTATGCCACTATTTTTAAGGTGTTCTATTGCTTTTTTTGCTATGCTTCTTGGACATTTTTCATACATTTGTCCTTTGTAAATATCATACACATCACAAAATACTATGATAGTAGGATCAGCCGTAAAAGGATCTAAAAAAGCACTTTGAGCATCAGGTTTTAAAATCATATCTGATTTTTCTATAGGTTGCCATCCATGAATTGAGCTTCCATCAAATGGAATGCCAGTTTGAAATGTTTCTTCATTGATTGCATGAAGATTATAGGTAATATGATGCCAAGTTCCTATCATATCTGTAAAACGAAAATCAACAAAAAGCACTTCATTTTGTTTGCAAAATTTGAAAAAATCATCTATATTATTAACAAATTTTCCCATATTTTTACTCCTTTATGTAATTAAATTTATAAAATTATATCATAAAATTTTTAATTAAGATTTAATTAATATATTTTTTTTAATAAATTTAAAAATTTAATTTAAAAAGATTAAAAAATAAAAATTTATATTTTTGTTTTAGATAAAATTGATTATAATTTTGAGCAATTATTGAAAATCTAGATTTAAAAAAGGGAAAAAAATGACTCAAGAAGAGCTTGATGCTTTGATGAATGGTGATGTTGATCTTGATTCAGAGACAGAAGCAGAGGTAAAAACCGAAGAATCGAATACCGAAGAAGATGCTTTGATGTTAGAAGATGTCAAAATAGCTGATTACAAACCTAATCCTAGTGTAGTATGGCCACCACCCCCACCAAATCAGGAGCATAAAGTTGTACATCAGTTAGATGATGTTACAAAAGATAGCGAGCTTAAAGCAACGGAAATGATGGATAAGCTTGAAAGTATTAATAATTTTTTTGCGGATTCTGAAAGTTTACTCAAAGAAATAAATAAAGCAATAGAAAAAAATATTGATATTTTTTCTAAACTTAATGAAAAATTTCCTAATGTGGAAAGTTTCAGTGAAGCTTTAGAATTAAACAATCAAGCTAAAAAAAGTTCTAAGGAGATTGTCGGAAATCTTCAAAGCGGACAAGATGAAGTGATGATGGCAATGGATGCAATGCAGTATCAAGATATACATCGTCAAAAAATCGAACGTGTTATTAATGTAATGCGTGCTTTAAGCCGTTATATGAGTTCCTTATTTGAAGGTAAAATTGATGATAAAAAACGTGTAAGTTCTGCAGTGCATATTGAAGGTGATAGTACTGCTGATGTTGTAAGTAATGATGATATAGAAGCTTTAATTGCAAGTTTAGGGCAAAAATGATCATTCCTGAAATAGTAGCTCCTGCAGGAAATTTCACAAAATTAAAAATTGCTTTAGCTTATGGCGCAGATGCGGTTTATGCGGGTGTGAATAATTTTTCTTTAAGATCACGCACTGCAAGAGAATTTAATTATGAAAGTTTTGAAGAAGCTATCAAATATACTCATGAGCGTGGTAAGAAAATTTATGTTACTTTAAATGGTTTTCATTTGAGTTCTCAAATTGAAGGTTTAAAAAGACATATTTTAAAATTGCGTGAGATGAAACCTGATGCTTTTATTGTAGCTTCTGTTGGAGCTATGCGTCTTGTTAAAGAACTTGCACCTGAAATTTCTTTACATGTTTCTACTCAGGCAAATATTTTAAATTATTTAGATGCTCAAGTTTATAAGGATATGGGTGCTAAAAGGGTTGTAATTGCCAGAGAATTAGGGCTTAAAGACGCTAAAGCTTTAAAGGAAAATTGCGATATTGAACTTGAAGCTTTTGTGCATGGTTCTATGTGTTTTGCTTATTCAGGGCGTTGTTTAATAAGCTCTGTGCAAAGTGGAAGAATGAGCAATCGTGGATCTTGTGCAAATGATTGTAGATTTAATTATGAGCTTTATGCTAAAAATCCAGAAAATGGCACTTTATTTCGCTTAGAAGAAGATGAAAATGGTACTCATATTTTTAATTCTAAAGATTTAAATCTTTGTTCTTATATAGAAAAAATCATGCAAGAAAATTGTATCAGTGCTTTTAAAATAGAAGGGCGTACTAAAAGCGAATATTATGTTGCGCTTACAACAAGGACTTATAAAATGGCCATACAAGATGCTTTAGAGGGTAAATTTGAGTCAAGTAAGTATGAAAAAGAGATTGCTACACTTAAAAATCGTGGTTTTACAGATGGCTATCTTGTTTCGCGTCCTTTAGAAAAAACCGACACACAAAATCATAATACAAGCATAGAAGAAGGTTCTCATCAAGTGCATGCTATAAGCGAAGATGGAAGATTTTTTAAATGTAAAGGGAAAATCGTTTTAAACACGCCTTATGAAATTTTAACCCCTTTAGGCGATGTGATTCAAACTTGCGATAATGAACTAGGTAAAATTTATCAAAAAGAGGGTAAATATTTTA
This sequence comes from Campylobacter sp. CFSAN093259, assembly GCF_012889985.1. NCBI lineage: Bacteria > Pseudomonadati > Campylobacterota > Epsilonproteobacteria > Campylobacterales > Campylobacteraceae > Campylobacter > Campylobacter sp. CFSAN093259. Next base: position 701,543 of record NZ_CP040617.1, read on the forward strand.
TAGAGTTTAAAAAACTTATTGCTAAAAACAATAAAGAATTTAGCGAAATTCATAGCGGTAATGAACATGAAATCCAATTACCAAATAAAATCAGTGCATTAAGTTTTTTAAGAAAGGAAATATAGATGAATTTTGTTTCTATTTTAATGGGAAGCAAGAGTGATTATGAGACTATGAAAGAGGCTGCTAAAACTTTAGAAAGTTTTGGTGTAAAGTATGAACTTATCATCTCATCAGCTCATCGTAGTCCAAAAAGAACAAAAGAGTATATTGCAAATGCTGAAGAAAAAGGTGTGAAGGTTTTTATAGCAGCAGCTGGAATGGCAGCGCATTTAGCTGGAGCTGTTGCAGCTTATACAACAAAACCTGTTTTAGGAGTGCCTATGTCAGGAAGCAATCTTGCAAGTATGGATTCTTTGTTTTCTACGGTGCAAATGCCTAGTGGAATTCCTGTAGGAACTTTAGCTATTGGTAAGGCTGGAGCAATCAATGCTGCTTATTTGGCTATGCAAATTTTAGCTATTTATGATGTTGATTTAGCACAAAAGCTTAAAGAAGATCGTCTTGAAAAAGAAAAAAAACTTGTATCTGATTCAAAAGAAGTAGAAGTTTTATTATAAGGGATAAAAATGCAAACCTATCTTGAACTTGAAGAATTTTGTAAACTTGTGCATTTAAATGAAGATGTGGTTAAGGGTATGATGGCCAATGGGGCTTTAAATTTTAAAGAAGAAGAGGGTAAAATTTACATCGAAGCCCATCAAGGTACTTTTAGTGTAGTGCCTAGTTCTGCAAAATCTCAAACTGCAATGGTAAATTCAATGACTTTAGCAGGAGAAAGTTTTGTTGAAAAAACAATAGGAACTATTTTAAATTTACATGAAAAAGTTTTAGATGCTAAAGATGAAACACTTGAAGCATTAAAAAATGAAAATAAATTTTTAAAAGATGCCCTTTATTCTATGCAAGAGCTTTATGATGAAGATAGAAAAACTATAGAAACCTTAAACAATGAGTTAAAACATGCGCGTGAAGAGATAGAATTTCTCAAGCGTAAATATAAATTAATGTGGAGTAAAACTGCAGAAATTTTTGGAGCTAAGACAGAGCCTGATTTGGAAATGAATAAAAATTTAGAAAAACCTATTGAAAATATGGAACAATAAAGAGAGATACAATGACTTTTTCACAAATGATACTTAATTTACAAAATTATTGGCAAGAGCAAGGTTGTGCGATTATGCAACCTTATGATATGCCAGCAGGTGCAGGAACCTTTCATCCAGCAACTTTTTTAAGAAGTTTAGGAAAAAAACCTTGGGCAGCTGCTTATGTGGCTCCAAGTAGAAGGCCTACTGATGGACGTTATGGTGAAAATCCTAATCGCTTAGGTGCTTATTATCAATTTCAAGTTTTAATTAAACCTAGTCCTGATAATATTCAAGAATTATATCTTAAAAGTCTTGAAAATTTGGGTTTTGATTTAAAAAGTCATGATATTCGTTTTGTTGAAGATAATTGGGAGAGTCCAAGTTTGGGTGCTTGGGGTTTAGGCTGGGAAGTATGGCTTGATGGTATGGAAGTTACTCAATTTACTTATTTTCAGCAAGTTGGCGGTATAGCAGTAGATTTAGTAAGTGCTGAAATTACCTATGGTCTTGAAAGAATAGCCATGTATCTTCAAAATGTTGATAATGTTTATGATATAGTTTGGAGTGAATTTAATGGAGAAAAAATTAAATACGCAGATGTGCATAAGCAAAGTGAATATGAATTTAGTAAATACAATTTTGAAGTAAGTGATGTTAAAATCTTAAATGAGCAGTTTGAAAATTCTTACAAAGAATGTAAAAATATTTTAGAACAAGGACTAGCTTTACCTGCTTATGATTATTGTATGCTTGCTGCACATACTTTTAATCTTTTAGATGCAAGAGGAGCAATTTCTGTAGCACAAAGACAAGATTATATGTTAAAAATTCGTGAACTTTCAAAAAATTGTGCTGAAATTTATAAGAAAAATTTAAATGAAGCTGAGTGAAATTTATAATTTTTTAGATCAATTAAGTCCCTTTAATATCCAAGAATCATGGGATAATAGTGGAATTTTGCTTGGAGATAGGGATAGTGAAATTTCAACTGTTTATTTAAGCTTAGATATTGATGAAAATATCATTAAAGAAGCGAGTGAAAATTCTTTAATTATCACACACCATCCTTTGATATTTAAAGGTTTAAAAGATTTATATGACAAGACTTATCCTAGGGCTTTTATCAAAGAAATGATTTATAAAAATATTTCTTTAATCAGTATGCATACAAATTACGATTTAAGTCATTTAAATACTTATTTTACGGAAGAAATTTTAGGTTTTAAAATTTCTTTTAAAGATAAATTTTTAATTTATGTGGAAAATTCTATGTCTTTTGAAGCTTTGTGTGACTGGGTGAAAAAAAAGTTAAATTTGCAAATTTTACGTGTAAGTGATTGTGGCAAAAAAGACATTAAGCGCATTGCTATATGTACTGGAAGTGGTGGGGATTTAATTTCTAAAGTAGATGCGGATTGTTTTTTAAGTGGAGATTTTAAATATCATCAAGCTTTAGAGGCGCTTAGTAATCAAATCAGTCTTATTGATTTGGGTCATTTTGAAAGTGAGAGATATTTTTCTCAATGTTTAGCAAAAGACTTGAAAAATTTGCCGCTACAAGTTATAATAACAGTTTCAAAAAATCCATTTCAATATTTTTAAGGAAAATAAATGAATAAATATCTCGAACAATTAGTGCTTTTATCAAAAATAGATCAAGAAATTGATAGTTATGAACCAAAAATAGACAGTATTAATAAGACTTTAAAAGATGCTGAGTTAAAAATAGAAAAAATCAACGCAGATTTAGAAAAAATCGATGAAGAAATCAAAGATATAGAAAATCAAAAAATACAAAATAATGCTCATATTTCCGAGTTTTCAGCAAAAATTAAAGATCTTTCTAAAAAAAGTGGTGTGGTAAAAACAGAAAAAGAAGCTAATGCTTTAAAAATTGAAGAAGATATTGCAAAAGAGCAATTAGACGCTGCAAATGATGAGATTGTAAGACTAGATAAAATTTTAGAGAATAAAGAAACTTATAAAAAAGAACTTGAAGAAGAAAAAATCAAACAAGAGCAAAATATTAACGAGATTAGAGTAAGCATTAAATCTGAAATGGAAGTTCTTGAAAAAGATAGAATGAGTGTTTATGATAAAAAAACTAAACTTGTGAGTGAGATGAATCAAAAAGTTTTAAGTTTTTATGAGAAAATTCGCAAATGGGCGAAGAATACTGCTGTAGTTCCTGTTAAAAAACAAGCATGCTATGGATGTTTTATGAAAATTTACGATAAGACTTATCTGTCCGTTGTAAAAGGTGAAGAGATTGTAACTTGTCCTCATTGCGGAAGAATTCTTTATAAAGAGCAAGAAGAACAAAATTGATCTTTTTTTATTATTTTTTAACTTGGACGGCATTTTTATTTTGTGCCGTCTTTATTCTTTTACTTTCTTTTTTAAAATCCAAATACAAAATTAGTTTAAAATCTCGATTTTTTCTTTATAAAAATTTACATCAAGAAAAAGCTGATGTACATTTTCATGCTTGTTCTTACGGGGAGGTAAGAAGTATTAAAGCTTTGGTTTTGAAATTTGATTCAAGAATAACTACTATTACTCAAACAGGTTTTGAATGTGCAAAAGAATTTTGTAAAAAGGTAAATTATCTTGCTTTTGAAAATTTTTTGCCTTTTTGGCTTAAGCCTTGTAAGGTTTTGGTAATTTTTGAAGCAGAATATTGGCTTATGCTTGTTTTTATGGCACGTATTTATAAGGCTAAGATTATTTTGCTTAATGCGAGAATATCTGATAAGTCTTATCATTCTTATCAAAGATTTTCTTTTTTTTATAAAAAAATTTTTTCTTATATTGATGAAGTTTTTGCTCAAAGTGATTTAGATAAAGCAAGACTTGAAAGTTTGGGAGCTAAAAATGTTAAAATTTTTAAAAATATTAAGGCAAATTTAGAAATTAAAAATAATAAAATTTATACCAAACCTAAGGAAAAACTTATCATTTTTGCCAGTACGCATAAAGATGAAGAAGAGCTTTTGCTTGATCATTTTAAACTAGAAGAAAATGAAAAACTCATTATCGCCCCACGACACCCTGAACGTTTTAAAGAAGTTGAAAATTTACTTTTAAACAAAGGTTTAGAATTTGAAAAATTTAGTTCTTTAAAAGATGAAAATAAGAAATTTTCTAAAAAAATTTTGCTTTTAGATGCTTTAGGGGAGCTTGTAAATTTTTATGCAATTTCTGATGTTGTTGTGCTTGGAGGTTCTTTCATAGAAGGCATAGGAGGACACAATCCTATAGAAGCGGCATATTTTGACAATGTATTAATCAGTGGGAAATTTATTCACAATCAAAAGGTTTTGTTTGAAGAAGTGGAAAATGTATATTTTTGTGAAAAATTAAAGGATTTAAATGATAAAGTTCATTATTTAAATTTAAAAGCTAAAATTTCCAAAAAAGAAAATTTAGATCTTATCATACAAACTATACAAAAGGGAATTGATGCAAGAAAAAGCTTATAAACTCTTAGCTTTGCAAGAAAAAATTTCAAATCGTGAAGCTAAAGATTTGATTGATAAGGGTTGTGTTTTTTCATATGGAAAAAAAGTTGTGGTTGCTAGAGCTTTGATGAGCGATAAGGCAAGATTTAATGTGATAAAAGCTAAAAATCCTCAAATTATTTTTGAAGATGATAAGATTATTGCTATTAATAAACCTTATGCTTATGTGAGTGAAGATTTAGAGAAAAAATTTAATGCCAAGCTTTTAAATCGTTTAGACAAAGAAACAAGTGGTGTGATTTTGCTTTGTAAAGATGAAGATTTTAGAAAGCTTTGTATAGAAGAATTTAAAAAACACAGGGTTTATAAAAGTTATATTGCGGTTTTAGATGGGGTTTTGGCTGAAGAGGTTGAAGTGAATGAACCTATTTTTACTATAAAAGTAAAAGGCGGGGCGTTAAGTAAAGTTTCAAAAGATGGTTTAAGTGCCTTAAGTATCATTACTCCTATCATGATGCAGTCAAAAAAAACCTTAGCAAAAATAGTTATTCAAACAGGTAGAACTCATCAAATCAGAGTGCATGCTAAATTTATAAAACATGGCGTTGTAGGTGATGAAAAATATGCTAAAATTTCAAGCGATAGAATGTATTTGCATAGCTATGAAATTAAAATTTTTAATTATCATTTTAGGGCTAATTTAGATAGTGGTTTTGCAAAATTTGGCTTTGATATAAAAAATTTAGATTTTTAAAGCCATTTAAGAAAAAATTTTGTATAATGCAAGGTTTAATTTAAAAATTTTATAGAAAGGTGATAAAGTGTTTGAGTTAGTCAGCGAATCTTTTAAATCAGCGATTAATAAATTACGTTTTGTTGATGATGAAAAAGCACTTAAGAACGCTTTAGAAACCTTAAAAAAAGCTCTTTTAAAAGCAGATGTTCACCATAAGGTAACTAAAGAGCTTTTGACTTTGATAGAAGAAGATGCAAAGCAAAACGGAATAGGTCAAAAACAATTTTTAAATGCCATTAAAATAAATTTAGAAAATATTTTAAGTGTCAATGGCAAAAATCAAGGTTTTGTTTTTGCTTCTAAACCCCCAACAGTAGTTCTAATGGCAGGTTTGCAAGGGGGCGGTAAGACTACAAGCACTATCAAACTTGCAAATTATTTAAAATTACGCAATAAAAAAGTTTTAGTTGCAGCTTGTGATTTACAGCGTTTAGCGGCAGTGGAGCAGCTAAGACAACTTTGTGAAGCTAATGAAATTGAACTTTTCTTCATAGAAAATGAAAAAGATCCTATTAGGGTTGCTAAAGAGGCTTTAAAAAAGGCTGAAAGTTCTATGGTGGATGTTTTGCTTGTGGATACTGCTGGACGTTTGGCTATAGATGAAGCTTTGATGGATGAGTTAAGAGCAGTTAAGGATGTCTTAAATCCTGATGAGATTTTTTATGTTGCTGATGCAATGAGTGGTCAAGATGGGGTTAAGACTGCTGCTAGTTTTAATGAAGTTTTAGGTATCAGTGGGGTAATTTTATCAAAATTTGATGCAGATACTAAAGGTGGAGTAGCCTTAGGTATAGCAAAACAAATCGGTATTCCTTTAAGATTTATTGGTGTGGGTGAAAAAGTAGCAGATTTAGAAGTTTTTATACCAGATCGTATAGTAAGTCGTATTATGGGTGAGGGTGATTTGGCAACTTTAGCTGAAAAAACTGCTGCGATTATTGATGAAAAAGAGGCTAAAAAACTCAATCAAAAAATTAAAAAAGGTGAATTTAATTTTAATGATTTTCTTAACCAAATGGAAAGTATTAAAAAATTAGGAAGTATGAAGTCTTTAATCGGTATGATACCAGGACTTGGTGGAATGGCAAATGCGGTAAAAGATATAGATTTGGATAATTCTAAAGAAATCATACGCATTAAAGCAATGATTTCTTCAATGACTCCAAAAGAAAGAGAAAATCCTGATTTATTAAATAATGCTAGAAAGCGTCGTATAGCAGAGGGAGCAGGTCTTTCTCAGGTAGAAGTCAATCGTTTTTTAAAACAATTTAGCAATGCAGCAAAACTTGCAAAAAGATTTTCAGGTAAAAAAGGAATGGAGAGTTTGACACAAATGATGAGTCAAGCTAGAAGACAGTTTTAAATTTTATTTATAAATACTTTTTATAGTATCTATAAATAAAATTTTTAATTTTTAAGGAGTGTAAATGACAGTTATTAGACTTACAAGAATGGGTAGAACCAAAAGACCATTTTATCGTATTGTAGTTACGGACAGTAGAAAACGTCGTGATGGTGGTTGGATAGAAAGTATTGGGTATTATAATCCTATGGTAGAACCTGAAGTAATTAAAGTTGATGCAGAGCGTTTAGCTTATTGGAAAAGCGTTGGTGCAAAACTTAGCGATAAAGTTGCTTCTATCACTAGCAAATAATCATGGTAGAGAATTTTCTTAGAGAATACGCAAAATTAATTGCAGATTATCCTGAACAGATTGATACTCAAAAAATTGAATTAAGTGAAAATTTTTTTGAGATTGTTCTTTTTGCACATAAGGTTGATACAGGTAAGCTTATAGGTAAAAATGGAAAAATGATCAATGCTATAAAAACCGTAATCTCTGCTTATAAGAGCAAGGATGCAAGTTCTTATAGAGTAACGGTAAAAGCACTTGAGTGAAAAAGATTTTGTTCAAGTTGCAAAACTTGGTAAAACTGTGGGTCTTAAGGGTTATGTAAAATTGCATAACCTGAGCGACTTTTCTTCTCAATTTAAAAAAGATGCTACTTTTTTTATAAAAAACACCAAAGAAATGTTAAAGATTAAGCATTATAATGCAAACAATTCTACTGTTTTATTTGAAAATTATGAAGATATAGAAAAGGCCAAAGAATTAACTAATCTTATTCTTTTTCAGAGTATCGAGAAAAGCAGACAAACTTGTAAATTAAAAAAAGATGAGTTTTTTTATTTTGATATTTTAGAGTGTGAAGTTTTTGAAGAAGATAAAAGATTAGGTAAAGTGGTTGATATCTTGGAAACTGGAGCTTCTTATTTATTTGAAATTCAAAGTGATGAAAAATGGGTTGAAAAAAAATATCCTAAAATATTTTTTATTCCATATTTGGATAAATTTGTTAAAAATATAGATATAGAAAAACGACAGATTTTTTGCACGCAAGATGCTTTTTTAATTTTAGAAAATTCATGAAATTTAGTTTCGTTTCTTTGTTCCCTAATCTTATGGAATTTTACTTTCAAGATTCTATACTTGCAAGAGCAAAAGAAAAAAAACTTTTCAAACTTAATTTTTATAATCCAAGAGATTTTTCTAAAAATTCTTATCATAAAGTCGATGATTATAAAATAGGTGGTGGAGCTGGACTTTTGATGCAAGCTGAACCTATGTATGAGGTGCTAAGAAGTATTCAAGAAAAAAAAGAAAATCCCTATTTTATTTTTTTAAATCCAAGTGGTAAAACCTTTAATCAAAAAGACGCCAAACGCTTAAGTAAAAAAGAACATATAGTTTTTGTATGTGGGCGCTATGAAGGTATAGATGAAAGAGTGCTTGAAATTTTTGCGAATGAAGTTTTTAGTATAGGGGATTTTATTTTAACTGGAGGAGAATTACCTGCGCTTGTAATGTGTGATGCAATTTTAAGAAATGTTAACGGGGTTTTAGGAAATATGGAAAGTTTGGAAGAAGAAAGCTTTGAAAATAATTTACTCGAAGCGCCTGCTTTTTCAAAACCTTTTATTTTTGAGAAAAAAAATAAAAAATTTTATACTCCTTCAGAGTTTTTAAAGGGTAATCACGCTAGAATTGCAAGTTTAAAAACTACTTTGGCGTCTTGCAAAACGAAATTTTTTCGTCCAGATTTATTTTTAGAGCATGAACGCAAAAAATAAGGGATTTTTTATGAAAAATAAATATATAGAACAATTTGAAGCAAAACAAATTGAAGGTAAAAATGTTCCAGATTTTCGTGCTGGTGATACTTTAAAGCTTGCAATTCGCATCAAAGAAGGAGATAAAACAAGAATCCAAAATTTTGAGGGTATTTGTATTGCTAGAAGAGGTAATGGCGTAAGTGAAACTTTTATCGTGCGTAAAATTGGCGCTAATAATGTTGGCGTTGAGAGAATTTTTCCTATTTATAGTGAAAGTTTAGAAAGTATTACTGTTTTGCGTCGTGGTCGTGTACGCCGTGCAAGATTATTCTACTTAAGAGATAGACGCGGTAAAGCAGCGCGTATTAAAGAGCTTAAAAAATAATTTATAATTATTTTTATTATAAGTCTAACAATTAAATAATTATAATTAATTTATAATTATTATTTATTTGATTTTAATTATTAATAATACTCTTGTATAATATTCCTTGTAAATATTATACAAGGAGAGAAAATGTTTTCTATTAAAAAAACTTTATTAATACTAGCAAGCGTGCCAATGTTTTTGAGTGCTACTGAATATCAATTAAGTACTCATGTCTTGGATATTACTTCTGGACAACCTGCTCCTAAAGTAAAAGTTGAGCTTTATAAGTTGGAAGCAAATCAACAGTGGAAAAAAGTAAGTGAAGAATTTACCGAAGAAAATGGTAGAATAGGAGATTTATTACCATATGAAAAAGCTGAAAATAGGGCTTTTGGAATTTATAAGCTTAAATTTTTTACAAAAGACTATTACACATCACACAAAATAAATACTTTTTATCCTTTTGTAGAGGTAAGTTTTGAGCTTTCTAAAGATCAGAAACATTATCATGTTCCAATAACCCTTTCTCCTTTTGGTTATTCAACTTATAGAGGAAGCTGATAAATAAAACGAAAGAAAAAACCATGTGGGCTAAGAATTCTTGGAAAAACTATCCTATAAAACAGCAACCTATCTATCCAGATCAAGAGGAAATGAATAGAGTTTTAGCAAGACTTGAGAAACTTCCTCCTTTGGTTTTTGCTGGAGAAGTGAGAAATCTTCAAAAGTCTTTAGCAAGAGTTTGTAAAAAAGAAGCTTTTTTACTTCAAGGTGGAGATTGCGCTGAAAGTTTTGAAAATTTTGGCGCTGTAAATATCCGTGATATGTTTAAAATTTTACTTCAAATGGCTATAGTACTTACATTTGCTGGTGGATGTCCTGTTATAAAAATTGGTCGTATTGCAGGGCAGTTTGCCAAGCCAAGAAGTAGTGATTTTGAAGAGTTAGATGGTATAAGTCTTCCTAGTTATCGTGGTGATATTATTAATGGTTTTGAATTTAGTGAACAAGCACGCATTCCTGATCCACATAGAATGCTTGAAGCTTATTATCAAAGCGCAATAACGCTAAATTTGTTGCGTGGATTTGCTAAGGGTGGTTTAGCAGATTTACATGAAGTACATCGTTGGAATTTGGGCTTTTTAAAAAAGAGTGAACTCCATAAGCAATATACTGATATCAGTGAAAAAATTTCACAAGCTTTAGCTTTTATGGAAGCTTGTGGAATTAATACAAGTAATACTCCAAGTCTAAGAGAAGTTAGTGTTTATACTTCACATGAAGCTTTACTTTTGCCTTATGAAGAAGCTTTAACTAGAGTGGATAGTTTAAGTGGAGAAATTTACGATTGTTCAGCTCACATGCTTTGGATAGGTGAAAGAACAAGGGCGCTTGATGAAGCTCATGTGCATTTTTTAAGTGGAGTAAAAAATCCTTTAGGGGTTAAAATAGGACCTAGTGCAAGTGCTGATGATATCATAGCTTTAGCAAATGTTTTAAATCCAAACAATGAAGAAGGAAGATTAAATATTATTATCCGCATGGGTGCAGATAAAATTATCAATAATTTGCCAAAAATTTTCTCTAAACTTAAAAGTGAAGGTTTAAATTTAGTATATAGCATAGATCCTATGCATGGAAATACGGTAAAAGCAGGCAATTTTAAAACACGTGAGTTTGATAAAATTATGCAAGAAGTGAGATCTTTTTTTGAGATTGCAATAAGCGAAGGGGTTTATCCAGGTGGAGTGCATCTTGAAATGACTGGGAAAGATGTAACAGAATGCACAGGTGGTGCAAGCAATGTTACTGCTCAAAGCTTGGAAGATCGTTATGAGACTCAATGCGATCCAAGACTTAATGCGGATCAAGCATTAGAACTTGCTTTTTTAATCGCAGATTTGGTAAAAAAGACTAGAAAATGAAACTTTATGGTATTAAAAATTGCAATTCTGTAAAGAAAGCTATGGATGCTTTAACACAAAAAGGTATTGTGTTTGATTTTATGGATATTAAAAAGATTAATCAAGATATTTTATACACATGGTTAAAACAAAAATCTTTTGAAGAACTTATCAATACTGCTGGATTAACTTCTAAAAAACTTGGCTTAAACAAAGAAAAAGTTAAAAATTTAAATGAAAAAGAACTTGAAAAAATTGTATTGGAAAATCCAAGTTGTATTAAGCGTCCTATTATCGAGTATGAGCAAAACATATATATTGGTAAGGAATATGAGAAAATGTTATGATAGAGTGTTTGATTACACTCTATTTTTTATTAATTGATTAATTTCATTTTGATATGGAAATCTTTCACTTTCGCAATTAATAAGTTGTGTTTTAGAGAAGATAACTTTTCCGTCTACTTCAACGATAAAATCACCTCTGCCGCCAATTTCAAATTCTACTTCAACATCTTTGAAATCGCTTTGTAGTTCTTCTGCAACCCTTGCAGCTTGTGGGCGATAATTTCAAAGATTGCAATAAGCAATTTTTACTTTCATCATTTCATCCTTTGAGAAGTTCTTTTTATTAAGATTAAAATCTTAGATTTTATTATAGTTTATTTTGGCTGAATTTTTGCCTTTTTGTAAAATTTAAGTTGAAATTTAGGGTCAATTTCTTTCAAATTCAGCGAGAAAAATTTATAATTTTTATCAAAATTAAAATAAGCCTTAAAAAACTAAAGGAAGAAAATGAGTCAATTTACACACTTGCATTTACATACAGAATATTCTTTGCTTGATGGAGCCAATAAGCTTAAAGAATTAGCTTTGACTTTAAAAGAGCAGGGTGCTACAAGTGTGGCTATGACAGATCATGGAAATATGTTTGGGGCAATTGATTTTTATCAAACAATGAAAGCACAAGGTTTAAAACCTATCATTGGTATAGAAGCGTATTTGCATAATCATGATGAGTTAGATGATAAAAGTTCTCGTCAGCGTTTTCACCTTTGTTTGTATGCAAAAAATGAGATTGGATATCAAAATTTAATGTATTTAAGTTCTCAAAGTTATATTAAAGGTTTGTATTATTATCCGCGTATCAATAAAAAGCTTTTGGAAGATTATAGCGAAGGTCTTATTTGCTCTTCTGCTTGCTTGCAAGGTGAAGTAAATTGGCACTTAAATACTTATAGTGAAAGAAATGTGCGTTTTGGTGCAAAAGGCTATGAAGCAGCAAAAGAAGCGGCATTATGGTATAAAAAAGTTTTTAAAGATGATTTTTATTTTGAAATCATGCGTCATGGTATAGGCGATCAAAGAATGATAGATGATGATATTATCAGACTTTCTAAAGAATTAAATATAAAAATCATTGCTACAAATGATACGCATTATACTTTTAAAGAAAGAGCGGCTGCCCATGAGGTTTTTATGTGTATAGCCATGGGAAAAAAACTTAACGATCCTGATAGAATGCGTCATAGTGTGCATGAATTTTATGTTAAAAGTCCTGAGCAGATGAGTGAGCTTTTTGCAGATATTCCAGAAGCTATAGAAAATACACAAGAAATCGCACAAAAATGTAATTTAGAGCTTAATCTTGGCAATCCCACTCCACCGAATTTTAAATTTACAAGAGAATATGCTAAAGATCATAATATTATCTTACCTGAAGAAACAAAAGAATTTAGCTTTGATAATGATGACATGGTTTTTGAAGAACTTTGCAAAAAGGGACTTGAAGAGAGATTAAAATTTATCGATGAAAGTAAGCATGAAGAATACAAACAAAGACTTGAAGTAGAAATTAACATCATTAAAAATATGAAATTTTCAGGTTATATGCTTATTGTTCATGATTTTATTAAAGTGGCTAAGGATAAAGGTATTCCAGTAGGCCCTGGAAGAGGATCAGCTGCAGGAAGTTTGGTTTCTTATTGTTTAAGGATTACGGATTTAGATCCTATTCCTTATAGTCTACTTTTTGAGCGTTTTTTAAATCCTGAGCGTGTGAGCATGCCTGATATTGATGTGGATTTTTGTCAAGACAGACGTGCTGAAGTGATTGATTATGTGATTGATAAATATGGAGCGGATAAGGTTGCACAGGTGATTACCTTTGGTAAACTTTTGGCTAAAGGGGTGATTCGTGATGTGGCTAGAGTTTGTGATATGAGTATTCAAGATGCTGATGAGCTTGCTAAACTTGTGCCTGAAGAGCTTAAAATCACTCTTGATGCTGCTTATGAAAAAGAACCTAAAATCAAAGAATTTATCGATCGTCATCCTAAAGGTCTTGAAGTTTGGGAGTATGCAAGAGCTTTAGAAGGATTAAATCGCAATGCGGGTATGCACGCAGCAGGTGTTGTAATTTCTAATGAAAGTTTATGGAAGAAAACTCCGCTTTTTAGACAAAGTAAAAATGATGAAAGACATTTGGTAACGCAGTATTCTAAAGATCATTTAGAAGATGTGGATTTGATAAAATTTGACTTTTTAGGTCTTAAAACCTTAACAGTAATCAATAATGCGATCAAGCTTATTAAAAAGCGTTACAATAAAGACATTATTTGGGAAACTATAGATGTAAATGATAGCAAAGTTTATAAAACCATACAAAGTGGAAATACTTTGGGAATTTTTCAAATCGAATCAGGCGGTATGCAAAGCTTAAATGCACGCTTAAAACCAGAGCGTTTTGAAGATATCATTGCGGTTCTTGCGCTTTATCGTCCAGGCCCTATGGAATCAGGAATGCTTGATGATTTTATCGACAGAAAGCATGGTTTAAAAAGTATAGAATATCCTTTTGACAGTTTAGAAAAGGTTTTAGAGCCTACTTATGGGGTTATTGTTTATCAAGAACAGGTTATGCAAATTGTTCAAATTATAGGTGGCTTTTCTTTAGGAGGTGCTGATGTAGTGCGTCGTGCTATGGGTAAAAAAGATCCTGAGAAGATGAAAAAGCTTAAAACTGATTTTGCAGATGGAGCAGAAAAACAAGGATATGATAGAGCAAAAGCTGAGGATTTATGGGAGCTTATCGTAAAATTTGCAGGATATGGTTTTAATAAATCTCACTCTGCGGCTTATGCATTGATTACTTTTCAAACAGCTTATTTAAAAACTTATTATCCTAGTGAATTTATGGCAGCGCTTTTAACAAGCGAAGAAAACAATGTGGATAAAATTGCTGTTTATATTGATGAGATGAAAAAAATGAATATTAAACTTTTACCTCCATCGATTAACAAAGCGATCCGTGAATTTAGTGCTTTAGAGCAAGATGGCAAGGATGCTATTATATACGGACTTGGGGCTATAAAAAGTGTGGGTATTCCTGCAGTTGAAAATTTACTTGAAGCAAGACAAGATGGAGAATTTAAGGATATTAATGATTTCTTAGGTAAGATAGATCCCACCAAAATAAACCGTAGAACATTAGAAAGTCTTATTAAGGCAGGGGCTTTTGATGAGTTTGGTTTTACTAGAAAAGCTTTGTTTGATAATATGGAAAATCTTAGCGAAGCATCGCGTAAAATGGCTGAAGTAAGAAAAAATGCTGCAAGTTCTCTTTTTGGTGAAGAGGAATTAACTTCAGGTGTTCAAGTAAATTTTACTCCCAAAAATGAAGAATTTGAAGTGATGGAAAAATTAGGATATGAAAAAGAAATTTTAGGAATTTATGTTTCAGGCCATCCTTTAGATCGATTTTATGAACAAATTAATGCCATAGATTATGTTAAAAGTTTAGATTTTGAAAGTTTAAAAAACAATGGAGAAATTTTAAGTATAGGTAAAATTGAAGATTTCAAATCCATGATGAGTAAAAATAATAAGCGTTATGGTAGAATTGAAATTTTGGATTATTATTCTTCGTTTGATGCTACTGTATTTGAAAGCAATGTAGAAGAAATAGAAAACATCATCAAAGATGAAAATTTAAAAAATAATGCCTATGGTTTTGTATTGGGATTTAAAGCTGAAGGAGGGGAGAAGCCTAGCTTTTTTTTAAAAGCAATTAAAGATTTGCAAAGTCTTGAAGATGGCGAGATTAAAGCTATAAAAAAATTTGGAGCAAAAAAAGATTTTAAAAATAAAGAAGAAAATCATTTTACCGCAGAACCTAAGGAATTTGAAAAAAATATCATAGAGCTAGATTTGACAAGATTGAATAGAGAATTAATCTATGAAATTCATGAAATTGCTAGAAATGCACATAATCCTAATGAAAAAAATAATAAAAAACTTGTTTTAAAAGTTATTAGTGCGGGATCTTGCTTGCTTTATCATACAGATTTTATTATCTCTGATAGTATAGTAGAGGAAATTTCTAATAAATATGCTTAAGTAAGATTGTTTTACTTAAGATTTTTAAATAAAATGCTTCCGAGTCTTACCAAGTTGGATCCGCATTTTATAGCAATTTCAAAATCATTACTCATCCCCATAGAGCAAATCTTAGCCCCATGTTTTTGAAGAATTTCATAAATTTTAAATGTAGTTTCAAAGCTTTTTATAATATTTTCTTTATCTTGGCTGTGTGATCCTATGCTCATTACGCCACAAAGATTTAAATTAGAGCATTCTTCTTGTATTTGTAAATATTCTTCTACGGCTTGATTTGGATCTAGACCGCTTTTGCTATTTTCATTTGCACTATTGATTTCTAATAAAGTATTTAATTTATAATCAAGTCTTTTGTCCATAGCTTTAGCTATTTTAATACCATTGCAAGAGTGCCATAATATAGGTTTTTGTTTGATTAAGAGATTGATTTTGTTGCTTTGTAGCGTTCCTATAAAATGCCACTTTATGTCTAGTTTTTTTTCATCAAGATTTTCTTTTTTTTGTGCTAGAGCTTGGACTTGATTTTCTCCAAATTCTACTATACCTTGATCAAAAAGCTTTTCAATTATACTTGCATCGACATACTTGCTTGCGGCTACAAGACGAACGTTTTTGGTTTTTTCTAAAATTTGCTCTAAAGTCATTTTGATAAAAAATAAGCCCTATTTAGGGCTTATTTTATTGTAATAAATTAGCAATTTTGCTTTGAAGCTGCATGTTGGATTGCGCAGCAACAAAAGCAGCAGCATTTTCTTTTAGATAATTGGCATTAAAATCATTGACATTTTTTGCCATGTCATTATTTAGTAAATTATTTTCAGCTGCTTTTGAGTTGATGCTATTTTGAACACTTGCATTAATATTTGATGTGATGGCATTGATACCTGAGCCTATTTCACTTCTTAAACTTCCAAGTTGATCCATAAAATTTGTAATACTATCTTGACTATCTATGCTTAATCCATCTGTTGCTAATGGATTTAAATTTGTAGTTTCAGTTCCGCTACCTACTACAAAATTCATAGTTTGAAAGACATTTTTTCCATTATAAGTTGCATTATTAAAAGAATCATTGATGGATTCTTGTATGCGTGTTGCTTCTGTTCTTAGCATTCCTTTTTGAGAATCATTAAGTGCAGCATTGTTCATTTTTACTGAAAGTTCATTAAGTCTATCTGCGCTTTGAGAGATATTGGTAAGGCTAGCATCTGCAATTTGTAAAACCCCTATAGCATCATAAGCATTTGCGACACCTTGATCTATAGTGCTTGATTGAGATCTTAAAGAATCAGCAATAGCTAAATTAGCACTATCAACTCCACTTATTGCGCGAACAGCTGCAATATTTTCTAAAGCTTTATCGCTAGCTTTTTGTGCATTATTTAAATAATAATTTTGTTGCATCATAGTTGCATCAGAGATCATCATGGCCTACTCCTTCTCTTTTGGATTTATTTAATATTTTATCATTTTTTTGCTATTTTAAAGCTTAAGAAATATAAAAAAACTTGCATTATCAAGATGATTTTAACCACCACTTCACTTGCATTATGGATACTGATAAATTCTTGAGTTTTTGTAGCGTTTTCGCCTAAGTTTTGGAGTTCAATTATGGTATTAGTAAAATAAAAAACAAATATTAAGCTTAAAATCAAAATAAGCAAACTCAGCATAAATTTTGAAAATTTTATTTGAAATTTCATTTCATCTTTTATAAGAGAATAAATTTCATATAAAAAATTAACCACTGAAACAAAAATCAGCAAATATCCCATCTTAATAAAAATTTGCGTCATCATTAAGCCACTTTGAAAATGGCTCAACACTCCTTCTCCTATAAGATTTTGAGGAAAAAAAATTGTTGGTGCAACAACTATTCCTAGTATGAGTTCAACCCCTATGATGGAGGCAAGTAAAAATAAATTAACAGCTTTCAAGAGTTTCTCCTTTTATTTTTTATCATAACGCATATTTGTAAATTTAGCTATAAAAGCACGATTATAACCTTGTTCATCTTTGAAAAAATCAACAATGAAATTATTTTGATATAAAATTTTTTCCAAAATTTCTTTTTGATCATAGCCAAATTCGCAAGCTAAAAATTTAACTTTTTTATCAAGGGAAAAATGTATGATTTCTTCTAGAATTTCATATCCTTTTTCTCCGCCAAATAAAGCCTCTTTGGGTTCTTTTTGCACCCAAATATCTATAGGATATGAATTTTTAATATAAGGTGGATTTGAAAAAATAAAATCATAATTTTCTTTAATTTGCTTAAAATTACAAAGTTTAAAGTCAATCAAGTGATCGACTTTGTGTAATTGGGCATTCTCTAAAGCTAATTCTAAGGCTTTGGGATTGATATCACAGGCTGTGATTTTTAACCCAAGTTCTTTGGCTAAAACAATGCTTAAAATTCCGCTTCCAAATCCTATTTCTAAAATCCCATTAAAAGTATTTTTTTTGCATAAATTTAAAATTTGAAAAAGTAAAATTTCACTATCGTAGCGAGGGATTAGAATGCCTTTTTTTATCTTAAATTCTAAGCCCCAAAAATCCACTTTTTCAAATATATATTCAAAAGGTTCTCCAGATTTAAAACGCTTTATAAGCTCAAAATAAGGTTCATGATCTATTTTTATATCTTGGTTTAAAAATAACCAAGCTTTATCTTTTTTTAGATATTCGCAAAGTATAAATACCGCTTCATTTTCATAACCTTTTAAGCTAGATTTAGCTTCCATAAGAGCATTTTTTATAGTCAAGAAAGAGCCTTGATTCTATCACTAATACTTGGATGACTGAGATAAAAAAATGTATATATTTTACTTGTTTTGATAAAAGCTTTATTTTCTCTTGCTAGAGCTATCAATGCATTTTTCATATCTTCTTTGCTTGTAACTTTAGCTCCGTGTTGATCAGCTGCAAATTCATTTTTTCTACTTAAGGCATTAAGCATAGGAGAGATTAAAAAGCTAAAAATATTCGCCAAGATAAACAAAAGAGCAAACACGCCACCATTTACTCCTTCTAGATGACTTTCTAAGTAAACAAATTCAGGTAAATTTGCAAAAACAAAAAAAAGTAAAAACATAGTTATAGCGCCGTTAAATAAAGCTTTGATAATATCCTTATGAACAAAATGTCCAAGCTCATGTCCTAAAACAGCTAAAAGTTCTCTTTCATTTAAGGCTTTTAATAATGTATCAAAAAGCACCACTCTTTTGCTTTTAAAAAGTCCACCAAAATAAGCATTTAAACGCTTATCTCTTTTGCTTGCATCAATAACATAAACCCCATTTGCACTAAACCCACATTGTTTCATCAAAGAGCTGATTTTTTTCAGCAAATTTTCATCGTCTAGTTTTTTCATTTTATTAAAAATAGGTGCTATTAAGGTAGGGTAGATGAGATTTATAATCACTATAATACAAAAGGCAAAAATAAAGGCCGCAATCCACCAAAAAGTTCCAAAAAAATCATAGCAAAAAAGCAAAGTATAAAGGATTAAAAATCCAAATATTAAAGTTAAAATAAGACTTTTCATAGTATCTTTGATAAAAAGTTTTACAGTCATATTTGAAAAACCATGGGCTTTATCTTTGATAAAACTTTCATAAATACTTAAAGGTAGATTTAAAATACTTGTGATTATTAAAAAAGATAATAAAAATAAAGTATTTTCAAAACGAGTGTTGTTTAAGATAAGTAATTCTTTAAGGTATAAAAATCCAAAACCTATCCATGCAATACTGATGATTAAATTATAAAAATTGGAAAATAGTTTAAATTTTTCATTTTCGATGGCAATATCTGCTGCATTTTGATAGTCTTTTTCGCTTAAAATTTGAGCTTGTTTGTCTTTTTCTCTTTCTAAGAAACGAATTTGAGCATAGGAAATCCAAGATAAAAGTGCTGTGTAAAGACATAAAATTGCAATTAAAGTCATTATTTTTCCTTGATTAGTTTTTTGCGAATTCTAGCTTAAAATAATGAAATAAAGTTAATAGTTTAAAATCTAAAATAATATTCTTTTCAACTAAGTTGGTATATATTTATAAAAAAGGATTAAAGAATGTTTTTTAAGAAAAAGATTTCACAAAAACAAAAAGAAAAGCCTAAAATTCCAATCAATGATGTGATTTTAGATGACAGACTTTGTAAGTTTAAAAATAAAGTGCAAAAGATAAGCAAAGATGAAGCTTCGGCAAGTCTGCTTGCTAGACAATTAAGCAGACTTATCAGAGCTAATAAATTTTAATTTTGACATTTTTTCTTAGGGCGAAAAACCTTAATAACTTCATCATTTGCTTCTATATAAGCACCTTCTATCAAATCGATACAGTAAGGTATAGCCGGAAAAACAGGCTCTAGGCATTCTTTTATAGCCTTAGGATTTCCTGGTAAATTAATGATAAAAGATTTATTGCGAATTCCTGCACTCTGTCTTGAAAGTATAGCTGTTGGGACATATTTTAAACTTTCTAAGCGCATAAGTTCTCCAAAACCTGGCATCATTTTATCACACACGGCTTCCGTGGCTTCTGGGGTTACATCACGAAGTGCTGGACCTGTACCTCCGCTTGTAACAATCAAATCGCATTTTTTTTCATCTGCTAGATAAAGTAATTTTTTAATGATCAAATCATAATCATCAGGGATTAATTCTTTATGATAAATAATATCATTTTTTATATATGAATTTAACACTCTTTCAATTTCAGCAGTGGCTTTATCTTCGTATATACCACTACTTGCTCTATCGCTTAGGGTTAAAATTCCTATGTTTATTGTATCCATTGTTTCTCCTTAATAAATTTTTATAACCATCCTTTTTTCTTGAAAACAACCAAAGGTAAAATGATAGAAATTACCATCACGCCAAGCACTATGGGATAAGCATAGTGAAGTTCAAGTTCGGGCATGAATTTAAAATTCATACCATAAACAGTTCCTATTAAAGTAGGTGGCATCATGGCAACAGTTGCAACGGTGAAAATTTTAATGACTTTGTTTTGTTCTATGTTGATTTGACTGGCTAAAATGGTTTGGATATTATCTAAGATATTAAGTTGCGAAACGCTAAATTCAACCAAAGAATTTAAGTCTTTTAAAACTATAGTGAGATTTTGTTTTATGTCTTTATCGATTTTATCGCTTTTTAACAAAGAAGTCATAGCGCGACGCTTATCAAATAAAGAATCTCTTACGCGCATATTAAGCTCTTGCAAACTTGAAATATCCTTTAGCATTTCATCATAACTATATTCATCTTTTTTTTCTAAAACACTTGTTCTTAAGCGTCTTGCTTCTTTATCTATCCATTCTAGTAAATCCGCATCTTTTTCAACGCGTACTTCAAACATTTTATCAATAATATCAAAACCATCTTCAAAATTCTTCGGACTAGCTAAAATCCTTGCTTGAATTTCTTCAAAAGTGCTAAATTCGTTATATCTTATAGTAAATAAGATATTTTTAGCGGTAGCAAAAGTAACAATTTCTGTGCGAAGCTTGATTAAATTTCTATCTTCTTCATCACTTTTAAGATCTCTTACTAAAAAATGAGCATTGATGGTTATTGTTGCATTATCTTCCCAATATTTTGCGCTAAGCTCTATTTCTTCCCTTTCTTCTTTTGTAGGAAACTCAAGATTAAATTCACTTGATATAAAAGCAATTTCTGCTGCACTTGGATGAAGTAAATCAATCCATAAAATATTTTGCGGTAGTTCTTGACTATCGAGATTAAAATTGATTCTTTGAACTAAAGCATTTTGAGTTTTGATATAAATATAAAGCATGATCGCTCCTTGTTTATGACTTTAAAATTATAACCTTGTTTGCTTAAAAATTAACTTGTTTCTAAAATGTTTCTAAAACTCATTAAATTTCCAAAATATTTTTTGAAAGGAAAAAAATGAGTAAGAAATTTTTCTTAAGTTTAGGTCTTGTTGCTTTATTGTTTTCAAATTCACAAGCTATTGATGAGAATTTGATTAAAGCTGCGCAAGCAGAAGGTAGGGTAAATTCTTTAGCTATGCCTGATACTTGGGCAAACTGGAAGGATACTTGGGCAGATCTTAAAAATCTTTATGACATAGAACATAGTGATACAGATATGAGTTCAGCTCAAGAAATTGCTAAATTTAAAACCGAAAAGAAAAATGCAAGCGGTGATATAGGGGATGTAGGGGCGTCTTTTGGAGAGATAGCGGTTAAACAAGGAGTAGCTCAGCCTTTTAAGACAAGTTACTGGGATCAAATTCCAACTTGGGCTAAAGATAAAGATGGAAATTGGCTTTTAGCTTATACAGGAACCATAGCTTTTATAGTCAATAAAGATGTAGTAAAAGATATACCTAAAACTTGGCAAGATTTGCTTAAGGGAAATTATAAAATTACCGTGGGCGATGTAAGTGTAGCAGCTCAAGCTGTGAGTGCAGTTTTGGCAGCTAATTATGCCTTAGGTGGGGATGAAAAAGATTTAAGTCCTGCTTTAGCTTTTTTTAATACTTTAGCCAAACAAGGAAGACTTGTAAATAATGATGTAAGTATAGCCAATCTTGAAAAAGGTGAAGTTGAAGTGGGTTTAGTTTGGGATTTTAATGGTTTAGGCTATAGAGATAAAGTGGGCAAAGATCGTTATGAAGTTTTAATCCCTGCTGATGGTAGTGTTATTTCGGGTTATACAACTATTATCAATAAATACGCAAAACATCCAAATGCGGCTAAATTAGCCCGTGAGTTTATACTTTCTGATAAAGGACAAATCAATCTAGCAAAAGGTTATGCAAGGCCAATAAGAATTGATCATATTACCTTGCCAGATGATATAAAAGCTAAACTTTTACCAAGTGAGCAATACAAAAATGCAAGAGCAATCAAAGATCAAAAAGCTTGGGAAAAAAGCGCTAAAGAATTGCCACAACTTTGGCAAGAAAAAGTTATAGTGGATATGAAATAAAGGAGATTGGATGAAAAAGGTTATTTTAACAAGTGCTATGCTTTGCAGTGTTTTATTTGGAGTTCAAGAGTATGAGGCCAATTTAGCAGGGCATATTATCATAGATTCTAAAAGTACAGTAAAACCTCCTAAGGATGCTCCTGATTTTTTTAAAACTTATGGGAAATTTGCAAATATCGCTAGAGAAGAAAAAATTGGAACTTTTAAATCTAAGGGAAACAGGGAAACAGATTTTTATTTACCTTTTAAAAATCAACCTATACAAGGACATAGTGGGATAAAATATATTCCAAAAAAAGATGTTTTTTGGGTAATTAGCGATAATGGCTTGGGTAAAAAGTATAATTCTTATGATGCCATGCTTTATGCTCACGAGTTTAAATTTGATTTTAAAAACTCAAAATACGAACTTTTAAAAACAGTTTTTTTTAAAGATAGTGATAAAAAATACCCCTATCCTATAACCACCGAAACAACCAAAGAAAGGTATTTAAGTGGGGTTGATTTTGATACTGAGAGTATACAGGTTATCAATGATGAATTTTATATAGGTGATGAATTTGGTCCTTATTTGCTTCATTTTGATAAGAATGGGAATTTAAAAGAAGTTTTTGATGTGTATGTGGAGGGTAAAAAACTTATTTCTCCTGATAATCCAAGTTTAAAATTTAGCGATAAGCCTGATGGAGAAAATGAGAAATTTAATATCAAGCGTTCTAAAGGCTTTGAAGCTATGGCAAGCTCTAAAGATGGTTCTAAACTTTATTTGCTTTTAGAAGGAAGCATTTATAATAACAACGCTTATGAGAATGAAAAAGGTAAAGAATATCTAAGAATCATAGAATTTAATGTAAAAAATAAAAAATTCACTGGAAAAACTTATAAATATTTCTTAGAAGATAAAAGCCATTCCATAGGTGATTTTAATATGATAGATGATAAATACGGCATCATCATAGAAAGAGATCAAAAAGAAGGCACTAAAGATAAGGCTTGCAAAGAAGGTGAAGATACTAAGCATTGTTTTAATAATGTAGCTCAATTTAAAAGAATTTATAAGGTTAAATTAGATGATAAAACTCATGAAGCTCAAAAAATTTCTTATATAGATCTTTTAAATATTAAGGATAGAAATAAAATTTCTAAAAAGCCTTTGGTAAATGATAAATTTGTTTTTCCTTTTGAAACCATAGAAGGTGTGGATATAGTAGATGACTCTCATATAGTCGTAGAAAATGACAATAACTTTCCTTATTCTTCAAGTAGAGAACCTAATAAAACTGATGATAATGAATTTATTTTACTTGAAGTAAAAGATTTTTTAAAGAGTAAATGATGTCCAAAGCTATTTTAGTTGTGCTTGATGGCTTAAATTGTAAAAGTGCTAGTATAAATATGGGATATTTAAATGCGCTTTGCAAAGAGAATTTAGGCAAATTTTATTCTTTAGAATGCGAACTTCCTAGTATGTCTCGTCCTTTATACGAGTGCTTATTAACAGGCGTAAAGCCTGTTTTAAGTGGGATAATTAATAATAAATTGAGTTTTTCAAAACAAACAAGCATTTTTGACCTTTGCAAAGAACAAGGCTTAAAAGCTGGAGGCGCAGCTTATCATTGGGTTTTTGAGCTTTATAATAAAAAAGAATTTATTCCTTCTTTACATCGCCACATAGAAGATGAAAATTTAACTTTGCCTTATGGACATTTTTATTATGAAGATGATTATTTAGATTCTCATTTATTTGCAGATGGGGAGCATTTAAGAAACAAATATAATCTAGATTTTACTCTTATACATTCTATGAATATAGATGATGCAGGACATAAATTTGGCTCACACTCTATTGAGTATGCTAATAAAACCAAAAAAGTTGATATTTTGATTTCTGAGTATTTGCCTACTTGGTTAGAACAAGGTATTAATGTAATCATCACAAGCGATCATGGTATGACAGAGGGTAAAAGTCATGGAGGCTTAAGTGAAGATGAAATTTTAGTGCCTTTTTTCACTTTTGGTAGTGCTTTTTCGTATGAAAATGCCAAGATAAAACAGGATGAAATTTGTGGCAGTATCTGTGAAATTTTAGGACTTAAACACGATAAGAGATATAATGATGAAATTTTAAAGGCCAAAAAATGAAAGAAAAATTTCTAGCCTTTTTAAGTATTTTACCTTTTTTTATAGTTTTTACTTTTTTTATGATAGCGCCTTTGATTTGGATTGTTTTTAATGCTTTTTATGTAGAAGAGGATGAAATTTATTCTTTAGCCAATTTTATACATATTTTTGAGTCCAAATTCTATCTACAAAGCATTATAAATTCTTTACAAATCAGTTTTATTTCTAGTATTTTTGGACTTTTAATAGGGCTTTTGGCGAGCTATTCTTTATTTGTTTTAGCTCCATCAAAAATATGTAAATTTCTTTTTTCTTTAAATACTATGATAAGTAATTTTTCAGGAGTTCCTTTAGCTTTTGCTTTCATTATAGTTCTTGGAAGCAATGGTGTAGTTAATGTGTTTTTGAAAAATTTAGGCATAGAGCCTTTTGTTAGTGTTTATGCTAATTTCGGGGTAAATATTGTTTATGTGTATTTTCAAATTCCTTTGGCAATCTTGCTTTTGCTTCCAGCTTTTAAAAGTCTTGAAAATTCACATTTAAATGCTTGTAAAATGTTAGGTGGAGGCAATTTTTTATATTGGTTAAAAATAGCTTTGCCTTTGCTCGCTCCTGCTTTGTTTGGTGTTTTTGTGATTTTATTTGCCAATGCTTTTGGAGCTTATGCGACTATTTATGCTTTAAGTTCGGGAAATTTTAATGTCGCTCCTGTAAGAATCGCTGCTTTAATCGCAGGCGATATCAATCTTGATCCTTATATGGCTAGTGCTTTAAGCATCATTATAACTATTATCATGCTTGTTGTTACCTTTATAGCCAATTTCCTTTCTAAAAAATATAATTTTAAGGTGCTTTAAATGAATGAAAATTTGAGTTTAAAAGCTAAAATTTATCATTATGCAGTTTTGTTTTTGGTTTTTTTATTTTTAGCTTTGCCTTTAATGGCTACTTTTTTATATTCTATTTCCACTTCTTGGGGTGTAAGTGTTTTGCCTGATGATCTTACGCTTAAATGGTATCAAGAACTTTTTCATGACGAAAGATTTTTACTTGCTCTTTGGCATTCTTTGCTTGTTTGTGTGGGCAGTATTTTACTTTCTGTGATTCTTGTTTTCCCTTTGGTTTTTGTGCTAAATTATTATTTTTTAAAATTAAAAGCCTTTGTAAATATACTTATTATCATGCCTTTTGCTGTACCTCCTATAGTTAGCTGTGTGGGGCTTTTGCAACTTTATGCTGACAATATAGGAGGCACAGCTTGGATACTCATTTTTACTTATTTTACTATAGCTTTACCTTTTATATATAGGGCTTTAGATAATGCTATATCTAATGTCAATTTAAATGAACTCATCACATCTAATGCTATGCTTGGAGGTTCTTTAATGGGAGCGATTTTTAAACTTATCTTGCCTAACTTAAGAAATGGAATTTTGGTGGCAGTTTTTTTAAGTTTTTCTTTTTTAATAGGTGAATTTTTATACGCAAATATTCTTGTAGGAAGTGCTTATGAGACTTTACAAGTTTATCTTTATAATATCAAAAATCAAAGTGGGCATTATTCTAGTGCTTTGGTAATAGTTTATTTTGTATTAATTTTTATAACAACTTTTATAGCTAGTTTGATTAAGGAGTGAAAAATGGCTTATTTAAAGATTAAAAATTTTAAAAAAGCTTATGGGGATAAAATTATTTTTGAAGATATTAATTTTAGTGCTAAAAAGGGTGAGTTTATAACCCTTTTAGGCCCAAGTGGCTGTGGAAAATCCACTCTTTTAAGGTGTATAGCAGGGCTTAGCCAAATTAATGGAGGAAAAATTTCTTTAAATGATAAAGATCTTACCAAATTAAGTCCTCAAAAAAGAAATATAGGTATGGTTTTTCAAAATTACGCTCTTTTTCCAAATCTTAACGTTTTTGAAAATGTAGCTTTTGGTTTAAAGATCAAAAAAATGGATAAAAAGGACATAGAAAAAAGAGTGAAAAAAATGTTAAAACTCGTCGAGCTTGAAGAATACGCTAAAACTTATCCACATAAGCTTTCAGGCGGACAAATGCAAAGAGTGGCTTTAGCAAGATCTTTGGTGATTAAACCTGATTTACTTTTACTTGATGAGCCTTTATCGGCACTTGATGCTAAAATTCGTAAGTATTTAAGGGTGCAAATTAAAGAAATTCAAAAAGAACTTGAACTCACCACTATTTTTGTAACGCACGATCAAGAAGAAGCTTTAGAGTTATCCGATACGATTATTTTAATGAATGAGGGTAAAATCATACAAAATTCCAACGCAAATAATCTTTATCTTTTGCCAGAATCTCATTTTGTGGCTAGCTTTATAGGAAATTACAATATTTTAAGCCCTAAAGAGCTTGATAGCTTGGGTTTAAAACACGATTTTAAAAAAGATATAGCCTTGCGTCCTGAAACCATAGAAATTTCTAACGAAGGCTTAGAGGCTAAAATCAAAGAAAAATCATTGCTAGGCAATATCATACGCTATAGGGTTAGAGTGCAAGAAATTGAATTTAAGGTAGATACTTTAAATTTTAGCACTCATAGTACTTATGAAGCAGGTGATAAAATCGCTTTAAAATTCAATCTTTCTTTAGCAAAAGAGTTAAAATGAAGCTTGTTTTATTTGATTTAGATGATACTTTAATACAAGGCGATAGTGCTAAACTTTGGCTTAAATTTTGTGTTGAAAAAGGTTTTTTACCTCAAGAATATTTAGAAAAAATCGTTTTTTATCAAAAACAATATCAAGAAAAAAAGTTTGATATGGATGAATTTATGACTTTTTTTCTTCAAAGTGTTAAGGGTAAAAATGAAGATAGAATTTCATCTTTGGTAGATGAATTTATAAAAATTTATATAAAACCTTATGAAAAAGCTAAAGAACTTATAATCAAATATCAAGATCAAAGGTGTATTATAATTTCAGCTACGGCTGAATTTTTAGTTAGAAAAATCGCCTCTTTTTTGGGAGTGAGAGAAAGCATAGCCATAAAATGCGAGCGTGTGGGTGATAAATTTAGTGGAAAAGCTTATGGGATTTATAGCTTTAAGGAAGGCAAGGTTTTAAGACTTAAGGAATATTTGGGTAAAGATTATGAAAAATGGATGAAAGATTCTTATTTTTTTAGTGATTCTATCAATGATTTACCTTTACTAGAGTCTGTTAGCAAAGCCTTTGTATGTAATGGTGATGAAAAAATTTTAAAAATTGCAAAAGAGAGAAAATATGAAATTTTAACTTTTTAAGCTATAAGCGTGAAAATTCACGCTTATTCTAATTCATATTTTTTAATTAAAGTATCATAAAATCCATCAGTTTTTGCTTCATCTATGCCTTTGTTAAATATTTCAATAATATTTTTTTGTTTATTTTTATCAAAAGCAAAACTAAAGCCTTCCCCTCCATCTGTTTCTTGGTAGAAGCTTACCAATTCTGGATTTTCAGCTAAAAAACCTTTAGCAGTATCTTGATCAGCTACAATAGCATCGATTTTGTTGTTTTTTAGTGCTAAAACAGCTATGTTTAAATCTTTATTGCTTTGTACTTGTGCATTTTTGATAGCTTTTGCAGTATTTTCTTGTAAAGTTCCTAGTTGAACTCCTATTTTTTTACCTTCTAAATCATTTTTCGTTTGAAGAGAGTCGTTGTTTTTTAGCTTAAGATAAAGATTTTTACTCATATAGTAAGGTTTGGTAAAATCAACACTTTGTCTTCTTTCGTCAGTTGCGCTCATAGCTGAGGCAATCATATCGATTTTGCCAGCTTTTAAAGCAGGAATCAATCCATCGAAATTGGTTTCAACCCAAACAATTTTAATACCATTTTTTTTGGCAATCTCTTCAACCAAATCAGTATCAAAACCTGTAAGTTTTGAGTTTTCTTTATAATTAAAAGGTTTATAATTTGGAGCAGTTCCAACCTTTAATTCTACACTTGCATTTGATTCTTTATTTTTAGAATCACTACAAGCACCTAAAAATAAACCAACTAAAGCAACTAGAGCAATGCTTAATATTTTTTTCATTTTTTTCCTTTGATATAAAATGTTTTAAAATTATACTTATTTTAAATTTATATTTAATTAAGTCTGGATCAATTTTTAGAAAAGTTATATTAATGTTGTGCTTTTAGATAATATTTAAATAATTATAAAAGTATTCTTTTAATATTTAAAATAAAATTTTATTTAAGAATATATTAATATAAAATTTGTTAAATTTTCATTAAATTTAAATATTGAAAAATAAAATATCAAATTAATATTTTATAATCAACTCAGGACATACGGGATAGTGTTGCAAATAATCAATTTGCGATAAATCAAAAGGTTTTATTTTAGTAAGAAATGAGATGAAAAAATATTTTAATATTTTTAAAATTTTTACAAATAAGACAAATGCAAAATTTGGCTTGGGCGTTTGTAGTGTGGTTTTATCTTCTTCGGTTTGTTTTGCGGCGGTTCAGGCTGCAAGCAAGGATGGAAAAATTTTTTATATTTCTGAACATTCTTTTAAGGATAATCAAGTTTATGATCCTCAAGCAGAAATTTTTAAAAAAATTAATGGAAAAAATTTCTATGCTTCTAAGTCAAAATACCCTATATCAAATTTAACTATGATTTATAATAACCCTAAATCTGGAAATAAAAATTTATCCAAGCTTGAAATTTTAACTCCGGATACTTCAAAAGAAGAGATCATAACAGCTTTTAGCACTTTAGGAACCGTATCTTCAGATACTCAAGCCGTTCCTAGTTCTTTTATGCCTTTTATTGTAACAGCTTATGCGCAAAATACAAATGCAACAAATAATAAACTTATATTAGAAAATGGAGAATTATCTTCTGTGTATTTTTGCAAACCAAGCATAGGGGATTGTGGAGTACCTAATAATTCTCAAAAAGGCGATCGTTTTAAGTATTTAATTACTGCGGCGTTTACTGACAGGGGGGAGGGATTTAACAATCAAACCATTTTAAAAGAAAACTCCTATATCAATAATGGGTGTAGAAAATATCTACACCTTGCCCTTAAATGGAGTTCCTTATATTTCAGGATCTGTAGCTTTTGATGATGAAGCTAAAGACAATAAATTAATCTTAGAGTCAAATACAAAAATTGACCTTCATAATTCCCAGTATTTTTCAGATGAAGAAGGTAAGGATATTTATGATGAAAGAATTACTCGTTTAATGGGAGCTTTTGGCATAAATTCTAATTTACAAAACAATAAAGTTCTTATCGATTCAGCCAATATCGTCCTTCATGGGCCAGATGGTGAGTATACAGCTCGTTCGACCTTTGAAATTTTAGGTGCTTTAGCTGATGTAAATAATCTTAAAAAATACAATGTAAGTAAAAATTCTGTAATAATTAAAAATTTAAATTTAGATTTAATGGTAAATTCGCAAAATAAAATAACTTTTTATGATGCTGTTTTATTTGGAGAAATTTACGGTGGAAGAACATTACAGGGTAATGCAGAGAAAAATTCTATAGAAGTTTATCATTTTAACTCATTAGATCATCTTAATAAAAACATTAAAACACATGCATCGTTAAACCTCTATGGTGGGTATTCTAATGATGGTGAAGCTAATGGAAATAAAATTGTATTTCGTCTTAAAAAACCTTTAAAAATCAGTGATAATTTTTATGGAAAAAATTATTACAATCTTTACGGAGGTTTTGCTACAGAGGGTGCGAATTTTAATGTTTTTGATATACAAAATGATTTAACCTATGAAAAAGTTCCACAAAATTATTCTGATAAATTTACCGTATATGCGGCAAGAACTTTAAGTGGAAAAGCAAATAATAATACCTTAAGTATAAAAGATTCTATTATTTCATTGCCTTTATATGCTTTTATTACAAGTGAAACTACGCTAGATGGTATAGACTATATCGCCGATGAATCAAACAATAATGAAGTAAATTTTGAAAATATTAAATCATCTAAAAATTTAAGTTTGATGATCAATGCTAAAAATGTTTCAAATAATAAAATAAATTATAATCTCATTCAGAGTTTAACCGAAGCGAGTTCTTTAGGAAAGGGCTCAAAAATTATTTTAAAAGCAACTCAAAATGCAAACAACAATCTTATAAAGCTTAAAGATTGTTCTTCGGCTGCCGTGGAAAGTTCGTGCATCATAAAAGCAGATAAAGAAAGTGCTTTTAATAAAATCATCATCAACAACACAGCTTTTAGTACTGCCTCAGATAAAAGACAAGGTTATGTGGGGTTGATAGCTGGAGTGTCTGCAAATTCTCATGATAATATCATGGAGCTTGTTAATTTAAATATAGATGAGTATAAAAATCAAGATGCTATATTTTTAGCTCCATCTGGAACTTCGGATATTTCAAATTTTAAATCTTATAACAATACTTTATATTTAGGTGGAGAGTTGAATTTCTTTAAAGATGTAAATATCGATTTGCTTTCTGGTTCTGTTTTTCATGAAGTAAATAAAAAAGGTAAAATAATCACTCAAATTCTACCGCATCAAGAAGATTTTTCTAAAAACAATCGTTTGATTATAGATACTCAAGATGTCAAATCAGAAGTGGTAAATAACTTTGAAAATTTTACTTTTATTTTACCAAATAAAATAAAAAATCCTATCTTGACTATAGAAAAACTTATCAATCTTCCTGCAAATGGAAGTATGGAAATTCTTACTAAAAATAAACCAACAAAAGGAAAATATATTCTCATACAAAGTGATGTTGGAATTTATGATGGTGACAATGGATTGTTAAATCAACAAGAATTAGAAAATTTGTTAGAAAAAATGAAAAATAATAAAAATAAATTTAATTACAACAAGATAGAAAAGTTGGCTAAAAGTACATTGAAAAATGTAAATTTTAGCTTTGAAGTTTCAGATGATGCAAAAATAATTTATATCAACATACTTTAAAGGAGAGTAACATGAAAAAGATGAGTAAACATATAGTTTTATCATTTGCGGTGAGTTCTTTGCTCTTTTCTCAAGCTTATGCTTTACTAAGTGGGGGTAAATTTACTCATGGTACAAGTGGGACTATCCATACCTCTGGCAATACTGTAACGATTACAGGAAAAGGACAAAATCATGTTATCCAATGGGGTGGCGGTTTTAATATAGGACAAAATGAAAGTGTAAATTTTAACGGCAAAAATCAAAACTACCTAAACATTGCTTATCAAAAAGATGCTTCTAAGATAGACGGAGCTTTAAATAGAGGGAATAACAATATCTTTTTAGTTAATCCTATGGGAGTTTTGATTGGCAAAACAGGAACTATTACTGCGGGAAAATTTGTAGCTAGCACAACAGCTTTAAGTGATGATAATGTCAAAACTTTTTTAGAGAAAGGAGCTAGTTTCTCTCCGGCATTTGATGTAAGCAAACAAGGAAATATTATAAATCTTGGAAAGATCAATGCAGATAATATTGTTTTAATAGGAAATAAGGTTGAAATCAATAAAAGAAAAATTACTTTGGATGTATTAAAACTTGAAGGTAATAAAGTTTATGTTGATGCTGGAGTGGTAAAAGATACAAAAAATATCGTAGCCAAAGCAGAGCAAGAAGCTATCATTCAACAAAGCATAACAAGTTTTGAAGAAGATGGAGCTTTATTGGGTAATTCTAGTAGTAAATTTAGTTTTGATGATAGTAGTAAAGTTAAAAACTGGACTAAATATGGAAGTATTGCGGATGCAACAGAATGGAATAAATTTGCTGATTTTTGGAATGTAAATAAAGAAAAATTTAGAACAGCTTTTGATCATTTTCGTTTGATTGATGATATTGATTTTAGTGGCGTGAAAACATACATAGTAGGTGATAATACAAGCAATGCTTTTGCTAAATCTTTCGATGGTTCTGGTTATGCTTTAAAAAATGTTAATATTAATTCATCAAATCAATATGTAGGAATTTTTGGAGTTGTTCAAAATAGCTATATAAGAAACTTTAATATTCAAGGATTGAAAATTGCTTCAACTGGTTATGATGCTTAGTTGGAGGTATAGTAGGGCAAAATATTGCAAACAGTTATACGGGTTTTGAAAATGTGACTGTTAATGATCTCGTTATTAATACAGCTGTAAATACTAAAGTTGGCGGAATAATAGGCTGGGGAATGGTAGTGGAGGGAATAACACTATCAATTTTACAAATGTTGCTATTAATAATATAAGTATAGTAGCAAAGAAGGTTCTTATGTGGGTGGCATAGGCAGACAAATTGATGGTGGTAATTTTAATAATGTTGTGGTTAATGACATAGAAAAACTTATAACTTCTGGGAATGATAGTAAAACAGGAGGATTTACTGGAAAAGTTGGAAATTTAAAGATTAATAATGCTTACTTATTTTATAAAATGGAGCAATTTTGAGTGCTGGAAACTATAAAACACAAGCTGGAAAAGTTATTGGTGATCCTGGAATTAGTGTAAATAATAATTTTAGTAATATTTATGTTTATCATAATTTAGAAAATGGTTACATTGATGAAGGACAGAATTTTTTAAGTCTGTGCAATATAATAATGAAGTAACAGGAAAAAAAGATTTTGATAGTGCTGTAAGAAAGAAATTTAACGATATAAAATATCTTGATAATAATTCTTATGCTTTTGCTGATTCTTTTACCAAGGCAACAGATGCTGTGAAATTATCCAAAGACGACTTTGACCCTAAATTGCTTCAAAGAATTTTAGATGATTTGATGAATGGAAAATACACTTATGATTTTGATACCAAAACTTGGACTTACACAGATAGTAAGGGTGTGGTAGGAAAAGATGAGGCTAGTGAAATCACTCAAAGTTTAAATTTCTTAAATGCGTTTAAAGATACGGGAGTAGAACAAGAATTTTTAAAGTTATGGCAAGGTTCGCAAGAACAAAATTATAAAAATTATACCAATCTTTATGAAAAATGGACGCAAAAGAAAACTGCTATGGATAAAATCAAAACCGGCGAAGGTTATTTCGCTAGTTTTAAAGAAGAATTACAAAAATACCAAGAAGCCTTAGCTCAACTTGACAAAGAAAATAAAAACTATGAAAAAATCAAAGAATCAGGCTTAGTTAGCGATGAAACATTAAGGGCTATATATGAAAAACTTTTAGAACAAAAAGAAGCTCTTGAAAAGCAGTTTGCGGATCTTAGTGGAAATGAAGGATTTCGCTATAAGCTTGAAAATGAAATTCTAAATTCTCAAGGTTTTTCTATAGAAGGTAAAGATGTAGATGGTAAAGTATACACTGGAAATTTTAATTTTAAAGGAAAATTAGCCTCATTGCCAGAAAAACCAAATATATCTATCTATGAGCCAGATAAACAAGGGGGTGAAGATCCAGACAAACCTTCTGTATTGCCGCCTGAAATTCCTGAAAAGGTTGTAGAAGCTCCTATAAAAATTCAAACCGAAGTAGACGCAAAAAAAAGAAGAAGATGATGATCAAGTGGAAATAGGAGAAGCAGATGCTAGAAGTAGTGGTTTGCGTTGTATTGTAAGTGATAATTTTAAGACAATGAATATTTGTGTAAATGCAAAATAGGAAATAAAAATGAGAAAAATTTTAGTTGTTTTAGTCTTATTGCAAGTATTTTCACATGCTGAAGAGCTAAATAATAATAAAATAAGAGAGCTTATAGAAAGCTCTCCTGAAGCAAATGAACCACAAAATAAAAATTTAAAAAATACATTAAAAAATCAAAAAAGCCCTGTAAATTTCAAAGAGCAAAATACTACAAATATTACAAATTCACAAACTGATCAAAATGAAGCTAAGGTTTTTGTAAGAGAGTATGTTTTGCATATCGATAATAAAGATTTGACATTTAAAAAATTAAGAATTAGCGAAAAATAAATTCAAGATGCAATAGCTGAATATCGCAACCAAGAATTAAGCTTACAAAATTTAAAAGATATAACAAACATTATAGCTTATTATTGTCAATTAAGTGGCCATCCTTCGGCAACTGCTTATATACCACCGCAAGATTTAAGTTCTAACAAAGTGCAAATTAACATAGCTTTTGGAACTTTATAGGAAAAGTAATTATTAAAAACAACTCAGGTGTCAGAGATTATGCTTTAGAGAGTAAATTGAACAAAAATCTTAAAGGGAAAGTTGTCACAACTAAAAATGTGGAAAATGAAATTTATAAAATCAATGAAATATACGGAATCCAAACCAATGCTAATTTACAATCAGGTGATGGTTGTGGAGAAAGCGATGTTATTATAGAAGTAAACAAAGGTGAGATAGTGTAACTTTAACTTTATATTCTAACAACTATGGGACTAAAGAAACAGGTCGTTTTAGAGCAGGAATGAGTCAAAGTTTAAACAATATAGCAAGATAAGGGGATAACTTAAATTTTTATCTTCAAGATAGTGATGAAAATCAAACAGATTATGGGATTAATTATAGTACTTTTATAGGGAATTTAAAAATTACTCCATTTGCAACTCAAGGACATTATGTTCCTGGCAGAATTTATAGAAATCTTAGTTTTTATAGGGACTCTATGAATGTTGGAGTAAATTTTTCTTATCCTGTGTTTTTATATACTGAGTATTCTTTATATCTTGTTTCGGGTTTTACTCATAAAAAGATTAAAGATTATTATCTTGATGGTTTAGTAAGCAATGAAAAAGCGAGAAATAGTGTAAATTTGGGCATAGAAAGAACTTATAGAGGTTTGGAGAATAATGTCCTAAGTTATACTTTAAATTTTATATATGGTAATGTTGAAAATGATGGTGATTTTTCTGGATTTAATGGAGTAAATTTAGGAAATTTTGGAAAAATGAATTTAAATTTAAGCAACAAATATCAATTCTAAGAACGCTTAACTCACATTTTTCAACTCAATTATCAAAAAGTTATCAGCGATGCTGTTTTAGATAGTAGTGAATCCGTATCTTTAGGTAGACCTTGTGGTGTATGTGTTTGTTTAGAAGGTGAGGGAAGTGCGGATAATGTTGTTTCTGGCGCCTTGGGAATAAGATTTCAAACACCTTTAGAAGGGCTTTACTCGACTCCTTTTTATGATATAGGGTATTCTTGGTATGAAAATAAAGAATATCAAAGTGAAAATCATTATCTTATGGATGCAATGGGTATATAAATACTCTATACAAGAAGTGCTAATTTTTATGTAAAAATGGATGCTGCAAGAGCTGTTCATCAGTTTAAACACGATGGAGAACATCGAGCAAGAGTTTATGCAAGCCTAGAAAAATACTTTTAACTTTGGGGTGATTGGAAAATTCCCCCCCCCCCCATTTTTAAACCCACCAAATACTTATATAAATACTTACACAAATATTTATACTATTTAATCCTTTGTTTAATCCCCTTTTAAGTTTAATTGGTTATACTTTCATTTCCTTTTTTGAAAAAAGGACTTAAAATCTTTTAAATTATAAAGTTTCACTAGCTTAGTAGATTTTATAAATTAACTCTTTTGGTTTTTGTCTTATAAACTAAAAGCTTTTTTATAAATCTTGTTTTTTAATTTAAAAACTTTTCTTTTAAAAATGATTTTTTGTTTTGTTCTTTTAAATTAGTATTGTTATTCAAATCTTATTAGTCAATCTTTGAAATCTAAATAAGTGATCGATTGAGCCAGAACAGATTTAGGCATAAGCAATTATGTAAAATCTATTCAATCTAATAATTAAAAAGATTAAAAACTTTTCTTTTAATCTTTCATAACTTTTTCTTTGAAGAAAAAGATTAAACTATCTATAATTTTTTATGGAGAGTTTGATCCTGGCTCAGAGTGAACGCTGGCGGCGTGCCTAATACATGCAAGTCGAACGATGAAGCTTTTAGCTTGCTAGAAGTGGATTAGTGGCGCACGGGTGAGTAAGGTATAGTTAATCTGCCCTACACAAGAGGACAACAGTTGGAAACGACTGCTAATACTCTATACTCCTGCTTAACACAAGTTGAGTAGGGAAAGTTTTTCGGTGTAGGATGAGACTATATAGTATCAGCTAGTTGGTAAGGTAATGGCTTACCAAGGCTATGACGCTTAACTGGTCTGAGAGGATGATCAGTCACACTGGAACTGAGACACGGTCCAGACTCCTACGGGAGGCAGCAGTAGGGAATATTGCGCAATGGGGGAAACCCTGACGCAGCAACGCCGCGTGGAGGATGACACTTTTCGGAGCGTAAACTCCTTTTCTTAGGGAAGAATTCTGACGGTACCTAAGGAATAAGCACCGGCTAACTCCGTGCCAGCAGCCGCGGTAATACGGAGGGTGCAAGCGTTACTCGGAATCACTGGGCGTAAAGGGCGCGTAGGCGGATTATCAAGTCTCTTGTGAAATCTAATGGCTTAACCATTAAACTGCTTGGGAAACTGATAGTCTAGAGTGAGGGAGAGGCAGATGGAATTGGTGGTGTAGGGGTAAAATCCGTAGATATCACCAAGAATACCCATTGCGAAGGCGATCTGCTGGAACTCAACTGACGCTAAGGCGCGAAAGCGTGGGGAGCAAACAGGATTAGATACCCTGGTAGTCCACGCCCTAAACGATGTACACTAGTTGTTGGGGTGCTAGTCATCTCAGTAATGCAGCTAACGCATTAAGTGTACCGCCTGGGGAGTACGGTCGCAAGATTAAAACTCAAAGGAATAGACGGGGACCCGCACAAGCGGTGGAGCATGTGGTTTAATTCGAAGATACGCGAAGAACCTTACCTGGGCTTGATATCCTAAGAACCTTTTAGAGATAAGAGGGTGCTAGCTTGCTAGAACTTAGAGACAGGTGCTGCACGGCTGTCGTCAGCTCGTGTCGTGAGATGTTGGGTTAAGTCCCGCAACGAGCGCAACCCACGTATTTAGTTGCTAACGGTTCGGCCGAGCACTCTAAATAGACTGCCTTCGTAAGGAGGAGGAAGGTGTGGACGACGTCAAGTCATCATGGCCCTTATGCCCAGGGCGACACACGTGCTACAATGGCATATACAATGAGACGCAATACCGCGAGGTGGAGCAAATCTATAAAATATGTCCCAGTTCGGATTGTTCTCTGCAACTCGAGAGCATGAAGCCGGAATCGCTAGTAATCGTAGATCAGCCATGCTACGGTGAATACGTTCCCGGGTCTTGTACTCACCGCCCGTCACACCATGGGAGTTGATTTCACTCGAAGCCGGAATACTAAACTAGTTACCGTCCACAGTGGAATCAGCGACTGGGGTGAAGTCGTAACAAGGTAACCGTAGGAGAACCTGCGGTTGGATCACCTCCTTTCTAGAGTACAAAGTAATAAGTCTCACAACTATTACTTCAATATATAAACTCAATTGATTCTTGTTTAGATTTCAAAGATTGATGATAAAGCTAATTGTTTATGGGGAATTAGCTCAGCTGGGAGAGCGCCTGCTTTGCACGCAGGAGGTCAGCGGTTCGATCCCGCTATTCTCCACCATTTATTAAGGGCCTATAGCTCAGCTGGTTAGAGTGCACCCCTGATAAGGGTGAGGTCACAAGTTCAAGTCTTGTTAGGCCCACCATAAAAAAGATTTGAATAAAGAAGCTTTAAAATCTAAAGCAAGTATATAAAATAGATTAAATATAAAATATAAACTCTATACTTAGATTTATTTTTTATCTTTAACTATAAAAGAATATACTTTAATAGATATAAGTAGCATATACATTTATATTTATAATGATTATGTTAATATATATACTTCCTTTAGGTTTTAAACCTAAATGTTCTTTTTAATTATCATTGTTAAGAGTCACAAGCAAGTTTTAATAAAAACAATTTTACAGGACTTGTTAAAGGATAAAACCTATTTATCTTTTCTTTAGTTTAACTTAACTTTTAGCTGTCTTTATTTCTATGAATAAAGAGAATATTGGATTTAAGGATTATAAATTAAAGACAAGTTTCAAACTCACAGCTTAGTTGAGACTAAATCATTTAGTTTTATATTAAGTGTTTGAATGCTTTCCGTCTTAAGATAAAGAAGTCTTATCATAAAAACTTTAACAAGGAAGTGATGCGTTTTAGAATCAATAATAAAAGGTAAAAAAAGGTAAGCTACTAAGAGCGAATGGTGGATGCCTTGACTGGTAAAGGCGATGAAGGACGTACTAGACTGCGATAAGCTACGGGGAGCTGTCAAGAAGCTTTGATCCGTAGATTTCCGAATGGGGCAACCCAATGTATAGAGATATACATTACCTATATAGGAGCGAACGAGGGGAATTGAAACATCTTAGTACCCTCAGGAAAAGAAATCAATAGAGATTGCGTCAGTAGCGGCGAGCGAAAGCGCAAGAGGGCAAACCCAGTGCTTGCACTGGGGGTTGTAGGACTGCAATGTGCAAGAGGTAAGTTTAGCAGAACATTCTGGAAAGTATAACCATAGAGGGTGATAGTCCCGTATGCGAAAAACAAACCTTAGCTAGCAGTATCCTGAGTAGGGCGGGACACGAGGAATCCTGTCTGAATCCGGGTCGACCACGATCCAACCCTAAATACTAATACCAGATCGATAGTGCACAAGTACCGTGAGGGAAAGGTGAAAAGAACTGAGGTGATCAGAGTGAAATAGAACCTGAAACCATTTGCTTACAATCATTCAGAGCCCTATGTAGCAATACAGGGTGATGGACTGCCTTTTGCATAATGAGCCTGCGAGTTGTGGTGTCTGGCAAGGTTAAGCAAACGCGAAGCCGTAGCGAAAGCGAGTCTGAATAGGGCGCTTAGTCAGATGCTGCAGACCCGAAACGAAGTGATCTATCCATGAGCAAGTTGAAGCTAGTGTAAGAACTAGTGGAGGACTGAACCCATAGGCGTTGAAAAGCCCCGGGATGACTTGTGGATAGGGGTGAAAGGCCAATCAAACTTCGTGATAGCTGGTTCTCTCCGAAATATATTTAGGTATAGCGTTGTGTCGTAATATAAGGGGGTAGAGCACTGAATGGGCTAGGGCATACACCAATGTACCAAACCCTATCAAACTCCGAATACCTTATATGTAATCACAGCAGTCAGGCGGCGAGTGATAAAATCCGTCGTCAAGAGGGAAACAACCCAGACTACCAGCTAAGGTCCCTAAGTCTTACTTAAGTGGAAAACGATGTGAAGTTACTTAAACAACCAGGAGGTTGGCTTAGAAGCAGCCATCCTTTAAAGAAAGCGTAATAGCTCACTGGTCTAGTGATTTTGCGCGGAAAATATAACGGGGCTAAAGTAAGTACCGAAGCTGTAGA
The DNA here is from genome assembly GCF_012889985.1 of Campylobacter sp. CFSAN093259. Classification (NCBI taxonomy): domain Bacteria; kingdom Pseudomonadati; phylum Campylobacterota; class Epsilonproteobacteria; order Campylobacterales; family Campylobacteraceae; genus Campylobacter; species Campylobacter sp. CFSAN093259. The sequence goes on from NZ_CP040617.1 coordinate 741,106, forward strand.
CTTAGTTTACTAAGTGGTAGGAGAGCGTTCTATTTGCGTCGAAGGTATACCGGTAAGGAGTGCTGGAGCGAATAGAAGTGAGCATGCAGGCATGAGTAGCGATAATTAATGTGAGAATCATTAACGCCGTAAACCCAAGGTTTCCTACGCGATGCTCGTCATCGTAGGGTTAGTCGGGTCCTAAGTCGAGTCCGAAAGGGGTAGACGATGGCAAATTGGTTAATATTCCAATACCAACATTAGTGTGCGATGGAAGGACGCTTAGGGCTAAGGGGGCTAGCGGATGGAAGTGCTAGTCTAAGGTCGTAGGAGGTTATACAGGCAAATCCGTATAACAATACTCCGAGAACTGAAAGGCTTTTTGAAGTCTTCGGATGGATAGAAGAACCCCTGATGCCGTCGAGCCAAGAAAAGTTTCTAAGTTTAGCTAATGTTGCCCGTACCGTAAACCGACACAGGTGGGTGGGATGAGTATTCTAAGGCGCGTGGAAGAACTCTCTTTAAGGAACTCTGCAAAATAGCACCGTATCTTCGGTATAAGGTGTGGTTAGCTTTGTATTAGGATTTACTCCGAAAGCAAGGAAACTTACAACAAAGAGTCCCTCCCGACTGTTTACCAAAAACACAGCACTCTGCTAACTCGTAAGAGGATGTATAGGGTGTGACGCCTGCCCGGTGCTCGAAGGTTAATTGATGGGGTTAGCATTAGCGAAGCTCTTGATCGAAGCCCGAGTAAACGGCGGCCGTAACTATAACGGTCCTAAGGTAGCGAAATTCCTTGTCGGTTAAATACCGACCTGCATGAATGGCGTAACGAGATGGGAGCTGTCTCAAAGAGGGATCCAGTGAAATTGTAGTGGAGGTGAAAATTCCTCCTACCCGCGGCAAGACGGAAAGACCCCGTGGACCTTTACTACAGCTTGACACTGCTACTTGGATAAGAATGTGCAGGATAGGTGGGAGGCTTTGAGTATATGACGCCAGTTGTATATGAGCCATTGTTGAGATACCACTCTTTCTTATTTGGGTAGCTAACCAGCTTGAGTTATCCTCAAGTGGGACAATGTCTGGTGGGTAGTTTGACTGGGGCGGTCGCCTCCCAAATAATAACGGAGGCTTACAAAGGTTGGCTCAGAACGGTTGGAAATCGTTCGTAGAGTATAAAGGTATAAGCCAGCTTAACTGCAAGACATACAAGTCAAGCAGAGACGAAAGTCGGTCTTAGTGATCCGGTGGTTCTGTGTGGAAGGGCCATCGCTCAAAGGATAAAAGGTACCCCGGGGATAACAGGCTGATCTCCCCCAAGAGCTCACATCGACGGGGAGGTTTGGCACCTCGATGTCGGCTCATCGCATCCTGGGGCTGGAGCAGGTCCCAAGGGTATGGCTGTTCGCCATTTAAAGCGGTACGCGAGCTGGGTTCAGAACGTCGTGAGACAGTTCGGTCCCTATCTGCCGTGGGCGTAAGAAGATTGAAGAGATTTGACCCTAGTACGAGAGGACCGGGTTGAACAAACCACTGGTGTAGCTGTTGTTCTGCCAAGAGCATCGCAGCGTAGCTAAGTTTGGAAAGGATAAACGCTGAAAGCATCTAAGCGTGAAGCCAACTCTAAGATGAATCTTCTCTAAGCTCTCTAGAAGACTACTAGTTTGATAGGCTGGGTGTGTAATGGATGAAAGTCCTTTAGCTGACCAGTACTAATAGAGCGTTTGGCTTATCTTTAATAAAGCATCACTTCCTTGTTAAGGTTTTTAAGAAGACTTTGAATATAGATAATATTTAGAGTTTAATAGAAATCTTTCAAGTAGAGTTTGTATTAGAACTTGCTCTTAACATTGTTTTTTAAGTATTCTATATAAAAACTTATCAAAGATAAAAGATAAGAAAAGAAGAAAGAGAATAAAGAAAAAAGTAAAGGAATAAAAGATTAAGTTTTATTCTTAAATTCAATCTTTCAAAGAATATTTAAATAACAATGTCCGTGATTATACAGATGTGGAAACGCCTTGCTCCATCCCGAACCAAGAAGCTAAGCACATCGTGGGTGATGATACTACGCCTTACTGGCAGGGGGAAAGTAGCTCATTGCGGACTTGTTAATTCTACTTTATCTTATTCTTATAGATTTAAAATCTTAGTTTTTATACGTCAATCGTTGTTTTTATATTTAATTATTTTTTTATGTTTATAGGTTTAATTAGCTTGGGTTGATTTAATGGTTGTTTGAGTTGTTTAGTTTATATGTTTTTATATCTCAATTATTCTTTTTATTTATTTATTGAATCTTTTGTATCAATAATTAATCTTTATGTTTACTTGTATAGGTTTATTTATTCAATCTATTTTTATGTGTCAATTGTTCTTTATATGTCTAGTTTATATTTTATTATGTAGGTTGGGTTTGTTCAATAATTGGGTTGGATTTTTAATCACTCAAGTTTATTTTATAGTGTTTATTGAGGTTTATGGGTTGGGGTTGTTATACACTTCTTAGTTGGGTTAGGGGTTAATGTTGGGTTAGGGTGGATAGACTATGATTGTCTATTCTTGTTGGCGAGAATGAATGTTATACTTGAGATAAATTTTTTATTATCGATAGTCTTGCTATTTAATTGATGTTTGTAAAAAAGTGTGTGTAATTTATGGCTTGTTTGGGTTTGGGTGGGATTAGCTTGGTTAATTTATGGTTTTTTATTGTTAATCTTATAAATTAAATTTATTAGTTTAATCAATTAAATTAATTATGCTTGCTTGATTTATTGCTTTATGGGTCGGTTGAGATTGTTTTTGTCTGGGTGATTGAGATTTATTGTTTGCTTGTTCTTTACAAATACTTTTATTTTATAGTGTTTATTGAGGTTTTATGGGTTGGGGGTTGTTTATGATGAAATAAATATTGCTGTAAATACATGCAAGGGTTTAGTGTTGTCTAAAAAAAGATTACTTGCTTTAAATTTATCTTTTTTTATTCAATAAAACTCTCACTTCTTAAGTGGGAGATGAATTGCTTACAGTGTTAGTTGTACGGCTCTAGTTAGGTATTTGACATAATCAGTAATTTTTTATAGAATACCTATGCGGAATAATGCTAGAAACTCTTAAAAAATATGCAGAAAATCAAGGCATAGAAGATAATTACCCTAAAAAAATATATAACCAAAAAGAAAAAAAGCCCTAATGGAACAAAGCAATGCAAATAACCAAAGGTTTTAAATATAGAATTCTACCTAAACAAAGAACAACAAAAGCTTATTAATCATCAATGTTTCATCTATATCAAGCCTATAATATTTGTTTAAATTTACAGCAAGAGAGTGGGATAAAAATAAGAATTTAGATAAAAAAGATAGGAGTTATTTAAAGGCAAGTAAGATAGATAATCAATAAAACTAGCCTTATAAAAGCAAGAGAATTAAGCTATAAAAGTGTTGTAACCCAACAAGCAAGGATTAATCTTCTCGTGCCTTAGAGCAAGCAATTAGAGATAAAAACAAAGGCTTTCTCAAATTTAAAAACTCTAAATTTGCAAAGCAAAGCTTTAATTGGAATAATCAAGCCTACAAAATCAAAGATAGTGATACTACTAAGTTTAAGATATTTAGACTTATGAATACATTTTTTAAAATGCGTTATCACAGAGATTTACGAAATACTTATAAGTTTAATCAAATCACTATTATCAAAAATCACAATAAATACTATTTAGCTTTTAGTATCATTTATGATGAATCGAATGTTTCTTTAATGTCTAGCAAAGATTTTGATATTAAAAAAGCAGTTGACATTGATTTAAATATCAATGAGATTACCTTAAGCAGTGGAGAGTTAATAGCTACTAACTCAAAGCTACTTAGTAGAGCTGAATATTAAAAGATTGCAAAGAAAACAAAGCAGGAGAATATTAAAAACAAAAAAGGAGAAAACAAAGTTAAGCCATAATTTCAAAAAAACACAATTAAAATTAAATAAAATCTATGAAAAAAGTTCAAAATCAAAAAGGATAGTTATCACAAGATAACTTCAAAACTCATACAAGAATTTGACTTGCTAGCAGTTGAAGATTTGCAAATTAAGAATATGTGTAAAAGAGCTAAATTAAAGAATATAAAAGCTAAAAGTGGTTTAAATAAATCTATTCTTAATACTTCATTCTATCAATTCTCTCAATATCTAGAGTATAAAGCAAAGCATAATGGCAAATTCTTTATAAAAGTCAATCCACAATATACAAGCAAAACTTGTAGTGTATGTGGAAATATCAAAAAAAATCTTATGTTTAAAGATAGAGTGTATCTTTGTGAAAAATGTGGCAACACTTTACATAGAGATATTAATGCTGCAAATAATATCTTAAAGCGTGGATTAAAGTCGTTTGGGTTAGGAATTAGCCTTGAGGACTATAAACTCAAAGCCTTTCGAATTAGCTAATACTAGTTAGCTTTAGCTAGGAAGCTTCTACTTCTAAGCGTTAGCAAAGCTGGAGTGATTTGCATTAAAAATAGAGTATATTGTGAAAGATTTAGCTTAATTTATATACCAATGGTATTTTTATATGAAAAGTTTTTTCATATTGTGGAAATTTTTTAGAAGCTATGCGTATAGTTTCTAAAGCACTTTTATTTAGAAAATCATATTTTGAAGGCTTAAGTATTTTTAAATTTTCTAATTTCTTTTCTTTTGTCCAGGTAAATTCTACAAGAACCTCCCCACTCATACGCATTTTTCTAGCTTGTCTAGGGTAGATTAGGGCTTCATCGATTGCTGATTTTATTTCTTTTAAAAGCTCACTATTACTAGTTAAAGATACGCTTTGGTAAGAGCTGGCTTGTGGAGTTTGTTGCTGCATGATTGGTTGCTGCATGTTTGTATCTTTTTTGGGTTGACTTATTGCCTTTGCATTTGCTGGAGGGATTATTTTTTTAGGTTTAGCGATAGGTTTTTCTTTTCTCGGTTTTATTTTTTTTATTTCTTGCACAGGTTCTTTGGGTTGCACATTCGAAGGCTCTTGTATAGTTTGTGTGGGTTGTGTCGGTTTCATATCGGAGGAATTTTGTACAAAATGTTTGATTGCCATATTAAATTTATTTTCTTTAATAATTTCATTGGGTTGTATGTGTAAAAAATCTTTAGAATAAAGAAAAACAAAAAATAAAGGTGTAAAAACAAATAAAGTGATAAAAGAAGATTGGTTTTTATGATTGCTTATAAATGTTTTCATCTTTTACTCCGTTATGATTTTATTTTTTGATTTAAATATCTTTATTTCTTAAAACACATTCTATGGTAAATTGTTTAAAAAGATAAATTTTGAAACAAATTTCACAGAGAAAAATAACAATCAAATAATCAAGCTTGTATCTAAAAGATATTTAATTTTTGCTATTTACTTCTCTAAAAAAACTTATATTTTTAAGAATTATAGCAAGAAAAAATAAATTTTTAATTAATACTAATTATCACAATTGATACAAAATTTATATTAAATTAATAATTATTATCATAATATTTTGATTTCTAAATCAATATTTGACAAAAGGAGAAAAATGAAAAAAATATGTCTATCAGTTTGCGCCATTGGTCTCTTAAGCTCCAATGCCATATCGCAAAATGTAGAACTAGATAGCTCAATCGTTAGTGCTTCTGGCTTTACCCAAGATATTAAAGAAGCTCCTGCTACTATCAATGTTATCAGTAAAAAAGAATTACAAAGTAAGCCTTATAGAGATGTTGCAGAGGCTATCGCAGATATCCCAGGCGTTGATTTATATGCTAGCAAGGGAAAAACAGGTTCTTATAATATCACTATGAGGGGTATTACTGGATATACTTTGGTTTTGATTGATGGGCGTCGTCAGGGTATTGGCGGAGAGGTGGGCCCTAATGGTTTTAATGAAATTTCAAATTCTTTCTTACCTCCGATTTCTAGTATAGAAAGGATAGAAGTTATAAAAGGCCCTATGAGTACTTTATATGGCTCTGAAGCTTTAGGCGGGGTGGTAAATATCATTACCAAAAAAGTAAGTGATAAATGGGAAACTTCTGTAAGTTTGGATGCTCTTTTAAATGAAAATAAAGATTGGGGTAATACTTATGGAACGAGTATTTATTCTAGTGGTCCTTTGATGAATGACAAATTGGGTCTAACACTTCGATTTAGAGAATTTTACAGACAGCAATCTAATGTTGAATTTACAAATGGAAGTGGACAAAGAGTTCAAGGAGATCAAGCTCAAAGTCCCACAAAAGCAAATAATTTTAATATAGGAACAAGAATTAGTTATTTAGCTAATGATTATAATACCTTTATATTTGATATAGATTTTTCAAGAAATCATTACGATAACAAACAGGGTCAATTAGGAACCATCACAAGCCCAGGTAGTGCGCCAGATAGCTTAACGGGTGGTTATGCAGATATTATGGAAGTTGATAAATTTGTGACTTATTTAAGCCATGAGGGTGTTTATGAAAACTTTTCTATCACTTCTGGTTTGCAGTATAATAGAGTAAGCAATAATGGACGCGAAGTTGTAGGACAAGCTAATCAGCCATTTTTAGGACAAAATAGAGATATAGTCGCAGAAGATATTATCTTAGATACTAAGTCTGTCATTCCTTTGGGACAAAGTCATATTTTAAGCGCAGGTGGTGAATATAGGCTTGAAAAAATGCAAGATAAAATAGCTAATCCGACCAATTTTGATCAGTATTTATTGGCAATATTTGCAGAGGATGAGTACAGCATAAAAGATAACTTAAGATTGACTTTTGGAGCAAGATACAATCATCATGAAATTTTTGGAAATAATATTTCGCCAAGAGCTTATCTGGTTTATAATCCTACTGATGAACTTACTTTAAAAGGCGGTGTATCTACGGGTTTTAGGACTCCTTATGCAAATCGTTTGATAAATGGAGCTTATAATTATAGTGGTCAAGGTAGATTCCCTATATATGGAAATCCTGATTTAAAAGAAGAGACATCTTTAAATTATGAAATAGCAGCTATTTACAATAATGATTTGTTTTATGTTTCTGCGACAGGTTTTTTAACAAATTTTAAAGATAAAATTTCAACCCAAAGATATGATAAAGGCAATATGATTCCAGGAATTGGTACTTGCGATGCTGATAGATGTTTTAAGGCAATCAACCATGGCAAGGTTGAATATAAAGGTATAGAGCTTGGAGCAGGGATAAGCCCTCTTGATAATTTAAATGTAAATTTTGCTTATACTTATCTTGATAGTGAGGTTAAAGAAGCACAAGATAAAAGTGTGATAGGTAAACCTGAGCAGGATAGTTTAAAACACAATATCATGTTAAAAACTGAATACAGCTTCTATAATAAAATTACCCCTTGGATAAAAGGCGAATGGCAAATAGATCGCTATATGGGTGATACTAATATAAATAGGGAATATTATAAGGATATCTTTTTCGCTTCTATGGGTGTGCGTTATGATATCAATAAGCAATGGAGTATCAATGCAGCTATTTATAATCTTTTTAACAAAAGTTTTACAGATGGTTGGGAATCTTATCAAAATAGCGGTGCTCCTACTTGGGTCAATACTTACAATCGTATAGAAGAAGGAAGAAGAATGTATATTTCTATCAATGGTAGCTTTTAAGCTTTAATAGAAAAACTAAAGGGCTTTTAAAGTCTTCTTTAGTTTTTTATTTTAATACCCTATACCTTTAAAAAACTAGACAATCAATTCAATTTAAAATTTTCATCTTATTTTTATCGTTGCATTTTCAATCTTAAAAGATAGCTTATCCTTATAAAAAAGTAACTAATAAAACTTTAGTCATATAGACTAAATAAAATTAAGTATATTTTTTATATTTACACTTGACAAAATAACACTCAATGTTGTATAATATATCTAGCAATCAAAAAATAGAGTGCTAAAAATTTAAGGAAAGAGCTATGAAAAGCCGAGATAAAAAGGATTTGATTTTAGAGTCTATTATCCAAACTTATCTTTTGGATAATGCGCCTATTGGTTCTAATGAGTTAAATTCAAACCTTTGCATACCTGCTTCGACTATACGCGTTTATCTTAAAAGACTTAGCGATGAGGGTTTGATCACTCAGCTTCATATAAGTAGTGGTAGAATTCCTACTATTTTAACGATGCAAAATTATTGGCAAAGTTTTTGGGAAAAAGAACAAGATAAAAATATCCATATCAAAAACGAAAGCTTTTTGAAAGAGTTAAGTAAAGAATTTGAAATTTATTGTCTTGTTTATGGAGGTAGAAGTTTAGTACTTAAAGAAGTACTAGATCTTAATACTAAATTTATAGTGCTTGATTTTGAAGATGAAGAGCTGGTTTTAAAATACGAAAAAGAAGCGTGGAATTTTTTACAAAGTCTTATAGGGCTTGATCTTTCTAGTATAGAAAAAATAGCTTTGAGAGTTCATTTTATAGATCTTGTAGAAAAAATAGCTAGCTTAAGACAAAATTTGATTTGCTATAGAAGCAATGAAGAAAGAGCTTATCAAATTTATCAAAATGATGAATTTGTTAAGCTCTTAGATTGTCAAATTCACCGTCATTTTAAAGAAAGTCTTGAATTTGAACCTTTATTTAAAGAAGGTTTTATGGGGCTTAAGGTGGATGCGCAGTTTTTGGGCGAAGATGTAAATATTATCTTAGCAGGTAGTGTTTATACGGATTATAAAAAAATATTACAATATATAAAGGAGGCGGCGTGAGCGAGCAAAAGCAAGAATTTGAAAACGAAAACGCAGAAAATTCTGAACATTTGCAAGATGAGAATTTGCAAAATATCGAAGATGTTGAGCAAAACAAATTGCAAAAAGACTATGATGAATTAAAAGACAAATATATGCGTGCAAACGCTGAATTTGAAAATATTAAAAAAAGAATGGAAAAAGAAAAGCTAAGTGCTATGGCTTATGCAAATGAAAGCTTTGCAAAGGATTTGCTTGATGTTTTAGATGCTTTAGAAGCAGCTGTTAATGTTGAATGCCAAGATGAAATTAGCTTAAAAATCAAAGAAGGAGTGCAAAATACTTTAGATTTATTTCTTAAGAAACTTGAAAAACATGGAGTGGCTCTTATCAAAGATGAAAAAGAGTTTGATCCTAATTTACACGAAGCAATGTTTCATGTAGATAGTGAAAACCATCAAAGTGGTGAAGTGGTTCAAGTGCTTCAAAAAGGTTATAAAATAGCCGATCGCGTGATCCGCCCAACCAAAGTTAGTGTAGCAAAATAAATTTTAATAAAAGGATAAAAAATGAGTAAAGTTATAGGTATAGATTTAGGAACAACCAATTCTTGTGTTGCTGTGTATGAACGCGGCGAGAGCAAAGTAATCCCAAACAAAGAAGGAAAAAACACAACTCCTTCAGTGGTAGCTTTTACAGATAAAGGCGAGGTTTTAGTAGGCGATAGTGCAAAACGCCAAGCGGTAACTAACCCTGAAAAAACCATTTATTCTATCAAAAGAATTATGGGTTTAATGATCAATGAAGATGCGGCTAAAGAAGCTAAAAATAGACTTCCTTACCACATCACCGAAAGAAATGGTGCGTGCGCAATAGAAATCGCAGGTAAAATTTACACCCCACAAGAAATTTCAGCAAAAGTTTTGATGAAATTAAAAGAAGATGCAGAAGCTTTTTTGGGTGAAAGTGTTACTGATGCGGTGATTACTGTGCCTGCTTATTTTAACGATGCACAAAGAAAAGCGACAAAAGAAGCGGGAACGATAGCAGGACTTAATGTATTAAGAATTATCAATGAGCCTACTTCAGCAGCTCTAGCTTACGGACTTGATAAAAAAGATAGTGAAAAAATTGTGGTTTATGATCTAGGTGGGGGAACTTTTGACGTTACTGTGCTTGAAACGGGCGATAATGTAGTAGAAGTTTTAGCAACAGGTGGTAACGCTTTCTTAGGTGGTGATGATTTTGATAATAAACTTATAGATTTTCTAGCTAATGAATTTAAAGATGAAACAGGCATAGATCTTAAAAATGATGTTATGGCTTTGCAACGCTTGAAAGAAGCAGCAGAAAATGCTAAAAAAGAATTAAGTTCAGCTAATGAAACTGAAATTAATTTACCATTTATCACAGCAGATGCAAGTGGGCCAAAACATTTGGTTAAAAAACTTACTAGAGCTAAATTTGAAGGTATGATTGATTCTTTAGTAGCTGAAACCATCACTAAAATCAATGAAGTAGTAAGCGATGCAGGGCTTAAAAAAGATGAGATCAAAGAAATCGTTATGGTAGGGGGCTCTACTCGTGTTCCTTTAGTGCAAGAAGAAGTGAAAAAAGCCTTTAATAAAGATCTTAATAAGTCTGTAAATCCTGATGAAGTTGTGGCTATCGGTGCGGCGATTCAAGGTGCGGTTATAAAAGGTGATGTAAAAGATGTGCTTTTACTTGATGTTACTCCGCTCTCTTTGGGTATAGAAACTCTAGGCGGGGTAATGACTAAGATTATCGAAAAAGGTACAACTATTCCAACTAAAAAAGAGCAAGTTTTCTCAACCGCTGAAGATAATCAAAGTGCTGTAACTATCAATGTTTTACAAGGGGAAAGAGAATTTAGTCGTGATAATAAATCTTTAGGAAATTTTAATCTTGAAGGAATTCCACCAGCACCACGCGGTATGCCACAAATCGAAGTTACTTTTGATATCGATGCAAATGGTATTTTAACTGTTAGTGCAAAAGATAAAGCAACAGGTAAGGCTCAAGAGATCAAAATCACAGGTTCAAGCGGACTTAGCGAGGAAGAGATTAATAACATGGTAAAAGATGCTGAACTTCACAAAGAAGAAGACAAAAAACGCAAAGAAGCTGTAGATGCTAGAAATGCAGCTGATAGCTTGGCGCATCAAGTAGAAAAATCTTTAAGTGAGTTGGGTGAAAAAGTTGCCGCTGCTGATAAAGAAAATATTCAAAAAGCTCTTGATGATTTGCGTGAGACTTTGAAAAATCAAAATGCAAGCAAAGAAGAGATTGAAAGCAAAATGAAAGCTTTAAGCGAAGTTTCTCATAAGTTAGCCGAAAATATGTATAAAAAAGATGAGCCAAACACAGCAAATGATAAAAAGAAAAAAGATGACGATGTAATCGACGCTGAAGTTGAGTAATCTTAAAATCTCTATTCAAGCCTTTTTAAAAGGCTTGAAAATTTTTTAAAATTTTAAAGAAATGACAAAATCTGTAAAACATAATTCTTTTATTAGCTTGCTACCTAATTTTTCATTGATTTTTTAACCAATTCTTTTTGAAGTTCTAATTCAAATCAGACAATTCATTTTAGTGTAAGCAAACTAAAAAATTAACAATAAAATAAAATTAATCTAAAAACTTTTTAGATATAATCTTAATAAACATAAAAGGAAAAATTTGAATTTATCATTTAAAATCTTTGATATTTCCAATACACAACGATCAAAAGCTAAAAAAGTGCAGGGTAAAAAATATGAAATTTTTCTTAATGAAAATGAGCACAGTCTTATAACTCCTAAAGTGTCTTTTAAAGAAATTTTGAGGTATTATTATCTTTATCCAAAAAATGCCATCCCTTCTTTTAAGTTACCTTTTTTCAAGCCTGATTTGAGTGGTTTTAGCACCCCACATATTACTTGGCTTGGCCATTCTTCGCTTTTTATAAGTTTTAAAGAGTATAAAATTTTGATTGATCCTATTTTTAACACTCATGCTTCGCCCATTTCTTTTATCAACAAGGCTTTTAAAAATGCTCCTGTTTATAATATAAATGATTTTAATGAAATTTTTGCTGTGATTATCACGCATTCGCATTTTGATCATTTAGATGCTAAGAGTGTAAAAGCTTTAAAAGATAAGGCTAAATTTTTTATCACTCCTTTAAAAGTGGGAAATTATCTAAAAAGCTATGGGGTGAGCGAGAAAAAAATCATAGAGCTTGATTGGTGGAGTGGAATAGAATTTGGTGATTTAAAAATCATGGCAACACCTGCACAGCACAGTTCAAGTAGGGGAGATGGTAAAAACAAAACCCTTTGGGCTTCTTTTGTGATGGAATTTTTAAGTGTAGATAAGAGAGTGTTTTTTAGCGCAGATGGAGGGTATTTTACACATTTTAAAAAAATAGGTGAGTATTTTGGAAGTTTTGACCTAGCTTGTCTTGAAAGCGGACAATTTAATATCGCTTGGCCATATTCACACTCTTTTCCTGAGCAAATTTTAAAAGAGGCAAAAGATCTTAATGCAAAGGCTGTCATGCCTATACATTGGGGGAGATTTTTAGCAGGAACTCATGCATGGAATGAGGTGGTAAAATTTCTTTATGAAAATTTAGATTTACCCCTTATCACACCAAAAATGGGCGAGGCTTATGAAGTAGGAGCTAAATTTAAACAGGATTTTTGGTGGAAAGAAGAATAAATTAACACAAGTTTATAATTTATATTTTGGCTTTTGCTATAGTTTTGTAAAACTAAAAAAGGAGATTTTGTGAAAATCATTCAATGGAATGGAGCGGAATTTAGCCCAAAAGAAGTGAAAATCAATGTTTTAATTGACAATGAAAAAGGTAAAGAAATTCAAATTTTATTAGCTAAAGACAGTGTGATGAAAGAGCATAAAGCTCCTTTTGCTATACATGTTCAAGTTTTAAGCGGTAAAATTTGGTTTGAAGTGGAAAAGGAAAAATTTGAATTAAATGCTTTAGATATGATAAGCCTAGAGGCAAATGTAGCACATTCTTTAGGTGGATTAGAAAATTCTATAATAAGATTGAGTTTAAATAAATCAGATAGTGTTCAAAGGGTAAATGCTGTGCTTAAAAAGCCTTGATTTTATAAGGTTTTAATTTGCCTAAATAATTCTAGGCTTTAACCTAGAATTATTTATAGTTTTTAATGAAATTTGCTATTCTTTCTAAACCTTTTTTGATAAGCTCATCGCTTGTAGCATAAGAAAGTCTGAAGTATCCATCCATTCCAAAACCTACACCTGGAACAACGGCAACTTTTTCTTGTTCAAGTAACTTTTGACAAAATTTCATAGAATCTTTTTCTATTTTTTGTATATTTACAAAAAGATAAAAAGCACCTTCTGGTTTATAAACACTGATATTTGGGATTTGTTTAAGTATGTCTAAGGCTAAGTTACGGCGTTTTTCAAAGGCTTGACGCATTTTTTCTATATCTTTATCACATTCTCCATTTAAAGCAGGAATGGCTGCATGTTGAGTGATAGAGCAAATATTTGAAGTGCTTTGTCCTTGAAGTCTTTTAACGGCTGAAATTAGGGCTTTATTTTTGCTTGCCATATAGCCAAAACGCCATCCTGGCATAGCTCCACATTTGCTAAGTCCGTTAATGGTCACAGTGCGTTTTAAAGCATCTTTGCTTACACTTGCAAAAGCTACAAAATCAAAACCATCATAGCGAAGTTTTTCATACATTTCATCACTTAAAACAGTAATTTGCGTTCCTTCTAAAACTTTAGCAATTTGAGTTAATTCTTCTTTAGAATAAATCGATCCCACAGGATTTGAAGGAGAATTTAGCATCAAAACTTTGGTTTTAGCTGTGATAGCTTTTTTTAATTGTTCAGCGGTAATTTTAAAGCCATTTTCTTCTAAGCCTTCTATAAATACAGGTTTTCCACCTGCAAATTTTACCATTTCAGGATAGCTTACCCAGTAAGGACTAGGGATAATCACTTCATCATCTTTTTCTACTAAGCATTCTATACATTCAAAAAGAGAGTGTTTTGCGCCTACATTGGTGATGATTTCATTTGTTTCATAATCAAGATTATTATCTTTTTTAAATTTGGTTTGAATAGCTTTTAATACTTCAGGAATTCCTGCAACAGCAGTGTATTTTCCACATCCTTTTTCAATAGCACTTATAGCGGCATTTTTGATGGTTTGTGGTGTGTCAAAATCAGGTTCACCCGCTGAAAAACTAATGATATCCTCGCCTTTGGCTTTAAGTTCATTGGCAAGTGCAGTGATAGCTAAAGTGATAGATTCTTCTAAAACTTGAGATCTTTTTGTAAGCATTTTTCAATCCTTGATAATTTTTGTTTAATTTTAGCAGAAAATTGCATTTTTACAATAAATTTAATTTAAAAATGAGTTGTAAATTTCAATAAATGTGAAAATTTGTATTAATTTTTAGGAAAAATTAATACGCATAATAATACATATAATTTTATGTATTATAAAAAATTATTATTTTTGTGATTCAGGTTGTTTTAATATAAGATTTTCAAGTTCTAAAATTTTCTTTTCTAACTTTTCTAGTTTGTCATCGCAATTTGCATCTATGGCTCTAATGTTTTTATTTTTACGCTCTTCGATAATATAAGCAGGAATTCCAACGGCAGTTAAATTTGCACCTATATCTTTAACCACTACAGCATTTGAGCCTATTTTGGCATTTTCTCCTATGGTGATATTGCCAAGCACTTTTGCGCCTGAGCCTATGATCACTCCTTTTTTTATGGTTGGATGGCGTTTAGTACCTTTTTCAAGGCTTGTCCCACCTAAAGTAACGCCTTGATAAATTAAAACATCATCTTCTATAATTGCTGTTTGACCTATAACCACTCCATTGGCATGATCTATAAAAATACGCCTTCCAAGTTCTGCTCCAGGGTGCAAATCTACCCCAGTTAAGAATTGTGAAATTCCGCTAATCATTCTAGCAATGCGTTTAAAATTTCTTATGTAAAAAAAATGTGCAAAGCGGTAATTTACTACAGCCCATACTCCAGGGTAATTAAAAAAAAGTTCTATACAAGAATTAAAAGCTGGATCTTGTGCCTTTGGCTGAGAAAAATCTTCTTTTATAATACCCCAAAAATTCATCTAAACTCCTATGCTTTTTAAATAACCATTATCATTTAAGAAAAGATAAAGCTCGCCTAAAATATGTTTTTTTTGTTTGTCATTTACAAGCTTAGAATTACTTATGCGTTCATTAAGTATATCCATGATAGCGTGTATATCATAGTCTAAATCTTCTAAGGCATCAAGTATGGATTGTGCTTCTATAATCCCCTCAACTTCATAGCCTTTTTCATTGATGCTTATAATAGCTTCAGTAGGATGAGTAAAAAGATTGTGTTTCATTCCAAGTACTTCTTGATAGGCACCTACAAGGAAAAATCCTAGAAAATAATTTTCTTTTTCCACATCTACATCGTGTAAAAATAAAGGTTTATCTTTAGAGTATGAAATTTCTCCATCGCTATCGCAGGTTATATCCCAAATACTTGCACTTCGAGTCGGTTCTTCATCTAAGCGATCAAGTGGCATGATGGGGAAATTCTGTTCTAAGCCCCAAAAATCGGGTATGCTTTGAAAGAGTGAAAAATTTACCAAATACCTTTCTTGCACTTCATCTTGTATGGCAAGTAAATCCGCAGGATTTTGTTTATCGCCTAAAAGCAAGATGGCTTTTTTCGTAATCAAATGAGTTAAAATTTCAGCATTGGAACGATCTTGCAAATCGACATAGCCCAAATCAAAAAGAGTTAAAATACTCTCTAAATGATCTATGCTATCGTGCAAGTATTCTAAAGCATTGGAAGGTTTTATGCTTTTATAAAGATCGTAAAGCTCATCGATAAGTTTTGGATTTTGTTTTTTAAGTATGAGTTTGTTTTCTGCGTATTCTTGAGAAAAAAGTTCTAATACAGGAGCGATTAAAACAGCGTGATTGGCTGCTACAAAACGCCCACTTTCTATGAAAATATCAGGCTCTAAATCTTTTTTTTGTTCGGCTATGTTTTTTAGGATAAAAACTACATCGTTAGCGTATTCTCTTAGGGTGTAATTTCTACTTTTTTCATTTTTAAATTGTGAGTATTCCACAGCTAAACCGCCACCAAGATTGATAGCTTTTAGATTTTTAGCTCCCATTTTTCTAAGTTCTGTGTAAATATTTCCTGCTTCATTTAAGGCTTTTTTCAAGGGATGAATTTCGGTAATTTGTGAGCCTAGATGAAAGTGAATCATGGTAAATTGTTCTAAAAGTTTGTTTTCTTTGAGTAAATTTACCGCTTCTATGAGTTCAGTGGATGTAAGTCCAAATTTAGAATTAATCCCACCACTTTTTGCCCAAATTCCAACTCCAGCAGAATGCAAACGTACACGTAAGCCTATATTTGGTTTAGGTTTAAAGCGTTCTTTAGCTATGTCTATGATAGCTTCAAGTTCATTAAGTCCTTCTATGGTTAAAGTGATATTATGTCCCATTTCAGCTGCGATAAAGCCTATGTTGATAAGTTCTCTATCTTTAAAGCCATTTACGGTAATAGGTGCGCCTTCGTTATTATAAGCCATAGCGAGTAAAAGCTCTGCCTTAGAACCTGCTTCAAGTCCATAGTTATAGTCTTTTCCAAGTTTTACAAGATTTTTTACAAAACCAGGATATTGATTGACCTTTAAAGGATAAACAGCGTTAAATCCTCCTTTATAGCCAAATTCCTTTCTTGCTTTATTGAAATTTCCGTAAATATTTTCAATTTGTTTTTGGATAAGATGAGGAAATCTTAAAAGTAAAGGCCCCTTGTATCCATCATCTCTTAATTCTTTAACTATATCAATAATAGCAGGTTTTTTCTCGTAATTGATACAAACTTTACCATTTTTGATAATGAAATTTTCATTTCCCCAAATATCAATACCATAATCCATCATAAAACCTTCTTTAAGTCTGAAATTTTAATCATTTTTTCTTCTTTTTTTGCTAAATTTTTATAAAACAAACTTTCATTTTGTGCTTCATTTTCTCCCATGCAAAGAAAAATTTCAGTATTATTTTTATCCGCGTTTTCAAGATGTTTGGCTAGTTTTCTTGCTTCATAGCTTAAAAGTACTTTATATTCTTTTCTTAAATTTGTAGCGATATGCAAAAGTTTTTGGATATAAATTTCATCCATAGCACAAAGATAAATTCCTTCTCTTTGAATCTTTTCTTCTTTTTGTTCTAAAATAGTTATAATTCTTTCTATACCCATGGCAAAACCTATACCATAGCCACTTTTTCCACCTAAATACTCTATAAGTCTATCGTAGCGTCCTCCACCTGCGATAGCAGCCTTTGCTCCTATTTCATCGCTTATAAATTCAAAAGCCGTTTTAGAATAATAATCCAAACCCCTCACAAGTTTTGAATCTAACTCAAATTTAACTCCATTATCCTTTAAAATTTGTTGCAGTGTTTCAAAGTCTTTTTGGCAAGAGGTGCATAAATTATTGATCAAAAGCGGAGCATTTTCAAGCAAATTTTGACAATGCTCATTTTTACAATCTAAGACACGAATAGGATTTAAATTTTTTCTACGCAAACAATCTTCACAAAAACCTTCTTTGGAATCTAAGAATTCAACGAGCCTATCGCGGTATTTTGGCAAGCATTGTGAGCAGCCTAAAGAATTAAGTTGAAGTTTAAAATCAATACCAAGGCGTGAGAAAATTTCTACTAGCATTAAAATAATGCTTGCATCTTCATAAACATTAGGTATGCCAAGGCTTTCAACTCCAAATTGATGAAATTCTCTTAAGCGACCCTTTTGAGGTCTTTCATAACGAAACATAGAACCATAATAAAACCATCTTTTCACACTAGTGTTTTTATCGAGTTTTTTTTCTATATAGGCACGCACCACCCCAGCAGTTCCTTCAGGACGCATGCAAACATGATTTTCGCCTTTATCGATAAATTCATACATTTCTTTACCTACTATATCAGAACTTTCTCCTACGCTTCTTTTAAAAAGGGTGCAAAGTTCTAAATGCGGTGTATTGATAAAAGTAAAGCCATAGTTTTTAGCTACTTCTTCGCAGATTTTAATCACTTTTTCATAATAATATGCATCTTTATCTAATAAATCTTTCATTCCTTTTAAAGCGTTAATCATTGTAAAAATTCCTTTATTTGTTGGTGTAATTTTTCTTTACTTTCTTTTGCGTCAAGTGTTAAAATTTCTACAGAAATTTTTTCTTTTAAAAAATGAAGCACTTTTTCGAGTTTATCTTGCACGCTTAAAAAATACTCAATGCCACGTTTTTCTATACTATCTAGTTCTTTTTGACTGAGGCGTTCTTGGATAAGGTTTGCATCTCCTTTTAAAAAGATAATTTTTTGTGGAAAAAAATTTTCTAAAGCAAAACTATTTAAAGCAAAAAGCAAATCGTTTTCAAAATCTTTGGCATAAGCCATGCCTGAAATAAAACTTCTATCGCTAATAATGAGTTTGTTTTGATTGGTTTTTAAGATTTCTTCAAAATGTTGAGCACGATCAGCTAAAAAAAGCAAGAGTTCAGCTCTTTTGTTAATAGGATGAGTTTTATTAAGTAAAATTTCTCTTAAATGTTTTCCAAGTTCTGTTCCGCCAGGTTCGAGTGTGAAAATGGCGTCTTTATAAATTTCTTTTAAAAGTGAAATTTGCGTACTTTTTCCTACGCAGTCAATACCTTCAAAAACTACATACAAGATTGATCCTTTAAAAAAGGTAGAATTTCTTTTGGAACAAGAGAACTTACATCACCCCCATGTGCTACTATAGAACGCACAATAGAACTTGAAATAAAAGCATGTTTTAGACTTGGCATAAGATAAATGGTTTCCATATCTTCCCAAAGTGCGTGATTTGCATAGCCAATTTGCAATTCGTATTCAAAATCACTCACTGCTCTAAGTCCACGGATTATAGTATTAACTTTTAATTCTTTGGCTAAATCTACAAGTAAATTATCAAAAGCAATGATTTTAACATTTTTTAAATTTTGTGTTGCGAGCAGGGCTAGTTCTTTGCGTTTTTCTAAATCATAGCAAGGTTTTTTATGTTCACTTTTTGCTATGGCAACGATGACTTCATCAAAAATTTTTAAAGCCCGTTTTATAACATCTAAATGCCCGTTGGTAATAGGATCAAAAGTCCCAGGATATAAACAAGTCATTTTTGCTCCAATTTTTTTTAAAAATATAACAAATTTAAACTAAAAATTTTGCCATTTTTCATATAAATTGTGTTTTATTTCTAAAAGATCTAACCATTTACCTGCGATAAAATTTTCCATTTGCTCTAGATTGTTTGCTTTAGAATAGCTTGCGATAATAGGAGGGGCGATGATAACTCCCATTTGGCTAAGTTTTAACATATGTTCTAAATTTAAAGTAGAAAAAGGCATTTCACGTACCCCTAAGATGAGTTTTTTTCTTTCTTTTAGGGCTACTGCTGCAGCACGCATTAAAAGAGTGTCTGCAAAACCAGCGTGAATTTTTGCTAAACTTGAAATTGAACAAGGAGCAATGATGGTTTTTTCTATTCCAAAAGATCCACTTGCTACACTTAGACTTAAATTTTTATCATCTAAAAAATGAGTGTATTTAAAATTTTCTTGACAAATTTCTTCTAAATTTGCTTGATTTTCAGTTTTGAAGTTAAGTTTTGCACCTTGGGTTAAAATACAATAAAGTTCGCATTGATTTTCTAAATTTTTTAATAATTTTAAGCCTAAATTGACACTGCTTGAACCAGAAATTCCCAATAAAACTTTCATTGTATAATCATCCTATTTTTACCCACTACGATACCTTGCATAACTTTACCTTCTTTGTTTTTTGCACGAATCCTTTCGCCCATATTTGCACTTTGCAAAGCCACAAGTTCGATTAAAACATCAACATTTGCTTCGCTTAAAACCCCGATTATAGGATCATTTCGGCGTATTAAAGCTGTGGTTTTAAACATATTTGCTCTTAAAATGGCGTTTTTGTTAATATTGCTTTTAGCTACAAGATTATCTACATCATCTAAGGTTAAGGCATTTAAAGGAACTTTATCAAAATCAATCAATACGCTTTTATAGTCAAAAGCTCCAAGTTTATCTCCTCTTTTTATAGCGCGTTCGCTTTTTAAAACTTCTAAATTTGCTTGAATGAAATATCTAAAAAATACATTTTTTTGTATATTTTGCGGAGTTTTAAATTCAGCCCTTAAAAAGCCTTGTGCTTGATTAAAACGCCCATTAGCGATTCTTAGAAATTCATATTGATCAAAATCTTTAGGCAATGATGTTATTTTTAAATCAATTTGAGAAATTATAATTTTAGGAAAATTATTTCTAAATTCTTTAGCTAGTGCTGTTTTGATTTCTTCTAAACTAGCTGCTTGGATATAATTTATCACAATAAAAAAAGTTAAAAAAATAATTTTCATTTTTATCCTAAGAATTATAATGCAATAAATAGTATTTTAGCTTTTATAAGTTTAACAAAGCCTTTAGAAGGCTTTGTATAGAGTTAAAAAGTAGGGATAACAGAGCCTTTGTATTTTTCTATGATAAAATTTTTAATTTTATCGCTTGTTAAAATTTCTTTAATAACAAGACTTTTTTGACTTGTTTCTTCACCTTTTCTTGTAGCTAAAACAATAGCATATAAACTATCTTTATCTTCCATAAAAATACCATCTTTTAAAGGGTTTAAGCCTGCTCCAAGAGCATAGTTTGTGGTAATAATAGCCAAATCAGTATCATTTAGGGCTCTTGGAAGTTGTGCGGCTTTAAGCTCTATAAATTTAAGTTTTTTTGGATTTTTACTTATGTCAATAGGGGTTTTAAGGGTGCTTTGACTTTTAAACTCTATTAAATTTGCTTTAGCTAGTAAATCAAGAGCTCTGCTTTCATTGGTAGCATCATTAGGTATAGCGATTTTAGCACCATTAGGAATGTCTTTTATATCTTTTATGGAGTTAGAATATATAGCCATAGGAACTAAAACAATAGCACCTAAAGAACTTAATTTTGTTCCTTTGTGGGTATTAAAATCATCTAAAAAAGGTTTATGCTGATATAAATTTGCATCTAAATCTTTTTCATTTAAAGCGATGTTAGGTATATTATAGTCATTAAATTCCTTAACTATTAACTTCCAACCTTTTTCTTGAAATAAGGGTTTAGAGAAATTTAAAATTTCAGCATAAGGCGTTGGTGTTGCACCTATGATTATGGTTTTATCTGCCCCAAAACTAAGGCTAATTGTAAATAAAACACTTAAAAATATTTTTTTAATATTCATATTATACTCCTAAAAAGCTGGGATTAATATATCTTTATAATGTTCATTAATGATGGCTTTAAATTTATCGCTTCTTAAAATTTCATCAATTACTTTGGTTTTTTCGCTATTTTTACCTTCTGAGCGTACCACAACATAATTTACATAAGGGCTATTTTTATCTTCCCTAAAAATAGTATCTTTACTTGGATTCAGACCGGCTCCAAGTGCGAAATTAGAATTAATTATAGCAATATCAACATCATCTAAAGCTCTTGGAAGTTGTGCGGCTTTAAGTTCTATAAATTTAAGTTTTTTTGGATTTTTGTTTATGTCCAATGGGGTTTTTAGAGTATTTTTGTTAAGCTCTATTAATTTTGCTTTCTCTAAAAGCTCTAAAGCTCTGCTTTCATTGGTCGCATCATTAGGTATAGCAACTCTAGCACCTTCTTTAAGATTTTCTAAATTTTTGATTTTTTTACTATAAACTCCTACTGGAGCTATAAGTACAGGCGTTGTTGCAATTAAATTTGAACCTTTTTTTAGGTTGTATTCTTCTAAAAAAGGTTTGTGTTGATATAAATTTGCATCAAGTTCTTTTTCCTCTAATGCACGATTGGGCAAAATATAGTCTGAAAATTCTACTATTTTAAGCTCATACCCTTTGTTTTTAAAATCATCTTTCATTAGTTCTAGTAAGCTACCAAAAGGATTTGGAGTGGCTCCTATAGTAATGTTTTGTGCAAATAGGCTAGATAAATTTAGAATGCAAGCGAGTATAATAATTTTAAATAAATTCATAAAAACTCCTTTGTACTTAAGAAAAAAGTCCCTAGGTAAGGGACAAAATTAAAAAGCAGGTAAAACAGATCCGTTGTATTTTTCTATGATAAATTGTTTGATTTTATCACTTTGTAGAGCTTGGATTAAGGCTTTGATTTTTGGATCGTTTTCATGTCCCACTCTTACAACAAGAATGTTTGCATACGGGCTTTCTTTATCTTCGATAAATACGCTATCTTTTGCAGGATTTAGATTTGCAGAGAGAGCGTAGTTGGAATTAATTACAGCAAAATCAACATCATTCAAAGCTCTTGGAAGTTGTGCGGGCTTTAATTCTACAAATTTAATTTTTTTAGGATTGTCTATAATATCAAGAGGTGTTTTTAAAGCCTTATCTTTAAATTTTACCAAACCTTTTTTTGCAATAATATCTAAAGCTCTACTTTCATTGGTTGGATCATTTGGAATGGCGATTTTAACCCCTTCTTTAATATCATCTAGACTTTTGTATTTTTTGGAGTAAACAGCCATAGGTTCTATGTGTATGGCAGCTACTTTGATAAGTTTGGTGCCTTTGTTTTTATTAAATTCTTCCAAATAAGGAGTATGTTGGAAAAAATTTGCATCGGCTTCTCCGTTATCAACAGCTAGATTAGGCAAAACATAATCCGTAAATTCTTTGATTTCAAGTTTATAACCTTGTTTTTCTAAATCAGGTTTTACTTGTTCTAGGATTTCAGCATGAGGGACGGGAGTTGCTGCAACTGTGATGGTTTCTAATGCATTTGCATTAAGACTTAATGTTAAAATACTTGCTATAAATAAAGATTTGATTTTCATTTTTTTCCTTTTTAGTCATTTTGTGCTTGCTTTAATCTTAATAAATTCACTCTGACTATCAGGAAGAAGCATATAAAAACTTGTTGATAGTCAGATTAACGCATCTGATACATCATTTTAATTCCTTTAATTTTTTTTAAATTTTACTTAAAAAAACTTATATTTATCTTAAAAGGAGATATAATCTCCTTATTTTTTGAAACCTTTATAAAGCAAACTTCCTAAAAATAAGATAAAAACAATTACTTGCCAAAAGAAATTTTCATCATTGTTTATATTGATAACTATACTAACTCCAAGTAAAATCAATAGAGTGGCAATGATATATGTAGTTTTACTATTTTTAGCCCAAGTATAAAATAAATTACCTAGAATTTGAACTAATTGAACTAATATAAGTAAAATAACTACAGTTTGAATCATAACTTCTTTGTTAAATCTTTCATAACCATAGCGAATAGCTACATCTCCTAATCCTCCACCACCGACAGTTCCAGCAAGAGCAGAAAAACCAATGGTAAAGATCAAAGTTAGGGTAATTCCGCTAATTATAGCAGGAAGGGCTTCACTAAAGATAACCTTGAAGATAATTTGAATATTGCTAGCACCATAACTTTTTGCTGCTTCTATAATTCCTTTGTCTATTTCTTTAAAAGCGCTTTCAAGCATCTTTGCCAAATAAGGAGCTATTCCGATAGCTAAAGGAACTATGGCAGCATTTGTACCTATGCTTGTGCCTACTATGATTTTAGAAAGTGGTAAAAGAACAACTATAAGAATTAAAAATGGAAAGGCGCGTAATATATTGGTAATAAAATCTAAAATACTATAAGCGATTTTATTTTCTTTAATTCCATTTTTATCCCAAATAGCAAGTAAAATTCCAGGAATGATAGCCAATAAAAATCCAAATAGTACAGCCATTAAACTCATATAAATTGTTTCATTAAGTGCAGGTTTTAAAATGTTTTCATAATTTTCATTGAAACTCGTGATAGAACTTAAACTCACTTCTTTAATATCCTGCCAAGAAAATTCATTAAAAAATTGAGAAATTCTACTAAAAAAAGCACTGACAATAGAGATGTTTTCTTCATTCATGATGGCACCTCCCATAATACTCCACTTTTTTCTATGTAATCAAGAACCTTGTCTTTATCCTTTTCATTTATATTTATAACTAAATTTCCCAAGGCTTTTCCATTCAGTTTTTCTATTTTACCCCAAACTATGTTAAAGTCTATATTTAGAGTTCTTGCCATATGAGTGATGACGCTATTTTGGGCAACTTCTTTTGGAAAGTAAAGTTTGATATTAAGTCCGTGCTCAGGCAAGAAGTCGCTTTCTCCTAAAAATTCTTTCATTTTGGCATTAGGCCTTAAAAAAAGCTCATCAATTGCTCCACTTCCTATGATTTGTCCATGTTCAAGTAATAAAGCTTTTTGAGCTATGTCTTTTACCACATCCATTTCGTGAGTTACTAAAACAACAGTAATCCCAAATTCAGCATTGATTTTAGATATAAGCTCTAAAATATTTTTTGTAGTGTTTGGATCAAGAGCCGAAGTAGCTTCGTCACTAAGTAAAATTTTTGGGTTTAAAGCTAAGGCTCTAGCAATAGCAACACGTTGTTTTTGCCCTCCGCTCAGTTCTCTTGGGTAGGATTTGTTTTTATGATCAAGCCCTACGATTTCAAGTAAGGAATTGACTTTTTGGGCAATTTCTTTTTCGCTCATGTATTCTTTATTAAAAAGCTTGGCATGAAATTTACACTGAGTATAGTGTGTTCTTAAAGGCATAGCAACATTTTCAAATACATTTTTGCGCTCCATTAGGGCAAAATTTTGAAAAATCATCCCTATATCTTTTCTAAGCATTCTTAACTCTTTTGATTTTTTTTGACTTAAATCTTTAATTTCTTGATCAAAGACTTTTAAACTTCCTTCTTGATAATTCTCAAGTCCATTAATACATCTTAAAAGAGTGGATTTTCCAGCTCCACTATGACCTACTATGGCGTAAATTTCACCCTTTTTAATCTCCAAAGAAACATCGTTTATCACGAGTTCCTTGCCATAATATTTTTTTAAATTTTTTATTTTTATCAAATTTTTAACCTCTTAGATTTTGAAGTTCAACTGATATTTTTTCAAGTTGAATTTTTAAATTTTCTAGAGCTTCTTTATTTTGCTCCACCACCTCTTTAGGTGCGTTAGCGATGAATTTTTCATTTGAAAGCATGGAGTTAAGCTTGAAACTTTCTTTTTCAAGCTTATTTTTTTGATTTTCAAGTCTTGTTAAAATACCACTTAAATCAACATTTTCAAGCGTAATAAAAATTTCTAAATTCTCGCTAACATCACATATTGCCTTTGGTAATTTTTCTTCACTAAATTCTATTTGCTCGCACTTTGCGAGCATTATGATAAAATTCATATAAGCTTTGATTTCATCTTTGATTTTTTTATCGTTAAATTTGATATAAGCTTTTTCTATTTTAGAATTTCCAAGATCGATTAAACTTTTAGCACGGCGGATACTAACTATGCTTTCTATGAGCAAAGAAAAGATTTTTTCTATATTTTTATCTTGTTCTTTAAATTTTGGATATTTGCTTATCATAATAGAAGGGCTTGTTTTAAGTTCTGTATCGCTTAGTTTGTGGTATAAATACTCGCTGATAAAAGGCATGAAAGGATTTAAAAGTTTTAAAGCTTCTTTGAAAATACTACCAAGTTCTTTAACGCTTGATTTTTCGGCTTTGCTAAGCTCTATACCCCAATCGCAAAAATCATCCCAAAAGAATTTATATAGAGTATTAGCCGCATCATTAAAGCGATAATTGTCTAAATTTTCTCTTACATCCTTAACACAAGTTTGAAATTTGGCATAAATATATTTTGCTAATTCTGAATGAAGTGTGATATTTTCCAAATCTTCAAATTTACTTTCATTTAAAAGCAGATAATTTTTAGCATTATAAATTTTATTTGTAAAATTTCTAACTTGTAAAAGTTTATCATTGCTAAGTTTAATATCGCGTCCTTGTATAGCAAGAAGTGCTAAAGTAAAGCGTAAAATATCAGCACTATATTCTTTAATGCTTTCATTTGGGTCGATAACATTTCCAAGGCTTTTACTCATTTTTCTACCTTGCTCATCTTTCACAAGAGCATGTAAATAAATATCTTTAAAAGGAAGTTGATGTAAGACATTGGTGCTTTGAAACATCATTCTAGCCACCCAGAAAAATAAAATATCAAAACCTGTAATGAGTAAAGAATTGGGATAAAAATCTTTTAAATCCTTTTCAGACCAAATTTTATCTTTACCCCAATTTTCATTTCCCCAGCCTAGAGTACTCATAGCCCAAAGTCCTGAAGAAAACCAAGTATCAAGCACATCTTCATCTTGTTTGAAATTTTGACTTTGACATTTTGGACAAGTTTTAGGCGTATGTTGGCTTGCCCATTCATGAGAGCATTCGCAATAATACACAGGAATTTGATGCCCCCACCAAAGTTGTCTTGAAATACACCAATCTCTTAAATCTTTCATCCAAGCATTAAAGCTATTTATCCAGTGATTTGGGTAAAATTTACTTTCTCCAAGCGCAACTTTTTCTATACTTTCTTGGGCGATTTCTTTTTTTACAAACCATTGTTTGGAGATATAAGGTTCAACTATATTGTTGCAACGATAACAATATCCTATTTGATTGTTATACTCTTCTATTTTTTCTATAAAACCAAGACTTTCAAGTTTGGCTACGATTTTTTCTCTTGCTTCTAAGCGTTCTAAACCTTGAAACTCTAAACAATGCTCGTTTAAAATTCCTTTTTCATCAAAAACACTTATAAAATCTAAATTATGTCTAAGTCCTACTTCATAATCGTTCATGTCATGAGCGGGAGTAACTTTTACAACTCCTGTTCCAAATTCTTTTTCTACATGTTTATCGGCTATGATTTTAATGGCTTTTTTGCTTATAGGCAAAATCACTTCTTTGTCCACAAATTTAGCATAGCGTTCATCATCAGGATGCACCATAACTGCAGTATCGCCAAAAAAAGTTTCAGGACGCGTTGTGGCTACTACTAAAAATTCATCGCTATCTTTTAAAAAGTATTTAATATGATAAAGTTTTCCTTTGTTTTCTTTGTATTCAACTTCTATATCACTTAAAGCGCCATCATGAGTACACCAATTTATCATGTAGTTTCCACGTACAATAAGTCTTTTATCATAAAGTTCTACAAAGGCTTTTTTTACGGCATTAACCAAACCTTCATCCATAGTAAAACGCAAGCGACTCCATGCAGGAGTGATGCCTAGTGTTCTCATTTGGTCTAAAATTTTTCCACCGCTTTGCTCTTTCCACTCCCAGACTTTTTCTATAAATTTCTCTCTACCTAGTTCTTCTTTTTTAATGCCTTGAGCAAGGAGTTGTTTTTCTACAACATTTTGAGTGGCAATACCTGCGTGATCAAGCCCTGGTTGATAAAGAACCTTATAGCCATCCATTCTTTTGTAACGCGTCATAATATCTTGCAGAGTAAAAGTTAAAGCATGTCCTATGTGTAAAACTCCAGTGACATTAGGAGGAGGCATCATAATGCAGAAATTTTTATCTTTTTCTTGTATGGTTTTATTGCCATCGATTTCAAAATATCCGCGTTCTTCGCAAATTTGATAATACTCTTTTTCTAAATTTTTATCATACATTATTTGCCTTTATTGTTTTAGCTTATTTAATAGAGCTAATTTCTATAATTTCACAAAACGGGAAGAAATATTGTGCTGTATTAAGTCCAGTTTTCAAACTTTTGATATGTTTAGAAAAATCACTTCCTTTGCCGTCTTTTTTAATTTGAAGTTTAAGTCTTTCTAAAATTTCTTCACGTGCTACATGTTCATTTAATTCTTTTGGATTGTTTAAATATGGGCTTAATCTATCTAAACTAATATATTTATAAGCTTTTTTCATATCTGAAAAGATAATTTCTTTGTTATAGATAGTTAATTTCATTTCCCCTTTTGGTAGCATTTTAACAAAAATACTTAGATAATAATCTTTTGCATTATCTTGTATAACGCTTAGCATATCTTTTAACAGATTGATTCTGTATTGGCTTAAAAATTTTCCATCTAAAATGTAAACTTTCATATTTTCTGTGCTAAGCTCAGGTTCTAAACGACTGTTTTTTCCTATGCTTAGATACTCTCTAGCGGTATTTAGATATTTATTTTTGTTTGATTTGTTTGATTGAAGTTCTTTTTTTACAGCTCTTTCTCTTTCTAAGATCTTTTGTTGTTTGCTGATTTCTTTTTTAAGAGCTTCTATTTTGGCTTGTTTATTTTCTTGTTTTAATTTTTCTTTATCCGTATCTAAAATTTGCTTATTTTCATTTGTATTAATATTATTACTTGTATTGGTGTTATTATTTAAGCTTTGATTGTTTTCGCTTATTGATGTATTAAATGTATTGTTATTTAAGCTTTGATTTTCATCTAATAGGTTTGTTTCTTGCTTTTGGATGGTATTGTTATTAATATTTATATCTGATGAACTATTGTTGGTTTGGATCGAGGGTGAATAGGAATTATCGTAGTTATTGGTATATGATTTTTGTTCGGTGTAAGTGTTGGTATTTAAGGTGTAATTCTTTGGTTTTGAATATTCAAAAAGATAATAATAGGTTCCACCTAATATCACAATAACAGCAATTAATATGCCAACAATAATAGAAAAAATTTTCAAATTCATTTGCTATCCCTTAAAAACAGAAAGTTAAATAATTTTAGCATTGTACTATAATCTAATATAAAGTAATTTTAAATTTTTATATTTTTAAGTAATTTTTTTTTATAATTTTAACTTTTATAAGGAAAATAATGCCACTTTCAAAATTAAATAATGAACAATATCTTGCTGCTACTGCTGATTTTGGACACAATCTTGTTATTGCAAGTGCAGGGACGGGAAAAACTTCTACTATTGTTGCAAGAATTTCTTATCTTTTAAGCAAGGGAGTGGCACCTCAAAAAATTATGCTTTTGACTTTCACAAATAAAGCCAGTAAAGAAATGATAGGGCGTTTAGGGAAATTTTTTGATAAAAATATTACCAGTAAAATACTTGCAGGAACTTTTCATAGTACGGCTTATACCTTACTTAGAAATGCGGATAAAAATATAGCCTTAAAGCAAGCAAGCGAGTTAAAAACTCTACTTAAAAGTGTCTATGAAAAAAGAACTTTTAGGCATTTAAGTGATATAAAACCTTATCAATCAAGTTATTTATATGATCTTTATTCTTTGTTTCAAAACAAAGCGCACAATCAAGATTTTTATACTTGGTTTTGCCAAAACTACGAAGATCAAAGTATTTATGCTGAAATTTATGAAGATATTTTAAAAGAATATGATAATGAAAAAAAGCGTTTTAATTATGTAGATTTTAATGACTTGCTTATCAATCTAAAAGATCTTTTAAAAGAAGAAAAATATGAATTTGATGAAATTTTAGTAGATGAATATCAAGACACAAATACTTTGCAAAGTTCCTTAATAGAGGCTTTTCATAGTAAAAGTTTGTTTTGCGTAGGGGATTATGATCAAAGTATTTATGCTTTTAATGGAGCGGATATTAATATCATAGGTGGGTTTAAAGATCGTTTTAAAGATGCAAAAATTTTTTCTTTAAATAAAAACTACCGTTCATCAAGAAGTATTTTAGCTTTGGCTAATAAAGTGATTTTAAATAACGAAAGATTATACCCAAAAGAACTTATTGTTACAAGAAATGATGAGTTTAAAGCCCCATCTTTGCTTACTTTTGAAGAATTATTTGATCAGTATCAAAATATAGCCAAAATGATACTTACAAGCGGAGTAAGTTTGGAAGAAATTGCCGTGATTTTTCGCAACAACTCAAGTGCTGATGGGGTTGAAGTAGCTTTAAGGGAGCAGGGCATTGCAAGTGTGAGAAAGGGAAGTGGAAGTTTTTTTGAAAGTTTAGAAGTTAAAGCTTTTAGCTCTATGCTTGCTCTTGTGGTAAATCCTAAGGATATTATGGCTTTTATTCATTTGGTTCAATACACCAAAGGTGTGGGTGGAGTTTTAGCAAAAGAAATTTTTGACGCACTTTTAAAATTAGGGCATGGAAATTTAATAAAAGGTTTTTTAGATCCTGATAAAAATGTAAATTTGCAAAATCATCAAAAAAGAAATTATCAACTTGGGCTTTTTGCGGATTTAGAAGAATTAGCCAGCGAAACTCGTTTTAAATTTGAGAGTGAATTTGATGCACATCCTATTTTAAAACTTTCAAAAATCAATGATTTATGTGCTAGAAATTTAGAAAAAATTTATCTTTTTTTAAAAAAAGCTATGGAAATAAAACATTCTTTGACTTTGGTAAATTTAATTTGTGAAAATTCTTTTTATAGAGAAATTTGTGAAGAACTTGCAACCAAAAGAGCAACAAATAAAGCAGGACAGGTGGATTTATTAAGAAAGAGTGAAAATTTAGAAAAAATAGAAACAAAATTCAATGTCTTAAAAGAGCTTACAAAAAATTATAGCGATATTTATAAGTATTATAATTTTCTAACTTTAGGTGCAAGTGAAATGAGTAGTGGCAAAGGAGTTAATTTGCTTAGCGTACATGCAAGCAAGGGCTTGGAATTTGATCTTGTTTTTGTGATTGATCTTGCGCAAGGTCGCTTTCCTAATCAAAAGCTTATGGGAATGGGTGGAAGTTTAGAAGAAGAAAGAAGGCTTTTTTATGTTGCAGTAACTAGGGCAAAAAATATACTTTATTTAAGCTATGCTAAATATGATAAAAATAAAAAAACTTCTTTCGCTCCTTCTCGTTTTCTTATAGAAGCAGGGCTTTGCAAGGGAGAGTTAACTATAGATTGATAAAATTTCCTTTATATTATTATAAAGAAAGGTTTATTTTATGAAAAAAATATTAATTTTAAGTTTAGCAGCAGCAAGTTTTTTAAATGCTGAAATTTTAGTTTATGGTCCAGGTGGTCCCGCTCCTGTGCTAAAAGAGCTTGCTTTAAAATTTGAAGAAAAAACAAAAGAAAAGGTGATTGTAACCGCAGGTCCAACTCCAGCTTGGATAGATAAAGCAAAAGAAAATGCAGATTTGATTTTTTCAGGCAATACTTCAATGATGGATGATTTTGCTAAAAAAATTCCAAGTTTAAGTTTGGAAAATTTAAGCGTTTTAAATGTGCGTCCATCAGGTATTATCGTGCGTCCAAATAATCCAAAAAATATTAAAAATTTTGAAGACATTTTAAAAGATGGCATAAATGTTATGGTGGTTGATGGTGCAGGACAAGTTGGACTTTATGAAGATATGGCTTTAAAAAGTGCAAAAAGAGAAAATTTGGTAAAATTACGTAAAAATATAAAAATTTATGCTAAAAATTCCAAAGCTGCTGTAGATGAGTGGAATAACAATCCAAATATTGATGCTTTAATCATTTGGTCTCATTGGGCAAAGGCTTTAGGCGATGATAAAGCTTTATTTATCAAAGATAAAAATGCAGTGATTTATCGTGCAGCTGAAATTGCTCCTACAAAAAAAGGTTTAGAAAATAAAAAAGCTTTAGAATTTGTAGATTTTATTAAGAGTAAGGAAGCTCAAAAAGTGTGGAAAAAATATACTTGGAAAGAAGTAAAATAATTTTGAGTGAAATTAAAAAATAATTAACATTTATAGGATATAATCACTCCTAAAACATTAATTGCAATAATGTTTAAAATATCAAAAAAGGAAATTAAATGAGTACAGTAAATTTTAAAGGAAATCCTGTAAAACTTAAAGGAAATTCAGTAGAAGTTGGAGCAGATGCTCCTAAGGTAAATCTTAAAGCTAAAGATTTAAGCGTGATTGAAATCGGTGCAGCGGGTAAAACTCAAATCATTTTAAGTGTTCCAAGCTTAGATACACCAGTTTGTGCTACAGAGGCTAGAGAATTTAATAAAAAAGTAGCCAGTTACAATGGTGCTGAAGTGATTGTAGTAAGTATGGACTTACCTTTTGCTATGGGAAGATTTTGCAGTACAGAAGGTATTGAAAATTTAAGTGTTGCAAGTGATTTTGTGGCAAAAGAATTTGGTGAAAAATATGGTGTTTTGATAAATGAAGGTGCTTTAGAAGGGCTTTTAGCTCGTGCCGTATTTGTGATTAAAGAGGGTAAAGTGGCATATAAAGAACTTGTAAATGAAATCACAGAAATGCCAGATATTGCAAAACTTGATGCATTTTTTGGTGGTTCTAGCTGCTGCGGTGGTTGTAGTTGCCATTAATTTTGATTAAGCCCATTCTTAGGGCTTAATTTTTATATCTTCATTTTTTTATTATTTTAAGTTGATTATATTTTAATTGTTAAGTTGATTATTTTTAATATTTATTTTGTGTAAGAATAATATAAAAAGGACAATAAAACTCCTATAAAATAGAGCTTTAAAATTATTATTTTTATTAAAATTTCAAGAGATTTTTATACTTCATTTTTTATAATAAGATGATTTTTTTATTTTGGAGGAATAAGGATGAATAGAAGGGATTTTATTAAAAATACCGCTATTGCAAGTGCTGCTAGTGTTGCAGGGCTTAGTGTTCCAAGCTCTATGCTTGGCGCGCAAGAAGATTGGAAATGGGATAAAGCTGTTTGTAGATTTTGTGGAACTGGCTGTGGAATTATGATAGCTAGAAAAGATGGCAAAATCGTAGCAACAAAAGGTGATCCTGCAGCACCCGTAAATCGCGGACTTAATTGTATCAAAGGTTATTTTAATGCTAAGATCATGTATGGTGAAGATCGTCTTGTTATGCCTTTGCTTCGCATGAATGAAAAAGGCGAATTTGATAAAAAAGGCAAATTTCAACAAGTTTCTTGGCAAAGAGCCTTTGATGAAATGGAAAAACAATTTAAAAAAGCCTACAATGAACTCGGCGTTACAGGTATAGGGATTTTTGGTAGTGGGCAATACACTATCCAAGAAGGTTATGCTGCTTTAAAGCTTGCAAAAGCGGGTTTTAGAACAAATAATATCGATCCAAATGCAAGACATTGTATGGCCTCTGCAGTGGTTGGTTTTATGCAAACTTTTGGTGTAGATGAGCCATCAGGCTGTTATGATGATATAGAGCTTACAGATACTATTATCACTTGGGGAGCTAATATGGCTGAAATGCACCCAATCCTTTGGTCAAGAGTAAGTGATAGAAAACTAAGCAATCTTGATAAGGTTAAAGTTGTTAATCTAAGCACTTTTTCTAACCGTACTTCAAATATTGCTGATATTGAAATTATTTTTAAACCAAATACAGATTTGGCTATTTGGAACTACATAGCAAGAGAGATTGTTTATAATCATCCAGAGGCTATGGATATGAAATTTATCAAAGATCACTGCGTATTTGCAACTGGTTATGCTGATATTGGTTATGGTATGAGAAATAATCCAAATCATCCAAAATTTAAAGAAAGTGAAAAAGATACGGTTGAAAAAGAAAATGTAATCACTTTAGACGATGAAGAGGCTACTTCTTTATCTTATCTTGGCGTTAAAGCGGGTGATAAATTTGAAATGAAACATCAAGGTGTGGCTGATAAAAACTGGGAAATTTCTTTTGACGAATTTAAAAAAGGTTTAGCCCCTTATACTTTAGAATACACTGCAAGAGTAGCCAAAGGTGATGATAATGAGTCTTTGGAAGATTTTAAGAAAAAACTTCAAGAATTAGCTAATCTTTACATAGAGAAAAATCGCAAAGTCGTAAGTTTTTGGACTATGGGCTTTAATCAACACACAAGAGGTTCTTGGGTAAATGAACAAGCTTATATGGTACATTTTTTGCTAGGAAAGCAAGCTAAACCAGGTAGTGGAGCCTTTTCTTTAACAGGACAGCCAAGTGCCTGTGGAACAGCTAGGGAAGTAGGAACTTTCTCACATCGTTTGCCTGCAGATATGGTTGTAGCCAATCCAAAACACAGAGAAATTTCTGAAAAAATTTGGAAAGTTCCTGCAAAGACTATCAACCCAAAACCAGGTTCTCCTTATCTTAATATCATGAGAGATTTAGAAGATGGAAAAATTAAATTTGCATGGGTGCAAGTGAATAATCCATGGCAAAACACTGCAAATGCAAATCACTGGATTGCAGCAGCAAGAGAAATGGATAATTTTATTGTTGTAAGTGATTGTTATCCTGGAATTTCAGCAAAAGTAGCTGATCTTATTTTACCAAGCGCTATGATTTATGAAAAATGGGGTGCTTATGGTAATGCTGAAAGAAGAACTCAACATTGGAAACAACAAGTCTTACCTGTAGGTGCTGCCATGAGTGATACTTGGCAAATTTTAGAATTTGCAAAACGCTTTAAGCTTAAAGAAGTTTGGAAAGAGCAAAAAGTGGATAATAAGCTTACCTTGCCAAGCGTTTTAGAAGAGGCAAAAGCTATGGGTTATAGCGAAGATGATACACTTTTTGATGTGCTATTTGCCAATAAAGAAGCAAAAAGCTTTAATCCAAACGATGCTATCGCAAAAGGCTTTGATAATACCGATGTTAAAGGTGATGAGAGAAAAATTCAAGGCAGTGATGGAAAAGAATTTACAGGCTATGGCTTTTTCGTTCAAAAATACCTTTGGGAAGAATATCGTAAATTTGGCTTAGGACACGGACATGATTTAGCGGATTTTGATACCTATCATAAAGTAAGGGGTTTAAGATGGCCTGTGGTTAATGGCAAGGAAACACAGTGGAGATTTAATACTAAATTTGATTATTATGCTAAAAAAGCGGCTCCAAATTCAGATTTTGCTTTTTATGGTGATTTTAACAAAATGCTTACAAATGGGGATTTAATAGCTCCTAAAGATGAAAAAGAGCACAGTATTAAAAATAAGGCTAAAATTTTCTTTAGGCCATTTATGAAAGCACCTGAAAGACCAAGTAAAGAGTATCCGTTCTGGCTTGCAACAGGAAGGGTTTTAGAGCATTGGCATAGTGGAACTATGACTATGCGTGTGCCTGAGCTTTACCGTGCTGTGCCTGAAGCACTTTGCTATATGAGTGAGAAAGATGGAGAGAAATTAGGCTTAAATCAAGGTGATTTGGTTTGGGTGGAATCTCGTCGTGGTAAAGTAAAAGCAAGAGTAGATATGCGTGGAAGAAACAAACCGCCTGTAGGACTTGTGTATGTGCCGTGGTTTGATGAGAATGTATATATCAATAAAGTTACTTTGGATGCGACTTGTCCGCTTTCAAAACAAACTGACTTTAAAAAATGTGCTGTAAAAATTTATAAAGCTTAATTTAGGGTTTTGATTAAATGAAAGGTAGAAGAGAATTTTTCGTTAGTGCCTTTAAGGCTGCATGTTTATGTACAGGAGGTGGATTTTTGGCTAATTTGGCTTTAAAAGCTGATGATAATTATGCCTTGCGTCCTCCTGGGGCTGAAAATGAAGCTAGATTTTTAAGTAAATGTATTCGTTGTGGGCTTTGTGTAAAAGCCTGTCCTTATGATACTTTAAAGCTTGCTAGCTTGTTAGATAGTCCAAAAAATGGTACGCCTTTTTTTAAGGCAAGAGAAATTCCTTGTTATCTTTGCAAGGATATTCCTTGCATTAGAGAATGTCCAACTGATGCTTTAGATAAAAAGCATTTAGAGCAGGGTATAGAATCTTTGAAAATGGGTATTGCTATTGTTGATAGTGCTTCTTGTGTGGCACACTGGGGAATTCAATGTGATGCTTGTTATAGAGCTTGTCCTTTGATAGATAGGGCTTTAAAACTTGAGCTTAAACGCAATGAACGCACCGCCAAACATGCTTTTTTACTACCTAGTGTGGATCATGAAGTGTGTGTAGGTTGTGGGCTTTGTGAACTGGCTTGTATTACTGAAAAACCGGCCATTCGTGTTTTGCCAAGGGAGTATGTATTGGGAAAAGCAGGATCTCATTATGTAAAAGGCTGGGATGAAAAAGATGAAGGTCGTATAAAAAATGCAGATACTTCAAAACATTTTAATGTTAAAAAAGCAACCAATTATTTAAATGATGGAGAACTGTGATGAAGTATTTAATTGCTAGACGCATCGTTCAGCTTGGAATTTTAGCGCTTTTTAGTTTTAAAGCTACAGATTTTATCTTGCAGGGAAATTTAAGTTCTTCTAGACTTTTTAATACCATACCTTTAAGTGATCCTTTTGCAGTTTTGCAAATCATTCTAGCAAGCTGGAGTATAGATTTAATGGCTTTAATAGGAGCTTTGATTATATTTTTTATCTATGGTTTGCTTTTAGGAAGGGTTTTTTGCTCTTGGGTTTGTCCTGTTAATTTAATCACAGATTTTGCTGCTTTTGTGCGAAATAAATTAACCCTTAATAATAAATTTTTAATTTTGCCTAAAAATTTACGCTATTTTGTATTGGTCTTGGTTTTAGTCCTTTCTTTTGTATTTTCATTGCCTGTGTTTGAAAGTTTTTCTTATATAGGAATGATACATAGAGGGATTATTTTTGCTACAAGTTCTTGGATTTTTGTAGCCTTTATACTTTTTTGTATCGATACTTTTTTAAGTCCTAGGGCAATTTGTTCACAT
Organism: Campylobacter sp. CFSAN093259; assembly: GCF_012889985.1. Lineage (NCBI taxonomy): Bacteria > Pseudomonadati > Campylobacterota > Epsilonproteobacteria > Campylobacterales > Campylobacteraceae > Campylobacter > Campylobacter sp. CFSAN093259. The sequence goes on from NZ_CP040617.1 coordinate 777,440, forward strand.
TTTTGTCCACTAGGAGCTTTTTATGCTTTTATTTCTCGTTTTGCTTTGCTTAAAATAAAGCATGATAGTGATAAATGCACTAAATGTTATGAATGTATCCGTATTTGTCCTGAAAAACAGGTTTTGTGGATGGTTGGAAAAGAAAGTACTAGCGTGAAATCAGGAGAGTGTATAAGGTGTGCAAGATGTATAGAAGTTTGTAATGATGATGCTTTGAATTTTAATATTTTTGATTTAAGGAATAAATGATGAAGAAGAAATTGGTTTTATTAGGAAGTGCTGCAGTGGTATTTTTTGCCGCTTGTGCAATGAATAGTGGGGTAAGTTCAGAACAAATTGGACTTAGAAAAGCAAGTTTAGAAAATGAAAATAAAGTAAATTTAGTGGAGGCAAATTTCACAACTTTACAGCCTGGGGAATCTACTCGTTTTGAGCGTTCTTATGAAAATGCACCACCATTAATTCCGCATGCTATTGAAGATTTGTTACCTATAACTAAAGATAACAATATGTGCTTAAGCTGCCATGATAAGGCTATAGCAGCAGATGCTGGTGCAACTCCACTTCCTGCTAGTCATTATTATGATTTTAGACACAATAAAACCACAGGAGATATGATTAGCGATAGTCGTTTTAATTGCACTCAGTGTCATGTTCCACAAAGTGATGCAAAACCTTTAGTGGGAAATAGCTTTAAACCTGAATTTAAAAATGAACAATTAAAAAGTCGTTCAAATTTAATTGATGTGATTAATGAGGGTGTAAAGTAAATAAATGAAAAAATTTCTTTTTATTTTGAGTCTTTTTTGTGTTTTGTCTTATGCTTATGAGCTGAAATTAAATGCCAATATAACAGCTTTAAAGCTTGATAAGCAAAACTTATATATAGGCACTGATAAAGGTGAAATTTTGCAATATAACATTAAAGATAAAAGTTTAAAAGAACTTTTATCTTTGCCAAAGATTAAAAATTATTATGGTGATGATTTTGCTAAAATTTACAACATTGATATTTTTAAACATACACTTTTAATACTTAGCGAGGGTGATTTTGGTGCTAAAAATTTAAGTTTTTATAAGGAAAATTTACAAATCAAAAAGCTCGAAGAAAATAGCATAATAAAAGCATTTTTTATCAATGAAAATACTTATCTTTTGATTTCTATTGGTTCTGAAATAGAATTGATTGATAAAAGTTTAAAAAATATAAAAAAATTTAATTTTTCCCATTCTAGTCTTAATGATGCAGTTTTAAATGAAGATAAGAGTAGACTAATTGCAGGTTTTGAGAGTGGCGAAGTAGAACTTTTTGATTTGAAAAATTGGAAGATGTTGAAAAACTATGATAAAATGCATAAAGATAATATCTATCAAGTAGATTTTAAAAATAATGTTATTTTAAGTTGTGGAACGGATAGGCGTATAGGAGTTGTAAAAAATGAAGAACAAAATTTTTTACAAAAAGATTTTTTGATATATACTTGTGCTTTAAGTCCTAGTGGAGAATTCGCTGTTTATAGCGATAATGAAGCTGGAGTTAGTGAAGTTTTTAGCACAAGTGATTTTAAGCCTGTTAAAACTTTTAATAATGAAAATTTGATGAGTGAGTTTATTATTTTTTTAAACAATAAAGATTTTATCGTTTCAGGCTTTGGTGATAGTATAATGTTTAGGAGTATTGATGAATAATCTTTCTAGTGTTTTGATTTTAGCAAAAGAAGAATATATAAATGATTTAAAAAAGGCTATATCTGAAATTCCTTTTTGTTCTGTAGAACTTTGTGAAAATGAAAAGATTATAGTTGTGATTGAAAGTGAAAATTTAGAAGATGAGTTAAACTCTTATAAAATGCTTGAGAAATTGCCAAATATTATCAGTATTAATATGGTTTTTTCTTATCAAGATTTAAATGATGATATCCAAAAAGCAATCAATAGTGGCGCAATAGAAACGATAGAAAAAAATGAAAATGCTGAGAATGTTCGCTACTATGGTAGTGTGTTTAATCAATTTTCTTAAAGTGTAAAGTATATGGTATTTTTAATCCCATTGCTTATTATAATTGGTGTTATTTTTGGAATTGATTATGTGTATTTTAAAAATCAAGATTTAAAAGTGCAAGTTAAAAAAGAACAAAAAGAATTAAATTCTAGCTTAGAGAAAGAAAAAAAAGAATATATAGAAAAATTGTTTAAAACAAAATAGGCATTAAAAATCATATTATTTTCTTAAAGATAAATTAAAAAGCTTTTTGCTAGAATTAAAGAAAAATTTTAGGAAACAGTGATGAAAAATACAGTCACTGAAGCTTCTATCTATGAGGCTCAAGGGTTAAAAGACGAAGCTTTAGAAATTTATAAAAATATCTTAAAAGAAGATCCGAATAACCAAAACGCTATCGATGCGGTTCGTCGTCTTAGTGGTTTTAGATCCAAGCATAAAGACTTAAACACTCAAATGTTGGATTTTTTTATTAATATGAAAAGCGATGAAGAAATTAATGAATTTAAAAGGTGGTTGATAAAAATATGAATTTGGAAGATTTAGCTAAAAAAACCATTAGCGAAGTTAGCTCTATCATGGAAGAGCAAAGAAGACAAAATGAAATTTTAAAAGAACAAGAATTAAATAGAAAAACTGAAATAAAAGATGAATTACCACCTATGGAGTTTGTATGCGAAGAGCTTGATACTCCGCAAGACTTAGAAGATAAAATTTCTATGGCAAAATTTGAAGAAGAGCAAAAAATACAAAATAATATTGAAATTTCTACTCAGGAAAATAAAGAGTTTAAAAAAGAAGAGCCTTTTTTACAAAATGAAATTTTAAATCCTAGTGTTATGACAGAGGTTCAAACGCTTAATGAGGATATTTTTTTAAAACATCTTAGAGAGAGAATTTTAGTTCTTTTTGAAGGTTTAAATAGCATAAAAAAAGATGATCTTGAAAATAGGTTAAACTTGACCATAAATTTTTTAGAGTTTTTGCTTGCAAATATCGAAGATAAGCTTAAAAAATAATCCCGATTTACAGTTTATCGCTGAGTTTTTAAAGCCTTATACCAAACGAGCGTATTTGGTTGGAGGTAGCGTTAGGGATTTGTTTTTAGGTTTAAAAATTTGCGACTATGATATAGAGCTTTATGATATAAAACCTAAAGATTTTGAAAAGATTATGCAAAAATTAGGTGCACAAGGTTTTGGAAGAAGTTTTTTTGTGTATAAGTTTAAAAATTATGATTTAGCTCTTGCTAGAACCGAAAACAAAATAAGCCATGGACATAAAGGTTTTGAAGTTCAAATTTGCAATGATGAAAAACTTGGCGCCAAAAGACGCGATTTTACCATAAATTCTATGATGATTAATCTTTTTAACGATGAGTTTTTAGATTTTTATGGAGGATTAAAAGATCTAGGAGTAGGCTTTTTAAGGCATATTGATAAACAAAGCTTTCAAGAGGATAGTTTAAGAGTGTTAAGAGCAGTAGTATTTGCTTCAAGGTTTAACTTTAAGATAGCTAGCGAAAGCTTGAAATTGATGCAAAGTATGGATATAACTGATCTTAGCAAAGATAGGATCAATGCGGAGCTTTATAAATTCTTTAAAAGCCCTAGACTTGATGTTGGCTATAGATATTTGCAAGAACTTGACTTAGAAAAACAGATTTTCGGCTTTGAGAGTATTTTTAAGAGTTTGGAATTTCAAAATTTGCTCAGACAAAGTAGAGAATTTGTAAAAAGCGATGCTTTATTCTTGTATTTGTATTTGAATTTTTTTAATTTAGGAAAAGATATATTTTTTAAAAGAACTAAACTTAAAAAAGAATACCTAAAATACGCAAATCAAGCTTTTTATCTTGATGATATAAGTGATTTTGAGCTAGCAAAAATTGCTTTTGAAATGCCTTTGAAGGAATGGCTTGGACTTTGGAGTAAAAAGCGTATTGAGCAAGCTAAAAGATTAGGGCTTTATGAGAATAAGTTTGAAAGTAAAATTTTAGCAAAAGATTTCATAAATGCTGGATTTTGTGGTAAAATTCTTGGCCTAAAGCTTCAAGAAGCAAGAGAGAATGAATTAAAAGAATATATAAAAGGTTTAGCTAAATGATTTCTGTATTAAAAATTTGCACCAAAGATCAAAAAGGTTTAATCTATAGAATTTCTGATGTTATTTTTAAATATCATATCAATATAGTGAAAAACGATGAATTTGTAGGCGAAGGAATGTTTTTTTTTCGTGCTCTTTTAGAAGGTGAGTTTGATAAAGAAGCTTTTATAGGAACGCTTGAGGCTATGCTTGGACAAGAAGCCTTGATAGAGCTTTGCGAGAAGAGAAAAAAAGATATTGTTGTTTTTGCTACTAAAGAAAGTCATTGTTTGGGAGATTTGCTAATAAAGCATTATAGTAACGAACTTGAAGCAAATATCAAAGCTGTGATTTCAAATCACAACTCTTTAAAGGATTTAGTTGAGAAATTTGAAATTCCTTATCATTTTATCAGCGCTGAAAATTTAGATCGTAAAGAGCAAGAAAATCAGATTTTAAAATGTCTTGAACAATATAAATTTGATTATTTGGTTTTAGCAAAATATATGCGAATTTTATCTCCTGATTTTGTTAGGCATTTTGAAGGCAAGATTATAAATATTCACCATTCTTTTTTACCTGCATTTATAGGAGCAAATCCTTATAAACAAGCCTTTGAAAGAGGGGTTAAAATAATTGGAGCTACGGCACATTTTGTAAATAATAATCTTGATGAAGGTCCTATTATCACTCAAGCTGTTTCGCCTGTAAACCATGAATTTACTTGGCAAGATATGCAGCAAGCAGGTAGAAATATAGAAAAAGATGTTCTTTCAAAGGCACTTGATTTGGCTTTTGAAGATAGAATTTTTATATATAATAATAAAACTATAATATTTTAATGCGATAATTTTATTATAGTTTTATTTAAAGCATTAAAAAAATAATCAATATCCTCTTTTTCATGCGTATAATGCAAGCTTATTCTTAACCAGCCTGGTTTTGTTTTAAGTTTTTGATTGTCTTTTAAGCCTAGTAAATCATGACCATAAGGCCCAGCACAAGCACATCCAGCGCGTGTTTCTATGTGGTATTTTTTACTAAGTTCATAAGCGATATCAAAAGGAGAAATTCCTTTGATATTGAAAGCAAAAATAGGCAATCGGGTTTTTAAATTCTTTGCGTATAAAATTAAATTAGGTATAGTTTTTAGTTTTTTAAAAAAATAATCTTTTAGAATTTCTTCTTTTTTTTCTATATTTTTAATCCCTATAGAATCTTTGATTTTAAAAGCTAAGCTAGCGCGAATGAGTTGTAAAATTCCAGGTGTTCCTCCTTCTTCTAAAGCTTCTTCATTGCAAAGGTAGCATTGTGAAGTGCGAGAAACATAGCCCACAGTTCCACCTGCTGCAAAGCTAGGCTTGTTTCCACAAAGATCTTTTTTGATGGCTAAAAGTCCAGAACCGCCAATGCCACCGATTAATTTATGAGAACTTATAAACAACGCATCATAGTATTGACAAGATATGTTTTTATAAGGAATGAAACTAGATGCATCAAAAGCAACTATCCCTTTAAATTTACGAACCATTTCAGAAATGCGTTTGTAATCACTTAATATCCCAGTAACATTTGAAGCTAAAGAAAAGCTAGCGATTATTTTTCTTTTTTTATTTTTTTGTAAAGTTTTTTCTAGAAAATCAAAATCAATTTCTCCATTTTTATCTAAGGGAATTCTAATACATTCGCACAAGCCTTCTCGAAATGAAAGTTCATTAGAATGATGCTCATAAGGCCCTACAATAACTAAAGGTAAAGTATTTTTATCAATTTGCGTAAAATATCTTTCTTTTACAAGAGGAGGAATGTAAATGCCGATCAATTCTTGAAATTTTTTAATAGCACTGCTTGATCCTGTTCCGCAAGCTATAAGGGCAAAATTTTCATCCAATGATAAACTTTTTTTTATATCTTTTCTTGCTTGTTCGTAAATTTGTTGAGTTTTAAAAGAATTTAAAGAGCTATCAGAATGTGTATTTGCATAGGTTGGGAGAATTTTTGAAATTTCTTTTTCTACACATTTTAGAGCTAAAGCACTTGCTGTGAAGTCAAAATGCAAAATACCTTTTTTTAAGATCAATTCTTTTTTTAAATCTGAAATTTGCAAATACAATCCTTATAAAAATTTGCTAAAATTATACTATAAAAATGCTTTATAAAAGGAAAAATATAAAATTTAAGAACTTTGTAGATTTGCATAAGAATTTGTCTTTAAGTAAGCTTTTTGATTTTTATAGTGTATTTGAAGGTTTTGAAAAATTAAACATTTTAAATTTTGAAGACGATGTATTTACAAATATAGAGCGAATGTTGCTTGATGATTATCTAAAAATTAAAAGTTATTTCGCCTTGGATGAAACAAGTTCTTATGCTCTTACTTTGCTAGCTAAAAACAATCGTAAGCGTTTTTCTATCAATAGAAAAATTCAGCATTTTAAAGCTTTATCTACACTTAAATATCTTTTAGAAACAGGTATAATAAAACTTGAGTATAGTAAGGAAGCTAAAAAAATAAAAGATAAAAGACAAAAAATCAAAAAAGAACTAAGATCTTATGTTGTCCAAGATAAGATTATATTTAGCAACCAATTTACTCGTTTCTTTTTTTATTTTTTAAAGCCCAATGAAAAGCTTATTTTGCAAAATCGTTATAAAGAAGTTTTAGAATACATTAAAGAAAAATTTGAACTTTATCAAAGTTTTTGTTTTGAACAGCTTTCTAGAGAATTGCTTGAGAAAAAATTCAATATCAATGGAGTGCAAAGTTACTGGGATAAGAATTTAGAACTTGATCTTTATTATCGAGATAAAAATTTGTGTTTTGTCGGAGAAGTTAAATTTAAAAATAAAAAAATTTGTAAAAATATTTTAAATCTTTTAAAATCAAAAGCAAAGTCTTTAAATTTGGCTCCAAATTATTACATTATAATCTCAAAAAATGGTTTTAGCAAGGAATTTGATAAAATATGCGAACAGAATTTGCTTTTACTTGATTTGAATGATTTTAAGATTTTATTAGAGGAATGATAAATGAATGAAAGTATTTTAAAAAGTTTAGACTCAAATGAAAAAGAAACCCTACAAAAAGGCTTAGAAAGTCTTATAGAACAAACTTATGTAATAGAAAATGAATACAAAACTTTAAATGAAAACTATAACTCCTTACGCGCAATGGTTGATGAGATTATAGAGGTGTTGCCTAGTGCGCTTTGGATTTTAGATAAAGAAAAAAATATTATTTTACAAAATCAAGAAGCCTTGAAAAATCCAAAATTACTTAGTATCATTAGTCTTGATAAAATTCGTGATGAGCTTGAATTTGAAGGTAGGTTTTATGCGGTAAAAATCATAGCGCATAATGAAAAAACTATAGTTTCAGCTACAGATATTAGCGATGAAAAACGCAATGAAAGGCTTGCAAGCATGGGTAGTGTAGCGGCTCATTTGGCACATGAGATAAGAAATCCTATTGGATCTATATCTTTACTTGCTTCAACCCTTTTTGCTCGTAGTGAGCTTAAAAATAAGCATATAGTTCTTGAGATCCAAAAGGCTATTGCTAGAGTGGAGCGTATCGTAAATTCAACTTTACTTTTTACTAAGGGTGTACACATCAATGCTTTAAATTTTAATCTTTTAGAGTTAAAAGAAGAGTGTGAAAGTGCCATTAACTCTTATAATTTCACTTCTCAAATAGACTTTGAAATATCTTTTTTGGATAAGCAGATTTGTGCTGATAAAGCTCTTCTTGGTTTGGTTTTGCAAAATTTGATTTATAATGCTATTGATGCGATAGAAGAAAGCGAATGTGAAAAGCCTATGATTAAAATTTTAGCAAGTTATGATAATGAAAAAATATGCATCAGAGTGTATGATAATGGTTGTGAAATAAAAGATGAGAAATTGGTTTTTGAAGCTTTTAAAACAACAAAACTTAAAGGCAATGGACTTGGCTTGTCTCTTTCTAAAGAAATCATAAACGCTCATAAGGGAGAGTTAAGTTTTCAAAGTGATCCTAAGAATTTTTATTTTACCTTACCTTTGGCGTGATAAATATTTTCTTTTCACCCCAAAACGGAACAAATTTTGCTTATATTATTTTAATATATTTAGGTTGAAGGCAGAAAAATCTAAATCAAGGAATTAATATGAGTATCTTTAGTATCAATGATAATTCAAACTATAATTCTATACTTTCACAAGCAAAAGCTAATAAAGAAAGTAAAGAAAATTCTAAAATAAGTTTTGCTAATGCTTTTTTAAAACAAAATGCTAGTAAGTTAAATGAAATTCAAAATGCAAATTCACAAACTCTAGCAAGAAGTGAAGCATTAAATTCTACTAATACAACAAATACTAGCAATAATACTAATTTTAGTATAAGTAGTAAGACAAGTTCTCCTAATTATGATATATCTAGTGAATTTAAAAACTCTATTTATACTCTAAAATACAAACAAGCTGATTTAAACACTAATACAGCCTATGGTTATAGTGTAGATAAAGATGGTTATATGGGAAGTGATTTTAATAAAGCTGCGGGACTTCCTGAAGATTTTAAGATACATAAATCTACTTTGGATGAGATAGAGAGGAAGGCTGAAAATAACTCTTATACTTCAGATATAAAAAAATATTTAGGTATAGATAAATATTATACAAACATAGATATGGCTGAAACCATAAAACAATATTATAATCAATTTAATCAAATTGTTAATTATGCTTTTAATGATACCAATAAAACAAGTTTCACTGAAGCAGATATAAATTCTATGCCTAAGGGAATTAGTGAATTATCATCTGATAAAACTATAGGTATTATGCCGAAAAATTATGACAAGCTAACAATAACAAACTATTATAATACACAAGAGCAATATAATGAAGCAGAACAATTAGGAATGTTTGGACATATTAATATAGGCTTACAACCATTAAATTTCACTCCGCAAAGTATGCAAACTCAAAATTTAGATAAAGACACTGCAATAGATACTTTTAATCCTGATATGTCAGTTTATCCACAAAATGAAGATGGAAGTTATTCTAAAGAAGCTTTGTTTATGAGTTTTTTAAAATCAACGGGTGTATCGCCAAGAGAAGGTAGTGCAACATTAAATCCTATAGCTAAGTCTTATGCTGAAGCTATGGCTAAAGAAAGCTTTGATGGCTCTTTAGCTTCTTTAGATGACATTATGACAGGTAAAGTTGATTTTGCAAGTTTGTTAAAAGGCTATGCACAAGAGGGTTGGCTTGATGCAGATATATATGCAATGGATAAAGGGGTTGCTTGGCAAAATACAAGCATAGGTTATGGTGGAGCTTGGTTTGATAGAGAATTTAATCAAGTAAAAGCTAATGGTTGGAAAGCAAGCAGTGAAAGTATCAATTCTTATGTTGGATCTATAATGGATAGATTAAATAATCTTATGGGGCAAACTAGGGTTTAGGAAGTATTTGCACGAAGTCAAATTAAAAATGATGACATTTGCAAATACTTATGCGAATCACATAAAGCTAGGTGCATCGTTTGAAAAGAGTATCAAATCTCCGTGTTTTGTTTCTTTAGCTAGAGTTTGAACTAGTTGACTCTTTTCTTTAAGTATAATGGTTTTTATTTTTAACTCTTTTTTGAAAATTTCAGCATTGATTTGTGCACTAATGATAGCAAGATCAAAACACTCATTGATGATTTTGGCAAGTTTTATATTTTCTTCTTCGCTTACTTCTACTATACCAGGACTTACTAAAACTTTGCGTCCTTTATAGCTTTTACAAAGTTTATAGCTTGTGCTCATACCTTTAAAATTTCCATTAAAACCATCATCTATGATAAATTTAGGCTCTCTTGAAAGCACTTGCAAGCGATGTTCTACGGAATTTATATTTAAAACTTGCTTTTGAATTTTTTCTAGTTTTATGCCAAGATAATGAGCACAAAGTATACAAACACAAAGATTTTGCGCATTAAAATCCCCTAAAATTTGACTTTTAAAATCATAGGATTTATTTTCTATATCGACTTTAAATTCTAAACCTTCAAGACTTGAATGAATAAGACTTAATTTATCATCATAAAGGCTGATGAGTTTATCTTCTTCTTTTTGGGTGCTAGAGTGTAAAAAAGCCTTTTCTAGTCTTTCGGAATTTAAGGCTTCAAGTTTGGTTGAGCGGATATTTTCAACACTTTTAAAATACTCTAAATGTGCATTGCCTATCTCTCCTACTATGCTGATTTGAGGTTGTAAAAAATGCGTGATTTCATCGATATCGCCTTTAAGTCTAGCGCCTGCTTCAGCTATGTAAATTTGAGTATCTTGACTTAAATTAGCATTGATATCAGCAACTATACCTAGTAAGGTATTGACAGAGCGTGGTGTTTTGTAGCTTTTAAAGTCATCTTTTAAAAGTTCGTATAAAAAATTTTTAATACTTGTTTTTCCAAAACTTGCGGTAATGAGTATGATTTTTAAATTTTCATTGGCTCTTAGTTTGGCTTTGGCTTGTTTTTTATAATATAAATTTGTAAAAAACTCATAAATTTTAAGACTCAATAAAGCAAAAGGAAGACTAAAAAGATTAAAAAGAAAAGAAAAACGCAAAGCAAGGATGGTAAAAATAGCATTATAAACAAAAACAAAAACAAAAAACCATTTAACCTTACTTGTAAAAACAAGCTTTTTATCTATGCCTTTATTCCAAAAATACAAAATCGGAGTATGGATCAATGCAAAATATACCAAAGAGTATAAAGGAAAAGCTAAGAATAAAAAATAAGGAATAAATAAAAAATACAAATGCCACAAAGGTTTATGATAATGAAAAAACACGCGTTTAAATTTATAAGAATACCATTGTAAAGCACTCATAAGATAAAAAGCTATACAAAAATTAAAAAATAAAGAATTGATAAAATAAAGAGTATTGATAAGCATTTAAATTTCCTTGATTTTTTGAGCTATGAAAGCAGAGTGTTTTAAAAAGAAAAAATGATCCCCCTCTAAAGGATAAAAAGTACTATTTTTTAAAAATTGATGCATTTTTTCACCACAATACAAAGGCGTAGCTTCATCGCTTTTTCCCCAAAAAATCAAGCTTTTAGCCTTTTGCTTGGCAAAAATTTCACTAAAATCCTCATCAACAACCTTTTTAAAGGTTTCATACATTATAGGACTAAGATTTGCTCCATCTTTACTAGCAAAATAGCGATAAAATTTTCCCAAACCAAAGAGTTTTAAAATTTTAAAAATACGGATTTTAAAACGCACTTTTAGGGATTTTTTAGCCAAAATTCCTGCACTTGAAAGTAAGATTAGGGTGTCTTTTTCTTTTGCGAGTAGGGTACTTACTTTTCCACCAAAAGAATGCCCCATGAAAAAACAGACATTGAGTTTTTTTTGTTTTAAAAAAAGTTCTGTGATATTGGCATAATCTTGAGTGTTTAAAATTTCTTCCACGCTTGAATTTCCAAAACCTGCTAAATCCATATAAATTTGACAAAAATCTTTCAAAAAAGGACAAAAACTTTGTTTCATAAGTTTTTTATCAGCTCCCCAGCCGTGTAAGATAAGTATTTGCGGTAAGGAAAGATCACCTAAAATTTCATAAGAAATTTGATAAGTTTTGTTTTTATAAGAAAGTTGAGTTTGAGCCATTTTAAGCCTTTTGATTTTTGTAGATATTTTCTAAAAGTTGCATGGCATTTTGTAAGCGTTCAAATTCTTTCATACTAAGCATTACAGCTTCAAATTTGTTATTTTTTAAAATAACTATTTTTCCACTTTCGCTTTTTTTGAGTTTTTCCATAATGGGGCTAAAATTTCTTACCACTTCGGTGGCAGTGTAAATTTCATCTTGTTTAAAAGAGAGCATTTTTCTTCCTAAAATACGCTAAATTTTATGTATAATTTAGCGCATTTTGACTTAAAAGCTTATAATTTTCCTTTTTGTCCGTTAATGGAGTGAAGGAAGTTGTAATTGATTTTTATCATTTTTTCAAGTGAAATTTGATCAGCTAAAGCGTTTAAAGTGGTATTAAAATCTTTAAAAAGATAATTAGCCAAAGAACCAGGGTTTGGGTTGATTTCATTTAAATATATTTCATTATCCAGTATAAAAAAATCACAGCGTATTAAAGCACCTTTAAACAAAGGATTGTAGATCTTTTTAAAGCTATCTTTGAGTTTTTCTTTTAATTCTTCGCTTAAATCTGCTTCTATAAGTTCATTGTGTCCTGAAAAGCTAAGATATTTTTGTTCAAAGTCTAAAAATTCTTTTTTCTTTGGCTCTTCTATAATGGAAAAAACAAACTCATCATTGATCATACATCCTGCAAGATTGTATTCTTTGATATTGTTTTTAAATTCTTCTACTACAAGATCATTGTCAAATTCAAAACCTACATCTTTGGCGTATTCTAAATCTTTTTCATCTTTTACTATACTAATACCTATACTACTTCCAAGTCTTGCAGGTTTGATAATGCAAGGAAAACTAAGCTTTTCTTTAGAGTTTTGATTTTTTCTTAGTATGGTATAATCAAGTGTTTTTACTCCAACGCTTTTGGCATAAAGTTTGGTAAGTTCTTTGTTAAAAGATAATACACTAGCTTCAAGCCTAGGTCCTATAAATTTAATAGAATAAAACTCAAATAAAGCCGCAATTTTTCCATCTTCTCCATCTCTACCATGGATAAGATTGATCACGCATTCGCACTCTAGTTTATTTTCTTTTAAAAAGCCTTTGCTAAAAAAACCTCCTTGTTTGATGAAGAGTTCTTTTTCTTTTTTATAAGCTTTGGTGCTAAAAGTTTTAGAATTCATTTTTTCACTTGGGATATGATAAAATCTTCTTTCTTCATCACAAAAAATAAATTCTAAATTTTGATTGATAACTTTTTTAAGCACTACAGCACTTACTATACTAATCTCATGTTCATAAGAATTTCCGCCAAAAAGTATTGCAAATTTCATTTTATTCCTTTATCCTAGTTTTTTAAGAGCTTCTTTGATGAGTTCGCTTGTGCCTGTTGCTTGAGCACTTACTAAAACACTTATGATTTTTTCTTGTTTAAAGCCTAGAGTAAGAAGTGCGGCTAAGGCTTCGCTTTTATCATCGCTTACATTTTCAAGTTTGGTTTTTGTGTCAGAAAGTTCTACTATAATGCGTTTTGCACTTTTTGGACCTATGCCAGGTACTTTTTTAAGCACGCTTTCATCGCCCAAACTTAACGCTTTGTAAAAAGAATTTACATCAAGACTAGAGCATACCGCCATAGCAGTATTTGCACCCACTCCATTGACTTTTAAAAGCATTTCAAACATTTTTTGTTCATCTTTATCCAAGAAGCCATAAAATTTATTAGAATCTTCTTTGATGATTTGAGTGATAAAAAACTCATGCTTTTCTTGAGTTTGAATTTTAGCAGAACAAAAAAGAGAAATAAATATCCCATAGCTTAAACCACTAGCACATTTAACAATGATAAAAGTAGGTTCTTTTTTTGTGATTATTCCTTCGATGCCGACAACCATGCTATATCCTTTTCTTCATAATCTAATTTTTTATGTATTTCTATACTTTCTTGGTTGTTTTGTATGACTTTTTTAATGCCTATAAATTTAGCACTTTCATTAACAAATGAAGAGCAAAAAATATCTTCTTTAGGCTCTAGAAGTGAAAATTTGATTTCATTCATATCAGTCCATTTGCCGCTTTTATTTATAAAAGTTGCTTCAAAAAGCATTTTTTGCAAATTGATTAATTCTAATTGCAAAGATTTTTTGCGTTCAAGAAGTTCTTTTTCTTCATTTTGTAGTTTATTTAATTCAAGATTTTGTAAAGAGAAATCTTTTAGGGCTTTTTCGTATTGTACAGGAACATTTTGACCTTGATTTTTAAGTTCTGTTATCTTTTTTTCAACGCTTAAAATTCCATTTTTGCTTGATAAAATGTATTGTCTTATTTTATTTATTTTATGATTTAACTTAGAAATTTGCTCTCCTAAAATCGCAAATTCTTCATCATAATTTTTATCAAGAGTTTTAATTTTAGCATGAAATTTATTGTTATCCCCGTTAATGCGTTCTATTGTGGTGTTTTCAAAAAACACACAAGAATTATTACTTTCTAAATTTTCTATATAGATTTTATCAGCTTGTATATTTCCGCCTAAACTTTTTTTAATTCTCACTTCTTTGGCTTTGATTGTTCCACCTTCGAGCAAATCTATATTTAAAATTTCGGCTTCCGCAAATCCTCTATGAGTTTTTATATAGGCTTGTTTGGCTTGAATTTTGGCTTTAGAGTGCGTAGTGCCTTCAATTTTCATTTTGGTGGCATTAAGTTGAGTGTTGCTTCCTACGCTTCCGACTACATTTAATTCTTCACATTCTATCCCAACGCCAGAATTTACAGCATCTTTTACTTCTGAAAGAAATTTTATATTGATTTTGACATTTTTGTCTAGTCCAGCTCTTATAATCCCTATATTTTTAAAATCTACCCCATTAAAATCTAGTTCATTGGCGATATCAAATTTTTCACCATCTTGTACTACATAACCTTTTTTTAAGGCTATATATTCTGTGTATCCATCTTGCTCTACTTGTTTAAAAGCCGAAGAACAAGAAAATTTAACTTTATTTTCATTTGCAGCTAAAACTTTTAAGGTGTGTAAATTTAAGTCTTTTCCTTCTTTACCTTGTTTAAATTTGACGTGTTTTAAAACAACTTCATTTTCATCAACAACAATAATACCTGAGCGTTTTTCATCGATAGTGTAGTTTTTGGTTTTTTCTTTATAAGTCAAGATCAGAGATTCATCTTGACTTTCTATAGGATCAATACCTTGTGCAACGGTGATTTGTATAGTTTTATTTAAAGGGGTGTTTTTATATTGGTTGCAAAAAGACATTAATTTTTTCTTAAAATCAAAAATGCGGATACCTATTAAAAATTTAAGTTTCAACATCTTTTTATAAATATTTTGCAAAAGTTCTAGTGCTAGTTTTTCATGAAAGTCTAAATTTGTAAAATCAATTTGAGCAACTATTTTGGTTAAATTTTTATTTGCAACTAGTTTGACTGCTTGAGATGCTTTGCTTTGGTTTATACCGTGGAAAATTTCTATTTTGTATTCTTGCTTGATTTGAAGATCATTTTTTAAAAAAATTTCATCTTTATCAAAAAGAGTTAATTCTTTTTCAGAGATTTTTTCCCATTCTAAATCTCCAAAACGATATTGTGTAGAAAATGCCAATAAACTAAAATCAAGCTCATTTAAGCTAAGGTTTGTTCGTGAAGCTACGCTTAAAAGCTCTCGAGCTGGATTTTCTGTATAGGCAATAATTTTTTCATCCAAAGCCAAAACTTTCCCCTTGTAAAAAATTAAGAATGTAATTATAGTCAATTTTTAATCAATTTTAGTTAAAATAGTTCTCTTTATATTTTGAAATTTATGAAAAAATTTAATGAAGAGTTTAGTATTTAAAAATTTTATTATCAATGCTTTAGGAATTTTATTTTCAAGAATTTTAGGGCTTGCTAGAGATGTTTTAATAGCGCTTTTTTTAGGAGCAGGGCTTTATAGTGATATTTTTTTTGTGGCTTTAAAAATGCCTGCTTTTTTTAGAAGAATTTTTGCAGAAGGGGCTTTTGGACAAAGTTTTTTGCCTAATTTTGTAAAAGCGAAAAAAAAGGGAGCTTTTTGCGTTAGTGTAATGATGCAATTTAGCCTTATAGTTTTTTTATTTTGTCTTTTGGTAAGTTTTTTTTCCTCTTTTTTTACTAAGCTTTTTGCTTTTGGGTTTAACGCAGATACTATAGCTTTAGCGGCTCCTTTGGTGGCGATTAATTTTTGGTATTTGTTTTTTATTTTTTTAGTTACTTTTTTAGGAGCTATTTTAAATTATAGACAAAAATTTTTCATTACCTCTTTTTCTGCGGCATTATTTAACTTAAGTATTGTTATAGCTGCCTTTTTTGTGGATAAAAATACACCGCAAAATACACTTTATTATTTTTCTTATGCAACGGTTTTAAGTGGGGTGGCACAGCTTATTTTACATTTGCTTGTTTTAAAAAACAATCCTGTAATACGTGCTATGACTTTAAGTATAAAATTTAAAAAAACCAAGGCGAAATTACAAGGTTTTTATGGCAATTTTTTTCATGGAGTTTTAGGTTCTTCTGCGACTCAATTTAGCTCATTGCTTGATACAACTATAGCTAGTTTTTTAATGAGCGGGAGTATTTCTTATCTTTATTATGCAAATCGTGTCTTCCAACTCCCCCTGGCACTTTTTGCTATTGCTTTAACTCAAGTTTCTTTTCCAAAAATTTTAAAACATTTAAAAAGTGATCAAGAAAATTTAGCCTTAAAATTTATGCAAAGAGCATTAGCGCTTTTAAGCATTTTGCTTATTGCTTCTAGTATTGTAGGTTCTGTGTTTGCTTTGGAAATTTCAAAGCTTTTATTTGAAAGAGGAAATTTCACTCACGAAGATAGTGTGATTACGGCTTATGTTTTGATTGCTTATCTTATAGGGCTTTTACCTTTTGGTTTGCAAAAGCTTTTTTCTTTGTGGCTTTATGCAAAATTTAAACAAAAAACAGCAGCTTGGATCGCGGTAAAATCTTTAATTATCAGTGCTTTATGTTCTATGGCTTTTATATTTTTGATTAAAGATGAAAGTTTAAAGGTTATTGCAGTAGCACTTTCAAGCTCTATTAGTGCTTTTTATTTGCTTGGAGCTAATATCAAAGAATTTGGTTTTAAGAAATTTTTTGCTTTAATATCTATTAAAATTTGCTTATTGGTTATAGTTGCTTTGATTGTTTTTACGATCTTACTTATTTTGATTAAACCTTATATTTTAAGTTTTTTTATAGGAATTTTTACAAGTTTTAAAGGAGTTTTTTAATGAGATTATTAGATAGTGTAACAAAAGAGAAAATAAAACTTGATAAAAAAGATATTAGTATTTATTTATGCGGACCTACGGTTTATGATGATGCACATTTAGGACATGCAAGAAGTAGTGTTTGTTTTGATCTTTTGCGTAGGGTTTTACTTGCTCAAGGCAATAGGGTAAAATTTGCTAGAAATTATACAGATATTGATGATAAGATTTTGAAAAAAATGGCTCAAAGTGGTCAAACTTTAGAGGAAATTACGGAATTTTATATCAAAAGTTATGAAGAGGATATGAGGGTTTTAAATGTATTAGATCCTGATTTTAAACCTCGTGCAACGCATTATATAACAGCTATGCTTGATTTGATTAAAAAGCTTGCTAAGGATGGGTTTGTTTATACTCTAGAAGATGGAATTTATTTTGATACAAGTAAAGATGAAAAATATTTAAGCCTATCAAATCGCAATTTAGAAGAAAATATCTCTCGTCTAAGTAATGAAGTGCAAAAAAGAAATGAAAGCGATTTTGTGCTTTGGAAATTTGATGAAAATTTTTACGAAAGTGAATTTGGCAAAGGGCGTCCAGGTTGGCATACTGAATGTGTTGCTATGATTGATTCTATTTTTGAAAATACCCTTGATATACATGCTGGAGGGATAGATTTGCTTTTTCCTCATCATGAAAATGAAGCTGCGCAATGTCGTTGTGGATGTAAGAGAAAATTAGCAAATATTTGGCTTCACAATGGTTTTGTAAAAATCGATGGCGAAAAAATGAGTAAAAGTTTAAATAATAGTTTTTTTATAAAAGATGCTTTAAAAGAATTTATGGGCGAGGCTTTAAGATTTTATCTTTTGAGTTCTCATTATAGATCTCATTTTAATTATTCTTTATCGGATTTAGAAAATGCTAAAAAACGTTTAGATAAATTTTATCGCCTTAAAAAAAGATTGGATTTAGGTGAAATTTCTGATTTTGATGTTTTAAATGATATTGAAATAAAAAGCGAAATTGCTAAGCAAATTTTAGAGATTTTAAATGATGATTTAAATGTTTCTAAAGCCTTAGCTCTTTTGGATGATTTTATCAGTAGTGCAAATTTAGAGTTGGATAAAGAAAGCAAAAATAAAATTTTAAAACAAAATATCAAAGAAGCTTTAAGTGAGCTAGCTAAAATTTTTGGCTTTGGTTTTATGGATGCAACTTTATATTTTCAATGGGGTGTAAGCAAAGAAGAACGAGAAGAGATTGAAAAGTTAATTTTAGAAAGAACTGAGGCTAAGAAAAACAAAGATTTTAACACAGCTGATGCAATAAGAGAGCAATTAAATAGTAAAAAAATCACTCTTTTAGATACTCCAAATGGAACAATTTGGGAGAAAATAAATGCATAATGAGATGAATTTAAAAGAGGTTTTAATACGCTTTAAGCCCTTTTATAAAAGATATTGGAAACAATTTGCTATAGCTATTTTTGGTATGATTTTAGCAAGCGGAGGAACTGCTGGAAGTTTTTATGCTTTAGAGCCTATTTTAAATTATATTTTCGTTGAAAAAAATGAAGCTTTACTTTATACAGTACCTTTTTTGCTAGTATTGATGTATTTTTTTAAAAATCTTGGAACTTATTTACAAAGTTTTTATGTTTCCTTTATAGGAACAGATATGTTAAGAGTATTGCGTGCTAGGGTTTTAAAAAATGTTTTACGCTTGGATATGGATTTTTTTAAACGCTATAGAAGCGGAGAGCTTGTAAGTCGTTGTACTAATGATATTAATGCACTTCAAAGCATAGTATCAAACATTATTCCTGATTTTTTTAGAGAGCTTTTAACTGCTATAGGACTGCTTGCGGTAGTCTTGTATCAAAGTCCTACTTTGGCTTTTTTTGCTTTAGTGATTTTGCCTTTAGCTATTTTTCCTTTGGTATGGTTTGCTAAAAAACTTAAAAAATATGCAAGAAATATACAAGAAACAAATTCGGATTTACTTTCTTATTTGGGTGAAATTTTTTCAAATATTGAATTGATCAAAGCTAATGATAATGAAAAAAAAGAAAGTGATAAATTTGCTAAGCATAATGATACTTTATGTAAATTAAACCTAAAATCCGCACGTATTGATGCACTTACAAGTCCTTTAATGGATATGATGGGTTCTGTTGGGGTTGCTGTGGTGATTATTGTAGGGGGTAGAGAGGTTATCAATGGTTCTATGAGTGTGGGAAGTTTTATCAGTTTTGTTTCGGCACTTTTTGCGATATATACTCCTTTAAAGCGTCTTTCGTCTTTATATGGAAAACTTCAAGGTGCTGTTGCGGCAAGTGAAAGAACTTTTTATTTATTGGATTTAGAACCTCAAATTAAAGGTGGAAGCAAAGAATTAAAAAACATTGAAAAAATTAGCTTTGAAAATGTTGAATTTGCTTATGAAAACCCGCATAAAAGTGTTTTAAAAGGCGTAAATTTTGATTTTGTTAAAGGGCAAATGCTTGCTCTTGTAGGGACAAGTGGGGGTGGTAAATCTTCTATTATTAATCTTTTGATGTATTTTTATGAAAAGCAAAAAGGTAAAATTTTACTCAATCAAGAAGATATTAGCACTTTTACCATAGAAAGCTTACATGCTAAAATAGGACTTGTAACGCAAAATATTTATCTTTTTAATGATAGTTTTGCTGCAAATATTGCTTATAGCGAAGAGTTAGAAGAAGAAAAAGTCATCCAAGCTTTAAAATTGGCCAATGCTTATGAATTTGTTAAAGAAATGGGCGGGATTTGGGCTGAAGTGAAAGAACATGGTAAGAACTTAAGTGGAGGGCAAAAACAAAGAATAGCAATCGCTAGAGCTTTATATAAAAATCCTGATGTGCTTATTTTTGATGAAGCAACTTCAGCTTTGGATAATGAAAGTGAAAAAGCAATAGTTAAAACTATAGAAAATTTAAAACAAGATAGATTGATTTTAGTGGTTGCACATCGTTTAAGCACTATAGAAAATGCGGATAAAATAGTAGTATTGGATAAGGGTAAGGTATTGGCAATAGGTAAAGATGAAGAGCTTTTGCAAACTTGTTCTTTGTATCAAAAATTTAAAAGCAAAGAAAAAACAAAGCCCAGCTTTAGTTAATTTTAGTTAGAATTTCAAAAAGGATTAAAAAATGGCTTATGAAATGATAAAACTTTTACTTTTTAAGTTAAACCCTGAGCATGCACATGCTTTGGTTGAATATAGCTTAAGGGCTTTAAGTGCCAGTTTTCCAGGAGCTTTAAGTTTTTTAGCACACAAATATATAGTTGATGATGAGAGTTTAAGGCAAAATTTACTTGGACTTGATTTTAATAATCCTGTAGGTTTAGCAGGAGGCTTTGATAAAAATGCCACTATGATAAGACCTTTGAGTGCTTTAGGATTTGGCTTTTTAGAAGTGGGAACTTTTACTCCAAAACCTCAAGAAGGCAATGAAAAGCCACGTCTATTTAGACTTGTAAAACAAGAAAGTATACAAAATGCTATGGGTTTTAACAACGAAGGTGCTGAAAAGATTGCTTTAAGACTTGCAAAAACCTATCCTTTTGTTTTGCCTTTAGGGGTAAATATAGGGAAAAATAAAATCACTCCAAATGATAAAGCCTTGGAGGATTATTTTACTTTGTTTAGAGATTTTAAGGATTTGTGTGATTATTTTATCGTTAATATCTCATCTCCTAATACTAAAAATTTAAGAGAGTTGCAAAATGATGATTTTTTAAATACCTTGCTTGAAGAAGCCAAAAAAATCACTTCTAAGCCTATTTTGATAAAAATTGCTCCTGATATGAAAATAGATGATGCTTTAAATTTATGTGAAAATGCCATTAAAAAAGGTGCAGATGGGTTTATATTAGCCAATACTAGTGTTGATTATAGTTTATTAGATAATAATCGTACTTTTGGTGGTATTAGTGGAAGACTGATTACGGAAAAAAGTGGTATTTTTTTCAAAGAAGTAACTAAAATTCTTTTTGGCAAAACCTTGCTTATTGCAAGTGGAGGGATTGATAGTGCTGATATTGCTTATGAGCGTATTAAAAATGGGGCTAATTTGGTGCAAGTTTATACAGCTTTGATTTTTAAAGGTCCTTCTTTGGTAAAAAATATCAATCAAAATCTTATAGAGCTTTTAAGAAAAGATGGTTTTTTACACATTAGCGAAGCTGTTGGGGTAAATTTAAAATGATTGCTTATGAAAAAATTCAATTAAAAAACAAGCTTGAAGTTTATGCTTTGCCTGTAAATAAAAATAGCGATGTGATTAGCGTTGATATTTTTTATAAAGTGGGTTCAAGAAATGAGATCATGGGAAAAAGTGGCATAGCTCATATGTTAGAACATTTAAATTTTAAAAGTACTAAAAATTTAAAAGCTGGCGAATTTGATGAGATTGTTAAGGGTTTTGGTGGTGTGGATAATGCAAGCACAGGTTTTGACTATACTCATTATTATATTAAATGTGCGAAGAAAAATTTAGATAAAGCTTTAGAGCTTTTTGCAGAACTTATGGCGAATTTAAATTTAAAAGATGAAGAATTTCAGCCTGAAAGAGCAGTGGTTTTAGAAGAGCGTAGATGGAGAACAGATAATAACCCTTTAGGATATCTTTATTTTAGGCTTTTTAATCATGCATTTATGTATCATCCTTATCATTGGACTCCTATAGGTTTTTTTAAGGATATAGAAAATTGGAGTATTGAAGATATTAAAGAATTTCACAGTATTTATTATCAACCTAAAAATGCGATTTTACTTGTAAGTGGCGATATAGAAAGTAAGGAAGTTTTTGAGCTTTCAAAAAAACATTTTGAAAAGATTAAAAATACTAAGACTATACCTAAAATTCACACAAAAGAGCCTAAGCAAGATGGAGTAAAAAGAATATATTTACATAAAAACTCAGATACTGAACTATTAGCCCTTGCTTATAAAATTCCAAATTTCAAGCACAAAGATATACCTGCTTTAAATGCTTTATCCGAGCTTTTAGGAAGTGGGAAAAGTTCTTTAATGAGTGAAATTTTGATTGATAAATTAAATTTAATCAATGATTATTATGCTTATGTTAATGATTGTATAGATGAAAATTTATTTATTTTTATTTGTAATTGTAACCCCAATGTTAATGCAGAAAAAGTAGAAAAAGAGCTTTTAAAAATCATTGATAAACTTAAAATGGGTAAAATTTCTCAAAAAGATTTGCAAAGAGTGAAAAATAATGTCAAAAGTGATTTTATTTTCTCACTTAACAATGCTAGTGCAGTGGCAAATATTTATGGTTCATATCTAGCAAGAGGAGATATCAATCCTTTGTTAAATTATGAGAAAGATATACAAAATTTGGAATTAAAAGATTTGATTTCTTGTGCTAAAAAATATTTTATTCAAGAAAATTCAACTACGGTAATTCTAAGAAAGGATTCAAATGGATAAAAATATTATCATTGGGGCGATGACGGCTCTTATTACACCATTTAAAAATGGAAAAGTTGATGAGCAAAGTTATGCAAGATTGATTAAAAGACAAATAGAAAATGGCATCGATGCAGTAGTTCCAGTAGGAACAACAGGAGAAAGTGCAACTTTAACCCATGAAGAACATAGAACTTGCATAGAAATAGCCGTTGAGACTTGTAAAGGAACTAAAGTTAAGGTTTTAGCAGGTGCGGGAAGTAATGCAACTCATGAGGCAGTGGGTTTGGCTAAATTTGCTAAAGAGCATGGTGCTGATGGGATTTTAAGTGTGGCACCGTATTATAATAAACCTACGCAACAAGGACTTTACGAGCATTATAAGGCTATTGCGCAAAGTGTAGATATTCCTGTGCTTTTATATAATGTTCCAGGAAGAACAGGTTGTGAAATTTCAACGGATACTATTATCAAGCTTTTTAGAGATTGTGAAAATATTTATGGAGTAAAAGAAGCGAGTGGAAATATCGATAAGTGTGTGGATTTGCTTGCACACGAACCTAGAATGATGCTTATTTCAGGGGAAGATGCGATCAATTATCCTATACTTTCAAATGGTGGAAAGGGAGTGATTTCAGTAACTTCAAATTTATTACCCGATATGATTAGCGCTTTAACTCATTTTGCTTTAGATGAAAATTATAAAGAAGCTAAAAAAATCAATGATGAGCTTTATAATATCAATAAAATTTTATTTTGCGAAAGTAATCCTATTCCTATTAAAACGGCTATGTATTTAGCTGGATTGATAGAAAGTTTGGAATTTAGACTTCCTCTTTGTTCTCCAAGTAAGGAAAATTTTGCTAAAATTGAAGAAGTGATGAAAAAATATAAGATCAAAGGATTTTAATGAATACAGAATTTCAAGGAAAAACTTTAGTGATTAGCGGTGGAACTCGCGGGATAGGCAAAGCTATAGTTTATGAATTTGCTAAAGTGGGTGCAAATATAGCTTTTACTTATAATTCTAATGCGCAAATTGCTGATGAAATGGTTCAAGATTTGGAGAAAAATTATAAAATCAAAGCTAGAGCTTATGAATTTAATATCTTAGAACCTGAAACCTATAAAGAACTTTTTGAAAAAATTGATGTGGATTTTGATAGAGTGGATTATTTTATCTCAAATGCTATCATTTCAGGACGTGCGGTTGTAGGTGGCTATACCAAATTTATGAAGTTAAAACCAAAGGGAATTAATAACATTTTTACAGCCACAGTAAATGCTTTTGTTGTGGGCGCACAAGAAGCAGCTAAAAGGATGGAAAAAGTAGGGGGTGGAAGCATTATTTCTATCTCATCTACAGGAAATTTAGTGTATATAGAAAATTATTCAGGTCACGGTACAGCAAAAGCCGCTGTAGAAGCTATGGTAAGATATGCGGCTACTGAACTTGGAGAAAAAAATATCCGTGTAAATGTCGTAAGTGGTGGGCCTATTGAAACTGATGCTTTAAGAGCTTTTACAAATTATGAAGAAGTAAAACAGGCTACTATAAATTTAAGCCCTTTAAATCGCATGGGGCAGCCTGAAGATTTGGCTGGAGCATGTCTTTTTCTTTGTTCAAGTAAGGCAAGTTGGGTTACAGGACATACTTTCATCGTTGATGGTGGTACAACTTTTAAATAAAAATTAAGAAAAATCAATGGATTTTTCTTAAAAATATTTTTCAATCAAGTTTTAATTTCCACCCTAAAAAAACACTTAATAATGCAAGTAAAAAAATAAAATTTAAAGTCCAATTACCAAAACCTACAAAACCTATAGATAATACGCTGTAAAAAAATCCTCCCACAGCTGAATAAATACAAATCGTACTTAAAGATCCATTTTCTGCCATTTTTTTACATGGGCAGATTTTATAAAATTTTTTATCGTTAAATTGATTTTTCTTTTTATTTCCTAAAAATAAACCAAAAAGGGCAAAAAGATTTAAAAAAATAAAAGCATATAATAAAATTTGATCTAATTCCATTTTAATATACCTTAAAAGTATCTAAGCCAAGAGGGTAGATGGACTTGCTCTTCTTTTAAAGTAGTCTCTTGTCCATGTCCTGGTAAAAGTTTAAAATCTTCTTTGTAAGTCATAACTTTTTCTAAGCTTTGTTTCATTAAATTTGCATCTGAATAAGGAAAATCCCATCTTCCTATGCTTCTATAAAATAAAAAATCTCCACTAAACATGATATTTTTACCTACAATTTCTATCATAGTGCAACCTGGTGTGTGTCCTGGTAAAAAGTGAAATTTAAAATCAACTCCGCAAATATTTAAAATATCTTCATTATCTACTAAAAAATCCGCATCGCTAGAATCATAGCCTTGATTAAAATCATCATGTAGCATAAAAGCATCATTTTTATGAATATAAATAGGGATGTTGTATTCTTTTTTAACCTTGGCATTATCCCAAATATGATCATAATGCCCGTGAGTATTTAAAATCGCCAAAGGATTTTTTACATGTTTTTTGATAAATAAAAGTGCATCAGTTCCTGGATCAATGATAAATTCACCCTTTGGGGTAAATAAAATATAGCAATTAGTTTCATAAACTCCACAAGCTTGTTTGATAATTTGCATTTTTTGCCTCTTTAATAAAAAATTTGCCTTAAATAAATATAATTATACATTAAATTTTTAAAAGGCAAGCTTTATGGATTGGCAAAAGATTACGGAAAAAATGTGTGATTTTATACAAGAAAAAGTGAAAAATTCTCAAAGTCAAGGTGTGGTTTTGGGGCTTAGTGGCGGGATTGATTCTGCTTTAGTAGCAACGCTTTGTAAAAGAGCTTTAAAAGAGAATGTTTTTGCTCTTTTAATGCCAACTCAAATTTCAAACAAAGCCAATCTTGAAGATGCTTTAAGGCTTTGTGCGGATTTAAATCTTGAATATAAAATCATAGAAATTCAAAGCATTTTAGATGCTTTTATAAAGCAAAGTGAAAATACCACTCTAGTATCTTTGGGAAATTTTGCAGCGCGTATTAGAATGAGTTTGCTTTATGATTATTCTGCTTTGAAAAATTCTTTAGTCATAGGCACTTCTAATAAAAGCGAATTGCTTTTAGGTTATGGTACGATTTATGGGGATTTAGCTTGTGCTTTTAATCCTATAGGATCGCTTTATAAAAGTGAAATTTATGCCTTAGCAAAATACCTTAACTTGCATGAAAATTTCATCAAAAAAGCTCCAAGTGCGGATCTTTGGGAAAATCAAAGTGATGAGGCGGATTTAGGTTTTTCTTATACAAAAATCGATGAAGGTTTAAAAGCTTTAGAAACTAATGATGAAAAACTTTTAAGAACGCTTGATCCTTCTTTGATTGCTATGTTAAAAAATCGCATGCAAAAAAATGCTTTTAAGGGAAA
This sequence comes from Campylobacter sp. CFSAN093259, assembly GCF_012889985.1. Taxonomy (NCBI): domain Bacteria; kingdom Pseudomonadati; phylum Campylobacterota; class Epsilonproteobacteria; order Campylobacterales; family Campylobacteraceae; genus Campylobacter; species Campylobacter sp. CFSAN093259. Next base: position 803,324 of record NZ_CP040617.1, read on the forward strand.
AATGCCTGAAATTTTGGAAATTTAAACAATGAATGAAGAAAAAAATTATGAACTTTGGCTTGATAATTATTTTTTTAAGCCCAATTTTTGGCAAAAATGCCTTGCTTTTATACTTTTACCTTTAAGTGTGCTTTATGCTTTTTTTGCGATTTTAAATACTTTTTTTCGTAAAAAAATAGTTTTTAAAAAGCCTGTTATTAGCGTTGGTAATTTAAGTTTTGGAGGTAATGGAAAAACCCCGCTTTGTAAAGCTATAGCAAGGGAATTTGATGGTGTTTTTATAGTACTTAGGGGCTATAAAAGAAAGTCTAAAGGTTTGTTTGTTGTTAAAAATCAAAATGAAATTTTATGCACCTTAACACAAAGTGGCGATGAAGCTATGGAGTATGCTTTTGAAGAAAATATCAAAGGTGTGATTGTGAGCGAAGATAGAGTAAAAGGTATTGAAAAAGCTTTTGAATTGGGAGCTAAAATCGTTGTGCTTGATGATGCTTTTTCTAAATTTCATATTAAAAAATTTGATATTTTACTTGAAAGTAAAATCAAACCTTATTTTAATTTTACCTTACCAAGTGGAGCTTATCGTTTGCCGAAATTTTATGAAAAAAGGGCTGATTTTATTGCATTAGAAGGCAGGGATTTTGTGCGTTATTCTTTTGTAAAAGAAAATCCAAAGGCTGTTTTGGTAACTGCTATTGCTAAACCTTTTAGATTGTATGAGCATTTTATCAAGGCAAGGGCTTGTTATTTTTTTAAAGATCATTATGAGTTTAAAAAAGAAGAATTAGAAAATTTGCTAAAAAAACATAATTGCGATACACTAATGCTTACTTTTAAGGATTTTGTTAAAGTTAAAGATTTTGGTTTTAAATGTCAAATTATAGAATTAAATATAGAATTAAAAGATTCATTAAGAGAAAAAATAAAAACTTATATCAAGGAGTTTGAACAGTGAAATTGGTCGAGAGTAGAAATGTAAATAATGTATCAAGTTTTAAGGAAGCTTTGATTAACCCAAACGCTCCAGAAGGAGGGCTTTACTCACCTTTAAATTTGCCTATTTTTGAAGGAGAAAAATATGCCAATTTGTCTTATAAAGATTTTGCTTTAAAGCTTATAGAAAGTTTTGGTTTTGGCGAAGAAGAGCTTTTTAAAAAGGCTTTGAAAAGTTACGAAAGCTTTGATGATAAAAATACACCTATTTCTTTGCAAAAAATCTCTGAAAAAACCTATATTAACGAGCTTTGGCATGGGCCTACAAGAGCTTTTAAAGATATGGCTTTACAGCCTTTTGGCGTGCTTTTAAGCGAATTTTCAAAGGATAAAAATATTTTAATTATCTGTGCTACAAGCGGCGATACAGGGCCTGCAACCCTAAAAAGTTTTGAAAATGCAAAAAATGTTAAAGTAGCTTGTATGTATCCAAAAGGTGGCACAAGTGGAGTTCAAGAGTTGCAAATGCGAGCTTTAGATAAGGATAACTTGAAAGTTTTTGCCATAGATGAGGATTTTGACGCAGCGCAACGCACTTTAAAAGAATTGCTTTTTTCAAAAGATTTTCAAAATGAAATTAAAGCTTTAAATTATGAGCTTTGCGCAGCTAATTCTGTAAATTTTGGGCGTATTTTATTTCAGATTATTTATCATTATTATGCGAGTTTAAAACTTTTTAATGAGTTTTTAGAAGAAGTACAAATCATCGTTCCAAGTGGAAATTTTGGCAATGCTTTAGGAGCTTTTTATGCTAAAAAAATGGGAGCTAAAATTTCAAAAATCAAAATCGCTTCAAACGCAAATAATATTTTGAGTGAATTTTTTAATCAAGGCGTTTATGATTTGCGTGAAAAAAGTCTTAAGAAGACTATTTCTCCAGCTATGGATATACTTATTTCATCTAATATCGAAAGACTTTTGTTTGCGAAATTTAAAGATAAAAGAACTAAAGAACTGATGAATTTGTTAAAAAATGAAAGATATTTTAAACTTGAAAAAGAAGAATTACAAAGTTTGCAAGAAGATTTTGAGGCGGATTTTTGCACCGATGAAGAATGTATGCAATTTATCAAACAAAGCAAGATTTTAATCGATCCGCATACCGCAACTTGTTTTAAAATGCTTGATCCTTTAAAACCTAGCATTATCACTTCTACAGCAGAATGGACAAAATTTACTCCAAGTATGATAAAAGCTTTATATGATAGGGATTCTAAGAATGAAAAAGAAGATTTAAAATTTATAGCTAAAGAGTTTAATGTCCAAGTTAAAGATGAAATTTTGGCTTTATTTGATTTGAAAAATAGCGATGAAAAGGTATTTGAAGCCAGGAATATAAAAAAAGAAATTTTAGATTGGATGCAAAAATGATTATTATTCCTGCAAGATTAAAATCAAGTCGTTTTCATGAGAAAATTTTATGTGATATAGGTGGAGTGCCTATGTTTGTGGCTACTGCAAGAAGAGTAAGTAGCGTGGATGAAGTTTGTATAGCTTTAGACGATGAAAAGGTTTTAAGTATCGCTAAAGAATATGGTCTAAATGCGGTTTTAACAAGCAAAGATCATGAAAGCGGTACGGATAGGATTAATGAAGCTTGTAAGAAACTAGCTTTAAAAGATGATGAGATTATTATCAATGTCCAAGCTGATGAGCCTTTTATAGAATGTGAAAATTTATTAAAATTTAAAGAATTTGCAAGTTTTTGCTTGGATAAAAAAGCTTTTATGGCGAGTTGTTATAAAAAAATCACTCAAGAAGAAGCTATGGATCCTAATCTGGTTAAAGTGCTTTGCGATAAAGAAGGGTATGCCTTGTATTTTTCAAGAGCTAAAATCCCTTATGAAAGAGAAAATTACGAGGAAAGTTTTAAAGGGCATTTAGGCATTTACGCTTATAGTGTCAAAGCTTTAAGGGAGTTTTGTTCTTTATCAAGTTCTGCACTTGAAAGAGCGGAAAAATTAGAGCAGTTAAGAGCTATAGAAAATGGTAAAAAAATCAAAATGCTTGAAATTTCAACAACAAGCATGGGGATTGATACTAAAGAAGACTATGAAAGGGCTTTAAAAATTTATTTAGAAAAATAACTCCACCCCAAAACGGAACAAATTTTGCTTATATTATTTTAATATATTTAGGTTGAAGGCAGAAAAATCTAAATCAAGGAATTAATATGAGTATCTTTAGTATCAATGATAATTCAAACTATAATTCTATACTTTCACAAGCAAAAGCTAATAAAGAAAGTAAAGAAAATTCTAAAATAAGTTTTGCTAATGCTTTTTTAAAACAAAATGCTAGTAAGTTAAATGAAATTCAAAATGCAAATTCACAAACTCTAGCAAGAAGTGAAGCATTAAATTCTACTAATACAACAAATACTAGCAATAATACTAATTTTAGTATAAGTAGTAAGACAAGTTCTCCTAATTATGATATATCTAGTGAATTTAAAAACTCTATTTATACTCTAAAATACAAACAAGCTGATTTAAACACTAATACAGCCTATGGTTATAGTGTAGATAAAGATGGTTATATGGGAAGTGATTTTAATAAAGCTGCGGGACTTCCTGAAGATTTTAAGATACATAAATCTACTTTGGATGAGATTAAAAAAGCTGCCGAAAATGATCCTGTTGTTTCAAGTACAAAAGAATACTTAGGCGTAAGCAGTTATTATTCTAATATAGATATAGCAAATACTATAAAACAATATTATAATCTTTTTTCTAATGCTCTAGGTCAAAGCTTTCCAAATGATAAAACAAGTTTTAGTGAAGCAGATATAAATTCTATGCCTAGTGGTTATGGTGTAAGTGGAACGCAATGGATGGACTTTAATGAGCCAAGCAATAGAATGAATATTACAGGTTTAAAAGATTTTTCAAATTCTTTAATTTCAAATGTTTATAAAACCCCTGAACAAGCAAAAGAAGCTGATGAAATTTGACTTGATTCAGGATGTATGATCAAAGGATTATCATCTGAGACTTTAGGTTTATCCTTAGAAGAAATCAAAAATGTTTCTAGAGGTGAAGATTGGCAATTTAATCCTGATATGTCAGTTTATCCACAAAATGAAGATGGAAGCTATTCTAAAGAAACTTTGTTTATGAGTTTTTTAAAAGCTCAAGGTGGACAACCTGTTGAGAGTCTAAAAACCACACTTAATCCAAAATTAGAAGCTTACAAGAGGGCTATGGCTAAAGAGAGTTTTAGTGGTCCTGCAATTAACATTGATAGTATTATGACAGGTAAAAGTGACTTTAAAAGCTTTTTTAGATACTGGGCAGAGCGTGGCATAGAAGGTGATTTATATATGTATGAAAATAACATTTCTAAAGAATCTGCTATGGGTAATTGGGCTTTAGACGCTGAGATTAAACAAGCTCTTGCTAATGGTTGGAAAGCAAAACCTAGCACTATTGATTCCTACGCTGATTCTATAATGGATAGATTAAATAATCTTTTGGGACAAACTAGGGTTTAGGAAGTATTAATTTTTTAAGTTTGAAATAAATTGCTAATAACAAAATAAGATAAAACTAGTATAATTTTTTTACAAAAAAAATTGAAAGGAAATTATGAAAAAAATTATTTTGATTTTTATCTCTTTTTTTGCTTTAAATTTGAGTGCAAAAGATTTGGTTGTAGGAATGGAGCTTGGATATCCGCCTTTTGAAATGAGCGATAAAACAGGCAAAGCAAGTGGAATTAGCGTGGATTTTTTAGAAGCTTTTGCAAAGAAAAACGGCTATAAACTTGTAGTAAAAAATATCGCTTGGGATGGTTTAATACCTGCTTTAAAAACAGCCAAGATAGATCTTATTATGTCCTCTATGACAATTACCGATAAGAGAAAGAAAGTGGTGGATTTTAGCATTCCTTATGCTAAGGCAAATTTGGCTATTTTAACTCCTTTGAACTCTGATATTACAAATATCAAAGATTTAGATAAAAAGGGCAAAGTTTTGGCTTTAAAGCGTGGTTCTACAGGGCATTTATATGCGGTTAAAAATTTAAAAAATGCAACTATTAATTTATTTGATAAAGAAAATGCTGCTATTTTGGAAGTGATTCAAGGCAAGGCTGATGGATTTTTTTATGATCAACTTACGATTTATCGGACTTGGCAAAAGCATCAAGATACAACCAGAGCCATTTTAGCGCCTTTTCAAGAAAATCCTGAGTTTTGGGGTATAGCTGTAAGAAAAGGTGATGAAGCTTTAAAGGACAAGCTTGATAATTTCATTGATGAGAGTAGGAAAAATGGCTTTTTAGATTTTTTGGGCAATAAGTATTTAAAAGACATTAAAGAAGTTTTTAAGCAAAATAATATCACTTTTTTCTTGTAGGCTTTTAATAAAATATTGATAATTAATATTAATTTTATGAATTTTGATATACAATATCATTATCTAAATTTTAAATAAAAGGATTTAAGATAATGAAAAAAGTTGCATTTTTTTGTTATTTTTGTTTTTATCTTGCACTGTACTAAACGCAGCTAGGGAGTATTGCAAATATGCTTATCAAGAAGATAGAGCTATACCTTTAATTTTAAATTATGGAATAAGATTGGGGGTAGTAGGTGCTGGGGTTGCGAATGCACCTGCACCGGGCGGAAGTACTTACAATTCAAAAATTGACATGATGGCTGCAAGATGCCACTAAGCTTAGTTTTTGGGTGTATTTTACAATGCTAGAATTTATTTTTACTCTTATTTTAGATTTTACTTTTTATTCTATCAAGACCCTAGAAAAAGTCTTTCTAGGGCGAACAGCCTTAGTAATTCTTTTTGTTGTTTTTATAGCTCTTTTTTGCGTTAAAGGCTTGTTTTTGTATATACTTTTAGCTTTAGAATTATTTTTGCTTTTGTATCTTTTTCTTGGAATTTTGTTTTTAAGATTTTATAAATCTTAGGTTACAAAGCTTTCCACAAGCCTTTGCACTAGCAAATTCCATCCATCCACTAATACAAAAATTAAGAGTTTAAAAGGTAAAGAGATCATAGTAGGAGGTAGCATCATCATACCCATAGCCATTAAAACTGAGCTTACAACCATATCTATGACTAAAAAGGGTAGGTAGATTAAAAACCCTATTTCAAAAGCGGTTTTAAGCTCTGAAATCATAAAAGCAGGAACTAAAACCGTAAGGGGAACATCATCTATGGTTTTGGGATTGGGTAGATTGCGTATGCGATAAAAAAGGGCTAAATCTTTTTCGCGAGTATTTTTAAGCATAAAATCTTTAAAAGGCTTTGCTCCTTTTATAAAAGCCTCTTCATAGCCTATTTTTTCTGCTAAATAAGGTTTTATACCTTCATTATAGGATTTTGTAGCTACAGGTTCCATGATAAAAAAAGTTAAAATTAAAGCCAAGGTTACTAAAATGGTATTAGGTGGCATACTTTGCGTCCCCATAGCTTGTCGCAAAAATGAAAATACTACAATAAGACGCAAGAAAGAAGTCATAACAAAAACTATACTTGGAGCGAGCGCAAGTATGGTTAAAACAATCACTATATTTAAAGTAGTAACAAGCTGATTAGGTGTATTGGGTGCACTTAAGCTTAAATTTACTGTAGGGATAGTTGCTTCAGCAGCAAATAAGCTCATGCTTAAAAGTAAAAATAATAATATTTTTTTCAAAATTTAAAAACCTTTTTTTGTTTTTTACTAAAGAAATTTAAATTTTATCTTTTGATGACTAAAAACTAGTTTAAGGGTATTAGGATTTTAACTTTAAACTGCTAAAATAGTCTTTTAGACTTCTTAATAACAAAGGTAAAAAATGAAAACTTCTATTTTGATTTTAGCGGCAGGATTAGGCACTAGAATAAAATCACAAAAGCCAAAGGTTTTGCAAGAGCTTTGTCAAAAAAGTATGATTTTACACATTTTAAAAAAGGCTTTTGCTTTAAGTGATGATGTAAGTGTAGTTTTATCGCATCAAAAAGAACGCGTTGAAAAAGAAATTTTAGAATATTTTCCAAAAACACAAATTTTAGAGCAAGATTTGCAAAATTATCCAGGAACTGCGGGAGCTTTAAGTGGGTTTGAGCCTAAAAATGAAAGAGTGTTGATTCTTTGTGGTGATATGCCTTTGGTTGAGCAAACAAGTTTGGAAGCTTTGTTGGGTAATAATGCAAAATTAAATCTAGCAGTTTTTAAAGCAAGAGATCCTAAAAGTTATGGTAGGGTGGTGATAAAAAACGATAGCGTTGAAAAAATTGTTGAATTTAAAGATGCAAATACGCAAGAAAAAGAGATAAATACTTGCAATGCTGGGGTTTATGTGATTGACTCGAGGCTTTTAAAAGAGCTTTTACCTTTGATTGATAACAATAATGCGGCAAAAGAGTATTATTTAACCGACATTGTAAAACTAGCAAAAGAAAAAGATGTGATGATTAAAGCAGTTTTTGTAGATGAAGATGAATTTATGGGGATTAATGATAAATTTGAACTCAGTATAGCTGAAAATTTCATGCAAAAAAAAATTAAAAAATACTGGATGCAACAGGGTGTGATTTTTCATTTACCGCAAAGCACTTTTATAGGTGCAGATGTTGAATTTGTAGGTGAATGTGAAGTATATGAAAATGTAAGGATAGAGGGCAAAAGTAAGATTATAAACTCTATCATTAAAAGTTCAAGCGTGATAGAAAATTCCATCGTAGAAAATAGCGATGTAGGGCCTTTGGCACATTTGCGTCCAAATTGTGAGTTAAAAAACACTCATATAGGAAATTTTGTAGAATGCAAAAATGCAAAGTTAAATACCGTAAAAGCAGGGCATTTGAGCTATTTAGGAGATTGTGAGATAGATAGTGGAACCAATATAGGCTGTGGGACTATCACTTGTAATTATGATGGGGTAAAAAAGCATAAAACCATCATAGGAAAAAATGTTTTTGTAGGTTCTGATACGCAATTTATCGCACCTGTAAAAATCGAAGATGAAGTAATCATAGCAGCAGGAAGCACAGTAAGTATCAATGTAGAAAAGGGTGCTTTGTTTATCAATAGAGCAGGGCATAAAATGATAAAAGATTATTATTATAAGAAATTTCAAAAATGAAAACCATACTTTTAGCCATTAGCGGTAGTATAGCTTTTTATAAATCTTATGAGCTTATTTCTTTGTTTAAAAAAGAAGGCTTTAGGGTAAAAGTTTTGCTTTCTAATGGTTTGTTAAAATTTGCTAGCAAAATGAGTTTTGAAGCCTTGGTTGATGAAGTTTTATGTGAGGAAAATGAAAGTTGGCAAAATTCAAACAATCACATAGCTTTTAGCAAGGATGTAGACCTTGTTTTGTTTACCCCTGCAAGTGTTAATTCTATCAATAAACTTGCTTTTGGTATAGCGGATAATCTTTTTATCCAAACTTTAATTGCAGCAAATAAACCTCTTATCATAGCTCCTGCGGCAAATACAAATATGTTTCATCATTTTAGCACGCAAAATTCTTTAAAGATACTTAAAGAAAATAAAGCTTTGATTATAGAGCCTATTTGTAAAGTTTTAGCTTGTAAAGATGAAGGCGTAGGAGCCTTAGCTGAAGTTAAGGATATTTTTAATATCACCAAAAGAGAGCTTTTAAAAGAAAAGTTTTGGTGCAATAAAAGCGTAGTTATCACAGGTGGCGGCACAAGGGAAAGAATCGATGATGTGCGTTGTGTGAGTAATTTTTCAAGTGGAAAAATGGCAAAAGCCATAGCTGATGCTTTTTATTTTTTAGGAGCTAGGGTAAAACTTTTAAGCTCTGTGGAATTTGATACGCCTTATGAGCTTTGCAAATTTGAAAGTTCTAAGGATCTAAAGGAGCTTTTGGATAAAAATTTAAGTCATGACTTTTTGATTATGACGGCTGCAGTGAGTGATTTTATCCCTCAAAGTGTAAAAGGGAAAATTAAAAAAAATGAGCATTTACAGGGTTTAAATTTGCATCTATCTTTAAATGAAGATTTGCTTAAAACTTGCAAATTTCAAGGCAAAAAGATAGGTTTTAAGATGGAATTTGATTCTCAAAATGCCTTAGAAAATGCGAAAAAATCTCTAAAAGATAAACAACTTGATATGGTTTGCCTTAATATCATTGATCAAAAAAATTATTTTGGAAGTGATCAAAATGAACTTTATTTTATCACTTTAAACAATGAAAATAAAAGCACTTTGCAAAGCAAAGAAAAATTGGCATTTGAATTAGTAAAATGGTGTGAAAAATTATGAGTATGATTAATTCTACTTTACCTATACAAATGAAAGTTTTAGCTAAATCAGGTTATGGACATTATACGCTTTTATTAAATCACAAAAAGATTCAAACCAAAAGCATGATAGAGCTTGAAATTGGTGCTGAATATTTAGCTGAACTTTATATGCAAAATGGTGGAGTTATACAATTTAAACATCTTTCAAAGCGTCCTAATTTCAAACCTTTTGAAGAGGGATTGGCTTTGATAATCGCTATTTTAGAGGATAAAATTTCTTATAAAAAATTCATTATACAAAATCTTTTAGATTGTAAAGATATAGAGCGTTATCAGATATTAAAAGAAATGCTTTTTGCAAGTTTTGAAAATATTTATCATATTCCTTTTAACTTTGAAAATAAATCTTGCTTGTTTCAAATGCGTAAAAGAGCAAAATATTTAGAAATTTACTTATATTTTAGCGTTTTTGGAGCTTTAAAAATTTTAATAGACTCGCAAGGCATTAGTGTTTTTACACCTTTTGCCAAGGTGCAAAAATTTTTAAACGAACATTTAGATTTTAATGTATCTCAAGAAAACAAGATTGAACCTTTGTTTGTTTTCAAAAGGCTTTTTGATTTTAAAGGATGAAAAATGAATGAATTAAAACACCTTGCTGTTGTTATGGATGGCAATAGGCGGTGGGCTAGAGCTAAGGGTTTTTTGGCAAAGCTTGGATATTCCCAAGGAGTCAAAACTATGCAAAAATTGATGGAAGTTTGCATGGAAGAAAATATTTCAAATTTAAGCCTTTTTGCTTTTAGTACGGAAAATTGGAAGCGTCCTAAAGATGAAATTGATTTTATCTTTGAACTTTTAGATCGTTGTTTAGATGAAGCTTTAGAAAAATTTGAAAAAAATAATGTGCGTTTAAGAGCTATAGGTGATTTATCGCGCTTGGAAGATAAAGTAAGAGAAAAAATTACCTTAGTTGAAGAAAAAACAAAGCATTGTGACGCACTTTGTGTTAATTTGGCTATAAGTTATGGTGCAAGAGATGAGATTATAAGAGCTGCTAAGCGTGTGATTGAAAAAAAACTTGAGCTAAATGAAGAAAATTTAACGCAAAATTTAGATTTACCTTTAGATGTGGATTTGATGCTTCGCGTTGGAAACGCTAAAAGACTTTCAAATTTCTTACTTTGGCAGTGTTCATATGCTGAAATTTATTTTAGTGAAACTTTATTTCCATCTCTTACCAAGAGAGAATTTAAAAGGATTATTAAAGAATTTAGAAATAGAGAAAGAACTTTTGGAAAATGATATTTTTCATAATAATTCTAGGGGCTTGTTTGGGTTCTTTTTGCACAAGTTTGGCAAGTAGGATAATTGAAAAAAAACTCTTTTTTATCTCGCGCTCTTTTTGTTTTTCTTGTGATACAAAATTAAAATACTATGAAATTATTCCTATTTTTTCTTATATTTTTTTAAAGGCAAAATGTCAAACTTGTAAATGTCATTTGTCTATTTCTTTGTTAATCAATGAAATTTTAGGCGCAATTTTGCTTATTTTGGTTTATTCTTTAAGTCAAAATTTTTATGATTTTTTATTTTTATCTCTATTTTTATTTAATCTTTTCTTACTTTCTTTGATTGATATTAAACTCAAAGCCGTACCACAAATTTTACTTTGGAGTGCTTTTTTATTTGCTTTTTTTTACGCCTTTAGGGAAAGTGAAATTTTACATTTTTTGATTTTTAAAGAGTTTAGTGGAGGTTTTTTACTAAATGCTTTTAGTTTTGGAGGATTTGTTTTTTTATTAAAAAGTTTGGTTTTTTTTCTAATGAATTTCCAAAAAAAAGATGAAATTTTAGAAAATTTGGGTGATGCTGATATTATTATTATGTCTTGTATAGGTGGAATTTTAGGTTTTGAGTATGGATTTTTAGTATTATTTATAGCTTCTATTTTGACTTTGCCTTTTTTTATTTTTTTTAGAATTAAAGCAATAAAAGAGCAAGAACTTGCTATGATACCCTTTTTAAATATCGCTTTTGTGGCAGTTTTATTTTATAAAAACTTAGGATTATTCTAATGAAGCTTAGTTTAAGATATGTTTTAAATCAATTTTTAAGTACGAATTTGTCTATATTTTTCGTACTTTTTGCTATTGTATCTATGGTGTTTTTTATTCAACTTGCAAAACTTACTTCAAGTATAGAGATTAGTTTTTTGGATCTTTTAAAGCTTTATGGGTTTATGTTGCCTAGAATTTTAATTTTTACCTTGCCTATATCTTTTTTTATTTCTTTAACTTTGGCTTTGTTTAGGCTTTCTAAGGAAAATGAAAGCATAGTGCTTTTTACTTTGGGATTTTCACCAATGATTTTGGCAAAATTTTTCCTTAAAATTGCAAGCTTGATTAGTGCTTTTATGCTTGTTGTAGCTTTGGTAATGATACCTATAGTATTTGAACTTCAGGATAACTTTGTAAACTATAAAAGCACTCAAGTGAAATTTAACTACAAAACAGGAGAATTTGGACAAAAATTTTTAGACTGGATGATTTTTATAGAAAAACAAGATAGTGATAAGTATGAAAACATAATTATGTATCGCCCTAAACATAAAGCAGATGATAAAGAACAACTTATCATAGCCAAAGAAGCGCATGTGCAAAGAAAAGATGATAGCTTTGCTTTTAGCTTAAATCAAGGCAAAATGTATAATTTTGAGCAAGGTCAAAGTATTTTTAGTGGAGAATTTGACACTTTAGTAGTAAATACTCAGTTTAATACAGACAATCTTCAAACAAAGAAATTTTATGAATACTGGAATGATTTAAACGAAAATCTACAAAGAGCAAGAGAATTTGTGATTTATACAACTATAGCCTTGTTTCCACTTGCTAGTACGCTTTTTGCGCTTTGTTTTGGTTTGGTTACTTATCGTTATGAAAAAGGCTATGTGTATTTAGGTATGTTTGGAGTGATTGCTATATATTTTGGACTTTTAAGTTCTTTTTCTCAACCTCCAATTTTGGCTTGTCTTGGAATTTTTTCTTTAAGTTTATTTGTTTCGGCTTATTGTTTTAAGAAAATGATTTTGAGTCGATATTGATGAAAATAAAAATTATATTTTCTTATGATGGCTCTGCTTTTTTAGGTTCTGCTACTCAGCCTCATAAAAAAGGTGTTCAAGATGCTTTAAGTGGGGCCTTATCGCATTTGGGTATTTTTTCACCTCTTTTGATGGCTTCTCGTACAGATAAAGGAGTACATGCAAGCTATGCTGTAGCTAGTGTGGAGTGTGGAGATTATTTTACAAATTTAGAATATCTTCAAAAACAACTTAATAAATTTTCCCATCCTTTTATCCATATCAAAAAAATTGAAAAAGTAAAAGATGATTTTGAAGTAAGATTTGATGTAAAAAGTAGAGAATACCGCTATATATTTTCTCACGCTTCTTATAGTCCTTTTATGGCTTCTTATGTACATTTTTATCCTAAATTTGACCTAGGTAAAGCTAATGAACTTTTGGGTTTTTTTGTAGGAAAAAAGGATTTAAAGTTTTTTTGCAAAAGTGGAGGGGATAATAAAACGACTTTAAGAGAAATTTTTATTGCTAGAGCTTATGCTTATAAAGATTTTAGCATTTTTCATTTTAAAGCTAATGGTTTTTTAAGAGGGCAAATTAGATTAAGCGTAGCAAGCGTTTTAAAAGTTTTAGAAGGAAAAATGAGTGAAAAAGAACTCAAAGAACAGATTGAGGCTAAAAAGCAATACAATCACTTTTTAGCACCGCCAAATGGGCTTTATTTAAGCCGTATATGTTATTAAAAACTTTCATAGAAATTAAAAGCCTTTTGGGTTAAAATTTTTCTTATTTCTTCTTGATGTTCTTTACCTTTGGTTTCTAGAGTAATTGAAATCATCGCATCGCCATAATCAAGCTTGGTAGAAAATCTATCATAGTCGATTTTTACTATATTTGCATTGGCTATTTTTAAGCTGTCTGTAAGGTGTAATAATGCCCCAGGTTTATCTACTAAAGTAACATAAATTTGCATTTTTCTGTAAGATTTAAATAAACCTTTTTCTATGATGATATTTAGCATTTGTGCATCGATATTGCCTCCGCTTAAAACTACGCCAATTTTTTTATGATTTTGTGTATTTATTTTTTGATGAAGCAGGGCGGCTACACTCGCAGCTCCCGCACCTTCGACTATGATTTTATGTTTTTCGAGTAAAAACAATACCGCATTAGCTATTTCTTCATCATCAACTTGGATAAAATCATCTACACATTCTAAGATAATGTTAAAATTTATAGGATTTGCATCACGCACAGCAATACCATCGGCTATAGTGCGTACGCTTTTCGCATTTTTGATTTTTTTAGCATGAAAACTTTCATACATTGCAGGAGCTCCTTTGGCTCCAACTCCGATGATTTTAATGTTAGGATTGATTTGTTTAGCTGTACTTGAGATACCGCTTATAAGTCCTCCGCCTCCAACAGGTGCAATAATCATATCAAGATCGCTTATTTCATCAAGCATTTCAAGCATTAAAGTTCCTTGTCCTGCCATTACAAATTCATCTTCAAAAGGATGGATAAAGCTAAGATTATTTTCTTTAGCATAAGAGGTTGCAAAAGCATAGGCTTCATCAAAATTATCTCCTCTGAGTATCACCTCTGCTCCTAAGGCTTTTGTAGCAGAAACTTTTAAGAGTGGAGTGGATTCTGGCATTACGATAACTGCTTTAATGCTAAATTTTTTTGCACTAATGGCCACGCCTTGAGCATGGTTTCCCGCACTTGCTGCAATGACTCCATGTTGTTTTTGTTCAGTGCTAAGATTGGCTATTTTATTGTAAGCTCCACGAATTTTATAAGCACCTGTAATTTGTAAATTTTCATTTTTAAGATAAATCTCACTTTGACAAATATCACTTAAAAAAGAAGAGTATATGAAAGGAGTTTTGTTTACAAATCCTGAAATTTGTTGTTTTGCTTTGTAAATTTTATTAAGCTCTAACACTATTTTTCCTTTGTTTTAAAATGCGGATATTCTAGCATAATGCAACGATTTTGTATAAAATTTATATCTAATTTTTTACATTCTTCTTTGGCTGTTTCATTACTAATATCAAGTTGAAGCCATAGGTTTTTAATATTTTTTTCAACAAGCTTAGGAAGAATTTCTAGCGCCACTTCACCTTTTCTAAAAAGTATAAGTGTATCGATTTTTTCTTCTATTTGATCTAAATTTCTATAAACTTTTTCATTTAAAATAAACTCTTCTTTAGGATAAATAGGAAAAATTTTATAATTTTTTCTTTGTAAAAATTCTGCTACCCTATAAGAAGCTTTTGTCTTATCTGGACTTAAAGCAAATATGACAATATTTTTACTTGTATTTATAATATAAGAGATAGTTTCTTTTTCGTTCATTGTTAACCTTTGTTTTGGTATTTTATCTTAAATGATTAAAAAATTAACTAAAGTGAATTCAAAAAATGAAAAAAGTGTTATAATATAGCAAATTCCGAAGTTTAATAAGGAGGGAAAAATGGAAGAATTTTATCCATATACTTTAACAATCCATCTTCTTTGTGCTATTTTGTTTATAGGTTATTTGTTTGTTGATGTATTTGTTTTGGGTGTAGTTAAAAAGAAAAATCCTAATTTTGACAAAAGTCTTTTTAGTGCTACTGGAGTTAAAATAATGCCTTTTGTTGTTCTTTTGCTTTTTTTAAGTGGAGGTGCTTTGGCAGGTTTTCATTTTAAACCTTTAAATTTACTTTTTGCTGTAAAAATTATTTTGGCTTTTGGAATTTTATCTTTAGTTGTTTTTTCTTTATTTTGTCATTTTATATTAAAGAAGAAAAATCCACTCGGTGTTTTTATCCACCCTTTTGTATTTGTGCTTTGTATCGCGATAGTAATACTGGCTAAATTAATGAATTATTTTTTTATACCTTGCTAAGAAATACTCCACATTCAAGATGTGGAGTATTGACAAATTGATCAAACAGAGCAAACTCTTCCACTCTATGTGTTAGGCTTAATTCTTTTAAATTTTCTTTTAAAGTCATAGGATTGCAAGAAATATAAATAATATTTCCATATTTTTTTATTAAGTCAATTACGCTTTTATCAAGTCCTGCACGGGGTGGATCAACTAAAACATGAGAGAAATTAAAATCATCTAATCGAATATCTTTTAAACGAAAAAATTCTCTTTCTTTTTTGATAGCAAGACTTAATTCTTCGCTTGAAAGTCTTGCAAAGTGGATATTTGTTGTATTGTTAAGCTCGCAATTTTTTAAAGCAAAATTAATATTGCTTTTTGAAATTTCAGTGGCTAAAATTTTAAAAAAGAATGGCGCTAAAGCTAAAGTAAAATTTCCATATCCACAGTAAAGCTCAAGCAAATCCATTCTTTTTTGAGTGTTTAAAATTTCACACACCCAAGTAATCATTTTTTCATTTATAGCAGTATTAGGCTGAATAAAACAATCGTTGTTAAATTCATAAAATATTTTTCTATCTTGAATATTTAAAGTTTGTCTTAAATTTTCTGTTTTAAAAATAAGTTTTTTGCCTTTACTTCTTGCTATGAGGTTGATATGAAGAATATTGCTTAAATTTTCTAAATTTGACTTTATATCTTCTATATTTTTATGATAGAGTAAGGTTATGCTAAGTTCTTGCTTTGTGGTTAAAAATTCTACACCAAAAAGTTTTTCTTTTAATTTATTATCTTGACGCAAGTATTCTAGAAGTCTTGGCATAAAAGCACAAATTTTTTCATCAGCAAAATCTAAATATTCTATAATGTACTTTTTTTTGCTTTTTGGATCAAACATTGCATAAAAAAGCGTATCATTTTCATGATAAAATGAAAGTTCAGCTCTTGTACGATAATGTTTATCTTTTGAAGCAAAAAGTTTAAAATCCTTTGTATAAAATTCTTTAAAATATTTTTTTATGAAAGAATGTTTTTCATCTAAAGTGAGAAAATTTCCAAAATTTTCAAGACTCATGGAACTTTCTTTCCGATGAGTCTTAGTAAAAGTGCAATAAGTATGAAATTTAAAGGCAAGACAAACCAAACGCTAAGTCCTAAAGATACAGGAATATATCCAGCGATTAAAGAAATGCCACAGATAAATAAAGCATAAGGAATTTGTGTTCTTACATGCTCCATATGATCGCATTTTGCACTCATAGATGAAAGGATTACATTATCTGAAATTGGTGAGCAATGGTTTCCAAAAATCGCACCTGTTAAAACGCAGCTTATATTAATAACCATATAATGATGCATAGCGTTTGCATCCATACCATTGATTTTGGCGATTTCATGAGCTAAAGGCACAGCTAAAGGCATTAAAATCCCCATAGTTCCATAGCTTGTTCCTATGGCAAAAGAAATGGCTGAAGCAAAAGCAAAAATAGTAGCAGGCAAAATAAACTCAGGCAATTTGTCTGCAAGCAAACTAGTGATAAATAAAGAAGTTCCTAGATCTTTTACTATGCTTGAAAGTGACCAAGCAAATAAAAGCAATACTATGGTAAAAATCATGGTTTTCCAGCCATATATCCAAGTTTCTACCGCTTCTTTAAGATTGAAAATTTTACGACGCACCCCGATAAAAATCGCTACAATAGCAGCAAACAAAGCAGCTTGGAATAACACCACAGAAGAATCAGCATTTCCAAAAGCAGCTCTAAAAGTTTCAAAAGACAAAGGATTGGTACTTGCTTTTGCAAGTTCTTCGCCTTCTAAAGTGCTAAGTCCATTAAAATAAAATCCTAATATAGCTAAAATGATTAAAGTAAAAATAGGAACAATAGCATCAAAAGCACGAATTTTAATACCTTCTTTTGGTGCTAAAAACTGATCTTCTAATTCAGTAGTATCTAGTGTGCCTGATTTAGGTAGAGGAGCAATTTGTCCTGTGGTTCTTGCACGCACTTCAGCCTTGTACATAGAACCAAACTCACGCCCCATGATTGCAGTCATGACTACAAAAAAAAGCATGAAGATATTATAAAAACGATAAGGTATGGTTTCAACAAAAATTCCAAAAGCACTAATATTGCTAATGCCTATGTGTTCATAAGCGGTTTTAATTAAAGAAACTTCTAAGCCTATCCAAGTAGAAATTACAGCTATTCCTGCCACAGGAGCTGCGGTAGAGTCGATAATAAAGGCAAATTTTTCACGAGAAATTTTAAATTTATCTGCCAAAGGACGCATAATTGGACCTACGATTAGTAAATTAGCATAGTCATCAAAAAATATTAAAAGCCCTAAAAACCAAGTGTTAACTTGAGCTGATACAGCTGATTTGGCTCTTTTGGCAAATTTTAATGCTACAGCTTTTGCACCTCCCATTTTTGTGATAAGTGCCACAAGACCACCTATACAAAGAATTTGTAAAATGATTCCTGCATTTACTGGATCTGAAGTTGAACCTAAGATATAGGAAATAATTTTTGAAAAAGATTCTACTGTAGTATTGTAATAATTTACAAAAGTTAAATGTTGTGCTTTAAAAATATTTGTAGAAAGGCTAAGTAGAAAAGTTCCACTTAAAACTCCAGTAAAGAGCGATAAAATAACATCTTTTGTGATAAAGGCTAAAGCAATAGCAACTAAAGGTGGTATAAGCGTAAAAGCTCCAAATAAATTAGCATTTGCAGCTGCTTCTGAGGAGTTTGCAAATGCAACTAAAGGTAAAAACAATGAAACTAAAAATTTATTCATTCATCTCTTTCTATATAAAATCCATTCCAAGTTTGTGTTACCGGCATAAGCTCGATTTCATTAACATTAATATGGCTTGGTAGGTTAATGATAGACATTACCACTTTGGCAATATCATTAGCACTGATAAATTGCGTATTTTCATACACTGCATCAGCTTTTTGGATATCTCCTTTAAAACGCACTTCACTAAATTCAGTTTTGCAAAGTCCTGGAGCAATGTTTGTTACTTTGATATTGCTTCCTCTAAGATCATTTCTTAAGGCCAATGAAAATTGTCCTACAAAGGCTTTGGTTCCACAATACACATTGCCTCCAAAATAAGGATTGCGTCCCGCAACCGAACCTAAGTTAAAAATATAAGCATTTTTTTGTTTGCGAAGTATAGGAATAATAGCTTTTGCAACATATAAAAATCCTTTGATGTTTGTATCTACCATAGTGTTAATATCTTCAAGGTTTAATTTATCAAATTCATCTACCCCTAAAGCTAAACCTGCATTATTAAAAAGCACATCAATTTCTTGAAATTCTTTGGGTAAATTTTCAATAGCCTCAAAGATTTCTTTTTGATTTCTTACATCTATGCAAAGCGTGTAAATCTTATCTTTGTAAGCATTTTTTAACTCTTCTAGACGCTCTTTGCGTCTAGCAAGGGCGATTGCTTTGTAGCCTTCTTGTATAAAAGCTTCAACGCAAGCTCTACCAAAACCTGAACTAGCTCCTGTAATAAATGCGGTTTTCATTCTAAACTGCCTCCGTAAAATAGATTTTCGTTTGCTTTTAAACCCAAGCTTTTTAGATAATCAGCATTTTCTTTTTTACCTGCTGATAGCGCAAAGTCGAGTGCATTAAAACCAAGATCATCAACAGCATTAAAATTTGCTCCTTTTGAAATAAGAAGTTTTAAAATTTCAACATTTCCATAGGCTGCAGCATGCATTAAAACATTTTTTGAAGTGTGCTCTAGAGCACAAAATGTAATAAAATAAGGCGTATTTGAACCTATGTTCGCGCTTAATGCTAATTTTTCATTGTTATTAATATATTTTTGATTAACATTTGCTCCATTATCAAGAAGTAGTTTTATGATATCAAGACGATTAAACTCTATGGCATAAAAAAGTGGGGTTTTACCAAAGGCATTGGCTTGATTAACATTTGCTCCATTTTGGATTAAAAAGTTTGTATTTTCATAACTTTCCAATGCATAAAAAATAGCACTTTCATAACCTTCGTCAATCCTAGCGCCAAAACGAATCAAAAGTTCTAAAATTTCTTTTTCTCTTTGATTTAGAAGCGCTGCTTGCAAGGCTATAGTAAGGTCATCTTGGCTTGGATTATTTGAAAAAATAAAATCTTGTATATAAGATACTGAATAATTTTTATTTGACATGATTTTTGCTAAAGGACTAATGTCTTTGTAAATTTTTGTTTCACCAACAGCCCAATTTAAAAATTCGTTTAAGGCATTGCTAGTATAGTAAATATTACTGCCTTTGTCAAAATTAAAATTACTTTCAAAATACTTTTCTAAAGGTTCTATAGCATTATTGTATTCTTGCCAAAAAGCTTTGTAAAGTCTAAAATTTCCTATGCTTTGATATGCCCAATATCTAAAATAAGATTTTAAAATATCATATTTTTTTTCTAAATTTTCGGGTGTATCTAAAGTTTTTTGATAAGCGATGGGATCGATAGCTATTTTTAATAATAAAAAATCAAATTGTTGTAATTTTGGCAAATAAGCCACACCATTACAAGAGCTATTGCTTCCGCGAATTTCATTGGAAATTGCATAGAGTTTTTTTGTAAAATCTTGATTTTTTAAAGATTCTTTACAGCTTGAAGCTATATTTAAATAATCTAAATTTGAACTTTCATTTAGCAATGTTTTATTATTTTTAATGTTGTCGCAGTTAATGGCATCGCTAGCCATTAAACTTGCAAAACAACAAAAGGAAGTGAATAATAACTTCAATATTTTTCCTTTGAAAATTTTAATTTTGTTATTTAGTATTAAATTTGAATTAATTTTCAAGTTTGAAATTTTCAATCTCATTAAAATTTAAATATCTATAGATATTTGCCTTATGCTCATTACTTAGTTTTTCGCTGACAATTTGTAAGTATTCTTCCTTGCTTGGAATTTTACCCAAAATCGCACAAACTGCTGCAAGTTCAGCACTTCCTAGATATACTTTAGCACCCATACCCATACGATTGTCAAAGTTTCTTGTAGAGGTTGAGAAGACAACAGCACCATCATTTACTCTTGCTTGATTTCCCATACACAAAGAACAACCAGGAACTTCTATTCTAGCACCTGCTGCGCCAAAGATGCTGTAATAACCTTCATTGATAAGTTGTGCTTTATCCATTTTTGTTGGAGGCACTACCCAAAGTCTGGTTTTAAGTATGCCTTTATCTTTTAAAATTTCTCCCAAAGCTCTATAATGTCCTATGTTTGTCATACAAGAACCTACAAAAACTTCATCTATATTTTTTGGACGCTTGTCATCGGCTAAAATTTCGCTTAAGGTTGCCACATCATCAGGGTCATTTGGACAAGCTAGAATTGGCTCCTTGATATTGTTAAGATTAATATCGATAATGTACGCATATTTTGCATCTTTGTCTGCTCTTAAAAGAGTAGGGTTTTTAAGCCATTCTCTCATTTTTTCAGCCCTTCTGGCAAGGGTAGCTTTATTCTCATATCCTACTTCTATCATAGCTTCAATTAAAGAGATATTGGATTTGATATATTCGCTTACACTTTCTATGCTTAAATCCACACTGCAAGCAGCTGCAGATCTTTCAGCGCTTGCATCACTAAGTTCAAAAGCTTGTTCGACTTTTAAGTTTGGCAAGCCTTCTATTTCTAAAATTTTTCCTGCAAAAATATTTTTCTTATTTTTCTTTTCAACGGTAAGTTGTCCTTGTTTGATTGCATAATAAGGTATAGCATTAACCAAATCTCTTAAGGTAACTCCGGCTTGCAATTCTCCACTAAAACGCACTAAAACACTTTCAGGTACATTTAAAGGCATAGAACCAGTAACCGCAGCAAAAGCTACAAGTCCACTTCCTGCAGGGAAAGAAATTCCTATAGGAAAGCGTGTGTGAGAATCCCCGCCCGTTCCTACGGTATCTGGCAATACAAAACGATTAAGCCAAGAGTGGATAACTCCATCACCTGGTTTTAAACTTACCCCACCACGACTTATCATGAAATTGGGCAAGGTTTTATGTAAATTTGAATCGCTTACTTTTGGATACGCAGCTGTATGGCAAAAGCTTTGCATAACAAAGTCTGCATTAAAACCTAGGCTTGCAAGTTCTTTAATTTCATCTCTAGTCATAGGACCTGTGGTATCTTGAGAGCCTACAGTTAAAGTTATAGGTTCTATATACATACCTGGACGCACACCTTCAACTCCACAGGCACGACCTAGCATTTTTTGAGCCAAGGTATAACCACCGCTTGAAGATTTAGGTTGTTCAGGTTTGGTAAAGATATTTTCACTTTCCATTCCTAAAAATTCTCTAGCCTTAGTACAAAGCCCGCGACCTATGATAAGTGGGATTCTTCCTCCTGCTCTAACTTCATCTAAGAGAGTGTTTGGACTGAGTGTAAATTCTGCGATTGTAGAGCCATTTTTTATGATTTTTCCCTCATAAGGATGAATTTCAAACTCATCGCCCATTTCTAAGTTTGTTACATCACAGATGATAGGTAAAGCCCCGCTATCTTGAGCAGTGTTAAAGAAAATCGGTGCTATAGTTGAACCCATTATTATACCACCGCTGTGCTTGTTTGGCACACCTTCTATTTCTTTTCCTAAGTGCCATTGTATGGAATTTATTGCCGATTTTCTACTTGAACCTGTTCCTACAACATCACCTACATAAACCACTTCGCGACCGCTTTTTTTAAGCTCTTTGATTTTTTCTAAGGATCCTGTTTGTCTTACCTTTAGCATGGCATTTGCATGTAAAGGAATATCGCTTCTTGTAAAAGCATCTCCTGCAGGGCTTAGATCATCGGTATTTGTTTCCCCTGCTACTTTAAAAACTATACATTTAATCACTTGTGGTAGTTTTTCTTTTTTATTAAACCAGTCCGCATTTGCCCAGCTTTGTAAAACTTCCTTAGCGTGTGGATTGTTTTTGCTAAGTTCAGCTATGGTATGGAAATTATCATGTACAAAAATAATATTTTTCAACACTTCTGCAGCATCTTTGGCTATGTTTTCATCTTTTAAGGCATCGATTAAAACTTTAACATTATATCCGCCTAGCATAGTTCCAAGCATTCTTAAGGCTCTTTTTTTGTCTATATTTGGAGCACTGATTTTGCCTTTAAGTATGGAATCTAAAAATTCACATTTTACTAAAGCTGCATCATCAACACCAGGATTTACTCTATTTTCTAAAAGATTTGCAAGCTCTTCATTATTTTCATTTTCAAGTAATTTACAAAGTTCTCTAGTTTGATTTGCATTTAAAGGAAGGGGTGGTATACCCAAAGCGGCTCTTTCTTCAACAAGTTTATTGTATTCTTGCATAAAAGACATTTTCTACTCCTTAAATATTTTTTATTATAATTGTAGCTCTTTGAAGGATAAAAAATGTTTAAAGTTTATTATAAAATGCCTTTATGTTACCTATCTTTACATAGTGATGGAAAATTTTTAACTAGAGTCGATTTTTGTGATAATAAAAGATCAGAAAAAAATTGTAGTTTGCTTGACTTAGCAAAATATGAACTTGATTTATATTTTACTCATAAGCTTAGAAAATTTAGCATTCCTGTTTTGATACAAGGTACGGATTTTGAATCAAAGGTTTACAAGGCTTTAATGGAAATTCCTTATGGCAAAATAGCTACTTATAAAGATATAGCAGAAAAAATTAATCATCCAAAAGCTTTTAGAGCTGTTGGAAATGCAAATTCTAAAAATCAAATTCCTATTTTTATACCTTGTCATAGAGTTATTGCAAGCAATGGCATAGGAGGATATAATGGAGGGCTTGAAATAAAAAGATTTTTGCTTGAAAATGAAGGAGTGAATTTAAAATAAGCTTGGGGTTTGATTTTCTTTGTTTTCAAATTCTTGCTCAAAAATATCATAATTTTCAAGAATTAAACAATATTTAAAATTTTTTAATTTTCTTAAATCTGAAAGCTGATTATAGGAAAAATCGCAAAATAAAGAATTTTTAGAAGCAATTTTAAAGTCTTTTATGTTTTTAAATTTTTCTTTCCAGAATTCAAAGGTATTTTGGTTGTTGCTTACAATAAACGCTTGAGAGCTTGAACCAAAAGGAGTGATTTCAAATTTATCATCAATAAAATAAATTTTAAAATCATCAATCTTATTAAAGTCAAATATTATTTTTTGACTTTTTTCTTTTAAAAAAGAAATAATTTTTGCAAAACTATTTGCGTAAAAAAAAGGCAAATTAAGATTTTTAAAATATAAATTTTCACAAATCAAAGTTGTAAAAAAGAAGCTAGATCGCGATAATAAGGTAAAATTAGCATCTTTTAGACTATGAGAATAGGTGCAAAGTTTATTTAAGTAATTTTCTTCACAGTAGCAAAAAATTTCACCCTTTTTTGCTTTGATTAGTTTTTCAAAATCAGCAAAAATATTTCCTTTTAAAATGTTAAAATAAAAAGCCTTGCAAAGACTTAGTTCGTAAGATTTAAAAAGTAAAAATTCACATTCTTTATCTTCGCAAAAAAAGCGTAAAAATCTTACAAGAGCTCGTTCTAGATTTTCTACTCTAAAGTAAAAAATTTCTTTATCTTCAATAGTAATGTCATTTTCTGTAATTATAGCATAAGCGCCTTTTTTTACAGCTTGGGCAATTTCTTTTTTATCGTTATTAAAGAAGGCAAAGCCTGTTTTAAGTTCGTTTAAATTTATGGCAAAACCTTCCACGCTTAAAACACTACCTTCATGAATTAGTGTTGCGTTTAACAGTTCGCCTAAATTGCTAATTTGCATATTTTAACCCACTAAAGAGCCGTTTTGCACAAGTTGTTCAGGGGCGATTAAAACAAGTTTATCTCCGCTTTTTGCAGAAAGTATCATACCATCGCTTTCATGTCCAAAAATTTTAGCTTTTTTAAGATTGCTTATAACGCAAACTTGTTTACCGATTAAATCACTGGCCTTATAGTATTTTGCTATGCCTGAGAGTACTTGACGGATTTCTTTATCGTCAAGTTCGAGTTGAAATTTTAAAAGTTTTTCACTCCCTTCTATATTTTGACAATCAAGTACCTTAGCAACTTTGATTTCAATTTTTGCAAAATCATCGATTTTTATTTTAGGACTTTCTTCTTTTTTAGGTTCTTCTTTAATTTCTTGTTTTAAAAGAGCTTTTTCTACTTTTGGAAATAAAGCTTCGCAAGGATTTGCTTTAAAATCTAAAAGTTCATTATCAAGTATCATTTTTGTGTAATTTGCAGACGAAATTTCAAAATTTAAAGCTAAGGCCACCTTTTGAGAGGACTTTGGTAGAGTAGGGCTTAATAAAAGGCTTGTTTTGGCTAAAATATTTGCACAAAGTGCTACTAAAGCATTAGCTTGTTCGTGTTTGTTTTCTTTGATTAAACTCCAAGGTTCGTATTTACTAATGGCTAAATTTGCCACACTTAAGGCTTTAAAAAGTTCTTCTAAATAACGATTACACTGTAAGTTTTCTAAAAATTCTACCGCTAAATTTAAGTGTTCTTTTGCTTGATTTAGTTCGGCATTGTAAAATTTTAAAACACCTTCTTTTGAAATATTTCCTTGAGAATATTTTGTACTCATACCTATAATGCGATTAAGTAAATTTCCAAATTCATTGCTAAGCTCTGCATTGATACGATTTATCAGCATATTTTCGCTAAAATCCCCATCGTTACCAAAAGGCACTTCTCTAAGCAAGAAATATCTAAAAGCTTCACTTCCATAGGCATCAACTACTTCTTTAGGTTTTACAACATTGCCTTTAGATTTGCTCATTTTTTCACCTTCTTTAGTCCACCAGCCATGTGCACCTATAAATTTTGGCAAAGGCAAATCCACGCTCATTAAAAAAGCTGGCCAATAAATGGCATGAAAACGCAAGATATCTTTTCCTACTAAATGCACATGCGCAGGCCAAAATTTAGCATTTTCTCCCTTGTTTTGAAAGTCAAGTGAGCTTACATAGATAAAAAGTGCATCAAGCCATACATAAATAATATGTTTATCATCATTAATTTCTTGAGGCAGTTTAATCCCCCAATCAAAACTTGTTCTTGTAATGGAAAGATCTTTAAGGCCGTTTTGGACAAAATTTATAAGTTCGTTTTTTTTGTTTTTTGGCAAGATGGGATCTTTTTCTTCATACCATTGTAAAATTTTATCTTGATATTTTGAAAGTTTGAAAAAATAGCTTTCTTCTTTTAAAATTCTAGTTTGTTTGCCACAATCTGGGCAAGAACAATCGTTAATAAGCTGACTTTGAGTAAAAAAGCTTTCACAAGAAATACAATAGTGTCCTTCGTATTCATCTTTATAAATATCACCTTTTTGCCACATTTTTAAAAACATAGCTTTAATAAATTCAATATGCCTTGTATCAGTTGTTCTTGCGTAAATATCATAGGTGATTTCAAATTCATCCCATAATTTTTTAAATTCAAAACTGATTTTATCAGCGTATTCTTGAGGAGTGGAATTTCTTAGTTTGGCAGCTTCTTCGATTTTTTGTCCATGCTCATCTGTTCCTGTTAGAAATCTTGTTTCATGTCCTTGCAAACGATAAAATCTTGCTAAAGTATCGGCTATGATGGTAGTATAAGCATGACCTAAATGAGGTACATCATTTACATAATAAATTGGTGTTGTAATATAACGCATTTTTTTCCTTTAAAAGTCAAATCCGCCTTCGGTTTTACCCTTAGACATACTGTTATAGACTGCATCAACATAATTTTTTCTAGTTTGGCAGTTAAAAATTTCATCGCAATTATAACAAGAGTTTAGGTTTTTTGAGTTTTGACATGAAAGTAAAATTTCTTTTTTTTTATCCATATCTTGCTCAAATTCATCTCTAACTTCATTCATTGTAAGCCTTTAAAAGTTTTGAAATTTCATATTCTGAGCCAAAAAAACAAGGAGTTGTCGCATGGATTTTATCAAATTCAAGTTCAAGTAAAGAGCGGTTTTTTCCATTTGTAGTTTTTCCGCCTGCTTTTTCTATGATAAAGGCTAGAGGAAAGACTTCAAAAAAGGCACGAAGTTTGCCATTAGGCGCATCTTGTGTTGCAGGATAGCTAAAAATGCCACCCCTTTTTAATAAAATTTGATTGATATCGCTTACCATGGCTCCAGAATATCTTAAGCGATAGCCTTCATCAAAAAGACTTTTGATAAATTTAGCGTGTTTTTCTTCCCAAAATTTTTGCGTTCCGCCTGTAGCATTAATCTTGCCTTTTTCATTCATTCTAAGATCTTTTATAAAAATAAATTCATTATTTGCATTTAAGCGATAAAGTTTTGGCTGATCTTTGCAAATCACAAGTTCTAATCGCGCTCCATACATACTATAAAGCGCAGCTCTTAAATTTTTAGCACTTGCTTTTTCTTCATAGATAGCAAAAATAGAACCTATGGCAAAATTAACATCCATTAAGCTAGAACCGTCTAAAGGATCATAAGCTACGATAAAATTTGCCCTCTCGTTAAGCGTTAAAATTTCATCTTTTTCTTCACTGATGATGGCTTTAATACTTGAACATTGACTTAGGGTTTTTGTGATAATTTCATCACTTAAAACATCAAATTTGAGTTGGGTATCGCCTGTAAAATTTTGATTTTGACTGTAGCTTGTATCGGGAAATTTTAAAGCGTTAGAAATTTCTAAAACCGCTTTTTGTATATAAGAAATCACTTCTTGCATTTTATAATTCTCCTTGTAAATTTTTAGCATTTTTAAGTATGTATTGGCAAATAGCTTGTATATCGTTTAAATCAAGCCAAGTAAGATAAGGGTGAGAAATTTTTTCATAGCTTGCAATGGCGTTTGAAAAAATAAAATAACTTTCATCAATTTCTTTGCAAAATACGCTAATGCGTGGTAAATCAAGAGTTTTTAATCCTTCAACCAAACAAATGTCAAAATCAGGGCTTAATTTTAAAGCTTTTAAAATATCTCTATTTTCATGAGAAAAAAAAGTTGTTCTTGTAGGGCTTAAAACCATGACTTCAGCTCCACTTTGAAAAAATTTAAAACTATCTTTACCGTTAAAATCAAATTGAGCTTTATCGGCAGGGTCATGTTTAATGATTAAAACTTTTAAATTTTGTTGCAAAAAATTATCAGCTATTTTAGTGATGAGTGTAGTTTTTCCTGAATTTGAAGGCCCGCTAAAAGCTATAATAAGTTGTTTCATAAAATATACTCTTAATTTTTTTGCAAAATTATATCTTTTTAAACCAAAAAATAGGGTTAAAAGGCTACAATAATACTAAAAAATATGGAAAAAGAATGAAAATTTATAGTGTAATTTTAGGTGCTTTTTTGCTTGGAGCTTGTTCTTTAAAAGATCAGGCGATTGTGGATACAAATTTAAAATCTCAAACTTTAATGTTTACTCAAAAATACAAAATCACACAAGATAAGATTAATGCCATTATAACTATGTCTTATTTAAACCCAATTCTAGACAAGACAAGTAAAGATGATGTATTAGCTTTATCTTTTACTCCAAATACATTAAAAATTCAAAATTTAGAAGTTTTTATCAATAATAAAAAAGCCAATATTGAAAAATTGGATGATGAGTATTTAAAATATATAATACAAAACAACTATACTGATTATTTTAAAGTATCTCTTCCTAGTGTCAAGGAAGAGATTAGGCTTGTAGCTAAGATTTGTTTAGATCATTTGCCTTGTTTTGAATTAAATTTTCAAAAATATCCGAAATCTTTATACTATCGTTCAGAAGATGTCGATACACAATATAATTAGCTAGAACTTTTTTTCCGTAAATTCGGCTTTCTTGATAAGGAACTAGCTCCATAGACAAGAAAGGTTCAAATTTGCCTGTCTTAAACATATCATTTCTTGCAAGCATACGGTTAGTAAATCCTATACCGCCATTATAAGCATAAGCGACAAAAAGTGGAGATTTTAAACGTGATTCAAGGTAATTTAGATGATAGTTTCCAAAGTAATATGCTATTTCAGGTTTAAACATAAAATCTTGATCGAAATTTGGAATTTTTAATTCTTTTTCCCCTATGTGATTGGCTAAAAATGGCATAAATTGCATCATGCCTAAAGCATAAGAAACTGAAATAGCAGTTGGAATAAAACGACTTTCTTGTCTGGCAATAGCCAAAATTAAAGCTTGTCTTGTTTTGTTATAGTCTTTTATATTATCATAATAAGGCATTATAAAATAATGTTTTTTAAAATTATTTTTGCGTTCTAATATGTAAGCATAAATAGGCAAGGTTTCTTGTGTGTCAAATTCTTTTGCCAAGACATCTAGTTGACTTGCGTTAGCATCGCGAATTTGTTTGTTTATTTTTTGCCAAGCAAAAGGATCTTGCATATTAAAATTATTTTTTTTCTTGCTTGGATTAAGGCTTTCTATCTTTGGAAAAGGTGTGTTGGTAAGTTCTTTTGCGTAAAGACTATAAATATTTAAAGAAGAACTTTGCGATAAAGTTTTTAAATCTTCTTCATTGTTTTTAATCAACCACATCCAAAATATAGCATTGTCTTTATTACTTTGCGATTTAAAACTTTGTGCCGCCTTTTTAAAAAAGTCATAAGCAAGCTCTGTTTTATCATAAGTTAAGGCATTGACTCCTAAATAGAAAGCAGAATCTTCACTTACATTTTCAGGATTTATTTCTAGCATAGAATATCTAAATTTTGGATTTTCTTTTTTAATAATAATATTTTGTGCAAAATCTTTAAAACCAATGTGGTTTGGTAGTTTATTGACTAAACTTGTATTTAAATCTAAGTCGTATTTTTTAGAATAATTATAAAGTTTAAAAAAACCATTAATATCTTCTTTTTGTACTATATAGCTCATAGGATCAGAAGTATTAAAAGCTAGCAATAAATTTGTCAAATCAGGTCTTTGATTTTTAAAGGTTTGAGCTAAAGTAGTTCGGTCTTTGGAATTTAGACTCGCTATAAAAACTAATGAATTTAAGCGCACACTTTGACAAGTTAAATTTGCATCTAAGATAGTATTTGCTATATAGGTATAGCATTTAGCATATTTTGGGTTGATATAAGGCTTTAAAGGGATGATTTTTTCAAGTTCAGATTTAATTTTTCCTATATAGCGAAAAATATGAGAATTTAAATCCTGTGCATCTTTTTTACTGATTTTATTTTTTTCTAAAAGCCTATAAATATAATAATCCTTAGCAAGTGAATTTTCTTCCTTTTTGAGTTTTTCTATACTATATTGTGTAGCATTTAAACTTGAAAAAATAAATAAAAAAACGAGTATTTTTTTTATCACAATATACTCCTTAAGATATTCCCAAGAAAAATGCCAAGAAACTGCAATGCTAAGACTATAATCAAAGGCGCAAGATCAATATTACCAATGCGTGTTGGAATTTTTCTAACTAAGGCGTAAGCAGGGTAGCTTAGTTTATATAAAATTTGCACTATGGGATTATAAGGATCAGGGTTTACCCAGCTTAAAAGTGCTGTGATGATAATAATCCAAGTATAAATGTTAATGACAATTTGAAGTACTTGAAAAATAGAAATAATAAAAGAGTCTATAACCATAGTTAAATCCTTGCTAATTCGTGAATAAAATTTTTAATATAAGGATAAAGATCACTAAGCTCAGGTCCGTGGATATTTCCTGTTAAAATTATCCTTAAAGGCATGAAAAATTTTTTACCTTTTAAGTTGCTTTTATTTAAAAGTTCATTTTTAAAATCTTCATAATTTTCAAAAAGTTCAATATCTTTTAAGAGTTCTTTTAAAATTTTACATTCTGTTTCAAACTCGCCAAAATCTTTTGCGTTAAAAATAGCTTGCATTTTTTCTTTAAGTTCTTTTATAGTACTTGTTTCTTGAGTATAAAATTTAGCAAGTTGTGCAAGATCTTTGTTTAAATCTAAAATTTTATTAAGCTCATCATCTTTGATCATTTTGATATGTTCACGATTGATTTGTAAGAGTTTTTTAAGATCAAATCTTGCGGGAGCTTTTGAAACTTTAGAAATATCAAACCATTTTATAGCCTCTTCTAAGGTAAAAATTTCACAAGGAGTTTTATTGCCTAGTATGACAAGATAATTCGCGATTGCGCTAGGTAAAATTCCACTTTCAAGTAGCCATTTTACAGAAGAATGTGCTTCTCTTTTACTCATTTTAACACCTTCTTCGTTTAAAATGATAGGCAAGTGTGCATAAGTCATGGCTTTATTATAACCTAAGCTTGCGCGGATATGTTCTTGTTTTGGAGTGTTTGAAACATGATCTTCTCCGCGTATAATACAAGTGACATTTTCAAGCATATCATCAACCGCACAAGCAAAATTATAAGTTGGAGTTTTATCCGTTCTCATAATCACAAAAGAGTCTATGTTTTCAGGCTCAAAACTAAGCTCGCCTTTGATAAAATCAGTAAATTTCATAGTATGAGTAGGTTTTTTAAGACGGATAACAAAGGGTTTTTCACATTCTAAAACATCAATATCGGCTAGTTTTTCACAAGTGCCATCGTAGCGATAAGCTTTACCTTGTTTTTTAGCCAGCTCTTTTTTTGCTTCAAGTTCTTCTTCGGTGCAAAAACAAGCAAAAGCTTTTTTTTCGCTTACAAGTTTTAAAGCCATTTGGCGATGGAATTTTAAATTTTCACTTTGTATATAGTAATGCTGCCATGAAATACTAAAAAGATTTAAAATTTCTTTGATTTCTTCTTCTTTTCCTGCTATATTTCTAGCCTTATCAGTATCTTCAATACGTAAGATAAAATCCATATTTTTTTGTCTTGCACAGATATAATTAAAAATTGCTGCGCGTAAATTTCCTATGTGCATATCACCTGTGGGAGAAGGTGCAAAACGGTACATCTTATAGCCTTTAAAATTATTTAAAAGCTTATTATAACAGAAAAATTTATACGGATATTTAATTTTACTTGGTTATAATACTTTTATGATATTTTTAATTTTTTCTTTCATTGTGTTATTGATTTTTGGCTTAGCAAATGTTTATATTTATAAAAGATTAATCAAGAAAATTACTCTTTTTAAGTATTTTTATAAAATTTTTTCCTTTATTTTTATTGTGCTTTTTTTAGCTCAAGCTGTGTTTTTAATATTTCGTAGAGATGAATATTTAAGTGATACTTGGTATGAAATTTTAGCCATGTTTTATGCGCCGACTTATTGTTTGTTTTTTATGACTTTAGCTTGGGATTTTGTTAAATTGATTTTAGCTCTTATGGGTAAAAGAGATAAAACATATAATCTTATTTTGCGTTTGATTTTTGAACTTTCTCTTATAGTTTTAAGTGTGTTTTTAATTTATGCAAGTATAAATAATGCTCTAAAAACACCTGAAGTAAAGAGTGTTGATGTTGAAATACCAAATCTTAAACAAGATTTAAAAATTGCCATGCTTACTGATATACATTTGGGTAAAAATTTGCATGAAAATTTTTTAGACAAGCTCATCACTAAAGTGAATTTGCAAAGTCCTGATATGGTTGTAATAGTAGGGGATCTGATTGATACTAATCCTAAAGATTTAAAAAATTACATCTCAAAACTTAATGATTTTAACTCCACTTACGGAACTTTTTATGCTTTGGGAAATCATGAGTATTATCATGGTATCAATGAAGTTTTGGATTTACTTAGAAAACATACTAATATGAAAATTTTAGTCAATCAAAATTTAGATTTGGGTTTTATAAATATTGCTGGACTTGGAGATTTAGCCGGACTTGATAGGGGTTTATATGCTCCTGATTTAGCAAGAATAAAAGTGGATTTAAATACAAGCAAAGCTAGTATTTTACTCACACATCAACCTAAAACAGCTTTGCTTTATGATTTAAGTGATTTTGATCTTGTTTTAAGTGGGCATACACATGGAGGGCAAATTTTCCCTTTTATGTTTTTAGTTAAACTTCAGCAAGGTTTTGTTTATGGGCTTTATGATTTAGGAGAAAAAACTAAGCTTTATGTGAGTAGTGGAGTAGGATTTTGGGGGCCAAGTCTTAGAGTTTTTGCTCCGAGTGAAATAGTGATTTTAAATTTAAAAGGAAAAAAATGAGTTTTTCAAAAGAAAGTTCGAGACTTTTTGGTTTTGTAGCGGGGATTAAATTTCCTAAAATGATACAAAAAGTTATTAATGAAAATTATGTTAAGTATTTTAATATCAATATGAGTGAATTTAAAGCTCCTTGTGAATATGAGAGTTTAAATGCTCTTTTTACAAGAACTTTACAAATTCCAAGAAAATTTGAAGAAGGTTTTATCAGTCCAAGTGATGGTAAAATTTTAGAGTGTGGAAGTACTTTTTTAGCAAATGAAGAACATTTTGCTTTTTCTATAAAAGGACATGCTTATAGCGTTGAGGAGCTTTTAAAAGATAGCTTTGAAAAAGATGAACTTAAAAATGGGCTTGATTATGTCAATATTTATCTTTCTCCAAAAGATTATCATCGTTATCACAGCCCTTGTGATATGCAAATTTTAAGTGCAACTTACACAAGTGGAGTGCTTTATAGCGTAAATGAAAAACATTTAGAACGCATTAGTAATTTATATGTAAAAAATGAAAGAGTGAGTTTGAAATGTCAAAATGAAAAAGGTATTTTTTGGCTTGTTTTTGTAGGAGCGCAAAATGTAGGAAAAATGCGTTTTAATTTTGATGCAAGCATACAAACCAATGCTAAAATTTCTCATAATTTTACTAGAAAATATGAAAATTTAAATTTCAAAAAAGGCGAAGAACTAGGAAATTTTGAGCTAGGTTCTACTATAGTTTTAATCTCTCAAAAAGGACTTTTAACTTTTAATTTAAAAGTAGGGCAGGGTATTAAATTTGGAGAAAAAATAGCGGATTAGTTTTTAGGAGTTTTATTTGCCATTTGATAGATAAAGGCAAAAACTTCAGCTACAGCTTTATACATATTAGGTGGAATTTCATCACCTAAGTCAAGCTTGCTTAAAATTTCTATTAAATCTTCATCTTCTTTAATAGGAACTCCGTGTTCCTTGGCTAAAGAAATAATTTTAGCAGCACTTTCTCCTTTGCCACTTGCAAGCACTTTTGGTGCAGAGTTTTTTTCTTTTTGATAGCCTAGAGCTACAGCTTTTTTAATCGATCTTTTGATTTTGCTCATACTTTTTTATCCATACCCATTTCAAGATCTAAATTTTTCATATTTCTAGTATCAAATTTACTTCTTATGATATCACCTACAAAGAAATTTGCACTTAAAAGTCCTGCTTTATTGATATTTCTTTTAAGCTCATGGGCATTTTCATAGATGGTTTTTCTAAATTCAATATTTTCTGCCATAATATTAATATCTATATATTTTTCATTATTTAAAGAAATAAGAATTTCCAAATCCCCAAGTTTTGCAAATTCGAGTTTAATCTGAGCAAAAAATTTGTCCTTTTTTCCGCGTCTAAACATAATTTTAGAATCATTTAAATCATCCCAAGAAAAAGGCAGATAAGTATTGATAGAATCATTAGCTAAAGACATAAGCTGATTGATTTCAATTTGCGCTAAAAGACGATTAGCTTGATTGTATACAGCTTCATTGCCTTCATTTTTAGCTAAATTTGAAATTTGCAAAAGTGTTGATTTTACATCATGATGTAAAGATTCAGCTATATCTTGTTCTGTTTTTGGTTTAATTTGCGCTAGATCTTTGATAGAAAGATTGAGTTTGTGTTCGAGATTTTTAAGTTCTGCTTGATTAAGCTTGGCATTTTGAGTATAGGGTTCAAGTTCTTTTAAGCTTTCATTAAGTCTACGAGAAAGATTGCTTAAATTTTTACTTAAATCTTGCACTTGTTCTAGATCTAAATTTTCTACATTAAATGCTAAATTTTTTACAATATTTTGTTTTATAAATTCCTGATTTTTAAAAATATTTTGCATAGTTTGGTTATTGTTAGATTGAATATTTTGAGTATTATTTAAATTTTGCGTATTGTTTGTGTTAGGATTTGAAGTGTTGGTATTTGTATTGATTGAAGTTTTGTTTTCTGTTTTTGTTTCATAAAATTTTGGATTTTCTTTGATATTTTCTTTTGATTTTTCTTGTTTTTCATCTTTAATTTTTTCTTGGTTTGGAGTAGAATTTTTTATATCATTGTCTGGCTTATTTTCTGTTTCATTATTTTGAATATCATTTTTTGTATCTTGGGTATCTTCTTCATGGGTTTTTATACCAGAATCTAAATTTTCATCTTCTTTTGATGCTTTTATATGTTTTTCTTCATCTTGGTTTTTTGTATTATGATTAAGTTTTTCTTCCTTGATATTTTCTTTGTTACTTAAAAGATTTTCTAAAATATTTTCTTTATCTTGTATTTTAGAAGCTTGATTGCCTAGTATATTTTTTAAAGTATTTTCAAGTTTTTCAAAGGCGGTAGCAGTTTGCTTAAGGATGTTTGGATCTTTTATCATTAAATTTTCTGGCTTATTAAGAGCTTTGAAAAAATCATTTTTGATGGAATTTAATTCTTTTAAAATTTTATTAGCTATAGGGGTGATTTTTTCTTGAGCATGACTGGGATTTTTACTTATATAATTTTTAAAATTTTCCAATTTAGAACTTAAATTTAAAAGTGCTTTAAAAGAACTTTGATTTAAAATTTGCTTATTTTCATTTTTGCTAGAATTAATAATATTTTTTAATTCTTTTAAAGTGTCTTTTGGGCTTAAATTTGTATTTGCAAGCTGGGCTATCTGAACGCTTAGTTTTTCGCTACTAAGACCTTTGATTGTACTTAAAAGAGAGTGAAAACTTTTGGGTAGTAATTCTTCGTTTAGGGCATCTTTTAATTTAGCTTCTAAAAATACGCCTGAATTTTTAAACAAAGGAGCTAAGTTATTGTTTTTTATTTCACTGGCAGGTTTTAAAATTTGATTTAATCTGTCTAAAACTTGTGTAAAAGTATCACTTTTTGCAAGTTCTGTACTTAAGATTTTTAATTCATTAGCAAAATTAGGAGCTAAATTTAAATTTTTTCCTTGTTTAAGCACAGGGGAATCGGGATTTTTTTGAGCATTGATTTGATCTAAAAGTTTATTAACAAGTTCTTTTAATTTGGTACCTGTTTCATTTTGAACAAATTTTGCTAGTATTTCCTCACTACTAGCGTCCTTGCTTAAACCTAAATTTTGCTTTAAAGCTTGTGCAAGTGCTTCTTTTGGATTGTCTTTTAAATTTGTTTTATCTTTTGAAGCAGAGTTATCTACTTTTAAATCATTTTTTTGCGTATTGGCAATTTGACTTGCTAGTTGAGTATTAATCATCAAATATCACCATATTTCCAGGCTTTTTCTTAAATTTTTTATTTAAAATATTTGGTTTATTGATAGCAAAAAGAATTAAAAATGCTAAAGAAACTATATAAAACCATATAAAACCTTTGATTTCAAAATATTGCATTAAAAAACCTAAAATTAAAGGGCCAAACAAAGAGCCCAAAGAATAACAAAAAAGAACCCCACGACCTAACTCTACACCTTTATTTTTGCTTACTAAAACATCATTTGCTCTAGCAAGTGCTAAAGCATATAAGCAAAATATTCCTATACCAAGAGTAATTCCTAAAAAATATTGCATATATAAATGAAGTTTAAAAAAGATAAATATAAGCATAGTGATAAATCCTATACTTGCACAAGTGATAATGGCAAATTTGCGACCAAGTTTGTCTGAAATAGTTCCTATGATGGTTTGTGCAATAAAACCACCTAAAACCCCACAAAATATAAAATAAGAAACCGCTTTTGTATCAAAACCTTGCAAAAGTATAAATAAAGATGCCATAGAAAAAAAGCCATTTATAAGCATTCCGGCTATAAAGCTTGTGACGATAGCTAAAGGAGCTATATCAAAAATTTTAGGTATAGAAATAGGACTTGATGCGGGTAAAACAGGTTCTTTGATTTTAATTAGATTTAAAGGTAAAGATGAAAGTAAAATTAAAGTTGCACTGAGGATAAATACACTATGTTTGCTTAAATTTAACGCTATGATTAAAACTCCAATACCAAACGCAAGATAAAAAACAATTTCATAAAAACCTAAAATTCTAGATCGAATGGCATTTTTGCTTTTTTCATTAAGCCATGATTCTATGACCATTAAAAGCCCATAGTAGCAAATTCCTATGGAAAATCTTAAAACAGCCCAAAAAATAAGATTTTCGCTTACTGTATGAAGCATAGCTGAAATTCCAAAAATAGCACCAAATAGCCCAAAAGAGCGTATATGACCTATACGAGAAATAATTTTATGAGCACTGATAGTTCCAACAAGAGCGCCTACAAAAAAACAAGAACTTACTACTCCAACAGCTAAAGAACTTTCTCCGTTTTCTTTTAATATAACACCTATAGAGCTTACTATCAAGGCATTACCTGCAAATAAAAATGCCATACCAGCAAAAAGTGCTGTCATTGATTTAATAATTTTTTTTGGACTCATACTTTTTTATATATAAAATAAAAATAAACACACAAACTAGCAAGGATGAAATTCCACAAATATAAGCAAAGATATCTAATTTATCTTGGCGATGTAAAAATAAAAATCCAGCAACCAATATCACATAAGCCATCAATTTAAAGAGAGTAAAAAACATAGTAAAAAAATGGATTTTCTCTTTAATATTTGGCTTTAAATCGTCTTTTAGAACTTTAAAATGAATAATTTTTGATAAATTTTGTTTTTTTTTAATAAAAAGTGATGAAATGAAATTAAAATCTTTTTCATAATTTTTTGATTTTTTTATAATGACTTTTTTATAATTTAAATAAGAAGTAAAAATAATCAATAAAACACCAAAAAAAGCTATTTCATAGCTTAAAAATGTATCTAATTTAAAATGATTTAACGATGAAAATATGATCCAAAAAAATAAATGAATAATGGCAAAAATACAAAATAGAGCTTTTTTATGTTCCATTATTTGTTCTTTTCTTTTTGAATTTTTTCTTTGATCAACTCATCTCTTTCTTTAAATTCTTCATAGCTTTTTACTTGAACTTTATAAGCTTTATAAACATTAAGTATAGCAGCACTGATCCCCCAAAAAACTCCAAGCCAAAAAAGCCAAGGATAAGGAGTAAATTTTTTAAGCAAATATCCTATTCCCACACCTATAAATACAGCAACAACCATAGAAATGCCAAGACTTAAACCATCCGCAGCTTCAAGAGTTTTGCGAATGATTTTTTGTCTTTTGCTGTTGGAATTTTCTAAGTGATTTTTTTCTTCTTTTAAAATATTGCTCATATTCTTTTAAAGCTTTCCCTAACAGCCTCTAATGTTGTATCTATAATTTTATCATCCATTTTTGAACATATAAAGCCTGTTTCAAATTGAGAAGGTGCTAAATAAATTCCATTTTCAAGCATATTTTTGTGAAATTTTGAAAATAATGCTAGATCAGATTTTAATGCATCTTGGTAGTTTGATACAGGATCTTTGGTGAAAAAGTATCCAAACATAGAACCTACATGACAAGCTTGCAGCGGAAGTCCTTTTTCATCTGCTAATTTTTTCATTCCTTGTGTAAGTTTTTTTGCTAATTTTCCAAGTTTGTCATAAAGCTTGGTTTTCTTTTTGGCTTTTGTAAGACTTGCTATACCTGCAGCCATTGCCAAAGGATTTCCACTTAAAGTTCCTGCTTGATAAACTCCACCCAAAGGACTTAAAATATCCATAATTTCAGCTCTAGAAGCAAATGCTGCTGCAGGTAGACCGCCTCCTATTACCTTACCAAAAGTAATTATATCTGCTTGGATATGATTGATTCCATAGGAACCAAGGTAAGATGCTCTATATCCACTCATTACTTCATCAAAAATCAGCAGAGTTTGATTGTTTTTACAGATCTTAGCAAGTTCTTCTAAAAAATCTTGTTTAGCTGGAACTAACCCCATATTTCCAGCAATAGGCTCAATGATAATACATGCAATATCTTTATTTTTTTCAAAAAGCTCTTTAACGCTATTTATATCATTATATTTAGCTACTAAAGTGTGTTTAGCTACATCTTCTAAAACACCCAAAGAACTAGGAGAGTTAAAAGTAGCAGCACCACTTCCTGCACTCACTAATAATGAATCAGAATGCCCGTGATAACATCCTTCAAATTTTAAAATTTTATCTTTTTTAGTAAAACCACGGGCAAGACGAATAGCACTCATGGTTGCTTCTGTTCCACTGCTTACAAAGCGGATCTTTTCTAAATGAGGAAAATCAGATAAAACAAGCTTGGCAAGTTCAGTTTCTAATAAAGTTGGAGCTCCAAAACTTGAACCTTTATGAAGTGCTTTTTGACAAGCTTTTTGTATATCTTTATCACAATGTCCAAAAAGTAAAGGCCCCCAGCTTTGAACATAGTCTATATAAGAATTTCCATCTATATCGAAAATATAAGCACCTTTTCCATGAGAAATAAATTTTGGCTCACTTTGAACATTTGCAAAAGCACGAACTGGAGAATTTACACCACCTGCGATGAATTTACACGCTTCTTTAAAAGCTTTTTTGTTTGTCATTTTTCTTCCTTGCTAAATTGCTTGATGTAATTATATAAAGTTACAATTTCATCATTTGTTAAAGAGTAATTTGGCATGATTGATTTTGCGTCTTTACTCTGATTAAGAGAATTTTTAAAATTTTCAAAACTAAGATTTTGTATACTTGGAACTTTATAAGCTGTTTTAATACCATTTTTCATATAATATCCTAAAATTTGTTCGCTTCCATTTGCTCCATGACATTCTTTACAACTAATGCCCCTTGGATTTTCATAAAGCATTTTAGAGTATTCTTTAAGAGTGATAAAATCAGCACCAAAAAGACTGATACTAAATAAAAAAAACATTAAGACAATTTTCAAAGTTTCACCTTGTTAATGAAGTTTTAATATGATACAATTTTTACTTTAAAAAAGTGATTAAATTTATAGAAGGAAAATAATGACTTTGCTTGATGGTAAAGCTTTAAGCGCAAAAATCAAAGAAGAATTAAAAGAAAAAAATCAATTTTTGAAAAGCAAAGGGATTGAAAGCTGTTTAGCTGTTATCTTGGTTGGAGATGATCCTGCAAGTCAAACTTATGTAAAATCTAAGGCTAAAGCCTGTGAAGAATGTGGAATTAAATCTTTAGTTTATTATCTTAATGAAAATACTACACAAAATGAACTTTTGGCATTGATTAATACCTTAAATCACGATGATAGTGTTCATGGAATTTTGGTTCAACTTCCCTTACCTGATCATATTTGTAAAGATTTAATACTTGAAAGCATTATAAGTAGTAAAGATGTTGATGGCTTTCATCCTATTAATGTAGGATATTTAAATTTAGGCTTAGAAAGTGGGTTTTTGCCTTGTACTCCACTTGGAGTTATGAAGCTTTTGAAGGCTTATGAAATTGATTTAGAAGGAAAAGACGCTGTTATTATAGGTGCTTCAAATATAGTAGGTCGTCCTATGGCTACTATGCTTTTAAACGCTGGAGCTACAGTAAGCGTTTGTCATATTAAAACCAAAGATTTGAGCCTTTATACTAGGCAAGCTGATTTGATTATAGTAGCAGCAGGTTGTGTGAATTTACTTCGATCGGATATGGTAAAAGAAGGAGTGATTGTTGTTGATGTTGGAATCAATCGTCTTGAAAGTGGAAAGATAGTTGGAGATGTAGATTTTGAAGAGGTATCTAAAAAATCTAGTTATATAACTCCTGTTCCAGGTGGAGTAGGTCCTATGACTATAGCCATGCTTTTAGAAAACACAGTTAAATCTGCTAAAAATAGACTTAATTAGGGAAAATCTATGGAAATTTTAAAGAAATTATATAAATTTTCACAGTCTTGGACTGGAACTGTAGTTATTGTTCTTTTGGTGATTTTTTTCTTTATACAAGCTTTTGTTATTCCTTCTGGTTCTATGAAAAACACCTTATTAGTAGGGGATTTTTTATTTGTTAAAAAATTTAGCTATGGTATCCCAACTCCTCATATTCCTTGGTTGGAAATTCCTGTTTTGCCGGATTTTAATAAAGATGGGCATTTGATAAAAGCACAAGGGCCGCAAAGAGGAGATATAGTTGTTTTTAGAAATCCTAGAAATGAAAAAGAACACTTTGTAAAGCGTTGTGTAGGCACAGGAGGAGATAGGATAGTTTATGCAAATAAAACACTTTATGTAAGAATGCATGAGGGTGATGAATTTATGAAAGAACATTATCCGAATGATCTTGTTACTCTTGGAGGGCAAATTTATGTAAAAGAACCTTATAAACAAAAAGGTATTCATTATGATCCAAAAAAAGATATAGAAAGCGATATTTTACGCTTTCTTAGCATAGGTGATTTTGCCATGTCTCCAGCTTATATTAAAGAACTTGGAAATCATATAGGTTTTAGCGGCGGAAATGCTTATGTTTTTGATGTACCTGAAAATGAGTATTTCATGATGGGTGATAATCGCGATTATTCTTATGATAGTCGTTTTTGGGGTTCTGTTCCTTATAGGTTGATAGTAGGTAAACCTTGGTTTGTATATTTCTCTTGGGATAAAGATAAAAATGTTCGCTGGGAAAGGATAGGGCGTTTTGTTGATACCTTGGAAAATGATGAACAATATATCCATGATCATGATGATGAGGATAAATTAAGCTAATGTTTGTGAAAAACACAAACATTATATTTTTAAAAGCGTGATTTCATCACCTTTTTTTAATTCACTCGTATTTTCTTCGCTTATAAGCAAAAACTCACTTTTAATAAGTGGAAGTATCATACCAGAGCCAAATTTGTTTTCGTTAAATGGTGTAAAAATACCTTTTTCTAAATTTCCTAAAATGAGATTATTTCTTCCGCTTTTAAGCTTTAAATCCATACCCATTTTGCCATAAAATGTTAAAGGATTGTCTAGGTTTCCACTTAATAAATTAATGATTTTTTTAGCAAAAATAAAACAAGAAAGATAAGCTGCCATAGGGTTTCCTGGTAAAATCAATACGAAATTTTCACCTTTTCTATAAAGCTTAGTAGGTCTTGCAGGGCGTGCTTTTAAACCTTTAAAAAGCGGAGTAAAGCCTAATTCATCTAAAGCTTTTTCCATAAAATCAGCCTCGCCAACGCTTGCACCTCCTGAAGTGATTAAAAGATCAAAATTTGTATTTTCTAAAGCCTCTTTAGTGCTTTTAAAATCATCTTTGATAATACCCAAATAAGAAGCATTTTGAAGCATAGTTAGTAAAGGCAAAGCATTGGCATTATAAATACTTTCTTCATCGCATTCTTGCCAAGGTTCTTTTAGCTCATTTCCACTTGAAAAAATACCTATGCGAATTTTTCTTATGACTTCTATTTTATAAAGCCCTTGAGAAGCAAGCAGGGCGATATGTTTATCATTAAGTTTGGTGCCTTTTTGAAGTAAAATTTCACCTTTTTTTAATTCTTCGCCTTTATAGCGATAGGCATTGTATTGTTTAGGGGTTTTTTTAATGATGAGTTTATTTTCTTCTATATACTCATCTTCTAACATTAAGATAGTATCAGCATTTTTGGGCATTTTAGCCCCTGTCATGATTTTATAGCATTCATTCTTAGCAACTGTATAAAAATTTTTATCTCCTGCAAAAATAGTCCCTTTAATCTCCAAAGCCTCATTGATATCAGTATAATTAAAAGCATAGCCATCAAGAGCAGCATTGTCAAAACTAGGTAGATTTTTTCTAGCGTATAAATCTTTAGCTAAAATTCTATCCTTTGCTTTTTCAAGGCTAATAAGCTCACTTTCATCTAAACATGAAATTTGATTTTCTAAGTCTTTTAAGGTTTCAAAGATATTTTTCATTCTTCAAGCCTTGTGATTTTCACACCCAAATCTTTAAATTTTTCTTCTAAATTTTCATAACCCCTATCAAGATGGTAAATTCTATGGACTTTGCTTGTACCTTTAGCTGTAAGAGCTGCTAAGATAAGGGCTGAAGAAGCGCGCAAATCTGTAGCCATGACATCAGCAGCGTTAAGTTCTTTTCCGCCTACTATGGTAGCAATATGACCATTGAGTTTAATATCCGCACCCATTCTTAAAAGTTCACTTACATGCATGAAACGATTTTCAAATAGTCTTTCATCAATAATACTAGTTCCATTAGCTTTTAAAGCTAGTGCCATAAACTGCGCTTGCATATCGGTTGGAAAGCCTGGATATTCACTTGTCATGATTTCTACAGGTTTAATTTCTTTAGCAGGAAGTAGGGCGATACTATCTTCTGCAATCAAAGTTTCAAAACCCATTTGATGAAGTTTTGCTAAAACTGCACTAAGATGAGTGGCGTTAACGTTATCTAAAGTAATTTTAGAATTTGTAATAGCCCCTGCACAAAGATAAGTTCCTGCCTCAATTCTATCAGGTATAACGCTAAATTCTTTAAATTCTAAAAGTTCTCCATCACTACCATAAATTTCAAGTTCATCTGTACCTATGCCTTTGATTTCAAGTCCTGCGTCTTTTAAAACTTCGCAAAGTTGAACTACTTCGGGTTCTTTTGCAACATTTAAGAGTTTGGTTTTACCTTTAGCTAGAGCTGCTGCCATGATGATGTTTTCACTACCTGTAACCGTGATTTTATCAAAAAGAATTTCATTGCCTTTTAAATTTCCACTAGCTACGACATAGCCTTGTTTGATTTGTATATTTGCCCCCATTTTTTCTAAGGCTAAAAGATGTAAATCAATAGGTCTTTGTCCTATGGCACATCCACCAGGCAAAGATACTTCACAATGCCCAAAACGAGCAAGCAAAGGCCCTAGAGTAAGTATAGAAGCACGCATTTTACGCACAATGTCATATTTAGCTATGGTTTGATTAAGAGTGTTTGTGTTTAATAAAGCACTATTGTTTTGAAAATTGACTTTAGCTCCTAAATTTTCTAGCAAAGATATAAGAGTTTTTATATCAGCAACATTAGGAACATTGTTGATTTTTACTTCGTTTTTAGCAAGTATGCTTGAAACGATCAAGGGTAGGGCGGCATTTTTTGCCCCGCTTATTGCAACATTTCCGCTTAGATGATTTGTGCCTTCGATTTCTAGATAAGTCATATTTTTCCTTGAAAAAGTTTAAAAATGCACCATTATAGCATTCTTAAACTTTTGAAAAAATATAATCAAGCTTGTTGGCTTTGGAGTTCTTGAATTTGAGCTTGAATTACATCTGCTTGAGATATTAGCACATCAATTTGTTTTTGAAATGTCGTTTTCATTTGTTCGTTAGCGTTTGTCATTTTTTGAGTAAGTTCTGCAATTTTAGCTAAAATTTCAGCTAATTTTGCTATTAAAGCCTCTAATGCGGGATTTCCGCCACCTTTGCTACTTTGAATGGAATTTTGGTCTTTGTGGTTTTCTATTTTTTCTTGACTTACTTTGATTTCATATTCTTTTTCATTTTTTGAATTTGCTTGACTTAAACTTCTTGCTTCATCTGAAATTTGAATTTTAACCACATTGTCACTATGAACATTACTTGCCAAATCATTGTTTTTGTTTATTTGTGTTTGATAATTGCTAAAATTTTTTGTCAAAGTATCTATTTTCATCTTAAATCTTTTTAAATTAATTTATATTGTTATCGGTTTTTTTATTTATAAATTTATATTAATGATAATTATTTTAAGGATATTTTATTTTAGATTTTCATATTTATATTTTAAATGCAAAAAAGACTAAAGTTTCATAAAGTTTTTAAGTATTTTTTTGCCTTTTTGAGTTAAAACCGCTTCAGGATGAAATTGCAATCCATAAATAGGATATTTTTTATGTTTAATTGCCATAATAATATTTTCTGAATTATGAGCTAAAATTTTGCATTTTTCAGGCATGGAACTAATGTGTAAAGAATGATATAAGCAAATTTCAATTTCTTTTTTAATACCCTTAAAAATAGGATCTTTTTTAAAATAAAGTTTAGAAATTTTACCATGCATGGGATTTTGCATTTTAGAAACCCTACCGCCAAAAATTTCAGCTATACACTGATGTCCTAAACATATACCTAAAATTTTTTTATTTTTTTTAAAATATTTGATTGCTTTTAAGCTTAATTTAGATTCCTTAGGAGAATGAGGGCCAGGAGAGATGATAAGATGAGTGAAATCAAATTTTTCTAATTCTTTAGCTTTTTTAAAGGCATCATTTTTTATCACTTTACATTCAAAACCAAGTTCTTTAAGATAATAGATGATGGTATAACTAAAAGAATCATAATTATCTATAAATAAAATTTTCTTCATTGTAATTTTACCTTTTTTAAACCACGCACGGAATTAATACAATAAATATTTTCTGCTTCAAATAAATCTTGTTTAAATAATGCTTTTTCTTTTATCAAACCAAGATTGATTAAGAAATTTCTATATACTCCATTTAACATACCGCTTTGAATTTGTGGAGTATAAAATTGAGAGTTTTTTTCTAAGATGAGATTGGTTCTTGAGCCTTCGCAAAGTTCATCTTTTTCGTTAAAAAAAGCTATGTCATAACACAAGTTTTGCTGCCATTTGTATGAGTGTTGATTATAAAAAGTACGCAAAGAGCTTTTGTGATAGAGATTGTCACTTTTTGAGTTAATTTTATCA
The DNA here is from genome assembly GCF_012889985.1 of Campylobacter sp. CFSAN093259. NCBI lineage: Bacteria > Pseudomonadati > Campylobacterota > Epsilonproteobacteria > Campylobacterales > Campylobacteraceae > Campylobacter > Campylobacter sp. CFSAN093259. Next base: position 848,230 of record NZ_CP040617.1, read on the forward strand.
TCACTTAAAAGCAAAATATCGTTTGAATTTTGCTTTAAGGCACTTTGTTGAAATTCGTATCTTCCGTCTTTGTATAAAATAAGCTTTAAAATTCCTTCTTTATGTGGATTTTTAAAGGGTAGGGGAAAATTATAAAATAAAGAGTGTTTTTTGTGGAAAATTTTTTCATCGAGTTTAAAAAGTGTAAAATTTTGATATTTTTTATAAGAACTTTTTTGATTTAAAACATTATAAAAATCTTTAAAGAGCTTGTGAGTGTTAAAATTAAATTTAAGAGCTGAATTTATAAGCCTTAATAAATGTTCTTTTAAAAATAAAATTTGAGAATTTTTAAAATACATGGTTTCAAAAAGATGAAAATCACAAGGATTTAAGATTGCACTTTTAAGTTTTAATTCTTCAAATTCATCTTTAAATTTTGAGTCCCAAACCAAGCCGCTACCCGTGCTATAAGTATAAATTTCATCTTGTTTTTCTAAGGTGCGTATGGCTACGCTAAATTTATTTTTATTTTTGCGTATTAAACCTATAGTTCCGCAGTAAATACCACGATCTCTTTGTTCTAATTCTTCAATAAATTTAATGCTTTCAAGCTTTGGAGCACCTGTAATAGAACCACAAGGAAAGAGAGCTTTAAAAATTTGATATAAAGAAATATTTTTTTTAAGTTTTCCTTGTACGCTTGAAGTCATTTGATGTAAAGTAGGGTGACTTTGAATTTCAAAAAGTTTGGTTTTTAAGCTTTTTTTTGTGATGATTTTTGAAAGATCGTTGCGTAAAAGATCACAAATCATAACATTTTCACTCAGATTTTTTGTATCATTTTGCAAGAAAATTTTATTTTCTTCATCTTTTATAGGATCTTTATCACGCTTAATTGTGCCTTTCATAGGTTTTGTAAATATTTTTCTTTTTTTGGTCTTGAAGAAAAGTTCAGGTGAGAAGGACAAAATTTCTCTTGTTTCATCTTTTATAAAAGCTTTAAATTCAGTATCTTGTCTAGAAAGTAAAAGTTTAAAAAGTTCAAAAGAATCCATTTTGCTATGAAATTTAAAATTTTGAGTGAGGTTGATTTGATAAACTCTTCCTTTGGAGATTGCCTCTTTAACCTTGATGAAATTTTCTTTGTAATTATCTTGATCTAAAAAATTTATAAATTCAGGAATAAATTTTTCTTCATCAATATCTTCTTTTTGAAATTTTTTTCTTTTTTTAAAAGCAAATACAGACAAATAAGCCTTTTTGCTTGTGAAATTTTTATCTTGAAAATATCTATATAGTTCATAATCAGTAAGCATTAAAATATAAAAATCATTTTTATATTTCTCTATAAATTTAAAGCATTTTTTACTTTCTTTGTGGTTAAAGGCTTTTAAAGTGTGTTTTAAATCATGGTAAAAATATTTACCAAAAACAGCATAGTTTTCAAGAGTCACTTAATTCCTTTGCAACCTGTGCGGCAAGTTTTAATTTATCATTATCAAAATGAGTGTAAATTCTTGAGGTATTTAAACTTGCATGCCCTAAAGCTTCTTGAACTAAAACTAAATCTTTTTGCTTTTTATAAAGCAGGGTGGCAAAAGTATGACGCAACATATGAGCACCATTTTTTTGTTTGCGAATTCCTGCGCGAAATAAAAGCTGTTCTACTATGCGACTGACATAAGATTGAGTCAGTGGAGTGCCTTTTTTATTGACAAAAAGTAGGGCGTCTTTACTTATATAATTAATACTTACATTTTTAAGCAAATCGTAAATAAGTTCTTTTTTTATCATTACAACACGATATTTATTGCCTTTAGCTCTTATTCTTATGATATAAAGATCGTTTTCTTCGCTAATATCACCCATTTTGATATTGATAGCTTCACTTACCCGTATGCCTGTAAAAATGATGATTTTAATAATAAGTTTATTGCGTATGGTATTGTTTTTAAAATCTGCATTTTCAATAGCATCAAGAAATTTTTTAAGCTCTTCTTCACTCATAAATTCAGGTAATTTTACCCCTTTAGAACCTGCTATACCTGCCCAGTTTTTAAGATTGATATCGAAAATATGTGCTTTTTCATCTTCTTCATTTTGCTTGTCTAAAAAATCAAAAAAATTAATCACAGCAATACGGTAATTTTTTTTGCTTGCATCTGATAAAGCACCTGTTATACTTGCTAAAACTTCTACAATAAGTTCTTCATCAATCTGTTTTAAAGAGTAAAGCTTATAAAAATTTAAATATTCAAATACTTTTTTTAAAGGATTAAAATAAGTATTAACTCCACTTAAACCAGCATTTCTTGCTTTTTTTGCTAGAGCGTCAAGTTCATCAATATTTTTTACACCTTTTGTAAGAGCAAAATTAACTTCTGCTAAAGCTTGTGGATTTTTTAACTCTTTGTTAGATAGTGAGTTGAGTTTAAATTTTACATATTTTGCTAACCAAAATAAGAATGATTTTTCAAAATTTTCTTCACAATCTAAAGGGTATTTCATAAAAACTTTTCCTAAATCTAAAATTTTAGCTTTTTAACTAGAAAAGGTATTTTAGTATTAACTTAGTAAAAAAAAGCTTTTTTAGGAAAAAGTTTGTTTTTATATGCAAGGCAAAAAGATTAAAATATTTTTATTAAATAAATCTTATATCAATCATAAAAAGATATGATAAAAGGTAAAAATATATAAAATTTATAATTTTGTATTGAAAACTGTAATTTTCAAACTTTTTTATATACACCTAGATTATTCTACTTTGATATAGATTAAGCTACTATTTTTACATACTTTTATGATTTTACCTTTTGAGTGAAATAAACTTATCCATAAAATATAATGTAAAAAATTGATAATTTTATTTCGTAAATTAAAATTATATTTTACTTTTCTTGAAAACTATAAAGAATATTTAAAAATTAAATTATTTTATATTATTATCAAAATATACATAAAAATGATAACTTGTGCATTAAATTTTTTAATCCCCTATTCTTGATTTTTAGTTAAAGTAAATATTCTTAGTTATAAAATTTTTTAAGAATATTTTTATTTTAATAGTTTTATAATAGTTATTACATAAAAACTTAATAAAAAGTTTTATCAAAACCAAATTTCAAGGAGAGGGTAATGAAATTTCCAGTAAAATTAGCAAGATCTATTGTTGTATGTGCTTTTTTAGCAGGTATAAGTGCTAGCGCATTAAGTGAAGGTAAAGAATATGTAATTCTTAAAAATCCTATTGCTAACGCTGATAATTATAGTGTCGGTTTAAAAGCAATGAATGTAAGTAAAGCTGATTTTGAAAATTTCTTAAAAACTCCAGAGGCTGCAGAGCTTTTAAAAAGTTATGAAATTGCCAATCCTATTTCGCAAAATTATGGCACCCCTGCTTTTGTTGTTAATGGAAAATATCAAATCGTTCCAAGTGCAATCAACTCTCCAGAGGCTTTGATTGAAATTACTAAAGAACTTAGCAAGCAAAAATGAGTTGTATAAAAATGAAAGATAAATGCAGAAATTTTTTACTTTCCAAATGGCAAGATACGCGCAAACCTTGGTTGATTTTGATTATAGTTACTATAGGACTTACTTGTATAGCACATTTTTTATTTCAAGAATATCTTTTTATGAAACCTTGTGAACAATGTGTGTATATAAGATTTGATATGCTTGTTATGGCTATAGGTGGTATGATTGCATTAATCAACCCTGCAAATAATATTATAAAAATTTTTTCTTATAGCTTAGCTTTTTATGGAATTTGGCTTGGCTTGGAGCATTGTCTAACTTTAAATCATATCCATGAAGTGGTTCATTCTGAAAATCCTTTTGCAGGCGTAGATGGATGTCGTGAAATTCCTATTTATCCATTTAATTTACCTTTGCATGAGTGGGCTCCTAGTTGGTTTTTGCCAACAGGAGAATGTGGGATGGATACCCCTGTAGTTCCAAAAAATGCTTATAATCATCTCAATGCTTTTCAAAAATTTTTTATAGGAACTCTACCTGATTTTGAAAATGGGCTTTATAGCAATGGTTGGTATTTGATTCCTAGTTTAAAGTTTATGAATATGGCAATTTGCTGTCTTATAGCATTTTTATGTTGTTTTATTGTGCTTTTTGCAATGTTTATAGCCTATGTTTTAGATAAAAATAAACCTAATGCTAAAATTTTTGCATTGGTGATTGTTATTTTGGTTTTAGTGCTTAAATTTATAGGCGAACCAAAAAATCCGAATCAAAATATAGCTAGTTTAAATCAAGTCGTTTTAAGATACTCTTAAAATAGGATGGCTTAAATAATTTTAAAGGATTTATCATGAGACTTAGCAAAACTCTTTGCATGGCACTTTTGGCGTGTTCTATCCTGCTTGCACCTAATGCTTTAATGGCCATGGGTGATCCTAATGGAGTGAAAATAGATTGGCAAATTCAAGGACAAATGGGTATGATTAAAATGAATCCTTATGGATTGTCTCCTTTGACCGCTATTATCATGAATAATGGTTATGTCTTAAGCGATATAAAAAAATCAAATGGTCAAACTATTTCTTAATAATGTGAATTCTAAAATGGCTAAGACTTATGGTGGAATTCCTATTTTTGGACTTTATCCTTCTTATAGTAAAGGTAAGTTATGCTAAATCTACAAATAGTAAAAGTCAAAAAATCATTGATGAGATTTATAAAATTACAACTCCAGAGGTTAGTATAGAACCAAGTAGAAGGCACTGATCAAAGAGGAACTCTTTTTGAAAATGTGAAAGTATTAAAAATGGATCCAAAATTTTCAGATAGGCTATATTTAGTAAATAATGCTCCTGGAAAATAATCTGGCAAAGACTCATAATCTGTATGGAATAATCTTGTAGGTGGTGCTATGGAATGGGATGAAAATTCAAATGTCTTTATCATAAGATACCAAGGGTGAAATCAGATGGTATTATGATAACAATAAACTAATGAACTGGGACAATATTTACAATCGTGGAATTATGATGAGTTTTCGTCAAAACAAAGATGGAGCTTTAACTTGGGGATTTGGTCAAAGATATGTAAAATACGATGTCTGGGAAGAGAAATTTTCAATCGCAAATTACCTGCTGTCTATATAGATTTTTTCTCATGCTATGGACAATATGCAAAATGGGCATTATTTCTTCAACAAATACTTTGCGTCCAAGATAGTAAGCATGTACGCACAGTGTGTGATACTATTATAGAAGTAGATGAGAATGGTAATGTTGTTGATGATTGGAGATTGTATAAGATTTTAGATCCTTATAGAAGTACTATTATCAAAACTTTAGATCAAAGTGCAGTGTGTTTAAATATAGATGCAAGTAAAGTGGGTAAAACTTTAAGCGATGAAGAGCTTGCCAAAATGGATGAAAGCGACAAATTTGGAGATATAGCAGGTATAGGTAGGAATTGGGCGCATATAAAGGGTGGAATAAAGAATTTCAAAAATATTTATTGCAACCTGTAGATAAAAATGGAAATGAATGGTTTTCTCCTGTAACTTCTTTAACTCAATATGAACCAGATAAAGATTCTATTATGGTTTATAGTGCAACAGCCTGAATGGCTTTTGATCTTAGTAAAGGTGTAAGTTTTGGAGAGCCAAAACCTGAAATTGATGAATTTAACTGGGGTGCCAAGGAGCCTTCGGTTCAAATTCAATTTAGCGGTTCAGGAACGGGTTATCAAGCAATGCCTTTTAGTGTTGATCAATAAAAATTACCAAAAAATAAATTTTGGCGGCTTATTTATTTTTTTTAAATAAAATTATCTTTGAAAATTTTATTTAACTAAAGGATATAATATGCGTAAATTTTTTTGCAAATTTGTTTTAACGCTTGTATTTTGTTCAAGTTTTGCATTAGCAAATAATAGTTTTATTACTCTTAATCCAAGTTTACCTAGTTCTGAAAATAGTGTAATAGAAGCATTTTCTTATAAATGTATACATTGTTACAATCATCATAAATTTGGAACCCTTGAAAAACTGAGAGAAGCTTTTCCAAATTTACATTTTAAACTCTATCCTGTAAGTTTAATGAATGGGGAATTTTCCAAAGAAATGAATGAGCTTTTTGCCTTTGCTCAATACAAAGATGAGCAAAATGGTAAAGACGCGAGTTATTCTGATAGTTTATCTTATAAACTTGCTGATGTTTATTTTGTTTCTTATTTTTTAAACAAGCAAAGAAATTTTTCAAATTTAAATGAATTTTACGACATAGGTTTAAAGGCTATGAATGTAAATAAAAATGAAGTATTAAATTTTTTAAATACCCCAAAAGCTAAAGAAATTTTAAGCGAGTTTCAAAGAGCTAATGATATAGCTAAAACCTATGGCACCCCTGCTTTTGTTGTTAATGGAAAATATCAAATTAACCCAAGTGCAATCAATTCGATGCAAGATTTAGAAGATCTAGTTAAAAAATTAAGTAATATGAAATAATAAATTTTTAAGGCAATAAAAATTGCCTTAAAAATTATTTTTTGATCATATTTGTATAAGGTCCATAGCGATGTTGGGTTGTAGAAAAGCTATCATCATAAGGTCCTACATCCATATCTAAAGGCTTAACCTTTCTATCTGGAAAGTCTTTATTTCTATTTGCTTTAATAGGACGAGCTTGTGAATTCATGTAAGCTGCTACATCATAAGCATCTTCAAGACTTAAGTCAGGCGCACCTTGAGGCATATTTTCTTTAATATAAGAAGCAGCTTTGATAAGACGATACATTCCAGCTCCTGTATTATAACTATCATCACCCCAAAGTGGTGGATAAAGATAATACGCCCCTGTGCTATCCTCATTTTTAAGCCCTAAGCCATTTTCTTGATGACAAACGGCACATTTATCCATATAAATTGCCTTACCTTTTTTTAGGATCAGCTGCTCTTAAGATGAAATCTATCTTCTTAAGTCCCTATCCTTCTATCTTAGCTCCTACTGGAACTCCTTGAGATAACCATTGCATATAAGTTAGCATGGCTTTCATTTCAGGTGTATCACTAGGCATTCTTTTGCCATTCATAGAGCGTTCAAAACAGCCATTGATCCTATCTGCTAAGGTAATTACTTTATCTCCTCTTGCATTATATTGTGGAAATCTTGCCCAAATTCCTACAAAACCCGATTGATTTTGCACACTTCCACCATTAGCATGACAGCTTGAACAAGAAAGATTATTTCCCGCAAATCTTTTTTTAGGATCTTTGGCTTGTGGACCCACATATTTGCTTGTTTCATTAAGAATTTTATTTCCCAAAATAACCATTTTGCTATATTCTGAATTTTTTGGCATTTTAGTTTCATCTATAGTGCCATCTTCATTTAATTCCTTAGGTAAATTCCATTTGGCAGTAGGCAGATCAATACCTGTTGCACTCTTAGTTTTTTCCAAATTTGGATCTAAGGCTAAAGCACAACTTCCACATAACAACAAAGTTAAAACTATAGAAAATTTATTCATCAATTTCCCTCCTTATTTTGCGTAATTTAAATTCAGTATAAGACTTTATTTAGAAAAAGTCAATAAAACCTAATTACATTTTAAGAAAAAAGCTTTAAACCTTAAAATAATATTCGTTTATATTTAAAATAGAACTTATATATTTAAAGCAAAAATAAAGTTTTTTCGCTATAATAAAATCTTGCAATATTTTTAAAGGTTAGGTTAATGAAAAATTTAAGCATTCAAGAAAAAAAAGACTTAGACAACTGCGTTTTTCAAAATCTTGGAAGGCAAGATACTTTTACTTTAAGTGTGGTTTTTAAAAATTTTTATTTAAAAATTAAAGCATTTATTTATTCTAAATAATACCACTTAAAATCCTTTTTTGTGTAGGAAAGATCTTTAAAAGAAGGTGATTGGATAAATAGTTTGCACTCTTTATCCAAATTTTCTATCCCGTATATTTTCATAGCCATTCTTGAGTCATGTCTTGTAAGTTCTATTCCAACACAAGCTTGATTGTTGATTTTGTAAAGTAAAGTGCCACCATCTTTTTCATCTATATTTAAAATATCCAAATTCTTATTTTTACTCATATCTTTTACATCTTTACTAAAAGAATATCGGAGTTTATAATATATCATAATATCCTGCATGGTATTTTTCAAATTTTGTAAATTTTCATTAATCAAATATCCATTATTTTTATAAAGTTTTAAAAAATCTTCATTAAGAAATTTTTGAAAACTTTCATCTTTAGATAATTTTTGACAAGAATTATAGCTATTTAAAATTCTAACTTGACTGGCTTCTATTAAAAGTTCAAGGCAATCTTTATTCTCTTGTGAAAATTGCACTAATTTAACTTCTTGAATCTTAAAATCTTTATTCGGTTTTTTTTCATAAGCAAAATCATTTAATTTTTCATAAATATTAGCAAAACTTAAAGAATATAAACTAAAAAAAATTAAAATACACTTTTTCATTGAAAAAAATCTTTGTATTTATTTTTTAGAAATTCCACCACTTCTAAAATTTCATCAACCCCTTCTTTGTTGGAATTTTCGAGTACATTATCTATATTATCAATATAAGCTTCTATTGCATTTTCTAATTTTTCTCTTTTAACTCCAGCGTATAAAAGCATAGCTTCTAAAACTATGCTAAGCTCATATTGTAAATCTTCTAATTCATTTTTTAAGGTTTTATTATTGTTTTGATTCATTGTTTTCCTTTTTAAGTTCTTTGCTTTTAATTAAATCAATAATTTGAGCCTTAATATAATTATAATTTGCTCCATCTTTAAATGTCGCAAAAAGTCCACCACTAGCATTTTTATGTCCGCCACCACCTACTAAATTTTTAGCCATTAAACTTACATCTATTTTTCCATTTGCACGAAAACTTAAGGTTTTTCTAGAACTAACATCAATAAAAAAGTCATAATCAGGATTTTTTACTAAAAAATCATTTCCAATAACAGAAGTATTGCCTATATTTGAAGTTAAGATGCCTTTATGGCCTTCATATTCTATGCTGAAATTTTCTTTTAGCTCACTTAGTTTTTCAACTACAAAATAAGAAATTAAATTAGAAAGAGTATCATCATTTTTTCTGGCAAAATAATCCTTTTTTATAAAATGAGTAGCATTATCGAGTAAAATATTTGCATTTTCTTTTCCTATAAATTTCCAAGCCTTATCAAGCAAGAAAAACATATAATCAATTTGAGATTCTTTAAACATTACACGATTTATTTCTTTTGCATTGGCAATCAAGCCTAAAAAAACCTTTCCAAGTTCAAAATTTTCATCCTCGCTTAGCCAAATATCAACAGCATTAACCACATCAACAAATTTTGAAAGTTCTAAAACAGGAGTACAGATTTTAGAGAAAAAATCATAAACGATTTTAGTTGCACATCTTTTAGAATCAAGTAAATACCAAGAATATTTTTGAGCACATTCTTCGCCACTTTGATGATGATCAAGAAGAAAAATTTTAGTATTTTTCTCTTTGCAAATTTTTTCAAATTCTTCGCATTGATTTAAATTTAAATTTAAATCTGTTATTAGAATAATAGCTTTTCCGAAATTTTCATCTTTTTCTATATCGCCTATAATAGAGTTAAAATTTTCATTAATTTCTTTGCCATAATTAGAATTATAAAATTTCACATTTTTAAAATAAAAATTTACTATAAATTGACAAGCATAGCCATCAAGATCTGTATGTGAAAGATGATAAATTTTCATTATATTCCTTAAAGTTCTATCCTAATAATACCCTCGGTATTAAAATTTGTATTTTCTGCAATTTCTGCAAAACTTAACACTACTATATTAATGCTAAAATTATAACAAATATCAGCAATGAATTTTCTAAGCTGCGGTTCAACGCAAAGTATAAAAGGCTTGATACGACCATTTGCTACTGCGGCAACTTCAGCCCTTAGAGTATCTACTAAAGTACCTGTTTGAGCTACACTTAAAGGCAAGTGATAACTTCCATCTCTAAATTGTACATTTTCCATTAAAACCGCAGAACTAGCAGAGTCTAAGATAAAAATATCCAAATTTCCTTTATCATCTAAATACATATTTGTAATCATCCTAGCTAAGGACGCCCTTACATGTTCAATAATCATATCAAAACTCTTGCTTACTTCTGCTATATCGCTTACAGATTCTAAAATAGTAAGCATATCTTTAATTGGTATGTGATGCTTAAGCAAGTCTTTGAGAATTTTTTGAATAAGACTTACAGGTGCAACACCTAAAGCACCTTCTACGATGATTGGATAATCATTTTTAACCTTATCAAGAAGATTTTGTACCTCTTGGCGTGTGAGAAGTTCGCTTGCGTGCGCTTTGATAAGTTCGCTCATATGTGTTGAAATAACACTTGCAGGATCTATTACTATATAGCCATTTAATGTTGCTTCATCTTTTAAATTCGCATCAATCCAAAGTGCATCAGAGTTAAAAGCGGGTTCTTTTGTAGCAATCCCTTCTATCTCTTCTGTGATAAAACCACTATCCATGGCTAAATATTTATCCGGATAAATTTCAGCACTTGCTATAGACACGCCCTTGAGTTTAAAACTATACTCATTTGGTTTAAGTCTTAAATTATCTCTTATTCTTATTTTTGGCATTAAAAATCCTAAACTTTCAGCAATACTTCTTCTCATTGAGCGAATTCTTTCTGTAAGTTCGTTTTCAGCAAGCTTAATAAGTCCGTATCCAAGTTCAAGTTCTAAAATTTCAACTTTGAGTATATCGTTAATCTTGTACTCTTCTTCTTTGAGAATTTCTTCTTCGCTTTTCTTAGCAGGCGCTGCCGTTGTCCCACCTGCTCCACTTTGAGATGCAGCTGCGGCACTTGGTTTGCTTTTTTTAACTGTAGTTATATCAATTTTACCTTCCTTAACCTGCTTGGTAAGATAGCCAAGGCTTAAAAATACTAAAGCCATAAAGCCCAAGGATAAAGTTGGCAAACCAGGCACTAACGCAAAGATAAAAAGTACAAAACCTACTATTAAAAGCGTGCGATATTCGCTTAAAAGTTGAGTTAAAGTTCCTTCTGCAAAATTTTCCTCATCTTTGCTTGCACGAGTGATAATTATAGCGGTTGCAGTAGAAGTAATAAGCCCTGGAATTTGAGATACAAGTCCATCACCTATGGTTAAAATAGTATAGGTAGAAGCAGCATCGCTTAAAGCCATATCGTGCTGAAAAGATCCTATTAAAAAACCACCTATGATATTTATAATAGTTATGATAATTCCTGCAACAGCATCTCCTTTGATAAATTTAGAAGAACCATCCATTGCACCATAGAAGTTTGCCTCAGCAATAACTTCTTGACGTCTTGCTCTAGCGGTTTGTTCATCAATAAGTCCTGCATTTAAATCCGCATCAATAGCCATTTGTTTACCCGGCATCGCATCAAGTGTAAATCTTGCTTGTACTTCAGAAACCCTTGTACTACCTTTTGTTACAACCATGAAATTAATCAATACTAAAATACAAAATACAATCACGCCAATGACCATATTTCCACCAACAACAAATTCTCCAAATGCTGCTATAATCTCACTCACAGCTTCAGGGCCGTTTTGCCCTTCGCTTAAAATCATCCTTGTGGTAGCTATATTTAATGAAAGCCTAAATAAAGTGATAATCAAGATTAAAGTTGGAAAAGTTGTTAAATCTGTCGGTTTGGGTATATAAATAGAAATTAAAATAATTAATACCGATAAAGCTATACTTAAAGCCAAGAAAAAGTCCAAAATAGGACTTGGTAAAGGAACTATAATAATAGCTAAAATACAAACTAAAAAACCAACAATAGTCAAGCTTTTAGCTTTTAAAACAGGAGCGATTAAAGGCCCCAAGAAAGGAAAAACTAAATCGACTATTTTATTTTTTGCCATTATTTTTCATAATATCTTCTAAAGTAATAGAATCTAAAAATTCATCTACTTTATTTTGTAAATTTACTAACATAGGCATTAAGGTGCAATTTTCTTCTTTATTATTTGGACAAGTGCCACCACTGCATTCAAATACACTGATATCCTTTTTTTCAGCACTATTAACAATTTCTTTTATAGTATATTGACTTGGTTCTTTGATTAAAACAAAACCACCTTTTGCCCCTTTAAAGGATTTTAACAAGCCATCTTTAGCTAAAGTTTGTAAAATTTTAGCTAAAAAACTTTTAGGAATATCAAGCTCTAAAGCTAAAGAATCTACATCTTGAGGTGTTTCTTTTTGAGAAATATAAATTAAAGAAAGTAAAGCGTATTCGCTAGCTTTGGTAAATAGCACAGATTCTCCTTGTTATAACTACAGAAATAGCTGTAATTATAATAAATAATTCTTAGAAAAAGACTTAAATTTTGACAAAACCTTCTAAAAAAGATAAATTCAGTTTATTTTTTGCTTTTTAAGATAAAATTACAGTTCTTTAATTTTATTATTTTACCAATCAGGAGGTCTATCATGGCTTTGGATTCGGCCAAAAAAGCAGAAATAGTTGCGAAATTCGCTAAAAAACCAGGTGATACTGGTTCAACAGAAGTTCAAGTAGCTCTTTTAACTGCAAGAATTGCAGAACTTACAGAACATTTAAAAATCTACAAAAAAGACTTTTCATCAAGATTAGGACTTCTAAAACTTGTAGGTCAAAGAAAAAGACTTTTATCTTATCTTAAAAGAAAAGATTATAATTCTTATAGTAAGTTAATTACTGAATTAAATCTTAGAGATAAATAATTTTTAAGCCCTTTTTACGGGGCTTTTGCCTTTTAAATTTCTTCTTTTGTAATCAGTTTTATATATCAAAAACACAAGAAAAATCTTACAAGATTTCCCTTTGTCCTTTGGCATCAGGTTCGCTTAAAATCCCGTTTTGCGTAAGTTGTTCAATAATATTTGCAGAGCGGTTATAGCCGATTTTTAAACGGCGTTGTAAATAAGAAATGCTTGTTTTTCCATCTTCTAAGATTACTCTTTTAGCTTCTTCATAAAGCTCATCTGCTTCCCCATCAAAGCTTTCATTTGTTGTAACACCTACGCTTTGCTGATCCTTTAAAAAGCTTTCATCATATTCTACGCTTTGTTGATCCTTTAGAAAATCCACGATTTTTTCTATTTCAAATTCGCTTGCAAAAGGCGCATGCAAACGCACTATAGAGCTTGTTCCAGGAGGAGTAAATAAACAATCCCCTCTTCCAAGTAAACTTTCAGCACCCATAGCATCTAAAATAACTTTAGAGTCAATTTTTTGCCCTACTTTATAAGAAATTCTACTTGGTAAATTCGCTTTAATTAGTCCTGTTACAACATCAACAGAAGGTCGTTGTGTAGCTACAATCAAGTGGATTCCACTTGCTCTTGCCATTTGCGCAAGTCTTCCTATATAAAATTCTACATCTTTACCCGCAGTCATCATCAAATCAGCAAGTTCATCGATAATTACTACAATAAAAGGAAGTTCTTCTCCGCCTAATTCTTTCATTTTTTCATTGTAATTTTCTATATTTTTGGTTTTTGCATCAGCCATTAAGCGATAGCGTCTTTCCATTTCAGCTACCATATTTGAAAGCGCATTGACTGCTTTTTTTGGATCTGTGATAACAGGAGTTAAAAGATGAGGAATGTCATTATAAATGCTAAATTCAAGCATCTTAGGATCTATCATCATCAAACGCAAGGTTTTTGGAGAGTTGCGATATAAAAGACTTAAAAGCATAGAATTTATCCCCACACTTTTACCACTACCTGTCGTTCCTGCGATGAGTAAATGCGGAAGTTTTTTAAGATCGGTTACAAAAGCATTGCCTACTATATCTTTACCTAAAGCTATGGTTAAAGGACTTTTAGCGTTTTTAAAAACTTCACTTTGTAAAATTTCTCTTAAATAAATGGTTTGAATTTCATCATTTGGAACTTCTATACCTACAACATCTTTTCCTGGTATTGGAGCTTGAATACGGATTGATTTTGCCATTAAAGCCATAGTTAAATCATCTTGTAAATTTAAAATACGACTTACTTTCACATCTGCACTAGGACGAAATTCAAAAGTAGTTACCACAGGACCAACATAAGTGCTTATAACATCGCCGCCTATTTTAAAACGACGCAATTTTTCAAGAAGATTATAAATTTTTTTATCTATTTCACTTTCATTGATTTCTTGTTTGTGTTCTTTTGGATTAGCTAAAAAATCTAATGGCGGCAAGGTGAAATCTTTTGGTTTTTCTATTTCGCCCTGCTCTATTTCACGCAATAAAGCTTGGTTAATAGCAATTTCTTTGGCTAAAACTGCTTTTTGAAGTTTAATTTCTTGATCATTTGTTTTTTCATTATCGATTTTAGTTTCTGTATTTTGGATAAAATCGAGTGTATTTTTTTCTTCTATAACTATTTCATTTATATTTTTTATAGGAGTAGGTTCTATATAAGGATGATTTAACTCTTCTACAATGGGAGCAAATTCAAAGATATTGTCTGCTTTATCTAGATTTTTATTTTCATTTATTTTGTCTGATTCTTGTGTTTCTGTTTTAATTGTTTTTGGGCTATTAAAACTATATTTATTCCCTTCTATAATATCGCTTGAATTTATCGCATCATATTCTTCTAATTTTTTAATTTCTTGTTTTACTTTATTTTCTAAAATTTCATTTTGATAGGCTTTGTATTCTTGTTCTAGTTTTTCTTTTTTTATCAAATTCTCTCTAAGTTCAAGCTCTTTTGTAAAAATTTTTGGTTTAACTTCTTGATTAGAAACTGGAATTTCAATATTTTTACGTTTATAACTTGGCTCATCTAAATTTTTATTTGTATCTATTTGCTTTATATCTTCAAGTTTTTTAGGTTTTAAAAAACGTTCAGGAATCATATCTACCTCTTCTTCTGAAATAAAATTAAAATCTTCATCAAGACTAATGCTCATTTTACTAGCCTTTTGTGCGAAATTTCGCACTTGTTGAGAATGCTCATGAACAAAACTTCTTGATTCTTTTAAACTTTGTTTATCAATCTCTATGGTTTCATCTAAAATTTGATTTTTTAGTTTTTCAAAATTTTCCTTGGCCGTGGTAATTGAATTTTTACTTGCATTGATATTGCTATCTTTAATTATCTGTTCTAAGTTATTGGTTTCCCCTTTTTTGTTTATTTGTAAATTTCCATAAATACTATCTTGCAAAATATTTAATTTTGGAACTATAGGTTCTGATTTACCTACATCTTCTTTCTCGTTTTCTCCACCAAATACACGCATAAGTAAAGATTTAAAAGCTTGCTCTACTTTTAATAAATAAGTAAAATCTAATTCTATTTTTAAAATTTCTTTTGCAAATTTTGGAAACAATAAAACCAAAGAAAATAGTAGAAGTAAAAGAGCGAAAATTCCGCTCCCAGTATGCCCCAAAATAGTAGAAAAAATCGCATAAGCAAGCTCTAGTATATAGCCTGAATTAGGATAAAAAACTGCAAATAAAAGCAAACTCGAGAAAAAGGCAAATCCTATACCAAAAAGCTCTCTTCTTGTAAAATTAGCTAATTTGTAATTTCTTTTATAATAAACATAATTTAAAATAAATAAGAAAAAAGGATAATAATACGCAAATTCTCCAAATAAAAATAAATTAGCCTTGTAAACCCATTCTCCCATGCCAGGTGCTAGCATACAAAGACAAAGATAAAAAATAACAAGCGTGGAGCTGGTAAAAATGGCTTCTTTTTTAATATTCTTTCCTTGAAAATAAAATCAAAGCCAAATTATACCATAAAAAATTTTACATATAATTTAATAAGCTAAGTTGAGAAATTGTTGTACTAGCTTTAAGAGAAGCTTGATATGCAAGTTGAACTTGCATTAAATTCATCATTGCCTCACCATAATCTACATCAATCACATTTGATTTTATACTTTGGACATTAACGCTTAAAAAGGATGTGCGTGTATTAACACCTTCGATAGTATTATGATATGCTCCCATAGTTGTATTAAGCTTGCTAACATGATCTGCTAAATGATCAAGTCTTTCTAAAGCTCCTTGCATACCTGTATTTCTAGGGTTTTCACTTTCGGAGTCTGCTCTCATATTGCCTTTTAAAACAGCATCAATCATTGAATCTAAATCTTTAATAATATCCACATTTGGCTCATCTATAGTTAAAGAATTATTCGCGCTAAAACTAAAATTTGGACCATTTTGTACAGTAGAAGTTGTGGTAAAAGGAGGTGCTGGAAATTGGCCACTTTGAGAATCACTAAGAGAAATTTCTATATTGGTTCCTGATGAAAGTTTATCAGTAACACTAATACGACCTTTATAATCCATACTTACATCAACAGTAGCTTGTGAATCTTTCATGAGTTGTTGTATTTGGGTATAATCTGCATTATTAATTTGACCATTATTGGCTTGTATGGTTGTTGTAGGAATTTTATCTGCAGCAAACATACCTATAATATCATTAATTTGACCATAAGTAATATCATTTGATCCTGTAACAACCCCACTATTTCCAGTTGCAGGATTAGTATGCATAATAGGAAAGCTTATGGTTTGACCTGGATTATTAGGATCAGGATAGCTTACAGTTGAAGTTTGTAAATTTATAGTAACATCGTAAGAATTTCCACCTTTGGAATTGACTTTTAAATTTAAAGTAGTACCATTTAGGCTATCTCCTGCCATTACCTCGCTAAGTTTGGTTGAATCAGTGGCATAAGCATTGCTTCCTTTGATAACTTGAGAAACATTACCATAAACAGTATTGCCATTTTTTTCAAAATACACATTATCGTAATCAGCTCCATTAGCAGCATTTCCATCTGTATCTGTCATTTTACTTTTGATAAAATCAGTTTGTTTTAAATCAATTTCAAAGTTTTGTCCGTTAATTTGAATGGTTACAGGATTATTTAAATTTGTAATATCTCCATTATTGGGATTTCCTAGTGCAGCAGTCATAACCCTGTTTGTAACATCTTCCATTGTAATGCCTTCATCCTGTGCTGCTTGGATAATATTATTTAATTCAGTTTTATCATCAGCTTGTGGTGTGAAAGCTACAGCATGAAAATCGAGTTTATTATTACCTTGCTTTAGATCTGTAATTTGAATTTGACCACTATCATTCATACTTACTTCTACTACTTTATTATTTGGAGTATTACCATAAAGAGCTCCAATATTTTCCATTACATCTTCTAAAGTATCTTCGGGTTTGACGAGTACAGCACTTTTAAAACTTGTTCCATCGGGTCTTGTACCTTGAACATAAAGAGTTGTTGGAGGAAAATCTAGTTTGCTATCATCATACTCAAAGTCTTTGTCAGCATCTAAGCTATTATCTTTTACATAACTTTGTCCGATAAGTTGTTGCCATTTAGAATCTCCTGTGAGATATTTAGTTTTATCAGGGTCTTTATTTAAATCCCAACGATTATCTGTAAAACTAACATTAGTGCTTATTTGTTTTTTATAGTCTCCATCTGCTTTAAAAAATAAATCCCAACCTGGTATATTGTATGGGCTTTCAGTTCCAGCTCCAGTTACTACATTAATATTATTTT
Source organism: Campylobacter sp. CFSAN093259 (assembly GCF_012889985.1). Classification (NCBI taxonomy): domain Bacteria; kingdom Pseudomonadati; phylum Campylobacterota; class Epsilonproteobacteria; order Campylobacterales; family Campylobacteraceae; genus Campylobacter; species Campylobacter sp. CFSAN093259. The sequence continues at coordinate 865,798 of NZ_CP040617.1, forward strand.
TATCTCCATAATAATTTCCATTAGAATCAAAAGGTTTGTTTGCAACTTGAGAACCCGCAAAAAGATACTGACCATTAACACTGGTATTTGCAAGCTGAACTATGCTTTCTTTTATACGTTCTAGTTCTTTTGCTATAGCTTCTCTTGAGGTTTGAGAATTGCTATCGCTTGCAGCTTGGGTTACTTTAACTTTAAAATCTTCAAGAAGTTTAACCATATCTTGTAAAGCTTTCATACTATTTTGAGTCATTTCTTGAGCTCTACTTGTTGATTCTTTTACTTGTTCTAACGTTTTAATTTCATATTCAAGACGCGTATTATCTATATAAGTGCTTGCATCTTCATATGAATTTTGTATTTTCAAACCTGAAGCAAGTTGTTGAGATATCTGATATAAAGCACTTTGACCGCCCATAGAATTATTCACACTATTTGTGAAGTTAAGTTTATTTGTAATTCTCATTTTTTTCCTCTAAAGTATTAAAGTTAAAATCTTTTCAAACATTGCTAATAAACAAAAGCAATAACTGTTCCAAAAATTTAAATTATATAATTTTATATTGTCTTTTTGAAAATACTTTTTATTTTTAAAGTATTTTTTAGCCTAAAAAAGTATAATTTTAGCTTTAAATCTTAAAAATGAGCCCGAGTGGTGAAACTGGTAGACGCGCCAGACTCAAAATCTGGTAAGGGCAACCTTGTGTCGGTTCGAGTCCGACCTCGGGCACCACTTATTTTTTGCGGGAATAGCTCAGGGGTAGAGCACAACCTTGCCAAGGTTGGGGTCGCGAGTTCGAATCTCGTTTCCCGCTCCATAGAGTAAAAAAAATATAAAATCTCTTTAATTATAAATTCTCGCTTTTCTCTAATACTAAAAAATACTCATTTTCTAGAATTTCAAGTTCTTTTTGCATTACTTCAAGCTCTTGATAAAGCTTGTTAATACCTATTTCTTGATATACATTTGGATCGGATAAATCTTGATTTAATTTAGCTATCTTTTGCTCTAAAAAATCTATTTTTTCAGGATGGTTTTTTAATATCTCATTTTCTTTGTAGCTCAATTTTTTGGAGCTTTTTTCTTTTTGGTTATTATTTTGCTCTTGGGTTTGAAGCTCTAAAGCAAAATTATCCAATTCTTCAATTTCTTTTTCATTTTCAAGATATTCAGTATAAAGAGTGTGTAAAATATTTATATATCCATTTCCCTCAAAAGCATAAAGTTTTGTTGCGATTTTATCAACAAAATATCTATCGTGTGATACTAGCAAAATAGCCCCTTCAAAACTAAGTAAGTATTCTTCTAATATATTAATCGTAGCTATATCAAGATCATTAGTTGGCTCATCTAAAATCAAAACATCATATTCTTTAGCAAAAAGCAAGGCTAAAGCAACGCGATTTTTCTCTCCGCCGCTTAAAAGAGCCACGCTTTTATCTAAAAATTCCTTAGGAAATAGAAAATTTTTCAAATATCCATAAACATGCATATTTTTACCACGAACTTCAACCCTATCTCCACCATTGGGACAAAAAATTTCAAGCAAGCTTTTATCAGAATTTACCAAGCTTCTAGCCTGATCAAAATATCCTATCTTAAGCTCTCCGCGTTTTATTTCACCACTATCTTGTTTTATTTGCCCTAGAAGAATTTTTAACAATGTTGATTTTCCACAACCATTTCTTCCTACGATAGCTATGCGTTCACCTTGTAAAATACGCGTTGAAAAATCTTTAAAAAGATTTTTATTGTTTATATTTTTGCTTATATTTTTAAGCTCAAAAAGCATTTTTTTACGATTGATCGTTTTTTCTCCATTAAAATTTAAAGCCGCTCTTGAAATTTCAAGTTTTAAGCGTTTGATTGCCCCAGGATTTTTTTTCGCTTCTTCACGCATTTTAAAAATGCGTTCTTTTCGTCCTTCATTTCTTTTAAGTCTTGCTTTAACCCCTCTTCTAAGCCATTCTTCTTCGCTTTTTAATTGCTTTAAAAGAGTTTCATGGCTCTTAGCAAGGCTTTGCAAAATTTGTGTTTTTTTCTCTAAATAGTTTGCATATCCGCCTTTAAAAATACTAAGCTTACCCTGCTCTACTTCTACACACTTGTGTGCTATAGCGTCAATAAAATATCTATCATGGGAAATAAAAATCACACACATCTTTGAATTTTTTAGCAATTCTTCCAAAAAGCTTGTCATATATACATCTAAATGATTAGTTGGTTCATCAAGCAATAAAATATCAGGATTTTTTAGTAAAAGTATGCAAAGCCCAACGCGGCGTATTTCTCCACCACTTAAAGTAGATATAATGCGATTTTCATACTCAAGTAAACTAAATTCTTTTAAAACGCGTATTATTTTAGATTCTATACTCCAAGCATCTTTACTATCAATCAAAGTCATAAGCGTATCTATTTTTTGAAGATAATCTTTATTACTAGGATCTTCTTCTAATTTTTTATGCAGTATTTCATATTCTTCTAAGGTATTGTAAATTTCTACAAGCTCTTGCTTGATGGCTTCTTTTACGCTTAAATTTGCATTAAAATCAACGGTTTGTGAAAGCATGGCTATGCTTTTTCCATTTTGTCTTATTATTCTACCGCTATCTAAAGGAAGTGTGCCTAAAAGCGTTTTTAAAAAAGTAGATTTTCCTTCTCCATTTTTGCCTATAATAGCAATCTTTTCTCCCTCGTTTGCGCTAAAATTTACTTCATTTAAAACTATTTTGTCTCCAAATTTTTTTGAAGCTTCAATTAAATCTATAAGAGCCATTTTTTATCCTTGACTGAGTTTAAAGCTAAAACTAGAACCATAACCTAAAGTGCTAGAAATTTCAAGATAACTTTTATGTATATTTAAAATTTTCTTTACTAAAAAAAGTCCCAAACCAAAAGAATTATCACTTTTTACATCAATTTTATAAAATTTTTTTGTAATCAATTTTATTTTATCTTCTTCTATGCCTTTTCCAAAATCTTGCACTATTATCTTTTGATCTCTTGCCGTTAAAATGACTTTTTTTTGACTATATTTTAAAGCATTAGAAAGCAAATTTATAATCACTTGCTCGATTAAAAATTCATCAGCCTTAACTTTCGTGCTTTTACCTTGCAATGCAACTCTTTCAAAGCCTGGGTTTTTAGTGATTTTTTCACATAGAGAAAAAAGATCGAATTCTTGCATCTGCAAGGCTTCACTATTAAGATTAAAAACAAAATTAAGCTTATGGGTTAAAGCATTAAGTTTAACGCTTTGACGTGAAATTTTTTCTAGTAATTCCTTTTTTAATTTTTTATCTTCCAATTTCTCATCTTTTAGCATCTCTAAGCTAAGATCAATCACGCTTAATGGATTTTTAAGCTCATGAGAAATAGCAGAAATCACGCTAGCAAGCTGAGTATTTTTTAAAGTGATTTTATCGCTTTGTTTTTTATTTTTTTGGGTATTCTTTAGAATTTTATCCTTAGTTTTTAAAAGTTTCTCATTTAGTAAATTAAATTCTTTAAAGATTCCTTTTTCTAATATAACAACTTTATGATCCCCTATAGAATCCAAAAAATCCAAAATTTTATTAAAATTTTTCTCTATTCTTCTACCTAACAACAACATTAAAATAAAAACAAACAGCAAGCATACTCCAAAACCGATTGCCATTTTTGTCCAAAAAAGTTCTAAATCTAAAAAACGAGGATAAACAATAATAATATATTTATATCCTTTGTAAATAAAGCTTTTAGTGAGAATTTTTTTTGAATTGAAATTTAAAATTTCTCCTTCTTTAAGATTAGAAAAAAAATCAGGATTTTTTACAGAACTTATTTTCATATCATTGTTTAGGATAATAAAATCAGCCCTAGTATCTTTAGCAAAATCCTTGATATTAGCATCATTTAAATGCTCTAAGAGAGAAAATTTTAAAACATCATCAAGGCTTTTGATTTTTTGTTCATATTGTTTTATAAGCAAGAAATTAAGATAAGAATTAGTAAAAGTATAAAAAATAAACCCAAAAATCAAAGCCAATACAACAAAAAAAACTATAAAAATATTTTTAGTTTTTAGCATAATTTATAGCCAATACCCCTAACACTTATAATATGATCTTTTAGTTTTGGAAATTTATTTCTAAGTCTTGTTAGAGCTATATTGATTGTTTTATCACTTGTAGTATCATCTTTCCAAACACTTTCGCTTAAAAATTGTCTAGTAAGCAAGGTATTTGGATTTTCAAAAAAACATTTTAAAAGCTCATAGTCAAGATTTGAGATTTCTAATTTTTGATTTTTGTAAAAGAATTCATAACTAACCAAATCTAAAATAAAATCACCAAAAGATAGTTTTTCTTCTTCTTTTTTATGGCGTTTTAAAATTGCTTTAATGCGAAGCAAAAGCTCATTGAAATCAAAAGGTTTACAAACATAATCATCACAACCACTTTCAAAGCCTTCGAGTAAATCTTGATGTAAAGCCTTGGCTGTAAGAAAAATAACTGCTTCTTTATATCCTTGCTCTCTTAAATCTTGAATTTTTTCTAAAGAATCTCCACTGGGCAAATTTCTATCGACTATTAAAAGATCAATTTGCTCATTATCGAGCAAATCTTCAACTCCAAAAAAATCCGCTAAAGATATAACTTCATAACCACTAGATTTTAACTTTAAAACAAGCAGTTCGTTTAAATCTATATCATCTTCTATAATTAAAATTTTAAATTTCAACATATTGGACAAATACACACGCCTCTAATTGTTTTAGTTCATCTAATACTTCTTTTTGAACTTTTTCATCAATCAAAACAACAGCCAAAGCATACCCAAAACCATCTCTACCAAGCCTAAAATCAGCTATATTGATATTTTTAGCTGCCAAAACGGAACTGATTTTAGCTATAACTCCTGGTATGTCTTTGTTTTTAAAAATAATCATTTTTCCCTTTGGCTTAAAATCAGTTTTAAAGCCATTTAATCCAACTATGCGTTGTTCATTTTCATTAAACACTGTTCCTGAAACACTGATATTTGAATTTTCGGTGATAATTTTAACGCTAAGTTTATTATTATAACCACTATTTGGAAGAGTTTCGCAAGATAATTCAACTCCTTTTTCTTTGGCAACAAATTCTGCATTAACATAATTAATTTTCTCTCCTAAAATTCCACCCAAAGCACCAACAGCTGCAAAAGTTAGCATAGAATTTGCATACTCACCAATAATTCCTTCAGCCTCTAATTTAATACTTTTTATAGGATTTTTATCAATTTGAACAGCTAAAAAAGCCATTTTAGAAACAAGTTCTATATAAGGAGCTACAAAAGGTGGTAAATCTTCAGTTTTAATTGGTAAATTTAAGGCATTAGGATAAGCCACGCCTCGTGCTGCGCTTAATGCTTGCTCACAAGCTTCTCTTGCGATATTGTCTTGACTTTCTAAAGTATTTGCTCCTAGGTGAGAAGTAACTGAAATATTTTCAAAGTCTAAAAGAGGATGATTAGTCGCGGGTTCTTTATCGAACACATCTATACCAAGCCAAGCTATTTTACCACTTTTTAAACCTTCATATAAAGCCTCTTCTGTGTACAATCCTCCACGAGCACAATTTATTAATCTTATTCCATCTTTCATTTTTGCAATTTCTTGCTTTCCTATCATACCATTGGTTTCTTTGGTTTTTGGTGTGTGAATGGTAATAAAATCACTTTTTTCTAAAATTTCATCCAAATTTTTTGCTTGTTCCATATCTAAATCTGTAATCTTAGAAGCAGAAATATACGGATCATAGGCTAAAATTTTCATACCAAATGCTTTAGCACGGATAGCTACTCTTGAACCTATATTTCCAAAACCTATAACCCCTAGCGTTTTATTCATCAATTCAATGCCATACCATTTTTCTCTTTCCCATTTTCTTTCAATTTTTAAAAAATTATGAGCATTGACAAAGCTTCTAGCTGATGTTAAAAGATGTGCCATTGTTAGTTCAACTGCGGCAATAGTATTTGCAGTTGGGACATTCATCACAATCACTCCTCGTTTAGAACACTCTGGAATATCAACATTATCTACGCCCACCCCGGCACGCACAAGCGCTTTTAATTTTTTGGCATGATTTAAAAAATTTACATCTACATCCGTAGAACTTCTAGTAATTGCAACTTCAATATCGCTTAGCATTTGCATAAGTTCATCTTTTGGAAATTTTGCAGCTTCTATAAGCTCAATATCTTCAGCTTTTCTTAGAATATCGACACCTTTATCCAAAATAGCATCACACACTATAATCTTTTTTTTCATAACCAAATTTCCTTTACTTCTGTATTTATTTTATATTTTTTTAATTCTTTGATAATATCATCTATAAGTTTTTCATTGCCTGTATCCAAAAAGATTTCTGGACTATGGCCAGATTTAAGAAGAAAATACTTCACATTAAAAGAATTTAAAGTCTGTCTTAAGCAAAACATAGAATAAATATCATATTTTCCAACTATAAGTTGATAATATTTATTTTTCTCCTTAAGCTCGCTAGTATCCGCATCAAAATATAAGGTAAATTTTTCTGCTGCTGGGGTAAAATCTCTTGTAGGCCATTTTGCTAATTCTTCTTGCCATGAAAGATCTTGATTTTGGGTTTGAATGCTTGGCTGCGTATTTGTATCTTTAGCAAATTGTGGAATGAAATTTACATTAGCTTTAAATTGCCAAAGCAATGTAAAAACAACAGCAAGCAAAATGAGTAATAAAATACTCAAAATGCTTATTGTAATGTATTTTTTCATTAAGCTAGCTGATCTTTAATGATATCACCTAAAGTTACTTTATCATCATTATTGATTTCATTAAGAACTTCTCTTTCTTTTATTCTAACAAGATTTTTAACACTTAGGCGAATTCTATTTTTCTTTTCATCAATAAAAACTATAGCAGCTTCAATATCGTCGCCAATTTTTAAATTTTCAAGCATAGAAGTGCTTATATCTTCTTTATGAATTAAAGCATCAACATTTTTACTTAGCTCTACAAAAACACCAAAATCTTTAATATCACGGATAGCACCTTTTACAATATCGCCGACTTTATGAATTTTAGCATATTCTTGCACTGGAGAACTGCTTAATTCTTTTGTACTTAATGATATTTTTTGGTTTTCTTCATCTATTTTGATAATTTTTACCTTGATTTTATCCCCTTGAGAGAATTTGTCTTTGCATTTATCGTTTCTATCCCAAGAAGCATCTTCATTATGCAATAAACCTTCAATACCACCAAGTTTAACAAATGCACCAAAAGAAGTTACTGAGGTAATTTCTCCTTCAACCACATCTGCAATTTTGTAAGATTTCATAAATTCATCAAAAGGTCTAGAAAGTAAATTTCTTAAAGAAACCCTTAAGCGTCTTTCATTTGGATTGATTTCAATTACTTCAACATCAATTTCTTGACCTTTATTGATATAATCTTTTGGATTTTTAATATTTTTATCCCAAGAAATTTCACTGATATGTAAAAATCCTTCTATATCATTTCCTAAATCCACAAAAGCACCATAAGGCTCTATATTTGATACTATTACTTTAATGGTATCACCTATATCAAGAGTATCTTTTATCTCGCTCCATGGATCAGGTAAAGCCGCTTTTATAGATAAGGATAAATGTTTGCGTTCTTTATCATACTTTATTACTTTAACTGGAACTTTATCGCCCTCTTTATAAAGTGTTCCAGGGTTTACAGGTCCTTTGTAAGAAATTTCGCTGTAATGAACAAGGCCATCAACACCTCCTACATCTACAAACATACCATAAGTGGTAATTTTTTTTACAATACCTTCAATTAAATCTTCTTGTTGTGCTACATTATTGATCAATTCTTTTCGTTTTCTTCTCTCATCATCTAAAGTTTTTTTACGAGAAACAATGATACTTTGCTCATCTTTGTCGATTTTAATAATTTTAACTTTAAACGTTTTGCCTATAATATTATTTGTTTCTTTAAAGCCATATTGAGATTTTGGTAAGAAAAATTCAACATCATTTTCATCAACAACTATCAATCCGCCTTTATTTTTTCCAACTACTTTTACGGTAAAAATATCATCTTGATTTTCTTGATAGTTTTTAATAAATTCAATAACTTTTTCTTTTCTCAAAGCTTTTTTATGAGAAAGTAAAGATCTGCCACCACGAGAACCCATAACAGCAACTTTAATACTATCACCTACATTAAACAATAGCTTAGAATTGTCACCTTGTATTTCGCTAAGAGCTAAAATACCTTCAGATTTTTTACCTATATCTACATAAACTTCATCATTTTTGATCTCTACAATCACACCCTCTGTTGTAGCCTCTTCTCTTGATTTATCAAAAGCTTCTAAAAGCTGTCCAAAATCTTCTTCCTCAAGATAATCATCTACGCCGTCTTGAACTTTTTTGTTCACCTCGCTCATTATGGTCCTTTAAAATAATTTTTAGAAATTGATTGATTTTACCTTATTTTTCTTTAATTAGTGTTAAGTTTTTTTATTTTTGTTAATTTTTTTTAAATTTTTGACTTTTTTATTCTATTTAAAAACATTTTTTAATTAATTCTAAAATTTTCTATTTTGGCGATAACTTTTTGTATAATCCAATCAGGAGTACTAGCACCTGCACTAATGCCACAATGTTTTTTATCTAAAAACCATTCTTTTTTTAACTCTTCTTCGGTTTCAATTAGATAGCTATCTTCACAATTGGTTTTTGCAATCAAAAAAAGTTGTTTTGTATTGGCTGAGTTTTTACCCCCTACAACAACCATAACATCACTTTTAAGCGAGAGTTCTTTAATGGCATCTTGATTTTTAAAGGTTGCATCACATATAGTGTTAAAAACTCTTACTTCTTTGGTTTTAAGTATTAAAAAATTTACTATCTCCATAAAATGCTCAGGCTTCTTAGTTGTTTGGCTTACTACAGCTATTTTATTAGGAAGTTTTATATTTTGAAGTTCTTTTTTATCCAAAACTACATAAGCTTTTGTACTTACATAACTTTTGACTCCTTTAACTTCGGGATGATTTTCATCTCCAAAAATAACAACTTCATAACCCTCCTTACTCATTTGCTCGCAAATTTGTTGTGGTTTTGTAACAAAAGGACAAGTGGCATCAAAAATTTCTATATCTTTTTTTCTCAATTCTTCTAAATCTTGCTTTGTAATACCATGAGTTCTTATAATAGCCTTTTTTTCATTACTTAAAGCTTGTATATTTTCCAAAGTTTTGACATTAAAATTTTTTTGCAAACGAGAAATTTCTTCGTTATTGTGAATAAGAGGGCCTATAGTTGCAGCATCTTTTATTTGTTCTGCTTTTTTAATAGCTCTTTTAACACCAAAACAAAAACCATAGTTTTTTGCTAATTCAATAATCAATCCTAGCTCCTAAATTTGATAAAATCTCTATAAAATTTGGAAAAGAAGTTTTTATACAATCACTATCATCAATCTCGATTCCACAAAGCAAACCTAAAATAGCAAAACTCATAGCAATACGGTGATCTCCATAGCTTTTAATTTTTGAAGATTTTAGTTCGCATCCACCTTCTATTTCAAAACCATCATCAAGTTCTCTAGCTTCAACACCACAAAGCTTTAGATTTTCAACCATCACAGCAATCCTATCGCTTTCTTTAACGCGTAATTCTTTAGCATTTATTAAACTAGATTTACCCTTAGCCAAAGCAAAAGCTATAGCCAAAGCAGGCGCTTCATCTATTAACCAAGCGATATTATCTTTAACTTCTATGCCATTAAGCTTGCTAGACTCCACCCTGATCTCACCAATAGTTTCAAAATCATTTTGAGTTATTGTCATTTCAAGTTTGGCACCCATTTTTTGCAAAATTTTATACGCCTCTATACGAGTAGGATTAAGCAAAATATTTTTTAAAATAATTTGAGATTTAGGTAAAATAATAGCTGCTAAAACAAAATAAAAAGCCGAAGAAGGATCATTAGGAATGATTATATTTTGAGCTTTTAAAGGTTTTTTTAAAGGATTTATTTCAAGACTTAAGCCATCATTACTAACCCTTATTGGAGCTTTCATAGCCTTTAGCATGTTTTCACTATGATTTCGACTAAGAGAAATTTCACTAAAAGTGCATACATTATCAGCCCTAAAAGCAGATAAAATCATAGCTGTTTTAACTTGAGCCGAAGAAATTTCGCTTTTAAAATTAAAAGCTTTTAATTTTTGACCTTCTATACAAAGTGGAGCTAAATTTGCCTCATTTCTTCCATAAATTCTAGCGCCTATTTGAGTAAGTGGTTTGCTTATCCTTCTCATAGGACGATTGTTTAAATACTTATCTCCACTTAAAACAAAAAAACCAGAAATTCCTGCTAAAAATCCTATCATCAAACGCATAGCAGTTCCTGAATTTCCACAGTCTAAAATACAATTTGGAGATAAAATTTCTTTAGGGGGTATAATTTTGACGCAAGAATCTTTTTGTTCAATTTTAGCTCCAAGATTTTTTATAATTTCAAGAGTGTTTAAAGTATCTTGAGCTAAGAGATAATTTTGAGCCTTATTTTCTTCTTGTGTTAAAAGCGAAAATATAGCAAAACGATGAGATATGCTTTTATCTGCTGCTATATTTTCAAGTATAGCATTTACAGGGGTTTGCAATTTGTAAATTTTCATCTTAAATCAAGACCCAAATTTTTAAGAGTATTTAAAATTTTATCCATACATTCATTCACTTGATTATCTTCTAGAGTTTTATTTATATCCCTAAAAGAAAAACTTATAGTAATGCTATAAAATTCTTTAAGGTTTTCATCACTATAAATATCAACTAAACGAAAATTTTCAAGTATTTCTAAATTCAATTCTTCGATACAATTTTTAATCTGATTGTATTCAAAACCTTTAGGTATTAACACGCTAAGATCTCTAGTGATAGCTGGGAATTTGGAGTAAGGCTTAGCTATTTTAAAATCTTGCCTGATTAAATCTAAATCAAGTTCGCAAATATATGTTTTTGGTAAATCTCTCTCATTTTCTATTTTTAAATGCAAACGGCCTATAAAACCTACTTTAATATCCGATAGATAAATATCTGCTTGTTCATAAGGGCTTAAAATATTATATTTTGATGATTTTAGTTTAAAATCACCTATAATATTTTTAATATCTAAAAGAAAATCATAAAATTGCACCGATTCAGGTTTGGCCTTGTTGGAAATTTTAGCTTCTTCTTTTAAGCCAGAATGGATAAATGCAATACGATTTAATTCTTGATTATTAACATTGAAAACAGCCCCTAATTCAAAAAGTTTAATAATTTTTTTAGAATTTTTTGCATTTAAACTTGCTGCATTTAACAAATGATTTAAAAGGGTTGTTCTTAAAGTATTAAGTTCTGCTGTAATTGGATTGATTAGTTTTAATTTAACAGAGTCAAAACCTAATCTTTTAAGTTCTTCTCCATTATCCAAAACATAATGTAAGCTTTCAAAATAACCACTAGCTACTGCTCTTTTTCTTAAATTTAAAAACTCAATATAATTTTTATATGCAGAATTTAAACGATTTTTTTCTATAAATTCTAAACCCTTGGAAGCAATATTATCAATACCTATAATTCTTACAACTTCCTCGCAAATATCTGATAAATTTTTAATATCAGGACGATGTAAAGGTGCTTTAACATTTATAAGCCCTTCACCTGAAAGTATGAGCTCAAAACCTAATTTCTTTAATATTTTTAATACTTCATCTTTATCAACATTTTGTCCTATTATATCGCTAATACCTTCAATACTTATTGGTATGATTGGTAATTCTTTGTCAGTTAAAATTTGTTGAGAAGAACTATAAATAACAAGATTTGGAATCTGCTCAAAAATACCAAGCAAAAAATCCATTCCTAAATTTAATTTAGGTTCACTTCCCCTAAAACTTCTATAAAGCATTTTTTCATCTTGATCTTTATGATATATTTTAGCATCTGCAATTACCAATGGATCGGTATAATTAGCCTCAATAATAATTATTTTAGAATCATCTTTACATCTACTTTCATTATTTTGGAAAATTCCGCTAAAGCTTAAAAGTTTATCTTTGTAAGATACTTTTGTTTCTCCATGCACTTGCTTGCTTAAATTAATGGTAAATTCTTCATCTTTTTCAGAAAAACTACTTAAATCATAAGCATTAAAAAGAACACCAGTTGAATGCGTTGCATAATTTAATAAATTTTCTATGGAATTTTTTCCCAAACCTTCAATTTGAGCAAGTCTTAAACTAAGCAATAAATTTGTTTGAATTTCTTCTTTTAGCCCTATGGCTCGATAATTATAAAGTCCATTAAGTTCTTTCTCAGCTGCTAAGCGCAAAATTCTACCGATACCTAAAACATTTTCACTTTCTTTAAATGGTTTTGGTTCTTTTAAATTTAAATTTAAAGCTGCGGCTAAATCACGAGCTATACCATAAATACTTAAACAATCACCCCTATTAGGAGTAAGTTCCACTTCTATTAGCTCATCATTAAAAATTTCATAAGTATTTAAAGGTCTCCCAAGTTCTAATTTCCCTATACTCTCATCTAAAAGCATAATTCCTTCATTGATTTTTTCAAAACCCAGTTCTAAACTAGAACAAAGCATACCACAAGAATCCACTCCTCGCAATTTTGCTTCTTTTATTTCCATACCGTTTGGCATGATAGCACCTTTAGTTGCAACAGTTACAAATTGTCCTGCATCAACATTCGCAGCACCGCAGACAATTTGCAAGATTTCACTTCCGATATCAACTTGACAAATGCTTAATTTATCTGAATTTTCATGTTTAATTTTTTCCTTAACATAGCCTACAACAACTTTATCTGGAGCCTTTAAAGCGCCAACCCTATCAACTTCTATACCTATAGAGTTTAAAGTTTTAGCTATTTTATCTGAACTTATTTCTTCAAGTTCTAACCAATCATTCAACCAACTTTTAGTAATTATCATCTAAACTGCTCCAATAATCTCAAATCACCTTCAAATAAAGATCTTAAATCTGGAATTTGATGCAAAAGCATTGCAAAACGTTCTACTCCCAATCCAAAAGCATAACCACTTACATTTTCATAACCAACAAAATTATAAACATTAGGATCAACTATTCCACATCCTAAAACTTCAAGCCAACCTGTATGTTTGCAAACTCTACAACCCTTTCCTTTGCAAAATACACAAGAAATATCAACTTCAGCAGAAGGTTCTGTAAATGGGAAAAAACTTGGACGAAAACGAACTTTCACATCTCCAAACATATAACGCAAAAAATCTTCCAATACACTTTTTAAATTTGCAAAGCTAACCTTTTGCCCTTCTTCCACCACAAGGCCTTCAACTTGATGAAACATAGGAGTATGCGTAATATCAAAATCTCTTCTAAATACAGCACCAGGGGCTATCATCCTAATAGGAGGTTTTTGTGCAAGCATTGTCCGTATTTGCACTGGCGAAGTTTGTGTTCTTAAAAGCCTTTTATCATCAAAATAAAAGGTATCTTGCATATCTCTTGCGGGGTGAGATTTAGGTAAATTTAACGCTTCAAAATTATGAAAGTCATCTTCTATTAAAGGCCCTTTTTCTATGCTAAAATTCAAAGCTATAAAATATTCTATGATTTTATCCATGGTGCTCATAACAGGATGCAAGGCACCTGTTGTAATACTTTCATCAAAATAGTTAAAATTTAAAGCATCTTGTTTCATTCTTTCTTCTAAAGCAAGATTTTCCAAATCTTTAAATTTGGCTAAATAAGCCTCATTAAATATTTCTTTTTGTGCATTTAATTTAGCAGCAAATTCTTTTTTCGCCTCATCTTCTAACTCTTTAAGCTTTGTAAAGCCTTCTGTTAAAATACCTTTTTTTCCAAGAACGGAAATCCTAATGGCTTCCAAATCATTTAAATTCTCACATTTTTGAATCTGTTCTATAAAATTTTGCAATTTTCTTACCTTAAATAAAATATTTCAAGTTCTAATTCTATTAAAAACTATTTTAAATTCAGCATAAAAACCAAACTTTAAAGATATAATTGTATCAAACCAACAATAAAAAAGGATAAATAATGCAAGAAAAAACAATTTTTGAACTCATAGTTGAAGGTAAACTTCCATGCAATAAAGTGCTTGAAAGTGACGATTTTCTAGCATTTCATGATATTGCACCCAAAGCACCCATACATATACTTATAATCCCTAAAAAATATTTTAAAGACTTTCAAGAATTTGATCCTGAACTTATGGCCAAAATGACAAGTTTCATACAAGAATTAGCTGTTCTTTTAGGTGTAGATAAAAGTGGATATCGCTTGGTAACAAACTGTGGAAAAAATAGTGGACAAGAAGTTTTTCATTTGCATTTTCATATGCTTGGAGGTTTTGAACTGCCTAAGGAAAAAACTAAAAAAGAAAATCCTCAAGCTTTATTTTAATTTAAATGGTAGAAAAACTACCATTTAAACTATTTTGTCAAAGGTAGCAACATTCCCTCGTATAATTTTTGATAAATTTCATCACCGCATAACTTTTTAGCTAGTTCTAAACCAAAAAGAATTGCCGTAGCTGGACCTGCTGAAGTTATAACATTTTTATTTACAACTACAGCCTTGTTAACACGATTTCCATTAAGTCCAACTTCACAACTAGGATAACAAGCAAACTCGCCCTCTAAAACACCTGCTTCATTTAAAACTATAGGAGAAGCACAGATTGCGGCAACAATTTTATTTTTGCTATGAAGTTGTTTAATGATATTTAAAATAACATTTGAATTCTTAAGATTCATCATACCTTCAAAGCCACCCGCCAAAGCAATAGCATCTAAATTTTCTATATCAACATCCTCTATAGAACAATCTGCTTTTATACTAATGCTATTAGCACCTTTTACCAATAACTCACTGTTTAACGAAGCTATAACAACTTCCAAATCTGGATTTAATTCTTTTGCTCGTTTTAAAACATCCGCAATTCCTATAAATTCAGCTTCTTCAAAACCTTGAGCCAATGGAATTAATACTTTTTTACTCATTTTGTTCTCCTTTTTTATATTTTTTAAATCTTTCTTCTCTTTCTTTGTTTTTTTGCATCATTTGATGATTGAAACCTATAACCAAAACAATCATTAAAAACACAAAAATAACTATTAGAATGAAATCTAAAATTTCCATAAATACAACCTTATTTTTGGGAAATTCTAACACATTTTTTTAAATCTTTAGAGAAAATTCAAAGATATTTCTATAAAATCTTTTTTTAAATAATTTCTCTGAAAAGGTTTACAAATTGAATCAGAAAAATATAAGAATTTTTGTTTTTTTTGTTATTATTATTTTATGGGGCTATTTTTCTTTCCCAATAGAAATATTAAAAATTCAAGATCCTAGTGGAGTTGTAAGCTATGGCTATACAGAAAATGCAAAAGCTTATTTAAAAAGTTATCTTATTACACTTTTATTAACTGCTTGCGCTGTTATTATCGGAGTGATTATTGGTTTTAGTTTAGCTATTTTACACTTCTCTAAATTTAAAACGCTTAATTTTATTATAGATGAATATATAGACATTATACGAGGAACACCAGTAATTTTACAATTGATGATTTTTGCTTTTGTAATTTTTACTTTTATAGATAACCTTTATGCAGCCATTCTTGCACTAGGACTTAATAGCTCGGCTTATATAGCAGAAATTGTAAGAAGTGGCATTAATAGTGTAGATAAGGGACAAATGGAAGCTGCAAGAGCAATGGGACTTGATTACAAAACTTCAATGAAAGAAATTATTCTTCCACAGGCTACTAAAAACATTCTACCTGCATTAGCTAATGAATTTATTTCTTTATTTAAGGAAACTTCTGTTGTAGGATTTATTAGTGTTATTGATATTACCATGCAAAGTCAAAGCTTGCAAGCCGTACTTTACAATCCAAAACCTATTATTTTCACTGGACTTGTTTATTATGTAAGTGTAAAAATTTTTAGCTATTTTGCAAAAAAACTTGAACTTAGGATGAATAAAAATGATTGAAGTTAAAAATTTACAAAAAAAATATGGAGAATTAGAAGTTTTAAAAAATATTAACACTACAATCTCAAAAGGCGATGTAATAGCTATCATAGGTCCAAGTGGAGGCGGAAAAAGTACATTTTTACGCTGCATCAATCGCTTAGAACTAGCTGATAGTGGGGAAATTTTAATCAATAAGCAAAACATACTTGATAAAGAAATTGATATTAATAAGATCAGGCAAAAAGTTAGCATGGTATTTCAGCATTTTAATCTTTTTGCTAATAAAAATGTTATGGAAAATTTATGTTTAACGCCCATTAAAACAGGAATTTTAAGTCAAGAAGAAGCCATAAAAAAAGCAAAATTACTTCTTGCTAAGGTGGGTTTAGCAGACAAAGAAAATATAATGCCCCATAAGCTCTCTGGCGGACAAAAACAACGCATAGCTATTGCTAGAAGCTTGATGATGAATCCTGATGTTATTTTATTTGATGAACCTACTTCAGCTCTAGATCCTGAAATGATAGGCGAGGTTCTAAGCATTATGAAAGATGTTGCAAAAGAAGGTTTAACTATGCTTGTAGTAACTCATGAAATGGGCTTTGCTAGAAATGTTGCCAATCGTATATTTTTTATGGATAAAGGAAAAATTGCTGTTGATGCAAGCCCTAAAGAAGTATTTGAAAATCCTAGCAATGAAAGATTGAGAGAATTTTTAAACAAGGTTTTAAATCATTAATTCATAAGCCACTAAGGCTTATGAATTTTAATCCCAACATTCAGCGTTTTTAATTCCAAGTTTGCTAGCATTAAATTTAGGATCTATACCAGATTTTTGTTGCGTATTAAAATCTTTTAAAACTTTATTTACTATACCACCTAAAAGCAATAAAGATATAATATTTGTCGTTGCCATGAAAGCCATAGTCAAATCAGCCAAATTCCAAGCAAGTTTTAAATTCATTTGCGAGCCTATAAAAATCATAGCCACAGCTGTAATTCTAAACAAATTCATTACAAATTTGGAATTTGTTAAATATTTAACATTAGCTTGAGCATAATAATAATTTCCTATTAAAGAAGTTATTGCAAAAAGAACAATAGCTATAGTAATAAAATGGATTCCAAAGCTACCGTAATACTCACGCATAGCTTCTTGAACTAAAGGCATTCCACCATCAATTTTACTTTCTCCAAGTCCTAAATATGCCATAGAAAAAAGAACTAAAAATCCAGAACTTGTACAAACAACAACATCAATTAAAACTGAAAAGGCTTGTATAACACCTTGTTTAGCTGGATGACTTGTCAAAGCTGCTGCAGCTGCATTAGGTGCCGAGCCCATACCCGCTTCATTTGAAAAAAGTCCTCTTTTAATCCCTATAACCAAAGCAGAACCAGCAAAACCACCAAAAATCGCTTTAAAATCAAAAGCACTTTGTAAAATCATATGAACCACAGAAGGAATTTTATCAAAATTCATTAAAACAGCAATCACAGCAAGTAAAACATAAGCTAAAGCCATAAAAGGAACAATTAAAGAACTAATTTTACCTATTTTAGTATGGTGAGAAAAAAACATCCATGCACCAAAAATAGTTAAAACAATACCAATAATCATTGGCCAAGAACTTGATGCAAAATCTACAGCAGCATTTGGATTAAACATATCATAATAAACTTTGAAAGACGAAGTCATTGTTTGACTTTGAAGTCCGTTAAATCCATAAGCATAAGTAATAATAAGAATAAAAGCAAAAAAAGCTCCAAAAAAATGTGAGCCTAAGGCTTTTTTTATATAATAAGCTGGACCACCTTTAAACCCGCCTGTATCATCTTTTGATTTGTAAACTTGAGCTAAGGTACTTTCAGCAAATGCTGAGGCACCACCAAAAAATGCCATAACCCACATCCAAAATAAAGCACCAGCTCCACCTGTAGCCAATGCCAAAGAAATTCCAGCAATATTTCCTATACCAACTCTAGAAGCAGTTGAGATCATCAATGCTTGAAAAGGTGAAATATGTTCTTTAGCGTGTCCTTCGTTTTTTTCTGTAAGAATTTTAAATACAGAACTCAACATACGAAACTGAACAAAGCGAGTTAAAAAACTATAATAAAGCCCACAAACAATAAGTAAAACTACCATAATAATGTCTGTATTTGGGACAATCTTATTAGCTATAATATCAGACGCTTTATTGGCAAAATCTAGCATAATATCTAATTTCATCCAAACTCCTCAAAAAATAATCTAAATTTTACTTTAACATAATTTTTATAAAAAGGACTTTATGATTTTATTTGTTTTAAGCTATTGTGTAAATTTAAAACTTTTAAGAAGCAAAATTTCTAAAATTTTGTCTTAAAGCTTCATAAGAGATTATACCAACGCTTGTGGCTAAATTTAAACTTCTTCCATAAGATTTCATAGGTATAGTTATAGCATTTTCCCAATTTAATTGCATTAATTCCATAGGCAAACCATAACTCTCACTTCCAAAGAATAAGAAATCATTTTTTTGAAATTCTGCATCAAAATAAGCTTTTTGACTCTTAGTTGTTGCGAAAAAAAAGCGATTTTTATAAATCATATTTTCATTCAAAAATTCTTCAAGATTCTCCCAAATAATAGGCTCTAATTTATCCCAGTAATCAAGTCCTGCCCTTCTAACAGCCTTTTGTGAAATATCAAAAACAGTTGGTTTAACAATATGAAGTTTAAAACCAGCATTAAAGCACATTCTACCTATACTACCTGTATTTTGCGGTATTCTAGGGTGAACTAAAACTATATTAAACATATTTATACTAGAACTCTTTGAATATTAGGATTTAATTTTACTAAAATTTCATAGTTAATAGTATGAAAAAAATCAGCCCAAATATCAGCATCTTTAAACACGCAAATTTCTTCGCCAGAATTTTCACAAGAAAAACTATCCATTGACATCTTTCCAAGCATTGTTTTTCCATTTCCAAGCACTAACTCCCCCCTTCCATTGTAGCGAAAAAGACCATCAGCATAACCCAAATCATAAGTTGCTACTTCCATATCCTTTGCAGCAGTAAAAATGCCTCCATATCCTATGCTCTGTCCTTTTTGTAAAATCCTTTGACTTAATCTATGAGCATACAAACTTAAAACTCTTTTTAAATTTGAATCCCCATATCCAAATTGAACAAGCCCAACTCTACAATATTCATCTTCAGGAATTTTCCCTCTAAATAATGCTGCAGAATTATACGAATGAAATAATAAATTTGAAAAATATTTTTTTACTATCTTTTTAGCTTTTTGAAAATTTTCTTTTTGAACAAAAAAACTTCCATCCATTTCATCTGCACTAGCAAAATGTGTAAACATTCCAGTAAGTTTTAAATCACTACCTTGAATAAGATTTATAGCATGCTCTAAATTTTCTACACAAATTCCATTGCGATGCATGCCTGTATCTATTTTTAGATGTATTTTTATATCTTGCTTGTAATTTTTTACTTGAGAAATGTCATTTAAAGCATAAATAAATCGAGAATTTTCATTACCATGAGGACGATGTGATAGTATTAATATATTCTCAAAAAATTCTTCGATTTCTCGAGCTTCTTCTTCACTCTTAACAGCAACAAAAGAAACTCCTAAATTTTTGGCTAATGGAGCTAAAAGCTTAGCTCCATGTCCATATGCATTATCTTTAAAAACACAAATTAATCTTTGAAAACTCCCTATTTTTTTAGCAATATGTCTTAAATTGTATTCATAAGCTTTTTGATCAATTTTTATTAAAGACATTTATTGCTCTGCTAAAATTTTCATTTTACCTTTACTATCTATCTTAACGTATAAAATTTTATCGCCTCTAAACCGATAGTTTTTAGTGTAATAATCCTCATAAAATGAAATTCTATACATAGTTTCATTTTCTAAATTCGGATAAGGGCTGATATTAATATCTGAAAATTTAATCTTTTTATCTTCTTTACGAGAAAAAATAGATTTTTTCATGGAAGCAAACTGTTCAAATTTCATTTTATCAAAACGTTTAAATTCTTGCTCATCATAAAAACTTAAATAGGCATTAGTGTCACTATTTGTCCAAGCTAGTTTCCATGTAAAAAGATCAGCCAATAAACTAGCGATTTGATCCTTTTTAGCTCTAATTTTTTCTTTTTCTTCTGTCATAACAAAAACTTTTTTATCTTGCACAACTTTTGCAAATTTCTCCAAATTATTATTAAATAAAGCAATACACCCTCTTGTTTTAAATTCATCAAGTCTAGAACCATCTAAAGGATAGCCATGGATCCAAATACCACCACCTGTTTTTCCTTGTACTTTATCAAGTAAATTTGGATAAGTTGTGGCAAAAGCAAAGGGACCATAATAAGGATCACCTGGATTAAACTTACGGCCTAACTCATAAAAACCTACTGGAGTTTTCAAATCTCCTTCTATTTTTTTATCACCCATTAATCCAGTTATTATTTCTTTTTGTTCAAAATCTTTTCTTATTTTTCCGTCCTCGTAAGAATAAACACGGAGAATTTTATCTGTTTTATTTGTAAGCACGATAGCAACATTATCATCATAGTATCCAAGTGAAATATTTTTATCTCCTATTTCACTTAACCAAAAATCCTTTTGAGTTAATTCTTTTTCAATCGCTACACCAACAGCATCTAATCCTTGATTAAGATAAATTTTAACAAGATCTGAGGCATGCAACATCAATGAAGAAAGTGCAATTAATAAAGCAAGTCGTTTTAACAATGTTTTTCCTTAGGTATTTCAAATTTTTTAAGTCAAAAATGTTTGTGATTATAATATTTTTTTTCTTAAAAAATATTAATTATATTAACAATGCAGCCTTATTTATGATATAATTTTTACAAATCATAAAGGCTTGTTTTAAAAGGTTGTCTATAATGATAAGAAATTTTTTTATAGGAATGTCTTTTTTAGGCATTTTGTTTTTAGCTTTTTATACATTATATGATAAAAAGAAAGAAAGTATATTTAGCTTAAATACATGCCAACCTCTAACTTGTGACTTAAATTTACAAGATTGTGTTTTTTCTTTTAATAAAAAAAATATTGAAGTTTCAGCCTACCCAAAACCTATAAAAATTTTCAATAAAACTACTATAAAAATTAAGAATTTTCCTCATTATTCTAATTTAAAGATTAAAATTTATAGTTTAAATTCCTATATAGGCGATATCATTCCTAAATTTAATATAGTTAATGGTGATATTCTTATAAATTTTATAGGTAGAAGCATTACCGATGATTCTAGATTTAGGGTTGAATTTTTAAACAATAATGCTCCAACTGGTTTTTTCTTTGATTTTGATGTTACTATGCAAAAAAATTTTCAAACAGGTAACACACATTGAAAAATTTTCAAAATTTTATATTCAAATAAAAATATTTTTTGATATAATGAACAAATATTTAATATTATAAAAATAAGGATACAATATGAAAAAAATTCTTCTCTTAGGTGCTCTTTTTGCTGTAAATCTTTGGGCTGTTAATGATATAGAGGTAAAAAATGCCTTTGTAAAACAAACTCCACCTCATGCGCAAAATAGTGCTATTTTTCTTACTATTTTTAATAATACTAATAAGGATATTGCTCTAATAAGTGCCAAAAGCGATATCAGTGAAGTCAGTGAACTGCATACACATATACATAAAGATGGAAAAATGATGATGCAAAAAATTCCTGAAATTATTATAAAAGCTCATTCAAGCACAGAGCTTAAATCTGGAGGTTACCATATAATGCTTTTAAAACTAAAAAAACCTATTATTAAAGACACGAAGGTAAATTTAGATTTAAAATTTAATAATCACAAAACCATAGAGTTAAAAAATATTGATTCTAAAGAATTTTAATTAATGAGAAAAATTATTTTTATCCTAGCTTTTGCTTTTGTTATTGCTATTTTATATATTATTTTTGATTTTTATGTAATAAAAGATTCTCAAAAAATAACAAAAACTGATTTTTCTACCCCATTGACTTGCGATCTTAATGTTAAAGACTGCACATATAGTTTTAACAATAAAAAAGTCTTAATTTCCCTAAATCCCAAACCCTTACAATCTTTAGATGTTACAAATCTAAAGATTGTAAATCTAGGAAATTATAACAACTTAGGAATTAAAATTTATGGATTAAATATGTATATGGGCGAAATTAAACCTAAAATACATCGATTAAATTCAACAGACTATGAAAGTAAAATAGTTCTTGCTGCTTGCGTTTTAGATACTATGCGTTTCAGGGTAGAATTTATGGATAATAATAAACCCATAGGGTTTTATTTTGATTTTGAGCTAAAAAAATGAAAAAAAATATTATTTTGTTTATAGTTATAGTTGCCATTATTTTAGGTGTAATATTTTTTATTAAAAATCATCAAAATTCTTATGATTTTATCTTAAAATCAGACTTAAAAGAGGAAACCACCCTAAAAGATTTTAAAGGAGATAAGCTTATTATCTATTTTGGATATACTTATTGCCCTGATGTTTGTCCGGCAACTCTTAGTTTAGTAGGCAAAGCCTTAAAGCAAATCAATAATCCTAAGGCTCACCTTCTTTTTATTTCTTTAGATCCAAATAGAGATAATAACTTAAGCAATACAAACGAATGGTTACGATACTTTTACCCAAAAGCAGATGCCTTAATTGCAAAAGATGAAAAAACTCTTCAAAAAATAACAAAACAATATAATGTTCAATATCAAAAAATAGATCTAAATGATTCTTTTATGGGTTATTCTATAGCACATAGCAATATGCTTTATCTTATTGATGAAAAAGGTCATTTTTATAAAGAAATTAACGATTTAAATCCACAAGAAATTTTAAGAGAACTTAGAATTTTTCTAAATTCTCAATAATTATACTTAAGCAAAAAGATCGGTTGAGAGGTATCTTTCAGCCGTATCGTTTAGCATAGTTAAAATTCTTTTATCTGGAAATTTCTTTGCTAGCATACTTGCGGCAAATACATTTGCTCCACTTGATATACCTACCATTAAACCACTTTTGGCAAGTTCTTTGGCTGTATTTATAGCATCTTCATTACTTACTGTGATCACTTCATCTATAACTTCTTTATTTAAAATAGCAGGTATAAAATTCGCCCCTATTCCTTGTATTTTATGGCTTCCCGCTTCACCTTTGCTAAGCAATGGAGAATTTAGAGGCTCGACTCCAACAATATGCACTTTTTCTAATTTTTCTTTTAGTATTTCCCCAACTCCACTAATAGTACCGCCAGTTCCAAAACCAGCTACAAAAATATCAAGTTCATTATCCAAATCTCTTAAAATTTCTAAAGCCGTATTCTTACGATGCGCATTTTTATTTGAAATATTTTCAAATTGAGAAACCATAAAAGAATTTGGAGTATTTAATAATATTTCATTTGCTTTATCAACCGCTCCTTTCATTCCTAAATTTGCAGGAGTTAATTCTAACCTAGCGCCAAAGAGTGTTATCATTTTTCTTCTTTCTAAACTCATAGATTCGGGCATTACAGCAATAAATTTAAGTCCCAAATCTGCACAAATCATAGCCAAAGAAATTCCAGTATTTCCACTAGTTGCTTCAACTATTGTAGTATCTTGATTAATTTTTTTACTATCTAAAGCATCTTTAATCATTTCAAAAGCTGCTCTATCTTTTATAGAATGACTAGGATTTAAAAATTCACATTTAGCAAAAACATTGATACCAAATTTTTTCAAATGTATAATAGGAGTATTTCCTATAAGCTCACTTACTTTTTCATGTACTTTCATAATTTTAATATCCTTTTTTGTTTAATAATGATAGTTTTATAAAAGTTTAAAAAAATAAAGTAAATAAAAGATACAAAATATCTGAATTAATTAAGAAAGAAGGCTAGAATTTATCTAGCCGAAGTTTTATTTTTTCTTTTTGCCGCTTGCTTTTGCAACAGCTTCTTTAAGGTTTTTACCTACCTTAAATTTTGCAACTCTTGTAGCAGGAACTTTGATTGTTTTTCCTGTGCTTGGTACTCTAGCTTCTCTAGCAGCTCTTTCTTGAGTTGAAAAAGTACCAAAACCAATAAAACTGATGCTATCACCTTTAGCTAAAACATCAGTAATAGTAGAAATAACTGCATCAGTAGCAGTAGTAGCGTCTTTTTTTGTTAGCCCAGCTGTTTGAGCAACTAATGAAATGAAATCTGCTTTAGTCATAAAAGCTCCTTTGTTTTAATTGAAACGCCTAATTTTAGCATATTTAAAAAACAATATCAAGTAAAAAACAGCTTTTTTTAAGTTTTTTTCAAAAAACTTTATTATTTTTTCTTATATCTTTCAAATTCTCCACTATTATCAATTTCATTACCAATTTTCTCGTATAAATCATAATAAAATTTAACAAATTCTTTACACTTAGGCATAATAGGAAGAAAAATATTATCTTCAATTTCACAAAATCTACTTAAAAACTCTTTTGCATCAAGTCTTAAAGCATAGTGTTTTGCCAATTCATGATAATTTTTTAAAGTTAGCTCTTTAAATTTTTCATAATACCCTAAATCAAAATTTATCTTCAAATTATTATTTTCAAAAATCAATACTTCGCTTTCAAAAAGCAAGCTAAGATGAATAAGTCCTTCCGTATAATAAGGTCTAACTTCATCAACCCTTTGCCAAGAAATAAGTCCAATAGCTCTTTTTATAAGTTCATGAAAAACAGGCATTATCAAGTCATCTTGTTCATGATAAAAGAAATTTATAAGTCCACCTGTAGTAGCTTTATATTCTTCTATATTTTTAAAAAAACCACTCTGATTCATTGTTTTTTCGGTATCATTAGCAATAAAAAATATATGACCAAATTCATGGCCTATAGTTGATACTTCATAAACCCTTTTCCAAATTTTTTCCTGATAAAATAAAATATTTCTTCCAAAATCCAAAAATTCTTTATCAAAAACCTCGCTAGAAATTTTCATAAAAGGCTTTGTTTTAGCATTTTCATATACAAAATTTATAAAGGCAAATATTTTTTTTCCCGCCTTAGAACTTACAAACTCATCATTTGGAACGACTTGAGCTGAGAATAAACCTTTAAGTTCAGCACCATAAAATATCATCGGAGTGCAAATATAAAGTTGAGTTTTTTCTATATTAGATAAAACTTCTTTTTCTAATTCACAATCTTCAAGTCCTATATTTTTATAAACATGTTCAAAACTTTCCTTAATTTCATTACCAAATTTCAAAACATCAAAATCATTTTCATCTTCTATTCTTATATCCCATTCTAATGCCACCGCATGAGTATAATTATCTTCATAATATTCTAAAGGATGTCCCACTTGTAAAGGTGATTTTACTTTCATCCAAGCAAATTCAGCTTCTTGCCAAGCTTTTATAACCCTATCTTCATCTTTTTCACAAAACGCTAATTTTAATTTTTCAAAATATTCTATATAAGCTTTTTCCTCTTCGCTGCTAGCAAATATTTTAAGCTGATCAATCATATTTTCAAAAGCAAATTCTAATTTTAAAATTTCATTCTCGAAAAATCTCGCATAAGGAACAAATTTCCATAAATTTCCTATTCTAACTAAAACACCATAGCTTCGCTCACAAATTTCTCCTTCTGGAGTTTTTTGATATAAATGATTTTTACGTAAAAATTCCATTGCATCATCTAAATTTGGAAATTGAGTAGATAAAATTTTATTATTTTTTTCTATAATTTCTTTAGTCCAAGAAATTTCAAAAATATTCATAATTAAACCTATATTATGCACTCCTTGTATTAAAGACTGATAAAAATTATTTAAAAGTTTTTTCTCTTTTATTTCATTAATTAAATTTTGATGTTCTTTTTCATAAAACTTTCTAACCTCTTCATAGAACTTATGTTTTAGCTCTATAATCTTATCTTCCTTAAAGTTGTTTTTTTTCCACTCTTGAACTAAATTTTCTTCCTTTAAATCAACCAAACGCCTAAGTATGGCTAGCATAGTTGTTTTATCTTGTTTTAATTCGCTTAAAGAAATCAAAGATCTAAAATACTCGCCCACATCTTCTTTGTCTAAAAACTCATATAACGCATTATTTCTTTCTTTGTATTTTCTAACTAATTTAGCTATTTCTTTAAAATTATTCATACTTTTATTCTCCTTTTTAACTTTTTTAATTATAATTCATTTTTTAAAATAAGGAGTAAAAATGAGAGATATGGGAGAACCAAAATTAAAAATTGTAGCTATGCCAAGTGACACAAATCCAGCGGGAAATATTTTTGGCGGATGGATACTTTCACAAATCGATTTAGCAGGAGCTATCGCAGCAAGAGAACTTTCTCCTGAACGCGTTGTAACCATCTCTATGGATAAAGTAGTTTTTAAAGAACCTGTTTTTATAGGCGATATAATTTCTTGTTACTCTAAAGTTGTAAATGTGGGCAACACTTCAATCAGCGTTGAAGTAGAAGTCACAGCTCAAAGAGTGGATTCTCAAGGTTGTACTTCTTGCATTAATGTAACTTCGGCTTTAGTAACTTATGTAAGTGTTACAAGAGATGGAAAGAAAAAGCCTATTAGTGAAGAACTTAAAAGAATTCATGGCTTTTTAAATGCTTAAAGCTTATTTTGTATGATAAAACTTTATCCTTTAAGCTTATCAGCATTTATTTAAACCGCCACTATTATATTTTTTATCTAGACATTCTTTGAAAAATTCCCCTCTGGTTTTTGGAATTTTTCCTGGATGTTTTTGTTTCATGTGTTCTAAATACTTATCATAACTAGAAAGTCCCACCAAGGGATGAAAAAACCTTTCAGCTTTTTCATAATAATATTTAAATTTTTTGAAATTCATCAATCTTAATATACTTAGTTTCTTTAAGAGGAATTTTAATTTTACCTAAGCAAATTCCTATACAAGAAATTATAACAAGCAAGGTAGCTATCATAAAGAACACACAAAGAATTGCATTAAGCAAATTTCCAACTTTACTTTGAGTGGCTATTGAAATTTCTTTTTTAATTACAGAAATTTCTTTTTCATCTTTAGTATTATTTAATTTAAATTCTAAATCTTTAATTTTTTGACTTTGTATGCTAACGGCGGCTACATGACTTACCGCATTTGCTACTTTATTGCCTTCTTCATAAGGCATAATTTTTTGAATTCCTCCATACAGAGTTGCCACTAAGACAAATACCGCAGGTACTAAAGTAACCCAAGTATATCTTGCCTTGCCCATTTTTACAAGTATAGTTGTAGCAAGAAGCAAAGCCATACCCGCAAGCATTTGATTGCTCACGCCAAAAAGAGGCCAAAGTGTATAAATTCCTCCCTTAGGATCAATGGCGCCTTGATAAAGAAAATATCCCCAACCTGCAACACTTAAAGCCGTAGCCAAAAGTCCAGCTGGATAATTATGAATATCTCCTAAAGGTTTATAAACATTACCCAATATATCTTGCACCATAAAACGACAAGCCCTTGTCCCAGCATCCACCGCTGTTAAAATAAATAAAGCTTCAAACAATATAGCAAAATGATACCAAAAAGCCATCAAATCCACGCCGCCAAAAAGTTCATGCAAGATCAAAGCTACACCTATAGCAAAAGTCGGGGCTCCCCCTGTTCTTGAAAGTATAGTATACTCTCCTATATTTGTGGTTAAAGTAGTAATTTCTTCAGGAGTAATACTAAATCCCCAACTTGAAATAGTTTGTGCTACATTTACAACATCTGTTCCTATCAAAGCAGAGCTTGAATTTATAGCAAAATAAAGACCTGGATGTAAAATACAAGCACAAATTAAAGCCATAATCGCCACAGCACTCTCAGCAAGCATAGAGCCATATCCAACAGCCAAAGTATGAGTTTCGTTTTCAAGCATTTTAGGAGTAGTTCCACTAGAAATCAAAGCATGAAAACCACTGATCGCACCACAAGCAATGGTAATAAATAAAAATGGAAACACTCCACCTGCAAATACTGGACCTGTTCCATCAAAATACTGAGTATTTGCTTTTGGCATTTGTAAATCAGGAGCAA
Organism: Campylobacter sp. CFSAN093259; assembly: GCF_012889985.1. NCBI lineage: Bacteria > Pseudomonadati > Campylobacterota > Epsilonproteobacteria > Campylobacterales > Campylobacteraceae > Campylobacter > Campylobacter sp. CFSAN093259. The sequence continues at coordinate 893,945 of NZ_CP040617.1, forward strand.
CCAAAACAATAGCTACAGCCATTACCACAATAACACCGATTTTCAAAAAAGTTGAAAGATAATCTCTTGGAGCAAGTAAAAACCACACAGGTAAAACAGAAGCAATAAAACCATAAGCCATCATAACAATTGCCAAAGTTGGAGCTTCTAAAGTAAATATTTTAGCCCAATAAGGATCAGCAGCTATAACGCTACCATAATGAATAGCCAAAATTAAAAGCACAAAACCTATTATAGAAGCCTCCCCTACTCTACCTGGACGGATAAAACGCATATAAATTCCCATAAATATTGCTATAGGAATCGTCATTGCGATAGTAAATAAACCCCATGGAGATTCTGCTAAAGCTTTTACAACCACCATAGCTAAAATGGCAATAATAATAAGCATAATGCCAAAAATCGCCACCATAGCAACTCCACCTGTAAATTTACCCATCTCATCCTTAATCATCTCGCCAAGACTTCTACCTTTTCTACGAGTAGATATAAAAAGAACAACAAAATCATGCACAGCACCCGCTAAAACTCCTCCTACTAAAATCCAAAGCATAGAAGGCAAATATCCCATTTGAGCGGCCAAGATAGGTCCTACTAATGGACCTGCTCCTGCAATAGCAGCAAAATGATGTCCAAATAATACAGCTTTATTTGTAGGCACAAAATCACGCCCATCATTTTCTACAAGTGCTGGTGTTGCACGATTTTTATCAAGTTCTAAAACCTTATAAGCTACAAAACTCCCATAAAATCTATATCCTATCATATAAATACATACAGCAGCAACCACCAAATAAATCGCTGATACACTTTCGCCATTTTGTAAAGCTAAATAACCAAAACAAATAGCGCCTAAAGCTGCAACAAACAACCATAAAATTTTAGTACTTAACTGAGTCATATTTCTCCTAAGAAAATAAAATATTTTCAAAGAATAGCAGATTTATAGATTAAATTGTATAGAAAGATGTTTAGTTTTTTCACATTTTTAAAAAAATATATGTTTTTTGTTTCTTTAAGTAGCATAAAAATGAAAAGCTTAAAAATAATCTTTAAGCTTTTTTAATCTAAATAAAGAGAGAATTTACACTTTCGTTATGATAAACACGACGTATTACTTCAGCAAAAACAGGTGTAACGCTTAATACTTTAATATTTGGTAATTGCTCTTTTAAAGGTATAGTATCTGTTACCACAAGCTCATCTAAAACTCCGCTTGCTATTCTCTCATAGGCTTTTCCACTTAAAACTGCATGAGTACAGCAAGCCATAACAGATTTTGCACCTTTTTCTTTTAAAGCTTCCGCGGCTTTAACTATAGTGCCAGCAGTATCAATAATATCATCCACTAAGATAACTTCTTTATCTTTTACATCTCCAATAATATTCATTACTTCACTTTCATTGGCTTTTTCACGACGCTTATCAACTATAACTATATCAAGTCCTAAATGCTTTGCAACACTCCTAGCTCTTGCAACACCCCCTATATCTGGACTTCCTATAATAGCATTTTTAAAATGTTTGGCTTTAATGTAATCATTAAAAACTATACTTCCATAAAGATTATCTACTGGAATATCAAAAAAACCCTGAATTTGTCCTGCATGCAAATCTATCGTAGCTACGCGATCAATCCCAGCTGCTTGAATCAAATTAGCCACAAGTTTAGCAGTAATTGGCACTCTAGGATTTGCTTTTCTATCTTGTCTCGCATAGCCAAAATATGGGATAATAGCCGTAATTGAATTTGCACTTGAGCGACGCAAAGCATCTGTAAGAATTAAAAGTTCCATTAAATTATCGTTTGTAGGAGCGCAAGTACTTTGAATAATAAAAACATCCTTTCCGCGTACACTCTCATCAATTTGAACGCTAATCTCTCCATCACTAAACCGCTTTACTCCAGCATCACTTAAAGGCAGGGAGAGATATTTAGAAACTTGTCTTGCAAATTCGACATTAGCTGAGCCTGAAAAAATTTTATAACCTCGCATAAAAAACCTTAATCAATAAAATTATGAATTAATACAAAAGATTTTAATAAAAAAAATGTTAAAAACTGCTGTAAATTTAAAAAGCTTATATAAAAATATAAGCTTTTTTAAGAAATATAAGCTGTCTTTTTGGCATAATATCTTACCAACATAGAAAGTGAAAAACATATTATAAAATAAATTCCCGCAACAACACCTATCATCGCTAAAATTTCTTCAAAACTTGTTAGTTTTGCCAATATAGTTTTTGAATTATAAGTAAGTTCAGCTATACCCAGACCTGCTAAATAAGCTGTATCCTTTACAGTGGTTACAATTTGAGATAATAAAGCAGGTATTATTTTTCTAAAAGTTTGTGGTAAAATAATATAAAAAAGAGTAAAAAATTTACCAAAACCTTGTGAATAAGCTGCTTCAAACTGACCTTTTGGTATAGAATTTAATCCGCCTCTAATAATTTCAGCCATAACCGAACTCGTATAAAGTGAAAATCCTATAGTACCCCAAAAAGCTTGAGGAAATTGTCCAAAAAATACAGGCAAAACAAAACAAGCTGCGAGCATCCATAGCAATAAAGGAGTATTTCTAAAAATATCTATATAGCAAGCTGCTAAAAATTTACTTAATCTATCTCCATAATTTTTAGTTATAGCTAAAAAAGTTCCAAAAACAATCGAAATAATACAAGTTGCCAAGGCTATTTTTAATGTCAGAAATAAACCTTGCATTAAAAATTCAATATTTTGCGCATTAAAAACATTTTCCATTAACAACCCTTTATCTCGTTAAATGTGCTTTTTTTAATTTATTTTCATAAGCTTTTGCAAAATAAGCCAAAGGATAGCAAATTATAAAATATAAAACCGCTGCAAATATATAAGCTGGCGCATAATTTCCATAATCAGCTGCATAACTATCAGCAGAATGCATTAACTCAGCTCCACCTACAATAAGCAATACAGAGGTATTTTTAATTAAATTTACCATTTGATTTGTCATCGGTGGTAAAATAATTCTAATGGTTTGAGGTACTATAATATAACGCATTTGTTGAATATAAGTAAACCCTTGAGACGCAGAAGCTTCAAACTGACCTCTTGGCACAGCCAAAATTCCACTTCTAACCACCTCGCTTACATAAGCTCCGTGATACGCCCCAACACCCAATACACCAATAGTAAATATATCAAGCCTTATACCTAAAACAGGCAAGGCATAAAACAAAAAGAAAATTTGTATTACCAAAGGAACATTTTGAAAAAGCTCTACGTAAATTCTAGTGTAGGCTCTGATAATTTTAAATCTACTTGTAGCCATAACTCCGCCTATAGTTCCAAAAATTGTAGCTATAAGCAAAGCAAGAATGCTTACTTCTAAAGTATAAATAAAACCATTAATAAAAGCATCTTTATTATCCAAAGCATCTAAAAATTTCCATACCGCAAAAGGGCTTATACTATTTTCATCATATAAACCCCAAGAAGTAAGAATTTGTCTTAAATGTTCAACAAAACCTACACTTTCATTCATATTATAAACCCCATTTTTTCGCTAAAGCATCAATTTCATTTTTATGTTCTTTTACAAAATCATCAACATATTTTGCAAAAGCTGGATCATCTTTTTTGGTTACAATACCATAACTTTGTGGTTCAAAACTATCTGGCAAAATTTCACTTTTATCATCCACATAACCTAACAATATTGATTTGTCTACAGAAAACGCATCAACTCTTTTAGCATCTAAAGCAGCTTTTATACTTGGATAATCAGGAAATTCACTAAATTTAACATCAATGCCAATTTTTTTAGCAGCTTCACCTATAGCTTTTTTTGTAGTTGCAGCTTGAGCCACTCCAATATTTGCACCTTTCATATCAGCTAAAGATTTATATTTTTTTTCTTTTAAAACCAAAAGCCCTATAGCATCTTGATAATAAGGCTCTGAGAAATTATAAATTCTTTTTCTCTCTGGAGTAATAGTAAAAGTTGCTATCACCGCATCTACACTACCATTATCAAGCAAAGGGCCTCTTGTTTTAGCATTAACTGCAACTAGTTTTATTTTTTTATCATCACCCAATATACTTTTAGCTAGCAATTTGGCAACATCTACTTCGAAACCTTTAATTTCACCTGTTGCTTGATCAAGTAAAGCATAATGCGGAACATCATTTTTAACACCAACTATTAATTGTCCTTTAGATTTAATAGACTCAAGTTTACCTTCTGCTGCATTAGCATTGCTAAATGCAACACAAGCACCTAGAGCAAAAACTGCCAACTTTAACAAAGATTTTCTAAAAACCATTTTTTCTCCTTTCAATTTTGGTTAATTTTTAAGAATTTTCCCTAAAAAGAGTCGCGCTCTTTCAGTTTTTGGATTTGAGAAAAATTCACTAGGAATATTTTCTTCCACAATAGCACCATCTTCCATAAAAATAATCCTATCTGCTACTTCTTTTGCAAAACCCATTTCGTGTGTAACAACCACCATGGTAGTATTGCTTTGATGTGAAATTTCTTTCATTACATCTAAAACCTCTTGTATGGTTTCTGGATCAAGGGCTGAAGTAGGTTCATCAAATAAAATATAGGGTTTTTTAGTACAAAGTGATCTTGCTATAGCAACGCGTTGTTGTTGTCCACCTGAAAGGGTTGCTGGATAAACATTTGCTTTATCCAGCAAACCTACAACTTTTAAATACTTAAAAGCTGTTTCTTCAGCTTCTTTTTTAGATTTTTTTTGAAGTTTCATTGGAGCTAAGGTCAAATTTTGCAAAACCGTCATATGTGGATATAAATTAAAATGCTGAAAAACCATTGCACAATATTTTCGGCAAATTTCAATTTTATTTTTATGATTTAAAACAAGATTGTTAACTACGACCTCTCCTGAACTAACTTCTTCAAGCCCATTCATGCAACGGATAGTTGTACTTTTTCCACTTCCACTTGGACCTATAATAACAAGCTTCTCACCTTCTTTAACAGAAAGATTAATATTCTTTAGAACATGATGAGTTCCGTAGTATTTGTTTACATTTTTTAATTCAATCAAGTTTTTTCCTTTATTTTTAGCTAAATATAAAATTAATTGAAATTATTTTATCATTAAATAAAGAAAACTACTTCAAAATGTAACTTATTTTTACTAATAAATTTCCAAAGTGTAACTTTTAGTAATTTTTAGAATTTATACTTTTTCATAGTAAACACCTCTTGGAGAGAAAATCTTTTTAAAATAAATAGTCTCTGGAATTAAATCAGCATTGCCAACATAAAGCCTTCCTTTATCATTTAAAATTCTATGAAACCTCTCCATAAGTTTTAGTTTTGATTCATGATCAAAATAAATAATCATATTTCTAGAAGCTATAATATCAAATTTTCCCAATCTTGAAAATTTTTCTTCAAAAACATTGCAAAGTTCAAATTTACAAGTACAAAGCTCATTTTTATTAATAGTATAAAATTTATCTTCGCTTTCTAAAAAAAACCTTCTTTTTTCACTCTCGCTCAATCGCTGTAAAGTTCTTCCTTGATATTTTCCAAGTTTTGCTTTTTCAATCACACTTGAATTAATATCAACGCCTAAAATATACATATCTTTAATAAAATTCTGTGCAGCCAATAATGCCAAAGAATATACTTCTTCTCCACTTGAACAAGGGGCGCTTAGGATATTTACTCTCTTTTCTAAGCTTTTGGCATAATAAATTATTTCTTTCAATTGAGCCAATTCTCTTAAAAAATAAGTTTCACCTATGGTTACAAAATCTAAAGTTTCTTGTTTAAGTTGTCTATTGCTTTTTAATTTTCCCAAAAATTCGGAAAAATTTTTAGTATTAGTTCCTTCAAGAAATTTATTCAACTTTAAAGCTAGTATATTTTTTTTATCGGTTAAATCAATACCACTCATTTCGTTGATAATTTTTATAAATTCATTAAGTTCCAATTCGCTAGGAGTTATTTTTTTTTCCATGCAATTTTCCTTTTATTAATCCTGATCAATAAAATTTACAATTTCTTTTTTAATTTCTTTTAAGCTCATAGGTTTTAAATGCGGATTCATATCTTTTGCTCTTTTTGGCATACCATAAACGACGCTATCTGCTTCATTCTCACATAAACATCTAACTCCTGTTTTATAAAGCTCAAATAAACCTTTTGCGCCATCATCTCCCATGCCCGTTAAAATAATAGCAAGTATTTTATTTGTTTTTGCCAAAGAAACAGCGGAATGAAAAAGTAAATCCACACTCGGTTTAAAGCTTGAAGCCACATCTTGCCAAGCGGCTACAATATTTAAATTTCCAGATAAAATAGTATTTTTAGGGCAAATATAAATTTTATTGCTTAATATCTCTTTATCGTTCAATAAGCACACTTCACTAAAAGCTTCTTTATTAAATTGCCCCACAAAAGATGGAATAAAACTGGCACTCATGTGCTGAGCTATAACTACACAAGTATTTTTTACATCAATATCCTTTAAAAGAAATTTAAGCTGATTAGGACCACCTGTTGAAGATCCTATGAGTATGAGCTTCACTTTCTTCTCCTCTTAATTTATTGAAATTTTATTTTTCTTGTCACATGATTCTAACATATATAAAGAAAAATAAAGCTTATTTTTAAAACAAAGAAAAGCTGTTTTTATGATTTAATATGATAAGATTAGGTTTTTATCTTATTTTATATAGTAATTAGGAAACCAATGCTTAGGGAAAAAATTTATATTGCTAGTGATCATGCTGGTTTTGAATTAAAAGAAAAAATTTGCGTATTTTTAAAAGAAAAAAATATAATTTTTAACGATTTAGGAACAAACACTTGCGCAAGCTGCGATTATCCTGATTATGCGCATTTACTTGCCGAAAAAATAAACAAACGGAGCTTTGGCATTCTTATTTGTGGAAGTGGAATTGGAATTTCTATTGCAGCAAATCGTCATAAAAACATTCGTTGTGCATTATGCCACGAAAGCTTAAGTGCAGAACTTGCAAGAAGGCATAATGATGCCAATGTTTTGGCATTAGGCGGAAGATTAATTGGGGTTGAATTAGCTATAGATATTATAGAAAAATTCATTCAAACTCCTTTTGAAGAAGGGAGACATATGCAAAGAATTCAAAAAATTGAGGTAAAAATATAATGTTTACAAACTGGCTTGTTTTAACTATATTGATTTGTGCAACTATCTATCTTATTGTAATGTTGTTTTACTATAAAACTCTACTTAATAAAGAAAAAACATCAAAAGATTTTATCAAAAACAATCTTGATGATACTGAGATTGTCATTAGAAAACTACAAATTCAACTTCAAAGAAGTCTTGGAAATATAGATATACTCACAGAAGAACTTAATAAAATCAAAGCAGACCTTACATCTTTAAGAACCAGAAATTCTCAATATCGCTTGGAAAATGACAAACTAAGACAAAGAATTAAAGAATTAGAAGCAAAAATCGAGGCATTATTATGATAAAACTAACACAAGAAGAAAAAAAATATCTGCTTGATAGCATTAGGATTATTCCTGATTTTCCAAAAAAAGGAATTATTTTTAGAGATATCACCACTCTACTAAATAACAAAGAAGCTTTAAATTTTCTACTTAGACATTTAAAAGAACGCTACAAAGATTACAATCTAGACTTCATAGCAGGAACAGAAAGCAGAGGATTTATCTTTGCATCTATGATTTGTGCAAAACTTAATCTTCCTTTTGTGCCTATTAGAAAACCTGGAAAACTCCCTTTTGAAACCTTTAGCTGCGAATACGATCTTGAATATGGCAGCGATAAAGTAGAACTTCATAAAGATGCATTTAAAAATATTCAAAATGCAAGAGTTTTACTTGTAGATGATTTAATAGCAACTGGCGGAACAGCTATAGCTTCATATGAACTCATTCAAAAAGCTGGAGCTAAATGTGTTGAAGCTTGTTTTTTAATGAATCTTAAAGATTTAAATGGAGCAAATAAACTTGAAAAACTTACTTCAGTTTATAGTGTTTTAGAAATTTAAAACTATAGAAAGGTACAAATGGAAGAATTTTTAAAAAATTTACTTTACCAATACAAAGATCTAGCTTATATTATTATTTTTTTATGGTGCATTTTAGAAGGAGAGTTAGCTTTAATTTTAGCAGGTATTTTTGCTCATCAAGGACATGTAAATTTAGGTTTTGTTATATTTATAGCAGGACTTGGTGGTTTTGTAGGTGATCAAATTTATTTCTATATAGGAAGATATAATAAACGCTACATACAAAAAAAATTAAAAACTCAAAGGCGTAAATTTGCAGTAGCACACCTACTTTTACAACGTTTTGGTTGGCCTATTATTTTTATACAACGCTATATGTATGGTTTTAGAACCATTATACCTATGAGTATAGGAATCACGCGTTATAGTGCAAAAAAATTTGCTATTATCAATCTTTTTAGTGCTTGGGTTTGGGCATCAATCACTATACTTTTAGCTTGGTATTTTGGAGAACAAATTTGGAAGATGGTGACTTGGGCTGAAGAACATTGGTATTATGCAGCCATTATTATTATAGCTTTTTTATCCCTTTTATTATTTGGTTTTAAACAAATGGAAAAAGCTATACTTAAAGATAAAAGGAAAAAATCATGAAATTTGAATTAAACGATAAAAAACTAGATGCTATAAAAGCAGACTTTGAACTTGTTTTTATACAGGATAAAAATTTAAAAATTTTTAACAAAGAAAAAGATTTTTTTAAACTTAATAATTACAAAGGCGAAGGTGTATTATTAGACTTAAACAATAAAAAGCTTTATTTAGAGCTTAAAAGTCTTGCTTATGAGGATATAAGATTAAGTCTTTGCACAGCATATAAAACTCTTGAGAAACTTAATATTAAAAGCGTAAAACTTCCTAGCATAATAGGAGATTGTGTAGTTAGAAGTTTTGCATCTTTAGTTGAAGGCGTACTTTTTGGAGCTTATAAATTTGACAAATATAAAAGCGAGAAAAAAACAAGTACTTTGGAAAAATTTATTATTTCAAGCGAAGAATTAAATGGTAAGAAATTTAATAAAGATGAAGCTAAGATAGGTTTAGAGCGTGGAGAAATTTTAGCTAATGCTACAAATTTTACTAAAAATATAGTCAATGAAATTCCTGAAATTTACACCCCTTTAAAAATGGCAGAAGATGCGCAAAATTTAGCTAAAGAAAATAAAAACATTATTTGTAAAATTTATGATGAAAAATTCTTAGCCAAAGAAAAAATGAATGCCTTTTTAGCGGTAAATCGCGCCTCGATACACCCACCACGCCTCATTCATCTAAGCTATAAAGCCAAAAATGCAAAAAAACGTGTTGTATTTGTTGGAAAAGGCTTAACTTACGATAGCGGTGGATTAAGCTTAAAACCAGCTGATTTTATGCTTACAATGAAAGCTGATAAAAGCGGTGCAGCAGCAGTAATGGGAATCATAAAAGCCGTAGCTGAACTTGCTTTAGATTTAGAAGTGCATTGCATTTTGGGCGCAACTGAAAATATGATAGGCGGCAATGCTTATAAGCCTGATGATGTGTTAATCAGTCGTGAAGGTGTAAGCATAGAGGTAAGAAATACAGATGCAGAAGGACGCTTGGTTTTAGCTGATTGTCTTTCTTTTGCACAGGATTTAAAACCTGATTTACTTATCGATATGGCAACTCTTACTGGAGCTTGTGTTGTAGGACTTGGAGAATTTACAAGTGCTATTATGGGAAATAATGAGGAATTGCAAAATGATTTTTATCTAAGCTCTAAAAAAAGCGGAGAATATACCACAATCTTACATTTCAACCCTCACTTAAGAGAACTTATAAAATCAAATATTGCCGATGTTAGTAATACTGCCTCTAGTCGCTACGGAGGTGCAATTACCGCAGGGTTATTTTTAGATAAATTTATTCGTAAAGAATATAAAGATAAATGGCTACATCTTGACATAGCAGGACCTGCTTATACAGAAAAATCTTGGGGATATTCTAGTTTTGGCGCAGGTGGAGCTGGAGTTAGAATGTGTGTTAATTATTTAATTCAAATTTTAAGGAAAGCTAAATGAGTTTAAGCGTAGGTATAGTAGGACTTCCAAATGTTGGCAAATCAACAACTTTTAATGCTTTAACTAAAGCACAAAATGCCCAAAGTGCAAACTATCCTTTCTGCACCATAGAGCCTAATAAAGCCATGGTTGAAGTTCCTGATTTAAGACTTAATGAACTTGCTAAAATAGTAAAACCTGAAAGAATTATGCATTCTTTAATAGAATTTGTAGATATCGCTGGACTTGTTAAAGGCGCAAGTAAAGGCGAAGGCTTGGGAAATAAATTTCTTTCAAATATACGTGAAACTGAGGTTATTTTGCATATAGTACGTTGTTTTGATGAAGAAAATATTACCCATGTTGAAGGTGGAGTTGATCCTTTACGTGATGTAGAAATTATCAATACAGAGCTTATTTTAGCAGATATTGAACAACTGAGTAAAAAAATAGAAAAACTCACCAAAGAAGCCAAAGCCAATCAAAAGGGTGCTAAAGAAAGTCTCGAACTTGCAAATTCCTTACTTGATCATTTAAACAAAGGCTTAGCTGCAAGTTCTTACCCTGAAAAAGAAAGTGAAATTTATCAAGCCTTAATCAAAGAATTAAGACTGCTTTCTGCTAAAGAAGTGATTTATGGTGCAAATGTTGATGAAAATGGTATTAGTGAAGATAATGATTATGTAAAAGCTTTAAAAGAATATGCTAAAAAAAATGATCATGAAGTTATCAAGCTTTGTGCAAAAATCGAAGAAGAATTAGTAGGATTAAGCGATGAAGAAAGTCATGAATTTTTAAGTTCTCTAGGAGTTAACGAAAGCGGTCTTGATCAAATCATACGCACTGCTTTTGCTAAGCTTGGACTGATCAGTTATTTTACCGCTGGTGTAGTTGAAGTGCGTTCTTGGACAATCAAAAAAGGCTGGAAAGCACCAAAAGCAGCAAGTGTAATTCACAATGACTTTGAAAAAGGCTTTATAAAAGCTGAAGTTATTTCCTATGAAGATTATATCCAATACAAAGGCGAAAATGGCGCCAAAGAAGCAGGAAAGCTACGCCTTGAAGGAAAAGACTATATCGTTTTAGATGGCGATGTAATGCATTTTAGATTCAATGTTTAGGCAAAATAGCCTAAACAATATTTATAAATTTTGAATAAAACCTTCCAAAATTTGAATTTGCTTTTCTACGCTTGCAATAGAACTTGAGCCTTCACTTTGCTTAGAATTTAAAGAAAATTCAAAATTTAAAAGTTCCATAGCTTTTTCATCAAATACAGGATCTATTTTTGAAAGATCTTTAATTTCACTTATATCAATACCTTGTGCTTCAGCTTGTGCAACAACATTTCCCACTATAAAATGTGCTTTTCTAAAAGGAATATTTTTTTCACGCACCAAATAATCTGCCAAATCGGTAGCCAATAAATGACCTTTTTTACAAGCATTAAGCATATTTTCTTTATTAATTTGTATTTCTTTTAGCATTGCATTTAAGATGATTAAGCTATCTTTAGCGGTTTTTACACTATCAAAAATCCCTTCTTTATCTTCTTGCATATCTTTATTATAGGCTAAAGGTAAAGCTTTCATTATAGTTAAAAGAGAAATCAAATTTCCATAAACACGCCCTGTTTTTCCACGTATAAGCTCACAAACATCAGGATTTTTTTTCTGAGGCATAATAGAACTTCCCGTTGAAAAACTATCACTTATGGTTATAAAAGAAAATTCTGAGCTTGAAAATAAAATCATTTCCTCACAAAGTCTTGAAGTGTGTGTAAAAATAACTGCTATATCATAAAGCAAATCAAGAGCAAAATCCCTATCACTCACTCCATCCATAGCATTTGGCATAATATCTTTAAATCCTAAAATTTTAGCACTCAACTCACGATTGGTAGCATAGCTTGTTCCTGCACATGCACAAGATCCAAGTGGTGAAAAGTCTGCAAGTTCTAGGCTATTTTGCAAACGCTTAATATCTCGCATTAACATAAAAGCATAAGCTAAAATATAAAAAGAAAAACTCACAGGCTGAGCGTGCTGTAAATGTGTAAAACTTGGCATAATAGTTTTTTTATGCACTTTAGCATGTTCGAGCATGGTTTGAATCAATTCTTTTAAAAGCTTTATGAGTTCAATATGAGATTTTTTTACAAAAAGTTTAAAATCAGTAGCCACTTGGTCATTTCTACTTCTTGCAGTATGTAGTCTTCCGCCAATTTCACTACCTATAATCTCGCTTAAACGCTTTTCTACAGCCATATGAATATCTTCATCTTTAATATCAAAAATAAATTTACCTTGCTCTATTTCACTTCTAACCTGCTCTAAACCTTTTATAATAGCATCTAATTCTTCTTTTTTTAAAATACCACAACTTTCAAGCATTGTAGCGTGTGCTATAGAACCTTGTATATCTTCATTGAACAAAGTTTTATCTACATTTAAACTTGCATTAAATTCTTTTAAAAGCTCATCACTTGCACCACTAAAACGTCCTGACCACATTTCATTTTTCATTTAAATGCCTTAAATTTTTGGTCCAAATTTGCTAAATTCAATGCCTTCTTTGACATCTTCATAACGTTTAAAATTTTGTATAAACATATGTGCTAATTTATCTCTTGTTGCAATATAAGCATTTTTATCTAACCAAGTATTTATAGGATTTAAAAGTACACTTTCTACACCTTCTAAAGCTTTTGGAATAGCTAAATCAAACACTTCAAAATTTTCAAATTCGCATTTTGTAATACTTCCATCTAGAATGGCATTAATGCAAGCCCTAGTAGCCTTAATGCTCATTCTTTTACCCACACCGTAGCTTCCGCCACTCCAACCCGTATTAACAAGATAAACATTAACTTCATGTTTTTCAATCTTTTCACCAAGCAATCTCGCATAAACCGTTGGATGTAAAGGCATAAAAGGTTCTCCAAAACAAGCTGAAAAAGTTGCTTGAGGCTCTGTTATACCGCGCTCAGTTCCAGCTACTTTTGCTGTATAGCCACTTAAAAAATAATACATAGCCTGCTCTTTGCTTAGTTTGCTTACCGGGGGTAAAATTCCAAAAGCATCTGCACTTAAAAATATAATATTTTTTGGATGCCCTGCTTTTAGACTAGGCTCATGATTTTCAATATGCTCTATAGGATAAGAAACTCTCGTGTTTTCTGTTTTTGAGGCATCAGCATAATCAACACTCTTATCAGCTCTTAAAACTACATTTTCTAAAAGTGCATTTCTTTTAATAGCTCCATAAATTTCAGGCTCATGTTCAGGATCAAGATTGATTGTTTTTGCATAGCAACCGCCCTCAAAATTAAACACACCTTCATCATCCCAGCCATGCTCATCATCACCTATGAGTCTTCTTTTTGGATCGGTTGAAAGCGTAGTTTTTCCTGTACCGCTAAGTCCAAAGAAAAGTGCCACATCGTCTTTTTCTCCGACATTTGCACTACAATGCATAGAAAGTTTATTTTCTAGTGGTAACCAATAATTCATCATAGAAAAAATACCTTTTTTCATTTCTCCACCATACCAAGTTCCACCAATAACCGCTATATTTTCTTCAACATTAAAGATCACAAAAACCTCTGAATTTAAACCATCTTGTTTGTAATCTTCATTGATGCATTTGCAAGCATTATAAACAATAAAATCTGCTTTAAAATTCTCAAGTTCCTCTTGACTTGGGCGAATAAACATATTTTTAACAAAATGCGCTTGCCATGCAATTTCAGTAACAAATCTTACTGCTTTGCGACTTTGCAAAGAAGCACCGCAAAAAACATCTTGAACATAAATTTTCTTTCCGCTTAATTCTTGCTTTGCTTTAGTTAAAAGTTTATCAAATAATTCTTTTGTAATAGGCTGATTTACCTTTCCCCAAGCTATATATTTACTAGATGGATCTTGTTTTACAAAATATTTATCTTTAGGACTTCTACCTGTAAAAATCCCTGTATCTACACAAAAAGTATCATTATCCGTGCTTAAACCTTCATTATTTGCTTTTTCATGAGCATTTAATTCATCATAACTTAAATTATGAAAAATTTCCTTTATATTATCCAAACCTAACTTATCAAATTTTTTCATTTTTCCCTCACTTTAATTCTTGTAAATAGCTAATACTTCGCCTTCATTAACAGTATCACCTATTTTAATACAAAGCTCTGAAATAATTCCATCTTTTGGGGCATTAACCTCAATCTCCATCTTCATTGCTTCTAAAACCATGATAGCTTGACCTGATTTTACTTCTTCGCCTTCGTTAACATAAATTTTAAAGACATTACCTGAAATACCTGCTAAAACTTCATTTTCAGCATCTACAGAACTTGTTGAATTTGAAGAAATAATATTTTTATTTTCTTCTACTTTTTTCACACTTTTAACATTAACATCTTTATCAAAGCCATAGCTTACTTCTACATGATATTTATTACCATTTACAGCTACGGTAAATTTGTTTTCATCTGCACTCATAGGTTTTGGCATACTGGCTAATTTGCGTATATTTACCTTTGCCTCTCCTTTTAAAAATGCTATACCTTTTTCTTTGCAAGCTGCTGCAACAAATATATTTTCTTCACTCGTTTCTATACCCTCTTTTTCAAGCAAGGTTTTGGTATAAGCTATACTTTTACTCTCATCTTTATCAGCTATATTTATAGCAAGCTCTGTAGTAGGTTCTAAATTAAGTTGTTTTGAAGCAAGCTCAATAATGTTTGCATCGGGTGCAACTGGAGTTTTTCCAAAATAACCAAGCACCATTTTTCCATAACCTTCTGCGATTTTTTTCCAAGACCCAAACATAACATTATTAAATGCTTGTTGAAAATAAAATTGAGAAACTGGAGTAACCGAAGTACCAAATCCACCTTTTTCTACAACTTCTCTCATAGCATGAATGACCTGTGGAAATTTATCTAAAATATTATTATCCCTCATCATTTGTGTATTTGCCGTTAAAGCTCCTCCTGGCATAGGAGAAAAAGGAATAAGTGGATTTACCATAGTAGCTTCAGGGGGTAAAAAATACTCTTTTAAACAATCTTTTAAAACTTCTTCGTATTTTAGAATTTTTTCTTCTTCAAGTCCACCTAAATCATAATCTTTACCTTTTAAGGCATGCATCATGGTTAAAATATCAGGCTGAGAAGTTCCACCACTTACAGGAGCTGCAGCCAAATCGATACCATCAACACCTGCTTCAAGTGCTGCAAGATAGCAGGCTATACTCACCCCTGCAGTTTCATGCGTATGAAGTCTAATATGCATATCTTGAGGTAAAATTTTTCTTGCCATTTTAATGGTTTCATAAATTTTATTTGGATTTGAAGTTCCACTTGCATCTTTAAAACAAATGCTGTGAAAAGGAATTTCTGCTGCTAAAATTTCTTTTAAAATTTTTTCATAAAAAGGCACATCATGAGCACCTTTGCAATTTGGCGGTAGATCCATTAAGGTAATAGCGATTTCATGTTTTAATCCATGTTTTGCTATACATTCACCACTAAATTTTAAATTATTTATATCATTAAGAGCATCAAAATTTCTTATCGTTGTGGTACCGTGTTTTGCAAAAAGTTTTGCATGCAAATCAATAAGCTCACTACTTCCAGTATCTAAAGTAACAGTATTAACCCCTCTTGCTAAAGTTTGAAGATTAGCATCTTTTCCTACAATAGCCCTAAATCTATCCATCATGGTAAAAGCATCTTCATTAAGATAAAAATACAAGCTTTGAAATCTAGCACCACCACCAAATTCAAAATGAGTAATACCCGCTTCTTTTGCTGCTTCTACTGCAGGAAAAAAATCATCCATTAAAACCCTAGCTCCATAAACAGACTGAAAACCGTCCCTAAAGCTTGTATCCATTACATCGATGAATTTTTTAGCCATTATTTTTCCTTAAAAAAATATTTTTTCATTATTATACAAAAATTTGATAACACATTACCAAAATTATTGCTATAGGCGATATAAAACGAATAAAAAACAACCAAATTAAGAAAATTTTTCGACTTATAAATTTAGAAAAAATTTTATAAATTTGTTTTTTATTCATAAAAAAACCTACAAATATAGAGCATACTATAGCACCAAGTGGAAGTAAAAAATTTGAAGTTAATTTATCTAATAAAGTAAAAAAATCTTTACCAAAAAAACTAAACATAGAAAAAAAATTTAAATTTAATGACAAGATACAACAAATTCCAAAAACAAAAACAAATAAACCTATTAAAAATAGAGCTTTAACACGAGAAATTTGATAGTTATTAATCATATAAAAAGTTAAAGGCTCTATCATTGAAACAGCTGAAGTAATACCAGCAAAAAAAAGTGCTAAGAAAAAACAAAATGCAAAAATATAGCCTAAAGCTCCAAGTTGATTAAACAAACTCATCAAGGATATAAAAACAATTCCTACTCCTTGAGTATGCGGATCGGCTCCAAATTCAAAGATAAAAGTAAAAACAATAAGTCCCATGATAAAAGAAATCAATAAATTAATCAAAACAATATACACTGAACTTTTTATAAAATTTGTTTTTTTATCCAAGGCCGATGAATATGTAACTATACAACCTATTCCCAAGCATAAGGTAAAAAATGCAAGCCCTAAAGCTTCGGCAATAGAGCTGAATTTAAAATGTAAAAAATCGGGATAAAATAAATAAGAAAAAGCATTTGCAAAACCTTGCTTAAATCCCATGCAATAAAACAACATAAAAACAAGCATTAAAAATAAGCTAGGCATTATAACAACGTTTAATTTTTCAATCCCTTTGATTAAACCTTTAGATACTATCAATAAAGTAAGAAAAAAAGATAAAGTGAAGAAAAAAACAGAACTTGTCAAATTTGTAGTAATTAAATTCTGAAAATTACTTGCTGCTTCATCTAAAGTTTTAGGAAGATAATAAAGACTCACTACAGTATATTTTAAAACCCATCCCATGATAACTAGATAAAAAGAGAGGACAAAAA
This sequence comes from Campylobacter sp. CFSAN093259, assembly GCF_012889985.1. Taxonomy (NCBI): domain Bacteria; kingdom Pseudomonadati; phylum Campylobacterota; class Epsilonproteobacteria; order Campylobacterales; family Campylobacteraceae; genus Campylobacter; species Campylobacter sp. CFSAN093259. The sequence goes on from NZ_CP040617.1 coordinate 911,029, forward strand.
TACCACCTAACATAAAAACGCCGCCATATCGCCATCTATTGCCATATTTTATGGCAAGATTTGAATAAGCATTTGCAAGATCACTTTTACTTAAACGTCCCATAGCCACTTCAGCCAAAAAAATACTAAATCCTATAGTTAAAGTAAAAAACAAATATAAAAGCACAAAAACAAAACCACCATTTTCTGCGCTTAAAGTTGGAAATTTCCAAGCATTACCTAAACCAACGGCTCCACCAGCAACAGTCAATACAAAACCGATTTTTGAAAAATATGTTCTCATTATTTTTCAAACTCACTTTAAAAAAGCGGCTATCATAACTATAACAACAGCCAAAGGGGAAATAAATCTCAAAAACACATACCAAAGTTCAAAAAATATACCCCTCATATAAGGTTTAAATAAAATTTTTAAAGCTTCTTTTTTCATCACAAATCCCACAAAAATAGCTGCCAAAATTCCACCTAAAGGCATAATAACCTTGCTTGAAACACTATCAAGCAAATCAAAAAAACTCATTCCAAAAAATCCAAACTGAGTACTTTTTAAAGAAGATAAAATACACAACATTCCTAAAATATAAACAACAATTCCTATTAAAATCAAAGCTTTTTTACGGCTCATACCAAAAGTATTAATAAGGTAAAAAGTGAAAGGCTCTATCATTGAAACAGCTGAAGTAATACCAGCAAAGATTAAAGAAATAAAAAACGCTGCTCCAAAAATACAACCAATCACTCCAATTTTTTCAAATAAAGTAGCCAAGGAAATAAAAACAAGTCCTGGTCCTTGCTGATTAGGATTGTAACCAAACTCAAAGATAAAAGTAAAAACAACCAAACCCATTAATAAACCAACTAAAAGATTGATAAAAATAATATTTAAAGTACTGGTAATAAAATTGGTTTTATCAGGCAGACTAGCAGAATAAGTAATAATCGTTCCAACGCCCAAAGAAAGACTAAAAAAAGCAAGTCCTAAGGCTTCAAGAACATTTGAAGTGTTGATTTTGGAAAAATCAGGTACAAAAAGAAATTTAACCGCCATTATAAAACCATCTTTGCTAATAGCATAAACAAGCATCAAAATAAGCAAAATAAACAATGAAGGCATCATCCAAACATTTAACTTTTCAATCCCATTCTTAACACCTTTAGAAACAATATAAAAAACACATAAAAAAACCAAAGTAAAACAAATAAACTGACTTAAAAAATCCTCACTTATAAAAAATCCAAACTGTGCTTTACTTACTTCTAGATCCATAGGCAAATTTCCAGTGATACTTAAAAACACATATTTAACTATCCAGCCAATCACCAAGGTATAAAAAGAAACTATTAAAATCGCCCCCACCATAGTAAAACCAACATAAGACCAAGCTTTTTTATTTGAAGGTGCTAACTTTTCATAGGCATTAACCGGATCTTTTTCACTAATTTTTCCTATGCTAAGCTCAGCTAAAAATATCACAAAACCTACACCTAAAGTAAGAATTATATAAAGCAAGATAAAAGCAGATCCACCACTTTGACCTACTAGTGTTGGAAATTTCCAAGCATTACCCAAGCCCACCGCTGAACCTGCTACCGCTAAAATGAAACCTATTTTTGAAAATTTAGAACTCAATGTTACAACCTTGACTTAAAAATTATTTTAAAATATTATTAAAGCAAAAAAACTTTTAAGCTTTATTGAAAACAATCAAATTTAAATCAAAAATGTGAATTTTTGTAAATTTCAATAAAAATAAAGATACTTTTGGTTATAATTCGAATTTATTTTTAAGTCTTAAGTAGGGATACGCAAGCCGAACTGATTTAAAAATTGAAAAAAATTTTTTATAGAAAGGTTAAGATAATGAAAAAAGTTCTTTTTTTATTATTAGCATGTACAGCAGTAGCTTTTGCAGCTGAAACTAATGCTCCAGTAGAGCAAGAAGCTATTAATGTATGGATTAAAGCATTTTCAGTTCTTGCAGCAGGCTTAGGTCTTGGTGTTGCAGCACTTGGTGGTGCTATCGGTATGGGTAATACTGCAGCGGCAACAATTGCAGGAACAGCTAGAAACCCTGGTCTTGGGCCAAAATTAATGACAACTATGTTTATCGCTTTAGCGATGATTGAAGCACAAGTTATCTATGCTCTTGTTATCGCGCTAATAGCACTTTACGCAAATCCTTTTATAGTTTTACAATAAAACTTATCAAAGCCCTTTTTGGGCTTTTTTCTATGCGGTTATGGTGGAATTGGTAGACACGCCATCTTGAGGGGGTGGTGCGCTCCGCGTGTGCGAGTTCAAATCTCGCTAACCGCACCATTATTTAAAATTATAATCATTCAACTTAAAATACTAACTATTCAAAATCAAATTTCAACTTACAATTTCTTAAAGTTACAAAAAATAAAAAATATTGGTTTTTTTAAAAAACTTAAAAAATATTAAGATTTTTTTTAAGTATAAAGAATATAATTCTATCCGTTTTCAAAAACCATCCCTTAAAAAGGATTATTCAATGTTTGTTTTTATACCATTATTTACAATTTTTATTTTACTTGCAGGCGGATATTTTGCCAAAAGAATTGGCGTTTTAAAGCAAAAACAAGCTAGGACTTTTTTAGATTTTGCTATTATTTTTGCTTTACCTTGTTTGATTTTCGATAAAGCATATCATTTAAATTTTGATTTTTCATTGATTATTTTTATTTTTATTGGATTGTTTAGCTGTATACTAGCAGCTTTTTTTGCTATTCTTATTGGAAAAGTTTTTCATTTTTCTAAAGTAACTTTAGTCAGTATGTTTTTGCTTTCTTGTTTTGGAAATACTATATTTGTGGGTATGCCTATTGTTGCTGGTATATTTAATGACCCACAATTTAGCGCTGAAGTTATATTTTACGATGCTTTAGCCACAACTTTACCTATATCGCTTTTTGGACCTTTTATACTTTCTTTGGGAAATGGAGAAAAAGTCAGTTTGCTTGCTAATGTTAAAAAAATTCTTAGTTTTCCACCTTTTTTAGCTTTGCTTTTTGGTTTTTTGTGTAAATTGATTACTTTACCTGAATTTATTTTCTCTCCTATTCGTTTATTTGGTGCCTCTGCAACCCCTGTTGCACTTTTTGCTATAGGTTTAGGACTTGGCTTTATGGCGATTAAAACCTCTTACAAACCTACAATAGTTGTCATCTTTGCTAAAATGATTTTAGCTCCTTTATTTTTTGTATTTTGTTTAAAATTATTTAATTTGGAATTAAAAGATTCTACCATCGTTGCTATTATAGAAAGTGCAGCTCCTACTATGACTTTAGCAGGAGCTATGGTAATGAAAGCTAAACTAGATAGTAATTTAGCCGTAAGTGCTGTAGCCTTTGGAGTTCTTTTTGCTTTTGTTTCTATGCCAATTTTAATTTGGACTTTGTTATAAGCTCAAATTATATGGCTAAATTTTTAGCTAATTCTTTAACTTTTTTAAGATCAACTTTTCCTGAACCTAGGAGGGGAATTTTTTCTATTTGAAAATAATATCTAGGTTTAAAAAGTGTAGGTATATTAGAATTTTTTATAGCCTCACATACTCCTTCAAAAATTTCATTATTGCATTCTATGAGTAAAACAATTTGTTCCCCTTTTTTCTCATCTTCTAAAGATGTGGCACAAAATTTAACCACTTCAGTGTCTATAAATTTGGCAATTTCTTCTTCTATTGCACCCAAAGAAATCATCTCTCCGCCAATTTTTGCAAAGCGAGAATAACGATCGACAATATATAAAAAACCATCTTCATCCAAATGTCCCTTATCTCCCGTGTTGTACCATCTTATGCCATCAATTTCTTTAACCACTTCATCGGTTTTTTCTTTGTCATTAAGATAGCCTACCATAACTTGATGACCGCCTATAAGTATGAGTCCATCTTCATTTGTTTTTAAATTTTCATAATTATTTGGATCAACAATACGTACCGCAGTTCCAGGTAGAGGCATTCCTACGCTTCCTTCTTTATTGGCACGATGTATAAGCCAATAATCCACATCAAAATGATTTGGTAAATTTACACTCGCCACAGGCGTGGTTTCCGTAGCCCCGTAACCTTCAAAAATGCTTTTTTTAAACTTCATTTCAAAAGTAGTTCTTACTTCATTTTTTAGTTTTTCAGCGCCCGATACAACTATTCTTAAACTTTCAAACATTAAAGCATCAAGCTTTTTATTTCTTGCATAAATTCCTAAAAAGGTTGAAGTTCCACACATAATAGTGACATTATTTTTAGCAACAGCTTTGGCAACCCCTAAGGCATCGGTTGGATCTGAAAAAGTGATGCTTTTAATACCTTCAAGCAAAGGCAAAAATGTAGTTACGGTAAGTCCAAAAGCATGAAAAGGTGGTAAAGATGAGAGAATGACATCATTATTTCTTGTGCAAAGCACATCAGAAATTTGTGCTATATTGCTTAAAATATTACGGTTATTGAGCATAACACCTTTTGGAGAACCTTCACTTCCACTACTAAATAAAATAGCTGCGATGGCAAGATTGTTTTTTGAAGGAGTGAAGATGCTTTTGAGTATAAAACTAGGTATAATACTAACTGCTAGCATCATGCTAAAAATTTTAGTTTTTTGCATTTTAAAATCTTCTACAATATCTTCAAAATAAATTAAATGTATATTTGTATCGAAATTTAGGTTTATACCTTTATTTGCTAATTTTTCTAAAAAAGTTTTAGAAGTATAAATTTGTGAAATTTGCGCATTTTTTATAGCTGCTTTTAGAGCTTTTTCTCCAGCAGTGAAATTAAGATTTACTGCAATTTTTTCTGCGATTAAAACAGATAGATTGGTTAAAGAACTTGCAAAAGAAGCAGGTAGTAAAATTCCTATAGCTTCCTCTTTAGGAGCGTAACTTCCACGCTGAAGGTTAATGTTTAACTCTTTGGATTTTCTTTTAATAAAAAAATTAAGAAATAAACTAAGAGTCAACATTTTTCTATAAGAAATATCTCCAGCTAGTGTATCGATAATAGCTATTTGATTTAGATTTTTTTTAGCTGTATCTATCCAAGCTCTTGCTATAGTATGCATAGCTTCGCATTGTGATTTCCAAGCCATAAAAGAAAGTTCAAAAACTTTAGCTTTAACTTCATCTTTTTTAGAATGCAAAGGTATAGCTTTACCAAAAGCTATAGCAATTTTTCTTTTATTTAAAGTGCGGTTTCTTGCTGAAAATTCTTCATCACTTCTTGAAAAAGCGCTACCCCAAAGCCCTCTTATATAAAAAGGAATAATTTTTCCATCATCTTCACTTAAACATTCACAAGCTAATTCAAATCCTGCTTTAAATTCATTTAATTGCCCATGTCGCGAAAGTGTACCTTCAGGAAATAAGCAAACTAAATTACCTTCTTTAATATGCTTTGCTATCAGTTCTAAACTCGTCTTACTTCCTGTACTTGATACAGGAATAATACCAAATTTATCAAGAAAAATTTTAATATACCATTTAGAATAAATACTTCTTTCCATAACAAAATAAATTTTTCTTGGAATTGCCATTTGTACAACAGCCCAATCAATAAAAGAAATATGATTACCCAAAAGTAAAGCTCCACCTTTTTCTGGTATATTTTCAAAACCTTCCACAAGTAAACGGTATCGTTGTAAAAAAGCTATGCTTAAAAGTATACGCACTAAAGAAAAGGGGAGTTTTAAAAGTATGTAAAAACTTCCTATAAAGGTTACCAAAGCAATAAAATAAAACAAATAAATCACATTGATTTCAAATTTTACAAATAAAGTTGCCAAGAGCAAAAATCCCAACATGGCAATATTTTGAAAAAAATTATTTCCTGCAAGAATTTGTCCTAATTCATTTTCTTTAGCATGAAATTGGATTAAAGTATTTAAAGGAATGATAAAAAGGGCTCCGCAAAATCCAAAAAAGAAAAATAAAAAACTATAACTTAATAAACTTATAAAATAAGGCATTAAAAAAGCCATTAAAAACATACCCAATGCACCAAGTGGAATAAATCCAAGTTCTATATAATTTTTTGAAAATTTACCAGCTACTAAAGAGCCTAAAATCACTCCTATACCAGAAAAAGCGAGTGAAATTTGCACATAAAAAGTATTTTCTATGAAAAGTTCATTTTTAGCAAAGACAGGAAAGCTGACAAGATAAAGTTGAGATATAGCCCAAAAAAATGAAATTCCAATTATACAAAGCCAAATAGTTTTATTTTTAAAAACAAGCTTAAGATTATTTATTAGAAGTTTTCCACGAATATAGTCTTTTTTATTAAAAACTAAATCTTTATTTGTTTGTTTGAGCTTAGGTAAACGCCACGCAAAAAATACTTCGATACAAGAAAATAAAATTAGCACAATTCCTAAAGGCGCTACTTCTTTTAAAATTTCATCTGTTTGATTATACATAGAACTATAAAGACTTTCAAAGCTTAAAGAAAATAAAGCCATTCCCGCTAAGATTGCCACAATGCTTACCGCATTAATTACACCATTACCCATAGCAAGAAAGTCTTTTCCCACGAGTTCTTTAATAAAACCGTATTTACTTGGTGAATAAATCGCTGCTTGTGCTCCCATTATAAAAGTAAAAATAAAAGCCATCCAAAAAGCACCGCTATAGTAACAAATGCAAATTATTAAAGTGAGTATAACATTGAAAATTGCTGAAATTTTCATTACAATATTTTTTGGATATTTATCCGCTAAAAAACCCGAAGGAGAAAGCATAAGAATAAAAGGAAGTAAAATCAAAGCATTAACTATAGCATTTAAAAATAACTGCTCACTTCCTTCATAGGCCTTATAAATAGTATTTTGAATAATAATTTTATGTCCCAAATCTACAAAAGCATTGATGAATGCTATAAGTAAAAAAGGAATTAATCCGTAAATTTTCAAAAAAGATTTTTTTTGCATTATTTAAACCTCGTCAATTAGCGCTTATTTTACAAAAGAATTTATCAGTTTTTAGGAAAATTATCTATATTATCTTTTAAAATAATTCCATCGATTTTTAATTTATAAAATTTTTTAAAATTCTCTAATTTATCAACAATCATTAAAACCCTACTATCAAAAACATAAAATTCTGCAACCTTACTAGCAAATTTTGCAAGTTTTTTATCATTACAAAGCAAAAACTTAGCTCCTAAAGCATTGGCTAAAAATATCTCATCTTTATTTTGAACTAAAATAGCAAATTCAAAATCATTTTGACTTAAATAAGAAATCAATTTTTCATCATAAACAATACAATAAACTTTATTATCTTTAACTTCTTCAACACTTTCAATAAAAGAAAAATCTAAATTTTTTAATAATTTATGTCCAATAATAAGCATTTTTTTCCTTAGCTCTATTTTTTATTATTTTGTAAATTATACTTATAAAATTGTTACCAAGCAAGATGGCGCAGCGGACGGGGCTCGAACCCGCGACCTCCGCCGTGACAGGGCGGCATTCTAACCAGCTGAACTACCGCTGCATCCAAAGTAAAGAAGTAGAGATTATAAAACCTATTTATGATTTTATAAAATGGTGGTCACTATAAGACTCGAACTTATGACATCCACCTTGTAAGGGTGGCGCTCTACCAACTGAGCTAAGCGACCTATGATTGGCGACCCCTAGAGGATTTGAACCTCTGTTTCCACACAGAGAGAGTGTTGTCCTGGGCCACTAGACGAAAGGGTCATAACCCTAACAATAAAAATGGTGTCCCGTGTTGGATTCGAACCAACGGCCCCCTCCTTAAAAGGGAGATGCTCTACCGGCTGAGCTAACGAGACAATATGGCGCAGCGGACGGGGCTCGAACCCGCGACCTCCGCCGTGACAGGGCGGCATTCTAACCAGCTGAACTACCGCTGCATCCAAAGTAAAGAAGTAGAGATTATAAAACCTATTTATGATTTTATAAAATGGTGGTCACTATAAGACTCGAACTTATGACATCCACCTTGTAAGGGTGGCGCTCTACCAACTGAGCTAAGCGACCTTTATAATGGTGTCCCGTGTTGGATTCGAACCAACGGCCCCCTCCTTAAAAGGGAGATGCTCTACCGGCTGAGCTAACGAGACATTTTCTGAAATAAAAATGTGATTATGCCAAAATTAGCTCTATTTGTCAAGCTTTTTTAAATCATTTTTGGCATTTTCTCTCCAAATAACGAGAAAATATACTTATAGGTAAAGTCAAAACAAGATATGTAATAGCCAAAATTACATAAGCTTCAAGAGTAGCAAAAGTATAAGAATTTATCTCTTGCGCACTTTGGGTTAATTCATTTACAGCAATAACGCTTAATAAGGAACTATCTTTAATTAAATTTGCAAATTGTCCACTCAGCGGTGCTAAAATATTTTTTAAAGCTTGGGGAAAAATTACATACGCAAAAACCTGCATCTCTTTTAACCCTAAAGCCCTAGCGCTCTCAAGCTGAGATATAGAAATACTTAAAATTCCAGCTCTAAATATTTCAGCTAAGTAAGCAGCAGAAAAACATGATAAAATAATAACTCCAGCCACATATCGATTATCAAGTCCTAAATTATTTGCAATGATATAATATATCAATAATACCTGCACTAGTAAAGGGGTTCCTCTGACAAGCTCTATGTAAAATGTAGATAAAAATCTTAAAAAAACAATCGAACTTAAAGAAAAAGCACAAAAAACTCCACCCAAAATTATACTCAACAATAAAGAAAAAAAACTGATTATTAAAGTATTTAAAAAACCTTGAAGAAATTTTTCTTTATAGGTTGCAATTGCGCTAAAATCAAAATGATAAACACTTATACTAAAACTACAATAACAAAACAATATTAAAAATAAAATCAAAAGAATTAAATTAGTGATTATTTTTGACTTTGATAGAGGTTTTAAAGGTTTAAAATTCTTATTTTTTTGAGTAAACAAAGACAATAAAAATCTCCAAAATTACAATTTATTCATTTCTTAAAGTATCTAAAATATTAATTTGAGTTGCTTTTTTTGCAGGATAAAAAGATGATAAAGCTATGATTATTAAAGCACCCACAATGGTTAAAGAAAAATCCATTAAAGACAAATCAAGTGGTAATTTACTGGTTCCATAAACATCAACAGGTAAAGTTACAATATCAAAATTTCCCAAAAGCCATAAAGCAAAAAATGCAAGTACCACACCCACTATCATACCACCACCACCAATAAGCATACCTAAGGCAAAAAAACTCTTTTTTACCTCATTTTTGCTTGCACCTAGAGCAAGTAAAAGTGCTATTTCACTGCGACGATTCATTACTATCATCAATAAAGAACTTACTATATTTAAACTTGCAACCAAAATAATAAGCATCAACACTATAAAAAGCGCTCTTTTTTCAAGTTCTAAGGCTGAAAAAAAATTTTTATTTTGCTCCCACCAACCCACCACAGCATAATCATCTTTTAAATAAGATTTAATTTTTTCAACATCCTTAAAAGCATTATCGCTATATACATGAATTCCATCATAATTTGGATTTTTAGGTATTCCAAGTACTTTTTTCAATGCATCAACATCTGTGTACATATAAGCTTTATCATAAAATGCAAGCCCTGAAGTAAAACGCGCTTTAACATCAAAACGTTTAGTTTGCGGTACTAAAGAAAATCCACTAGGATTAAGATTTGAAAAAATAAGTGAAAGTTTGTCATTTTTATGCAAACCAAATTCATCAGTAAGTGCTGATCCTACAAGTATATCAAAACCACTTAAATTCTCATCCTTTAAAGCTTTAGCAACCACTTCGTTTATTTTTTTTTCATCATTAAAATTAACGCCAAAAAGCACACCACCTTCAAAACGATTATCTCCCTTTACAACAACTTGAGTGCTTAAATAAGGGCTAAATAACAAATTTGGAAATGTTTTTCTTAACTCATCTATAAATTCATCATTTACAGGAGCGTAGAATTTAGGCAAAATAGTAATAGGATAATTCATCACAAAAAAGCGTTTTTCAAATTCTTTATCAAAACCATTCATAATTGCCATAGCTACAAGCAAAACGCAAAGTCCTACACAAACTCCTAAAAAGGCCAAAAGCATAGAAAGATTGATAAAGGGTTGCTCTTTATCAAATCTTAAATACTTAAAAAGTAAATATTTTAAAACGCTTTTATTCAAGCTAAAATTCCTTGCTTAGGACCACTTTTTCCATGGCATTCTTTAAATTTTTTTCCACTTCCGCAAGGACAAGGAGCATTGCGTGGAACTTTTTTAAATTCAGCTTCGCCAAGATTATCTTCGCTTGCGCCCATTTCTACTGAGCTTTGAAGTAGCTTTTCATTTTCTTCATTGGCTTTATTTTCTAAATTTTGCGCCTCTTCTTGATTAAATTGCACGCTAAAAAGTAGTTTAATACTATCAAATTTAATACGATTGACCAACTCCAAGAAAAGATTATAACTTTCTTTCTTATATTCCACAAGAGGATCTTTTTGATTGTATCCACGAAGTCCTATTCCTGTTTTTAAAATATCCATTTGATACAAATGCTCTCTCCAAGCATTATCCAAAACTTGCAAATATAAAATACGCTCTATATTACGCAATTCTTTAATCTCAAGTCTTAACATCTTTTCATTATAAGAATTTTCAAGAATTTGACTTAGCTTGTCTTGCATTTCAATGACGCTTAAATTCTCAAAATCTTTTTCACTAATCTGAGTTGAACATTCATACAAAATTTTTGCTTTCAAATTTTCAAAATTTACATTAGAACCGCTTTCGTCAAGCATATAATCATTCATTACATTTGCGCTATATTCAGCGATATTTTGAGAAATTTTAGCTCTAATATCATAGTTTTCATCTAAAAGCTCATTACGATAACGATAAATAGTTTTTCTTTGTTCATTTGCTACATCATCGTATTCTAACAAATGCTTTCTGCTTTCAAAATGCAAGCTTTCAACTTTTTTTTGCGCATTTTCAACCGCTCTTGTAACGATTCTTGATTCTATGCTTTCGCCCTCTTCTATGCCCAAGCGATCCATAATACTTTTAATACGATCCCCACCAAAAATTCTTAAAAGATTATCTTCTAAACTTAGATAAAAACGACTTATTCCAGGATCACCCTGCCTTCCTGCACGACCACGAAGTTGATTATCAATACGGCGGCTTTCATGTCTTTCTGTACCGATGATATAAAGCCCACCCAAAGCCCTAATCTCATCATCGATTTTTATATCCACACCACGACCTGCCATATTTGTAGCGATAGTTACAGCACCTTTTTTACCTGCATCTTGGATAATCAAAGCTTCTTGCTCGTGATTTTTAGCATTTAAAACATGATGAGGGATTTTCTCTTTTACAAGCATATTGTGAAAAACTTCACTGCGCTCTATACTTGCGGTTCCTACAAGTACAGGCTGACCTTTAGCATTGGCTTTTTTAATCTCTTCAATTACAGCTTTGAATTTTTCATTTTGAGTTTTATAGATAAGATCATCTTTATCTTGTCTTTTAATAGGAATATTTGTCGGTATAGAAATAACATCTAAACTATAAATTTGAGAAAATTCAGTCGCTTCTGTTTGTGCAGTTCCTGTCATACCTGCAAGTTTATTGTACATTCTAAAATAATTTTGAAAAGTAATATCTGCTAGAGTTTGGCTTTCTTCTTGAATTTTTACATTTTCTTTAGCTTCTAAAGCTTGATGCAATCCTTCGCTAAAACGACGTCCTTCGCTTAAACGCCCTGTAAATTCATCAACAATGATAACTTCATTATTTCTTAAAACATAATGCACATCTTTTTCAAAAAGATTATGTGCTTTTAAGGCTTGATCAAGCTGATGAGCTAAGATAGCATTATCAAGACTGTATAAATTTTCTACGCCAAAAAGTTTTTCAGCCTTAGCAATACCTGCTTCTGTAATTAAAATATTACGATTTTTCTCATCTACTACAAAATCACCCTCAGGTTTTGCAGGGGGTAAAACTGCTTCACCTTTTTGCATTTGTTTAGCTACTTCATTGGCTTTAATATAACCATCTAAAGTACGATTTGTAGGACCACTGATGATAAGCGGAGTTCTTGCCTCATCAATTAAAATACTATCTACTTCATCTACGATAACAAAATTATGCTCTCTTTGAACTTTTTCAGCTTTTGAAAATTTCATATTATCACGCAAATAATCAAAACCAAACTCATTATTGGTTCCATAAGTAATATCACAATCATAAGCTTGCTTGTGTTCTATATCACTATTTTGAGAAGAAAGCACCACGCCAACACTAAAACCTAAAAAATTATAAATCGCACTCATTTGCTCAGCATCTCTTTTGGCTAGATAATCATTTACTGTAACGACATGTACGCCTTTGCCACTCATGGCATTTAAAACAACAGGTAAGGTCGCTACAAGAGTTTTACCTTCTCCTGTTTTCATTTCTGCGATTTTTCCATCGTGCAAAACCATACCACCGATTAACTGCACATCAAAATGACGCATATTTAAAGTTCTCTTACCTGTCTCTCTGACTATAGCAAAAACATCATTTAAAACATCATTTTCGTTTTTTTCTCCGCTTAAAATTTGCTCTTTAAATTTTGCAAATTCAGCTTTTAATTCATCATCGCTTAAATTTTGATAGTTGCCTTCTAAAGCATTGATTTGTGCTACACGCTTGAAATATTTCTTAACTTCACGATCATTTTTTGTGCCAAACACGGCTTTTAAAGCATTTAAAAACATTTCTAAACCTTTATAAATTTTTCAAGCTATCATTATAACGATTATTTAATTAAAATTAGCTAGAATGACATAAAAAATATATTTTTTTAAGGAAAATAAATGAAAAAAACATTCTTGATATTTTTTATTTTTATAGGACAACTTTTTGCCCTTGATCTTAATTTTAATACCTTTTCAAGCAATTTTACCCAAATAGTGAAATCCAAAAACTCTACACTTTCTTATTCTGGGCATTTTATACTGAGTAAAGATCAAGCATATTGGAGTTATGATACTCCTAGTAAAAAAGAGATTTATATCAACAAAAATCAAGTAACCATAGTAGAGCACGATCTAGAACAAGTCATTTTCTCTCATCTTGATAACATTCCAAATCTTAATGAAATTTTCAAAAAAGCAAGTCTTATAGACAAAGATAAACTTGTAGCAAAATATGATAATATAAATTATACAATTAAACTCAATCAAGAGCAAATTCAAAGCATATCCTATAAAGATGAATTTGAAAATGATGTTATAATCAATCTAAACAATCAAATTAAAAATCCAAAAATTAATTCCGATGTTTTTAAGGCAAAAATTCCGCAAAATTATGATATAGTTCGCTAATTTTGCGTTGAATTCTCATCAAGCTTTATATCATAGCCTGTTTGTGGCAAATGATAAGGCTTGCTTGCGTTATTTTCTTTGAATATTTGTGGAGGATTGGCGATTAAATCTCTTTTAATTTTTTCTTCTATATCTGGAGTCATTTTAGGTGTATTTAAATTATCTATATTGATTTCTCCATTGTCATTTTTATTTTCTTCATCTGGATCTTTGAAAAGCTGTTCAACTTGCTTGACTTCTAAATTTGGAACACTAGGAGTTGGGATCTTTTCAACACTAGGAACTTGAGTTTTAGGAACTTCTAAGTTTTCAAGTGCTTTTTTTACCTCGCTACCCATACCCTTCTCTTTAGCCTCAGTACTTTCTAAAAAGCGTTTAAACTCCTCTAAATCAAATTTTTCCACTCCACTTAAAGATATGATATATATATCATCTAGTTTAATCTTATATTTCTTATCTAAAAATTTTTCTAAAGTTTTTTTAAAATTATTTTTTCCAATTTCTGTAAAAATATCTTCATAAAAAAACCCTGAAATTACTGTATTTACAGCATCAATTAACTTATTTTCATTTTCTTTTAAATTATTCCCATCAAATTCCAAAGAAATTTCAACTTTTTTAAGAACATTTGCTCCACTTTTAGAATACAAATCTGTTCTTATTTTATCTATTTCAAGATTTTGAGCATTTAAACTCAAAACCAAAAAAACACTTAAAAATATTTTTTTCATTTAATGCCTTTAAATGATTTGTTCTTGTATTTCGAGATCTAAAAAATTATGTTTTTTATAAAATTCAATCACATTAGAATCTATTTTTAAAATATTAGCAAAATAAAATCCAAAATTTATCTTTTTTGTAGAATAAATTTTTAAAGTATTTGGGTTTGTAGCGCGAGAAAGAGCGACATAAAGCTGTCCATTTTCAAAAATATGATCAATATCACACACTAATTTTTCAATACTCATACCTTGTGATTTGTGTATAGTAATAGCATAAGCTAATTTAATAGGAAACTGTGTAACACTTGCGAGAATATTAACAACAAAATCTTTACCTGATTGCTCAAGTTCTTCCATGAAAAAAGTATAAGGTTCAAGTAAAATTTTCATCCCATTATTTTTAATAATGCTAATATAAATTTTCTCCTCTTCATAAAGAATATCTTCTATAATGCCTTGCTCTCCATTATAATAATTCTTATCCCAATTATTTACGCAAAAAATAATACGAGCGCCTATTTTAATATTTAATTCTTCCAATATATTTAAGCTTCTAATCCAAGAATCAAGCTCTTCATCTTTTATTCTCTTATCTTCTTTTTTAACCTGAGCCTTAAAGCATACAAGCGGGGTCTCAAGTTTGCTTAATTTTTCTTGATTGATATTGTTTACTTTTTTATTGATACCACAAAGTAAAGTATAATCATCTTCTAAATTTTCTAATTCTTTATAATCAATTCGCAAAGATTCAAAAAAGCTTAAAATTTTTTCATCTAAAAAACCTTGTCTAATCAAAGATAAATGGTTATAAAATTCCATATTTTGCGTTCTTTTAGGTTGAGAAAGTTTAATATTCTTAAAATTTAAATCTTGCCAAAAAAATGAAGAAAAAGCATAATAAGAATGGTTAAATAAAGTTTCTTTTTTTTCTTTAATTACTGGAGGCAGTTGAAAAAAATCTCCAACAACTAAAATTTTTCCATTAAATTGAGAATTTTTAAGTCTAAAGCCTATCATTTCAAAAAC
The DNA here is from genome assembly GCF_012889985.1 of Campylobacter sp. CFSAN093259. Lineage (NCBI taxonomy): Bacteria > Pseudomonadati > Campylobacterota > Epsilonproteobacteria > Campylobacterales > Campylobacteraceae > Campylobacter > Campylobacter sp. CFSAN093259. The sequence continues at coordinate 926,157 of NZ_CP040617.1, forward strand.
ATTTGCACTAACCATGGAAATTTCATCGATAATAATAAGCTCAATCGTTTTTAAAAGCTCTTTAAGTTTTGTTAATTTTTCTTTTTGTTTTTGATTGCGATCCAATACACTTAATTTCATCATATCATCACAATACCCTAAACAAAAAAAGCTGTGTAAAGTAACACCGCCTATATTAAACGCCGATAGAGCACTAGAACCAAGAGCTATGGCTAATTTTTTTTGTTTTCTATAAGATTTGATAAGCTCATTTGTCAAAAAGCTTTTACCAACTCCAGCACCACCACTTAAAAAAACATTATCATAAGCTAAAATTTTTTCTAGTTTATCAAACATTATATTTCCTTGGCTTTAATTATAACTATTTTTTCTAAAAGGTTGATTATGAAATCTTGTTTATATTTTACTTTTATAGTGCTATTTTTAACAGCTTGTTCAACAAAAAATTTAACTTCACTTCATCGTGAAAATTTAGAACAAAAAAATGAAAATCAACATTATGTAAAACTTGAATACGAACAAAATGTAAACATTTTGCCACAATTTGCTTACGATATTAATTTTGATGCAAAACGATATAAAAAATATTTCTTTAACCCTTGGCATGATTCATTTAAAAATTACAAAGGACAAAATATTTTTTGGTCCTTTCCTTTATATTTAAATTCAAAAAATACTTATTATTTTTTCAATAAACAAATTATTCCACTTTCATGGTTTAAAAACGCTATAAATAACGCAAATATCCAAGAATTCGGTAAACTTAATCAAAAAGCTTTAATTATCCAAAATACAATCATTAAAAATCTTCCAACCCAAAGAGCTATCTTAAAAAATCCTTTTTTTGAAAATGAAGGAATTCCTTTTGACTATGCAAGCGATGGCATTTTAAATACTGGAGCCCCTGTCTTAATTTCACATTTTAGTAAAGATAAGCGTTATGCTTTTGTTTTAGGTGAAGCTGGATTTGGATTTGTTGAAAGTAAAAATTTGGAATTTTTCTCAAACGATAGAGCGAAAATCTATGAAAATCTCAACTTTATCACACCACTAAAAGAAAAATTTGCTATCTATAGCGAGGATGGTAAATTTTTATTTGAAAGTAGAATTGGTGCTATCTATCCTTACTACAAAGAAGATAAAAACTATTTTTATGGAAAAATAGGTTCTAAAAAATATAAAATTTCTAAAAAAGATGTATCTAAATTTCCTTTACAATTCAATGATAAAAATTTAAAAAATCAACTTTCACAAGTTTTAAATTTGCCTTATGGCTGGGGCGGTTATAATTTTGAAAGAGATTGTTCTTTACTAACTCGTGATATCTTTTCAGCTTTTGGACTTTATCTACCAAGAAATTCAGCTGCACAAAAAAATTCTTTTAATCATTTTGATATAAGCACTCTTAGTAATTCTCAAAAAAAAGATTTTTTAAACCGCTTTGGGAAAGCTTATCTTAGTTTACTTTATTTACCTGGACATATTATGCTTTATGCAGGGCAAATTACAGATAATAATATTGCCATACATAATATATGGGGCTTAAGAAAAGATGCAACCCAAAGACTTCTCATAAGTTCTAGCGTCATCACTTCTTTAGAAATAGGAAAAAATGAAATTTTAGAAGATAATTTGCTTTTATCAAGACTTAAAGAAATAAGTTTTATAAATTTAAACGAACAAGAAAAAGAGCAAATAAAAAGCTATCTTGAAAATATACAAAACAAATAAGATTTATTGATTTAATCAATAAATCTTTTAGTTAAATCTGTAAAATATTCTATGCGTCTATCTCGCAAAAAAGGCCACCAACGACGCACATTTTCACTTCTTTTTTTATCTATTTCTATGATTTTTACACATTCGTTTTGAGAATCTAAAAGACAAAGTTCTTCACCTTGAGGGCCAAAAACAAAAGAATTTCCCCAAAATCTAATGCCCTCTTCTACCCTGCTTACATCTTTTTCAAAACCTACTCTATTGATAGCTACTACATATAAACCATTAGCTATAGCATGTCCTTTTTGTACGCCAAGCCAAGCATTGAGCTGTCTTTGTTTTTCTTCATCTTTATCCTTATCAAACCAACCAATTGCCGTGGGATAAATAAGAATCTCAGCTCCTTTTAAAGCCATAATTCTTGCTGCTTCAGGATACCACTGATCCCAACAAATAAGCACTCCAAGCTTACCTAAACTTGTATTTATAGGTTCAAAACCCAAATCTCCAGGAGTAAAATAAAATTTTTCATAAAAACAAGGATCATCGGGTATGTGCATTTTGCGATATTTGCCTGCTATAGAACCATCTTTTTCAAAAACCACTGCAGTATTATGATAAAGTCCGGCACTTCGTTTTTCAAACAATGAAGCAATAAGCACTATTTGATTTTTTCTAGCTATATTTGCCCAAAATTTCACATCTTTTTCATAATCATTAGCATAGTCAAAAAAATCCACATTTTCACTTTGACAAAAATACTCACTTTGATGAAGTTCTCCTAAGCAAACAAGCTCAGCTCCTTGTTTAGAGGCTTCTTCTATAAATTCGCAAGTTTTTTTTATAGTTTGTTCTTTATTTAAATGAAATTTTTGTTGTATTAAAGCGATTTTCATTGTCTTTGCCTTTCTTGTTCTGCATCATCATAAGGATCTAAATGAATTTGTATATCCCATTTTTCATTTTCAAACATCTTACGCACACCTTCTTCTATTTCATCTGAAATTTTATGCGCATTTAAAAGCGAAATTATAGGGCAAAAAACCAAATGCACGCTTAAATAATTACAACTTGGAGTTTTACGCGTCTTTAATTCATGATAGGAAATTATTTCAGGATTATTAGAAATCAAAGTACAAATTTTATCCACTTGTTCCTTAGGTAAAGCCTCATCCATTAAAAAAGCTAAAGCTTTTTTAATGATTTTAAAAGCAGAAAATGCCGTATAAAGACTGATCACTATCCCAAAAATAGCATCAATAATATGTAAATTTGTAAAATAAATCAAAACCAAAGCCCCTAAAGTACAAGCATTGGTTAAGCAATCTGTTTTGTAATGCAAAGCATCACTTTCTATAATCAAACTTTTGGTTTTTTTAGCTACATAATTTAAAAAAAGTACAAGAAAAAAAGTCATAATTAAAGCAAAAATCATCACATAGATGCTTGAATTTAAATCTTTAATTTCTTCTTTATAATAAATCTTTAAAATACTCTCATAAAAAATAAAAATCCCCACGCCAACTATAAAAACACCTTCTAACAAACCCATTAAAGCTTCAATTTTAGAAAAACCAAAATTATAATTTTCATTCGCCTTTTGTGAGCTTTTTTTAAGAGCCAAAAAATTAAAAGCAGAAATAGCAAAATCCATTAAAGAATCAATCGCACTTGAAAGTACTGCAACAGAACCACTTGTTAAGCCTACTATAAATTTAACCAAGGCTAAAACAATAGCACATAAACTTGCTACAAGAGTTGCTTTTTTTTGCAAACTCATCTTAAACCTTTGAAACGATTTTGACAAGAACAATGCAAAGAACCGTTTTGTCGTAAAAACACTCTTGCATCTACTCCTATAATTTTATGATTAGGTAAAGCTTTAGAAAGTCTTTTAGCTATGATTTCATCATTTTTATCCTTGTAAAAAGGCACAATTAAAGCATTATTTATAAAAACAAAATTCGCATAAGTCGCTCCTAATCTTCTTTCTTCATAGTATAAAGGCTTAGGTATAGGAAGTTCTAATAAATCAAAGCCTGTTTTTTTAAGCTCTTCTTTCATTTTTTGCAAAGGCAAATAATGCTCATCCTCTTCATCTTCACAAATACAATGCGCTATGGTATTTTTATCTATAAATCTTGCTAAGGTATCGATATGATGATCCGTATCATCACCTTTTATGAAACCATTTTCTAGCCAAATAATTTGCTTTAAACCAAAAATTTCTTTTAATTTTGTATCAATTTGAGTTTTGTTTAGATGAGAATTTCTATTTTCATTTAAAAGACAATGAGAGCTTGTAAGCATCACACCCTCTCCATTAAAGTCAATACTTCCTCCTTCTAAAATAAAATCAACCTTTTTAAGCTCCTCTTTAAATTTTTCTTTAAAAAGCTTAGAATTTACAGCATTATCAAGCTCGCTTTGAAATTTATTTCCCCAAGCATTAAAAGTAAAATCAAGAGCTTTTAAACGACCATTTTCTACTATATCTATAGCTCCAAAATCGCGTATCCAAGTATCATTGGTATCACATTTAAAAAACTCTACATTTTTTATATCTTTAAAATTTTCAAAATCACTCTGTTTAGGAGCTATAAGTAAAACTTTTTGAAATTCACTTACCACTTTTACAAATTCTTTATAACTTTGCAAAATTTCCTCTAAGTAGGGATTCCAATCGCTTTTTTCATGGGGTAAAGAAAGCATGAGGTATTCTTGCTCACTCCATTCAGGAATTGATTTTATCATTTAACTACCTTTTTTGATAATAAAATTATAATTGTATCATTTTTTAGACTTTTGTCAAATTTAAGAAGATTGCCTCGATATTTCGAGGCTTTAGGGCATTATTTAAAAAAGATTTTCATTTCATCATTGCTTAAAACAAGTTTTCCATTTTCATTTGAAATTTTAAAAGTTCCTTTGAAATTTGAAAGGAAAGAATTTTCAAAATCCATTACATCCATTGGGTGACAAAGCATTTGAGTTGAAGCTACGCGATCACCTTCGATTTGTAAAGTATCCGCCTTAGTTTGATAAGAACCAAAAAAACGATTGCATCCTGAATAACCATAAAATTTATTATTTTCAAAACTGATATTTGGACTTTCCTCTGCGTTTTTTGGAACAAAAGTTTTGCCATTTACTATAATTTTTTCTATTTTGAAAAGCTGATTTTGCACAAGTTCATTATTACCTTTAGAAGTAGATGAAGTAAGAGAAGTACTAGCACAACCCGCAAAAAAAGTTGCAGCTAAAGCAATTTGAAGCATTTTTTTCATTTTATTCCTTTAAATTTGAAATTGGTTAAGTTCGCTTTCAAGATTATGACACACTATTTTTAACTCATCTGCAACTTGAAGCAGAATTTTAGAAATTTCTTCATTCTTTTCACTTACTTCAACATTTTCTTGCATACGAGAAAGTAAATTTTGTATATTCTCTTGGGAAATTTTTATTTTTTCAGTACATTGAGTTACCAAAGCCCTAGCATCTTCGTTGCATAATTTAACCTCATTAGCATCATCAACCAATAAAGCGGTGTCATCATTTAAAGCTTGTACACTTTGAGCATTTTTCTTTAATTCTGCGCTAACCTCATTAATACTTTGCAAAAGCTCTTTTGTAATTTGAGCTACATTTCCCAAAAATTCTTCACTGTTCTGAGCCAACTGCCTAACATCCTCAGCAATTACAGAAAAACCTCGTCCAAATGCACCAGCCCTAGCTGCTTCTATGCCAGCATTTAGGGATAGTAAATTGGTTTTATCTGCGATCTCATCCATCATTTGAGTTGCTTTTTGTATATTACCTGCTTGATTGACCATGTTTTCAACTTTTTTAGCCAATTCATTTTCATTTTGAGATACTGTTGATACTTTATTAGCAACATTAAACAAAGATTTAAGCATTTGTTCTAATAATAAAAAGGATTTTTCATTGGCACTATTTGCTTTATTTGACAAACTAGCAAGTTCTCCAAGTTCATTGCCAACATTTGCACCAAGTTTAAAACTTTGATCTATTTGCTTATGACTTTGTGAACTGATATCACTTAAAGAAATAGCATTTGAATTTAAAAGATTGCTTTGTTTTTCTACATTTTTTGAATTATGACTTGCACCGCTAACTGCCTTATGAGTTTTTTCGATAAATTGATTGATATATCCACAAGCTAAAGCAATTTCATCTTGACCTTTAACTGAAATACGAGCTTTTAAATTGCCACTTCCTTGAGCTAATTCTTTAGCATGATTTAAAAGCTCTAAAACAGGCTTTCCAACAACAACTTTAAGCATTAAAAGAACCACACAAAGGGTAAAAATCAAAGCAATAGTAAATATTACAATATAAGATTGACTGGTTTTGCTTATATCTTTTTGAACACCTTCTAAAGAATGTGATATATCCATAACCCCAATCACACTCCCTATATTAGCATTTGCATGACAAGCAACACAACTTTCATCTGCAATCAAAGGGCGTATCAATCTTAAATGCACAACACCATTTACATTTTCTTCTAAAGCTTGAATTTTAGGATTTGAAAATTGTTCTATAATACGCTTATCATTTGAAATTTGAGGGGCTTTCATCTCAAAAAGATCTATAGTATCTTTTGAAGGATAAATTTTAATATCACTAATACCCTCTATACTTTTTGCATCTTCAATGGCTTCTTTAATTTTTTCAGGATCTCCTAAATTCATAGCCATTCTCATTGTTTGAAAAACAGAAGTACTTACGGTATCTAAATTTGCCCTGCTCATTTTATTGGCAGTATTTTTAAAATCCAAATTTAAAATCACTTGCATTACAATAAAACTTATAAGCAACACCACAAAAATTGCAGCAGAAACCTTAAATCCTATAGTTTTAAACATCATAGTTTCCTAAAAATAAAATTTTTCGGAAATATTTTACACATAATTTATTTAATTTTTATTGAATTATGTGTAAAAAACATAACATTCCATTAAACTTAATGTAAGAAATGTCTTACTCCTGTAAAATAAAGCGCCATACCATACTCATCAGCCGCCTTTACCACTTCATCATCTCTTATACTTCCGCCTGGTTCTACCATAGCTTTAACCCCTACTTTACTTGCTTCATCTATGCTATCTCTAAAAGGAAAAAAGGCTTCACTTGCTAAAACGCAACCTTGCAAATCAAGTCCCATTTCTTTAGCTTTAGCGATTGCTGCCTTTGCTGCATCGATTCTACTTGTCATACCCATACCTATAGCCACCATAGCGCCATTTTTTACATAAACAACATTGTTTGATTTGGTAAACGCTGCTATTTTCATAGCGATTTCAAGATCTTTTAATTCTTCCTTACTTGCCTCTCTTTGACTCATAAGCTTTGCATTTTTAAGCTCATCTTCGCCCACTTCATCACTGTTTTGATACACAAAACCCCCATCAATATGTTTAAAATCATATTTATCAAAACTGCGGATTAAAAACGGACTTTCTTGAGTGAAAATTTTAATGCGTTTTTTACCTTCAAACACGGCTAAAGCTTTTTCATCTACATTGGCTGCAATGATTACTTCTACATAAATTTCATTGATTTTATTTGCTAAAGCCTCATCAAGAGTTCCATTGATTGCAACCACTCCTCCATAAGCACTGACGCTATCGCATTTTAAAGCATGTATATAGCTTTGTACTAAATTTTCTTTTATAGCAAAACCGCAAGGATTTCCATGTTTTACTATAGCAATAGCTGGAGCTTTATCGAAACTACTAGCTAAATTTAAAGCTGCGTTAATATCGGTTAGATTGTTAAAACTTGCTTCGCCTTTAAGGGCTTTGAAATTTGCGCTAAAAAAGGCATCAAACTCGTATAAAGCCCCTTTTTGATGTGGATTTTCTCCATATTTTGTATCAAATACTTTTTGTCCTACTATAAATTTACTCGCTCCAAAACCTCCGTTAAAGCGTTCATTCATATAATTTGCAATATAAGCATCGTAATTTGCTGTATGCTCATAAGCTTTTATCATCAAATTTAAACGAAAATTCTCATCATTTTGACCTTTTTTTAAAGTCTCAATCACTTTTTCATAATCAAGTGGATCGCAAAGCACCATCACATCTTTATAGTTCTTTGCTGCACTTCTTATCATCGCAGGTCCGCCTATGTCGATATTTTCTATAATTTCATCAAAATCATCGCTCATAATGGTAGTTTTTTTAAAAGGATATAAATTTACACAAACTAGATCAATGCCTAAAATTTCATTTTCTTTTGCTTGTTTGATATGATTTTCATCGCTTCTTTTATGCAAAATCCCACCGTGAATCTTAGGGTGCAAAGTCTTCACACGCCCTTCAAAAAGCTCAGGACTCTTTGTAAAATCACTCACTTCTATAACTTTTATTCCATTTTCTTTTAAAAGCTTAAAAGTCCCCCCAGTTGAAAGAATCTCAAAACCTAAATTTTCAAGCTCTTTGCCAAATTCTACTATGCCTTCTTTATCACTCACACTAAGTAATGCTCTCATTTTTACCTTTCTAAATGTTTTTTAACTTTTTCATAAGCTTCGTTGATTTTTTGAAATTTCTCTACGCCGATTTTAAGCTCTTCTTCGCTAACATTGTTTGCATTTAAAATATCAGGATGGTATTTTTTTGCCAAATTGCGGTATTGTTTTTTTACCGCATTTAAATCCGCATTATTTGGAAGTTCTAAAATAGCAAAAGCTTCATCAAGACTTAATTCTTTTTTAGTACTTTTTAAATTTGAAAGACTTGCTATAAAAGCGTCTAGTTCGCTTTTTGCTATATCAAAGGCTTTAGCGATTTGCTCTAAAATTTCACGCTTTTTAGCATTAAAATCTGCATCGATTAAAGCCATAAAAACAAGCACACGCAAGACATTAAAACGCTCATTTTTAGGCAAAGGCACTTCTTTTAAAAAATCTTTTGCCACATAAAAAGCATCGCTTAAATTTTCTTTATGTTCGTTAAAACTTGCTTTTAAAAAAGCTCTTTCTTTTTCATCTTTGGCATTTGCATCTAAAAGATCTTTGATCATTTCAGCTTCATTTTCACTTACCCTGCCATCGCTTTTTGCAATTTTTGCCAAAAGTGCGATAACATAGTAATTCATACGCCTTTTAAACTCATCCATTCTTTCTTCCATAACCCCACGAGCAAAACCCTTAGCAAAGCCTTTGGCTCCTCTTGTAGCTGAGTTTAAAAAATCCTGTTTTCCCCAAGTTTTATAATACCAGTAAAACACCAAAACAACGAGTATAATTAAAACTAAAGTCATTGGATTTGCTCTTTAAAACTTTCAAAATAAAGCTTATCAAGTTCAGCCTTGCTTAACTCAATGCTATCAAGTTTAAAATGTTTTTGGCTTGTACTCACACCTAATTTATAAGCTTTTACTCCAAATTCTTTAGCTAAATTTAAAAAAGCTTCTTCATTTTCTTTACTAAGCCCTATTATAGCACGACTTGCACTCTCATCAAAAATCATTTTTTCATCATCAAAATCACTTGTTAAATTTGCACCCACACTAGAAATAGCAAACATTTTTGCCAAAGTCATAGCAATACCCCCTATTCCTACGCTATTGGCACACTCAAGTAAAGAATTTTGATTGGCTTTATAAAGCAAATCCCAAAGTGCAAGTTCAGCTTTATAATCAAGCTCTTTAAGACTTCCTGATACTTTTTTATCTTGGATTTTCATTACCATAGATCCACTAAATTCTCCTAAACTTTCACCCAAAAGATAAACGCTTAAATTTTCTTTTTCAAAACTAGCTTTTAGGGTTTTATTTGCATCTTCTAAAACCCCTACACTTACTATAGTAGGACTTGGATAAATACTTACGCCTTCAGTTTCATTATAAAGCGAAACATTGCCGCTTACTACTGGGGTATTTAACTCTTTACAAGCTTCTTTAATACCTTCGCAACCTTGTGCGAATTGCCACATCACTTCAGGATTTTGCGGATTTCCATAATTTAAACAATCGCTTATTGCCAAAGGTTTAGCCCCCGTACAAGCAACTTTTCTTCCTGCAGAAGCTACTGCTAAAGCTGCTCCTATTTTAGGATTTACATAATTTAAGCGTGAATTACATTCTATAGCCATAGCCACACTTGCACCATTTTCTTTGATACGAATAACACTAGCACCTAATCTTCCATCAGCTTTTATGGTATTGGTTTGCACACTTGAATCAAATTGATCATAAATAAAAGCTTTATTATTAATATTTTCATTTTGAAGCATTTGTATAAAAAGCTCTTGAACGCTTGATTTTAACTCAAATTTATAATTTTTAATTTCACTTAAATATTTTGGTTCACTTGTAGGGCGACTTAAAATCGGCGCTTTTTCACTTAAAGGCTCGATAGGAATAAGTCCTACAAGCTCATCATGCCAAAAAAGCTCCATTTTTCCTGTATTGGTAACTTCACCCATAACCACAGCATCTAAATCCCATTTTTTGAAAATCTCTATAACCTTATCTTCATAGCCTTTTTTCGCACAAATAAGCATTCTTTCTTGAGATTCGCTAAGCATTAACTCATAAGGAGTCATACCGCTTTCACGCATAGGAGTTTTATCTAAGTAAAGTTTCATGCCACTGCCACTTCTTCCTGCCATTTCAAAAGAACTTGAAGTAAGCCCTGCAGCACCCATATCTTGAATACCCACAATATAATCGGTTTTAAAAAGCTCTAAACAAGCCTCCATAAGAAGTTTTTCACTGAAAGGATCGCCAATTTGCACTGTAGGACGCAAAGATTTGCTTTCTTCATTGAAGCTATCACTTGCCATAACCGCTCCACCAAGTCCATCACGCCCTGTTTTTGAACCCACATAAATCACAGGATTTCCTACACCTTCAGCCTTAGCATAAAAGATATCTTCACTTTTACAAACCCCTAAAGCAAAGGCATTAACTAAGATATTTCCATTAAAACACTCATCAAAAGCACATTCTCCGCCTATAGTTGGCACACCCATGCAATTTCCATAATGAGAAATTCCATTTACCACGCCTTTAACAAGGTATTTTTGATGTTTGCCGCATTTTTCATCATGAATATCGCCAAATTTTAAAGAATTTAGCCCCGCAACCACTCTTGCACCCATAGTAAAAACATCACGCAAAATTCCCCCTACTCCTGTAGCCGCACCTGCAAAAGGTTCGATAAAACTAGGGTGATTGTGACTTTCCACTTTAAAAACCGCTGCCATACCTTGCCCGATATCAATAACCCCTGCGTTTTCACCTGGACCTTGAATCACCCAAGGTGCTTTAGTTGGAAAACCATTAAGATATTTTTTACTGGATTTATAAGAGCAATGCTCACTCCACATCGCAGAAATAACCCCAAGTTCTAATAAATTTGGCTCACGTCCTAAAATTTCTAAAATTTGTGCATATTCTTCATCGCTGATTTTATGTGCTTTTATGGTTTCTTTATCCATTTCTATCCTTTCATTTTCCTAAACAAAAATTACCAAACATTTCGTCTAAAATTTCATCTCTTTGAAAATCTTTGGTAAATCTTGCAAGTTCATTAATAGCTAAATTAAGCTCAAAAGCAAAAAACTCTAAAGAACTTTCCTCTAAAAGCCCCTTAGCTCTAAAAATCGCTTCACTTGAAATTTTACAAGCATTAATAAGATCTAAAGAACTTACCATAATACCTTCGCTATCAAAAGAATTAAGATAATTTTGCAATTCTTCTTTTAACAAAGTAATGTCTTTTTGAGCACTAAGCTTGATAAAATTTTTATTTTGAGTATTTTTGAAAACATTTTCTAAATCACTTTTATTTAAAATCCAAAAGATTTTTTTATCAGTATTTGCTAATAAGTCAAAAATTTTCTCATCTTCTTTATCTTGCACTCTTGAAGCATCAAAGACTGCCAAAATAATATCTGCATCTTCTAAACTTTTTTTACTTAAAGCTACGCCGATTTGTTCTATAACATCTTTACTTTCCCTAATACCCGCTGTATCTATAATGCGTAATAAATGCGTTCCTAATTTAAAGTTCTCTTCTATAGTATCACGAGTGGTGCCTGCTATATCTGAAACAATAGCTCTTTCATAAGAAAGCAAGGCATTTAAAAGCGAAGATTTGCCTACATTTGGCTTACCTACAATAGCGATTTTAAAACCTTCTATGAGTCCTTTTTTGCTTTGAGAAAGCGTATAAATTTCTTTTAAAATTTTAGAATTTTCTTCACACATAGTAGAAATTTGCTCTAATAAATCAGAAGGTAAATCATCATCAGCATAATCAATGCTAGTTTCTACAAAAGCCAAGGTTTTAACCAAATCTGTGCGAATTTTTTCTAAAAGTTCTCCTAAGTTTCCTTGCATGTTGCGTGCTATAATTTTAGCTGCAAGTGCAGATTTTGAAAGTATGAGATCTTGTATATTTAAAGCTTTTAAAGGAGTCATTTTGCCATTTAAACACGCTCTTTTGCTAAATTCCCCTGCTAAAGCAAGTCTTGCTCCTAAACTCACAAGTTCTTCGAGTAAAACTTCACTCACACTAAATCCTCCATGAGTTTGAAACTCTACTATATCTTCCCCTGTAAAACTATAAGGGGCTTTAAAATATATCATTATAGCTTCATCGATAATTTCATTATTTTGATTAAAAAGTTTTGTAAAAGTAGCATGGCGCGGGGTAAGTTTGGTTTTGTGGCTAAGCTTTAAGGCAAATTCTAAAGCCCTTTCACCGCTTAATCTTACAATAGAAATCGAACCCACACCATGAGCTGTGGCAATAGCCGCTATAGTATCACTCATCTTTTTTGAAAAAGTCGTTTATTACAACAAATCTTTGATCATTATTTTGCTTAATTCCTACATACTTATCTGGAAATTCAGCTCTTAACTGCTCTAAAGCGATTTTTATCAAAACCCCATCTAAAGGTTTGGTTTGTCCGCGTCCATGAATTTTAATTTTTTCAATCACGCTTTGTAAATAAAGCTGCATACCTTGAATTTGATTTTCTAAAAATTGAGCGATCTCAAGGCGCACTAAAAGATTATATTTTAAATTGATCCAATTATGCAAAAGATAAGAAATAGCCTTGTAACGATGTGCTTCTTTGCCTATCATCAAAGCAGCATCTTCCCCATCCAATCGAATCAAAACACAATCTTCATCATACATTCTAAGTTCACTAAGCTCTATTTTAAACTGGGAGCTTTCTAAAAGTTTTACAAGCTGAATACGAATCTCATCTAAAATATCCTGAGTATTACGCACTCCTTTGCTTTCTCGATGAAAACTATCAAAAATTTCATCACTTTTTACTGTGTATTTTTCTTTTTGACTTTTATTTTTTTCATTTTTTATTTCAATCTTGTTTTCTTGTTTTGGCTCATGTGTTTCTGGTTTGTGATTTTTTGAACTTGTAAATTCTTTTTTAGGATTTTTTTTCAAAATCCTTTTTTTTGCTTTAGCCTCTATAATTGCCTTTTTTCTTCCAAATCCAAAAAAACCTTTTCTTGGATGCTGAATAATCTCATATTCTAAGTCCATCACAGAACATTCTAAACTTCTTGAAGCTTCTGTTAAGGCACTTTGAAGATCAATGGCTTCGATTTTCATTTTTCATGCTCCGCTTGTTTTTTTGTGATGTTCTTTAGCAAATATTTTATTGATAACCCATTGTTGAACCAAAGAACAAAGGTTATTTACAAACCAATAAAGCGTAAGTCCTGCTGGGAAAGTGATAAAGAAAAAAGTAAAAATCACTGGTAAAAATTTCATAATCTTAGCTTGCATAGGATCTTGTATAGTCATAGGTGTAATAAGCTGTTGTAAAAACATCGTTGCACCCATTAAAATAGGCAAAATAAAATAAGGATCCATTACCGATAAATCATGTATCCAAAACGCCCAAGGAGCTGCTTTTAGCTCAATAGCATTAAGCAAAACGCGATAAATAGCAAAGAAAATAGGAATTTGTAAAAGTATAGGCAAACAACCACTCATAGGATTTGCACCATGTTTTTTATAAAGCTCCATCATGTGCATATTCATTTTTTGTGGATCGCCTTTATAACGCTCTCTAATATCTTTCATTTTAGGAGCAAGATCTTTAAGTTTATTCATAGAAATCATAGACTTATAAGTTAGCGGGAATAAAATAATACGCACAATTAAAGTCATCACAACGATAGCCCAACCCCAATTTCCTATATACTGATGCAAGAAATTCAAAAACTCAAACATAGGCTTAGCAATAAAAGTAAACCAACCATATTCAACAACTGCTTCAAGGCGTGGATCTATACTTCTTAAAATCACATGTTCTTTAGAGCCTATATAGCCCCCTGCTTTAAATTCATTATCACTATAAGCAAAAACTATAGGGTTTTGATTAGCATCCTTGCTGATTGCCACATTTAAAGGTTTATCAAAATTATAAAAGAAAGTTGCATAGTATCTATCAAAAGCCGAAGTCATTACGACATTATTAGCACTTTCATCCTTTTCTACATCTCCATCTTTATAAGTTTCGATGGTTTCTTTATTATCCATTACCAAAGCACCATGAACTGTATAACTATCTACGGCAATATTTGGACGATATCCTGGACTTATAAAATAATTTGCATTCTTGCTGAGTTTAACTTCTATCTCATAATTTCCTTTTGGATAAAAAGTAATATCTTTTTCGATTTTCAATCCAGAAAGATTTTGAGTGAGTTTTAAAACTTGACTTCCATTTTCATCAACAAAAAGATTGCTAGCGTTAGCAACATAAGGAATTTTAAAAGCCTCTGAGTTAATACTTGGATCACTAAAACGCATTTCTAAAGGATAAGGACTATTTTCCTTGCTAACAAGATTTATAAATTCTCCTTTCTCATTTTGGTATTTTCTATCTTTTAAATAAAAAGCAGAAATTCTACCAAAAGAGTCAATTTGTGCTTCAAAATGCTTGCTTTGAACCTTAGATATCACACTATCTTGCGAAACTAAAGCCGCACTTGGAGTATTTGTGGTGGCATTTTGTATATTAGGAGTGTTATTTATGCTTGTGTTTTGTTGATTTTTTTGTGTAATGTTTTGTTCTATTTTTAAAGGTTGCTTTGGAATGAAAAAATAATCATAAATAACAAAAAATAAAAAAGAAATCACAACAGCTAAAAGTATACGCTTTTGCTGAAAAATATTATTTGAATTATTCACTGATTTGTCCTTTTAAAGATGATTTTTATAAGATAAAAACTTTTATTTTTATAAGGTATATATAAAAAACAAAGTTGTTTTTCTGCTAAAAATATAGGCTTAAAACATAAATTTATAGGATAAAAATTTTTAGAAACTCTAGGATAATCAAAACCCCCTTTAAAAAAAGGGTTGCATCTTAAAATTCTAAAAAAAGTAGAAAAAAAAGCTAGAAAAAAATTCTTTTTTTGAAACTGCCAAAGCGCATACTCAGAACAACTAGGATAATACCTACAAACAGCGGGTTTTAAAGGGCTTAAGAATTTCTGATAAAAACGGAGTATTTTTAGGCATATCATTTGAAACATTCTAGTTTTTTCAATCCCCATTTTAGATTTTTTTCTAACCTAGAAAAAGAAAGTTCAGTGATTTCATTTTTAGCTACAAAAATATATTTGCCATCTTGAAGATATCTTTCAAACTTAGCAAACAAAGCTCTTAAAATTCGTTTTGAACGATTTCTAACCACTGCTTTTCCAACTTTTTTACTAGCAACAACTGCTATTTTTTTTTCATAACTATTCAGATAAAAAATGATCACACCTTCGCAATGCCATTTTTTGCCTACTTTATATACAGATGAAAATTCCTCGTTTGTGCTAAATTTATCAAAATTTTTCACACAGCAAGTCTTTTTCTACCTTTAGCGCGTCTTGCATTGATCACTTTGCGACCATTTTTAGTTTTCATACGAACACGGAAACCATGAGTGCGTTTTCTTGGAGTACCATGCGGCTGATAAGTTCTTTTCATTTGATTTTTCCTTAAAAAATTATAAAATAAACTTGTATTTTATCTTAATCTTACTTATAAATTGCTTTTGATTAAGAGTAATTTTTAAATTCTTTTGATAAATTTTGAAATTATTTTTAAAAGGTTAAAAATGTCAGAATTTAAAATTATTGATTTAAGACAAGAAGATTTAGATATTTTACAAGAAATGATCATAGAATTTGCAAAATACGAAGATATGTTAGATTTTCTTCAATGCACGAAAGAAAAACTGGAACATTCTTTACTAAAAAATAAATTTGCTCGTGCTTTTTTGTTAAAAGAAAATGAAAAAACTATAGGCTATATGATTTATTTTTATACTTTTTCGTCTTTTTGGGGCAGCGGTGGAATTTATCTTGAAGATATTTATATACGAGAAGATTTTCGTAAAAAAGGTTATGGAAAAGCTGTTTTTAAATTTTTAGGAGAAATTTGCAAAAAAGAAAATTTAAAAAGACTCGACTGGGTTTGCTTAAATGATAATATTTTAGGTATTAATTTTTATGAAAGTTTAAACGCTAAACATCTTAAACAATGGAGAAATTATCGTCTAAGTGGAGAAAATTTAGAAAAATTATGTGATTTATGATAAGAAGTCTTTATTATTTAAAAGCTATGGGATTTAACTTTGTTGATACACATACAAACCACTTTGAACAAGTACAAAATTTTCAAGAATTAAAACAACTTGTTTCATCTTGCACCTTATGCCAATTTTCCAAAACAAGAAAATTTAGTCTTATGGAGCCTAAGATAAAAAATGCCAAATTGCTAATTCTTGATGTTTTTGGGCAAAAGAGTGAAAATGAAAGCGGAATTTTACTTAATTCAAAAAAAGGTGAAAAATTAAAACACTATATTTATCAAATTTTAGGGCTTTGCGATGAAGATTTTTATTTTTCTTATTTATTTAAATGTTTTTGTAATGGAAAATTTGATGATTTTTCGCTACAATCTTGCTTACCATTTTTCTGGAACGAACTAAAACTGATTCAACCTGCTTTTTTACTTTGTCTAGGAGAATATACATTTAAAAGCTTGGGATTTAAAGATTATCACATTTTAAAAGGTGAAGTTTTTGCTTATAAAAATTTTTTCATAATGCCAAGTTATGATTTAGATTTTATAGAAAAAAATCCAAGTTATGAAAAAAATTTTATACAAGATTTAAAAAAAATTAAAGGATTTTTATGAAAAAAATATTTTTAATATTTTTCTTATCTTGCTTTTTGCTTAATGCAAAAGAGCAAAAATTAGTCGATGTAAAACCAGTTGAAAATTTTTATCCTAAATTAAGCGTTCAAGAATGCAACACAAATTGTCTTTTTGATCTTTTAGAATCAAGATTGTATCTTAGTTTTTTAAGTGAATTTGCAGATCAAAACGATCAATTTTTATCTAATGTTTATGCAAAATTATTAAATTCCATTACTGATTTTGAAAAAAATGTTCAAAAAATTACTTCTGTTAAACTTGCGATAATTATCCCAGAAAAAACCATAAAAAGCTACTCAAATACTATAATAAATTCAAGCATAGCCTATCTTTTAAGACAAAGAGCTGAAATCAAAGTAAAAGTTTTTTTAACCGGCACAGAAGATAATGATAAAATTCGAGCCGCGCTTGATGCAGCACAAGCTCAAGGATATCAGTATGCCATAGCTGGATTTACCTTAAAAGGTGCTAATGAGTTGAAAAATTACTCAGGAAATATGAAAATTTTCATACCGACTATCCATAAAAACAACATACAAATTTCAAATCAAAATATTATTTTTGGAAGTATTGACTATGATGCTCAAATTGCCACACTTTTAAGCAAATCAAATGCTAATATCGCAATATTTAGCGATGGCTCTGCCTTATCAAGCAATCTAAATTCAAGAATTCTTGCTCAAAATAATAATGCTAGAATATATACCATAGAAGGCGAGAAGCTTGATTTTAGCAGGCTTTTAAGATCACAAGGTGGAGTTAATAATGCCTCAATATTTTTTAACACTCCATTGATCAAAACAGCTCTAGCAAGTTCTCAGCTAAGAATTTATAACATTCATCCTTATGTGCTTTTATCCACTCAAATCAACTATAATCCAACATTTTTAAGTTTAACACAACAAGGAGATAGAGAAAATTTTATCATTGCTAATTCTATCAATAACCACGATGATAACCTAGTCTATCTTAATGAAATTTTTAATCAAAGTATAGATTATAACTGGATTGCTTATGCTACTAGTATAGGAGTTGATTACTTTTATACCGAATTCTTAAATAAAAAAAGCGAAAGTTTATTTGATGAGAAAATCAAAAATTCTCAAGTTGATTACAAAGTGCGTCTTATGCAAGGCAAACAAGCAAGCTTTGAAGAATTAAAATAATTCTTCAAAGAGCTTTTTTAACTGCATATCCATTCTAGCTGGTTTTTCGTTTTTAATAAAAGCTAAAGTTAATTCCATTTTAAAAAGCAAAATTTCATCTTTATAAATTTCTTGTAAAATTTCCACAGAAGCATTTTTGACTTCTAAAATTTTTGTTTTAATCTCTATCATATCTCCAAGTTTTGCAGGTTTTAAGAAATTGCAATTTGCTTTTGCAAGCAAAAAATGTCCCTTAGACGCATCAAAAATATCTACTTTTTTATTGAAAAAAATTTCACTTCTTGCTCTCTCGCAAAATTTTAAATAATTACTATGATACACCACTCCACCCGCATCAGTATCTTCATAATACACACGCATTTTCATCGCTTTACCTTAAAAAATATTTTACATTTAAAAAACATTAGATTATACAACGGAAATTCTTTGATATCGCTTTTTAGTTTATATTAAAAAATTCCGCCCAATCTTAATTTAATAAAGCTTTTTAACTTCACGGGGAGGGGGTATAGAGAAATTTTGTTTTAAACTTTCTATTGTTACCTTCTTAAGCATCAACGCTTTTGCAGCCACTCAAGCAAATACTACAGACAATCGAAATTTCAATATTCCAGAGCATTATTTTAATGATAACGAACTTTATGATAAAACCAATTCTACTTATAAAAAACTCCAAGGTATAAATTATTATGCTAAGAGTTCTAAACAATATATTAACAATATTACTTTAATATATAACAATCCTAAACCAAATATTACAAATATAAACGATTTAAATTTTAAACATTATTTACTTACTCCTGATATGAGAGAAGATGAAGTTCTTTCTTTTAAAGCAAGGCATGGTGTTAATACAGCCGGTCATAGTATAAAAACAGTTAGAGTGCTTCCTTTTTTAATCACAGCAAAAACCGATCATGCTGATGCAAGTTATAATAAACTTATATTAGAACAAGGAGAACTTAGTTCAGTTTTTTATCTTAAACCTAAAGATACTCATATAAAAAACCCTAGTAATTCTAAAAGCAATCAACGCATGAATTTCTTAATGAGTTCTACCTTTACTCATTATGGTAATGCAAGCTATAACCAAACCATACTTCAAAAAGATGCCCATATTAGTATGGGAGTTGAGAACACTTATGATTTAGCCTTAAATGGTGCTCCTTATTTAATCGGAGCTATAGCCACTTATGGAGATTCTACAAATAATAGTTTAAATATAGAAGCAGGTAGCAGTGTAGAGTTTTTTACTTCCTTACCTAAAAAAGATAAAAATGGTAATAATACCTTTGATGAAAGAATCACTCACCTTGTAGGTGGTTTAGCTTATCAAGGTAATGTAAAAAACAATAAAATCTTTATCAAAGATGCTAATATGATTATCCATGGTCCAAGCAAAGCTTATGCTAGTTTAGCTGCTGCTCATATTAGCGCAGGTTATATAGATAGTGGAACAGATAAAAACTTTCAAGCCAGTAAAAACCTTTTAGACATAGATGGTTTTAATCTTGATATGTATATGAACCATGATAAACAACCCTTAGCTTATAATTCTGTTTTATTTGCTGATTTTTGGGGTGGAAAAACCGAACAAGGACAAGCCTTAGATAATACTATCAATTTAAAAGATATTAAAAACCTAAAAAAAGATAAAAACAATGAGAACATTTTTGCTCAAGCTTTGTTTAACTTCTATGCAGGAGCTTCTAATAATGGAGAAGCAAATTATAATACCTTAAACATAGAATTAAAACATCCTTTAGAAATCGCTAATAACTTCTTAGGTTATAACCAACATTCTTTTTATGGTGGCTTTGCAACTAAAGGAGCTAATCATAATACCATTAACATTAAAAACGATCTTACCACAACCGATCTTTCTCAAAGCTATAAAGATGCTTTAAATATTGTAGCTGCTAGAACCTTAGAAGGCAGTGCGGATTATAATAAAGTTTATATTAATAATTCTATGTCAACCTTACCTGTATACATTTATACAGCTAAGAAAAACATTCTTAATAACCAAGACTTTTATCCTAGTAGTGCTAATAACAATGAAGTAGTGATTAAAGACTTTGCTTCTTTTAGAAATTTAACTGTATTAACAGAAGCTAAAGAAGCCTCTTATAATACTATAAATTATAACAATGTTCAAAGCATTACCGATGTAAGTAATATAGATAAAGGTTCTAAAATCATCATAAGAGCTTTAGATAAAGCCAATCATAATACTATAGATATAAAAAACTATTCTTCTAATGCAGCTGATAATGCTTATTTGATTATGGCTTATAATGAAGCTGCTTATAATAAAATCATTATCAATGATACTTTATTTGGTGTAGCTTCAGATAAAAGAGAAGGAATTTTAAGTATTATAGCTGGACTTTCAAACAATGCCCATGATAATACCTTAATCATAAACAATCTTAATCTTGATGAGTACAAAAATAACAATTCTATTTTTATAGCTCCTTCAGCCATTACAGGTTTAAGTGAAGCTAAATCTTATAATAATACCTTATATATAGGTGGGAATTTAAATATATTTAAAAACACTTTCATAGATATATTAGCAGGAGCGTTGGTGCATTATGAAGATAATTATAGTGCTTCTAATGCTGCAGCTCCTTCAGATATCAGTTTAAGTAAAAACAATAGACTGATTTTAAATACTAAAGTTGAAGCTAGAATTATTAATAACTTTGAGCATTATTATCTTATTGTATCCAATAAAATCAACACAACTCCCCTTTTGAAGTCATACGATGCTCCTATTAATATTTCTAGCTAGGGAGTATTAGCTCTTTACACCCTCAAAGAGTAATACCCTTATATTAAAAATAAAGAAATCTTAATCTTATAAAGTGAGCAAGGTTTTATAGATGAAAACTCTAATATTTTAAATCAAGAAGAACTTCAAAGCTTTATTGAAAAAATGCAAAAAACAAAGAAGATTTTAAACTAAGTTCTATAGATAGATTAGAAAATATGAACCTACAAAAGCTTTCTTATGAAGCAAGAATATCTCAAGATGACAAAAACATTTATGCAAGGATAAAATAAATCATTCCTATTTTTAAGATAGGAATGATTTATTTGTATTTTTATAAATATAAACAAAAGATTCTTAAATCTTAATCTTACAAAAAGGAGCAAGTCATGAAAAAGTTAAATAAACTTTCTTTGTCTTTAGTTGTAGGTTCTTTACTTTTTACACAAAGCTATGCTTTACCAAGTGGGGGTAAGTTCACTCATGGAACAAGTGGAAGTATAAGTGTTAGTGGTGGTTTTAATATAGCAAGTAATGAAACTGTAAATTTTGGACAAGGAAAAACTAACCAAAATTATTTAAATATTGTCTATGGTTCTAAAAGCTCTCATTATAGATGGAACACTCAATAGTGGAAGCAATAATATCTTTTTAATCAATCCTAATGGCATAGTAGTGGGTAAAGGTGGAAAAAAATTGTTCTGTCTGCTTCATCAATAGGTGATAAGGAGATGAAGGAGTTTACAAAAGATGGAAAACTTTCAGCATTTAAAGGAAATCCTAAAACAATATCACCTGTAATTAAATCCAATGCAGGAAATGTTATAAATTTAGAAACTATAACGGTAGGAGAAAGAGTTGCTATGGCAGGCAATCAAGTTTCAAATATGAAATATGGTGGCACTGATTATGGTAAATTCATTTTTACAAATAAAAAAGAACAATCCAATACCGTCTATCTTAATGTCTATAGTAATGATACATTTGTCATTCGTGGTCCTGCATCAAATACAATAAAAAAGAAGACTCTGTAATATTGAGTATAAGATCTAATAAAGGCTTAACTGGACCAGGAGGAGATCCAACAGACACAATAGGCTATAAAGAAACTAGCGATCTTATTGCTAAAGATAACATCTCAAATGAAGTTTTAAATTCTATATTTAATGACTTGAAATTTAATTCTAGTGTTGATATTAGCGACTTAAGTAAATTTTATAAAGATGGAAAAATATTAACAGCTGATGAACTAACAAGCATTAATCAAAGTATGGATTTTATTACTGCTTTATATGGACAAACTCAAGATAGCAATAATGCAACATTTGCAAACGCTTTAAAGGAAGTATTGGGAAATTCTTATGGTGATCTAGGAAAAGCTAAACAAGCCATTATTAAAACAAAGGAAATTCTTTCTCAAAATTCCTAAAATGACCGAAGGGCAAGAAAACGCTCAAAAAACTTACGATACTGCTGCAAATGCTTATAATGAAGCAGTTAAAGCTTACAATACAGCTCTAAGTGGTATAACAGGTAATAATGGCGATAAAGTTATTGCAGGTTTAAAACAAGCTGTAGATAAAGTTTCTAGTGATTTACAACAAGCTACAATAGCTCTTCAAATCGCTACAGCGAGTACTAATTCTAGTTTAGAAAATTCTAATAAAACCTTAGCAAGTGCGAGCATAAATGGAACTAGTCATCTTACAGTCAATGAAAATATAGTGCAAACTATAAGCCAGTATCCATTATAAATTTAGGATCTAACAACTCCAACAACAGAAACGATGGAACCGATTCAGGTGATATTAACAATAGCAACAACAACGGTTCTAATAATAACCCAAATGATACCATAGGACAACAAGAACCTGGCATTGCTACAGCTTTTTATACAAACTACAGATGAAGATCCAAATATCAATGAAGATGATAAACAAGCAAGTATAGATGAAGCCAGTACTCAAGAAAGTGGTAATGTTGTATAGTATCGGATAATTTTAAAGCAGGAAATCCTTGCTCAAGATGATTAAAATCCAAAAGGTTAAAAGCCTTTTGGATCTTGTTAAAAAATTAAAAAACAAACAAAGTTTAAAGATTAAAAATCAAACAAACACTAAGGAAAATTTAAATAAAACGCATTATCTTACTATCTAGTTTAGCTATCTTAAGCCTTTATGCTAGTGATACTAAAGATAATAAAAAACCATACAAATGTTAGAACAATCTCCTTATAAAGAAGATGCTAACTCAAAAAACTACAACAACACTTTAAAAGTAAAAGATGGAGTGATTATCATAGATCATTCTAATACTAGTGATGATAATAATTCAAAAACCATCAACACAAAGAAAAACACTCAAAAAAATCAACCTAACTTGTCTAATGATAATACTTTAAAAACTAAAACCCCAAATTCAAACACTCCTTCTTTAAAAAATACTTCTAAAGAAGAATCAATTCATAAAGTTAGCTTTAGCTTTCATATTACCAATAAAAACATAAACTTTAAAGATCTAGGTTTAGATGAGCAAGTTTTACAAGAAGCCTTAAACGATTACAAAAAAGAAAGTATTTCAGTTCAAGACTTACAAGATATAGCCAATATCATTTCTTATTATGTTCAAGTTAGTGGTTATCCTGCTGCTACAGCTTATATCCCACAACAAGAACTAAAAGATCAAATTCAAATCAATATCACCTTAGGTGTTTTAGGTAAATATGTGGTTCAAAACAATTCTAGTGTAAGAGATTATGCTATAGAAAGTAAATTACCTAATCACAAAGGTGAAATCATCACTACTAAATTAGTAGAAGATGCAGTTTATAAAGTCAATGAAATGTATGGCATACAAACCCTTGCTTCTTTAAAAGCAGGAGATAATCCAGGTGAAACAGATGTAGTGATAGAAACTACCCCTAGTGATAGCTTTGTTTCTGTATTGTTTTATGGGGATAATTACGGTATAAAAGAATCAGGCAGATATAGGGGTGGTGCCAGTATGAGTTTTAATAACATAGCTCATCAAGGAGATAGTCTTAATGCTTATTTGCAAAGAAGCGATGAAGCACAAACTAACTATAGTATAAGCTATACTACTTTCTTAGGGAATTTAAAAATCACTCCAAGTTATTCTAAAAGAAACTATGCTTTAGGAGGAGCTTATAAAAATGCAAACTTTATAGGAACTTCTGAAAATCTAGGTATAGATTTAAAATATCCTTTGTGGATTACGACTTATAATTCTTTTTATTTAACTTCAAGTTATTATCATAAAAAGCTTAGTAATTCAAGATTAAATATCATGACTATAGATAAAAGCTCTGATACGATAAGCTTTAGTATAGAAGGAGTTTATAATGGCATTAGTAATGATAGTTTTTCTTATAGTGCTAATGTAAGCTATGGTAATGTTAAAGATGGGGGAACTACTATATTAGGAATGAGTTCTAAAACAGATGGAGATGGCTTTGGAAAATTTGCTAAACTCAATGTCAATCTTAACAATGCTTATTTCTTTAATGATACTTTTACTCATCTTTTTAGTTTAAATTATCAACAAGTTGTCAATGGAGCTACATTAGATAGTAGTGAAACTATATCTTTAGGAGATCCTTATGGAGTAAGGGCTTATAATAATGGAGATGGAGAAGGAGATAATGCTGTAGTGGCTAGCTTTGGACTTAGAATGGCTACTCCTTTAAAAGATTTTTATATCACTCCTTTTTATGATATAGGTTATTCTTGGTATGAGAATGATTCTAAACTATATAGAGCAAGTGAAACAAACTATATGGATGCTTATGGTTTACAACTGCTTTATAATAAAACAGGGAATTTTTATGTCAAGCTTGATTTAGCTAGAGCTTTAAAGAAATATAAACTAGATGATGATTATAGTTCTAAAGCTTATGTAAGCTTTGGGAAGTATTTTTGAGTTTTTAAAAATTTATTTTTGATCAAATACTTAATGCATATGAGATTTATATTGCCATAAAAGCTTTTAATGTTATAATTTAGCATTAAAAGCAAATGTCAAGGATAAAAATGCAAGAAAATTTACTTGAAAAACAATTTCTAAATCACCCTTTATACGCTAAAATTCAAGAACTTAAAGCTCTCAATCTTGCTTGTAATTTTTCTTTAGGCGATAGCGTGAATTTATCTACAAATTCTCAAGCCAAAGATGAAATCTTAGCTATAGCAAAAGAACTTAAACCATGGAGAAAAGGTCCTTTTAAAATAGACGATCTTTTCATCGATACAGAATGGCAAAGTTTTATTAAATTCAACATTCTAAAGCCTTTCATGAACGAAATTTCTCAAAAATGCGTTGCTGATATAGGCTGTAATAATGGTTATTATATGTTTAAAATGCTTGAATTTAATCCTGCAAAACTCATAGGTTTTGATCCTTCTATCAAATACCGTTTGCAATTTGAACTCATTAACGCTTTAGCTAAAACTCCTATAAAATACGAACTTTTAGGCGTAGAAGATCTTCCAAGCTATAGCTTGAAATTTGATGTGATTTTCTGTCTTGGGGTGATTTATCATAGAAGTGATCCTATAAAAATGCTAAAAGATTTAAAAGCAGGACTTAATAAAAATGGAGTTGTTTTTTTAGATACCATGTATATAGAAGATGAGAGAGAAATCGCTCTTGTGCCTAATAAAACTTATTCTAAAATTCCAAATATTTATTTTGTACCAAGCATTAGTGCATTAAAAAACTGGTGTGAAAGAGCAGGATTTAAAGAATTTGAAGTTTTGGCTACAAAAAAAACCGATGAAAACGAACAAAGAAAAACAGAATGGATAGACTCTTTTTCGCTGGAAAATTTCTTAGATCCAAAGGATAAAAATCTTACCATTGAAGGCTATGAAGCACCCAAAAGAGTTTATATACGCATTAAAATATAAATTCTTTTTATTTTTTGCCGATATTGAATTTTAGATATTTTGAAGTAGATAAGTAGAATTTAAAGGTTAGATATGGCAAAAAAAGATAATTTTGAAGAATATGCACAACTTGAAGAATACGCATCTGCAGAAGATATATCTCGCGTTAGAGCAGAATTACTCACTTGTCCTGAATTAAACACCTCACTTGCTGGAACCATTATCGAAATTGATAAAAACTATGCCAAATCAATTTTAATAACCACAAGCGAAATGGTAGCAGATGATCAAGGATTGATTTTTGATGCCTTTATTTTCGCTGCAGCAAACTATGTAGCACAAGCCTCTATCAATAAAGAATTTTCAGTGATTATTGGATCAAAATGTTTTTTTTATGCTCCGCTTAAATTAGGCGATGTTTTAGAACTTGAAGCTCATGCACTTTTTGACGAAACCTCCAAAAAAAGAGATGTAAAAGTGGTTGGACATGTTAAAGAAGTTAAAATGTTTGAAGGAACGATACAAGTTGTTAGCACCGATGAGCATATATTTAAACTCAAGCGTCCGCCACTTAACACTGTTAAACCTACAGAAAATCAAGAACAAGGTGCCAAAATCAACAATCCAGAAGCCGTAGCAGCTGCATTAATGGCCTCTGTGGGTGGAAAATAATCAAGGAGTCATTTTAATATCTACCCAATTTTTTGGGCAATCCTTATGATAAGTTCCGCTTCCATCATAATACTCTTTACAATCATCATAAAAACGATTTGAAATCCCTCTTTCATTTACAAAACATCCAGAAATTCCTAAAACTAATAGCACCATTAAAGTATATTTTTTCATGTTTTTCCTTAGAATTTATTGTGTTTTCTCCATTTATAAGGCTCTATAGGATTACTCTCTTTCCAAAGACCTAAATGATTTTTCTTAGCATTTTCTTGTTCTTTGGTATAAGCGTTACTATAGTAAGTATCAGCCCAAGCATAGCCTTTGCTTACCAAAAATCGATTAATATCAACATCATTAAGCTTTACAATAGCAACAATTCTACCATAAGTATCTTTATTTTTATAAATAATTTCAACTTGTTTGCCACTTAAAATTCTACTTAAAGCTTCTTTTGACTGCTTTCCAAAACTTTGTTTAAGTTCTGGTGCATCTATACCGAAAAATCTTATTCTAGCGAGTTTGTTTTCATGATTAACTTCTATAGTATCTCCATCAATAATTCTAACTACTTTTCCTTCAAAACTAGAATTTTGGGCAATATAGTTCTGGATAAAAACAACTACAAGAGTGAAGATTAATACAGAAAAAAGTTTTTTTGGATCACTTAGTAATTTTCTCAGATTAAATATTTTTTTATAATTTATTCTCATTTTTTAATCATTTTGCCTTTAAATTTTAAAAAATATGCCATAATTTTATCAAAACAAAGGAGATAAAATGCAAAATGTTATAGAAAATTTTAAACAATTATGCAAAATTCCTCATTGCAGTTATGAAACAGAACAAATGAAAGAATTTTTAAGCTCTTACGCCAAAGATAAAGGCTTTAAGGTGAGTGTAGATAAGGCAGGAAATATCCATGCCATAAAAGGCAAACCAAAAATTTGTCTACAAAGCCATTATGATATGGTCTGTATGGGCGATGCACCAAACTTAGAAGTTTATGAAGAAAATGGCTTTTTAAGAGCCAAAAATTCAAGTCTTGGTGCAGATAATGGCATAGGTATAGCCATCATGATGAGTGCTATGGCTGAATTTGAAAATTTAGAATGTCTTTTTACAAACGATGAAGAAGTAGGACTCATGGGAGTGAATTTACTCGAGCACACTTTAGAATCTAAAATGCTTTTAAATTTAGATCATGAAAGCGATGATGAGATCATGATAGGCTGTGCAGGTGGAGTAGATATAGAAGCAAGTTTGTCTTTTAATACCCTTAGAAAAAAGGGTAAAATTTACGAGCTTTGTGCGCAAAATTTTAAAGGTGGACACTCAGGCATAAATATCATACGCAATGAAAAAAGTTCCATCAAAGAAATGGCTAAATTCATACAAGAAAATGAAGGAGAAATCATTTCTTTTGAAGGCGGAGAAAGAATCAATTCTATACCTAAACACGCCAAAGCTTTAGTGCATTTTAAAGATGAAGTAAAGAGTAATAACTGGATAAAATGCGAATTTAAAGAAGAAAATGAATTTGAAATTTGCGATCAAAGTAAAAAACTTTTAAGCCTTATAAATTCTTTCACTCATGGAGTTAGAGCTTATGATGAAAATCTAGATATAGTTCAAACAAGCATTAACCTAGCTAC
Organism: Campylobacter sp. CFSAN093259; assembly: GCF_012889985.1. Lineage (NCBI taxonomy): Bacteria > Pseudomonadati > Campylobacterota > Epsilonproteobacteria > Campylobacterales > Campylobacteraceae > Campylobacter > Campylobacter sp. CFSAN093259. The sequence continues at coordinate 954,290 of NZ_CP040617.1, forward strand.
TTTAAGAATGCAAGATAACCAAATCAAATTCGCACTTTTTGCAAGATCTAATATACTTGATGGACTTAAGCAAGTAGAATTTGAAACTTTAGAATTTTTCAAAGCTTTTGATTTTAAAATAAGAAGTTTTAATTTCTATCCACCTTGGGAAGGTAAACCAAACGCACTTAGCGACATGGTTTTTAAAGCACTTAAAAAAGTATCGCCTAATGCCAAAGTTTCAGCTATCCATGCAGGGCTTGAGTGTGGCATTATAGAGAAAAAACAAGAGCTTTTATGCGCTTCTATAGGCCCAAATATCCATAATCCTCATTCAACTGATGAGCATTGTGAAATCGCTTCAGTTGAAAAAATATCTAAGGTTGTTTTTGAAGTTTTAAAAGACAATGCTTAATTCTTTAATCTTACTTCTTGCAAAAACGCGTTTTAACAAAAACACGCAAAGCAAGGAGCAAGATCCCACTATAGCAAGATAAATACCTAAATACTCTTTATAAAAAGCATTAACTATAAAAGGGGTTAAAAAACCTAAAATCGCATAAGAAATATTATAAGCAAAACTAAGCCCGCTAAATTTAAGTTCGCTTTTAAAAATTTGCGTCATAAAAACAGGCGCGAAAGTAATAATACCTTGTGCAAAACAAGCCAGTAAAAAATAAAATAAAAAATTCTCATCATAAAAACCAAAAAGCATACCAAAGATAATAAAAGCTATACTAAAAATAGAGCAAATTTTATAGCTTCCCCATTTGCTTGCTAAAAAACCTTGAAATAAAGCTCCAAAAATCACCGCTAAAATAGCAAAATTTTGCACCCATAAAGCAGAAGTTTTACTCATAGCTAAAAGACTTTCAAAATACTTAGGCAAAATCATCAAAGTTGCCACACCGCTTGTTAAAACCATGGTCATTAAAAAACAAACAAGCATACTCATTTTATGAGTTTTCAAAGCTTCAAACAATGGAAAACTTAAAATTTTCTTTTCATTTTGAACTTTTATAAATTCTGGAGTTTCGCTGAGTTTATTTCTTAAAAACAAAGCTAAAATTCCAAAAAATCCTCCTATGATAAAAGGAATTCTCCAAGCATAGCTTTGAACTTCTTCTGGGGTAAAATAAGATCTTATGCCCAAAGTGGCAATATTTCCTAGCAATAAACCTATGGTTAAAGTCGCTGAAATAAAACCAAGAGCCAAAGGAATTTGACGCCCTTTAACAAATTCGCTCACATAAATCCAAGCTCCGCTCACCTCAGTTCCAACGGCTAAACCTTGCAAAATACGAATAGTAAATAAAATCAAAGTAGCAAATATACCTATACTTTCATAACTTGGTAAAAAAGCTAAAGCAAAACTAGGCAAAACCATCAAAAGCATAGAAATATAAAAAATATTCTTTCTTCCATATCTATCAGCAAAATGTGCCATCACAATAGAACCAAAAGGACGCGCTAAATAAGCAGCACCAAAGGCTATATAAGCATTTATCTGCATCCAAAAAGCATCATTTTGCGGAAAGAATACCTTAGCAAAAATATCCAAAAAAAAGGCAAAAAGCACAAAATCATAAAATTCTAAAATTCCACCCAAAGAAGCATAAATAATATTTTTGTATTTTTTTTGCATATTTTATCCTAAATCAATATAAAGGGCAAAAAGCCCTTTATTAAATTTTTCCACCTTCAATCACTACATCATCAGCCTTAACATCATCTCCAAAATGAGCTTTTAAAGTTTCATCATAAGCCTTGTGAAAAAACTGCTCTTGGCCTAGTTTAATGATTAAATTATCGATAAATTCTTTAAGTTCTTTATCGCCTTTTTTAACCGCTGGTGCGATAACATCTTTGTTACCTAACTCTTTGATACCCATTTTAAAATCAGGATGATCTTTCACCCAAGCAAAAAGCAAGGTATTATCATGACTTAAAGCATCGCCTCTTTTATCCATCAAAGCGGCAAAGGTTTCGGTATTTTGATCATATTTTAAAGTTTTAATATTAGGATAATTTTGCGTAAAATAAGCATCTGCTGTTGTGCCTTTGTTTAAAAGCAAGGTTTTATCTTTTAAATCTTCTACGCTAGTTATATTACTATCCTTTGGTACAGCTACGCCTAAAGCTACCTTCATATAAGGCGAGCAAAAATCAACCTGCTCTGCCCTTTGCGGAGTTTGAGTAAAATTAGCCAAAATAATATCTACTTTATTTGATTTTAAAAACTCAACCCTATTTGCAGCTTCAACAAGAACAAATTGTACCTTGCTTTCATCTCCAAAAAGTTCTTTTGCTATGCGTTTAGCTAAAGCTACATCATAGCCTTGATTGTTTCCTTTTTCATCTACATAACCAAAAGGTGGTTTATCGCCAAATACCCCAATCCTAACAACTCCATTTTGCTTGATCTTATCAAGAGAATTTAAAGTTTTAGAGTCAGAATTTCCTCCACAAGCAGCCAATACTACTGCAACAAAGGCCGTTAAAACACTTAGAAGTATTTTTTTCATACATTTCCTTTCTTTAAAAAATAAGCTTAAAGCTGTTGCAAAAATATATAATAATTGCAAAGTTAATTATACTTAAAATTATAAATAATACATTTGAAACAAACTAAAAAGATTTTCCTATGTGTAAAAATGTAATTAATCCCACACTCTCTTTTAGCATTGTTTAAATTTTAAGTAAAAAAAGATATAATCTTTTTTTAAAATTTTTAAGGAGAAAACTATGAAAAAAGGTATTTTTCTCTCTATTGGAATAGCTGTTTTGTTTTCAGCTTGCGGAAATTCCATAGATGAAAAAACAGTTAAAAAATATGAAAATCAACTAAATCAAACAGTTAAACAAGAAATTGCAAGTCTTTCTCAGGACTCTGGAATAAAGATTGAATTTTCTGATTTTAAATGCAATGCAGATGGTGATTTTATAGCGTGTTTAAGTCCAAATTTCAAAACTCTTGCAAAAGATAATAACGATGAGTATCAAGAACTATTTCAAGCAAAAAATATCAAAATTCGTTCAAATGAAATTTACAAAGGCGAAGCAAATACATCAATTAGCATTAAAGAATATTACAACGATCTTTTTAAAAACCAAAAAAGCATACAATCAAATTTGGTTTTTGAAGATTTTAAACTTGGAGAAAAAGTTGTTAGTGACATCAATGCAAGCTTATTTCAACAAGATCCAAAAATCAGCTCTTTGATCAATAAATTAAGCTCAGATTCTTATACTTTATCATTTGACAACTCCATCAACAAACAGGAAAACAATTATATAGATAATCTTGATATAAAATTTTATAACGCAAAATTAAATTTCAATACAAATTTAAATATAAATCTAAAAGAAGATTTGCTTAATTACCTTGATTCTAAGGGTATAAAATTTAACACTCAAACTTTAGCTATGGATGAACAAGCTATCAATGAACTTCTTAATATAGCAAACTACGAACAAGCTTCAGATTTTAGCAATACAATCCAAAAATACATCATCTTAAACAATTTTAAAATTGATTCAACTCTTAAAACCGAAGGCGTATTTAGTAGCTATATAACAACTGCTAAGGAAAATTTACAAACCTTAAAAACTCAAAGTCAAAATGAAGAACAAGCATTAATCTTTGATAAAGCTTTAGCTATTTTAAATAATATCACTCAAAACGATGATTATAAACTCAATCTTGATTTAAAATTTAAAAACATCCCTGTTAGTGACTATAGCACACAGGGAATCGACAGCATAGAAAAACTAAGCATCAACAATCAAGATGCCACAGAAGCGTTAAAAATTATACTTCCATTTATCATGTTTTCTATGTTAATGGGCGGAGCGTCATTTTAAATTTTAAAATGATAAAAACTTCAAAAACATTAAAAGCAAGATTAAATTTCTTTGCTCTTAATGTTTTCATAACATTAACAAAAAAGGCTAAAATGAAAATTTTATTCTCCCCTAGTGAAAGCAAAAATGAAAATTGTACAAAAAATCCCATCGATGAAAACTCATTTATATTTAAAGAATTATTTCCTTATAGAATGGAAGCTTTAAAGCATTATGGAGAATTTATCAAAAATGCAAGTTTAAAAAATTTACAAGAACTTTTTGGCATTAAAAACGAAAATGAAATTGATAAATTTAAACACGACTTAAAACAAGCTCCCACTCAAGAAGCTATAATGCTTTACACTGGGATAAGTTATGAATATCTTAATTTTAAAATCCTAGATAAAAAAAGTCAAGCTTATATTTTAGAAAATACTCTTATATTTTCTAATCTTTTTGGCGTTGTAAGAGCTAATGATACCCTACCCTTTTATAAATTCAAGCAAGGGGCTAAAATAGGAAATTTTACCATAGAGAAATTTTATAAAGAACATTTTAGTAAAGCCTTAGATGAATACTTGGAAAATGAAGAAATACTTGATCTTAGAGCAGGATTTTATGATAAATTCTATACCCCAAAAAAGAAATTTTATACCTATAAATTTGTAAAAAATGGTAAAGTCATCAGTCATTTTGCTAAAGCTTACCGGGGAATTTTACTCTCCATAAGTGCAAAAAACCAAGTAAAAAACAATAAAGAGCTTTTAGCAAACCTTCCTTCAAATCTAAAACTCAAAGAAATTCAAATCAAAGGTTTAAAGGAAGAAATTGCGCTTGAAATTCTAGATTAGTTTTTATTTTAAGTATTTTAAAGCTAGCTTCGCATAATAACTTGCAGCCCTAGCTAAAAGTTTATCATTAAAAACATAACTAGAATTATGTAAATAAATGTCGTTTTCATTTTCTAAAAAAGCATAGGCACATTTTTTCATTTCGCAAAAAAACCCAAAATCCTCACTTGCCATTAAAGGACGATAATTAAATTCACAATTTTTTTCGCCAAATAATTCTTTTGCAACCTCACTAGCAAAATCCACGGCCTCATCGTTATTCATAGTCACTGGTGCAACAACATTTTTATTGATTTTAATTTCTATATCATTGGCCTGAGCAATACCTTTACAAATTTTATAAATTTTTTCTTCAGTTAGCTTTCTAGTTTCATTATCTAATGCTCTAACACTCATTTTAATCGTTGCAATATCTGGAATGATATTAAAAGCATGCCCTGCATTAAAAGCTCCTATGCTTACAACTGCTGAATTTTGGGGATCAACATTGCGAGATACTATACTTTGCAAAGCCACAACAAGCAAAGAAGCGGCATAAATAGGATCTTTTGCCTTTTCTGGAGCACTTCCATGACCACCCCTTCCAATAACTTCAATGCTATAACTATCCGAAGAAGCCATCATCGCACCTTTTTTAAGATAAAATTTCTTATCTCTACCAAAAGGCATATTGTGCCATCCAAAAACATAATCACTATCAAATTTTTCAAACAATCCATCTTCTATCATTGCCTTAGCACCACCCAAGCCCTCTTCAGCAGGTTGAAAATAAAGATTTAGAGTACCATTAAAATTCTGACTTGCTAAATACTTTGCAGCAAGCAATAAAGAAGTAGTATGTCCATCATGACCGCAAGCATGCATTACATTTTCTTTTTTGCTTTTATAAGGCAAATTTGTGCATTCTTGCAAAGGCAAAGCATCCATATCTGCACGAAGTCCTATTTTTTTATCGCTATTCCCCTTTTTTAAAACCCCCACAACGCCTGTTTTTCCTATTTCTTCATAAACCTCATAACCAAATTCTTTTAATTTTTGTGCCACTAATTTTGCAGTATATAATTCATCAAAACCAAGCTCAGGATTTTCATGAATTTGATGACGAATTTTTTCAAATTCGCCTTGTAAGTCTAGTATTTCTGGAATTAAATTCATTCTATTTTTCTCCTTGTATAAAATTTTCTCTTCTAGGCAAAACAAATTGTGCTAAGATCGCTGAAATAAAAATCAAAGCAAAAATATAAACAAAACCCAAAGTAAAACTATGGGTTTTATCAATACTCCAAGATACTACCCATAGGTTAAATGATAGTATAACAAAGGTAATACTCCAAAAAGCACTCATAATATAAGCAGTTTGATTTGGATTGGAAATTTTTAATTCTGAAGGTAGATTAAAGAAAAATGGAAACCACATAGAATAAAAAATGCCTGATAACACAGCAAAAATCTGTATCAATACTAAATTTTGCAAAAACAACATACAAAATCCGCATATAAAAATACACGCTCCTCCAGACAATAGCATTATTTTAAAAGAGATATTTTTTCTTTTAAAAAATAATCCAAGATAAGGACCAAAAATAATAGCAAAATTAGCCAAAGCTGGAATTTCTTTTTTAGCAAAATCAGCTAATTCTTTACTAAAACTCGCATATTGTGCATAAAAAGTTGGTAAAAAAGTAAAAAGAGAATTTAAAAATAAAATAGGCCCTATGTAAAAAATAATCATACCCCAAGCAACACGAGATTTTAAAGCATAAATAAGATCTTTTGCATTATTCTTTTTTTCTTCTTTTTTATTCTCATCTTTACCTACAAAAAGCCACAAAATCAATAAAATCAAATTAATCCAAGCATAAAATGATAAAGAATCTCTCCAATTTCCAAAATAATTTGAGATGCTTTCAGCTAAAATAAGTCCTAGAGTAATGCCTACTAAATTTGAAGTTATATTAAAACTAATTACAAAATGCAAAGCTTTTTTTCAAACCATTGCTGTGCAATAGGCACTAAGCAAACTAAAGCACAAGCTGAACCAAGCCCTGTTAAAAATCTTATAATCAAAATACCACTATAACTATCTACAAAACTTAAAAAGATACCCGAACTCATTAAAATACAGCCTAAAAAATATCCCTTTTTTAATCCGAATTTATAAACCAAAAAAGCAGTAAATGAAGCACCAAAAATTTTCGCAACTACTATCATACTAGTGATTAAAGTAGCTTGCTGAGTATTTAGGGCAAGATCATTTGAAATCAAAGGCATTAAAGACCCTGTTGCTGCCCAAGAGATACTAAAAACAGCATAAACACTAAAAATGATAAATTCAACTCCAATGCGTCTAAAATGAAATAAAAGTGATTTTTCCATATTAAAATCCTTTTTAGATATTTATTAAAATATAAACATAAAAAAATAAGATATTTATTATCTTTAATTATTTTTTTAATTTAATTATTTTTTTATATATTTTTTTGTTACTTTTTGAAAATTTATATATAAGTTTAAAGATAAAAAAACTAAAATACAAAATAAAAAACCCGTAAAAGTTTTTTGAAGTATTTAAATGATATATTTCAAAATCTAGTTTTAAAAAGGAAAAATATGGAATTTTTAGCATTTATTTTTTTGATTATTATATTTTTATTTGTAGTCTTTATCATCGTTACTCGCTATGAAAAAAAGATAAAATTACTCAACCAAAACATACAAAATATGAAAGAAGATATAGCCGATCTTAAAGAAACAACTCAAAAAAATCGCTCTTTAATTGAAAAAAATCGCTCTAATATAGAAAATATAATAAAATAAAACTAAGAAAGATTTGCGATAAGCTTATAGTGTTTTTTCTGATTTATCATTAAAGTAAAAATTTTTTCACTTGAATTTTCGCTTTTATTTTTATAAATCATACTTTTTAAAAACGGAAAAAGCATCGTACTAGAAGTTTTACCTTGTAAAATAATATGCATAGAGCCTTTTAAAATTCCGTACTTATAGCTCATACCGCTTGGAAATATATCAAGATTAAAACTTAAACTATCTTCATTACTATCATAATTTAAAATTTCAATTTTAACAAAGCTAATTTCTTGATCTTCTTGAGATAAATTTTTAAAAATTTCAAGTTTTTCATGTTTTTTGATAGTAACAACTTCTTGCTTACTTTCTTTAAAATCAGAAAGAAAATTTTCATTTTTAAAAATTCTTGAAAAAAATTTTAAATTTTTAAATTGCATACTTGTTTGTTTTGTGTTTTCATGTATTATTTTTTCGGATTTTAAGATGTTGTGTTCTATATCATCTTCTTGGTTTTGATTATCTTTGTTTGATTTCATGTCAAAATCTTCAACGATAATCATATCTTCAGTATCACAAATATTAAAATGTTTTACAATTTCTTCAAAAGTAAAACTGTCATCACTAAATTCCAAAAGATCTACATTTGAAGTGATAAAATCAACACCATCTCGTTCTTCAATCTTATCTTTAATCACAAAAGCATCAACACAAAAGCACGATCTTTGAATTTCATATTCAGAACTTTTGCCTTTAAATACTATCTTCATCATCACAAAGCTTTTGCTATAAGTTCTAAAGGACTAGCAAAAACAACCTTGCTTGAATTTTGTTCTAATGCATTTGAAATTTGCATTCTACAAGCTGAACACTCGGCACTTACCACACTAGCCTTACTTTCATCGATCATTTGTGCTTTTTTAAGCCCTACACTTAAAGCTCTATCATAATAATCCGTTTGCATACTCACCCCGCCAAAACCGCAACAAGTATTAGAATTACTCATTTCTACAAAATGATAATTTGTTTTTAAAAGTTCTCTTGGCTCTTTAAAAACCCCTTGCATTTTTCTTGCATGGCAAGGATCGTGATAAGTAATGCTATAATTAAATTTATTTTTTGTTTTTAAAATTTCTTCCAAAGAAGTAAATTTATAAAAATACTCGCTAGCCATATATATCTTAGATGACACACATTTTGCGCGTTTTGCCCAGTCTAAATCATTTTGCATTATAAAAAAATGTTCATAATCTATCTTTAACATAGCCGAACAAGTGGCCTCAGGAACTATAATAGCATCTAATTTTTCTAATTTTTTTTCAAAATACTCAATATTTTTTTTAGCCAAAACTTCAACACTTTTAAAATCACCCGTAAAAAATTGCGGCGCTCCACAACACACTTGTTCTTTCATCAAATCCACATTGATTTTTAATTCCTTAGCGATTTTAAGCACTGCATTAGCCGTATCTATGTAAAAATAATTCGCCAAACAACCTACAAAAAAACCTATGGTTTTTTCTCCATCATTATTGATAAATTTTGGATTAGAATTTAAGAAACTTTTTTTATTAAAACTTGTAAGTAATCTTCCCTTTTTAACAAAAGGCATGGAAAATCTTGCCTTCATACCTGTATTTTCATTCTCATTTTGAATTTTAAACGCACAACTTTGAAACACATAGCCAAGCTTAGCTACCAAATCTAAAATTTTGCGTCTTCTTAAAAAGAAAAAAATAAGTTTTTTATACCAAGCTATACCAAATTTTTTAGCTATATCATAACGAACTTCTTCTATGGCATTATCTACTCTTAATTTACTTGGACATACTTCAACACAATTGGTGCATAAAAAACAAGATTCAAAAACTTTCTTAGCTTCTTTATCAAGTTCTAGACTTCCCTCTTTATAAGCAGCTAAAAGATCTAAAAACCCTCTTGGACTAGTAATTTCATCGCGATTTTCTTCATGTATAGTACAAACAGGTATACATTTGCCACATTTAACACAAGCATCACTTATTTGACTAAATTTCATCTTACACCGTTTTTGAGAATACTTTTTTATCTTCACTAATGTTTTTCATATAAGCATCAAAACACATAGCAATATTTCTTATAAGCAAAACACCTGTTTCATTGACTTTGATAAAATTTTCATCAAAATTAATAAAATCTTTGTATTCTTCTAAAGCTTTTAAATCCTCTTTAAAATACTCCTTAAAATCAATGCAAAATTCTTTTTCTATTGACTTAATATCAAGCTTAAAATTTGCCATTAACTCCATAATCACTGCTTTTCTAAGCTCATCATCATCGCTTAAAGCTACGCCTCTTTCAAAAGGCAAAACTCCTCTATCTAATGCAGCTTCATAACTTGACATATCTTTAAAATTTTGCGCATAATGTCTTTGTCCTTCGCCTATACTTGTAAGCCCAACACCGACTAAATCAGCACCGCCTTTGGTAGTATAACCTTGGAAATTTCTATGCAAAGTTCCATTTTCTAAAGCTTTAAAAAGCTCATCATTTTCTTTTGCAAAATGATCCATTCCTATCATTTTATAACCATTTTTGCTTAAAAATTTCTCACAAAATTCTAAAATTTCAAGCTTAACATCAGGACTTGGCAAGGTATTTTCATCAAATTTTCTCATATTTTTCTTAAGCCAAGGCACATGAGCGTAATTAAAAATCGCCAAACGATCAGGGTTTAAAAGCATAACTTTTTCTAAAGTTTGTGTAAAGCTTTGTAAATTTTGATAAGGCAAACCATAAATTAAATCCATATTTACAGACTTTATGCCTTTGCTTCTTACAAGATTTAAAGCATTTTGCGTTAATTCAAAAGGCTGGATGCGATGAATTTCTTTTTGAACTTTTTCATCAAAATCCTGCACTCCAAAGCTGATACGATTAAAGCCATTTTGCGTTAAAACTGTGGCTTGTTCCTCATTTAAAAAACGCGGATCGATCTCACAGCTAATCTCTGCATCTTTAGAAAAATTTCCAAAAACAGATCTGATTTTTAAAATCAAATTTTGAAGTTGTTTAGCACTAAAAAAAGTTGGAGTTCCGCCCCCAAAGTGCATTTGCACCACTTCTCTTTTAGTATCTAAAATAGTACTTAAAATATCAAGCTCTTTAAAAATATAAGTTAAATACCTTTCTTTACTCTCTTCTTTTGCAGTATAGATGACATTACAACCACAAAAATAACAGGCACTCCTACAAAAAGGCAAATGAAAATAAAGCGATAAAGATCTATCTTGCTTTTTTAAAATTTCTATATATTCTTCGTATTTGAAATTTGTATTAAACTCTACTGCTGTAGGATAAGAAGTGTAGCGTGGTCCTGCTTTAGAGTATTTTACAAAAGCTTTATAATCTCTCATTTTGGTTTACCCTTTCTATCATCGCTTGCATATCTACAAATAAATTTGGATGCTCTTGTTTGATTTTAGAAATTAATTTTTCAAGATCAATACTAACTTCCATGGTGCCATTTTGCGCCTTTTGCTTGATCTCATCCATAGCAACCGTCCAAACATCGTTAAAATCTACAGGAATTTGTTGATAAATCGCCTTTTCTAAACGCAATTCAAAATTCTCTTTTTGACTTTGTTTTAAACTTTCAAGTATATTCTTAAGACTTTGCAAAGAAAGCAAAGTGTGAATTTCATCGTTTTCATCGATCACAAACCAAGGCTCAGGAGAATCAAAACTTCCATTTTCAAGAACTAAACATTTTTCGTTTTCATTCTCGCTTTGCTTCATTTTAAAAATCGTTCTATCTTTTTTCTTTATTCCTAGATTTTGACTAAATTCATCAATGCGTTTTAAGCAAGTGCTATACTTTTCTAGCTCTTTCATTCTCTTCCTCTCTGATTATCCAAAAAGCAAAGCAAGGCTTTTACCACATAAAGGCGATTTCTTGCTTCTTCAAAAATCACATCTGCATGTTTTTCAAAAATTTCTTCACTCACTTCATAACCTCTATAAGCAGGCAAACAATGAAGCAATATCGCGTCTTTATTGGCAACGCTCATAGCCTTTTCATCGATCATAAATCCTTCAAATTCTTTAATCTTACGTTCTTTTTCATTCTCTTCGCCCATGGAAACCCAAGTATCGGTAATGACTACATCTTTATCCTTTAAGGCTTCAAATTTATCATGGCCTAAGGAAATTTTAGCTCCTGAAATCAAAGCCTGTTTCATAGCAAATTCCCAAATTTCAGGGCTAATTTTATAGTTTTTTGGCATAGCTATACTAATTTCAAAGCCCAAAATCGCAGCCGCAATAAGCCAAGAATTGCACATATTATTACTATCTCCGATAAAAGCAACTTTTGCTATACCATTTTGCATTTTATTCCATTCTTTGATAGTAAACAAATCCCCTAAAACCTGAGTAGGATGATAAAGCTCGCTTAAAGCATTGATCACAGGAGCTTTAGAATATCTTGCAAATTCGAGTAAAGTTTCATGTTTATTGACCCTCATCATCACAAAATCAACCATCGCCCCTATCACCCTAGCTGTATCCTTTACAGGCTCACCACGACTAAGTTGTAAATCATTGCTGCTTAAAAACAAAGCCTTTCCGCCAAGCTCTGTTATGGCTAATTCAAATGCCATTCTTGTTCTTGTAGAGTTTTTCTCAAAAATCATTGCTAAAGTTTTATCTTGTAAAAGTTTTTTAGGCTCTTTTTTAAGCTCGCTAGCATGATTTACAAGGCTTAAAATTTCCTCCTTAGAAAAATCTCTTAAAGTTAAAAAATGTTTCATTTTTCTCCTTTTAACGTTTTAGCTAATTCTTTAGCATGATAAGTGATGATAAGCTTTGCCCCTGCTCTTTTAAAAGCTATTATAGTTTCATACAAAACTTTTTCATAATCAATCACTCCTGCATTTTTAGCTGCCTTTAACATAGCATACTCTCCGCTTACATTATAAACACACAAAGGCAAGTTAGAATGAAGGGATATTTCTTTAACCACATCAAGATAAGCAAGGGCAGGTTTTACCATTAAAATATCAGCTCCTTGTGCTTCATCCTCCAAGCTTTCTTCTAAAGCTTCTTTACCATTAGCAAAATCCATTTGATAGCTTTTTCTATCTCCATAACTTGGAGCTGACTCTGCTACATCTCGAAATGGCCCATAATAACTTGATGCAAATTTAGTAGAATACGCCATTATAGGCAAATTTTCAAAACCTTCCTTATCTAAAGCTTTGCGCAAAGTAGTGATAACACCATCCATCATTCCACTAGGTGCTACCATATCTACCCCTGCTCTTGCATGAACTAAGGCTTGCTTGGCTGAAATTTCTAAAGTTGCATCATTATCTACGCTTTTTGTTTTTGGATCGATAATCCCACAATGCCCGTGATCTGTGTATTCACAAAAACAAAGATCACTGATTATAAAAAGATCTGGAAAATTTTTCTTAATCTCTCTTATACTTCTTGCAACAAGCCCTTCATCATCTAAAGCATCGCTTCCACAACTGTCTTTTTTCTCATTTTCTAAAACACCAAAAAGTATAATGGCTTTAATGCCTAAATTAACTACATTTTGACACTCTTTTAAAATTTCATCTAAACTCATTTGAAACACATCAGGCATAGAAGAAATTTCTTTTTTTATCCCCGTTCCATTAACCACAAAAAGCGGATAAATCAAATCATTTACACTTAAAGAATTTTCCCTTACCATAGATCTTAAGTTTTCATTAAGCCTTAATCTTCTAAATCTTTTAAACATTTTTTTGTCCTTTTTTTGCTAAAATCTTAACATAAATTTGATTATAGAGAGTAGTAAATGGAAATAAAAATTTCAGAAATTGCGAATTTACCTAGCAAATGGGGAAATTTCCAAATGCAAAGTTTCAAAGAAAACGATAAAGAACATTTATGCATATTTAAAAACACTCCAAAAGATACACTCAATCTAAGAATTCATTCAGAGTGCTTAACAGGAGATGCTTTAGGAAGTTTAAAATGCGACTGCGGAGAACAGCTTGAATTTTCGCTAAAATATATAGAAAAGAATGGCGGAATGGTGATTTATCTTAGACAAGAAGGAAGGGGTATAGGGCTTTTTAACAAGGTTAATGCTTATGCTTTACAAGATAAAGGTTTTGATACGATTAAAGCAAATCATCAGCTTGGCTTTAAAGCCGATGAGAGAACTTATGAAATTGTAGAATTTATACTCAAACACTATGAAATTTCTAAGGTTAATTTACTCACAAATAACCCTGAAAAGCTAGATTCTATCAAAGAAAAAATCATCACACGCATACCGATTTTAATAGAACCTAATCGTTTTAATGTAGAGTATTTAAACATAAAACAAACTCAAATGGGACATCTTAAATAAATGATTTTTAAAGATTATGATTTTTTGCAAAACTACGATTTAAAAAACTTTGAAGAAAAGGTAAAAATTTATAAAGAATTATTATCTAAATTTAACCGCATTCACAATCTTACTCATTTAAAAAATATAGATGAAAATATCTTTGATAGTATTAAAATTTTAGATTTTTATGATTTTTCTAAAGCAAAAAATATTGCCGATATGGGAAGTGGCGCAGGATTTCCAGCTGTATTTTTAGCTTTTTTACTGCAAAGCAATTTTCATCTTTTCGAACCCAATCCCAAAAAAGCTGCCTTTTTGCGGACATTAAAAATAGAATGTGAACTTCCAAATTTACATATTTACAAAGAAAAAGTTCAAGAATACAAGCATACCTTTAAAGCTGATATCATCACTTCAAGAGCCTTAATGGATGTCAAGCCTTTACTTGAAATTTGCAAAAATCTAAAAGATGAAAATACAGTTTTTATTTTATGGAAAGGTAGTGAAATTTATCAAGAACTTGAAAATATAAAAGATTATGAAATTTTTGAAAATAATTTAAGAAGATATTGTATTTTAAAGTAGCCCTAAGGCTACTTTTTATTCTGCTAAATCAGCATTAAAACTGATATCCACTAAAGGCCAAGAAATTCCACCATGTCCTGCAGCAACATCGCTTAATGCTTTTAATGCTTTAGAACCATTTTTAAAAGTATGCAAATCAAGTTGTCCTTTAGCTTCAAATTTATTATCTTTGATGGTATAAGTTAAAGGTACAATAGTACTTTTTTTATCCATAGTAATTTTTGCTGAAATAACGCCTTTATTTTCACCCGCAATCGCATCTTGAAAAACAACTTTAATATCCGTATCTCCCAATAAAGCAGGGAAAAATACTTTTGTGATATTATTGGTTATAATATCATTGCCTTCACCCATAAAAGCATTGCTTGGCTTTATGGTAGCTTTAGCGCCTTTAAGATAACTTGCCAAATCCTTTATATTTTTAGAAAATTTATATTCTACATTTTTAAATTCACCTTTTGTTCCTATCATATCTTTAGTTTTATATCCTTCAAAAGAAACCTTTAAACTATCTTCTTTAAAAGATACAGCACTTAAAGCCGAAGCTAACAAGCAAGAACTTAAAACACTTGCAAGAATTTTTTTCATCTTTATTCCTTTTTAATAAATTTAATTAATGAATTAAATTATATTCTTAGTTGATTAATAAAATAAAAATTTTCTAAAAAATAATTTTTATTACCAAAGTATACCTTTAAAAGCTAAGGTTAAAAAATATCCTCCAAAAATCAAAACAAGCCCTAAAACAAAAGCCAAGCCAAATACCCTAGAGCCACTTTTTAAAAATTTTTTAAAGTCAATTTGCAAGCCTAAAGCTGCCATAGCAAAAACGATACATAAAGTACAAAGTGTTTTACCTAAAGAGATGATATCACTCGTAGCAATACCTAAAATACTTTCTTTGCTTGCTAAATAAGTATTTAAAACTATCATGCCTAAAAATGCAAAAGCAAAATAAGGTATAGTGATACTTTTTGCAGTTTTTCCACTGCTTGAATGTTGATTTTTAGCGAAAAAATAAGTCACTATAAGCAAAAAAGGCACAAGTAAAATCACTCTCATCATTTTTATAATCACTGCAACATTAGAAGCACCTTGCTCAAATCCTGCCATATCCTTTGCCATTTCAGCAGCACCTGCGACATTTGCCACCTCATGCAACGTAGCTCCCATAAAAACACCCATAGCATTTTGATCAAAAAAAGGAAAAAGATTTAAAGAAAAAACTATGGGATATAAGAACATAAATACAAGTCCAAAAATCACCACCGTACCTACAGCTAAAATTCCCTTAAAAGGATCACTTTTCAAACTTGACTCTAGTGCTAAAACCGCTGCCGCACCGCAAATCGCACTCCCAGCTCCAACAAGCATAGAAGTTTCTTTATCGAGTTTAAAAATTTTCGTTCCCACAAATAAAGCAATAATAAAAACAAAAAATATCACTATAGCAGAAAGCAAAAATCCTTTCAATCCTACGCTTAAAAGCTCAGTTAAAGTGATATTAAAACCATATAAAACAATGCCAAGTCTTAAAAGTTTTTTCGCACTAAAATGCACTCCGGCTTGAAAATGATGTTGGTATTTAAAAAACCAAGGAGAAAGCAACACTCCTATGATAATAGCAAAAGCAGTCGCTGCTAAATGAGTGGTATCTTTGATACTTTGAACACTAGAAAGATACATAGCAAAAATCACTATACAAGCAGTAAAAAGCAAACCCTTAAAATTTGATCGCACTATAGCCACGCTATGTGCTAAAAAACTTGTTTTCATTTATTTTCCTTTTTGTAAATTTTGTGTTATTATATTTTTTTTATTAAAATTATAGAAATATATTATTTTAATTTTTATAATAAATTTTTTTTATTAAATAAAGGAATCACTCATGAAAATCAAAGATATGGAAATATTTTTAGATCTTTTAAACACTCAAAGTCCAACTCATACAGCCAACAATTTTTCCATAACTCAACCTAATGTTTCAATAGTAATTAAAAATTTAGAAAATAAATTTGATGGCATTTTATTTGAAAGACTTGGAAAAAAACTCTTACCTACACCAAAAGCTTTAGAACTAGGAAAAAATTGGTTAAAAATTATACAAGCCTACTACCAAAGCTTAGAAAAATTAAACGACGAAAGTATGCTCTTAGGGGAAATAAAAATAGCCTCAACTCAAAGCATTTCTGAACATTTTTTAGCTCCTATTTTATTTGATTTTAAGGCAGAATTTAAAAACATAGAAATTCGCTCTCAAACGCAGAATTCAAAAGAATGTTTAAATTTACTAAAAAACGGAAATATAGAATTTGCAATCATTGAAGCAGAACTTGATCCAGCTTTAGTGGAGTATGAAAATTTAGAAATAAATTTTTGGCAAGATGATGAACTTATAGTAGCTACAAGTGATAAAAAACTCAATGAAAAAGAATTTTATATCGATGAACTTTTGGAACAAAAGTGGATTTTAAGAGAAGTAGGCTCAGGCTTAAGGGATAAATTTTTAAACGAAATTGGTGCAAGCTCAAAAAAACTTAATATTTTTCTTGAACTTGATAGAATGGCTGCGATTAAAGAACTTGTTTTACAAAAAAAAGCAATCTCTATTTTTTCCAAAAAAAGCATAGAAAAAGAATTAAAAAATTCAACACTTTATGAAATTAAATTAAAAAATATCGACCTAAAGCGTAAATTTTATACCTTAAAAAGAAAAAATTATAATTTTAACAGAGCTTTAGAAAAATTTGAAAAAATATTCAAATCATAAACATAATAACCGATTTATATAGAAAGTTAAGCAATTTTTAGATAAAATCCAAAGCTTATATAAATTTCAAGGATAATCAATGAACGCCAAAACTCAAGAAGCTGAATTAGAAGAATTATTTCAAGAAAATGCAAAAGATTATATCACATATGAAAAATTGGTAAAATATCTTACAAAACAACCAAGTGCATCAACCACTAAAAAAGTGCAAGCATTAATGAAAAAACACAAAGTGCAACTTTTTTCAGCAGCTGAAATTGCACAAATGAAAAACATAGAAGATGCAAAAAGACTTCAAGAAGAAAAACAAAAACTCCAAGATACAAGCCTTGAGAACGAATTTGATTTAGCCAATGAAAACGATTTATTAGAATGGAGCAGATCAGACTCTCCTGTTCGTATGTATTTAAGAGAAATGGGACAAATTGCTTTATTAAACAAAGATGAAGAAATTGAAATTTCCAAAAAAATAGAACTTGGCGAAGATATTATCATTGATGCTTTTTGTTCTGTACCTTATTTGATAGATTTTATTTTAGATTATAAAGAACCTTTAATAAACAGAGAAAGAAGGGTAAAAGAACTATTTAAAAGCTTTGACGATGAAGAAAAAAGTGATGATAAACTTGATGAACTTGATATAGATGAAGATGAAGAAAACGAAACAGAATTAGAATCAGATGAAGAAAATACTAAAAAAAACAGCAAAAAAGAAGATGAAAGAACTTTAAAAGTTATAGAAAAATTTAAAGCTCTAGAAAAAGCTAAAAAAGATTGGCTAAAAACATCCAAAGACAAAGAAAGCGGAGATGAACTTTTAGATAAATTAAGCATTGCGTTCAAAAAAAATATTTTAAAAGAAAAATTAATGGATCTAGGCCCTACTTCAAAACTTATTAGCGAAATCGTAAAATCAATGGAAACTGCACTAAAAAGTGATGAAGAATTTGACAAAGAACTTAAGCGTTTAGAATACCGCTTACCTATGTTTTCTGATGAACTTAAAAAACGCCATGCAGATATTTTAAAAGATATTACAAAATTGAGCAAAGAAGAAATCACAGAGCGAGCTTTAGAAACAACCATGGTAAGCACTTATATGGAAATTAAAAAACTATTTCAAACTAAAGAAGCCAGTGAAAAAAGCTTTGATCTTGAAAAATCACGCTTAAAAGAAATTTTGGAGCAAATTAAACGCGGTAAAAAAATCTCTGATGAAGCAAAAGGAAGAATGGCAAAATCAAACTTGCGCCTTGTTGTAAGCATAGCTAAACGCTACACAAATCGTGGTCTGCCTTTCTTAGACCTTATCCAAGAAGGAAATATAGGTTTGATGAAAGCTGTGGATAAATTTGAATACAAAAGGGGTTATAAATTTTCCACTTATGCAACTTGGTGGATCAGGCAAGCTATTTCAAGGGCTATAGCTGATCAAGCAAGAACCATAAGAATTCCAATCCATATGATAGAAACCATCAATCAAATTAACAAAATTATCCGCGAACATCTACAAAAAGATGGAAAAGAACCTGATGTCAGTGTTATAGCTAAAGAAGTAGGTTTAAGCGTAGATAAGGTTAAACAAGTTATTAAAATCACAAAAGAACCAATTTCTCTTGAAGCTCCAATAGGAAATGAAGATGATGGTAAATTTGGAGATTTTGTTGAAGATAGAAATTCACTTTCTCCAATGGATCATATCTTAAAGGATGATTTAAAAGAACAAATTGATGAAGTTTTAGATCAATTAAACGATAGAGAAAAAGCGGTAATTCGTATGCGTTTTGGTTTAATGGATGATGAAAGTGATAGAACTTTAGAGGAAATTGGAAAGGAACTTAATGTCACTCGAGAAAGAGTGAGACAAATAGAAAGCTCAGCTATAAAAAAACTCAAACACCCTAAAGTAGGAAGAAAACTAAAAAATTATATAGAAGGTTGGAAGTAAGAGTCAATCTCCTTACTAAAAACCCAGATCTTTTTCTTCTTTTAACTTGCGTACATGTTCAAAAAAAACTAATTTTCCGCTATGTTTTTTTAAATTTTTAAATTCCTTAATATCAAATTCTAAACACAAGATAGAAGAAGTTGGAAAAGAAGCTAAACATAGCGAACTTAATAACTCTCCAAGCTCCATTAAACTAGGATTATGACCCACTAAAAATACTTCATTAAACTCATCATCAATATCTTGCAGAATTTTTAGCAAATTTTCAACATTGCAAAGATACAATCTTTCATCAAAACAAATTCTATTTTTATCAAAATTATAAAATTTGGCTATTTTTTTCGCTGTTTTAGCGGTTCTAACAGCAGGACTCGATAGCACCAAATCAGGATGAATTTCATGCGAAGCAAGATTTTTAAAAAGTTTTTTTAAATCTTCCTTTCCACTCTTAGTAAGTTTTCTTTCAAAATCATCGATGTCTTCACTCTTACTTGCTTTTGCATGTCTTATAATATAAATTTTTTTCATTTTACCTCTTTTATTTTAGCTAAAATATAACCACACATAAACCCGAAAATATGACCATACCAAGCAACATTTACTCCCATAAGCAATGGCACAAAACTCATAAGTAAAATTGCCACTATAAGTCCTTTTGTGCTATTTTTATCAATAACAGCATAAAAGCCTATTAAAACACAAATTGCACCACTAGCGCCTATGACATTTATATTTTCTCCAAAATATTTAAAATCAAAATACACATAAAAAACACTTAAAAGTGAGCACAACAATCCGCCAATAAAATAAATAAAAATAAAACACAAAGCACCCAAATAAGTTTCTAACATACGCCCAAATTGAAACAAAACTATCATATTTAATATAAGATGAGTTAAATTTCCATGTAAAAACATTGAACTTAAAAGCTGCCAATAAGCTCCATTAAAAAATAAAATATTCAAACCAAGGATATTGTAATAATCATAAGAAATCAAAAAATAACATAAAATATTTAAAAAAATTAAAAAAATTAAAAAAATTGTAAGCAAAATATAAAACCTTTATTTTTTATAATATTGTCTTAAAATTCACATAAAATTCACATAAATTCTTTACAATTTTACTAAAAAATAATTTAGGAAAAATATTGAAAATTAAATTTTTAAATATTATTACTATTTTAAGTTTATCTTTAAATGCTGATATAATAATTTCTGCTGATAATTTACCAAATGTTTCTAAAGAATTTTTACAACATAATTTCAAAGCGCCTATAGGGATCGTGCAAAAAGACAAAAATTCCTATGAAGTCTATCTTAGCGATGGAACAGAGCTTGAATTTGATATAGATGGAGCTTGGAAGGAAATTGAAAATAAAGCCTTTCCTTTTGATCTAGATTTTTTACCTCAAAATTTAGCCAATATCATCAAAAACGAATTTCCAAATACAAAAGCTAGAGAAATTGAAAGAAAAATCAACCATTATAAGATTAAACTTGATAACGATATAAAAATTCTTATAGATTTTAATGGAACTATCTTATATAAAGAATTTGATGATTAAACATATCATCAAACCTGCATTATATCTTTAACATCGTCATATTCTATCTTTTCTTTTTCAAGCAAAAGCTCTGATAATTTTAAAATTTTATCCTTCATAGAATTTAAAAATTCATCCATTTCTTTTTTTTGTTCACTTAAATTTGACTCTTTCAACATATCAAAACTCAACATATAATCAAGCAATTCTTTAATCTTTAAAAAATCATCTTGCGAGTTAGTATAACTTTCATTGTAAATCAATCTCATGGCTCTAGAACCAGCCAAATAAACTTTTATACGATTGATAAGCTCTGATTTTGATCTTATATTATGCTCATATTCTTTAAAACGATCTTCAATGAGAGTGATTTTTTCAAATCCTATGTCAAAATAATACGCACTCAAAGCTTTTGCAGCTTGATAAGTGGCTTGAATTTTCTTCTCTTCATTATTAAAACTTAAAATCTTTTTCTTACCTAAAAGAACTTTATTTAATACAGCATAAAAATCGCTTTCCTCAACTAAAGCACTATTTCTTCTTAAAGCATTAATTGCTGCTTCATTGACCAAAGTTTCAAGCCCTGCTCCACTAAAACCTACGCTTGCTTTAGCGATTTTATTTAAATTGATATTATTGTTTTTATCTTTCATATAAATTTCTAAAATTTTAAGTCTATCCTTAAAATCAGGCAAAGATAAAAAAATTCTCCTATCAAAACGTCCCGAACGCAATAAAGCAGGATCCATAAGTTCGATTTTATTTGTCGCAGCTATAACTATAACCCCGCTATTGTCCTCAAAACCATCCATTTGAGTTAAAAGTTGATTTAAAGTGCTATCTCTTTCAACATTTGACATTTCTCCTCTTGCCTTACCTACGGCATCTATTTCATCAATAAAAACTATGCTAGGCGCCATCATTTTAGCTTTTGAAAAAAGCTCTCTAACTCTTTTTGCACCCATACCTACATAAATTTCAACAAAACTTGAACCACTTTGATAAAAAAATGGCACCCCTGCTTCTCCTGCAACTGCTTTTGCTATCAATGTTTTTCCTACACCAGGTGGGCCTACCATTAAAACACCTTTTGGCATTTTTACACCAAATTCTTTATATTTTTTAGGATTTTGTAAAAAATCCACAAGTTCGCTTAGCTCCATTTTAACTTCATCAACACCTGCTACATCATTAAAAGTAATATTTGAAATCACAGGTTTTATATGAGAACTTTCTAAATTTATATTTGAATTTTGAGCTTGAGTGTGATTTTGATTCTTATTTGATATTGGATATTTAGTTAACTCTTTTTTACGAGCAAAATAGCCAAGACTTATAAAAAGTGCGATAATAAAAACAAGTAAAATAAAAAACACCCAAAGCGTATTATCTTTTTTAACCTCTACGGGAACTTTTGATAAAAGTGTTTTTATATCTATGCCATCTTTTATAATTACGTAATTTTCACCTTCTGCCTTAAGCCAAATTTCGTCTTTATCAATCACAGCTTTTTGGATTAAATTTTGGCTTAATAGACTTTGATAAAGATTTTCATCTATATATTTAGGTTCATTTTTAAAATATAAAATTCCCAAAAGCATACATAAAACCATAAAAGATGCTAAAATTATCTTTTTATTTTTCATTATCTAGCCTTTTAAATTTGCAAAGTTAGACTTTTCTTGTACTTCATATTCAGATATAACGATCCATTCTTTAGCTATATCTTTATCACTTTTAATTTTAATCTTATTAAAAAACTGATCATAACCCTCAAAAAAACCATCTTTTTGATTTTCTACCAAAACTTCAAGTGAAACTTGATTTTTTTTCCTAAATTCATAATTATTTTTTTCTACTATGGATTTTAAAGTGTTTAGCCTTTCTTTAGCTAAAGTTCCATTTATCACATCTTTCATGGTAGCAGAATGCGTGTTGTTTCTAGGGCTAAAAATAAAAGCATGGATATGAGTGAGTGGAAATTCTTTAAAATTTCTTAAAGCTTCTTGCCATAGCTCTTCACTCTCGCCTGGATGAGCTACTATAAAATCCGTCCCTAAAGCATATCCTTTGCTTGCTATAGTATTAAAAAGCTTTAAATCATTATCCGTATGTGATCTTCTTCTCATTATACGAAGCATTTTTTCACTTGTATGTTGCAATGCAATATGTAAATGCCTTTCAAGCCAAGCTTCATCTAAGATTTCTAAAAAACTTTCATCAAGTTGTGCAGGTTCTAAACTACCTAGCCTTATGCGTTTTATACCTAAAATTTGTCCCATTTTTTGCAAAAGCTTGCCTAAACTTGTGCCATTTTTAAGCCCATATGAACCTATATTAGTCCCTGTTAAAACAATTTCACTATAACCATTAGCTCCTAAAATTTCAACCTGTTTTAAAAGAGCTTTTTCATCCACGCTTCTTGATTTTCCCCTCACGCTAGGAATAATACAATAAGAACAAGCAAAATCACAACCTTCTTGAATTTTCACAAAAGCTTTGGTATGATTTTCATACTCACAAACTATATCTTTATCAATAAAATTTAAATTTCCAAGTTCATAAAAACTTGTCTTTGCTCCTAAAAATTCATTGATTTTATCTTTATTTGACGCTCCAAGCACTCCAAAAACTTGCTTTTTATCTAAAAGCTCCTTACCTTTGCTTACAGCACCACAACCTGTAAGTATAACTTTAATGCCTTTTTTTTGCATGGTATTTACATAAGACTTTATCCCGCTATCAGCTCCATTTGTAACCGTGCAAGAATTTACAACGATAATTTGTGCTTTATTCTCATCATTTATAATCTCATAATCTTTTACATAACTTTTTAAAAGCTCTGTATCATAAATATTTGTGCGACACCCAAAGGTTTTAAAAAAAACTTTTTCTTTCAATCTTTATTCCTTGCATGAAAATACATATTTTCATGATGTTGTTCAAAATGATTTTGATTTAAATTTCCTAAATATAAATTTTGCGATGGATAAGCAATTTTTATATCTTTATGCTTATTAAATTCTTTTATAATCTCTTTGCTAATCGTACTTCTTAATACCAAAGCCGCATAAGCATTAGTCATATACCATGCAGAAATTCTCATTCCCCAATGTTCAAAAAACATAAAAAACCTTGGCTCCACTTTAGGATTTTTAATACTATATTCATGTTGTAAACGAGCTATATTTTTTCTAGCAAGCTCAGTATAACCTTTGGCATGGCGTGTAACAATATTTTCTACAATTTCTTGAGCTTTGTCAAGATTGCTATCAAAAGTAACACTTATATCAATGCCATCAAGCACGGTTTTCATACCATGATGGGTATAATTAGCAAGCAAATTTGTAAAAACATAGTTATTAGGAATAAATATAATACGCCCACTACGACGATTTTTATTATAAGTTTCAAGCGTAAGCTCTTCATAAAGAGTAATGCGTAAAAAAGAAATGTCTATAATATCTCCTATATAGGCAGTATCGTTTTGAAAAACTTTTACACGATCCCCTACTCTAAAACTTCCGCCAAAAATAATCACACACCATCCAAGCATAGACATAAACATATCTTTCATAGCAATAGCTAAGCCCGCAGAGGCAAAACCAAGTATAGTTACAAGATAAGTAATATTTTCTATATAAGCAAAGAGCAAAATAAGAAAAATAATATTTATATTAATAAAATTAATAATCTTCGTAGCAGTATAATATCTTTCACTATCCTTAATGTATTTTTTAGCAATAAATTTCAACATAAAAGCTATAGCTATAACAATAACAATAGCAACAAGTATATTTACAGCCCTTAAGCTTTGAACTTTAATCTCAGCACTTACTCGAGAAAGCTCTTCATCAATTTTTTTCTCATAAACAGAATAAGAAACACTAGCAAAATTTAAAGCTTGCTCAAATTCTTCCAGCTTTTTATCCGAAGCTTTTAAAGCTTCTATATTCTCAACACTTGGTTTAAGCTCAACTAATTCCTTAAGTTCTGAGTTTTTTTCCCTGATTTTATCTACTAAATTTTTAAAATCATTAAATTTAAATATATACTCTTCCTTTTCTCCTTTTAATTTCTTAATATGAGAAAAAGCTCCTATAATAGCCAAAGGATTAGTAAGCTTAGATAAAGTTTCTATATTATCAGGGGCACTAAGACTTTGTGCAAAATTTAAATCTTTATATTCTTTAAGCAAGTTCAATTGCTCTTCTAAATTTGCTATCTTGCGTTTAAGTTCTTCTTGTTGATGAATATCGGAAGTCTTTTTTAAATTAAGATTTAAAATGATTAATTCATCATTTATATCTTGATATTTTATAAAATTTTCATAACGTATATTCCAAATACTAGCACTGATTACAGTATTTAAAGTATTAATTTTCTCATTTATATTATTAATAATAGTCCGATTTACATCACCAAAAGCAAAAACAACAAAAAAGGTTAAAATAATAATTTTTTTCATTGGAATTCTCTTAAAGTTGCAATTATATCTTCTTTAGAAATATCACCTTTTATCAAACCCTTACCCAAAGGACTAGCAAGAACAAAATTGATTTTTTTATTAGAGCTTTTTTTATCCATGAAAAAAGCTTCATAAAATTCATCTACATTGTTGATTTTATATGATATTGGCAAACCGAATTTAAGTAAAATATCTTTTATTCTTTGACTTTGCATTTTATCCAAAAGCCCTAAATTTAAAGCCAATTGATTTGCCATAACCATACCTATAGCCACCGCTTCTCCGTGTAAATAAAGCTTATAATCTGTAAAATTTTCTATAACATGAGCAAAAGTATGACCATAATTTAAAAGCATTCTAAGCCTTGATTCTTTTTCATCTTGTTCAACAACCCTTGATTTAAGCTCTATGCTTTTTGCTATAATTTGAGTAAAAATTTCATTCTCACAAGTAGCATTTAAGAAACTTTTTTCATCAATTTTTTCTATAAAATCAAGTATACTATCATCAAACATTGCTGCCATTTTAATAAATTCAGCCATGCCTGCAGTAAGTTCTCTAGAGCTCAAAGTCTTTAAAAAAAAACTCTCACAATATACAGCTTTAGGTTGATAAAAAGTGCCAATAAGATTTTTACCAAAATTATTATTAACACCTGTTTTTCCACCTACTGCTGCATCAACACAAGCTAAAAGTGTAGTAGGAATATTTATAAAATCAATACCTCTTTGATAAATACTAGCAGCAAATCCGCCCATATCACTAATCACGCCACCACCAAAACTTATAAGTACGCTTTTTCTATCCAATTTAGAATTAAACATTTGGTTTAAAATTTCTTCCATGGTGCTTAAATTTTTATATTCTTCACCATCTTTCACAGTGGCAATAAAAATTTCTTTTGCCTTAATTTTAGAAAGTAATGTTTTCAAATGAAGACCTGAAATCTTAGGATTTGAAAGTATAAAAACCTTACTATCAAATTCTAATTCTTCAAGTTCATCAATATAAACCTTATAAGCATTTTCTTTTAACTTAACTTCTACTTGCATTGAACTACTCTTTTTGCATTTATTTTATCACATTTAATTAATTATTTATTCTACTGGTATGAAAAGTTGGTAATTTTGTCTCATTTTATAATAATGCCTATTTAAATTTGTACTTAAATTTCTGCCAAAATCTCTATTTAGTAATTCTTTTTGAAAACTCACAAATTGTAACAAATCTTCGCGATATTGCAAATTTAAAAGAGGGTTTTCATCATTTTTATTAATAATTTGTATATTTTTATCATAAAGCTTAGATAAACTTCTAAAATACTCCTCCATATCTGTAGTATTTTGAGAATTTGGATTATAATAATATAAAATAACTCCAAAATCAAGCTGTTTACTTAAATCAGTAATGACATTTGCATTGTTTTCAAGTTCACTCTCATCGGCACTTAAAATAATCGCTTCTTTAAGCTCATCAAAAGAAGCTTCACCCACCTTCATAATAGGAATTTTTAAATCAAAAAAAGCTTGTTTTTCTTTCTCAAAATTTTTTATATCGGTTACAACTAATCCTATATCATTATTTTGCAACCATGTGGAAATTTGTTTAAAATCCGTGTTGAAATAATCAAAAAACACACCTTCTTTATCCTCAGAAAGTTTTTTTAATTTTTCATACATTACCCCTAATTTAGGATTGATAACATGTATAAAAAATCTTTTTGCATTGCTTTTTTGAGTTAATTTTAAAGTAGTATCAAGCACTCTTTCTTGCATATTTTGATTCATATTTTTCATATCAATTAAAGCAAAAACATTACTTCCAAAAGGCATAGGAAATTGCCCTGCTTTGCCTCTTATATTATGAAAAATACTTTGTAAAACAACAGGATCCCCAACGATCAAAATGCTATCATTTGGCTCTAGAACAAAAGATGGTTTTACAAAATAAATTTTAGAATTTCTATAAATAAGGACTATGCGCCACCTTTTTTGTTGTATTGAACTTATGTGCCTATAAGCAAAAATAGACCCTGCTGGAATTTTTACTTCCATAATCTCTCCAACTCCAAGTCCTATATACTGAGCTGTTAAAGCAATATCTGGTAAAAAATCCATAAATCTACGGCTTAAAGTCATTCTAGCATCAGCTAAATTTGCATGAGTATCATTAACACTTAACCCCCAAAAATCCATTATTTCTATTTCTAAATTTGGATTTAAAGAACGCAAAGCCTCATAACTTTTTTTAGTTTCAAATTCATCTTGCATATAAATAAAAGCCTGTTTAAAATCCTTACTCATAATATTTTCAAGACGCGCTGTGCTTGTAGGATCAAAATAATGCAAGTCAATATACTCACTAGAAATATTTAAGTTATTTTTTTCACTATTTTGACACACTACTGTAAAAAAGTAACCTAAGCCTTTTTCAAAACAAAGCCTTTCTAAGAAATGCTTTGCTAAAATACCATCTATTATAATTAAAATATTATTCATTTTAAACTCCAAAAAGGAAATTATAACAAATGGAATTTAAATTAAAGCATAAAGATGGAATGGCAAGGGTTTGTGAAATCACTACCGCACACAGCACTTTTTTAACCCCTGTTTTTATGCCTGTTGGCACAGTAGGAGCGGTTAAAAGTCTTGATGCTAATGATATGAAAAATGAGCTTGATGCAAAAATTATTTTAGCAAATACCTATCACATGTACTTGCGTCCAACTTCCAAAGTAGTAAAAGATTTTGGAGGTTTACATGGATTTACGAAATTTGATAGAAGTTTTTTAACCGATAGTGGTGGTTTTCAAGCTTTTTCTTTAAGTAAAAATTCCAAACATTTTAATGAAGGCATAGAATTTAAAAGTCACATTGATGGAAGTCGTCATCTTTTTACTCCAAAAAGTGTTTTAGATACTCAATATGATTTTAATTCTGATATTATGATGATTTTAGATGATTTAGTAGCCCTACCCGCAACCAAAGAAAGGGTTAAAATTTCTGTTGATCGCACTATACTTTGGGCAAAAGAGGCTATTACTTATCATAAAAATATGCAAAATAAAGGTATAGGTATAGGGCAAAATATTTTTGGTATTATCCAAGGTGGTACAGATTATGAAGAAAGAAAGCGTTGCGCTTTAAGTTTAAATGAAATGCCATTTGATGGTTTAGCTATAGGTGGGCTTAGCGTGGGCGAAGAAAACGCCTTGATGTACGAAACAGTCCAAAACTTAAACCCTTATCTAGATGAAAATCGTCCAAGATATTTAATGGGCGTAGGAATGCCTGAAGATTTAGTAGAAAATGTTGAGCGAGGAGTAGATATGTTTGACTGTGTGATGCCAACTAGAAATGCAAGAAATGGAACATTTTTCACAAGTTTTGGAAAATTTAATATCAAAAAAGCAGAATTTATCAACGATCATGAAGTTATAGATTCTACTTGCTCATGTTATACTTGTCGTAATTTTTCAAGGGGTTATTTAAACCATCTTTTTAAAGCTAAAGAACTTACTTTTTTTCGTTTGGCAAGTCTGCACAATCTACATTATTATCTTGAACTTGCAAGAAAGATGCGTGAAGCAATTTTGAACAATTCTTTTACGCAATTTAAAAGAAATTTTTATCACTTAAGAGGCAAATAAAATGCTAGAACTACACGAAAATCTAAAAAAAATCCTACAAGCAAAGAATTTAGAAACTTTTTATAGTGAAATTTATGGACAAAAAATTTTTGTTTATGTGGGATTAAATTTGGAAACTTGGCTTTTTAACGATGAAAAAATTTATAAACTTCAAGATGGAGAATTTAAGCTTTCTAGCATAGAAGAATTTTCAAATTTTATTAAATCCATTTTAGAAGATTTTAAAGTACAAAATACTCATTTTCAAAACCTTTTAGAACACAAAGAAGGTATTATCTTAAAAGGTGGTTTTGTTAAAAATTTTTACAAAAAATCCTTTGTGTTAAGACAAAAAATCAACAAAAATCTAAAGCAAATTAATCTTCTAAGCGAAGCTTTCAATCTTTTGCTTAGTGAACAAGCACAATATAAAAAACATTTAAAAATTTTAAATTTATCCATCAGCATCTTAAGTAAAAACACCAAAGAACATCTAGCAAGAATTGATACTCTTTATACATTAACAAATGCAATTAAAAATGAAAAAATGAATAAAAGTATTTATCTTTTAAGTATACTTTCTTCTATTTTCTTGCCTTTAAATTTGATCGTAGGATTTTTTGGAATGAATACTAATAATCTTTTTTTCAAAGATAGCCCTTATGGTACACTTTATATTTTTTCTTTGATTTGCTGTATTTTGATTGTAGGTTTTATATTTTATTATTCAAAAAAGACTAAAGAATTTGATTTAGATGAAGGTAAAAAAGCTAAAAAACAAACAAAATAAGCAAAATTTTGCTTATTTTAAGAATATTTATATATAATTTTAACTTATTTTTGCGCTCATAGCTCAGCTGGATAGAGCATTTGATTGCGGTTCAAAAGGCCAGAGGTTCGAATCCTCTTGAGCGCACCATATTATTTATCTTCTTTAATTTTTCTTTTAGCTAATCCCATATGCTCGTAAGCATCAATTTCTTTTTTGTAAGATCCATAAATTTTCTTAAGTTCTTTATTTAAGTAACTTACTGTTTGTGCACTTGCATTAATATTTGCAGCCAAAGCAGAAACAAATTCTAGTTTCTTTTTTGCTGCTTCATCTAATTCTTTAGAAGTTTTTGAACCAAGTTTATGTGTCTGCACATAAAGTTTGGCAAGTTCTTTTAATTCAATATCCGTTAGTTTAACATCGGAAGCAGCAATTATCAT
The DNA here is from genome assembly GCF_012889985.1 of Campylobacter sp. CFSAN093259. Lineage (NCBI taxonomy): Bacteria > Pseudomonadati > Campylobacterota > Epsilonproteobacteria > Campylobacterales > Campylobacteraceae > Campylobacter > Campylobacter sp. CFSAN093259. Next base: position 984,298 of record NZ_CP040617.1, read on the forward strand.
TTTATCTAAGTCTGTATCAAATTTTTTAGTCTTTTCAGCTACATGCTGCTTTTGGCTAGTTTTTTGCTTTTTAATTGTTTTTTTGCCATCACTTGTAATAAGATAAGCAATCACGCCTAAAAACAATAAAAGCGCTAAAGCAGCACAAAAAATAACCAAAAAAATATGGTTCATTTAAAGTTTGCCCACAAAATTTCGCTTCCTTCTTGCAAAAAAAGCTAAAACCACCATCAATGCAAATCCCCAATAAACATAATTAGGAATTTGAGCCGCTTCGCCTGCAGCGTAAGAATGAAGTCCTGTTAAAAAGTAATTTACTCCAAAATAAGTCATAATAATAACCCAATAAGCAAACATACTCCATAAAGCAAACACAAATTGATTACAATATTTTGGAATCATTCTAAGATGCAAAATTGCTGCATAAACCAAAATGCTAACTAAAGCCCAAGTTTCCTTAGAATCCCAACTCCAATATCTCCCCCAACTTTCATTTGCCCAAATTGCACCTAAAAAATTTCCTACAGTAAGCAAACAAAGTCCAAAAATCATTGCCATTTCATTAATTCTTGTAGCCTCTGTAATATTTCTCAAAATATTAAGATTATATTTTCCATCTTTCTTAAGAAAACACATTAAGAACAGTGTAAAGATACCAAGTAAGGCACAAAGTCCTAAAAATCCATAACTAGCAGTAATAACAGATACATGAATACTAAGCCAATAAGAATTGAGCACAGGAACAAGATTTGTAATTTGCGGATTCATTTCGCTTAAATGCGCAACCATTAATACAACACCAGATAAAATAGAAGTTAATGACAAGGCTATAGGACTTTTTCTGGAGAAAAATATACCCGACAAAGACAATGCCCAAGCTATATACACCATACTTTCATAGCCATTACTCCATGGAGCATGACCTGATAAATAAGCACGAAGTCCAAGACCTACTGTATGAATTACAAAAGCTAAAACATTTAAAACATATACCACTTTAAATATAAAAGAGATTTTTAAATTCGGTACGACCATTTTAGAAAAAACAAGAATCAAGAGTAAAAAACCCGCAATTAAATATACAGGAGCGAGTTTAACGAAAATTTCAGCCTTATTAGAAAAAATTTCCATTTCAACCTTGGTTTTACTAGGCATGACTTTATATCCTATTTTTTCTTGATATTCTTTGATAAATTTCAAGCCTTCATCAGCTCTAATCCAATTACCATCTTTAAAAGCATTTTCCACGGCACTAAAATAATTCTGTATTAAAGCCAAAACAATATGCCCTTCATCCCCCTTAAGAGTAGTTACAGCAGAAAAAGGTGCAAGCCAAACATTATTTGGATTATTTTGAACAGGAATAAATTTAAATAATTCACCACTAAAAACTAAATTTACAACATTAGCTCTTTCATCTAGTTTTATAATTTCCTTATCAAAAACTCCTCTTGCATTTGGGTTTTTACGATTTGCATTTTCAACATATTTTTGAAGTTTATAGCGGTTATTCTCATCAAAAAAATCTTTATAAGCAATATATTTAGCACTAGGAATTTCTAAAATATTTGCAATAGCATCACGAACTGCTTGATTTTGTGGCATTAAAATAAAAGGTTCCAATTGCCATTTATCTACATCAACGAGCATGGAAAGCATAACAGCGTTAGAATTTTGACCCTTATAGCTATCACTTTGATGAATTTTTTCTAAAATTTCTCTTGATAGCGTATCAAAAGGCACCATTCTTCCATCTGCTGATTTTTGAACTATTAAAGTGGCAAGAGCTTTAGCATGATTAGTATTTACCACAGGTAAGGTCGAATTTAAATCTTGAGCAAAAGTCTTTTCAGAACCAAAAGATAACAATAAAATAAAAATAATCACACTTGTATGTTTTAAAGTGTCTTTATTAATTAATCTTGCCAAAGTTCTAAATCTAGAATGTGGATTTAAAAAATTCATAAACATTCCAAGACAAAGCAGAAAATAACCTATATAAGTTGGTATTTTGCCCGGATCTTTATTTACAGATAAAACAGTCCCTTTTTCATCTTGATCATAAGAACTTTGATAAAATCTATAGCCATCATAATCTAAAACATTATTCATAAAAATTCTATAATCAAAATTTTCATTATTATTTTTTACGGTAATTTCACTTGCATAAGAAGCTGGAGACATAGAACCTGGATAACGATCTAATACAAAATCTCTTAAATAAATATCAAAAGGCAATTGTTCATAAGAAAGCGCCCAAGAAATAAAGAATTTTTGATCTGCAAGTTCTATCATAATAGGTTTATTATATTCAAAAATATAAAATTCTTTACTTTCATTTTTATAGCTTAATTCTAATTTTAAAGCATTAGAGCCAGTTAATTCTAAGTTTTTATTCTCATTGCTTAAGGCAAAATCTTTAAAATGCAATAATAAAGAATTTTTCCAATTTTGAGGCTCGCCAAAAGTAGAAATCAACATAGTTCTACCCACTTCTAACCAAGCAGATTTAAACCATAACCAAAAACTTTCATCTTGAGGTCTATTGGAACCTTCTAAAGCTTCTTGCGCATGCAAAGAAGCAGCTTTAACTACAAAACTAATATCATTAATTTCATAAAGTCTTCTTTCCTTAGCATTTGCCTTTTCTCCAATTTTAAGGTCTAAATTTTGTCCATCTAGCATGCTTAGAAAATGTAAGTTTTCACTTGAACTTAAAGTTAAATTTTCATCAATTTTTACAAAAGGTGCTTTAACATTATCATTCATAAAAGCAAAGTTAACCCCTTCTATATTCTTAACTTCACCTTTTTCAAATTTAACATCAACACCTTGAGATCCTTTTTGAGAAAGCATCAAAACCAATAAAGGATCAGAATTATTATTTTCTTTATAAGTATAATGAGCATTTAAGATTAAATCTTTATATTTTAATACAGCTTGATCATCACCTAAATTAAGTTTTAGTTTAAAAGAATTAGCAAAAGGCAAATTTCCTATATAACGATCATTAACCGCACTATAGCGTTCTCCATCTTTTATAGCAGAAATACGCAAAGAAGTCTTAGAACTTTCTATAAGTGAATTTTGAGTATGCTCTCTAATAGGTAAAATACCTTCAAAACCAGCATATCTTGTCATTGCAGAACCCACTAAAATAAATAAAAAAGAAATATGAAAAATCATTAAAGGTAATTTTTTAAGCCCAAACATTTTATAACGAAACATCCCGCATAGTAAATTAATACCAAGTAAAAGTTGTATATATTCAAACCAAAAAGTATCATAAACCATTGCCCAAGCCGTAGGGGTTCCATAAGCACTTTCAATAAAAGTTGCCAAAGCACAAAAAAGCGCAAAAAGCAAAAACAATACAACCGAAACTCTTAAATCCCCTATGCTTTTTATTATATTTTTCATTCTTTTTCCTTTAAATTTTAAAGCCCTAAATATTTCTTTCTAATCTCATCATCACCTATTAAATTTTTAGCCTCGTTTTCCATTACAATGCGACCATTTTCCAAAACATAAGCATAATCACTTATTTTTAATGCAGAATAAGCATTTTGCTCTACCAAAAGAATAGTTATACCCTCTTCTTTTAAACGCACAATAATATCAAAAACTTCACCCACAATCTTTGGAGCAAGTCCCAAAGAAGGCTCATCCAACATCAAAAGTTTTGGTTCACTCATTAAAGCCCTTGAAATCGCAAGCATTTGCGCTTCCCCTCCACTCAATGTTCCAGCTAAAGCATGCTTTTTACTTGCAAGTCTTGGAAAAAGTTTATACATTTGCTCTCTTAAATGCTCATAATTTTCAGCATTATTAAAAGCACCTATTTTTAAATTTTCCTCTACGCTTAAATTAATAAAAACACGCCTTCCTTCAGGAACTAAAGCTATACCTTTTTGAACTAAAGTATGAGTTAAATGCCTTTTAGTATCATAACCTAAGAAATTAACCTCACCAGTTCTTTTAACTGAGTTTAAAAGCGCATTTAAAGTTGAAGTTTTACCTGCTCCATTTGAACCTATAAGAGAAACAATATGACCTGTTTCCACTTTAAAATCAATCCCTTTAACAGCTTCAATTAATCCATAATAAACATGCAAATCTTTAACTATTAGCATCAAAATCCCCTAAATACGCAGCAATTACTTCTTTATGATTTACAGCATCGCAAAGTTTACCTTCAAAAATTGTTTTTCCATAATCAAGTACCAATACGCGATCACACAATTTATTTACAAATTTCATATCATGTTCTATAAGCAAAACGCTAATTTTATAATCTTTTCGTAATTTAAAAATGAGCCCAGCAAGTTCATCACTCTCAGAGCTATTCATCCCAGCGGCTGGCTCATCAAGCAATAATAATCTTGGTTGAGTAGCCATTGCTCTTGCAATCTCAACTTTTCTTTGTTGTCCATAACTCAAGCTAGTAGCCTTTTCATAGGCAAATTCTGCAATACCAAGTTCTTCTAATATTGCATAAGCCTTCTCTTTAAATACTTGTTCTATTTTTCCAAAACGCCCTAAATGCAAAAAGGCTTCAAAAATATTATATTTCATTTGTTTATTAAAACCAATAAGAACATTTTCAAGCACATTCATGCTTGAAAAAAGCCTAATATTTTGAAATGTTCTAGCTATTCCTAAATGCACAATCTTATGAGGTTTTAAGTGATCAATTCTTTCTCCTAGAAATTCAACCGAACCTGAACTAGGTTTATAGTTACCTGTTATAATATTAAAAAGAGTTGTTTTGCCAGCCCCATTAGGTCCAATTAAAGCAAAAATTTCACCCTCATTGATTTTAAAAGAAGTTTCATTAATAGCCTTAACACTACCAAAACTTTTTGAAATTTGTTTTAATTCCAAAATCATTTTTTGCTCCTTTTAAAACGCTTTTTAATCCCTCTAATCACATCACTCAACTCATAATAACCCATTATGCCTTTTCTTGCAAAAAGCATTACTAAAATCAGAACAATAGAAAAAACAACCATTCTAAGCCCTGGCGTTGATTGGATATCAAGATTTAAAGAATCTATTTTTATATTTAACTCATCTAAAAATCTAAGCCACTCACTTCCACCAATAACCAATATCGCACCTATAATAGCACCTGTAGTAGAACCAAGTCCACCTAAAACAATAATAATCAAAAGCTGAAAAGTAAGTAAAAAATCAAATTGAGTTGGAGATACGGTAGTCAACAGACAAGCTAAAAGTCCGCCACCTACACCTTCTAAAAATGCTGAAGTGCTAAAAGCTAAAGTTTTTATCCAAAAAGTATTTATTCCCATAGCGCTTGCAGCATCTTCATCATCTCTTATAGCCTTCATTGCACGACCATATTTAGAATAAACTATATTTAAAATTAAAATAACCGCTACAATAGCAATACCACCTGTCCAATAGATCGTGGAAAATTGTGGAATATCTACCAGCCCTCTTGAGCCATTAGTAATAGAAGGAAAATTAATAGCAGCTATTTTAATAATTATTCCAAAGCCTAAAGTTACAATAGCCAAATAATCCCCTCTCACGCGAAATACAGCAAAAGCCAAAATCAGGGCAAGTAAAGATGAACAAATTCCAGCCACAATTAAAGCTAGAATAAAGGAATTTGAATGGATAGCTAAAATAAAAGAACTAGGACCATCTAAAAAAAACTGATCATTTTTTGCATCAGCACTTAAAAGAACTAAAGCAGCCGCATAAGCTCCAATCGCAACAAATCCATTGGGTTCTAGTGAAAATTGTCCAGTTACACCATTAATAAGATTGTAACTCACAGCCAAAATAATAAAAATAGCAATTTGATTAACAATGTTTAATCCATAATCCCCAAAAATATAAGGAGAAATGAAAATAAAAATAATTGAAGCAATTAAAAAGATTAAATGTGAAACCTTAATTCTAACCATCATTAAAACCTACTCTTTTCAAAATTTATACCTAAAATTCCCGTAGGCCTAAATAACAATATAAACACCAAAAAAATAAAAGCAAATGCATCTTTAAAGCCTGATAAATCTGGAAAAAAAGCCACAACAACAACTTCAGTAAATCCTATAATAAGTCCACCCAAAACTGCACCTACTACAGAACCTATACCTCCTAAAACTGCAGCAGCAAAAGCTTTTAAACCTATTAAAGTTCCCATAGTAGGTTCAACAGAGTAATAATTTGCAGCCCAAAAAACACCCCCAACTGCTGCCAAAGCTGAACCTAGGGCAAAAACTATAGCAATAATACGATTTGCATCTATACCCATTAAATTTACTGTTTGTATATCAAATGCCAAAGCACGAATAGCTATACCATATTTGCTTTTATACAAAATCCATAACACTGCTATTAAAATAACAAATGTAAGAGCAGGAACCATTAAAGAACCATAAGTTGTTATCACTCCACCAAAATTAACACTTTCCTCAAAATAACTTGGCGGTGTAAAAGTTCTAGGTGTTGAAGTAAAAAGCATATTAAAAAGATTTTGCAAGAAAAAACTAATACCGATTGCTGTAATCAACAATGAAATTCTAGGAGCCTGTCTTAAAGGTTTATAAGCGATTCTATCTGTAGCTATTCCAACACAAGCAGCAAAAATCATTGCTAAAGACAAAGCTCCTAGAAAAGGAACATTTAGATTAGTCATGCAAAAAAGAGCCGCATAAGCACCAACCATCATAATATCGCCGTGAGCAAAATTAATAAGTCTTAACACACCATAAACCATCGTATAGCCAACAGCAATAAGAGCATACATACTGCCCAAACTAAGTCCATTAACAAGTTGTTGTAAAAATAAAGTAGAATCCATAATCTTTCTATTTTTCCTTTAAGGATTGATAATATCTTTATAATTTTGCTTCTGATTTTTAATTTCTTTAACCACTACAGAACGAGTTGCATTTCCTGTTTGATCAATACTGATAACACCAGAAACACCTTGATAATTTTTAGTTTGGTGAATTTTTTCATTGACACACTTACTAGTAAGATTTTCAACGCAAGCATTCATAGCATTTAGCATTACAAAATACGCATCAGCACCCATAGCCGAAAAATTTGGAACTTCTTTTGTTCCTTTAGCTTTTTCATAAACACTGATAAATTCTTTGCTTAATTTTGTAGTTGGATTATTAGCATCAAAACTATCTGTGAAAATATAACCCTCGCTTGCATCTCCAGCTAAACTAATAAAAGTTTGATCAGCAACTCCATCTGCAGAACCCATAGGAATATTTAAACCTGCGAGTTTTGATTGTCTTGCAAATAAAGAAGCTTCGCTATAATAAAGCGGTAAAAAAATAAATTCTGGATTTAAACTTTTAACTTGAGCTACAATAGCTCTAAAATCTTTATCACCTGAATTAACTCTTAAAATTCTAAGAATTTGACCACCATTAGACTTGTACTGTTTTTCAAAAGCTTTTGCTAAACCTAAGGAATAGTCAGTGCTTTGATCTACTACAATAACAGCACTTTTGTAATTAAGTTTTGAAAAAACATATTTTGCTAAAGATGAACCTTGAAAACTGTCCATAAAACATACTCGAGAAGAATATATTTTTTTATCAAGCAATCTATCACCAGTTGCAGCAGGAGCGATCAATGGAATTTTATTATCTTCTGCTACGCGCATAACTTGCAATGTATTAGCAGTAACCATTTCCCCTATAAGGCCTATAACTTTATCTTGAGAAACTAAACGATTTGCTCCACTCGAAGATTCTAATTTATCACCTTTAGTATCAATAATAGCAAGAGAAACCTTATCTCCATTACTTAAAGCTGATTGCATTGAATTTGCAAGTTTAATCCCTTCTAGTGCGCTTTGTCCATATGCTGCAGTAGCTCCGCTAAGCGGTAAAACAACTCCTATTTTGACTTCCGCAGCACTTAAACTTAAACTTAGAATACTTGCTAAAATTAAACTTTTTTTCATTCTCTACCTTTATTTTAGTAATTATGGATTTATAATTGTTTTATAATTTTGTTTTTGATTTTGAATTTCTTTAATCACAACAGAACGAATGGCATTACCGCTTTCATCTATGCTAATCACACCACCAACAGCTTGAAAATCTTTAGTTTGATGAATTTTGCTATTAATACATTCGCTGCTAAGATTATCAACGCAAGCATTCATAGCATTTAACATTACAAAATACGCATCAGCCCCCATAGCCGAAAATGCTGGAAGTTCTTTTGTTCCTTTAACTTTCTCATAAGCTGCAACAAAATCTTTTCCTAATTGTGTAGATGGACTGTTATAATCAAAACTATCAGTGAAAATTACTCCATTAACAGCACTTCCGCCAAGATCTATAAAAGTTTGATTGTTAACACCATCTCCTGCTGCTAAAAGTTTATCAAAACCAATTTGTCTTGCTTGTCTCGCAATTAAAGCAGCTTCAGGATGATAAATAGGCATATAAACAAAATCAGGATTTAAACTCTTAAGTTGAGAAACCACAGCTCTAAAATCTTTATCTCCTGAATTAATAACAAGTTTTTTTATAATTTTCCCACCATTATTCTTAAAAGAATTTTCAAAAGCTCTTGCCAAACCTAAAGAATAAACATTGCTTTGATCTATGATGATAACAGCATTTTTAAGTCCTAAATCCTTAGATACATAAGTAGCAAATTTATCTCCTTGAAAACTATCTTTAAAACAAACTCTACTTGCATATTTCTTTTTATCTAGCAATTTATCTCCAGATGCCACTGGAGCTATTAGGGGAATTTTTTTCTCTTCTGCTATAGAAATAGCTTGAATGGTATTTGGAGTTGTAGCTTCACCAATAATCCCAAGGACTTTATCTGTTGCTATTAAACGATTAACTCCATTTGAAGTTTCAAGCTTATCTCCTTTTGTATCTATTGTGATAAGTTTAATAACATCTCCATTTGAAAGTTTTGGCTGTAGCTTATTAGCCAGTTCAATTCCGTTAAAAACATCTTGCCCATAAGCTGCCACAGTTCCAGTTAAAGGTAAAACTACTCCTATATTAATATCCTTAGCATATAAGCAATTTACCATAGTTAAAACACTTAAAGTTAAAGTTAGTTTTTTCATAGTATTCCTTTTAATTATAGTTTTTACATTTTATTTTAGAAATATATTATGTTTTGTTTTTTGCGCAGGTTCTTCTTCAAGAAGATCTTTTACTTGCAAATCAAGCGCAAAATTTCCACCTTTAATATAAGCAATAATATTATCTATATCCTCGTGGCTTAAATTTCTAGCATAAAAAGCCATTTGAGAAGCTGTTGTAGAACTGCTACTATCAAGAGTATAACCTATCAAAGCTCCTTTAATATCCTCAGGAGACATATCTTTTAAAATTCTAGATCCTATAACACTCTTTTCAGCATTATCTCCATGGCAAGTATTGCATTTATTTTGAAAATACAAAGCCTTCGCTTTTTCCATATCATATTGCTTATTTGCATCAAAGGTATAAGTAAAAAATGATTTCAAGTTAATACCAAAAAGCGCAACAACAAATATTGAACTAATAAACAACCAGCGTGCAATCATGATTTTCCTTATTTTATTGTAATTTCTGTTTGTGTTTTATTTTGATATCTATGTGTTTTTTTGTTGTATTTTTTTTCTTTTTTAATATCATAGCGATAACGAACAGTCCCTGAAACTTCTATATCTTTAAAGACTTCATCTAACGGAGCTGCAAAAACAAAATGATTTAAAATCATACCAATTAAAAATATTTTTTTCATTTTTATTCTTTAAACACAAAAAAACGATTATATCAAAAAAAGATAATCCTTGTTAATGACCACCTTTGTGTAAAAAATAAAGTCCTACACAAAGAGCTAAAATCGATCCAGCAAGAAAAGCCATATCCACAGGAGTAGCAAATTTCATCTGTAAAACCCTTTGAAAGAAATTTACCACTAAGACCATAATGATAACTTTTGCAAGCTTGTCTTTTAATTGATCTAAGCTATGCACCTCTAAAACCTTGCTTTGTTTTGTTTGTTTAAATTCTTCTATTTCGCTGATAAAAAGCTCATAAACTCCAAAAGAAAAAATAAACAAAACTAAAGCCATAAGATAAAGATCAACAGCTCCTATAATTAAAGCCACCACATCCTCATGCAAATCGACATTAGAACCTGCATCAAAAAAATAATTATAAGTATAAAATATAACTTTTAAAACATCATAACTTGCAATAAAAAACAATACAAAAGCTCCAATTAAACCAAAAATTACGGGTAAAATTGTAACAATACGACTTCTAACAAGTAAAGATTCAAATATTTTCTCTAACATTTTTTTCCTTATTTATTTTTTAATTCTAACCATTTTTGCGCAATACGCACAGCATTTGTTGCAGCACCTACACGAATTTGATCCGCCACACACCAAAGATGGAGTATTTTTTTATCATACACATCAGCACGAATTCTTCCTACATAAGTTTCATTAGTATCGCTAGTCATTAAAGGCATAGGGTATTTTTTATTTTTAGGATCATCTATGACAATAACACTTGGTGCTTTTTTTAAAATTTCTTTAGCTTTTTTTACATCTATTTCTTTTTCAAAATGCATAGTAATGGCTTCGCTATGACTTCTTAAAACAGGCACTCTAACACAAGTTGCCGAAACTTCTAAATTTTTATGTAAAATTTTTTGAGTTTCATTGACCATTTTAAGTTCTTCTTTAGTGTAATCATTATCCATAAAAACATCAATTTGTGGAATAAGATTAAGTGCCAAAGTATAAGGAAAAGTTTGAGGTTCAAATTCATCAAGTTTAAAAGCAAAAAAACTTTGCATAGCTTCAACCAATTCTTGCATTCCTTCTTTTCCTGCTCCACTTGCAGCCTGATAGGTACTTACATCAACACGCTTTAAATTAAATGCATCATTTAAAGGTTTTAAAACTTGCACCATTTGTATAGTAGAACAATTTGGATTAGCAATAATCCCTGTTTTTTTCCAATCTTTAATATCCTCAGGATTGCATTCAGGAACCACCAAAGGAACATCTTTTTCCATTCTAAAATGACTTGTATTATCAATAACAACAGCACCAGATTCTACTGCAAATTTAGCATATTTTTCACTCACACTTGCACCTGCGCTAAAAAAAGCAATATCAATAGGATTTTCTTTAAATACATTTTCGGTAAGTTCTTTGACTTTATAAGCTTTGCCTTTAAATTCTACTTCACTACCTACACTTTTTGCACTTGCTAAAGGTAAAATACTTTCCACTGGGAAATCAAGTTCATCTAAAACATTTAAAAGCTCTTCCCCAACCGCACCAGTAGCACCCACAATGGCTATTTTTTGTTTTTTTGACATTACTTATCCTTTATTTGATATTTTTTAATTTTTTCATTTAAAATTTTTATATCCATACCTAAAATTTGAGAAGCTTGATCCTTGTCATAATCTACACTTAAAAGAACTTCACAAATCAATTCTTTTTCTAAATTCTTTACATCTTTTTTTATACTTCTAGCTTCTAAGAACAAATCTTCACTTGAAATTTCATCATTTTCACTTAAAATACAAGCTCTTTGTACAACGGATATTAATTCTCTAATATTACCAGGAAAATCATATTCAAGTAAAGCATTTTTAGCTTCTTGGCTGAGCTGTTTTTCCTTAAAATCATATTCTTTACAAGTATCTTCTAAAACCTTTTGAGCTATACCTAAAATTTCTTCTTTACGCTCTCTTAAAGGCGGGATATTAATAGGAACAGTGTTTAAACGATAATATAAATCTGAACGAAATTCACCATTTTTTATTTTTTCATCTAAATTTGCATTAGTTGCACTAATAATTCTTACATCTATTTTGATGCTTTTTGTACTTCCAAGTCGTGTGATTTCTTTTTCTTGCAAAGCTCTTAAAAGTTTAGCTTGAATTTCATAAGGCATTTCACCAATTTCATCTAAAAACAAAGTGCCCTCATTAGCCATTTCAAAAAGCCCTATTTTAGTTGCATTAGCATCAGTAAAAGCACCTTTTTCAAAACCAAAAAGCTCACTTTCAATCAAATTTGCAGGAATGGCTGCCATATTAATAGCAATAAAAGGCTTATTAGAGCGTTTAGAATGGGTGTGAATATAACGAGAAAATACCTCTTTTCCTACTCCACTTTCTCCAAAAAACATTACAGAGGCATCAGTTTTAGCCGCTTTTTGACTTAAATTTAATGTTTTTTCTAAATTAGGAGAAGTTGAAAAAAAATCTTTATTTTCTTCTTTTTTTTCATTTTTTTTGCTTTTTTTATCGGCTGTTTTTTCTCTTATGATTTTAGCACGCTTAATAGCCTCGACTAAAGTATCAACATCAAAAGGCTTGGTTAAAAAATCTTTTACTCCCAAACGAACCGCTTCTATAGCACGGCTTAAAGTAGCATTTCCTGTCATAATAATAAAATCATATTTATTTTCACAGGCTTTAACAAATTCTATGCCATCAATTCCTGGCATATTAATATCTGTAATAATCAAATCTGTATTCTCATCTATTTTTTTTAAAGCTTCAGTGGCAGATTTATAAGATTTAATATTAAATTCTTCATACTCTGCTAATGCAATTTCTAAGGATTTGCGCATATTAATATCATCTTCTACTATGACTAAATTCATCCTAAGCCTTTTAAAAAATTTCTACTATAGTATCCAATTTGCGCTTAATTTTGAATTTACTTTTTTTTAAGATAATAAATTATCGCATTTTGTTCGCCAAATTCTACGGTAAAACGCAAGGGTAAAATTTTAACATAAGTTTCACTTTGAGCACGTAATAAGCCAGTATTAACAATATCCTTAACACTGATTCTAGCTCCTATAAAGCAATCGCTTAATTCATCTTTATGAGAATTTAAAAAATTAAATTTAATTGTTTTTGGCATATTATCATCAATTAATCCTAAAGAAGTTCGAGGTAAAACTTTTAAATCTTGATCACTATAAGAAATTTCACATACCCATTGTTCTTCAACATTTTCGCTTTGCGTCATTGCTAAGGATAAATTTTGATTTTGATGAAAGAGAATGAAATTTTTACTAGAAAGCTCTGCCCAAAAAATAAATTCATCTTGGGCAAAAAGCTTAAAGCTAAGAAAGATTAATAAGCAAACAATTCTTTCCACTTGTCTGCATCGATTTTAAGTTCTAAGTTTACTCTATAAAGCCCTTGATTAAAATTCTCATCAATAATACTTGCATTTTTTATCAAACCATTTACTTGCGCAGTAATAGTTGAACTTCTAAGCATTGCATCTTTTACAGTGTCTTTACCATTCACTTTCACACCATAAAGCTTACTTGCAAGCTGTCTGTAAGCATCTGTAATCGCTGCTCTTTTTGCTAAAGCTAGGGCTTGAGCAGTAGAAACTGTATTCATCGGAGCAATCCCTTCACCAACTGCTGTAAAACTAAGTTCCGTTTCGCTAGCATCTGGAGCCAACATTTTTTCTTCTCTGATAATATCACGCACATCATCTTTATCGACTTTTTGCACGATAACATCTTGAGATGGAGCAGTGCTATTTGCACTTGAATTTTTAGTTGCACTGTTTGCACTTGGTACACAACCAGCGAAAATTCCTGCTATTGCTAGCATAAAATAAATTTTTTTCATTTTTACACCTTCAAAATATTGTAATTAGTAAAATAAAAAGCAATAAGCGTTCCAACTTTAAACTTATTGCAAATCTAAACCAAAGTTTTCATCGCTTAACTCATCCTCGTCATTTTCCTCTTTAGGACACTTAGCGATGCTAACCACCTCGTCATTTTCCACATTAACTACAATGACACCACTCGTATTACGCCCTGCTTTTCTAATGCTTTGCATATCAACACGTATCATCTTACCTGAACTTGTAAGAGCCATTAAATCCATAGTTTCATCTACTATAACTACGCTAATAAGATCTTTGGTTTTTTCTGTAAGTTTCATACAAATTACACCTTTGCCACCTCTGCTTTGCAATCTATATTCTCCAGCATTTGTGCGTTTTCCTATACCTTTTGCACTTATGCTTAAAATTTCTTGCTCATCATTTTCTATAACAACTGCACCTACTAATTCGTCATTTTTCTCTTTAAACTTAATAGCCGTCACCCCACGACTTACACGGCCGATTTCACGTACTTTAGCAAGTGGGAATTTGATACACATACCTTTTTTGGTTACTGCAAAGAGCATTTTACCTTGTGTGCTTACACTCTCTTCATTTTCAAGATTTTCATCATCTAAATTTTCAATTTCTTGATTTTCTAAATTTTCTTCACCACCAGTGGCAAAAATTTCATCTTCATCTCTTTGAACAATAATAGCAGTTACCAACTCATCATTTTCATCCAAGTTGATCGCTCTAACTCCTACACTTCTGATATTTTGATATTCACTCAAATTTGTACGCTTTACAATACCATTTTTAGTAAAGAAACATAAAGATTTACTCTCATCAAAATCCGTGGTTGGAATAATAGCCATGATTTTTTCTTCAGCTTGTAAATTGATAAGATTTACCACTGCTTTTCCTTTAGCCGTTCTTGAGCCTTCAGGAATTTTATAAACTTTAAGCCAATAAAGCTGTCCACGATCTGTTACAAACATAAGCGTATCATGTGTATTTGCCGTAAAGAAACTTTCTATAAAATCATCATCATAAGTCGTAACGGCTAATTTTCCTTTTCCACCTCGTTTTTGTTTTTCATATTGTTTACTAGGCACACGCTTAATATAACCACGATGTGTGATAGTTACAACCATATTTTCATTAGGAATCAAATCTTCAATATCAATATCATCGTAATCATCTTCAATTTGAGTAATACGTGGCACATCAAATTTACTTCTAATTTCTTTTAATTCATCGCGAATTAAATTTTCAAGCAAGGTTTCACTTTTTAAAATTTCTTCAAGTCTTGCAATTTCTTTCATTAATTCTGCAAGTTCATTTTCGATTTTTTCTCTTTCAAGTCCTGTTAAACGACCTAGTTTCATATCTAAAATAGCATTGGCTTGAAGCTCGCTAAGACCAAATTTAGCTACCAAAGAATCTCTTGCGGTATTATTATCAGAACTATTTTTAATTAAAGCAATCACTTCATCTATATTATCAAGTGCAATTTTAAGACCTTCTAAAATATGAGCTCTTGCTCTTGCCTTTTGAAGTTCAAAAATCGTTCTTCTAATAATAACTGTTTTTCTATGGGTTAAGAAAAGATTTAAAAGTTCTAACAAAGAGAAAATTTTAGGTTCTTTATTGTGAATTGCCAACATAATCACACCAAAAGTACTTTCCATAGTGGTAGATTTAAATAGATTATTTAAAACAATTTCACTCATAGCCTCACGTTTAAGCTCTATAACAACGCGGATTCCTTCTTTATTACTCTCATCTCTTACTTCAGATATTCCTTCAATTTGCTTTTCTTTAACAAGCTCTGCAATCTGCTCTATAAGCCTAGCTTTATTGGTTTGATAAGGAAGCTCATCTATAACAATAACATCTTTATTTGTCTTTTTTTCAATATGAGTTTTAGCTCGCACTTTCACACGACCACGCCCTGTGCGATAAGCTTCTATAATGCCTTTTTTACCATAAATTATTCCACCTGTTGGAAAATCTGGACCTTTGATAAACTGCATAATCTCTTCTAGGCTTGCATCTTTATTATCAAGCAAATATAAAAGTCCATCTATCAACTCATTTAAACTATGAGGTGGGATGTTTGTCGCCATACCTACAGCTATACCACTTGAACCATTTAATAATAAATTTGGAACCCTAGAAGGTAAAACATCAGGTTCGCTTTCTGAACCATCATAATTTGGAACAAAATCGACCGTATCTTTATCTATATCTTTTAAAAGCTCATGAGAAAGTTTACTCATTTTTGCTTCAGTATAACGCATCGCAGCGGCACTATCACCATCTATAGATCCAAAGTTGCCTTGTCCTGTAATACTTGGATATCTCATAGAAAAATCTTGAGCCATTCTAACCAAAGCATCATAAACTGCTGTATCTCCATGTGGGTGATAACGACCTATAACAGCACCCACTATACGGGCTGATTTGACAAAATCTGTTCTACTTTTTGCCTCATCATTTTGCATAGCATATAAAATTCTTCTATGAACAGGCTTTAAACCATCTCTTGCGTCAGGCAAAGCACGACCTATAATAACACTCATAGAATAGTCTAAATAACTACTTTTTATAGAATTTTCTATATCTACAAGTTCAATATCAGAATCTTTGCTAAAAATATTCTCCATAAAAATCCTTCTATTAGTTCAAAGTTTTGATTATAGCATATTAAACTTTTGCATCAGCTAAAACAAGAGCAAAAAGTACAGAAATTTTATTTTCTTCTAAAACTTTTTTAGCTTCCAAAAGGCTAGAACCAGTTGTTACAATATCATCTACTAAAATTACAGGTTCGTGAATGGTTTTTAAGAGTTTGTAATTTCTTTTATGTTTTTGACGAAATTCTAAACTTTTTCCAGAATATTTCACAGAATTTTGTGCTTTTAAAACATTAAAAACAGGTTTTACAAATTTTGTTTTAAGATATCTAGCTAAAATAGCAGAATGTGAATAAAGCATATCTTCAACCTTATCATCTAAAGCTATAACATTAATTGTCATTCTAGGATCAAAAAAATCTTTAAATTTTGCAAAACTTAATTTAGCAAGCATTTTATAAACAAAATAACCATAAAAATAATGTTTAGAGTGAAGCAAGTGTTGTATTTCATGGTATTTATAAAAAGAATAGACTTTGAAATTATTATCAAGCTTTCTTACATTTAAGGAAAATTCAGAAAGCTCTAGCTCGCATAATTCACAAAAGCAGAGCAGAGCAAAAGCTCCGCAATTTATACACCTCAAAGTTCAGAGATTAAACTAGCTGCTTTATTTGCCATTTGTTTTATTAACAAATGAGTATAAAAAGTTGTTTCTTTTAAATCATCAAAACCTTGTACATCTTGCTTGGTGCGGATTGTAAATTTCTTATTTTTATTTATATCACTAACTTGTAAAACTCCTACTAGTTTTGAATGTAATCCTATAGCATCTTGAGTTGCTCCATAAGATATAAATTCTAAATCAATCTTACTCACATAAGGTGAATTTTGATCGTTATTGTCAAGCACAACTATTCCTCTAGCTTCAAGTTCTTGTTTTAAATAAGTATAAAATACCGCATTAAAATTCACATCGACAAATAACTTTTTCCCTTTAGCATTTAAAACCTTTTGCCCTTCTTTTAAATCATAAAATCTATGTAAATAAACCTTTTTCAAAGCAATACCAGTGTCTAAAGTGCGTTTATTGGCACAACATTGAATTCCAACATCGCTAATGTATAAAAGCCCTTTAATCTTTGCTTCAAAACCACCAGGACTTTCACAAGAACTGCATTGAGAATTTTTAGAAATTTGATTAACTTGAGCAAAAGTATCTTGTTTAGTTGCACAAGCACTCAAAAATAAAATAGGCACTATAAAAATCAAAAATTTTTTAAACATTTTTTCTCCTTAGAAAATTATTTTAAAATTGTATTAAAAATACAAGCAAATTTCAAGCCAAGTTTTAAATTTATCATCAATCTATCTTTAAAACACTCAAAAAAGCCTCTTGAGGTAAATTTACCTTACCTATAGCTTTCATTCTTTTTTTACCTTCTTTTTGCTTTTCTAAAAGCTTTCTTTTTCTAGTAATATCCCCACCATAACATTTTGCTGTCACATTTTTACCCATGGATTTAACAGTTTCTCTTGCGATGATTTTATTTCCAATACTTGCTTGAATGGCCACTTCAAAAAGCTGTCTAGGAACTATTTCTTTCATAGCACTAACAAGTTCTCTTCCTTTACTTTGCGCTTTTTCATTAGGCACGATAATGCTTAACGCATCAACATTTTCACCCGCTACCTTAATATCAAGTTTTACCAAATCCCCTACTCTAAATTCTATAGGCTCATAATCAAAACTCGCATAACCTTTTGTTAAGGACTTTAATTTATCATAAAAATCCATCACAATCTCATTTAAAGGCACATCATATTCTAGCAAAACACGCTCAGGTGTGATATAGTCCATTTTAACCTGTACTCCTCTTTTGCGATTTAAAAGAGTGATTAAATTCCCTAAAAATTCACTTGGAGTAATGATAGTAGCTTTAACATAAGGCTCTTTTATATGATCGATTTTATTAACAGGAGGAAGCTCGCTAGGATTTTGAATTTTAATAAGCTCTCCATCGGTTTGATAAATTTCATAAGTCACAGTTGGAGCTGTAGCAATCAAATCAAGATTAAATTCTCTCTCAAGCCTTTCTTTGATAACTTCCATATGTAAAAGCCCTAAAAATCCTACCCTAAAACCAAAGCCTAAGGCCAAAGAAGTTTCAGGCTCATAAGTAATAGAACTATCATTAAGCTTTAATTTATCCAAAGCATCTCTTAAATCTTCAAATTTATCCGTTTCTATAGGATAAAGTCCCGCAAACACAAAAGCTTTAGCCTTTTCAAAACCACCTATGGCTTCTTTAGCTTTGTTTTTTACCAAAGTGATGGTATCGCCTACTTGTACATCACCTACGGTTTTAAGCCCTAAAACCACCACACCTACTTCGCCTGATTGTAAAGATTGAGTTTTAATTGGACTTAAAGGGTGGGGATAAAAAAGATCTTGAACTATATGTTTTTTATCCGTACTCATGACTAAAACTTCATCGTTTTTAGCAATACTTCCTTCATAAATCCTAACCAAAGCCAAAGCACCCAAATAATTATCAAACCAAGAATCATAAATTAAAGCCTTAGTAGGAGCTTCATCATCTGTTTTTGGTGCAGGGATTTTAGTAATAATTGTTTCTATAAGCTCTTTTATACCCACTCCTGTTTTTGCACTCACGCAAATTGCATCTTTGCAATCTATACCTATAATATGCTCGATTTCATGCTTTACTTTCTCAACATCAGCATTAGGTAAATCGATTTTATTAATCACAGGAATGATTTCAAGATTATTTTCAAGCGCTATATAAACATTAGCTATAGTCTGTGCTTCAACACCTTGAGAAGCATCTACTACAAGCAAAGCCCCTTCACAACTTGCCAAAGAACGACTCACTTCATAAGAAAAATCCACATGGCCAGGAGTATCAATAAGATTTAAAACAAAATTTTCATTATTAAATTTATAATTTAAACGCACTGATTGTGCTTTTATGGTGATACCACGCTCTTTTTCTATATCCATAGTATCCATAACTTGTGAACTCATCTGCCTATCGCTAATAGCACCACACTCGCTAATAATCCTATCTGCAAGAGTAGATTTTCCATGATCTATATGAGCTATAATAGAAAAATTTCTAATATTTTTTACCGACAAAATTTCATCCTAAATATAAAATTTTAAAGCTAGGATTTTAACAAAATTTATGTTTAAAACAAATAAATTTTATTTTATATAAAAAACTTCAATTGAAATTTATATAAAGTATATTAAAATATCAAAATGTTTAAAAAATATTTAAAATCAGCTATATTTTTAGCTCTTTATCCCTTAGCAATGTTAGCTTCTAATTTGCACGAATTTATAACACTAAGTCAAAATAATGAATCCTATCTCATTAAGAAAATGCAAAGCGAACAAGCAAATTTAGACAAAGAACAAGCTTTTAGAAATTACCTACCCTCTCTTAGTCTAAGCTCAGCTTATGTAGCCAACAATAAAGATCGCTTCATTATCGATCCACAAGAAAGTTTATTTGCTAAAGTTTCTCTTAATTTTTTGCTTTTTGATGGGGGTGCTAGAGAGGCTAATTTAAGAGCTTTAGAAAGCAGAGAAAAATTAAGCTTTTTAGACAAAGAACAAAATAAAAATTACCTTGCCCTAAATGCAATCACACTTTATTTTAACACCTTAAGTCTTGAAAAAATTTTACTAGCCAATCAACAAAAAGTATCTTTTTTAAAATCAACTTTTGAAAGATTGCAAAAATTTTACGACGCGGGACTTAGCTCTAAAGATGAACTTGAAAGCATTAAGGCTAAATACCATTTAAGCTTATTAGAGCTCAGTCAAAATGAATTAAAACTTGCCAATATACAAAAAGAGATTAAAATTTTAAGCGATACAGATTTTAAAGTGCAAGGGAATGCTTTTTTAGAAAATCCGCAACAAGAAAAAAGTCAAAACTATGAAGTAATGATAGCTAAAGAACAAATCAATCTTGCTAAAGAAAGTGTAAATTTAGCAAAAGCTGAATATTTTCCAAAATTTTATATTCAAGATAATTTTAACTTTTATAAAAACAATTATAATCCAAAAGTTCCAGCTCCTTTTGCAAATTTAGCGGATCAATTCTTAGAAAAATATTCTCAAGGTAATCAATTTATTTTAGGTATGGAATGGAAAATTTTTGATTTCAATGCAAGGGCTAAAGAAGTTGAAAAAGAGCGTTTAAATGTTCAAATAGCCAATGCAAATGCAAGATTTAGCGAGAGAAAAAATAAAGAAGAATTAAATTATTTAGACAAAAGTTTAAAAGTTTTACAAGAACAAATTTTAGCTCTTAATCTTAGCTTAAATGCTGCAAATTTAGCTTTTGAAAGTGTAGATAAAAAATACCAAGCAGGACTTGTTTCTTATGTAGAATATCTTCAAGCTTTAGAGGCTAAATTTAAAGCACAAAGCGATTTAGAGCTTGCTAAAAATGAATTTGAAATTACTAAAGCAAATTATTATTTTAATGCGGGTATAGATCTTAATTCAAAGGTTAAAGAATGAAAAAAATTCTATTTTTACTTCTTGTTTTTAATTGCGCCTTTGGCGAAGAAATTTACGCAAGTTTCAATGTAGAAGCATCAAAACAAAGCAAACTTGCCCTTGAAAGCATAGGTTTGGTTCAAAAAATTCCTGTAGAAATTGGACAAAAAGTCAGCAAAGGAGAACTTTTACTTGCTCTTGATCAAGAAAGTGAAAAAATAGCTCTTCAAAATGCTCAAAATTCTTATCAGCTTGCCCTTGTAGAATACGAAAATACCAAAAGTAGGATGCAAAAAATCAAAGCTGTAGAAAATGTTATAGACAAACAAAGCTATGAAGATATGAAAGCTAAGTTTGATGCTGCTAATTTAAATTTAAACAAAGCAAAAATCAATATAGCTTATTATAACAATATCATGGCAAAAAAAGAATTACGCGCACCTTATGATGCTATTATCGCAAACAAATTTATACAAGTGGGCGAAGGAGTAGGAGGAGTAGCTCAACCTTTAATAGAAATTTTTTCCTATCCACAAAGCAAACTGATTTTAAGTTTTGATGAAAAATATAAAGATAAAGTTAGATTAGGCGATGATTTCTTTTATAAAATCGATCAAAATGGTACAGAATTGAAAGGAAAAATCAGCCTTATTTATCCAAGTATAGAAGTAAAAACAAGAAAAATTTATGCTGAAGTGCAAACCACAAATCTAACACCAGGGCTTTTTGGTGAAGGTAGAATCATCACTAAAGATTAAAAATGTTTAAACTAGCTATAAACCGACCTATTACCGTGCTAATGTTTTTCTTAGCTCTTATGATTTTTGGGCTAATCTCTGCTTTTAGCATGAGTGTAAATTTATTTCCTAATGTTTCCATACCTCTTATAAAAATCACAAGCAAGATAAATGGGGATTTAAATTTCGTAGAATCAAAAGTCACTAAAGAAATAGAAAATGCTTTAAGTGAAATCGATGGAGTAAAGACCATAACCTCAGCTGCGTATGATAATTTTAGTGTGAGTGTAGTGGAGTTTAAACTGGGTAAAAATCTTGAAGTAGCTGCTAATGATGTGCGTGATAAAATAGGAACTTTAAGCCTACCTTCTAAGCCTGAAATTGAAAAAATCAGTTCAGATTCTGGTTCTGCTATTTCGCTTTTTTTATATTCTAAAGATAAAATACAACTCATGCGTGAAATCAATGATAAAATAAAACCTTTTTTGCAAAGAGTTGAAGGAGTAGGTAAAATCGAAGCTAAGGGGTTTTTAGAACCCCAAATTCGCATAGAATTAAAACCAAACGAACTTAGAAAATACAATCTTAACGCCCTTGATGTAGCAAATATCATCAAAAGTCAAAATTTTAAACAAGCCCTAGGCGAACTTAACAACAATCAAGATAACTATATCATCAAAGGCTATTTTGAAGCCACAAATTTAGAAGAACTTAGTAATCTTCGCATAAAAACAGGGGTATTTTTAAGTGATATTGCTAATATTTCAAGCCTTTATGAAGATGAAAAACAAAGTGCTTTATACGAAGGTAAAGAAGGGGTGCTTTTAGAACTCGGAAAAATCACAAATTATAACACCCTTGAAATGATTAAAAATGTCAAAAATGCCTTGCCTATTTTAGAAAAACAAATTCCAAAAGATATAAGCATTAATATGCTTTATGATAAAAGCTTAAATATCCACAAGCACCTTTCTCAAGTGATTTTTGATATGGTTTTGGGGATTTTTCTAACCCTTGTTATCGTGTTTTTATTTTTAAGAAATTTAAGTGCAACTCTCATTGCTTGCATAGCTATACCTACTTCTATCATTTCAACTTTTTTTATTATCGATCTTTTAGGCTATGATTTAAACCGCTTAACTTTTATAGCTTTAACCTTAAGCATAGGAATTTTTATCGATGATGCTATAGTAGTGATTGAAAATATTGCTAAAAAACTAAAAACTTATCCGCCTTTACAAGCTGCTTTTTTAGGTATCAATGAAATAGGTTTTAGTGTTTTAAGCATAAGTATAGTTTTACTTTGTGTTTTTATCCCTATTTCTTATATGAACTCTATATCAGGGCTTTTTTTCAATGCCTTAGGCATAAGCGTTGCAAGTGGGATAGTTATAAGCTTTTTGGTTTCTGTATTTTTAATACCTAGTATTGGGGCAAGATTTTTAAATCCAAAAGAAAACAAGTTTTATGAAAAAACAGAAGCTTTTTTTGAAAAAATAGAGCAAAAGTATGAAAATTTACTCTATAAAATTTTACAAAATAAAGTAAAATTTATCCTAGCCACTCTTGTTTTTATAGGGCTTTCTTTTGCTTTAGCCACTCGCATAGGGCTTGATTTTTTACCTATGGAAGATGATAGTGAAATTCAAGTTTTGCTTGAAAGCAAAAAGGATTTAAGTTTAGAAGCCATGAAAGAAAAAAGTTTAAATTTGCTTGAAAAAATCAAAAATGATAGCAATGTCAAATACGCTTTTTTACTTGTAGGCTATGATGATGCCAAAGATGCTACAAAGGCTAAAATTTATGTTAAACTTAAAAATTTAGACGAAAGAAATTTAAGACAAACTGCCATAGTAAGTTTATATCGTCAAAAATTTCAAGATGAAAGTTTAAAAATCAAAATTTTAGAACTTCCAAAGATAGAGGGTGCAGGCATTGATGATCCCGTGCAATTTTTAATCTTAGGAGATGATTTAAACACTCTAAAAGAAGCTGCTTCTCAGGCAAAAGAAATTTTAGGCACTAATGCACGCATTGTAGATATAAGTGATAATGCTAATGCTACAAAAGATGAAGTAGCCTTACACATCAACAAAGAAAAAGCCAAACTTTTAGATGTCAATCCTCAATATATCGCTGGGGTTTTAGGGTATTCTTTCTCGCAACTTAGCGTAGGAAGCATGGATAGAGGCAATTCAAAAGATGATATTATCCTAAGTTTTGCTCCAGAATTTAAAAAAGACATAGAAGCTTTAAAGCGCATTAGCATTAAAAACAACCAAGGTATAAATTTAGAACTTTCAAGCGTGGTGGATTTTATATACAGTAAAGATTTAAAAACTATCAATCGTTACAATAAAAACCGCTCTGTGAAAATCACAGCTGGAGTGAATGATCTTTCCTTAGGAGCGGTGCAAAAACTTTTACTAGATAATATGGATAAAATTTTAAATAACAATCCAAGTCTTAGCTATGCTTTTTCAGGCTTTATCAATCTTTTAGGTGAAACCGTGCAAGGTTTTGCTATGGCAGTAGCACTTGCTTTTGTTTTAATTTATCTTGTTTTAGCCGCACTTTATGAAAGTTTTATTCTGCCTTTAATCATCATGATAACCATGCCTTTAGCCTTTGGCGGAGCTTCTATAGGGCTTTTTATCACAGGGCATAATTTTTCACTTTTTGTACTTATTGCCATCATCTTACTTTTTGGTATGGTAGGGAAAAATGCTATTTTACTCGTAGATGTAGCTAATAAAAAATGCCATGAAGGTTTAGATCCCGATAAAGCTCTTTTAATCGCTGGAAAATCGCGCTTAAGGGCTATATTGATGACAACTTTTGCTATGATTTTTGCTATGCTCCCACTTGCTCTTTCAAGGGGTGCGGGCTATGAAGCTAATTCTCCTATGGCAATAGCCATTATCTTTGGACTTATAAGTTCGACTTTGCTTACCTTACTCGTAGTACCTGCACTTTTTCAATTTTGTTTTAAACTAGATAGCAAATTAAGAAAAATTTATGAGAGAGAAAAATTAAATTAACCCAAATGATTAATTTAATTTTTTAAGTATTATTCTTATAAAGTGCTTTTAAGTTATCATAGGCAATTTGTATTTTTTCAAACTGCTCTCTTGCGTAAGCTTTTTCTATTGCACTTTTTCCTTGATGAAAATCAGGATGATAAAGTTTTACCAAAATCAAATATTTTTGTCTGATTTCACTAAGATCATTTTGCGGAGTGCATTCTAAAGTATTAAAATAATTACTAAAAAGCTTAGCTAAAGCATTAAATTTCCATTTCATATTTTCTTTATTGTGAATATTTTGGCGAAATTTTTTATACTCTTCGCGGTCAACTTCAAAATTCACGCAATATTTTAAATGCTCGCTCTCATCTGCAAAAGCTTCAAAAAGTTCAAGGGTATTCTCGTTTTTATATTCTAAAATTAGAATATTTGTCATTTCATTATATTCTATATTATGATCTTGAAAATAATTTCTTATATAAGTAATAAATAATTTTTCATTAGAGCTTAACTTCATCAAAATTCTACCCGCAACAAAATCAATCTTGATAAACAACATAGGCTTAAGCATATTATTTTGCTCAAAAATTAATCTAAAAGTTTTAAAATGAGCATCTTGTAAATTCTCTATACCTTCATTTGTGCTTTTGCGATATTTTTGATCTAAAACTTTTAAGAAATAACGGCGCTGTGGAATTTCATTTTCTTCAAAAAAAGAAAAAATTTTATTTTTTCGTCCTATGACCTTTGTGAAATTTTTGGTAATCAAGTCTTTAAAATACTGAAATACGCTAATATCATCTGTATTAACATTGATAGTTTCTAAAGTTTGCACGATTTGCATCTATTTCTCCCATAAAACCTCATTTTCAAAAAGCTCTTTAGTGCCTTTTAAAATTTCATTGGGTGTATAATCGGCTTTATAAGATAAAGATTGACACTTTTTTACAAAATACCCAAGATAAATATAATCTAAGTTCATTTTTTTAGCTATTTGTATTTCATTGAGCAAAGAAAATTTACCCAAAGAAAAATACGAAAAATCAGGATCATAAAAACAATAAATGCTTGAAATTCCATCCTCTAAAATATCAATCAAATCAACACAAACGAGCTTATCTTCTATATAAAATGCAAGCTCATATCCAAAATTCATAAAACCATCGACATAAAGATTATAATACTGTTTAAAGCTTAAATCATAACGCTTCCAGTTCTTTTTTTCTTCCATAAAACGATGGTATTTATCATATAAAAACAAATGTTCATTGCTTAAATTGGGTGTTCTAAGTATAACTTTGGTGTTAATATTTTTATTTACAACCCTTCTTTCACTTCTTGAAAAATTATATTCATTAACTAAAATTCTAAGACTTAAACATTCATCACAATCTTTACAAATAGGGCGTGAAAAATACCTACCAAAACGACGCCAACCTCGTTTTATTAGCTCATTATTGATTTCTTTAGGGCAATTTTCAATGTATTTATACTCTATTCTTGAACGTTTATCCTTTAAGTAAGGACACTGATCTTCAAGAGTACAAAAACCAATCTCAAGCATTAAATTTTCTTAATATCTGTATTTTTAATAAATTCGGAAAATTCATCCTGTAGTTTTTCTTGCTTTAAGAAAATTTCTTGCATTTCCTTATCTATGTTTGTTTCTTGATTTTTTTCGCGAATATCTTTAGCTAGTTTTTCTAAATTTTTTACACTTGCTCCACTCTTGCTTGATTTCTTCGCTAATTTTGAAGTATTGGTGTTAGCTTGCATTTCTTTTTTAATACTTTTAAGACTGTCTAAAAAATCCATCTATTATTCCCTACTTTCTCGTATTTTTTTAAGCGTAGCAGCTATTGCAGCTATAACTTCTTCTTTATTTTCTTGATGACGATCTTCTGTTTTTTCTAATAATTCTTGCATATGTGTCTCTATGAAAGAGGTGTCTAAATACCCCCTTCTAAATTCTCTTGTTTTTGTAATGGCAATTAAAAATGGTATTGTTGTTCTAATATCATCAATCACAAATTCCTTCAAAGCACGCTCAAGTTTATTAACCGCTAAATCATAACTTGTTGCTTTAATAATAAGCTTTGCAAGCATGGAATCATAATAAGGCGGCACAGTATAGTCTTTATAAATATGACTATCAACCCTAACAGATGGTCCAAGAGCTGGGTAGTATTCTCCTATTTTTCCAGGACTTGGAATAAAATTTTTCCATACATTTTCAGCAGTAATTCTAGCTTCAATAGCAAAACCCCTAGGTTTAATATCGCTTTGTTCTAAGTCCAAAATTTCTCCTGCTGCAATACGAATTTGTCTTACAATAAGATCAATACCTGTAATTTCTTCAGTAATTGGATGCTCAACTTGAATTCTTGTATTCATTTCCATAAAATAAAAGCGATTATAATCATCAAGCAAAAACTCTATAGTTCCAGCATTTGTATAACCTACAGCCTTAGCAGCTGCCACAGCTGTAACACCCATGGTTTTTCTAAGATTATCTGAAATTCCAGGGCAAGGTGCTATCTCAATTACCTTTTGATGTCTTCTTTGAATAGAACAATCCCTTTCACAAAGATGGATAATATTTCCGTAGTTATCTCCTAAAATTTGAAATTCTATATGTCTGGGATTAACTACATATTTTTCCATAAATACTTCATCATTATTAAAGTATGTTAAAGCTTCTCTTTTGCAAGATTCAAAGGCATTTTCAAGATCTTGTTCTTTATGAACAACGCGAATTCCGCGTCCACCTCCACCACCTGAAGCTTTTAAAATAACAGGATAACCAATCTTCTCAGCAAAAATTTTAATTTCTTCCATGCTATAGGAATTTAATTTTTCAGTCCCTGGAACAATAGGTATGCCATTTTTAGCCATTAACTTACGAGCGATATTTTTATTTCCCATCTTATGGATTACTTCAGATTTTGGACCTATAAAAATAATTCCAGCATCTTCACAAGCCTTAGCAAATTCGTAATTCTCACTTAAAAATCCATAACCAGGATGGATCGCATCAGCACCACAAGCCTTAGCAATCTCGACAATACGAACAACATCTAAATATCCTCTTATAGCATCCGTTCCTATGCGATAAGCCTCATCTGCGATTTTTACATGCAAACATTCACGATCAGGCTCTGTAAAAACTGCAACACTTTTAATATGTAAATCTCTACAAGCACGGATTACTCTAACAGCTATTTCAGCTCTATTTGCTATGAGAATTTTATGGATTTGATTCATAATTTGCCTTTTTTGTTATATTTTTATTGTTAATTTTAGCAAATTTTCCTTACAAAAACTTAGCAAAAAATTTAATTTATTTTAGTTATAATAAAACTTTTTAAAATTTTAATTCCAATAAAGAAAAGTTATAATTATAATGGTTGCTGATAAAAGATTATTTTATTTAAGTTGTATTTTAATCACCATAGGAATAGTATTTTCATACTCTCTTACAGCTTTTACTGTTCTTTTTCTTGACTATAGCGAGTTTCATTTTTTTATTCGTCAGCTTTTTTTTGGAATTAGTGGCATACTTATAATGTTTTTTATTTCTCGATTGGATCCTGATAAAGCACTTTCTAAAAAAATTATTTTAGCTATTTTGATTATTTCTTTTATCTTTATCATCATTTTGCCATTTTTACCTTCTGCATTAGCAACAGCTAGCGGAGGAGCTAAACGCTGGATACGCTTAGGCCCACTCTCTATCTCTCCTGTGGAATTTTTTAAAATAGGATTGATTTATTTTTTAGCATGGAGCTATACAAGGCGTATTGATGATAGTAAAAAAGCTATCAGACACGAGGCTTTAATTCTTCTGCCTTATTGTATCTTAGCTTCTATAGTTATAGGATATATTTATATCACTCAAAACGATTTAGGACAAAGTGTAATTTCTTTCTTTTTGATTCTAGCTTTAGCTTTTTTTGCAGGAGCTAGCAAAAGACTTTTTGCTTTTGGAACTTTAATCATTATGATGATAGGTATAATGGTAATTTTTAGTAACCAAAGAAGAATTCAAAGAATCGCTTCTTGGTGGGGGAATATACAAGATGCTTTTTTACCTATGCTTCCTGATTGGCTGGCAAATGCTTTAAGAGTAAGTAGCAACAGCGAGCCTTATCAAATTTCACACTCTTTAAATGCTATAGCCCATGGAGGAATGTTTGGCGAAGGCCTAGGACTTGGAACTTTTAAATTAGGCTTTTTAAGTGAAGTGCATACTGACTTTGTTCTTTCAGGAATTACTGAAGAAATAGGACTTTTAGGTCTTGGGGTTATTTGCTATATTTATCTTTGGATGATTTTAAGAATTTTTAGAATTGCAGGAAGATGTGAAGCTAAACAAGATTTTATTTTTTGTTCAGGCATAGCCTTACTTTTACTTTTTTCTTTCTTTATGAATGCTTTTGGTATTATTTCTCTTACTCCACTAAAAGGTGTAGCGGTTCCACTTTTAAGCTATGGAGGAAGTTCAATGTGGGCAATTTGCATAGGCATAGGATATGTATTAATGATTTCAAAAAAGGTTAAATTATGACAATAGCTTTAACAGGTGGTGGAACTGGAGGACATTTGGCCATAGTGCGTTGCTTATTAGAAAGTGCGATTAAAAAAAATATAGAATGTGTATACATAGGCAGTCAAAATGGTCAAGATAAAGCTTGGTTTGAAAATGAAGTACGCTTTAAGGAAAAATTTTTTTTAAGCTCTAAAGGAGTGGTTAATCAAAGCAAATTTGACAAAATCAGTTCTTTACTCCACACCTTAAAACTCTCCAAAGATTGTAGAGAAATTTTTAAAAAATACCACATCCAAGCCGTTTTTAGTGTAGGTGGATACAGTGCAGCTCCTGCATCTTTTGCGGCTTTATTCTCACATTTGCCTCTTTTTATACATGAACAAAATTCAAAAAGCGGCTCTTTAAATATGCTTTTAAAACCTTTCGCTACAAAATTTTTTAGCGCCTTTGAAAAAGAAATTAGCCCTTATCCTGTAGCAGATAAATTTTTTGATAATGCTAGGATTCGCAAAGAATTAAAAAATATTATTTTCTTAGGAGGATCACAAGGAGCTAGCTTTATAAACGAACTAGCTTTAAATTTAGCACCAAAACTTCAAGAACAAAATATCAAAATCATCCATCAATGTGGAAAAAATGATTTTGAAAAGTGCAAAAAACATTATCAAAGCTTAAATATCCAAGCTGATATTTTTGATTTTAGTTTAAATTTGGAAGAAAAAATGAAAAATGCAGATCTAGCTATATCAAGAGCAGGTGCAAGTACTCTTTTTGAACTTTGTGCTAATACTTTGCCCACTATTTTTATACCTTATCCTTATGCAGCTAAAAATCATCAATACTTTAATGCTAAATTTTTACAAGATCAAGCTTTATGTCAAATTTTTATGCAAAACTCTATTAATCTTGATGAATTTTTTAAGTCAATATTAAAACTAAATCTAGAAAATATTTCTACAAGATTGCAAAATATAACCCAAAAAAATGGCGCAGATATGCTAATCCAAAAAGCTTTATTTGATAATTTGACTTTTATAAGATAAATATCCAAAGATATTTACTAAAATTCCAACAAAAACTAACATCAAAATAGCAAATGAAAAATTTTCAAATTTGTCATGCAAAAAACCTATAATCCATTGTCCTTGTGCTGCAATTAAATATCCAAAACCCTGAGCTAAAGCAGAAAGTCTCGCTGCTATTTGAGCATTAGAGCTTTTTTGTGCAATAAAAAGCAACGCAATGCCAAAAACTCCACCCCATGGAAAACCCATGATAAAAGCACTGATAATAATAGAAATTTTACTATCAAAAATAAAGAGCATACCAAAAGCGATCACATACATACCGCACAAACCTGCTATGTAAAAAGTATGTAAATTTTGTCTTAATTTTCCTAAAAGTAAAGGGCCAAAAAGAGACACTGGAGCTGCAACAAGTTGAGCAAATAAAACCATACTTGTAGAAAATTCTTTATCAAATCCTTTTTCTACAACAATTTGAACATACCAAAAAAACAAAGAATAAGCTAAAAAACTTTGAAATCCCATAAAAAGAGTAATTTTCCAAGTTGTTAAATTTATAAAAAGATTGATTTTTTTATGAGCTTTTTTCTTAATACGAAAAAATCTACCATTTTTAGCTTGAGGATAGTAAACTACTAAAGCTACAAAAGAAAAAATAGCCCAGAAAAACATAGCTCCAGCTAAATCAAATACACTAAGCAAAGGTATAGCTAAAGCAATACCTATAATCGAAGAAATACTCAAAACAAGACTATAAATTCCCATTATACTTGCCATTTTTTTTGGAAATTTTTCTTTAATAAAACTAGGAAGTAAAACATTTGCAATTGCTATACCACAGCCCATTGCTAACATTCCTAAAAATAAGCCATATACACCAAAATAAGAACGAATAATTTCGCCTAAAAAAATTAAAAAATTCCAAAAACAATAGCACGAATAGGAGAAAAATACCCCACAATAAAAGAAATACTTCCAAAAGCTATCAAAGGAAGACTTGTAAGTATGCCTGCTACGGTTGAGTTTAAATAATACTTATCTTTAATAATATCAATAATAGGCCCCACTGCAGTAATTGGGGCTCTAAGATTAAAAGCTACAATAATAACAATAATAACATTAATCCAAAATATCTTTTTAAAAGAAGCCATAAAAGCCTTATTTGTTAAGTTCTACTTTGAATATTTTACCTTCTGCCATCTTAGGAATCCATAAAATATTACCTTCAATAAATATATCTGCAGGACCTTTCATCAAAGGAAGTTCAAGTTTTACAGATTTAACATTATCTAAATTATAAATATATCCATTTAGATTATTTCCCCAAGAACTTACCAATAAACCATCTTTATAAGGAACTATTCCATCATAAGATTCTTTTTCATTTTTAATTATACTGAGTTCTTTTGTATTTAAATCATAAGCCATTACAACACCGCCACTTACACCATCAGGATGATAACCAGTTATAAAAAGCTTATGTTTTTTTCTATCTAGATATAACCCATTTGGACCGCCAAATTTTGCTAAATCAAGTTTTAATAATTCATCATATTGCTTAGTTTTTAAATCAACCTTTAAAATAAGCCCTGTGCCAGTATCGCTAACCAAAAGCGTATTGTCGTCTAATTTTTCTATGTCATTTAAAAAGATTGCACCTTTAATAGGTAAATTAAAAATTTCTTTTTTAGTTTTAAGATCAAAACCGCGTAAAACATCGATATCTACCACATAAAGAGTTTTTCCAATCTCCATCATGCCTTTTGGTGCATTAAGATGGGTTAAAAATTTATATTCTAGCACTTTGCCATTTTTATCAAGCTTAGAAATAAATCCATCATTATCTTTCGCCAAAGGTTCAAGTTTTTCTCCTACATTAGATACATAAACATAGTTTTTATCTACAAAAATACTTTCAGGGCTTTTAAAACCATCAAATTCTTGATATTTTAATTCACTTGCACCAAGCAAACTTCCAAGAAGCGCTAAACTTAAAACATATTTTTTCATATTTTCTCCTTTATTTAAAAATATTTTCATTGAATTATATTTATTTAGATAAAAAAAATGTGCTAGTTTTTTGATAAAAAATACAAGTTTTTTGTTTTTTGATATTGCTTAGGAGTTTGCTCATATTTCTCTTTAAATCTTTCAATAAACCAAGCTACCGAAGAAAAAGCGCACTCATTAGCTATTTCATTGATATTTTTTTTAGAAAATTTAAGTAAAATCTTTGCTTTTTGCAACCTTTTTTCATCTAACCATTTTTTAGGACTTTGTCCAAAACATTTCTTAAATTCTTTAGAAAAAGTTGCTAAATCTAATTTCGCAAAATTAGACATTTCATTTACGCTTAAAAATTCTCTACCACAATACTCAAAAAGCTGGGAAAGATCAAGGCGAAATTCTTTTAAAATTCCTGATAAAAAACTAATAAAATAAATATTCTTATTTAAAAGCAAATGTAAAAAAATCTCTTCAAATTTCAAACTCACTATAGGATCTAAAATTTGCGTATTTTCTTCAAAATGCGGTGAAAAACTTTCCAAAATTCCTTGCAAAATCTTATCATTTTTTACCCAAAAAATTTCATAGTTTTGAAACTTTTGATCTAGTTTAAAAAAATCTTTATACTTATAAATAAGCTCAATTAAAAATGCATTGTCAAAAAAAAATAAATAAGCTTCATAAACTCCTTTACTAAGTCCTACATTGCTTAAAGTATAGCTCCCAGCTTTTAAAAACAAAGTTTCATAAGAGTTAATCTTATAATCTTTTGATGCAGTGTGTAAAATTTTATATCCTTTGCGAACAAAAGTTAAAAGATGACTTCCTACATTAACAAAAGTAGAATGCGAAGTATCCGTTTGTGTATATTTAGCAAAAGTGCAAGATTTAATTTTTTTATAATTGACACCTTTTAATTGCTTTAAATCTTCTGGTAAAGAAAGAATTTTATTCATCGTAAATTTTGCCTACATTCTAAAAGATACTTTTTAAGATCTTTTTCTTTCATTAAAATTTCACGCATGCAAACACCTACTACATTTATATCTTTAAAATTTTCTATATTTTGAGCATTGATACCGCCTATAGCATAAAGTGGAATTTGACTAAATTCAAGCAAGGATTTTAAAAAATCAATCCCTTTAGGTTCTAAACCCATCTTGCAAGAACTTTCAAAAATATGCCCTACAAAAGCATAATTTACCTTATAGCTCATCGCCTCTAAAAGCTCTTCTTTGCTATGGACTGAAGTACCAAGTATATGAAAATATTTTGTTAATTTAGGTTCTTTTCTTAGCAAAGAAAGCGGTGCGTGAAAATAACGATGTCCCAATTTTAAACACTCCCTATCAAAAAAATGCAAAAAACAAGTCACTTTTTGCTTTGCGCAAATGCTTAAAACTTCTTTTGCTAAGTCATAATACTCAAATTCGCTTAAATCTTTTTCTCTTAAAACTATAGCATCTACCTTAGCCTTAGCAAGTTTTTCAATCTGCTTTAAAAAGTCTATTTCTACACATTTTCTATCGCTTATGGCGATGATTTTTTTATCCCACATAGATACTATCGCTCATCACAGCTTGTAAATTGGATCTTTTAAGCATAGCTAAAATTTCATCTACGCTTCTATCATCTGAAATTTCAAACTGCTCATCACCCTTTTTCTCACCCTTATGCTCACCTATACCCACACTCACTCCTGCACTCATTTTAGTAGCACCAAGCTTGATAACCTCATCTCTAAAACCTATTCTTTCACGACTTGAAATGGTAATGCCCGCAAAAGGCAAAAAGAGCCTATAAGCACAAAGTACTTGCAAAAGGCGTTTTTCACTTACATCTTTAGGATGGATTTTGGCATTATTGATAATAGGTCTTAAACGCGGCACTGAAATAGAAATTTCAGCATGCGAATAAGCTTGTTGTAAAAAATGTGCATGAAGCGCCGTAGCAAGAGCGTCTTTTCTAAAATCATCTATACCCAAAAGTGCCGCAAAAGCCACTCCACGCATACCCGCTTTTAAAGCTCTTTCTTGAGCATTAAAGCGATAAGGAAAAATGCGTTTTTCACCAGCTAAATGAATTTTAGAATATTTTAGAGGATTGTAAGTTTCTTGAAAAACAGTCACATAATCACAACCCTTTTCATGCAAAATTTTATATTCATCTTCATTCATAGGATAAATTTCAACGCCCACAACCTTAAAATACTCTCTAGCTATTTTACAAGCATTTGCTATATATTCTACACTTGCAAACTCCCTGCCCTCGCCTGTTAGCATTAAAATTTCTTCTAAACCACTTTTAGCAATGGCTTGCATTTCTTCGTGAATTTCAGCTTCATTTAGCTTAGCTCTTGCGATTTTATTACCTTTTTGAAAACCACAATAAACACATTTAGAATTACAATAATTTGACAAATAAAGTGGGGTAAAAAGAGAGATAGAATTTCCAAAATATTTTTGCTTGACTTTAGCGGATTTAAAGGCTAATTCTTCTATGAAATCTTCTGCTGCACTTGAAAGCAAGGCTTTTAAATGCTCTATGCTTAAATGTGTTTGATTTAAAGCATTTTTAACATCTTTAGCGCTAAATTGACTCTCATCATAGCTTTGAACTTGACTTAAAACCTTATTTAAAATTTCGCTTTTTATTTCCTGCATGTGAGGTAAATACTGCATATAATCTTGCATAATCAATCCCTTAAAAAGCCTGTTAATGGAGAACTTGCTTTAGCTTTACTCACACTTGCCAAACCTGCTAAAAAAGCCGCTCTTCCCGCATTTACTGCCAAAGAAAAAGCTTTAGCCATCAAGGCTATATCTTTAGCTTCAGCTATGGCTGTATTTACCATCACCGCACTTACTCCCATTTGCATAGCTTCACAAGCTTGTGAAGGACTTCCAATACCCGCATCTACAATGATAGGCAAATCAATTTCATTAAGCAAAATTTGTATAAATTCCTTAGCACATAAGCCTTTATTACTCCCAATAGGTGCTGCTAAAGGCATGATAGCCGCAGCTCCTGCATCACGCATAGCTTTAGCTGCGTAAAGATCAGCATGCATGTAAGGTAGAGGTGTAAAACCCTCTTTAGCTAAAAGCTCGCAAGCTTTAATCGTTTCATAATTATCAGGCAGCAAATACCTACTATCACTTATCACTTCTATCTTGATAAGTTCTCCACAACCAAGCTCTTTTGAAAGCCTTGCAATGCGTAAGGCTTCTTCGGCGTTTCTTGCGCCTGAAGTGTTGGGTAAAAGTGTGATATTTTTAGGGATATAATCAAGTATATTAGCAATTTCCCCTGTATTTGCACGGCGTAAGGCTAGAGTGATAATCTGTGCTTTAGCTTCTTCTATAGCTGATTTTATAAGCTCTAGCGAATATTTTCCAGAACCTAAAATAAATCTTGAATCAAACTCGTATTTGCCTATTTTTAATTTATCGTTTTTTAAATTTTCTTGCATTTTTACTCCTTATTTGCTAAAAGCTCTAAAACAAGGTTACTTTGATGTCCTGCGCAAATATTTACCCTTGGCGCCATAAGTCCATTTCCTAGCTTAGCACCATTTACCAAATCCCCACACACATAGAAATTTTTAGCAATTTTTCTTGTTTGTATGCTGTTGCTATCACCATAGCCCGCAAGCCCTGAAGCGCAGATTAAAATACTATCTTTGTAAAATCTATGAAAATTTTGTGCCATCATTGCTTTTGCGATAGCACTATCAAAAGCTTCACAAACTATATCTATATCTTTAAACAAAGATTTTAAATTATCCTCATTGATTTTCAAAGTGCAAATTTCAATGCTGATATAAGGATTAATTTCGCTAATTTGCTCTTTTAAAGCTTCGGTTTTAAATTTACCCAAATCACTTACACGATAAGCTTGACGATTCAAATTGCTAGGCTCAATCACATCAAAATCAATCAACTTTAAATACCCCACTCCACTTCTTGCTAAATTTATCGCAATGTGCGATCCAAGCCCACCTAAACCACAAACTGCCACGCGCCCATTTTTAAGTTTATCATGAAGTTTTGGAGTGTGTCTTGCTCTCATCATAGCGTCTAGCGCATCTTTTGGAGGTAAAGTATTTCTTTCTATACAAAAAAGCTCATCATCTTCGTTTAAAGCGATATTCTCTTTTGTTGCAAAACCATTGATAATCCATACATCATTTTCATTTTTGCTGATATTTTCAAAAAATTCCAAACTTGTTTTAAAGTCTGTATCAAGTTCTTTGCCATTAAATTTTACTCTCATCATCCACCTCCTACAAAACTTACAATTTCAGCTTTATCGTTTTCTTTTAAAATCAAATTTTCAAATTCACTCTTAGGTATAATCTCTCCATTTAATTCCAAGGCGATAAGTTCTATTTTCAAGCCTTTTTCTTTGATAAAATCCATAAATTTAAGCTCTTTTAACTCAAGCTTTTGTCCATTGATAATCATTCTAAACCTTTAAAAATTTTCTATCAAGTCTTTAAAAACAAGACAAAGTTTTTCAAATTCTTCTATACTTACCCTTTCATCAATAGCGTGAATTCTATCATTACAAACCCCAAATTCTACTACCTTTACACCGTATTTTGCAAAATACCTTGCATCACTTGTACCGCCTTTGGTATTAAGCTCTGGCACTTCATGAGTGATTTTTTGAACACTTTCATTCATTTTTTGAACGATTTTATTGTCGATATTTGTCAAAAAAGCTTCGCTTGATTGTTTTAGCTCTAACTCATAGTTTAAACCATGGCAAATTTTTTCTACATAGCTTTTTACATCTTCTAAGCTTGTATCAGGGGAATTGCGAACATTAAACATAAGTTTTAAATCATTTGGCGTAACATTACACACCCCCATACCTCCACGAATATCAGTTATAACGATTTTTGAAGGACTAAATTCAGCACTTCCAGGATCAAGATCAAAACCCGCTAAAAGCTTTAAAACTGGCGCAAAATCATGCACAGGATTGATACATTTTTCAGGATAAGCAACATGCCCTTGTTTTCCACGGATTAAAAGCTTTCCATTGATAGAACCACGACGCCCTATTTTGATACTATCGCCGATTTTTTTAACACAGGTTGGCTCTGCAACCACAGCATAATCAGGTAGCATATCTCTTTCTTGCATCCATTCTAAAACAGCCTTAGTTCCATATATAGCTTCGCCTTCTTCATCACTTGTTAAAATAAGACTCAGCCTAGCTCCTTTAAAATCCGTATTCTTTACCGCATCTACAAAGGCTGCTACTCCGCTTTTCATATCTTGAGCACCCCTTGCATAGATAAAGCCTTCTTTTTCCACAGGCGCAAAAGCATTATTACTCCAACCCTCGCCTGCAGGCACCACATCTACATGCCCACCAAAAGCTAAATGCTCGCCTTCATCTTTAAATTTTTTAGTGAGTAAAAGGTTTTTAATGCCTTCTTTTTCTATAAAAAAAGCTTCAAAATCACTCAGTTCCATAGCGATGAAATTTAAAGCTCCATCATCATTTGGCGTAACAGATTTAAATTTTAAAAGTTCGATTAAAAATTCTTTTGCATTCATTTTTTATCCTAAGAAAGTTTTATATAATAAATTAAGAGCAAAATACTCTATAATTATAGCTGAAATTATATTGATTATAAAAACAACTTTTGCACTAAAAACATGACTATATCTTGCCACCACAAAGGCTAAAGCACTTACCCAAAAAAGTATAGCCACAACAAGCCCTAAAGTCATCAAACAAGCATGATCGCTGCTTAAAACCACACTTGCAGCACTAAGCCAAAATCCTATCACAAAAGGATTTGAACCATTTAAAAAAGCTCCTTTAATATAACTTTTCAAAAGACTTTCTTTAAATTCTTTATGCTCTAAATTTAAGCTTTCTTTCTTTTTTCTTAGCATCAAATACGCCATATAAGTTAAAAAACAAAAACCAAAAATCGCCAAAAAACGCATAAAAATGACATTGTCTAAGAAATTTAAAAGCCCAAATTGAAGCAAAAAAAGATAAAGCATATCTATACTAAATGCTCCAAGTCCTACAGCTATGGAATTTTTAAAAGCTTTTAGTGCATAAGTTAAAATCAAAATATTTACAGGTCCAAAAGGCACACTCACTCCAAAGCCCAAAAAAACTCCACTTAAAAAAGAATCAAACATTACCATCTTTCATAAAATTTTCTATATCAAGTGCGATTTTATCAATAGCGCTTATAATATCTTCTATATAGATTTTATCAAAATATCGCTCTAAATTCGCATCTTTTTCGTAGATATTTAAAATACTTTTTTCACACATTGAAGCATAACGCCCTACAGGCAAAACCGCCCCACTTGTGCCTATGCTGATAAAAAGCGAAGTTTGATTTAGCAAAGAATAAAGCGTAGCATAAGCAGGAGCTTGCTCTTCAAACATGACTATATTGTGTCTTAAATCCTTACTTTTGCATTTTGGACATTGTTTATCTGTGATTTTTTCATAGCCTATATTAAAAATTCCTTCACATTTTAGGCAACGAAGTTCAGGCAAAAATCCATGCAAATGTACTACATCTTTACACCCTGCACGCTCTAGCAAATCATCTACATTTTGCGTGATGACAAAAAGATTTTTACCCCATTTTTCTTTTAATTGTGCGATTTTTTCATGGGCGTGATTTGGCTTTACATTTTGAAGTTGCGCTCTTCTTGCATCGTAAAAATCAAGTACTTTTTTAGGATTTTTTCTAAAACCCGTTACAGAACAAACCTCCATCACATCGTATTCTTCCCAAAGTCCATCATTGTCTCTAAAAGTTTTAAGCCCACTTGGAGCAGACAAACCCGCTCCGCTTAATATCATAATGTTTTTCATCGCTAAACCTTATAAAATTTACAAAGTTTAGCGAAAAATGCTTTAAGAAAATAAATATTTTTGCAAGATTTTTTCTTTTTCTTTTTCTAATCTATCAAGTTCTATTTTATATTCATTGATTTTTTTCTCAATCTTGTCAGTTATATCTGCTATTTGATCTTGAAATTCTAAAGAAGGAAGTTTAACCCTTAATGCTTTTATTCTATCTATTGAAGCTCTAAGTTTTCTTGAAAATCCTTGTTTTTTACCAGCTTCATTTAAAATAAAACTTATGTATTTAGCATTTATTTTTGTATCATCAACCCTTAATACCCCACAATGATCAGTTGGATAAAACTTTTTATTTTTTGGTATAAATCCCACCATCCAATCTCCATCTATACCCCACAAAACAGAATCATTATCATAATCTTGCAAAATTTCTTTATTAACAAATCCAAATACCTCCAACACATTTGCACTATAAACAGGAATTTGTCCATTTTCAAGCAGCTCATTATTTAAAACTCTTTTTCCAATACTTAGTTTAAAAATTGGATTTGATAAAGCATATTCTTTAATTGTTTTATTAAATGATGATAAAAATTCACTATCCAAATTTATTTTACACAAATTATTAATTTTATCTAAAATAGAATTTAGTTCATATTCTTGATTGTCCTCTATAATACCACATTTTTGAAGCATTGCTTTGATTAGGTTTTGATACTCTTTTATACTCAAGCTTAAAGTATTATACTGCTCTTCTACCTTTTCACACTCTGCTACGATTTGTTTTTGAATTTCAAGCGGTGGAAGTGGGATTTTAAAACTATAAAAAATATTAGTATCAAACTGTGGATACTGTTGTCCTTGTTTATATAGTTTTTGTCCGCAAATTTCTAATAAAATATACAAAAAATCAAAAATAATCTTGCTTTTATCTTTAACACTCAAAATATGATTATTTGCTGAAACAAATTTACCTTTATGTTTTTTAATATTTGCATATCTTGCCACTCCTAAAGTAATTACTTCACCTTCGTTTATAAATTGTCCAGCTGTTTTTTCATCTGTCCACCATTCGTAGTTTTTAGAACTTGGTAAAAGTTTTACATTTCCACTGTTTAAATTCATTTTTTCGATTTCTGTCGCACTAGCTTGATTTCTAATTTTATTTAAATCACACACTTCCCCTAATCTCACCAACTCATACTTAGAATTCTTAAAAGGATTTAACTCATCTCTTGATTTTACGTTTAAACTTATAGCTTTATTAAATTCCACTTTTTCAAAATCCATCATATCAATAAGCCTCGCTTTACCAGCATAGCCTTGTAAATCTTTTGGTATATCGCTAAGAGTTTTTAAAAATGCTTTACAAATTAAAGTATTAAGCTTAGTTTCATTTTGCGGATTGCCTCTTTCAAAAAGTGGGCTCAAATAAGGCTCATGCAATTCTTTTAAACCTTCATCACCTTTTCTATTGCTCCACTCATAACCTAAAAATTTCTTTTGTTCTTTTATATCACTTGGAGATTTTATGATTAAAACTTCTTGATTAAGACTTAGACAAAAATAAAGCAATTTATCCTTTTCTATTGCTTGAGTATAAGCTAAAAAGGCTTTATCTTCTAAATCTTGCTTATCTTTACTTTCTTTATAAATTTTAGATTCTTTAAGTTTTTTATAATCACTTGTTTGCCTAAATGCATTGCGATAATCTTTAAAGGCTTCTAGCTCTGCAAGATTAGAATCTAAGTTTCCATTTAAAAAATTGCTATAAAGCTCTTTATCAAATTTTCTAAAATCACAATACGCACTTAGATAATTTTGATAAAAGTTTTCATTGTCTTTTAAATTTTCAGCTTCTATGCGTTCTTTAATCAAACTATAATCTTGAGAAATAAGATGATTTTCTTGTTTAAAAGTTTCTTTTTTGCGTAAAAATAAAATAATCGTATTTGTCCCTGTTGCACCAAATGTTTGGCTTCCAAGCTCTACAATGGCAATAAAATCAAAATTTTGAAATAATATTTCTCTTGTATTTTTATAAATAGAATCTTTATTTAAAATAGAACTTGGTAAGATAATGGCAGCTTTAGCATTATCATTTAAAATTTGATTTGCTCGCTCACAAAAAAAGCATTCGATAGAATTATTTGTTTCTATGTTTATATCATCGTTAAAAAGTTTATAGGTATTCTTAGATTTATCACTTAATGTTTCTAAAAATCCTTTTACAGAATAAGGCGGATTTGCATAAGCAAATCAAAACTATTTGATTCTATTTGTGGTTTTGCTTTTTCTCCTTCTAAATTATTTGTATTTGCTAATTCAAAAGAAGCAAGTGCATCAGCGTATAAAATATTGATTTCATTTTGCCCATACATTGCACTTGATACCTTAGAAACCTTACTTAAGCGATACTCTTTTTCAATACCATAAATATTTTTATAATGCTCTTTAAGCTCATCTTCTGTTAGATAACGCTTAAGCTCATTGGCATAGGTGTTTAAAAAATGTCCAGCACCACAAGCATAATCAATCACCCTTAAAGCTTTAGAGCTTTTGCTTAACATTTCTTGAAGCGGTAAAGAATACATAATAAATTCACAAATTTGAATAGGGGTAAAAAACTGCCCTTCATCTTGCTTCATACCTTTTTGCAAAAAAAGTTCAAAAAGATTGCCTAAAAATTGATTTGTAGAGTTTTGGGTAAGCTTGTAATTTGCAAAAAGCTCTACTATTTCTTTTAATACAAGTGCATTTTTTAAGAATAATTCTTTATTATGCACTTCTAAAAAATGCAAAATCATTATTTGAATAAAATTTTAATTCTTTGATGTAATTTTGCATTACTTCTTTTAAAGTTTTTATCTTTAATTGCTTAAAGTCTTTTTCTATATCTTCATTAGATACAAAGGTAATTTTCTCTCCTAAGAATTCTTTCATAGCTTCTTTATAAAGCCACATTAATCTATCTTGCATATTTGCATAAGTATCTGCCATTACACCAAAATATCCAAATTTGAGATTGTTTTTATTAAAAGTTTCATCATAGATTTTACAAAGAAAAATATTTACAAGTTTATCAAAGGCATTTTCCTTGCCTGATATATTATGCTTGCGTAAAATTTTTGCAAATTCGTGATATTTACCTTCTTCTTTAAGTTCCTTAAGATTATCAAAAGTTGGAGTAATTTCTAAAATTTTATAGGCATTGACATTTGCTTCAAAAATACCTTGTTTAAAATATTGCAGTTCATAACTTTCTTTCCAAGTTTTAAAAAGTTCTATATTGTTATTAGATTTTTTATAAGAATTTTGTAATTCCTTTTCTTTTAGATATTCTTCGTTATCGTAAGCTTGTATGATGTAATTTTTATATTCTAACTTATCGCTAAAATCACTTGTATAAAGACAAAGATATTTTACACCTTTTTCTTGCTGAAAATAAGAAAAAAGCTGCCCGCCATCTTCTTGCATTCTATTCCATTCTTTTATAAATTCACTATTTTTAGAATCTGTGGTTTTACATTCTATAATCAAATAAGGATTGTTTTCATTATCCTTTACTAAAATATCAGCCTTACCACCTTTTTTATCCCTGCCAAGATTCCATTTTGGCTCTAACTCTAAATATTCAGCCTTGTAACCTTTTTCTAAAAGTCTATGCACACATTCAAAAACTACAAAATTTTCAGGGTGTGAAAAATTAGAAGTAGTTTTATCGTGAATTTTTATTTCTTTTGGGTAATTAATACTTTGGTTTTTATAATCTATTAAAAGTGTGTAATTATTGATTGTTTTTACATAATTTTCATTTTTATTTTTAAAGCCTAAGTTTTCTAGAACTTGTTTTAAATTATCTTTTGTAATCATTTATTTCCTTATAATCTCACCACCTTAGCACCAAAGCCACCTTGATTGATCGGTGCGTCATTAAAGCCCTTGACACTTTTATGAGTTTTCAAAAACTCTCTTACAGCAAAGGCAAGCTTTCCTGTTCCTATACCATGGTAAACTAAAACTTCATCAAAGCCTGCAAGCAAAGCATCTGAAATAAATTTATCAAGCCTTGAAATAGCCTCATCACTCCTAAGTCCATGCAAATCCAAAGTTACACTTAGATTGCTTGGTTTTGTTACACTAATACTTGTTTTTGGACTTATTTTAGGTTTAGGAGTACTTTTTTTAAGCAGTTTTAAAGGCACACGAAGTTTGATCCCATCGCTTTCAACCATAGCATCGTTTTTAG
Source organism: Campylobacter sp. CFSAN093259 (assembly GCF_012889985.1). Taxonomy (NCBI): domain Bacteria; kingdom Pseudomonadati; phylum Campylobacterota; class Epsilonproteobacteria; order Campylobacterales; family Campylobacteraceae; genus Campylobacter; species Campylobacter sp. CFSAN093259. The sequence goes on from NZ_CP040617.1 coordinate 1,027,579, forward strand.
AAATGCTTATGATTTTACCCTTAATTTTTTCATATTTTACAAAATCCCCCACACGCAATTCTTCGTTTTGCTCCATACTTGGCAAGATGATTTCTTTTTTAAGTTCATTGGCTTTATTAAGGCTTCTTTGCTTATCTTTTGTGTCTTTAAGCTGTATGGTTTTCTTAGCTTCTTCTATGGCTTTGTGAAATTTAAATTCTAAATTTCTCAAACTCGTGCGAAATTCTTGTTCATTTTTTTCTTTTTGCTCTTTTAAAGAAAGTAAAATTTCATCGACTTTTTGCTCTTTTTTCTCAACATTTTCAAGCTTAGCTTTTAGTTCTAATTCAAGATTGATATTTTTACCCACAAGCTCTTCTAAATTTTCTTTATCCTCGCCATAAAGCTTTTTAGCCTCGCTAACTAAATTCGGCGGAATCTGATAACGCAAAGCGGTTTCAAAGGCATAAGATTTTCCTATAGTACCTTTTAAAAACTCGTATTTTGGGCGTGAAAGCTCTTCATCATATAAAGCAGCAATGAGTTCAACTTGCTCATTCTTTGCTAAAAGCATAGCAAGGCGTTTGTGGTGTGTAGTAATGATGATTTTAAGATTATTAGCTATGAGTTTTGAAATTAACACACTATACAAACAAGCCGCTTCTTCAAAATCTGTTCCAAGCTCTATTTCATCGATACCTAAAAGCAAATTTTTCTTAGAAAAAAGTCTAGAAAAATGCAACATTCTTCCTGCAAAAGTTGAAATGTCGTTTTTAACATTTTGCGGATCTTCTATGATGGCATCAAATTCTTTAAAAGTACCAATTTTACTTTCACTTGCTTTGATATGCATAGGCAAAAGATGTTTAGCTAAAAATGCTGCGCTTAGCATGGATTTTAAAAGCATGGATTTTCCGCCTGCATTTACCCCTGTGATGATTAAAACTTGTTTTTTAAATTCCAAACTCACGCTTTTTGGATTTTTTAAGGCAGGATGAGCGAAATTTTTAAGCACTAAATCTGTACTTTGATCACACAAAACAAATTCAAAATCCTTTTTTTTAGCAAGCAAAACCCTAGCACTATAATGATCAAAAAGATCAAAGGCTGTATTGATAAATTTTAAAAAAGGTAGGTTTTTTGCTAAAAAAGCTGAGAAATTTTTAGCGTATTCATAATAAATTTCTTCTTTTTGATTTTTGATTTTTTCTATATCATTTTGCAAATTTTCAACACTTAAAGGCACGATATAAAAGCCACCGCCATTACTTCTGCCTATGATTTTTGCTTTAATAGCGTGATTAAACCCGCCTCTTACAAGCAAGGCTTCAAGATTGTTTATAAGATGGATTTGTGTATCGATAAGATAAGGCATTAAAGCTTTTGTATAGCAAAATTTCTTAAACTCAGCTATTATGCTTTCATTTTTTAATCTTAGAGCGGCATTAAGATTTACAAGTCTTTCATCTAAACTTTCTTTTAACTCCCCTTTTTCATCGAAATTCAAACAAAGCTCCAAAGCCCCGCTAACAAATTCTATCTTTTGTAGCCAAGAGTCTAAATTTGTTCCTAGTTTTATTTTTTTTAACTTTTCAAAATAACGAAAAATTTTTACAAATTCAAAAATTTCATCTAAATGTAAAATTCCTTGCTTGCTTAAATGAACTAAGGCTTTATCAAGATTGCTAAGCTCTGGTATAGTAGGAAATTCCACCTCGCAAAGCTCATGTATACGTTTAAAATGGAGATTAGAATCTCCTTGCAAAAAAATCTCCTTATCTCTTGCAAAAAGGGCTTTAAACTCTTCTAAATAGCTGTTTAAATCAAGCTTTGAGATCAATTCTTCTTTTGTATCATTCATCATTTAACCTACAATCTTTAATATCTATGATTAAAGAATTAAAACTTTGATTATTATCCTTTGAAATAAAACTTCCTGTACCAAATTCATAATTAAAATACGCCTTAGAAACATTGATATCTTTACATAAAATATTTTTATTTTGATTAAAAGCTACGATAATATCTGTTCTTAAATGACTTTTTTGTGTGTTTTCAAATTCAAAAAATACTGCTAAAACAATAAAAATCACAAGTAAAATACCAAAAAAAGGTTTAGTTTTTTTGCCTAATTTTTCACGCAAAGCAAAAGTGATTAAGGCTAAAATTAAGATGATTAAAAGATATAAAAAAAACCTACTCATTCTTTTGCCTTAATTTGTTGCTGATATCTCCTGCGCCAAAACCTATAATAAGCCCTTCTTCAAAAACTTGCCCCTTAGAAGCCACCAAAAATTTACCCTCTCTTTTGATATCTTCTACAAATAAAGCCTTAGGAAAAACCGCTTTTAAATCAAGTTCTATAGGCTTTTCTCCTGCAGCATAAACAGGTAAAATTATAAGCTCGTCTACACCTTCAAAAGCCTTTGCAAATTCCTTTAAATTTGCAGCCAAACGCGTGTAGCGGTGGGGTTCAAAGATAGCTGTGATTTTCTTATATCCGCCTAATTTTGCGTATTCTTGTGCTGCACTTAAAGTCGCTTTTATTTCGGTGGGATGATGACCATAATCATCGATTAAAACCAAATTTTCATCAGCATGTAAAATATCAAAACGCTTTTTAATACCTTGATAATTTTTAAGCCTAGTTCTTATCGTTTCTATATCTAAGAAATTTAAAGCCGCCAAAATCGCCAAAGACGCATCAAGGGCTAAATGATATCCCATACCAAAAACTTTAAACTCACCTAAATCTTTTAACTCAAAGCTTGTAAAAGGTTTGAAATTTTCTATACACATGGTGCAGTTTTTGATATCTTTACTTGGATAAAGCTTGATTGACTCATTTTTATAATTTTTCAAAAACTCATCTTCAGCATTAATCACGCGAATTTTAGCCGTATCTAAAAACTGCGTATAAGCATAATGGAGTTTTGAAACTTCATTACCATAATGATCTAAATGCTCTGCTTCCGCATTGGTAACTATAGCCAAATAAGGATTTGAATTTAAAAAAGAACTATCGCTCTCATCAGCTTCAAAAACAAGGTTTTGACTTTCCTTATAAATCATATTTGAACCAAATTCTTTTAAAATCGCTCCGATGATCACAGAAGCATCATCAAGTAAAGAAGCTAAAATACTTGAAGTCGTGCTTTTTCCATGTGCTCCTGCAACTGCAAAAACACGCTTATCTTCTAAAATAAGAGGTAAGGCTTCCTTGCGTGAAAGACATTTAATGCCTAATTCTTTAGCGTGTTTAAATTCAGGATTTTCTTCTTTGATAGCAGCAGAATAAATAACTAAATCTTTGTTTAAAATATTGTCTTTATGATGAGGGATACTGACCTTAACCCCTTCTTTTTCTAGTTCGTTAGTGATTTTACTTTCTTTAAGATCACTTCCGCTAATTTTAAAACCTTTTTCTTTTAAAAATCTTGCTAAAGCGGAAATTCCTATACCGCCTATGCCGATAAAATGGATATTTTGCATCATTTAAACCTTTATACTTTAAAGGCTAAATTTTAGCACTTTTTTACTAAAAAGAAAATATAAATCCTATTTTGAAATGCCTAAACGCTCGGCTAATTGATATAAATTTAACTCTCTATAAAATTTATCAAAGTCTTTAGTATAACCATCAAGATTAAAAGCTTTATTCATATCTTTTAAAGTATCATTACTTTCAAAATAGTACCCTTTACCGCCACTATAAATACCTTTTTTATCAATCCATACAGCATCGTTGATCCCAAATTCTAATTTCTCATCATTTGGTCTTGCTAACATATTTCTTCCGCCTACGCTTAAATACTTAACATTATTTAAACTTAAAGCATAAAGAGTTGGAAAAATATCTTTATGAGATCCTACACGATCTTTATCATAATAAATATTATCTTGCAAATCCTTAGGAATATAAAGATAAAAAGGTACACTATAAGCAAAAGCTTTTTGGGAATTTAAATCCATACTCATTTCGCGTACTCTATGATCTCCAGTTGCTGCTATAATAACACTATTCTTAAATGGACTTTGTTTTACTTTATCTAGAAATTTTCCAAATTCATTATTTGCATAAGTATAAGCTTTGATAATATTATCTTGTTTATCTTTTTCATAAGGAAGCATATTAAGCAAAGTTTGTGGAATGTTTTGTAATTTTGGCAAATCATTTTGTGGAATTTTATAAGGTGGATGATTGGATATGGTAAGAGCAATTATAAGGGTGTTGTGTGGATTTTTTTGAAGCAAGTCATAAACTTTTTTATATAAAAACTCATCAGCTATCCCATAACCATTTTCACTATCTTTTGCTCCATTATACTCTTTCATTAAAATATTTTCATCTATAATCTCATCTACTCCCAAAATACTGAGATAATTTTTAATATTTTGCCAAGATCCATTACCTGCACTTACAAAAATCACCTTATATCCTGCTTTCTTATAAACAGCAATAGGTGTTAAATCCAAATAAGTTTTCTGAAATTTACTTGTAGAAATATTAGAAAATGGACTTACAAAAAATAAGTTTGCAAAACTTGGTATAGTTCCATTACTAGAACTCAAAAAGCGTTTGAATAAAAAATCTTGCTTAAAATGTTTATCTAATGAACCTAAAAAATTATGTTCTGTATTTGTAAAATCAGCCAAATTAAGCCCAAAACTTTCCATTAAGTTAACAAATACACTAGGATGATTCTTTTCAGCTTTTAGATTTATAGGACTTTGATGCAAATAATCAAAAAGTTTTTCTTTAAGTTCTTGTGCTTTCAAAGGTGTGATAACCTTCAAAGCCGCTTCTTCTTTATATTGTTTTAAAGTCCAAGAAAATGCCATAATTGGATTTAACATTGTATCATTTACAACACTATACTCACTAAAAGAATAATTTTGTACATTTATAGCCACATGCTTAAAGGGGCCCCTTAAGGCTATAACATAAACAATAATTAATATTAAATTTAAAGCTATCAAGGGAAATAATCTTAAATTAACAGGTTTTAGCTTTAAATTTAATATTTTCAAATTTAAAAAAAATACAAAAACTCCAAAAATCAACATTAAAGCTAAAATTTTTAAAATTGGATAATCATGATAAATAATACTTAAAATAGTTTTTGTATTATCATCTTTTAGAGTAAACATAAAAATATCAAATTTAGTCTTGTAAATTTCGTAATAATAGTATTTTGCATAAGAAAATCCTATACAAAGACAAGAAAGAACAATTATATAAACGCTTGAAAAAATGAAATAAAAATTTTTACTATATATTACTAATTTATTATTTATTTTTATATTAGAAAAAATTAAACTTAAAAAACCACAAAGCAAGAATGGTAAAAACGCTGCGCTTAAAAATCTTATATCATGAAAAACACCTAAAAGATACATTAAAAAGATTTCATTTTTATCACTAATTAAACCTGTAGGGATGAAAGAATTTTGCATTAAAATACGATTAATGGCAAAAGTTACTATAAATAATACGCTAAAAATAAAAATTTGAAGTAAAATTTTTCTCATATTTACCTTCTTTAAAAATTCTTAAGAATTTTATCAAAACCCCAAAGTTTTCTTGCTTCATCACTTTTTTTAGGCTCTATGATAAGCATTTCTTCTTCAGAACCTAATTTACTTTCTATCTCGCCAAAAGCATTGATAAACAGAGTATCGCCGTAAAAATTCCACTCATCTTTTGTTTTGCCTATGCGATTTACTCTTAAAATGCTTGTAGAATTTAAAAAAGCTCTTGTTTTTAAAAGTTCTTCCCATCTTTGTTTACTTTCAAAGGTACAAGCACTAGGAACGATAACCAAATCAATTTTTTTCGCCATAATCTGTTGCCAAAAAATATCAAAATGCGTCTCAAAACCAAAAAGTAAAGCACATTTTAATTTTTCATAATTAAAAGTAAAAATTTTTAATTCTGATGGAGTTTTGTTGCTGAAAAATTTTTCTTCATTCCAATGTTCATAAGGCATTAAAATTTGCTGTTCATAACTTTTAACACCATTTGGAGTCACTTTTAAGCAAAGTTTTTTATAACTTTTAGCTTCAACGCTTACATAAGGAGCGATGATTTCTAATTCGTATTTTTTAGCAAGTTTAATCAAGCTTTCTTTTTTAGCTTCACTTTGTTCTTTTATCATATTTTTTGGCATATGCAAAAGTTCTGTAAAAAAACTGTTGATCACATATTCGCCCAAAACTACTAAATTTGCCCCATTGTCTTTTGAAGCTTTGAGATAATAATCAAGCCTTGATTCACTTAAAGCTAAAGTTGGAAACTGTAAAGCCGCTATTTTACTCATCGATTTGCTCCACTTCTAATTTTGCTTTTTCAAGCTCAAGTCTTGCTTTTTTGATACTTTCTAAACCCTCTTTGTAAATTTTTACACTTTCATCTAAGGCAAGCTCTTGATTGTTTAATTTTTCCAAAGATTCATTAGCGTGTTTTAAATTTTCTTCAAAACTCATTGATGATTGACCTTGTAATTTGGTGCTTCATGAGTGATAGTAACATCATGTACATGACTTTCTTTAAGCCCTGCAGTGGTAATTTCAACAAATTCGGCTCTTTTTTGAAAATCTTCTATATCTTTAGCTCCAACATAACCCATAGAAGAACGCAAACCTCCTAAAAGTTGATGCACCACGCTTCTTATACTTCCTACATAAGGAACGCGCCCTTCTATACCTTCAGGAACAAGTTTATCTTGAGCAGTACCTTGCTGAAAGTATCTGTCTGAACTTCCCTTTTGCATAGCCCCAAGCGAACCCATACCACGATAAGACTTATATTGTCTTCCTTGATAAGTAAAAAGATCTCCTGGACTCTCATCCGTTCCAGCTAAAAGCGATCCTATCATAACAGAACTCGCACCTGCAGCTAAAGCTTTTGCAATATCACCTGAATATTTAATCCCACCATCAGCTATCACAGGAACGCCAAATTTATTTGCTTCTTCTACGCACTCATCAATGGCTGAAATTTGAGGCACACCCACACCTGAAACAATACGTGTAGTGCAAATACTTCCTGGCCCAATACCTACTTTAACCGCATCTACTCCTGCTTCACAAAGTGCTTTTGCTGCAGCTGCAGTGGCGATATTTCCTGCGATAAGATCTAAATTTGGATATTTAGCCTTAATTGCTTTTACTGTATCAATAATACCCTTAGAATGTCCATGCGCAGAATCAAGCACAACAACATCAACGCCAGCTTCAACTAAAGCATCCACACGATCCATTTGCCCTACTCCTATAGCCGCACCCACACGCAATCTTCCAAAATTATCTTTATTGGCATCAGGATATTCTTTGCGTTTTTTAAGATCTTTTATAGTGATAAGTCCTTCCAAGCGTCCTTGTTCATCAACTATAGGAAGTTTTTCTACTTTATTGGTACTAAAAATTTTTTCCGCATCATCTAGAGTACAACCTTTTGGAGCAGTGATTAAAGGCATTTTAGTCATAACATTTTCAACCAAATTTGAAAAATCACTCTCAAATCTTAAATCACGATTGGTAAGTATGCCTATTAGTTTCTTATCTTCATCTACTACAGGAACACCTGAAATTCTATACTCTGCCATGATTTCTAAAGCTTCCGCAACACTTGCCTTAGGACTTACAAAAATAGGATCGATAATCACTCCACTTTCGCTTTTTTTTACTCTTTTTACTTCTCTAACCTGTGAAGCTATATCCATATTTTTATGAATAACCCCAAGTCCTCCAAGTCTTGCCATCATGATAGCAGCTCTGTGTTCGGTAACGGTATCCATAGCCGCAGAGATTAAAGGCATATTTAAAGTGATATTTTTTGTTAGTTTAGTGTGAATTTTTACTTCCTTGGGTAGAACTTCAGAATACCCAGGACGCAATAATACATCTTCAAAAGTTAAAGCTCTTTTTACAATTTTCATCTTTTATCCTTAATTTTTAATCATTTGTTCTAAACTTAAAGCCCCATCTAACAAGGTTTGTTCATCATAAGCTTTGCAAATCAGTTGTGCTGATATATTAAGCCCTTCTTTATCTTTTGCAACAGGCACGCTAATGCCTCCAAGTCCTGCTAAATTTACAGAGATAGTATAAACATCTTCTAAATAAGTTTGCATAGGGCTTTTTTGAGTATCAAATTTAAAAGCCGTTGTAGGAGTTACAGGCATAAAAATAAGATCACAATCTTGCAAAATTTCTTCATATTTTGCCTTGATAAAAGCTCTAGCTTTTTGTGCTTTGATATAATACGCATCATAATATCCACTGCTTAAAACAAAAGTTCCTAACAAAATTCTTCTTTTTACTTCTTCGCCAAAACCTTCGCTGCGTGTATTTACATACATTTCTTTTAAATTTTGGATATTTTCAGAACGCTTGCCATAACGTACCCCATCATAACGACTTAAATTTGCACTTGCTTCAGCTGTTGCGATGATATAATATGCCGCAATATCAAACTTAGAATCAAGCAAATTTTTATATACAATCTCATGTCCATTAGCTTTTAACATATCTATGGTTTTTAAAAGTGCGTTTTTTACTTCACTATCTGCATCATTGACATAATTTTCAATCACTGCAATTTTTAATTTTTTATTTGCATTTAAATTTGGAGCGGTTTTGATAAACTCGATATTTGCACTCGTGCTATCCATTTTGTCATATCCTGCGATCGCATCATATAAAATTGCCGCATCTTCTACATTTTGCGTTAAAACCCCAATTTGATCCAAACTTGAAGAATAAGAAGCCAAACCATAGCGACTCACTCTTCCATAACTCGGTTTAAATCCTACACAACCACAAAAAGCTGCAGGCTGACGTACAGATCCTCCTGTATCAGAACCCAAACTTGCCAAAGCCAAGCCACCCGCTACCGCAGCAGCACTTCCACCACTTGAACCACCTGGCACACGCTCAAAATTTAAAGGATTTAAAGTTTTGCCATAATAAGAACTCGCTGTTGAACTTCCCATAGCAAATTCATCCATATTGCAACGCCCAAAAGGAGAAAAACCATTAGCTTTTAAATTAACAATCGCACTTGCATCATAAGGAGCGATATAACCTTGTAAAATCTTACTCGCACTAGTAAGCTCCCAGCCCTTTACACTGATATTATCTTTTATAGCTACAGGCACACCTTCACCTGAAACACTTAAGTCTTTATCTAAAAATTGTTCGATATAAGCACCTATTTTTTTTTCTTTTTTTGCTTTTTCATTGAGTTCTTTTTTTAAATTTTCAAGTTCTTCTTTGGAGTATTTTAAAGCTTCTTTTAAAGTTATCATTTATTTTCCTTTGTTTTTTTGATCAAAAATACTGCTAAAGCACTAAAAGCCAAAACCACCGCTATAGTTGTGATGATAATGCTATTTGGAATAGGATTTTCTAGCATTGAATCCCTTTTAAAACTTCTTCACATCTTAAACAAGGTGTTTCTTCATCTTTACTTTGAAGTTTCCAACATCTTGGGCATTTACAAAGTGAAGCTTTGGTGATTTTAAATTTCTCATTCTCTACTTCAAATTCAGCCAAAATTTCTTCATTTTCATTGCTGATTTGACTTACCATAAACCAATCGGCTAATTCCTCATTTGGGAATTTATTAAAACTGATGTTTAAATTTAATTCCAAAGTAGATTTAATGATTTTATCTTTTTTAAGTATATCAATTTGTTCAAAAAATTTCTCTCTAGCACTCATTAAAAATGTATCATCTATACCAAAATCATAATCAAAATCCTGAGTTAAACTTAGATCAAATACATCTTTTGCATCGCCTTTGATTAAAACATTAGCATGTTCTAAAGCCTCATCTACACTATAGCTTAAATTTGGAGCAAGTAAATTTAAAAGCTCTTTTGCTATCAAAGCCATAGCCACTTGAGCAGATTTTCTTCTTTGAGCATTTTCGCTATCACAATAAAGCCTATCTTTACTGATATCAAGATAAATCCCACTTAAATCCGCACTTAAGAAATTTAAAAGCAAACTAAAACCTTTAGCAAATTCATAAGCAAAAAATGCTTCTTTACTTGCTTTAAAAACTTTAGTTGCACGGCTTAATATCCATTTATCAATAAAACTAAATTCTTTAACTTCTAAATCTTTTAAGTCATTTGTATTGGCAAGTAAAAATCTTATAGTGTTTCTTATTTTGCGGTATTGTTCGCCCACTTGTTTTAAGATATTGTCTGAAATTTTTAAATCACTTGAATAATCACTTAAAAGTATCCAAAGTCTTAAAATTTCAACTCCATAGGTTTTTGCTACATATTCAGGAGCGATCACGTTGCCTTTAGATTTAGACATTTTTTGCCCTTTTTCATCGGTGGTAAAACCATGAGTTAAAATGCTTTCATAAGGTGCGCTTTCATTGATCGCTGTACCTACAAGCAAAGAGCTTTGAAACCAACCCCGATGCTGATCGCTTCCTTCTAAATACATACTTGCTCTTTTTTCTCCTGCGTCATAAAGTCCGCTATTTAAAACTGCATTAAAAGTACTTCCGCTATCAAACCAAACATCTAAAATATCATATACTTTTTCTAAATTTTCAGCTTTGTATTTTGAATTTGTAGGAATTAAATCTTTGATTTCAAACTCCCACCACGCATCAGCACCGTGTTTTTCAAAAATAGCTGCTACAAAGTCAAAAAGTTCATCATCAAAAATCACTTCTTTAGTGTTTTTATCTCTAAAAAAGGCTATAGGCGTTCCCCAGTCCCTTTGTCTTGAAATACACCAATCTGGGCGATTTTCCACCATAGAACCTATTCTTTTTACCCCACTTTGCGGATAAAAGGTTGTTTTTAAAAGTTGTTCTTTTGCACACTCTCTTAAAGTTTTTCCTTGAAGTTTTGGTTCATCCATTAAAATAAACCATTGTTTAGTAGCTCTATAAATCACAGGCTTATGCGTTCTCCAACAAAATGGATAAGAGTGTATAAATTTAGAAGAATGTAAAAGTTTTTCGCCTAAAAGTTCTAAAATTTTTTCATTGGCCTTAAAAATATGAAGACCTATAAACTCTTCAAGCAAATGAGAAGGCAAAAGCCCTTTAGCTCTTAAAGTTTCATCATAACATCCACTATCATCAACAGGCATTAAAACTTCAATACCGTATTTCAAACAAGCATAGTAATCATCTTCGCCATGTCCTGGTGCAGTATGTACAAGTCCACTTCCACCATCCATCAATACATGCTCGCCCATAATTAAAACAGATTTTCTTCCATTTAAAGGATTGATAGCTTCAAGTTTTTCAAATTCTTTTGCGTTTAATTCTTTTTGAATTTCTCCACTTGTAAGTCCTTTTTCTACCATGCTTTTAAGCAAAGCACTTGCAAAAATCAAACCTTCTTTAGTGATCACATAATTTTCGTTAGGATTTAAGGCTATAGCTTGATTAGCCACCAAAGTCCAAGGCGTAGTTGTCCATATCACTGCGCTTGCTTTTGAAACGCCTAATTTTTCGCAAGCTTTTACATCTAAATCAAAAGCCACAAAGATAGAATAATCTTCTTTATCTTGATACTCTACTTCAGCTTCCGCTAAAGCTGACTTTGCCGCCCAACTCCAAAAAACAGGTTTAGAACGCTCACAAAGTAAGCCTTTTTTAGCAATCTCACATAAAGTTCTATAAATCGCTGCTTCAAACTCAAATTTCATAGTCAAATAAGGCTTATCCCAATCCGCAATAATGCCTAAATTTTTAAATTCTTCTCTTTGGATATCTACAAATTCACTCGCATGTTGTCTGCAAAACTCACGAATTTCTTTCTTGCTTAAGCTTTTTTTCTTTTCTCCAAGCTTTACTTCTACTTGTTGTTCTATAGGTAAACCATGACAATCCCACCCTGGAGTAAAACGCACACTCTCACCTTTAAAATAATGCGTTTTGATAATAGTTTCTTTTAAAATTTTATTTAAAGCATGTCCTATATGAATATGTCCGTTAGCATAAGGGGGGCCATCGTGCAAGGTAAAACCTTTTTTCGCATTTTTGCGATTTTCTTTCATTTTTTCATAAGCATAATTTTGCTCAAACCATTTTTTAAATCTTTGCGGTTCAAGTTCCGCTAAATTCGCCCGCATAGCAAAAGTAGTGCTGGGCAAAAGTAGAGTTTCTTTGTAGTCCATTTTTTCCACCTAATTTTTAATAATCTTAAATTCTACTCAAATTAGCTTTAATTTCTACTTTGTTTTTGGCTATAATTATAAGAAAAAAAGGAAAATTTATGAAACATTTGCTTTATCTTATAGGAGATGAGCTTACTATAAACGAAAAATTCAAAAATTATATTTATAGAACTTATGAAGAAAAATTTAAAGAAATTAACGAAATTCGCATACAAAATAAAACCGATAAAGATTTACCCTTTTTGCTTGAAAATCTCTTAAATCAGTATGATTTTATCACTTTATTTACAAGCCCTTTGCATTATGCGACTGTTGCTAAAATTTTAGCAACTTTAAATGATGATAATCTTATCTTAAAAGATGATACCTTGGTTCCAGATAAAGCAGAATTTAGTAAAAATAGCTTTGTATGTAATTTTTCAAATTCAAAAATTAATGTCGTTAAAATAAATCCAAGCGAAAAATTACCTGATCTTCTTGGGCATATAAAATTAAATTTTGCATATTTTTGCATTTTTGGCATGGATGATGAAAGCGCTATATTACTACTGCAAACCCTAACAAAATCTTATGAGATAAGTATAAAATCAACCAAGTTTTTAGATAATCTTGTGCTTATTAAGGCCACTTGCGCTAATTTTGGAAAACTTGATGGTTTTTTAAATAGCGTAAAAAATCTTTTTGGACAAAAGGTATTTTTAGGTAAAGATCCTATACATTTTATAAGCTCTAAACTTTTAGAAAAAAAATTAAAAATTTCTTTTGCTGAAAGTTGCACAGGTGGACTTTGTGCAAGCACCTTAACCAAAATTTCAGGTGTAAGTGAAATTTTTGAAGGATCTATTATAAGTTATTCCAACCGCATCAAACACGAATGGCTTGGAATTAGCGAAAGCATTTTAGAAAATCAAGGCGAATACAGCGAGCGTTGTGTGTATTTTATGCTTAAAGGTATCTTTAAGACCGCAAAACCTGATTTTGCACTAGCTATTAGCGGTGTTACGGGAGAGCAAGATGAAGGGTTGGTAAAATCAGGCACTATTTATATAGGTGCAATGTTTAGAGATGGAACTTTTATCCAAGAAACGCTTTATTTAGATGGAGATCGTGAATTTATGCAAGAACAAGCTGTTTTGGCAACTTTTTGCCTACTTTTAAAATTAAAACCTGAGATTTTTGAAATTTAAGGGATTTAAAAATGAAAGAAATTAAGCTAAAAGAAGACTTGGAAAAAATTTATCCCTTGATAAAACAATTAAGAAATAACCTATCTTTGAAAGATTTTTTAGATAAATTCCAACTTGCTACACAAACTCAACATTATAAACTTTTTGCCTATGAAAATGAGGGAAGCTACAAAGCAGCTTGTGGAGTCATGCCCTTTAATGTACTTTATCATAATCATTGTCTTTATATTTGTGATTTTGTCGTAGATGAAACTTTAAGAGGAAAAGGTATAGGTCAAGCTTTTTTGAAAAAAATCCAAATTTGGGTAAAAAATCAAGGATATGAAGAATTAGAACTAAGTTCAAGTTTTTTTAGAACACAAGCTCATGAATTTTATATCCAAAAAATGGGTTTTGAAAAATCTGGTTTTGTTTTTAAGAAAAATATCAAACTATAATATTTTTTGATTAAGCTTTGCATTTTATAATTAATATTATTATTTTTGATTTTAAGGAATAAAATGAATTTTAAAGAACTAATTTCAAAACGCAGAGCTTGTAAACTTTTTTAATGATAAAAAAATCAATGAAAAGGATTTGCATTTTATCTTAGAAAGCGGAGTCTTAGCCCCAAGCTCGCATGGATTTGAGCCTTGGAAATTTGTAGTATTAGAACAAAAAGAACATAATCTTAAGCTCTCAACTCTATGTTACAATCAACAAAACGTAGCAAGTGCGAGTCATAATATTATTTTTCTAGCAAGAAAAGATCTTCAAAGCAAAGATGAATTTGCACAAAAACAAGTGCGTCGTTTCTCAGGTTCTAGCGAAGAAAATTTTCAAAAAATTTTAGAAATTTATACTCATAAAACCAATGCAATGAATGATAATGAACTCTATCATTATGCACAACTTCAATGCTATCTTGCTATGATGCAAATGTCACTAGCTGCAATGAGCTTAGGTATTGATTCTTGTATGATAGGTGGCTTTGAAAAAGTTAAAGTTGATGATTTTCTTAATTTAACTTATCCTTTTGAAACTGCTGTAATTTTATCCTTAGGATATAAAGCCCATGAACCAAAATATTCTACTCAACGCTTAAATTTTAATGAAGTCGTCGAATTTTACAAGGAAAAATAATGAAAAAAGAACTTGAAATTTTTAGCACAAGATATTCTTGTAGAAATTTTAAAAATGAAAAACTCAAAAAAGAGGATTTAAATTCTATTTTAGAAATAGCAAGATTAAGCCCAAGCTCCCTAGGACTAGAACCTTGGAAATTTATAGTAGTGCAAGATGAGAAAAGAAAAGAAGAACTTTCTAAAATTTGCAACCAGCAAAAACATGTAAAAGATTGCGCTGCGTTAATTATCATCATTTCAAGACTTGATTTTTTGGATTATTTTGAAGAAAAACTTAGAAAAAGAGATATGAGTGAAACAGAAATTCAAAAACGCTTAGATGCTTATATGCCTTTTTTAAAATCTCTAAATCAAGAAGAAAAAATATCTTATGCAAGAGAACAAGCTCATATAGCTCTAGCTAGCATACTTTACAGTGCTAATGCTTTAAATATAGCAAGCTGCACTATAGGTGGTTTTGATAAACAAAAGCTTAATTCTTATTTATCACTTGATATTCAAAAAGAAAGATCAAGTTTGGTGGTGGCTTTAGGATATTGCAACGATGAAAAAAATCCTCAAAAAAATCGTTTTAGTTTTGATGAAGTTGTAAAATTTATTTAAATTTTGCTTAAAAGCAAAATTTAAATAAAAATAAACTGATTCTTTTTTGTATTTTTACTAAGTCTTTGCTTAAATTTTATACAATTTTGATTATAATTTTACATTTAATTTCACAAGGCTTGTTATGAATTTACCCAATATCTTGGCGATTTTTAGAATGGTTTTAGCGCCTTTGCTATTTTTTTTATTAATTCATCATTTTGAAAATATTCATCAAAGTTGGATTAACTATTTTGCTGCTTTAACTTTTTCATTAGCAGCTTTAAGTGATTTTTTTGATGGATACATCGCAAGAACTTGGAAACAAACTACAAAACTTGGTGGAATCTTAGATCCATTAGCCGATAAAATGCTTGTTTTAGCAGCTTTTTTAGGGCTTTTACTTACAGGAAAAGCTAATGAATGGGTAATTTATATTATATTAGTAAGGGAATTTTTTATCACAGGTTTTAGAGTTGTAATGATTAGCGAAAATTTAAATGTCAATGCTTCTTTTGCAGGCAAACTTAAAACCGCTTTTCAAATGACTGCGATAGGATTTTTAATCATGGAGTGGATAGGCGGTGAAATTCTACTTTACATAGCTTTGATTTTAACTCTTTATTCTGGATTTGAATACATCTATACTTATATAAAAGCTCAAAAAAAAGGAGAAAAATGAGATCTTTATTATTTTTAATTGTTATTTTGATTTTGGGAATTAAATTTTATTCTATTGAATTTTTAGCAACTGTTTTAGTCATCTCATTTTTAATTTTCTTTCACGAATTAGGACATTTTTTGGCTGCAAGATCTTTGGGTGTAAAAGTTGAAGTTTTTAGTATAGGATTTGGAAAAAGTCTTATAGAGCGTGAATTTAAAGGCACAAACTATCGCTTAAGCACTTTACCACTTGGAGGATATGTTAAACTTAAAGGACAAGATGATATGCGTCCTGGTTTTGAAAATCTAGACAAAGATAGCTATAGCATTTTAAGTCCTTTAAAAAAGATTTATATTCTTTTTGCTGGACCATTTTTTAATCTAATTTTAGCTTTTTTTCTTTATATTATCATAGGAAATTTAGGTCTAAACAAACTTGCTCCGCAAATAGGAAACATAGCGCCAAACTCTGCTGCACAAGAAATAGGACTTCAAAAAAATGATACTATCTTAGAAATTAACGGTATAAGAATTCAAACCTTTGATGAAATTTCAAAGCATTTAAGTTTAGATCCTTTGAAAATATTAATCAATAGAGAAGGAAAAAATTTAGAATTTATTTTAACTCCAAAAATAGGACAAGGATACAATGACTTTGGACAAATCGTTGAAAAACCTCAACTTGGAGTCAGTCCAAATGGGACAAGCACTCTTGTAAAACACCAAGGTTTAGAAAGTTTTAAATATGCCGCACAAGAAAGTTTTCAAGCTTCTACACTCATCATCAAGGGTATTGTAAAACTCATAAGTGGTGAAGTTGAAGCAAAAAATTTAGGCGGTATTATCACCATGACTGAAATTACCTCAAAGGCTGCACAAAATAGCTTTACTTTGCTTTTATTTATCACTGCTTTAATTTCTATAAATTTAGGCATTTTAAATCTTTTACCTATTCCTATGCTTGATGGAGGACATATACTTTTTAATCTTTATGAAATGATTTTTAGACGCAAAGTTCCACAGCGTACTTTTGAATATTTAAGCTATACAGGCATGGCAATACTTTTAAGTTTAATGCTCTTTGCAACTTATAATGATATATCAAGGATTATAGGTGAATAAAAAATTTTCCTACCCTATTCCAAATTTTACTGATAGAAGAAAAAGTATAATCTTTTGGCGCTATTTGCGTTTTCAAGCAAGAAAAATTTTATATTTTCCTCAAGTAAGACTTCTAGAAAAAACGCTTAATAAAGAAAAAAATAAACATTTAAAAGACTTTTTCTCTCAAAGACCCTATGCTTGTTACAATGCTACAAGAAGATTTTGCGATAAAAGTTTTAAAGCAAATGAACGTGTTAAAACACTTATTTATGATGTTGATAAGGGACTCGCTTGTTTTAAATTCCTTCCCGAGGAACAAATAATTTTTTCTTTTGATGAAGATTTTGAGCTTTTTTTAGGATATAACTATAATGTTTGCGAAGAAGGTTTTTGGGCTTTTTCTTTAAAATTTAAAAAATACACAATCTTACAATGTAATTTTTGCTTTACTTTAGAAAACAATCTTCTACTTTCTTGTATACAAGGACATAAATACAAAGATTTTAATATTTTAGAAATTAATAAAATTTTAACTAAAAAATGTCATGGTTTGCGCCCTGTTGCTTTACTTATAGAATGCTCTAAGATGCTTTGTGAAATTTTAAAACTTCAAACTACTTTAGGTGTACATGAAAAAAATCAAATCCGTTCTCAAAAAGGAAAAGAAAAAGGCTATTTTGTAGATTATCAAAAAATTTGGCTAGAAAATGGTGGAGAATTAATAAAAATCAATAAACACAAATACTATAAACTCCACCACTCTCAAAAAAACCTAGAAGAAATCCCTTCGCAAAAACGCTCCATGTATAAAAAACGTTTTGCTATGCTTGAAGAAATCAAAACAAATTTAGATAAAACCTTAAGTATTCAAGACTAATTAAGTATATTTTGATATAATCTAGTCTTGCTTTATGCAAAATCCTTGCTCATAAAAATGGGCTTTAATATCCATAAGGAGAAAAGATGAAACATTATGAGGTTTTATTTATCTTAAAACCAACACTTACTGAAGAGGAAGTGAATGCGAAGTTGGAATTCGTTAAAGAAGTCCTAACCAAAAATAGTGCAGAAATTGAAACTGTTGTTCCAATGGGTACTAGAAAATTAGCGTATAAAATCAAAAAATACGAAAGAGGAACTTATTTTGTGATTTATTTCAAAGCTCCTACAAACTTGATCGCTGAGCTTGAAAGGGTGTTAAGAATCACTGAAGAAGTAATAAGATTTTTAATCGTAAAATATGAAAATAAAAAAGAAATTGCAGCTTGGGAAAAACTAAGCCACGGGATTAAGCAATCTAAAAAAGAAATTAAACCTTTAGATGCTCCTGAAATTTAATAAGGAAAAAGATGTTTAACAAAGTTGTTTTGGTTGGAAATCTTACACGTGATATAGAAATGCGTTATGCACAAAGCGGTAGTGCTATTGGAGCTTCCGCTATAGCAGTAACAAGAAGATTTACCGCAAATGGAGAAAAAAGAGAAGAAACTTGCTTTATTGATATAAGCTTTTATGGTCGCACCGCAGAAGTTGCAAACCAATACCTTGCAAAAGGTTCAAAAGTACTCATAGAAGGACGTTTGAGATTTGAACAATGGAGTGATCAAAATGGACAAAATCGCTCTAAACATAGCATTCAAGTTGAAAATATGGAAATGCTTGGCAATTCCAATGTTCCACAACAAGGCGGTTTTGGCAATAATAGCTTTTCAAACAACAATTATAGTGGAAACTATGAAAATCAAAGCTATGATCCTTATATGAGTGAAAATCAAAATTTTAATAAAGCAAAAGCAAACCCTGCTCCACAAAGAAACCAAAACCCACAACACGAAGAAAAATTAAAAGAAATTGATATCGATGCTTATGATAGCGATGATACTAATTTACCATTTTAAAGGATAAACTATGGCAGAAAAAAGAAAATACTCTCGCAAATATTGCAAATACACTGAAGCAAAAGTTGAATTTATTGATTATAAAGATACAGCAATGTTAAAACATGCTTTATCTGAAAGATTTAAAATCATGCCACGCCGTTTAACAGGCACAAGCAAAAAATACCAAGAAATGGTAGAAGTTGCAATCAAACGTGCAAGACATGTAGCTCTTATCCCTTATATAGTGGATAGAAAAGAAGTAATCAATAATCCTTTTGAAGGACTATAATCTTTTAAAGCAAACTTGTAAAAAGTTTGCTTTCTTATACATTTATTCTCAAAATAAAGTTAAACCAAAGTATATTCTAAAACATCACTGAAAGTATCAACAGCAATGATTTCCATATTGTCTCTAACCTCACTAGGAATATCTTTTAAATCTCTTTCGTAATTTTTTCTTGGAATTAAAGCTGTTTTTATATCTGCTTTATAAGCTGCAATTAATTTTTCTTTTAATCCGCCTATTGGTAAAACTTTTCCTTTTAAATCTATTTCACCCGTCATTGCAACATCTGCTTTAACCTTTTTATCACTAAAAATAGAAGCAATAGCTGTGCTTATCGTAATACCTGCACTTGGGCCATCTTTTGGAGTAGCTCCATCTGGCACATGTATATGAATATTATAACTATCATAAACATTAACTTTAGGATCAATAATTATTTTTTTAGGTATTTTTATTTTTCCTTCATCGATTAAAACTTTTATCATGCTAAAAGCAATTCTAGCTGATTCTTTCATTACATCACCCAAACTTCCTGTGAGCGTTAATTCTCCTTTACCTTTAATTTTTACAGCCTCTACTTTTAAAACATCTCCACCTACGCTTGTCCAAGCCAAACCATTGACCTGACCTACTTGATTTTCTCCATTATTTTTTTCTATTTCAAAAACTTTTTTATCTAAAAATTCATTCAAATTTTTTGTATTAATAATGACTTTTTTAATATTTTCTAAAAGTAGTTTTTTAGCACTCTTACGACACAACTCTGCCACTTTGCGACGCAAATTTCTAACTCCTGATTCACGAGTATAATCGCTAATGATTAGCTCTATAGTTTCATCATCAATAAATAATTCATTGGATTTTAAGCCATGTTTTTTAAGCTCATCTGGAATTAAATATTTTTTCATTATATGAAATTTTTCACTTGGAGTATAAGAGCTAAGTTCTATAAATTCCATTCTATCTCTTAAAGGTGCAGGAATATTGCTAATATCATTTGCCGTTGCTATAAAAATGACTTTACTTAAATCAATATTAAAATTTAAATAATAATCCCTAAATTTAGAATTTTGCTCTGGATCTAAAATTTCTAAAAGCACCGCACTTGGATCGCCTCTAAAACTGCGATTTAATTTATCAATTTCATCCAATACAATTACAGGATTAATTTGTTTTGCCTCTATGAGTCCTTGAGTAATACGTCCAGGCATAGCGCCTATGTAAGTTCTACGATGACCACGCAGCTCATTAACATCTTCAAGTCCACCTAAGGCTATACGAATAAGCTCTCTTTTTAAAGCTTTTGAAACAGAATTTGCCAGTGAAGTTTTACCCACGCCAGGAGGCCCATAAAGACAAAGTATAACTTTAGCACCATCTTTTTCTGCTATTTTTCTTTTTTCTAAAAGCTCCCTAACTGCAAAATATTCTTCTATGCGTTCTTTTGGTTTATTTAATGCATAATGATCATGGTTGAGCTGTTTTGAAACTTCCTTAATATCAAGTTTTTTCTTAGAAATTTTTTCAAAAGGAACATCTAATGCTGTTTCTATGTAAGTTTGAATCATCGATGCTTCGGAATTATCTTGATGAATGCGTTCGAATTTTTCAATTTGTTTTTTGATTTCTTTATAAGCGTCTTCGTGCATAAATTTCTTCTTTAACTCCAGACGCTTTTGATACTCTCTAACCTCATCTTCTTTTTGCGTATCAGAACCAAGCTCTTTTTGAATTTGTCTTAATTGTTCTTTTAAAAAATATTCTTTATTTACCTTATCAATACGAGAATGTACTTTATTTTTAATTTCTTTTTGAATTTTATTAGCTTCTATTTCTTGAGCAATTAAATCTATTAATTTTACTAATTTTTGTTCAAGATCTGTTAAAACAAAAAACTCATAAGCAACTTGTTTTTTAATACGCACAGTATTTAAAATCAAATCGCAAATCCTAGATGCATCAAAACCTTCTTCAATTGTTCTTAAAAGATCTGGAGAAAAATAATGACTAATATTTGCCAAATTTTTTACTTTCTCTTTTAAAACTTCAAGAAGTGCTTCTTTTTTAGTTCCTTCTAAAAAGTCTTCTTTTATAAGTTCTATCTTGGCTTCTAAAGGTTTATTAGAAATTTGCTCTATAATTTTACCCTTGGCATATCCTTGAAAAAGTATTTTCACTCTTCCATCAGGCAAAGGAACTTTTCGCATGATAGTCCCAATCACTCCGCAATTATAAATTTCATCAAAATTTCTTCCATTTTCCAACTTTGAAGGTGCAACAAAAAGCATGCTATCATTTTTAATCGCAAGATCTAAAGCTTTCATATTGGATGAATCGTTAATAAAAATAGGAGTTATCATAAAAGGATATAAAAATAATTCATCTTCAACCAATACTGGTAAATTTGCTGGATAATTTTGTATCTCTTCAATCTGCATTTATTTTCCTTGTTTATTAAAATCTTTCAAATATACTTCTATACCAAGGAAGCTCAGGTTTGATAATACTTTGCTGATAAAATTCACTTTCTTGAAGTCTTTGTTTATAAATTTGTGCACTTTCATCATGCCCTATGCGCTGGTATAGATTTTCTATAGTACTATTAAGATAAAAAACCGCTAAATTAAATTTTGTAAGCATTGTTTGAACCAAAGGTTCATATTCTGTATAAGGATAATCTTTCAAAAAAGTATCTATTTCTTTTTGGCTTTCAAGCATTAAAGCCTGATTACGATTTGGCACTGCAAATGCATCAAATTTTGCCTTAATTTTAAGATAACGAATATAATCAGCATTGCGTGAATTTCCAAATTTTTTATTATATTCATCTAAATAAAATTCAGCTAACTTATATTCCTCTTCATCCATATGAGCTTGTGCTAAAATAATTAAAGTAGTTTCTAATAAAGGATCGGCAACATGCTCACTTGCCATACCATTATAATGATCATCAGCTTTTTCCAAATCCTTGTCCTGCAAATCTTTAATAATTTGCTTATACCACTCACTAGCACTAAGATTGTATAAACCTTCATCATTTTTCGTACTACACGCACTAAAAAAAACACTTAAAAAAACCAATAAAAAAATACCTTTTTTCATACTTCACCTTGATTTATATTCTCAAAAATATATATTTTAACGATTTTATAATTATGTTCTTCTAAAATTATAATAAAATTAATTAAATAATTTAAAATTTTGGAATGATTATTGCTTATTTTATGTTAAAATATTAAACATTATAACTTGAGGAGAAAACATGACCCTAGCTGTTAAATGCCCTATCTTAGGTTTTGAAGAAACCAAAAATATGGAATTTTCAACTATCGATGAAGTATTTGTAAGACTTAAAAGTCTTGATGGTAAAGACTTTTCTTTTGTTTTAATTAATCCTTATTTGATTAGACCTGATTATGAATTTGATATACCAACTTATTATCAAGAGCTTCTTTCTTTAACACCTGAATCTAATATGAAAATTTTTAATATAGTAGCCATAGCAAAAAGCATTGAAGAATCGACAGTGAATTTTCTAGCTCCAGTAGTCATTAATCTTGATAATAATACTATGGTACAAGTGATACTAGATACAGTTAATTATCCCGACTTTTTTCAAGCTGATCAAATTGCTAATTATATTAAAAAATAATGCTCTATATACTTGCAAATGGATCTATGGCAACAGCCTTAGCCTATGGGTTAAAAGATGATTATGAAATTTGTATAGTAGGAAGAAGTATAGAAAAACTTCAAGCCCTCACCAAAGAAGGCTTTAAAACCTTACTTTACAAAGATTTTAACATAGAAGGTAAAGATGTTATTTTAGCATTTAAACCTTATGCTTTAGAAAATATTGCTCAAATGCTAAAAGGACAAGCACGTATCTTAATCTCTGTTTTAGCCAATGTTGATTTTGAAAAACTACAAACCATCAAAGCTCAAAATTATGTTAGAATAATACCCAATACAGCAGCTAAATACAAGGCTTCAACCACACCATATATACTTAAAAACTCTCATTTCGAAAATGAAATTTTAGACATTTTAAAAACTTTTGGCTCGGCTTATAAATTAGATAATGAAATACAAATGAATGCAGCTATGGCGATTAGCGGCTGCGCTCCTGCTTTTTTAGCACTTATAGCAGAAAGCATTGCTAATGCTGGAGTTTATGAAGGTTTGTCAAAAGAACTTAGTCTCAATCTTACGCGCTCTTTATTTAAAAGCTCTAGTGCTTTACTAGAACATGAACATCCAGCTATTATCAAAGAAAATATTTGCTCCCCTGGCGGAGTTACAGTAAAAGGCATAAAAATACTCGAACAAAAAGGAATTCGCGGAAGTTTTTTTGAAGCCATAAATGCTAGCAGCGCTAAATGAAAAAGGCTTTCATACTTATAGAAAGCATTAGTGCTATAACGATCATATCTTTAATTTTCATTGGCATTTTTTATTACTATATTCAACTTTACAAAAACTATGAAAATTTAAATATTTTTGAAAGACTCTATAAACTTCAAGAAGAATTATATGAAAAGCCTATTTTTAAAACCATCATACTTCAAACTTCAGCCTTAAAACCTATAGTTTTACAAGAACAGTTTGTTAATGATGGTATATTTCAATTTCAAAAATTATACTTTCAAGATCAAAATTATAGCGTTTATTTTAAAGAATGAGCAAAGCTTTTACACTTTTTGAACTTATAATATCACTAATACTTTTTACTTTTATAACTAGCTTACTTTCAAAACCTTTAATGGATTTTTATCATTTAAATTTTACTGCTTTACATACAAACAATCTTATCACTCAAGCACATTTAAACTTGCTTAAAATAGAAAAATTAATACAAAATTGTATTAATATTACATTTTCACAGAATACATTAAAATGTCTTTTAAAAGATGAGTTAATTAGCCTAAAAGATAATAAACTTTATCTTATTAATTCTGCTCTTATTTTAGAAAATAATCATACACTTTATTCACCTCATTCTGATTTTAAAACACAACTCCAAAATAGAAAAGATTTATATAACGACAATGAACATATTAGCTATGCTTATAAAATTAATAAGATTGAAAAAATATCTATCTTGGAAAATGGTATATCTGCAAATTTTACAGGTAGTTTTATTCCTTTGCAAGCTCAATTAGTTATCAAATTGCAAAATGAAGAACTTATATATGAAATAAAGCCAAAATTTAATGAACAATTAAACCAACAAGGATTAATTTCTAAAAACATAAGCTCATTTAACCTGCAAAACAATAAATTAAAAATTTGCCTAAAAAGACAAACAAAACATTGCCTTGAAAAAAGAATTTTACTGTGAAAAAAGCTTATGTTTTAATTTGGACAATTTTTTTAATACTACTAATAAGTCTATGGATGAGCTTGACCTTAAACATATCCAGCTATACTCCAAAAATAATCCAAGATAGTTATTACTACCTTCAAGCTCAAATTTTAAGTCACAATGCAACACAATTTTCTAAATATTTTTTATATCAAGCAAAGCAAGAAAATAAAGAATGTTTAGACAATATATATTTTAATTACACAAAAGCTTTGATTAAAATAAAATATTTTTATCCTATTGCACAATGTGTTAATTTTAAATTTTCCAACTTCAATCCCGATGCAAATTTAAGCAAAGATGGTGTTATTATAGCCCACATTAGTATTGCTTTAAATCGTGATAAAAACGTCAATGATGAAATTTTACTCACAAAAAGCATTATTATTTATCCCAAAGAAAATTTTTGGAATTTAAAAAATTAAACCAAAGTCTTAGCGAGCTTAACACAGTCTAAAAGACTTTGATTTTCGCATATATAAAGATTTTTAAAATTTAAAAGCTTCTTTGCTGTGCTTTGCCCTATAACTACAACCTTATCTTCTTCTTTTAAGCTATAAAATTTTAAAAAATTTTCTACACTTAAAGGAGAGGTGAATATAAAAATAGCAGGATAGATAAGCTTTTTGTCGCCTTTTTTAAAAACATTTTCATAAACAATCATTTCATCTAAATCCACACCTACATTTTTAAGATCCAAATTTAAAGTTGAAACAATATTTTTAGCCCTTAAATACAAACATTTTTGCATTTTTAACTCCTCTTTACATTCAAGAAAAAGATCTTTTCCATAAGCCTTTGATGGAATTTTAATCTTTTTAAAACCTAAATTTTTAGCGTATTGAGCTGTACTTTGTCCCACAGCGTATAAATTGAGTTTGAAATTTAAAGTGATTTTTGCATGTTGTAAAGCTTTTAAAGCATTTTTTGAAGTGCAGATTAAAGCATCATACAAACTCAAATCCACACTAAAATCATAAAAAACAATCTCATTTAAAATAAGATTTTCCACCCCTTCAAAAGGAGTTTCATTTAAGAGATAAATTTTCATAGATTTTACGCTTTAGCTCTTTAGCTGCCAAAAAAGCATCTTTAGCATCCATGATCGCCCTAACCACAGCCACACCGCTTAAATTTATACCCTTTAACTCAACAAGTGCTTCTTTGTCAATCCCACCTATGGCTACAACCCCTATAGGGCTTTTATCACAAATTTGACTTAAAAGCTCAAGGCTTAAAAGCGAACTTTCTTTAGTAGGCGTTGCCTTAATAGCTCCACAACCTAGATAATTTACTCCTTGTATAAACTCAAGTTGTTCTAACTTTTTAAGACTTAAGCCTATGATTTTTTCATCTCCTAAAAGCTTTCTAGCTAATTTTGCTTCTAAATCTTCCTGTCCTAAATGCACCCCATCAGCATCTAAGGCTAAAGCTATATCCACCCTATCGTTAATCAAAAAAGGTATTTTATAAGACTTGCAAAGTTTTTGCACCTTTAAGCCTAGTTTATAAAATTCTCTTGCATTAAGCTCTTTTTCACGAAGTTGTATGATACTTACTCCGCCTTTTATAGCATTTTCTAAAGTATTTAAAAAACACTCCTCGCTTTTATTTCCCTTAGTAGCAACCAAATAAAGGCTAAGATCTAATTTATTTTTCATCTAGAAACTTGAAAAAATGATTTGTAGGACCACAACCTTTTCCAAGATTAAGTGAATAATAAATCGCATTTCTTACATACTCTTTAGCTTCACTAACAGCGTGAAATAAATTCTTGCCTTTAGCTAAATTACTAGCAATAGCCGAAGAAAGCGTACAACCTGTACCGTGAGTATTTTTAGTTTCTATGCGTTCGCCTTTTAAAATATAAATTTCTTTTCCATTATAAAGCACATCATTGGCATTTGCTTCACTATGTCCGCCTTTAAGTAAAACTGCCTTAG
This sequence comes from Campylobacter sp. CFSAN093259, assembly GCF_012889985.1. Taxonomy (NCBI): domain Bacteria; kingdom Pseudomonadati; phylum Campylobacterota; class Epsilonproteobacteria; order Campylobacterales; family Campylobacteraceae; genus Campylobacter; species Campylobacter sp. CFSAN093259. Next base: position 1,053,857 of record NZ_CP040617.1, read on the forward strand.
TCCCCAAGCTGCATAAATGCTTAGCTGCTTTTATCATCTGCTCTTCATTAGCGATCTTAAAACCACATAAAAACTCTGCTTCAGGAATATTAGGAGTAAGAATGTCTGCAAATTTTATTATAGTTTGTTTGAAAAAATCACAATTTTCTTGCGGCATTAAAGCATGGCCATTTTTGGCAAACATTACAGGATCAATAACTATATTTTGAGGTTTAAACTCGCTTAAATTTTTAGCTACACAGCTCATTAATTCACAAGAACCTATCATTCCGATTTTAGTTGCCTTTGGCACTATATCTTCAAACACGGCAAGCATTTGTTCATCCACGCTTTGAGTAGGTATATCGTGTACAGAAATCACCCTTGCGGTATTTTCAGCTACCACACTTAAAATCACACTCATACCAAAAAGATTGTGTGCACTAAAGGTTTTAAGATCGGCTTGTATCCCTGCTCCACCACTACAATCACTCCCTGCTATAGTTAAAACAGGTATAAGTTCACTTCCTTTTGCTTTCATAAATCTTCCTTTAAAATTTTGATCCATTCTTCACCCTTAGGGCTTAATTTTTGTCCTTTAAAACTCTGTTTTGCAAAAGCTACAATCAAAGCATGAAAAATTTGATAAAGTTCGTAAAGTTCGCATTTTTTTCCTAAAATTTTATACAAATTTTCTTGCTCACTCTCTATGTCACTTTGAAAAAATTCTCTTAATTCTTCATAATTTTCAAACTCATAACCTAAGTAAAAAGCCAAACGCAAACTATAATTATCTACAACCAAAATCTCTCTTTTGCAAAGATAGTTTAAAATACTATCAACGCTTTCAAAACCTAAACCTTTGATATTTAAAAGCCATTCTCTGCTTGCATTTGTTTTAAAATTTTCTAAATTTTCATAAGTGTTTATGATACTTTCTACCAAACCTTTTAAACGCTTAGTTTTGGTATTATAAAATCCGCTAGGCTTAATTAAAGTTGCAAGTTCTAAATTGGATAAAGTATTGATTTGTTCTAAGCTTGCAATATTTTCTTTTTTCAAATTTTCTAAAGCTTTTAAGACATTTTTCCAATTTGTATTTTGAGTTAAAACGACAGAAATTAAAAGCTCAAATTCACTCAATCCTTGATTTTCAAGCCAATCAAAATCATGATAATTTAAATCCAAATTTAAAAGCTTGGTAAAAATTTGTGCTCCAGTCATTTAAAATTCTCCTTAAAAGCTAAATAAAATTGCTTTGCGGTACGACCACTTCTACTTGCTCTTAGAGTAGCAAATTCTTTAGCTTTAGCGTGCAAAAGCTCTTTATCACAAGAATAATCTTTAAAATAAAAATCTATCATCTTTAAATACTCTTCTAAATTTCCCTGATAAAAACTTAACCACAAACCAAATCTATCACTCAAACTTAATCTTTCTTCAGCAGCATCGCTTAAATGAAGTTCTGTATGTGTGATTTGCGTATCAAGATTATCAGTAATGCTTTCACTTAATAAATGCCTACGATTTGAACTCGCATAAATAATTACATTATTTGGGGCTTTTTCTATGCTTCCCTCAAGTAAAGGTTTTAAAAATTTATAACTATCATCTCCCTTTTCAAAAGAAAAATCATCACAAAAAAGTATGAATTTAAAATTTTCTAATCTGATTTCATCGATGATATCTGCTAAGGCAAATAAATCTTCTTTATTTAATTCGACAAGTCTTAAGCCCTGTTCTTTAAATTCATTAAATATAGCTTTAATTAAACTTGATTTTCCAGTGCCCTTAGATCCCCATAAAAGTGCGTGATTTGCTCCCTTATCTTGAATGAAATTTAAAGTATTTTCATAAAGTGCTTTTTTTTGACTTTCCATACCTACTAAATCTTTTAAAGCAATAGGATCGATTTCAAAAATAGGCTTTAAATAATCTTTTCTTGCTCTATAAATTGCTGCATAAGTTTTATTCCAATCCATTTTAAGCCTTTCTTAAATGCGTTAAAATTGCCTCTAAAATATCATCGTCATCTTTGCTTTTTGCCTTGATGAGTTCTTTTTCATCATTTAAAGCAGTAAATTGAATATTTTGCTCATAGTTACTAATGCTTTTAAATTTATTTAAAGCTAAAATTTTAATAGTAATCAAAGATAAAAATTGCTTAGTATAAATGTCAAGTTTTCCAAAGCGATCTTCAATTTCACCTTCGATCTCATAAACCTCATGAACTTGCTCACACTTGCTAAGTCTTCTATAAAGTTCTAATCTTAAGCGATCTTCGCTGATAAGTTCGCTGTTTAAAAAGGCATTAACATTGAGTTTTAAATCAAGTTTATTTTCTTTTTGATCCACTTCATTTTTACTTAAAGCATTAAGTTCATCTTCTAACATTTTAAGATATAAACTATATCCAATTTGCTCAATATGTCCACTTTGATCTACGCCTAATAAATTTCCACCGCCACGAATTTCAAGATCATGATAAGCCAAAATAGAACCTGCGCCTAAAAAAGAATTACTTTCTAAGGAAACTAGACGCTTTAAAGCATCTTTTGTGATAGCATTTTTATCTTCAATTAAAAAATAACAATAACCTTGCTTATCACTTCTTCCTACACGCCCACGCAATTGATGCAAATCAGCCATGCCAAAACGATCGCTTTTTTCTACTATGATAGTATTTGCATTTGGTAAATCAATCCCACTTTCTACGATAGAGGTACTTAAAAGCAAATCATATTCTTTGTTTTCAAATTTCAACATTTCTTCTTCTTGCATCTTGGCATCGATTTTAGAATGTAAAATCAAAATACGCAAAGTAGAAAAAAGTTCTAATAAATGCTTTTTACATTGCTCTATACTTGCAATATGATTATGAATATAAAAAATTTGCCCACCACGTCTTAACTCTCTTGCTATAGCTTCTTTTAAAAGTGCGTCATCATTTTCTTTGACAAAAGTTCTTACATCCATTCTATCTTCTGGTGGAGTTTGCAAAACACTATAAGATTTTATAGAACTTAAAGCTTGATTTAAGCTTCTTGGTATAGGGGTTGCTGACATGGATAAAATATGTGAATTTTGAGTGATTTCTTTAAGCTTTTCTTTTTGCTTCACTCCAAATTTATGCTCTTCATCAATAATAACAAGGGCTAAATTTTCACATTCTACACTTAAAAGTGCATGAGTTCCTACAACTACACAAGCTTTATTTTCTTTTAAATTTTGTAAAACTTGTTTTTTTTCTGCACTACTTGTAAAGCGATCCAGTTTAAAAACCTTTATATCAAAAGGATCAAAACGCTTTTTTAAGGTTTTATAATGCTGATGAGAAAGCAAAGTCGTAGGCGCAAATAAAAATGCGCAAAATCCACTTTTAACTACTGGATAAATAGCATTCATAGCGACTTCTGTTTTTCCAAAACCCACATCACCGCTTAAAAGCCTATCCATGACTTTTCCACTTTGAAAATCTTGCAAAATTTCATGACAGGCTTTATCTTGATCGCTTGTATAAATAAAACCCGCACTAGCTATAAAATCAGTCTGTCTATTTAAATCCACTGTAATTTTTTTTGCTTGCACCAAAGATCTTTTAGCCGCCATAATAACAATTTCAGAAGCTATGGCTAAAAGTTTAGTCTTTAATTTTTCTTTAAGTTTAATAAAGCTTGTTTTACCTAGTTTATCTAAACTTGGAATAGATCCACTCACGCCCAAATATTTATCAATTAAATAAAGATTTTCCACTGGTAATAAAAGCTTATCAGAATTTTGATACTCTATAGCAACAAACTCTTTTTTTGCTCCGCTTATCACTATCATCTCAAGACCTAAAAATTTACCTACCCCATAATCTTCGTGTACTATATAATCCCCATTTTTAAGCTCATCTATAATCAAACTAGCTTTTTTTCTTGTTTTTTGTTTTTCTTTTTGATTTAAAGAAATGATTAGCTCTTCATGACTAATAAGATTAAGCCTTAAATCACTTTTTACAAAATGAATATTTTGAGTATCTTCAAGCTCCAAAGCTTTAAACAAAGCTTCGTTTTTAGCTAAAAGTGTGATTTTTTTATTTTTATGAAATTCAAAAAAATCTTTATTGTAAGAACTTTGCAATTCTTTAAATTTTTTAGCTTGAGGTAAAATTTTTGCATTCACAAAACTTATATCTTTTTCATATTCGTTAATATCAAACTTTTCACAAGCTAAAAAATCAAGTTCTAAATAATTAAAAAAATCATCAATACACCAAAACCCTAAAGAATTGATATCATGTATTAAAGTATCACTTTGAAAATCTTCTAATTTGTCCTTAAAAATTTCATAATTTTCTTTGTCAAAATATTTTAAAAAAGGACAAATTTCAAAATGTTCTAGTTCGTTAGGAATAGACTTTTGACTTTGCAAATCAAAATATCTTATACTTTCAATCTCTTCGCCAAAAAGCAAAATTCTAATAGGATTTTCTTCATTGATGCAAAAAATATCAATAATATCCGCACGAATTGAAATTTCACCTTTATCCTGAACTATATCTACAAATTCGTATCCCAATCTTGAAATTTCATCTTCAAAACATTTCAAATCAAAATTTTGTTTTTTATCGATATGATAATTTTGCAAATGTTTTTTTGAAGGAAGTTTTTTTAAAACAGTATTTAAAGGAGAAATAAGGATTTTTTTTTCTTCTTCTTTATGATAAGCATTTAAAATCTTACAAAGATCAAAAAGTTCTTTAGAAAAAGCCCTTAAATCATCTCCAAACTGCGCTCTAAAATCAGGTAAAACAAAGGTTTTTAAACCCTTAAATCGTGAAACTTGAGCGAGTAAATCTGCTTGTTTTTCATCTTTACAAAGAAAAAGTTCACAAATTTTTGGATTTTGTAAGTATTCATAAAATGAAGCTTGCATTATTCTTCGTTGTTATTTTCAATAAGTTTGATAGTATCTTCTTTAATTTTACTAGTTCCATTAAAGCGACCGCCATTTTCTATAGAAATTTTTTGCGTTGAAATATCACCATTAACAACTCCGCCCGCTAAAATTTCTAAACTATTAGCCTCAAGTTGCCCTTCAAAACACCCATTTACTACAATTTTATCTGCTTGTAATTCACCTTTTAAATTTCCATTTTTTCCGATAACCACAATGCTTTCAGAATGAATAATGCCACTTAACTCTCCATCAACATGGAGCATAGAAGTAAAATAAAATTTACCCTCAATTCTCGCACCTGAAGAAATTACTGTTGTTTCTGAGCTAGAGCTGGATGTTGGGCTGATACCGCCTTTATTAAAGATTGCCATGGAACTCTCCTTTCTTGATTAAAAAAATCATTCATATTTTTTCTTTGCAAATTTAAAAAATACAAAGGTTCTAAAGTTTTATTAATAAACCTTACCTCATAGTGCAAATGCGGCCCCGTAGAAAGACCTGTATTACCACTATAACCTATCAACTGCCCTTTATTAACAAATTGACCTGCTTTGACCACTTCTTTGCGCATCATATGAGCAAATACTGTTTTAAAACCAAAATTATGCAATAAAATTACATTATAGCCATAGCCATTATCACTATAACCTGAAAATTCCACTACTCCACTTGCTGGTGCATAAATAGGGGTACCAATTTCTGCTCTTAAATCAATACCAGGATGAAATTCCCTTCTTTTTAAAAGCGGATGCTCTCTCCAGCCAAAATTTCCTGTAATGCCTTTATTTTCAATAGGCCATCCATTAGGAATTTGTCCCAAAATTCCAAGTTGCTGCTCATTGGTAAGCTGAAGATTATCAAGTCTTGCACTAATTGTAAGATTATTTTCTACTTCTAAGCCCAAAGCCTCTTCAAAAGAAGCTATTTTATCTTCTATAGCTGCATACTGCTGAGTTTTTTCTTCTATGCTTTTTTGCATTTGCGAATTAGATAATTCCAATTCTTTGCTTTTTTTCAAAAGCTCCTCACGCTTTTCACTGATATCGCTAAGTTTGCTATCGAGATATTTGATATAAAAACCACTAAAAACTAAAAATAAAACAATAAAAGCAATAGTATAAAAAACTATTTTTTTGATTATTTGATTTAAATAAAAATGTCTTGAACCGTTAATATCTGTAATGGTAATAGTGAATTTATTTTTTACCACACCACTCCTTTAAAAAAATTTCTACCAGCATAAAAGAACCAAAAACTAGATTTTTTTTATTCTCTTCTAATTTTACAAATTCTTTGCATTGTATACCTAGCTTTGATGCAATACTATAAATTTCATCATCGGCCAGCTTTCGTTCTGCACTTTTATATTTATATATTTGTATTGTATCAATAATAGGCTTTAATGTATTTAAAATTTGAAAAATATCCTTATCCAAATAAGCATTATAAATAAGATTTATTTTTTCTCCTTGAAATTTATCAAGCATAGCCTTAGCAGCCATAGGATTATGACCCACATCAACAAAAAAATTTGGAGAAATTTCTTGGCATCTTCCTTGTAAATTTAACTCTTGTAACTTTTTTAAAGCTTCTAAGGTTTTTTCTTGCGAAGTTAAAATTTCACAAGCCTTTAATGCAAGCTTTAAATTATGCTTTAAAAAATAAGGTAAAACAAACTTTTTACAATAAATCTCAAATTTTTCTTTCAAAAAAGGATTTAAGGAGGAAACTTGCAAATTAGCTTTTTTTAAAAAAGCAATTTTTTTTGCTAAATTTAAAACATTTTGCTCTTGCTCATCACTTATAAGTGCTATAGGTGCCATAACTTTAAGCTTGGTTCTTGCAATATCTTCTAAAGAATTGCCCAAAATTTGAATATGGTCAAATCCAATTCTTGTAAAAATACTCATTCTTCTTTCAAAAATAGAAGTAGCATCATATTCTCCACCCACTCCTGCTTCTAAAACAATGAAATCGCATTTTTGAAATAAAATCATAGCTAAAAAAGTAGCATATTCGAAATAACTTAATTTTTGCAAGTCTTGTTTAAAAATTTCTTCAAGTCTTATATGAGCTTGTTCTAATTCTTCATCATTCGCAATCTTACCATCAAGATAAAATCTTTCATTAAAACTGAAAATGTGCGGGCTAGTATAATGCCCTATTTTATAATTTAAATTTTCTAAAAGTTGGGTTAAATATCTACCCGTGCTACCTTTACCATTTGTGCCTATAAGTTGGATTATAGGAATATTTTTAAAATATTTCTTATATTTTTCATACATTCTAAACATCAAAAAACGATCAATTTTATCGTAATTTATACTTTTTTGAGCTAAAAAATTCTCAACTTTCATTATGTTGTTCATTAACCGCTGCAATTTGCTTTATTAACTCATCTAAAATATTAATACTTGGCTTACTTTGCTTATCAAGATAAGCCACGTGAATTTTAGGAGTTATAATATCTTGCTTATAAATAAATCTAAAATTTTCTATAGTTTTAAGATTTGTATTTACAAGCTGTGTAATTTCATCTTTGCTTTTTCCTGGCGAAACAATCAAATAACTCTTTTCATCTATCATCCACAGTTCATCAAATTCACTACAAGAATCTTTTAAAATTTTTTTAAATCGAACAAAAATTTCATTCAAACTTCCCATACCATATTTTTCCATAATGAAACGGTAATTTACTATAGAAAATAAAGCTAAAGAATAATTAACTTTATACTTATTAAAATTTTCATCCATTTTATCAAGCTCTTTAAGAACACTCCAAGCCTCTCTCTCTTCTAAGCTTTGCGTGAATTCAATTTGATTATTTAAAGATGTAATTTTTTCTCCAAGTTGTTTAAATTTTAGTTTTAAATCCTCAAAACTAAGTTTTACTTCCCCATTTTCATCTGGTTTTAAGGTATTGATAAAATCCATATTTTTTTCATTCGATTTATTAAGTAAGACAAGCAATTCATAGATTTTTTTTAGATTATCGTTAAAAAAATTTAAATTTTTTTGGACATACATATTATCAACCATTATGCGATGATTTATAAATTCCATTAGTTCATTTTTAAAATTTTCTTCGCCTATTACAAAAGGCTTTTGTGTTAAATTTTGTATAAAACCTTGAATTTTTAAATCTTCTACCAATGAAGGATTTAAACCCAAGCATAATAATTCACTAAAGTGCTCATAACTACGCTCTTCAAGCTTGACTAAGAGTTTTTTAATCACGCTATCATAATCATCATATTTACTAATGCCATATTTACGAGCTTGTTCTTCTAAGTCATTTTCATCATAATTTCTTTCAAGCTCTTTCCATTTTTTAGTAAGCAAGTAAATACTTTCACTATCCATAGTTTTAGAAATTCTAATCGAAGTCACCTTAGCCAAATCTCTTATCTTTTTATCCTTACTTATTTGCAAAGTTTTAGATATAGTATATAAAAAATCAAAAAATTCACTAAATTGTTTTCCGCTTTGTCTATTTAAAACAGAAATTAAAAAACTAATTAGTTCTTCTAAACTTCTTATAGTTTTAGAATTTAATTCTTGTTGATAAATCGGTAAAAGCAAGGTTTTGTATTTGTCAAGTTTAGCTTTATTTGAGCTTGTGATACCATATTTTAAAGATAATTCTTCAAAAATTTCCGTATAATTTTCAGGAGTTGGTTTTAGTTTTCTTTCTTTTAATGCAATTAAAGTTTGCTTTGCTATTTCATTAGTATTTGGAATCACGTTTTTGCCCTTTAATAGCAATTACGGAAATAAACTCATCAAATGCCTCGCTTGAAGCTGCTCGAATAGCCTCATACCTTGCAGAATCACTAATAATACTATTTGGAGAAATTTCAAAATTATAACTTCCACTTGTACTAAAAGCCTGACTTGAACCATCTTTAAAGACAACATTAAAATCTAAATTTAATTTAGCTTTATAACTAATGACATAACCATTTTTATCATAAGCTAAAGGAATAAGTTCTAAATTATTCATTTTAACATTAATTACATCATCTGCCTCATGTTTTAAAGCAAGCTTACGCCCTAATTTTGAAATTACCATTTCTTTTAAAGTATCGGCAACATAGATACTATTTTTTGGGTCTTGTTGACTTAATTCAACATTAACATAAACTTTCTCATCGAAAATATTATTAGCGATTTTTGATGTAGGAATATATCCACAAGCACCTAAAAATAAACCAATACAAAAAATTAAAATCTTTTTCATTTAATCACTAGATTAACTAGCTTTCCTTCCACATAAATTTCTTTAACTATACTCTTGCCTTCAAGCCATTTAGCAGTATTTTCTTTTGCAAAAGCTAAAATTTCTTCTTTGCTCGCACTACTTGAAATTTCAAATTCAGCCCTTTTTTTACCATTAATACTTACAGCTAAATTTAAAGTATCTTTTACAAAAACCTCTTCTTTAAGTTCTAATTTTTTGAAATTTTTACATTTAAAAAGCTCCTCGCTAAGCTCAAAACAAACATGAGGAATAATAGGCTCTAAAATATTTAAAATAATATAAAAAGCCTCTTGCTCCAAAGCTTCATTTTTACAAAGTGCTAAAGCATTTAAAGCTTCCATACAAGCTGCAATTAAAGTATTAAAAGCAAAACTTTGATGATAAACTTCAAAAGATTTTTTCAAAGCTTCATATACCTTTAATCTTGCATATTTTTCTTCTTTGTTTAAATTTTCTTGTTTTAATTCTACAAGCTCACCTTTTTTAACATTTTGCGCCCTATCATAGAGTTTGCAAATAAATCTATAAGCCCCTTCAACCGCATCATCATTCCATTCAAGCTCTTTAGCCGGAGGCGCAGCAAAAAGTATAAAAAGTCTTGCGGTATCAGCACCGTATTTTTCTATAATCTCATCAGGATCTACAACATTGCCTTTTGATTTTGACATTTTAGCACCATCTTTTAACACCATACCCTGAGTTAAAAGTCTATCAAAAGGTTCATTTTGTGTTAAATAACCCAAATCTCTTAAAGCTTTTTGGAAAAATCTCGCATAAAGTAAATGCAAGATTGCATGTTCAATACCACCTATATATTGATCCACACTCATCCAATACTTTACACTTTTTTCATCTAAAGCTTTTTCCTGCCAAGTTTTCTCATCACTTGCAAAACGTGCAAAATACCAAGAACTTTCAAAAAAAGTATCTAAAGTATCGCTTTCTTTTTGAGCCTCTTTGCCACATTTGGGACAGATACAATTTTTCCAAGTTGGATGTTTATCAAGTGGATTACCCTCACCTGTAATTTGCACATCTTCGGGCAGAGTAATAGGTAAATTTTCTAGTTTTTGAGGTACTATACCACAACTTTGACATTTAATCATAGGAATAGGCGCACCCCAATATCTTTGACGCGAAACACCCCAATCACGAATTTTAAAATTTACAACCCTTTTTCCTATATTTTTAGCTTCAAACTGAGAAATGATTTTTAATCTTGCTTCATTACAATCAAGATTATCAAATTCTTGACTATTAATTAATTTTCCTAATTTTTGCATATAAGGTAAATTTTCTTGAGTTTGAATAACTTGTTTGATGGCAAGATTATATTTTGTTGCAAATTCAAAATCTCTTTCATCATGAGCTGGAACAGCCATAACCGCTCCACTACCATAATCAGCCAAGACAAAATTAGCCACCCATAAAGGAATTTTTTCTCCGCTTAAAGGATGAATGGCATAAATTCCTAAAAAATAACCTTCTTTTTCAGAACTTTGTCTTTCTCTTGGGCTTTGATTTTGAATAACTTTGATTTTATTTAATACATCTTGATTTAATAAATTTTGTGAAAGCAAATTTTGAACAATCTTATGTTCTGGAGCTAAAGCGATATACGAAACTCCATAAATTGTATCTGCTCTTGTAGTAAAAACTTCTAAAGAACTTTCTTTGGTTTTTTGCTTGCTTTCTTCGTCTAAATTTAAAGAAAATTCCAAACCTTCGCTTTTACCAATCCAATTTTCTTGCATAGTTAAAACTTGATTAGGCCATTTATCTTTTAATTCTTCTAAATCTTTTAAAAGTTCCTCAGTATAAGCAGTGATTTTTACATAATAACCTGGCATTTTTTTCTGCACTACTTCATGACCACAACGCCAACATTTTCCGTCTTCAACTTGCTCATTAGCCAAAACCGTTTGATCTTGTTCACACCAATTTACATTTGCTTCTTTAGTGTAAATCAAACCTTTTTCAAACATCTTAATAAAAAATTCTTGCTCAAATTTTGTATAAAGTGGATCTGAAGTAGCAAGCATTCTTTTTTTAGAAAAAGAAAAACCTAAAGAAAAAAGTTCTTTTTTCATATAAGCTATATTTTCATAAGTCCATGACTTAGGATGAATTTTATGTTTAATAGCTGCATTTTCAGCAGGCATGCCAAAACTATCAAAACCTATAGGATGTAAAACATTAAAACCTATCTTGCGATAATATCTTGCCAAAGCATCACCTATAGTATAATTTCTTACATGCCCCATATGAATGCGTCCACTAGGATAAGGAAACATCGATAAAATATATTTTTTAGGCAAATTTAAGTCATCTTTTGGCTCAAAATATTCATTTTCATCCCAAATTTTTTGCCATTTTTTTTCTATTAAACTTGCTTCATAAGCCATAAATTCTCCTTACACAGTTCCTTTTTCATACATTGCACGATTGCGTTCTTTATCTTGTTTTCTTTTTGCTTTTTCAATTTCTTTATTTCTAAACTCAAGCACACTAAATTTAAACCATAATAATGTCGGACTTGCAACAAAAATAGAGCTTAAAGTTCCCGCTATAATACCTACAATTAAAGCCAAAGAAAATCCTTGTATCATTTCCCCGCCAAAGAAATAAAGTATCACAACGGTTGCTAAAGTCAACCCTGAAGTTAAAACCGTTCTTGATAAAGTTGCTGAAACACTTTCATTAATAATAGGTGCAAGTTCGGTTTTTTTACTTGTTTTAATACCTTCTCTGATTCTATCAAAAATAATAATTGTATCATTCAAAGAGTATCCAAGCACAGTTAAAACAGCAGCCAAAGTATCTAGATTGACATCAATTTTAAATAAAGAAATTGCTCCTAAAGTAATCACAACATCATGAATTTCACTGATTATAGCCGCAAGAGCAAAACGCCACTCAAAACGCAACGCTATATAAATTAAAATTGCTATCAAAGATACAGCTATAGCCATAAGTCCTTTATTTCTAAGTTCATCACCTACTTTTGGACCTACCACATCAGCACGACGCACTTCAAATTTTCCCGTATCCTTTAAAAGAGTGCTTATATGCTCACCTATATCATTGCTTACATTATCATTACTTCCTAAAAAGCGTATAGTTACTTCTTCATTGCTTCCAAACTCAGTTACAGATAAATTTTGAAAAGTTCCTTGATTTTCTAAAATTTCTCGAATTTGCGTTATAGGAGCTGCATTTTCATATTTAAGCTGAACTAAAGTTCCTCCGCTAAAATCAATGCCATATTGCAAACCCCTATCCCAAAGTAAATAAATAGAACCAAAAAACAAAATAAAAGAAAGGGAAATAGCAGCAAAACGCATTCTCATAAAATCATAAATTTTCTTTTCGCTAAAAAACTGCATTATCTTCTCCTATAGCCAAACCAAAATCTTGTATTATTATTTTTTTCTATGCGTTGCATAAAATAATCAAACATTCCGTGAGTTCCTAAAATAGCTGTAATCATAGAAACAACGATACCAATTCCCAAAGTCACAGCAAAACCTTTAACTGCTCCTGTTCCATAGGCATAAAGTGCTACCGAAGTAACTAAAGAAGTGATATTTGAATCTATAATCGCACTCATAGCATTTTTATAACCTTGTTCTATACTAACTCTTATATTTACTCCATCTCGCAAGAGTTCTCGTATACGCTCATTGATAATCACATTTGCATCTACTGCCATACCCACAGTTAAAACAAGTCCTGCCATCCCTGGTAAAGTTAAAGTTGCTCCAAACATAGCCATAACGGCAACTACTACCAAAACATTAACTAGCATTGCAATATTTGCAAAAATTCCTGCCACACCGTAATACATCATCATAAATACTACAATAAAAACCGATGCACCGATTAAGGCTATCATACTCATTTTAATACTATCAGCACCTAAAGATGGTCCTATGCTTCTTTGTTCAAGTAATTTTACAGGCGCAAGCAAAGCTCCACTTCTTAAAGCTACCGCCACATCGCGTGCTTCTTCTTGAGTAAAAGCTCCACTGATTTGCCCACTACCTCCGCCTATGCGTTCATTGATAGATGGAGCAGAATATACTTTATTATCAAGTACAATAGCAAGACGCTTTCCAACATTTGCTCCTGTATAATCAGCAAATTTTTTAGAACCCTCGGCATTTAAAGTAAAATTAATCACAGGATAATTACTCTTATCACTAATCCCTACTCTAGCATCAGTAAGCATAGATCCATCTAAAATAGGTATACTTTTTAAGGTATATTTTAAATTTGGATTTCTAGAATCAGGCACTAAAATCAGTCCATAACTCGCAGCCTCAGCATCGCTCATTGTAGAAGCTTGACCCATTTTAGAATCATCAACTTCCATAAGTTGCAAATGTGCTGCTTTTGTGATGCGTTCTTTTGCTCTTAGTTCATCTTCTTTGGTTTTAATCCCTGCAAGTTCAACCAAAATCTTATCATCACCTTGTTTAGCAACTGTTGGCTCTGCTAAACCAAATTGATCAAGCCTATTTCTTATGGTTTCAACTGCTTGCAAAAGTGCAAAATTTTCTATATTTTTTACTTCTTCTGAGGTAAAAGAAATTTTATAGTGCATATTTTCACTTTGTATATTAATTCCTTTTATTTCTTTAAGCAAATTTTCAACTTTTGCAATATCTGCATTATCAAGCAAAGTAAATTCTAAAATATCATCATGGGTATTTAAGCCATCATTTAAAATATTTTCTTTATTAAAAGAATAACTCAATGAAGATGCAATTGATTTTATTTTAGATTTTACAGCTTCTTCATTATCTACACCTAAGAGCATATAAAGCCCGCCTTGCAAATCAAGCCCTAAATTAATCTTCGCACCACGTTCTGACTGCAAAAAAGAAGGGAGTGAAAAAGCCACTCCAAAAATAAATACCGCTATAAAAATAATCAAGCGATAATTGATTTTAGAATTACGCATCAATTTTCTTTGCTATAAATTCTCTTGAAATTTTTGCAGTAACATTGTCTTCATTAAGCTTAACTTTGATAAAATCCTCCTCTGGTTTTACGACTTCACAAATAAGTCCGCCATTAGTGATGATTTTATCTCCTTTTTGCAAAGACTCAAGCATTTGTTTATGTGCTTTTGCTTGTTTTTGTTGCGGTCTGATCACCAAGAAATAAAAAATTGCAAATAACACTACAAGAGGTAACAATGAAGTTAAAATTGAATTTTCTGCCATATTTTTCCTTTATTCCAAAAAAATTAAACACTAATTCTATCATTTTTAAAATAATAAAAGTCTTTTTTATTGCAATTTTACTTTCAAATTCTATTTATCTATCATTTTTTGAAAATATTTTTACACAAACTATTAGCCCATTTTTAGCTATTTGGGGGTTAGTTTTACTTCTAAAAAGTAAAAATTCTAAACAATATTTTTGGATAGGTTTTTTTGTAGGGATTCTTTGGTTTTGGTGGATTGGTTTATCTTCAATTTATTTTAATCTAAACTATTTAGTGCCAATTATACCAATTATCATTGGTTTTATTTATGGACTACTTTTTAGATTATGTTATTTATTAAAATTTGATTTTTTAAGGCTTTGTGGAATTTTTTGCATAAGTTTTATTCATCCTTTAGGATTTGATTGGCTTAATTGGGGAATTTTTACAGTTTATGGTTTTTTTGACCCAAGTTATCGTGGTATTATTTGCATATTTTTAATAGCATATTTCATCTATGAGGGTTATATATCAAGATATTATAAAATAGCCATTGTTCTTATTTTATTCTTTAGTGGATTTCAATATAATGAAAAACAAGCTCAAACTCTTAATTTAAACTATAAACTCATCAATACTAATATCTCTCAAGATCAAAAATTTTTACAAGAAAATTTAAAATCAAATTCTGATATCTTAATTCAAGATATACTTCAAGCTATAAATGAAAAAAAAGAACTTGTAATCTTGCCTGAAACCGCTTTTGCTTTTGATTTAAAAAATACCAAATACGAGCTCATGCTTAAAGAATTATCTTATAAAATCACCATTATTACAGGAGCATTTCATGTTGAAAAAGAACATACTTACAATAGCACTTATATCTTTAAAAAAGGCAATGTCTATATTTTAAATAAGCATTTTTTAGTTCCCTTTGGTGAAGAAATTCCATTTTTTAAAGACTTAACAAAAAAATATTTTCTTAAAAATATTGAAGAATTTTCTAAAGGTCCTATACAAAGCAAATATAAATTAGATAATCAAATTATCACAAATACAATTTGTTATGAAGCTACCAAAGAACAAAACTATCAAAATTCACAAATTATTATAGCCCTAAGCAACAATGCTTGGTTTAATAATAGCAGCGAATACAAACTCCAGCAACTCTTAATGAAATTTTATGCAAGTAAATATGGGGTTAGTGTTTATCATGCTACAAATGGCAAAGAGAATATAGTTATACTCCCTAAAAAGCTTTTAAGTAAAGATTGGAAAAATTTATCCAAAGAAATATTTAATGATAAAAAATAATATTAAAATTTTAATTTTAAAGTAATTTAAGTTATTTTATATTATAATTCTGTCAAACAATATTTTGACTTAGAGGGGTTTTTACCCCAAAGCTAAATTAATTTAGCTTCCTTCCTAACTTTTATATTTATGGGGGATATTGAAAAATATCCCTCTAAGTCAAAAATTAATATAACCTCATTAATTCTTTATAATTATACAAGCCTTATTTAAGCTTGTATAATATTGTTAATTTTTTAAAGTAGCTTTTTAAACTGTTCTAGAGCATCAAGTTTTTCCCAAGGATAGTCCTTTTGTCCTACTTGCCCACGAGCTGCTACATCCGCATAAAGAAAAGTTTCTTTACTTGGTTTATCCAGATGAAATTTATCACGAATCCAATTTGGTGTTAAAGAGAAATTTTGCATAACAAAATCACTTAAAACATCGTCATTTACACTAGTATTTGTGCCCATACAATCTACGCTTACCGAAGTAGGTTTTGCAACACCTATAGCATAGCTAAGTTGAACAATACATTTTTTAGCAAGCCCTGCTGCAACTATGTTTTTAGCTAGCCATCTACCTGCATAAAGTCCACTTCTATCAACCTTAGTATAATCTTTGCTCGATTGTGCGCCACCACCTATTGGAGAATAACCTCCAAAACTATCTACTATAAGCTTTCTTCCTGTTAAACCACTATCATGCAAAGAAGAATGATTAACATATTTACCGGTTGGATTAATTAAAATTCTAGTTTTATTAGGATCAAAAAGTTCTTTTGGTAAATTACTAGCTAAGATAAGTTTCATCACCAAAGATCTTAAATCTTCTATTTTCATACTTTCAACACAAGGTGCAGAAACTACTATAGTATGGATACTTTGCGGTTTGCAATTTTCAAAATTTGCCTTAGTACCATAATCAATAGTTACTTGAGTTTTAATATCTACTCCAAGTTCATGTGGATTTGCTTTTGCATAAGCATAAACTCTATCGCATAGCATTCTTGCATAACTAATAGCTGCTGGCATGTATTCTTCAGCTTCGCAACTTGCAAAACCAAACATAATACCTTGATCACCTGCTCCTGTTTCGCCATCTTCTTGATCGACACCTTGATTGATATCAGGGCTTTGTTCATTTAAAAACACCATAACATCAACTTCATCAGGATGCAAACACTGCTCTTTACTAAAATGCCCTGCTCCGTCATAACCAATGTTTTTTAAAACATCTTTAACTAAATTATCGTAATCAGCTTTACTAAGCTTGTGATTTGACTTAACTTCGCCTCCTATCACAACCTTATTTCCTGCGACAAAAACCTCACTCGCCACCCTTGAATTTTTGTCATTTTTCAAGAGTATATCCACTATCGTATCAGCGATTATATCAGCGCACTTGTCTGGATGACCTGCACTTACGACTTCTGAAGTGAATAGATACATAAAAAGTCCTTTCATTTAAAATGAACCACAATTGTATCCAAATAAACTTATCAAAGCTTGATAAATTAAAAATTTACTAAAATTAAGCAAAAGTTAGTTAAAATCAACTTCTGATATAAAAAATATTTAAAAGGTTTTTATGTTTTCTAAAATCATTCAAAGCTACGCTAAAGGCAACCTCATAGTTCAAATTTGTATAGGTATAGTACTAGGAATACTCATAGGCATTAGTTCTAAAGAAATATCTGAAATTGCAAATTTACTCGGAATACTTTTTACAAGTGCCTTAAAAGCTATCGCTCCTATGCTTGTTTTTATTTTAATTTTAACCTCAATTTGCACTAAAGATTTTTCTCAAAGTGGTGCTAAGATCAAAAATATTATTATTTTGTATATAGTAGGCACCTTTCTTGCTTCAGCTTGTGCGGTTCTTGCTAATTTTTTCTTCCCTGTAAAGCTTGTTTTAGATGGAGTTCAAACCGCTACAAACTCATCTCCAACCCACATGAGTGAGATTTTCAAAGATCTTTTATTTAAAATTGTCGATAATCCTATAAATGCTCTTTCAAGTGGAAATTATTTAGGAATTTTAACTTGGGCAATAGCTGGAGGTATAGCATTAAAACACTGTTCTAACGAAGCAAAACAAGTTTTTATAGATATCAATGAAGGGGTTTTAAAAATTGTTAAATTTATAGTAAAACTTGCTCCTTTTGGAATTTTTGGACTTGTGGCTAATTCTGTAGCACAAACAGGAGCGCAAGGTTTACTAAGCTATGTAAAACTCTTAATTTTACTTGTAGCTACTATGCTTTTTGTTACTTTTGTTATCAATGCCTTAATAGTCTTTTTTTATACAAGAAAAAATCCTTTTCCTTTGATTTTTATCTGCTTAAGGCACAGTGCATTTTTTGCTTTTTTTACAAGAAGTTCAGCAGCAAATATTCCTGTAAATATGGCACTTTGTGCCAAACTTGGCATAGATAAAGAATTTTATGGCATTTCTATACCTTTAGGAGCTACTATCAACATGGCAGGAGCGGCAGTTACTATAGCCATTTTAAGTCTTACTGCAGCCAATACCGTTGGTATAGAAATCAGTCTTTTACAAGCCTTTTTATTAAGCATTATTGCTACCTTTGCAGCTTGCGGGGCTAGCGGGGTTGCGGGCGGATCTTTACTGCTTATACCTTTGGCTTGTTCTTTATTTAATATAGACTATGATATTGCTATGAAGGTAGTTGCCATAGGTTTTATTATAGGGGTTATTCAAGATAGTGTTGAAACTGCTTTAAATAGTTCTACAGATGTTCTTTTTACAGCAATTTGTTCCAAAAATGAATTAAATTACAATATCAAATAAGGCAAAAAACATGCGTCATCTCATCACTACAAAGGATTTTAGCAAAAGTGAAATTATGGAGCTTTTTAAAGAAGCAAGTGATTTCTTAGATGAAAAGCCTAGAACTTTTCTTGAAGGAAAAAGTATCACGACAATTTTTTTTGAAAATTCTACACGCACCCTTTCATCTTTTGAAAGTGCTGCAAGAAGATTAGGCGCTAGGGTTTTACGCCTTGATGTTTCAAGATCAAGCTCTAGCAAAGGAGAAGCTCTTTATGATACTGCTGCTAATTTAGATGCCATGAGTCCTAATGCTATTGTTGTAAGACACGCAAACTCAGGAGTTCCCTTGATATTAGCAAAGCATATACATTGTCCAGTTGTTAATGGAGGAGATGGAAAACACGCCCATCCTACTCAAGCTTTGCTAGATTTATTTACTATTTATAATCATTTTCAAGGTGATGTCGAAGGTAAAAAAATTTGCATCGTAGGTGATATTAAAAACTCTCGTGTAGCAGCGTCTAATATAGAACTTTTAAGCAGATTTAATCTTGATATTACCCTAGTAGCTCCACCGCATTTTATGCCTAATACCCATCTTAAAAAACATTATAAGCTTGATGAGAATATCATAGCAAATTCAGATATTATCATGAGTCTTAGAACACAAACAGAAAGACATAATAAAACCGTTTACGCTTCACTTAAAGACTATGCAAATGATTTTTGTATTCAAAAAAGCTTAGTAAAAGATAAAAAGCTTATTTTACTACATCCAGGCCCTGTAAATCGCAATATTGACATAAGCGATGAAATGATGAGCGATGAAAGAACTTTAGTTTTAAAACAAGTTAAAAATGGAGTGGCCATTAGAATGGCTGTTCTTAAAAAACTCATATTAGAAAATGAAGGATAAAAAATGTTAGAATGGGATTTAAGTGCTTTATTTCACGATAAAGAAGCATTACAAAATTTTACACAAGATCAAATCCAACAAAGTTTAAATTTCAAAAAAAACTATGAAAATAAACTTTATACATTGGATGCTAATGAGTTTTTACAAGCTTTAAAAGATTATGAAAATTTAAATCAAGCCCTTGGCAAAATCATGACTTATGCTTATTTACTTTTTGCTAAAAACACTCAAAATGGTTCTTTTTATGCACAATACGAAGAAGAATGCAAAAAAATAGAAGAAAATTTACTCTTTTTCGAGCTTGAATTTTGCGAGTTAGCTCCTGAAAAAAGTCAAGAATTTACAACTTTTTGCAAAGATTATGATTTTTATCTTTCTAATTTATTGCAAAACAAACGCTATAATCTTAGCAAAAACGAAGAACGCATTATGCTCTATCTTTCAAATACAGGTGCAAATGCTTTTAGTAGACTTTTTGATGAAAGTATGAGCGCTTTAAAAATCCCTTTTGAAGGTAAAAAACTTAGCGAAGAAGAAATTCTAAGCAAAATGTATGATGAAGATAGAAAGATACGCAAAAAAGCTGCTAAAAAATTCAGTAAAGTTTTACAAAAAAATAGCAGACTTTTAAGTTTTATTATCAATATGATAAAAACAGAAAGAAAAAATATAAGCTTATTAAGAGGTTATGAAAATGCTGAAATTTCAAGACATATCAGCAATCAAATTTCACAAAAAAGCGTTGATTCTTTGATAGCAAGTGCGCAAAAACATTTTAACTTAGTATCGCAATTTTACAAAAGAAAAAAACAAATTTTAGGCTATGATGAGCTTAAAGACTATGACAGATATGCACCCATAGGAAAAGAAGCAAGTTTTGATTTTAAAACAAGTAAAAATATTGTTTTAGAGGCATTTCAAGCTTTTTCTCCTCAATTTTATGATATAGCAAAAAATGCTTTTGATCAAGGCTGGATTGATGTTTATCCGCAAGAAAATAAACAAGGGGGTGCTTTTTCACATTCTGCAACTTCTGATGCACATCCTTTTGTTTTATTAAACTACACCAATAAAAGACGCGATCTTTTTACACTTGCACATGAATTAGGACACACCATCCATCAAAAACTTTCTTATCATGTAAGCTATTTAAATCAAAATACGCCTTTAACCACCGCAGAAACAGCTTCAGTTTTTGCTGAAATGCTGGTATTTGATTTTATTAAAGATAAGCTAAAAAAAGAAGAACTCCTATCTTTATATGCAAATAAAATCGAAGATATTTTTGCAACTTTTTATAGACAAATTAATTTTACTTGTTTTGAAAGACGCTTGCATGCCCAAGAAAATGAACCTAGCACTGAAGAAATCAATAAAATTTGGATGGAAGAATCTCAAAAGATGTTTCAAGACAGCGTAAAACTCACAAAAAATTATGCTTCTTGGTGGAGTTATATTCCTCATTTTATCCATTCTCCTTTTTACTGTTATGCTTATGCCTATGCACAACTTTTAGTTTTAGCTCTTTATGGACTTTACAAAAGTAAAAAATGTGAAAATTTTAAAGAACTTTATATCAAAATGCTTTCTTTAGGTGGAAGTGTGAGTCCAAAAGAACTAGTAGCAATGTTTGGATTTGATATAGAAGATGAAAATTTTTGGGAAATAGGCATAAAAGAAATTCAAAAACTTATCAATGAATTTATGGAGTTGCAATCATGCTAGAAACAATCTTAAAAAATGAAAATTTTATCCATACCATGCAAAAGCATTGTTATGAAGTTATTTCACACCTTATAGAAGAAAACATAGAATTTTCTATAGTTGCAAATACAAATTTCATAGATTTTGACCCTGAACTTCCCAAAGAGCTTGATGTTAAACAAAATCCTTATGCTCTTTTTGCCCTTGGAGGTTACACCTTTGAATCCATACAACTAAATAAAGATTTCATTCAATTTCACGCAGGTTTTGGAAATGATGATTTTGATAGTTTTGTAAAGGTTGATTTAGGAGCTATCACGCAAATTCAAATAGAAAATAGCATTTTATTTGTTAATTTTAGCCTTTATAAACGCGAAGATAGTAAAAATTTACAAAAATCTAAAAATATATTTTTAAATAATCCAAAAAATAAAGATATTTTCAAAAAATGAATCTATTTGAAGATTTAAATGATAGTCAAAAACAAGCGGTAAGCCACATTGATGGAGCTATGCTTATCCTAGCGGGTGCAGGTAGTGGAAAAACCAAAACTATCACCACTCGTCTTGCTTATCTTATCGGTGAAGTAGGCATCCCCTCGCATAACACTCTTACTCTTACTTTTACAAATAAAGCAGCTAGTGTTATGCGTCATAGAGCATTAAATTTTCTACAAGGCAATCACAATCCTTTGCTTTGCACCTTTCATAAATTTGGACTTTTATTTTTAAAACTCCATTTTGAAAGATTGGAGCGTAAAAATAGTTTTATTGTTATCGATACAGATGATACAAAAAAAATAATTAAAGACTTAATCCATGATAAAAACAAAGATAATGTCTATGATATTATCAAATACATATCTTATTGCAAAAATGAAGGCAAAAGAGTAAGCAATGTCTTTGAAGATTTAAATTTACTAAAAGAACATAATTTTGAAAAATATCAAAATGAATACAAATTTGCCAACTATTACCGTGCTTATGAAGAATACTTATTAAAGCAAAATTTTGTAGATTTTGATGATCTTTTATTGCTAAGCAATCTCATTTTAGAAAATGATATAAATTTTGCCAAAGAACAAAGCTTACTTTATAATTACATTACAGTTGATGAGTATCAAGATACTAATACCTTGCAATATAAAATTCTAAAAAATCTATGTTGTATGCATGAAAATATCACAGTTGTTGGTGATGATGATCAAAGTATTTATAGTTGGCGTGGAGCAAAAATTGAAAATATTTTAAATTTTCAAAACGATTTTAAAAATGTTAAACTTGTAAAACTTGAACAAAACTATCGTTCAGTAGGGACTATTTTACAAGCAGCAAATAATCTCATATCTCACAATGAGCAACGACTTGGAAAAACTTTAATCTGCACTAAAGATACTGGGGAAAATATTAAAATATTAAAAAACGAAAACGAAAAAGATGAAGGTTTATATATCGCTCAAGAAGTGAAAAAATTGCTAAATTCTGAAGTAGAAGCTAAAGAGATCGCCGTTTTATTTCGAGTTAATGCACTATCAAGAGCAATAGAAGAAGCATTTATGAAGGAAAAAATTTCTTATAAACTGCTTAGCGGTATGCGTTTTTATGAAAGATTAGAAATAAAAGATTTAATCTCGTATCTTAGACTTATCTTAAATCCAAACGATGATTTGTCATTTAGGCGTATTATAAATCGCCCTAAAAGATCCATAGGAGAAAAAGCCCTAAAAAATTTAGAAGAATATGCAAAAAAACGTCAAATTTCACTTTTTGATGCCTTATGTGAAAGCGATGGCGGTGTAGGAATTTTAACAACAAAAAAAGCACAAAATGAAGCAAATATTTTTATACAAAATATTCACACTCTAAAAAGCTACGATAATGCAAAAAAGGTTTTTGACAATATAGAAGAATTATTTAAAATCAAAGATTATTTTTCAGAGCAAGATGATGGAGATGAAAGAATCAGAAATCTTGATGAGTTTTATGCCAATCTAAGAGAAAAACTCAAAGAAGATCCCGAAGCTTCTTTAGAAGATCTACTTAGTGAAATTTCTTTATTAAGTGATCAAGATAATTTAGATGAAGAATGTGTTTGCTTGATGAGTATTCATGCTAGCAAAGGTTTGGAATTTGATTATGTTTTTATAATAGGCTTTGATGAAGGATTTTTTCCTTTAAATAGCGAAGAAAATCTCGAAGAAGAACGCCGTCTTGCTTATGTTGCCATCACTCGCGCCAAGAAATTTCTCACAATAAGTGTTGCAAATTCTCGTTTTTATCATGGTTCAAGAGCAAACATCAATCCTAGCCGCTTCTTAGAAGAAAGTAAATTAATCAATGAAAAATCAAAAAATCAAAATATACAAAAAACTAGTTTTTGCAAAGGAGATCTAGTTAAACATAAAATTTTTGGCATTGGCAGGGTTGTTGAAGTTAATAAAAGCGGAAAAGAGGAAAAGCTTAATATTAATTTTGGTGGTATAATGCGTGTAATCATGGCAAGCTTCGTGGAAAAAGCAGTATGAATAAGATCTTTGCAGCCTTTAAACCAAGAGGTTTGAGTTCTAATGCCTTTTTAAGTACTTTAAAGAAAAAATATAAAAATAAAAAAGCAGGATATTCTGGCACTCTTGATCCTTTCGCCAAAGGGGTTTTAATCGTTGCGTTTGGACAATACACAAAACTTTTCCGATTTTTAAAAAAAACTCCAAAAACCTATAAAGCTACTTTATGGCTTGGAGTTTACTCCTTAAGTCTTGATGATCAAAATATAAAAGAAATTAAAAATATAAAAGAATTTGATCTTGCAAATTTACAACAAATCATTGATCAAATGCAAGGAATTATCTCCTATACACCGCCGCAATTTAGCGCCAAAAGAATCAATGGAACTCGCGCCTATGAACTTGCAAAAAAAGGTATAGAAGCAAATTTAAAACCTTGCCAAATGGAAGTATTTGATTGCAAGATCTTAAGCTATAATCATCCTTTTTTAAATATCGAAATCACAGTCAGTGAAGGTGCTTATATAAGATCTTATTGTGAACTTTTTGCTAGAAAACTAGGTATTAATGCGACTTTAAGCTCTTTAGAGCGCATTAAAGAAGGCAAATTTGTTTATAATAATGAGAAAAGCTTAAATGTGTTAAAATACATTGACCTAAAGCCAAATTTTATCAAGAAATTAAATAAACTCGAAAATGGTGCTAAAATTTTTGTCGAAGAATTAGAATTTCATGATGAAGGAGATTATTATATTGAAACAGAAAAATATTTTAGCATAATTAATATTAAAGAAAATACAGTAAAATATCTTCTAAATAAGGTTGAAAAATGTTAATATTATCAAGAAAAGAAAATGAAAGTATAATTATCGGAGAAGGTATAGAAATCAAAGTCGTTCAAACAGGGAAAGGATATGCCAAAATAGGCATAGAAGCTCCAAAATCCCTTATGATACTTAGAAAAGAACTTGTTCAACAAGTAAAGGATGAAAATTTGCATTCTGTTGTTCAGAATGATATTAAACTTGATGACTTAAGCAAAAAACTAATCAAATGAAAGCTTACGCTAAAGCAAATATTTTTTTAAAACTTACCGGTTTTGACTCAAGAAAATATCATCTTTTAGAATCACGATTTATACTTTTAAAAGATGTTTTTGATGAGCTTGAGCTTGTTGATAAAGAATCAGACTCTAAAAAAGAATTTGAAATCATTAGTAATTTTAAATGCGAAAATAATATTATTCAAAAGGCTTATTTGCTACTTTCTAAAAGATATAATAACGAATTAAAAGAATTATTTAGCAAAAAAAGCCTAAAACTCACAAAAAATATCCCAGTATGCGCTGGACTTGGTGGTGGAAGTAGCGATTGTGCGAGTTTTTTACTACTAATGAATGAAACCCTAAATTTAAAATTAAACCTGCAAGAACTTATAAATTTAAGCATACAACTAGGAAGTGATATTGCCTTTTTTTTAAGTGGCTTTCACTCTGCTAATGTAAGTGGCTGTGGCGAAATTATAGAAGAATTTGAAGATGACATACCTAATTTAAAATGGACTTTTCCACAAATATCTTGCCAAACTAAAGCTGTTTATGATGAATTTGATAGAGGAATATTTGACTTTCAAAAAAACAATAATCAAGCGCAAATCTACAAAAAACTCAGCACAAAAGAGTTGTTACAAAATTTTAAAAACAAAGAATTAAATGATTTATTTACTCCTTGTGCAACTTTATATCCTAAAATGAAGTCTTACTTACAAGAAGATTTTTTTCTAAGCGGTAGCGGTAGTAGTGTTTTTAAGGTTGATCGATGAAAATTATTGCGAGAAATAAAAAAGCTTTATTTGATTATAGCATCATAGAACGCTTTGAAGCCGGAATTGTCCTTAAAGGAAGTGAAGTTGTAGCCTTAAGAGCAGGAAGAGCAAATCTTAAAGACTCTTTTGTTCGCATTATAAAAAATGAGATTTTTTTACTTAATTCTCATATTTCATTGCTTCATACTACACATTCTTTCTATAAACACGAAGAAAGAGGTGCTAGAAAGCTTTTAATGCATAGAAAGCAAATTGATAAATTATTAGGTAAAGTAAGTATAGAAGGATATACTATCGTTGCATTAGATCTTTATTTTAACACAAAAAATAAAGTAAAAGCTACCCTTGCTTTAGCTAAAGGGAAAAATTTGCACGACAAGCGTGAAACTTTAAAGAAAAAGCAAGCCGATTTAGAAGCTAGAGCTGCTATGAAAAATTACAAATAAAGGAAAATAAATGAAAAAAATTTCAGCCCTATTTTTAATAAGTTTAGCATTTTTTCTTAATGCTTGCTCCAAGGAAGAAGAAATTCAAAATGATTTTATGTTTGAAGAGTATCACAAAGGAGATAAAATAGTCTTAAATAGTGTAAATGGTGGAAGCAAAACTTTAATAAGAACAGATAAAGGTTTTGTGGTGGAAGGAGAGGAAGGAAAAGTTCTAATGTTTGATTTTTTTGGCACTTTTTGCACCCCATGTAAAGAAGAAGCTTTAGATCTTAGCAAACTTTGGAAAAATAATTCTAGCAAATTTATCATTATAGGACTTACACATTTTGAAGATGTTAGCGATGAAACAGTTAAAAAATTCGCGGGTGATTATGGTGCTTACTATTTTCTAAGCAATGGCAGCTCTAATGATCGTATTATTGCTCAAATTTTAAAAGATATAGACTATCAAAATATGGAGCAACTTCCTTTTAAAGTTGTTTTAAAAAATGGAATTTATCAAAAAATAAGCGATTACTGGAATAATAATACTCCAACAAATTTTTATCTTGGTAAAATTCCAACAGAACTCATGCAAGAAGATTTAAATAAAATCTACAAAGGAAAATAATGCCAAAAACCCAAACTCTAGAGCAAACAAAACTTAGTGAACCAAAAATGTATAAAGTTATACTCTTAAATGATGATGTAACAACCATGGATTTTGTCATAGAAATTTTGATGAATATTTTTCATCAAAACCTTGAGAAAGCAAGTCAAACAATGTTAGAAATTCATCACAATGGTTCTGGAATTTGTGGCATTTACACCCAGGAAATAGCTCTTTCAAAACAAAAAAAAGTTATGGATGCGGCTAAACTTGCTAATTTTCCACTACAAGCAAAGGTGGAAGAAGAATGAAATACCAAGAAAATTTACAAAAATATCTTGATAATGCCAAAAATCTAAGCTTAATAAATCACCATGAATTTGTTACCTGTGAGCATGTACTGTTTGCATTACTAAAACTAAGCACTGATTTTAAGGATATATTTGAAGAATTTTCAGATGGAGATCTTGAACTTCTAGAAACTGAATTAAAAAATTACATTTCTCAAAACAATCAAGTTATTAAACAAGAAATAGAACCTACAATATCTGTTGTTTTAGATGAAATCTTACTTTCATCTAAAAATAAAAATAATGAAATTAAAATTATAGATTTTTTAGAAAAGCTCATACAGGATTCAAGAAGTTATTCTAGCTATCTCTTAAAAAAACACAACATAAATCTTAACAAAATTCAAGAACTTCAAAATCATGAAAATATACAAAATTTAAACAACCACACAAGTGATTTAACACTTTTAGCTCAAAATGGCAAAATTGATCCTTTAATAGGAAGAAAATTTGAACTTGAAAGAATGATGCAAATTCTTTCACGTCGCAAGAAAAATAATCCTATTTTAGTAGGAGAAGCAGGAGTTGGAAAAACAGCCATTGTAGAGGGATTAGCATTGGCTATTGCGGAAAAAAAGGTGCCTAAAAACTTACAAAATGCAAAAATTTTTAGTCTTGATATGGCTAGTATACTTGCGGGAACAAAATACCGTGGAGATTTTGAGAAAAGAATTAAAGAAATTTTAAGTGAACTTGAGAAAATACCCAATGCTATTTTATTTATTGATGAAATTCACACTATAGTAGGAGCTGGAAGCACAGGAGAATCTCATACTGATTTTTCCAATCTTTTAAAACCAGCTCTAAGCAATGGAACTTTAAAATGCATAGGTGCAACAACTTTTATGGAATATAAAAATACTTTTGATAAAAATAAACCCCTAAGTCGCCGTTTTGCTAAAATAAATGTAGATGAACCAAGCCAAGAAGAAAGCTTGCAAATTCTTAAAGGATTAAAAAACAAATATGAAGAATTTCATCATATCAAATTAAACGATGAAATTCTTCAATATGCTGTAATTTGGGGTAAAAAATTTTTTAATGATAAATTTTTACCTGATAGCGCTATAGATCTGATCGATGAACTTGGCGCTTCTTTTGCTTTAAATCCAAGAGCTAAAAAAAATGCCAATTTAAAAGATTTAGAAAATGTTTTAGCAAAAATGACCCACCATCACAAAATGTTTGAATTCGATCAAAATAAAGCTTTAATGAACTTAAAAACAAATTTAAAAGCAAAAATTTTTGGCCAAGATGAAGTTATAGATAGCCTTGTTTCATCACTTAAGCAAAGTTTCGCAGGATTTAAAAATTCCAATACACCACGCGGAGTGTTTTTGTTTACTGGATCAAGTGGAGTTGGAAAAACAGAACTTTGCAAAGCTTTAGCTGAATTTTTAGGTTTAAATTTAGAACGCTTTGATATGAGTGAATATGCAGAAAAACATGCTATAAGTAAACTAATAGGATCTCCAGCTGGATATATAGGTTTTGAAGAGGGTGGACTTTTAAGCAATGCTATTCGCAAAAATCCTTTCAGTCTTGTTCTTTTTGACGAAATAGAAAAGGCTCATCCTGATTTAAGCAATACCTTTTTACAGATTTTTGACAATGCTGAACTCACCGACAATAGTGGTCTTAAAGTAGATTTTAAAAATACAATCATTATTATGACATCTAATCTAGGACTTAAAGAAAGCAATGAGCTTGGTTTTTTAAGTAAAAATGAAGAAAAAAGTAATCGTGCTATCAAAGACTTTTTTGCTCCAGAATTTATTAATCGCATTGATAAAATTTTACATTTTAATGATTTAAACGATGCTATACTTGTTAAAATTATCGAAAAAGAACTTGACGAAATTTCTAAAAATTTAAATAATATAAAATTATCAGTGGATGATAAAGCTAAAATTTATTTAGCTAAAAAAGCCTATAATAAAGAATTTGGAGTAAGGCTTTTAAAACGCATAATTTCTGAGGAAATAGGAGAAAAAATCAGTGATGAAATTTTATTTGGAAAGCTTAAAAAAGGTGGTATAGCTAAAATCAAACTTGGTAAAAATGAAAAGCTCGAATTTATATTCTAAATTACTCAATGCGCCTAAAAATGCTCCTGTATTTTTAAGTCAAAATTTAGAAGCTGATTTTATTGTAAAAGCTTATACTTTTGGTCTATTCCCATGGACAAGTAAACCTGTAACTTGGTGGTGTCCAGATCCTAGATGCATTTTAATTCCAAATCAAATTCACATCCAAAAAAATATGAAAAAATTTATTAATCTCTATCAAATTAAACTTGATTATGATTTTTTAAAATTAATTACATTATGTCGCGATACACGCTCTCAAAGCTGGATAGATGATGAATTTATTACCACTTATTATAAGTTATTTACCCAAGGCTATGCGCATAGCCTTGAACTTTATGAAAATAATGAACTTATAGGTGGAATTTATGGTTTAATTTTAGGCAAGGTTTTCTTTGGTGAAAGCATGGTAAGCATTAAAAAAAATGCATCTAAAGTTGCCATGATTAAACTTTGTGATTTATTAAAACCTTATGATTTTATCATAGATTGTCAAGTTTATAACCAACATTTAGAATTTATGGGTGCTCATAATATTTCTAGGAAAGAATTTTTAAATATTTTAAAAGAAAAATGCAATCAAGAAAGTGGTTTTAAAAATTTTAAAGATTTAATTACTTAAAAATAAGCGTGAAAATCACGCTTATGACATCGCTTTAGCAACTTCAGCAGAGCTTTCACGAATTTTCTCCATACACTCTCTTGCTTCTTTTGCAAGTTCAACACTCTGATTAACATCCTCTAAACCGCTTTTAATACTCTCAACCACTTGTGATGTAACATTGCGAATAGAATTAATCGTAGTGGTAATTTCATTAACCGAATGCCCTGTTCTTTCAGCTAAATTTCTTACTTCATCAGCAACAACAGCAAAACCTCTACCATGTTCACCAGCACGTGCTGCCTCAATAGCAGCATTTAAAGCAAGCAGATTAGTCTGATCAGCAATATCACTAATAGTTTGAATAATAGATTTAATTTCATCTGATTGTTGATTTAAAGAGGAAACAAGATTTGAACTTTGAGACATCATATCAGCAATATTCTGAACATTTGAAACAGTGTTTTCAATTACACGATCTCCATCTTGAGTAAGATTATCATTTTTTTCTGCAAGTTCGCTTATGAGACGAAGTTTTTCTTGATCTTTTTTAACTTGTTCGCTTATATCTGTAGCAAATTTAATAACCTTGTAAATTTTTCCATCATCATTTTTAACCGGATTATAACTTGCTTCAAGGTATACTTTTTTATTATTTCTTCCGTATCTTATATATTTACCTGATTGAAATTTACCCTCTCTTAAATCTTCCCAAAATTGAACATAGTCCTTAGAGTGTCTATAATTAGAATCACAGAACATACTATGATGCTTTCCTTTAATCTCATCAATATTAAAATCCATAGCTCTTAAAAAATTTTCATTAGCCGTAATAATAGTCCCATCAGGTTTAAATTCAATAATAGCCATAGAACGATTAGCAGCAGCAATAGTATTTCTAAGATCAAGCATTTCATAATGTCTTTGAGTTATATCATTGGCAAATTTAATAATTTTATAAACATAACCATTATTATCACTAATTGGAAGATAATTTGCTTCTAAATAAACATCTATCCCTCCCTTAGCTATACGTCTAAAAAGACCACTTCTAGCTTTTCCATCTCTTAAATCTTTCCAAAAATCACTATATGCTGAAGAATTAACAACTTCAGGCAAACAAAACATACTATGATGCTTACCCTTGATCTCTGAAAGGGAGTATTTCATAGTTGTTAAAAAATTTTGATTTGCCTCTAAAATAACGCCATCGGTAGTAAATTCAATTACCGCCATGGTATTCCCAATAGATCTTAAAATATCTCCTAAACCATTACATTTTTTTTCAAGTTGTTCAATTATTTTAGTATTATTTTTCTTAGCACCAAACATAAAACTCACCTTTTTAATAATAAATTATTTTAAAATTATATCATATTTATATAGTATTATTTACTTAAAATTATATTAATTTATAAGTTAAATATATCCTTTAAACCTACAATAATCATCTTAAACCCCATAGCAACAATAAATACTTGTGCTATACGAGAAAAAACATGTAAAATCAATTTTCCAACTATTTTTTCTATAGTAGCTGCAAAATGAAAAAGTATAAACATAAAAATAAAAGCTATCATTACTCCACCAAGAGCAACATCAAGCCCACCATCTTCGGCTATAACAATAACGCTAGCTAAAGTTCCAGGCCCAACAAGCATAGGAAATGCCATAGGTATTAAACTCTGTCTTAAAATTTCCTTATCATCCATATCTTGATAAGAACTAAAATCCTTAGTTGCAATTTTTGTTGAAAAAAGTAAATTTTTAATAGCCATTATAATAAGAACCAAACCACCAGAAACCCTTAAATCATCCAATGAAACTCTAAAAATATAGTTCATAAATAAAGGTCCTGATAATAAAAACACCAAAACTATAGTAAAAGCTGTATAGAGAATAGTTCTAAAAAGTTTTTTTCGAAGCATTAAAGGCAATCCATCACTCATAGCCAAAAATTGAGTTAAATTACCAAAAGGATTTAATATAGCAAGTAAAGTAATTGCAGCAAAAAACATCAAATAAAGCTCAGAACCCATACTAGAAAACACTATCAATCCTTAGTTTTTACAAATTCCAAAGAAATAGAATTTACACAATGTCTTACATTTTTAGCAGAAAATCCTTCTCCTTCAAAAACATGACCTAAATGTCCATTGCAGTTTGCACATACAATCTCGGTTCTAATCCCATCTTTATCAGGAATTCTTTTAATAGCCCCTTTTATTTCATCATCAAAGCTAGGCCATCCGCAACCTGATTTAAATTTATCTTCGGATTTATAAAGCGAAGCTCCACATTGCTTGCATTGATAGATTCCTTTTTCATAAAAATCATTATATTTCCCACTAAAAGGAGCTTCTGTTCCTTTATTTAAAATTACTTTTTTTTCTTCTTCATTTAATTCTTTCATGATCTGCCCTTGTAAAATAATTTTTATATTATATAATTAAAATTTCAATTTTAAATGATAAATTTTTATAATTTTCAAGAAAGTTTTAAATGCAAAAAGAATTTTTTCAAGAACTTCAAGATATTTTATATGAAAAAAATATAACTATAAAATTTCACTCTTTTCAAAATTTTTATGAAGACTTTAAAAGCCACAAATTTATTTTTAATCACGAGCATCAAAGCATTTTCAAAAAAAATACATCGCAACAAATTACCTTGTTTCATCCTACGCGTATAAGAAGGCCTAAATTTCTCAATTCAACTCATGCGCTTGCTAAAATAATTCATTCAGTCGCTCATATAGAATTTAATGCAATTAACCTGGCTTTAGATGCGAGTTATCGCTTTAAAAATCTACCTTTGCAATTTTATTACGATTGGCTGGAGGTGGCAGATGAGGAAATTAAACATTTCAAACTTTTAAATTCAGCGCTTGAAGAACTTGGTTACAAATATGGAGATTTTCCAGTGCATGATAATTTAGAATCTGCTCTAGAAGCTACAAAAGACTCTTTAAGCTTTAGAATGGGAATAGTTCATAGAGGTTTAGAAGCTAAAGGGCTTGATGCCAACCCCTTTGTTGTTCAAAAACTTCAAAGTTCCAATCATTCCATTAAAAATCTTTTAATGGAATATCTTGAAATTATACTTAATGATGAAATAAAACACGTTAAAAAAGGAGATACTTGGTGGAAATTTGCAAACCAAAACAAGTATAATTTTATCGAGCTTTGCAAAACATTTAAACAATTCTCTCTTGCAGGAAAAAAACTTAACATTCAAGCAAGAATCAAAGCTGGCTTCACTCAAGAAGAATGCGAAGTCATTGAAAAATTTTACTCTTGATTTCTTGTCTTAAATTTTGAAACGATAATAGTATATAAAACTCGAATAATTCCATAAAGCACATACAAGCTTGCTAAAATTACTAAACTTTCAAGAGGGTAAAGATATAAAAATGAAAATATTATAATTAAAATAATCAAAACTTTTAAAACACTAGAACGATTAAAATCAAGCTTTTTAAAGCTAGGATAGCGTATATTACTTACCATTAAAAGCCCTAAAATTGCTTGAAGCACCAAAAAAACTACACCATAAGGCTTTAAAAAATCATAACTGATAAATGCATAAGTCCATATAGCACTCACAACTGCTGCAGTAGGTATAGGAAGACCTATAAAAACGGAGGGTTCATAAGTGCCTGTGGTAACATTAAATCTCGCCAAACGAATAGCTCCAAAAACCACAAAAAAAGCTGTAATCAAAGATCCAAGCTTTCCAAAATCATAACCTATAGCCATATAAAAAAGAACCGCTGGAGCAACTCCAAAAGCTACTAGATCAGCTAAAGAATCAAATTCTACTCCAAATTTTGAAGTAGAATTTGTAAGTCTTGCAACGCGGCCATCAAGCCCATCGCAAATCAAAGATAAAATAATATAAATCAAAGCTGTATAATAATTTCCATGTATTGAAGCTATAATAGAAATAACCCCTAAAAAAGCTGAAGCAGCTGTAAAAAGATTGGGTAAAATATAAATTAGTTGCGGTCTGTTATTCATTATTTTTCCTTACGCAAAATAGCCTAGCAATGAGCCTGCTTTAATTTCATCATTTAAGCCTATGTGAATTCTAGTATCTTTTGGTAAAAGTAAACTTATAGAGCCATTGATTAAAAAACCCATTCTATCTCCTGCTTTTAAATCATGAGAAATATTATCGAGCTTTAATTTTCTATCAAAAGAACCTGCATAGATTCGCAAGGCTATCGTTTTATTCTCTTTAACTTTTGCCAAAATAAAAGCTCTTTCATTCATCATTTTTGCAGATTTTAATTCACTGCACAAAAAAAGCCCATGTCGTAAACGAATATCTATTATAGACATTGCAAAAGGTGTATTAA
Source organism: Campylobacter sp. CFSAN093259 (assembly GCF_012889985.1). Lineage (NCBI taxonomy): Bacteria > Pseudomonadati > Campylobacterota > Epsilonproteobacteria > Campylobacterales > Campylobacteraceae > Campylobacter > Campylobacter sp. CFSAN093259. Next base: position 1,087,731 of record NZ_CP040617.1, read on the forward strand.
AATTCCCAGCATCATAAAGAGCATTTTTAATAGTAATTTCAACACATTCACCCAAATCTTTATGATGAATATTTTCTATTTTAGTAACCCTACCATCTATAGGTGCAAAAATAGCTTTTTCATCACTACAAACAAGTTCTCTTTTAGGTGTTCTAAAAAGAAAAATACAAATTACAATTAATGCTAATAGCAAGATGGAAAAAGAGTAAAAAATCCACATAAAAATAAAAACCAAGCTTAAAATAATAAGACTTAAATATCCATCTTTTGCAATAAAATCTTTCATTCTTCTACTTTAACTTCAGTTTTAACTTCTTCGAGTTCTTGTAAACGAGTTGGTAGACTATTTTGATCCTCAAACTCTTTAATAATCTCACGCACTTTATTACCTTCAATAGTTTCTTCTTCATAAAGGGCTGCAACCATAGTCTCAATCGCTCCTTTATAAGTATTTAAAGTATCTTTAACATCTTTATAGCGTTCATCTAAGGTTTTCTTTACATAATCATCTAAAGATTCTGCCATCTTTTCAGAATAGTCTTTTATAGTTTGCCCACCACTTAAGAAAGTATTTCTTTGTTTTTCAAGCACCATAAGTCCTGCAATTTCACTCATACCATACATAGAAATCATAGCTTTTATGATATCAGTTGCTCTTTCCAAATCATTACTTGCACCCGTTGAAATTTCACCTATGAACACTTCTTCAGCCGCACGACCACCCAAAAGCACATCTACTTCGGCAATAAGTTCATGTTTTTGCATTAAAAATTTATTTTCCTCAGGGGTGTTTAAAGTATAACCTAAAGCCGCAAGACCACGTGGAATCACAGAAACCTTACTTACACGTTTTGCACCTTTGGTAGTTTCAGCAATCAAGGCATGACCGCATTCATGATAAGTAACAATTTTCTTTTCTTTTTCATTAATACGACGTGATTTCTTCTCAAGTCCTGCTATAGCTCTTTCAACAGCTTCAACTAAATCATTTTGTTCTACATATTTTTTAGAATCCCTACCTGCTAAAAGTGCCGCTTCATTAATAATATTTGCAAGATCAGCTCCTGCAAGCCCTGCGGTTAAGCGTGCTATATCTTCTACTTTAACTTTTGGAGATATTTTGACATCTTTCATGTGCACTTTTAAAATATCACACCTACCTTTAAAATCAGGTTTATCAACTAAAACTTGTCTATCAAACCTTCCTGGTCTTAAAAGCGCTGCATCTAAAACTTCTGGGCGATTTGTTGCTGCTAAAACAATGACTGGGGAACTTTCTGTCCCAAAGCCATCCATTTCAGCCAAAAGCTGATTTAAAGTTTGCTCTCTTTCATCGTTTCCACCCATCATGCCACTTGCTGCACGACTTTTACCAATAGCATCTATTTCATCTATAAAAACAATAGCAGGAGCTTCTTTTTTTGCATTTTCAAACAAATCTCTCACACGAGAAGCACCTACACCCACAAACATTTCTATAAAAGACGAACCTGAAACACTAAAAAACGGCACATCAGCTTCACCTGCAACTGCTTTTGCAAGCAAAGTTTTTCCTGTACCTGGAGGCCCAACAAGTAAAAGCCCTTTTGGAATTTTAGCTCCCAATTTAATATATCTTTCAGGATACTTTAAAAAATCTACAATTTCTTTTACTTCTTCTTTAGCTTCTTCAACACCAGCTACATCGCTAAATTTTACTTTAGGTTTTTCTGAATTTACAAGCTTCTTAGAACTTCCTATACCCAATATAGAACTTCCCATATTTTTTTGCATACGACTTGCCAAAAACATCCAAATACCAAAGAAAATAAATACTGGCAAAACCCATGAAAAAAGTATATCCGTAAACCAATTTGTTTCAGAATACGCACCATAAGCGATATTTTTACTATCTAGTAAACTCACAAGCTCAGGATCATTAACTTTTTTTGCTGTATAAACAGTATTGTGAGAGCTTGAAATCGCTTTGATTGTTGTTTGTCCTATACTAACTTGATTGATTTGTCCACTTTCAATAAGCTTTTTTAACTCAGAATAAGGGACATTTTTATTTACTTCATTGCCATTCAATGCCCCGCCAAAAGAACCATTGCCATCAAAAAATCCCTTAAAAATAATTATCATTATAATTGCAAAAATCGCAAAAATAAAAATGGGATTTTTGTTAAAAAAATTATTACCCTGCGGATTACCCTTATTATTTTGGGTATTATTATTCATTACTTATCCTTTTTTATTATTTTTATATACAAAACTACACCACTCATTGATTTGCATTTCATCAATGAGTTCCAAATCTTGAAATTTTTCTTTAATTCTTGTTGAATATTTATCTAAAATTCCTGACAAAATAAGTATAGCATTATCTTCTAAATGGTTTTTAATATCTTTTTCTAAAATTAAAATCACATCTGCAATGATATTTGCAACAATTAGATTATATAAACCATTTGCTTTATCTATAGATCCACACCAAGCCTTGTGAAAATCGACACCATTTAATCTTGCATTTTCTAAAGAACTATCAATAGCCAACTCATCAGTATCACAAATTTCAACATTACAACCAAACTTTGCCATAATAATACCCAAAATTCCACTACCACAACCAAGATCTAAAGCTCTTAATTTACTTTTAGAAAATTTTTGTAAAAATTTTACACAAGAATATGTGCTTTCGTGATGTCCTGAGCCAAAGGCTAAGGCTGGATTAATCTTTATATTTATACAATTCTTCTTTTCTTCTTGCCAAGTTGTATGGATGTAAACATTATCCACTAAGATAGGTTTTATGCCTTTTTTATATTCTTGTATCCAGTCCTTGTTTTCTTTCTCTACAAGACTTAAATTAGAAATAATTTTATGGTTTAAATTGAAAGTAGTTGTAAGTTTTTGAGCAAATATTTCAAGTGCCCATGAAAACTCTTCTAAACTCTCATGGGATCTAATGTAAACACCATTATCTTTCTCTTCTATGGCTTCTATACCTAAATCAAAAGCAAAATCAAGAAATAAATTTTTATACCGCTCTTCTACGATAAAGAACAATTCATAATATTTTTTTTGCATTTAGAATTTTAAAAATCAGCCTTTACTCAGCTGCACCTTCTCCACTTCCTGTTCCTAAAACATCTTCAAGTTTTTCCTTTAAAACTTGTGGAGTAAAAGGTTTTACAATATAGTTATTTACGCCAGCTTTTAAAGCAGTAATCACTTCAGCTTTTCCGCCCTCAGTTGTAACCATGATGATAGGCATATCTTCATATTTTTTCTCTGCTCTTACTTTTTTTACCAACTCCAAGCCATTCATTTCTGGCATATTCCAATCTGTAATTAAAACTTTTACATCTTCATTTTTAGTTAATAAATCCCAAGCTTCAACGCCATGCTCAGCTTCTAAAACATCATCGTGTCCAAGTCTTGTTAGGGTATTTTTAATAATCCTTCTCATAGTAGAACTGTCATCAACAACTAACAATTTCACAATTTCGTCCTTTCAAAGTTTTTATAGTTTTATTTTACCCTTTTTAGCCTTATTAATCAAGCTAAAAAATTTTAAAAAACAGCATTATATCATCTTTTACTTAAATTTTTACTCAAATATTATTATTTTTATACTTAACCGTAAATAAATATACGCTTAAACCTAAAAGAAGCAAGCTCACTCCACCGATAAGATAAATCGCATAAATCATCTGAGAAAGATCACCAATAGCAAGTTTAAATACCAACATCAAAGCTTCTATAGCTAAAGCAATGATAATAGAACCCAAAAATCTCACCATAGTTTTTTGAATTCCACCTTCTTCTTTTTTTGTCCTTCCTAATACTTCTTGTTCGATCAAAGTTTTTGCCAAATCAAAAATAGCTAAAGCCAAAGTTATAGCGATGGTACTTTCAAACATATGTTCTATACCTATAGCTTGATTATCAAAAAGACTAAAAAAACCTTTTTGAAATAAAAAACAAGTAATCACAAATAAAACCAGTGCGAAGCAAAAATATACCGAACGACTAAATTGAGTAAAAACAAATTCAAATTTTCCTGCTTGAATAATCTTTAAAATATCTTCAAGTTTTATATCAATACAAACAACAAAAAGCAAGTTATTTTTATCATCGTAAATTGGCATAGAAGCTGTCACGCAAAGCTCATTATTTAAAACCGAAGGATAAGGATCGCTCAAAACACATCGTCTTAATTTTACAGCTCTATAAAAATAAGAACGAGTACTTCTATCCTCACCCTGTCCTATTTCATGAGCCTTATTTAAGGAAATCGCATTTTCTATTTGCATGCCTGAAATATCTAAAATATACAAAGCATCAAAAACAACAACTTCATGAGCTATTTTATCCAAAGCTGTTTTAATCGTTTCAAGGTGAATGTCAGGAAGTTTATTGGGCAGATTTCTTGTTAAAATATAACTCATATAAGCCCTAGCACGATAGCGATTATCTTCAAATCTTTGTATATCTTTTATATACATTATACGCCTTCTTTATTGTGTTTAAATTCAGGTACAATCTTTAATAAAGCCTCTGAAATATCTTCACATATTTGTAAATTTTCTATCTCTTTATTAAGCCAATCAAGATCAACCTTCTCATTCTTTGCTACAAAAATACTCTCATATTGCGTTTTAGCATCATTTTCATCAATCAAAAGCTCTTCATAAAGCTTCTCACCTTTTCTTAAACCTGTGATTTTAATTTCTAAATCATTGCGATTAGAAAGTAAAAGCATTTTTTTAGCTAAATCTATGATTTTCACAGGCCTACCCATATCCAAAACAAAAAGCTCTCCTCCTTTTGCGATAGCTCCAGCTTGTAAAACAAGTTGCACTGCCTCAGCCACAAGCATAAAATAACGCACTATATCAGGGTGCGTTAAAGTTAAAGGCTCATTATTGGCAATTTGTGCTTTAAATTTCGGTATCACACTACCACTAGAACCTAAAACATTACCAAAACGCACACAAGCAACTTCAAAATTTTCATCACTCATACTTAAAGTATAAAGCTCACAAACTCTTTTAGTGCAACCCATAATATTTGTTGGTCGCACTGCTTTATCTGTACTTATCATCACAAATTTAGCTACTTTATTTTCTTTAGCACTGTCGCATAAAATTTTAGTTCCTAAAATATTATTGATTACTGCTGAATGTGGATTTTGTTCGCAAAGAGGCACATGTTTATAAGCGGCTGCATGTAAAATAAGCTCAGGTTTATAAGTTTTTAATACCTCATCTAAACTTTGCTTATCTAAAATACTCAATAAAATAGGAGTAATTTTTTCTTTATATAAATTTAAATCATCATTGATCTTATAAAGATTATACTCACTATGATCAACCATAATAAGATGCTTAGCACCAAATTTAATACATTGCTTACAAAGTTCACTGCCTATAGTTCCACCTGCTCCACTTACCAAAACTACCTTGTCTTTTAAAAAAGCCGCCACAGCACTATCATCTAAATCTTTTGGTTTTCTAGCAAGCAAGTCTTCTATACTGATATCTCTTGCTTCGTTTCTTGTAAAAGAAAATATTTTTACATCACAAATACCATAAGCTACAAGTTCTTCAAAAAGTTTTTTAAGCTCTTCTTGTTCAAGTCTTAAAGCAATAATGGCAGTTTTTACCCCTTGTTCTACATAAGATTTTATTTTTTCTTTTTCTTCTACAATAAATTTATCACAATAAGTCCCTATAAGCTCTTTTCTCGCATCAACTACGCCTACAGGAAAAAGCCCTAAAGAACCTTCTTTTGCACCTTTTAACAAATGCAAAGCCTTAGAAGTTGCCCCTACTACAATACAAGGAGTTTCTTCTTCTTTCATTCTAGAAGGTTTAAAATCCACAAGCATTCTTTTGCTAATTCTTAAAGTACCTATAAACATATAAGAAAGAACAAAATCTATCACAATAGCACTTCTTGGAAAAGGATTAAAAAAATCACTAAAAAAATAAAAAATAAGAAAAAAACAAAACTCAGCTAAAAGCAAAGCGATAAAAATTTTTCTTGCTTCATTGAGAGAAAAAAATCTCCAAGCTACTTTATAAATTCTAAAAACAAACAAAAATGAAAGTTTTAAAACAAGCAAAATAATAGCAGAAACCATCATACCATGATAAAAAATACTCGGAATATCTCCACTAAACCTCAAAGAAAAAGCCAGATAAACGCTAAGTAAAATTAAAACAATATCTGAAGTTAAAAAAAATGCTAATCTTTTGCTTTTATAAAAAATCATTTTAAGCCTTTATGCTCTTTAAGATCAGTTTTGAAATTTCATAAACATCATCTTTACTCATCGCCGTGCCACTTGGCAAACAAATTCCTTTTTGGAAAAATAACTCACTATTGCCATTAAGATAAGCCTTAGCTCCTTTAAATACTTCTTGAGCGTGCATAGCTTTCCATAATGGTCTTGTTTCTATTTGTTCATTTTTCAAATCTTCTATGAGTTTTGAAATTTTTGGATGCAAAGTAATATTTTTTTGACTGATATTTATATCTTTTTGACAAGAATTAAGTTCATTTTTATCAAAATCAATCAAAGCTGTACTTAACCAGCGATTGCTTCTTGAATTTTCTAATTCATCTAAAAAGCTAAAACACTCTCCTAAAAATTCTTTATACCACTCATAAATTTCTCTTTTTTTAAGCACTCTTTGTTCTAAAACCTCCATTTGCGCTACGCCAATAGCTCCTAAAACATTGCTTAAGCGGTAATTATAACCATAATCTAAATGTTCATAATGCAAATAATTTTCCCTAGCTTGAGTGCTATAAAATCTTGCTTTTTCAATCTTTTCTTTATTTTTTCCTATAAGCATACCTCCACCTGAAGTGGTGATAATTTTATTGCCATTATAAGAATAAGCTCCAAATTCTCCAAAAGTTCCTAAAGCTTTATTCTTATAAAAACTTCCTAAAGCTTCAGCAGCATCTTCGATTAAAACAATTTCATTTTCTTTGCAAATTTCAACAATTTCATCCATTTTAGCCGCATTGCCATAAAGATGAGTTAAAATCAATGCTTTTGGTTTTTTTTCACATTCTTTAATAGCAAGCTTTAATAAATCTACATCGATATTATAAGTTTCATCACAATCTATAAATACAGGTTTTGCTTTAAGATAACAAATAGGTGCTACTGAAGCGATAAAAGTAAAAGAAGAAGCCAAAACAATATCATCTTGTTTTACCCCTGCCACCCTTAAAGCTAAATGCAAAGCCGCTGTGGCTGAATTTAAAGCTAAGGCATTTTCACTTTTACTGTAAGCCTTGACACTTTGTTCAAAGCGATTTACAAATTCACCCAAAGGTGCTATATAATTGCTTTTGAAAACTTCTTCTATGTATTTTAATTCATTACCACCCATATGCGGAGGAGAAAGAAAAAATCTCATGATTTATCCTTTGTGTAAAACAAAATTTTTATAAATTGACTCTATTTTACCTAAAAAAATTTACAAAGATTCAAATATTTAAATTCTTTTTATAGTCAAAGCTTGTTTTCATACCAATTTTTAAGCTTTTCTAAGTCTTCTTTTTTATAAATACTTTCAAAGCATTTAAGGAGTATTTTATTTTTTGTTTTGATAACAAAACAAACTTCAACTTGATTTAAAAATTTCATTTTTTCTATTTTAACAATTTCCAAATCTTCTCGTTTTATAAAATACATATAAAAAAGATTAAATTTACTAACTATATAAATTCCATTTTCACAAACTATTGCTAAATTTATAACATATATCAACAATAATAACATACCTGTTATCACAGAAGAAACTGATACTTGCAAACTCCAAAGTGTTTTTAAATTTTCATTTTCTAATTCAAAGAAAAAAAGAAGTTGATAAAAACCTTCAAAATTATACCAAATTCCTATTAATCCACCCAAAAAAGCAGCAATACCTGTATATTTTATAATCCTACTATTTTTAGAATTTACATTTGCTTTAAGACTAAAAAGTTTTTTGTGTTTTAAAGAATTTTTCAAAGGAAATATGTAGCATATTAGACATATGGTTAGTAAATTAATGACAATCCACCCCAAAGGCGAAGGATTTACTATATAGTGAACAACAAGATTGTTATTAAAATGCAATTTACATCCTTTTTGCAGGTACTCCCACAAAAACACCTTTTTCATCTTGATTTTTAACTAAAGTTGCTCCACCACCTAAAATACTATCATCTGCCAAACTTAAATTAGGCAAAACACAAGAATTAATCCCTAAAAAACAATTTTTACCAATTTTTACATTACCCGCACATTTAGCTCCCACACTCACATGAGAAAATTCCCCTATCACACATTCATGCTCAATTACGCTTGAAGTATTTAAAATCACACCTTTTTCTATTTTAGCTTTAGCGTTAATCACTACATAAGGCATGATTAAAATTCCTGCATTTTCTTCCACGATTGCGCTAGGACTTATAAGTGCACTTTTATGGATAAGATTGACAATTTTAAAGCCATTTTCTGAAATTTTTTGATAAATCTTTTTTCGAATTTCATTGTTTCCTATGGCTATAAAAAAATCATATTTAGGTAAGGTACTTTCAAATTTCATTCCTTTAAAATCATCTAAAAAAATACATTCTTTATAACCCATATTTTTAGCCACATCTTCACAAACAAGCCCATGACCACTAGCACCATAAATATAAATTTTTTCAGTTCTTGCCATTAAATTTCTCTGTTGTAACATGGCCTTCTTTGCTTACCCCACTTCGTTTTAAAACCTTTAAAGCTGTTAAAAACATGATTTTTAAATCAAGCAAAAAAGAAATATTTTTCACATAATACACATCAAGTTCGAATTTTTTCTGCCAAGAAATAGTATTTCTACCATTTACCTGCGCCCATCCTGTTATACCTGGACGCACTTTATGACGCAATTTTTGCTCTTTATTGTAAAGAGGCAAATACTCAACCAAAAGAGGTCTAGGTCCAACAAAACTCATATCCCCTTTTAAAACATTAAAAAGTTGCAAAAGCTCATCCAAACTTAAGCTTCTAACGATTTTTCCAAAAGCTTTCAAACGCAATTCATCGCTTAATAACCCACCCTTTTCATCTCTTTCATCGCTCATGGTTTTAAATTTATAAATTTTAAAAATTTTTTCATCTAACCCGGGACGATTTTGGGTAAAAATCACACTTCCTTGAGTGATTTTTAAAAGTAAAGCAGTGATTAAAATCACCGGAGAAAAAAGCACTAAAAGCACTAAAGCTAAAATAAAATCAAAAATTCTTTTAAAAACTTTTTCATACATTCTTAATTACCCTATCATAAAGTTTTAAATAACGCTGTGCGATTATATTTTCATCGTATTGTAAAGCATCTTGGGCGGCATTTTTAGCTAAATTTAATCTTAATTTTTCATCTTCTAATAAAAGTGAAATTTTTTCGCTTAAATCTTTAGCATTTTTTGTTTTTGCCCAAAGTCCATCATAAGCATTAGAAATAGCCTCCACACAACCTTCACAATCACTCACCACTATAGCCTTACCGCAAGCTTTTGCCTCCAAAACACTTACAGGAAAGCCTTCTTTATAGCTTGGCAAAACAAAAATATCACAATTTTGCAAAAGCTCGACTATATCACTTCTAGCACCCAAATAATGCACCGCGCCAGAGTTTAAAAACTCCAAACTTGCACAAGAAGGATTTTCATCTCTTCCACCAACTAAAACAAAATTTGCTTTGTCTTTTAGCATAGTAGCACTTTCATAAAATTCTTTTACACCCTTATGCCATAAAGCTCTTGCTATCATAAGCACAATGGGTTTTTTATCTATGTTTAAATTTTTCCAAAAAAGCTCTTTTTTTTCCGATTCTACATAAATAGGAAAAAATTTTTTTAAATTGATCCCTACAGATTTTATCACGCAAATTTTATTTTCTTTAAGTCCTAAATTCCGCATAAACTCAGCATTACTTTCATTGACAAAAATAAATTGGTGTGCAAATTTAAAACTTAATTTATAAAGACTATTAATAACAAAACGCACTAAATTTGCCTTAAAACCTTGATCTATATAAAAAGATCCCAAGCCTTCTACTAAGGCAAAACGATAAGGAATTTTTGCCCATTTTGCTGCTAAAATTCCAAAAGTATTGCTTTTGTGTGCCGCACTTTGAATAAAATCAAGATTTAAATTTTTCAAAACCTTAGCAAGATAAAAAAAATTCTTTAAAACCACAAAAGGATTTAAACTAGCTCTTGAAAACTCATAAACAATTACTTTTAAGCCAAGATCTCTAAGTTTTTGCGTGTATTCATCTTGCGGCACTATAACAAAAACTTCGTCTTTTCTATCTTTTAACGCTTTTATAATAGGCATTCTAAAATGATAAATACTCGCTCCTGCATGTGATAAAAATCCTATTCTCATTTTCAACCCTTAAATTTTAAGTTTAAAAACTTTAGCATCTCTAGAATTAATCACCAAGTCAAATAAATTCTTATCATAATTTCCCAAAAAAAACATTTGCACATAAGCACTATTAAACATGGTTTTATCCATTAAAATAAATTGTGCGTAAGGAATAGCACTATCCTTTAAATAAAAAATATAAAACTGAGCCTTATCATCGATTGGAGTGATTTTGTATTCACCTTGTTTAATAGAATTAATCTCTACGATACTATTTACAGAAACCACATTATCACCTATTTTAAAACTTCTAAAATCATCGCTTAAAACCACTCCGTTGCTAAGATAAATTTCTCCATTTTTAACATCAAGTGGATAAGCTGTGCTAAAGGTAAAAGGTTTATCCAAAACTCCTGTATCTAAATTAATAAAAGAAAAACTAGCCACCGTAGAAAAAATCAAAGACATTCTAGCGGGCATATAAAGATAAATATCACGAGTTTTTGGTGTATCGATTTTAAAATCAGGTTTTGATAATGAAGCTAGAAATAAATCCACATTGCTTTGATTATAATCTTTCATCATGGCTTGTAAAATGTCTGATTTTAAAATATCATTTTGCGGAGCATAAAAGCTTTTTTCTGTATATTCTACACTAAGTCTTGCCATATTAGCCGCAGCTTGTTCATCTTTGCTTAAAGCAAAAGAAGGGAAAAAATTATCCTTACCTAAATGCTTTCCACCATCTACTAAAGTTTTCACATCGCTATAATAACGCACAGGATAACCATAATCCCACCAAGTTACCACATAATCTTCTCTATTGGCTATATTTTTTAATTGATTTAATAATGATGCTTCATTTTGAGAAAAAACTGTTGGCGCTTTATAGTTGTAAATATGGATAAATACTGGAGCTAAAGTCAAAATAGTTGCAAAAACAATACAAACATTTGAAGTTAATTGGCTATATTTTTTAACCAATATAGCCTTAAACTCGCTCAATAAAAAACCAAATCCTAAAGCCATTACAGGTACAGAATAAATGGTAAATCTAAGCCCCCCTTTTAAGGCTAAAAACCCAAGTACCAATATAGGTAAAGCCATAATCATACTTTTATGTTTTCTCAAAAGCCATACAAAACCAAACAAAGAAAACAAGAAAACAATTTCACTACCACTAATTCTTCGCATAAATTCGCTAAAATCTACATTTTCAACTTCTTGTATGGTTTGATTAACATTAAAATACATAAAGCCCTGTGTTAAATTCGCACTTTCATCACTTCTAAAAATATAAAATTTAAGCTGATAAAGTATAGGATCAACCCCACCACTTAAAATCAAAAATATCAAAGTTGCACTACCTAAAATTCCTATAATCATAAAATTTAAGCGTTTTTGCTCTAAGGCGAATAAAGCAAAAAGTATTACTATAATGGCACTTTGATAAAACCATGCTATATTTGAAAGAGTAAGAGAAGACAAAATCACAGCTATATAAAAAATCTTTTCTTTTCTATGAAAAATAAGTGTATAAATTAAAAAAAGTCCAATTAAAGCTACATTTAAAGTATAACTTGAAGGATACCACCAAAGATAAATTCCTATAAATAACGGCAAGGCAATCAATGAAAAAAAGTCTTTTTTTAAAATCATTCTTACCATAAAAAATAAAATAAACATAGGTAAAACAATTACCAGCATATCCGTATCATAATACCCACTCATAGTGCGATTATAATAACTGTTTGCTATACTTGCTAAAAGAGCAGCTACAAAGCCCATTAAAGGACGTTTGTATTCATTAGCTAGTAAAATAATAGGAATCACCACCAAAGAAGATAAAAAAGTACTCATATATAAAATGATACTTTCAAAAGAAAAAGGTGTGACTTTATAAAGCCAATAAGTAAGCGCGGATAAAGAAGATCCATAGTAACTCAAATCATTAGGCTGATGAAAACCTGCTATCATATCTCTTGCGCCCTCAGCAAAAGCATAGCCATCGTTTGAAATGATCATTAATTGATTATTGAAAAAATACTCGTTAAACTCACTTGCCCACCAAACCCAATAAAACCTGCAAAATACACTAAAAACATAAGCTAATACAATCATCGCAAACAAAACTAAATAAGGGTTTTTTAAATACTCTTTTTTCAACATCTTTTATCCTAATAAATATTTCAAAGCATCGCGTGCAATTTTTACTTTATCAAAGGCTTTAGCCCTAGTTTTAGCTTTGTTTTTATACGCTTTTCTTAATTTATCGTCTTCAAGCATAGTTTTTAAACCCTGAAACATAGAGTTTTCATTATCTACTTCTACTAAAAGTCCAAATTCATCATCGCCAAAAAGCTCTCTTGCACCACTTTTATGATCAGTGCAAACCACCGCACAAGAACAAGCCAAACTTTCGATTAAAACATTTGAAAAACCTTCAAACACAGAAGCAAAAGCAAAAAATTCGCATTTAGCCATGTATTTATAAGGATTATTATCAAATCCTAAAAGCAAAACCTTTTCTTCCAAATTTAATTCTTTAATCAAAGCTAAAAGCTCATCCTTAAGCACACCTTCACCTAAAATCACAAGCTTTAAATCTGTTTTCAATCTCGCATAAGCACGAATTAATAAAGCATGATTTTTACCTTTATCAAGCCTACCCACACTTAAAATAAATTTATCTTTTAAAGCTATATCTTCAAGAGCTTTTTGCTCTATGTTTTCTAAATCGATGGCATTGTATAAAATTTCACATTTTTTTGGTTTTATACTAAAATTTTGCTCTAAATCTTCTAAATTTCCCTTAGAATTAGGCAAGATTAAATCAGCTCTTGGATAAAGTAAAGAAATTAGAAATTTATTTGCCAAAGAATTAAAATTATTTTTCGCATACATCACACTTGGCGTAGTGCATTCATTGATCACAAGGCGGGTTTTATTTCCAAACATTCTTGCTATTAAGGCTATATAATTAGGTCGATTTAAAAAAACAAATTCTGTATCAATACCCAAATTGCTGCAAAGTTTTTTGTATTTTAAAGCCAAAAAAGGTAGTTTTAAAAATTTCAAAATAGGATTTTCACTAGGTTTTGAACATTCTAAAAAATGAATTTGACACTCTGGAATTTCATAAGAAATTTTATCATTCATCAAGATCAAATGCACTTCAAATTTCAAACTTAAAATAGGCAATAAAGTCGCCACAACTCTTTCAGCACCACCACTTCCTAAAGAATAAATAAAAATGCCTAATTTTTGCATAAAGCCACCCGAATTTTTGATAATTTTTCAATCATATTATTTGGAATTATACTTAAAATGAGTAATATCAAAGCAGGAGCGTTGATTTTTATACTTAGGCTTTTAAACAAACATTTATAAAGGGCTTTATAATTTTTTGCAAGTTTTGCATAATAAGCTGCCATTTTATAATAACTCGCACAAGTTTTTTTATAATCTTTATCCTTACTCATTCTAAGTTCATTTTCTAAAATTTTAGCAAGCTCTAAATATCCCAAATATACCCTATGAGCATTTTTACTCGCCCCCAAAGTCACGCTATCTTGCCTAAAAATCCTATAAATCCTAAAAGCCTTATGGATATAAAAACTTTTTTCCTTGTATAAATTTACCCAAAGCGTGGCTTCATTGCCATAAAATTCTTCATTAAAACGCTGGTTCTCAAGTAGAGATTTTTTAAAAACAGAAAAAAACTCTCCGCTAAATTTAGCCATTAAAAAATCTTTTTTAGAAATTTCACTATCTTTTTCCAAGCCCTTGCCGCTAAATTCCTTGCTTAAATTTCCTTCTTTTTCTATCAAACAATTTCCAAAAACATGAGCATAACCCTCATTTGCTTTTTGCATCAAGGTGCTTAAAGCCTCAGATAAAAGTTCATCATCATCATCTAAAAAAGTTACAAACTCGCCACTTGCTTGATCTAAGCCATTATTTTTATTGCCATTTGGGCCTTGTTTGTAATTTTGATTTAAAAAATACTTAATGCGATCATCATCTTTTTGTAAATTTTGCACCACACTTTTAGTATCATCGCTAGAATTATCATCGCTTACAATAATTTCTAAATCTTTAAAATCTTGATTTTGTATGCTTTTAATAGCCTTTTCTAGTAAAACTTGACGATTAAAAGTTGGTACTATAACAGAAAGTTTAGGCATTTTTAACCTCAGCTATAAGCTTAAGCCATTCTTCTTTGATATGAGAAATTTCAAAGTCTTTACACCTTTGTTTGGCATTATTTACAAGTTCTTTTCTAAAATTTTCATTATTTAAAACAAGTTCAAGTTTTTTAGCAAGTGCTATTTCATCATCACAACCTATCAAAAGCCCATCATGATTATCTTTGATTAAATCCTTAGCACCATTATAATAAGAACTTGAAATTCTACAAACCTCAAAATACAAACTTTCAATTAAAACCGTTGGCAAACCCTCTACAAAAGAACAAAGACAAAGCACTTTTGCTTTTTCATAAAGAGTCTTGACATTTTCAACTCGTCCTAAAAAATCAACTTTTATTCCTAAAGATTTTACCTTGTATTCAAGTTCTTGCCTTAACTCTCCATCTCCTGCTATAACAAATTTATAATTTTCTTGCAAATTTTTATCCAAATGCGCTATAGCTTTTAAAAACATTGCAGGGTTTTTGTTGTGATCTAAACGCCCTATAAAAAGAACCAAATTTTCCTTTTCAAAACTAGAATCAAAAGGAATTTCATCGCTAAAATGACAAGGGTTTAATAAAAGCCTAACCCTTTTTACAAATCTTTCATAATACACCTTATCACTGCTTCCAAGCACACTTAAAGCATCACAAAAAGGATAGCTTACCCTTCTTAAAAAACGCCAAATTTTAGGTTTTAAATACGCTTCATTGCTATGCTCACTTATAATGAGTGGAGTTTTAAACCCTATTTTCGCAGCAATACAAGCAATATTAGTCGTATCCAAAAAAGAAATAAAAACATCAGCCTTACTTTCTTTCAAAGCCTTTCTTAAAGCAAAAAATTTCTTAAAACGACTTGCGATTTTATGATAAAGCGTATCAAATCTAAATTGTTCTAAACTTGTAACTTTAACTTCATTTTCAAGCTTATAAAAAGATTCTCCTGCATGAAATTTAATAATACTTACTTCATGCTCTTTGCAAAGTGCATTAACTAAGGTTACTAAAACACGCTCAGCGCCTCCTGAATTTAAAGTTGCGATAATAAAGCTTATTTTCATCATTTCTCCTCTTTAAGCTTACCGTGTTCTAAACGATAAACCTTATCACATTGCGTTATCGTAGAAAGGCGATGTGCGATAATAATCATGGTTTTATCTTTAGAAATTTTATAAATTTCATCCATGATTTTTGCTTCACTTTGAGTATCAAGAGCAGAAGTTGCTTCATCAAGCACTAAAATTTCAGGCTCTAAATATAAAGCTCTTGCTATAGCTATGCGTTGTTTTTGTCCCCCGCTTAAATTACTCCCCCCATCACCCACTTTTGTTTGCACTCCTTGAGATAAATTTTTTATAAAATGCTCTAAATTTGCTTGTTTGATAACCCTATTAAGTTTTTCTTCATCAACCGCATCTCCAAAAGTGATATTTTTAGCTATACTGTCATTAAAAAGATAGATATTTTGCGGGATATAGCCTATTTTTTGGCGATAATTTTTTGTATTATTTGCATTTAATTCTTGCTCATCAATTAAAATTTGCCCTTCTTTTGGTTTTAAAAGTCCTATGATAAGATCTACTAAGGTGCTTTTTCCACAACCACTCTCCCCTATAAAAGCGATTTTTTCGCCTTTTTTAATGTTTAAATTAAGATTTTTAAATAAATGTTTTTTTCCCTCATAACCAAAGCTAAGATTGCAAATTTTAAGCTCTTGATTAAAGCTTAATTTTTCCTCGCCCAAATTTTCTTCTTCTTGTCTTAAATTTTGATAAATAATATCCAAAGAAGAATGATAATAAAGCAAATCATGATAACTTGTAATAATACGATTTGCGCTTGGCATTAAGCGATAAAGTGCTAAAACAAAAATAGAAATCGTGGATAAAATACCTGAAATATCACTTTCATTTTTCAACACCAAAAATACCACGATAAAAACAAGTACACAAAAACCTATTCCTTCAAGATAAATTCTAGGCACCGCAGCTACACTTTCGTTGGTAATATTTGCTTTAGAAAAAGCTTCACTTTGCGCTTTAAAAAGACTTAATACTCCATCTTCTTTGGTTTTAAGCTTGATAAATTTAAAATTATTTAAATTTGTATTTAAAATTTCAAAGAAATTTTTCATCGCTTCTTCGCGTCTTACTCCTGCTTTTTTAATGATAGGGCTTAAAATTTTCACTAAAATAAAGGCATTTAACACCATAAAAATACTTAAAAATAAAGTGATTTTATAATTAATCAAAAGCATTAAAGCATAAAGCAAAAGCACTACAAAAATTTCACTCATCAAAAGCAAAAATGATGAAATCATAGTGCTTAGATTATAAACTTCCCCTGTAATGGACTTTAAAATTTCAGATTGATTTTTTTGAGTAAATTTTTCATAATTAATATTTAAAAATTTAGAAAAAACCTTATAAGCGATCGCATGATAACGCCCTTTAGAAAATCTTGCTAAAAGATGAAAATAATACGCATTTAACAAAGCTCTAAACACATAAAAAACAATAAGCCCCACCCCAAAATAAACAATGATTTCAAAAACAGGGATATTAAGATATTCTTTTAAGCTGATTAAATATTTATTACGATCAAAATAAGAAAAATCACTGGCCAAAGTGATAAAAGGCATTACTAAAGAAATTGCAAAAGTTTCTATAAAAGAAACAAATATTGAAAAAACAAGCAAGAAAAATAAAAAATTTTTATCTTCCTTACTTAAAATAAAAAAAAGTTTTTTTAACACTGTTTTTCCCAATCAAAAGCAGATTTGCAAATAAGCTCTAAATCATCATATTTAGGCTGCCAAGAAGTAAGATTTCTGATTTTACTTGCATCAGAAATCAATACACTAGGATCACCTGCACGGCGTGGGGCAAGTTCTACTTTAAAATCCACTCCACTAACTTTTTTCATCGCTTCAATCACTTCTTTTACACTAAAACCGTGCCCATAACCTACATTAAAAACATTACTTTCATTCTCTTGTAAATAATCCAAAGCCGCTAAATGCGCACTTGAAATATCATCTACATGGATAAAATCTCTTATGCAAGTACCATCTTTTGTATCATAATCATCGCCAAATATGAAAAGTTTGTCACGTTTTCCTGCGGCACATTCAGCTGCAACTTTTATGAGCAAGGTTGCTTTTGGATAGCGTTGCCCTAAAGTATAATCCATACAAGCACCTGCAACATTAAAATATCTTAAAATACAATGCTTAAATTCAGGATTTGCCATACTTGCATCACGCAAAACCTCTTCACTCATAAGCTTACTACGCCCATAAGGATTAATAGGTGCTAAAGGGCTTGTTTCGCTCACAACAGGAGTTTGTGGTTCGCCATAAGTGGCTGCCGTTGAAGAAAATATAAATTTATTCACTCCAGTTTGCAAACAAATTTCGATGAGATTTGTCGTATTAACAGTGTTGTTCATATAATATTTTAAAGGATTTTGCATACTTTCAAAAACTTCAATGCTTGCTGCAAAATGCACAATAGCGTCAAATTTTTCTCTCTCAAACAATGCTTTTACGCCTTGAAAATCACTTAAATCTTGTTCGAAAAATTTAAAAGCTCTTGTTTTTTGCAAATCTTCTATTGCGATTTTAGAACCCTTAGAAAGATTATCTAAAACACAAATTTCATGATCTGTTTTTAAAAATTGTCTTAAAGTATGAGAACCTATATAACCTGCACCACCGCTAATAAGAATTTTCATCATCATTCCTTTTTTTAAAAATGTCAAAAATAAATTTTAATATATTTTCTTAAATACTTAAGATCGAACTTTTGAAATTTCACTCTCACAAGCTTTTGCAAAAACTTCTGTATAAGAACGATCTGATTTTTTTGCACACAAGAAATCTCTCATATAAGAAAGAAAACCAACATAATCTTCTTCATCAACATTAGCTTTAATAAGTTCATATTTTAAAAAAAGCATATAGGTGTTTAAAACATCACTTTCACAATATTCGTGGATTTTTTCAAGTTTATTTTCATAAAAAAGTTTCATTACCTCATCGCCATGCACATCATATTTTCCTGGCAAACCCACCATAGAACAAAGTGTATCAAGCTTTATTCCACGCCCGTTAGATCCTAAGGATTCTAATAAATCACAATGTTTTAATTCTGAAAATCTTGTTTTATAATTATTCCATTTATCACTTTGAGTATCCAAATAAGTTGCTGCTTTTAAATTGTATTTTAAAGCCCTTAAAACAAGAACGGGCATATCGAAATTTTTACCATTAAAGCTGACTAATTTTGGCTCATAATTTTCTATAAAATTGAAAAAATTCTCAATCATTTCTTTTTCATTTTGCCCATCAATTTTATTTACTTTGATAAATTTTCCAAAATTATCGCTTAAAACCGCACAAATACTAATGATTTTATGATAAGGCAAAGGCAAAAACTCACTCCCACTTTGTTCTTTTTGCCACTGAAGTGCTTTTAAACTTACCTCTAAATCACTTCCTTCAAAACCCAAAGTTTTGCGGATAAGCTCAACATCTGGCACACTCTCACAATCAAAAACACAAATATAACCTTCATTTTTTGCCATTTTTAACCTTTTTTTAAATAATTTCGCTAAAATCATAGCAAAAATTTTAAAATATTAGGCTTTTAATGAAAATAGCAATTGTTCGTTTGTCAGCACTTGGTGATATTATCCAAAGTGCCGTGGTTTTGCAATTTATCAAAAATTTTAAAAAAGATATAGAAATTCATTGGTTTGTAGATGAAAAATTTGAAGGCATACTTAAAAACCATCCTTTAATAGACAAACTCTATGCCCTACCCTTAAAAGACAAAAAAATTTTAAAAAGCCTAAAAATTCTTCTTAAAGCAAGAAAAAACAACTATAATGCAGTAATAGATCTACAAGGGCTTATAAAATCTGCTATTGTAAGTCGAATTTTAAGTAGAAATAATTTTGGTTTTGATAAAAATAGCCTTAAAGAAAGTTTTGCTCATAATTTTTACAACCAAAAACTTGAGTTAGATTACAATGAAAATGTATTTGTAAGATACTTAAGTCTTACCTCCTTTATGTTAAATACTGATTTTAATGCCAAAAATTTAGCCTTTAAACAAGATGTTTTTAGCGTAGATGAAAATTTAAAACAACTCTTAAACAATAAACTCAAGCTCGACAAAAACGAAAAAAACATACTCATACATGTGGGCTCAAGTGTAGAAAATAAAATCTATCCTAAAACCAAACTTGCTATACTTTGCAAACTTTTAATCAATGAATTTCAACAAACAAAAATTTGGCTCGCTTGGGGAAATGTAAAAGAATACGAATTTGCTAAAGAGGTTTTAAATCTTAGTGGTATTGATGAAACACATATAGAATTAGCGCCAAAATTTAATCTTGAAGAGCTAATGGCTTTTACAAAAATGATGGATCTTATCATAGGAAATGATAGCGGTCCAACACATTTAGCTTTTGCTTTAAATAAAGCATCTATTACGATTTTTGGTGCAACACCAAGCTACCGCAATGCTTTTCAAACTCATATCAATAAAATCATTGATACAGGTAAAAAAATCCAAAATGCCAAGCATATCGATAAAAGTGATTTTTGTATCACGCGTATAGAAGAAGAAGATATCTTCAAACTTGCCAAAGGCTTACTTAATGAAAAATAGTGATAGAATATATCTTAGTCTTTATTATATTTTGAAATTTTTTGTTACTTTTATGCCTGATTGTATCTTGCATTTTTTAGCTTTGATTGTAGCAAGAATCGCTTTTCATCTTAACAAAAAACACCGCAAAATCATCAATACAAATTTGCAAATCTGTTTTCCTCAATACACTCAAAAAGAACGCGATAAATTGTCTTTAAAAATTTATGAAAATTTTGCTCAATTTGGGATTGATTGTTTGCAAAATCAAAACACCACCAAAGAAAAAATTCTCAATAAAGTAAATTTCATCAATGAAAATTTTCTTATAGATGCTCTAGCTTTAAATCGTCCTATTATCTTCACAACTGCACACTATGGAAACTGGGAAATTTTAAGCCTTGCTTATGCAGCTAAATATGGTGCGATTTCTATAGTAGGGAAAAAGTTAAAAAGTGAAATTATGTATGAAATTTTAAGCCAAAGTCGCACCCAATTTGACATAGAACTTATCGACAAAAAAGGCGGCATAAGACAAATGCTAAGCGCTCTAAAAAAAGGGAGAACTTTGGGAATTTTAACTGATCAAGACTGTGTAGAAAACGAAAGCGTAAGATTAAAATTTTTTAACAAAGAAGTGAATTATCAAATGGGAGCAAGCCTTATCGCACAAAGAAGTAATGCTTTGATCATCCCTGTTTATGCCTATAAAGAAGATGGTAAATTTTGCATAGAGTTTTTTAAAGTAAAAGATTCTCAAAATGCAAGCTTAGAAGAACTGACACTTTATCAAGCACAAAGTTGCGAAGAAATGATTAAAAAAAGACCTTGGGAATACTTTTTTTTTCATAGACGCTTTGCAAGTTATAATAAGGAAATTTACAAGGATGCAAAATGAATCTAAAGCAAATAAGTGCTATTATCATCGTAAAAAATGCAAAACAAACCTTGCTTGAATGTTTAAATTCT
The DNA here is from genome assembly GCF_012889985.1 of Campylobacter sp. CFSAN093259. Classification (NCBI taxonomy): domain Bacteria; kingdom Pseudomonadati; phylum Campylobacterota; class Epsilonproteobacteria; order Campylobacterales; family Campylobacteraceae; genus Campylobacter; species Campylobacter sp. CFSAN093259. Next base: position 1,108,966 of record NZ_CP040617.1, read on the forward strand.
TTAAAAGATTTTGATGAAATTATTTTACTTAACAATGAAAGTAGTGATAATACCCTAAATATAGCTAATGAATTTAAAAAAGATTTTGCTAATTTGCACATTTACCACAGTGCTTTTATAGGTTTTGGAGCTTTAAAAAACCTTGCTTTAAGTTATGCAAAAAATGATTGGATTTTAAGCATTGATGCTGATGAAGTGCTTGAAAATGAGTGTATTAAAGAGCTTAAAAATTTAGAACTTCAAGAAGATAATATCATCGCACTTAGTCGTAAAAATCTCTATAAAGGCGAATGGATAAAGGCATGTGGTTGGTGGCCTGATTATGTTTGGAGAATTTTTAATAAAAATTTCACTCGTTTTAATGATAATTTAGTACATGAAAGCCTTGTTTTGCCAAGTAATGCTAAAAAAATTTATCTTAAAAATGGATTAAGGCATTATGCTTTTAGAGATATTTCCCACCTAATTGACAAAATGCAGTACTACTCAAGCCTTTGGGCAAAACAAAATATACACAAAAAAAGTGGTGTTTTAAAAGCAAATTTAAGAGCTTTTTGGACTTTTTTTAGAAATTATTTTTTAAAAAATGGCTTTTTATATGGTTATAAGGGTTTTATAATTAGCGTTTGCAATGCCTTAGGGACTTTTTTTAAATACATGAAATTATATGAACTTCAAAAGCAAAAGCCAAAAACTTGCGCTTTAATAATAACAACTTATAATCAAAAAGAACGCCTTAAATTAGTGCTTGATAGTGTTAAAAATCTAGCCTTTTTACCCAATGAAGTTTTAATCGCAGATGATGGTAGCAAAGAAGATACAGCAAGGCTTATTGAAGAATATCAAAAAGATTTTCCTTGCCCTTTAAAACACATTTGGCAAGAAGATGAGGGTTTTCGTGCTGCAAAAAGTAGAAATAATGCTATTAAAGCTTCTAAAAGTGAATATATAATTTTAATTGATGGTGATATGATTTTAGAAAAAGACTTTGTAAAAAATCATTTAGAATTTGCAAAACGCAAAGTAATTTTACAAGGTTCAAGAGTAATTTTAAATAAAAATGAAAGCGAAGAAATCTTAAAAAACAATAATTATAGTTTAGCTTTTAATAAAAAAGGTTTTAAAAATCAAAGAAGTATTTTTTTAGCTAAATGTGTATATAAATTTTCAAAACTAACTAAGAAATTTTTTAAAAAATCACAACTTGTTAAAGGTAGTAAAACTTGCAATATGAGTTTTTATAAAAGTGATTTTGAAGCCATTGAGGGATTTAATGAAAAATTTATAGGCTGGGGTAGGGAAGATAGTGAGTTTGTAGCTAGATTTTTATTTAATGATGGAGTGTTTAAAAGGCTTAAATTTAATGCTCTGGCTTATCATATCTATCATGAAGAAAATAGCAAAAATATGCTCGAAATCAATCATCAAATTTATCTTGAAACTATAAAAAATGAAAAAACAACTTGGAGATAAAACATGAAAAAAGTAGGTGTAGTAATCCCCATATACAATGTAGAAAAATATCTAAAAGAATGTTTAGATAGTGTAATCAATCAAACTTATACTAATTTAGAAATCATACTAGTAAATGATGGTAGTACAGATGAAAACTCACTTAATATTGCAAAAGAATATACTTTAAAAGATAAAAGAATAATTCTTTTTGATAAAAAAAATGGTGGTTTAAGTAGTGCTAGAAATGTAGGTATAGAATATTTTAGTGGAGAATATGAAACACAATATATTGAAAAAGAAAATGAATTAAATGTTTTTAAGATTATTGGCGATAATCCACAAAATATTTATAAAATTTATAAGTACAAAAATGCTTTAGCGAGTGATAAGCTAGAAATTTCAAAGATTGATTATATTATCTTTTTAGATTCTGATAATTATTGGGAGTTAAACTGCATAGAAGAGTGTGTTGTAAGAATGCAAAATGTAGATGTATTATGGTTTGACCATGCTTGTATTTATGATGATGGTATAGAAGATAAGGGTCAAAAAACAAGGATGAATGTATTTAATTTTACTCAAGAATGCACTATCACTCCAAGAGACTATGCTAAGCAAGCTATAAAAGTAGGTTCGAGGGATATCTCGTTTAGCTGGGGTGGTATGATAGATTTTTCATTTTTAAAACAATTAAAACTTAAATTTATCAACAAAATCATCAATGAAGATATTCATTTTGGCATGGTTTTGTTTGCGAGTGCTGATAGTATCTATATTTTACCAAAAAGATTGTACTTATGCCGTTTGAGGGCAAATAGTATATCAAATCATGATAAAAAAGTTACAAAGGCAAATGTGTCAGAGTATTTTAAAGACTTGTATGAATTTTTTGGAGAAAATGCTAAAGAGGCAAAAAACTATTTAAAAGCAGCAAGTAGGATGATAACAGCTTTGGAGTTGATAGAATTTTTTAAAGATCAAAAAAATGAAAATTCTCAAGCCATAAAAGAGGCTTTTTTGCCTTTTTATGTAAAAAAGGCTTTGATGATTAAAAAATTTAAAAAAGATCCTTTGAATTTAAAGGAAAAATTACCTATAATTAAACCTTTTATCCAAACAAAAATTCCTTATGATCTTTGGAAAATTTGGCAAAAAATAAAGGGTATTTTAGATAAAATCAACTTTGCAAAATGATTTTATCTATCATTGAATCTTTTTTTATAGATTTAAAATGCGTGAGTTTGTGTAAAAAGCTTTGTTTTTGAATTTCTTCCCAAAGAGTTGAATTAAATTTTTCTTTGGCACTAAATTGTAATAAATGGCATTCTATATCGCTCATGTTTTTATAGATATCATTTACAAAGCCATGCTCTTTTAAAAGTTCAAATATGATATGTAGTATAAAATAATAGTGATTTTCACTTGATTGCTCATTTTTCCAATAATTCATTAAAATATCTTTTAGAGTTTGAATAAAAGTATTGTTTGTTTTGGCTATCATAAAACTACTTAGCATTTTAACTTTAAAATCATCATTCCAGTTAAAGTATCCATAAGAAAAATATCCACTTTTGATAAATTTTTTCAATTTTTCTTTACTAGGTTTTATTTTTGATCTTTCAAAGGTAAAAAAGTCTTTATCACAAAGTTCACTAGGAATTTTAGAACTTAAAAATATACTTGCATCACACCATATACCTCCATAAGTTGCAAGCAAGCATACTCTTAAAAGATCTGAAAAAAAAGTTATAGTTTTTTCTCCAAAAAAATTATTTTCTAATTTTTCTATAACAAATGGTGGAAAATCAAGGTAATCTTTTATATTATCTTTATCTAAAATGATAATTGTGTAGTCATCTTTCATTTGACTTTGTACAGAGTTAAAACATTGTTGTATCATAGGTGAAGCTTGATTTTTACCTTGATACCAAAATTGCCAAATAATTTTATCGTTTTTAAAATAATGTTTTTTTTCAAAATCAAAATGAGGAATTTTCCCTTCTAAAAAAGGATTAATATAGTTGTTTGAAAGATAATTAGTCACTTTAGGGTGTTCTAGCTTATATTGAATATGATTTCTTAATTTTCTTCTTGTTGATTTTATGGGTATAAATGAGCTTAGTTTTTTTGTTAAAGTATTATAAATTAAAGAATTGTTTTGTTGTATTTGCATATATATTCCTAAAAAGTTTTTTGATATAATATCAAAAATAATTAAGGTTATGTATATATGAAAACCGTAGGTGTAGTAATCCCCATATACAATGTAGAAAAATATCTAAAAGAATGTTTAGATAGTGTAATCAATCAAACTTATACTAATTTAGAAATCATACTAGTAAATGATGGTAGTACAGATGAAAACTCACTTAATATTGCAAAAGAATATACTTTAAAAGATAAAAGAATAATTCTTTTTGATAAAAAAAATGGTGGTTTAAGTAGTGCTAGAAATGTAGGTATAGAATATTTTAGTGGAGAATATAAACTCAAAAATAAAACTCAAACTATAAAAGAAAATTCTTTAATAGAATTTAACATAGAAGGTAATAATCCTTATGAAATATATACTGTATATAAAAGCTATAAAGCTTTTAATAATGAACAAGATTTAACTAACTTTACTTATCCTATTATAGATTATATCATCTTTTTAGATTCTGATGATTATTGGGAATTAAACTGCATAGAAGAATGTGTACCTAGAATGGATGGGGTAGATGTGGTTTGGTTTGATAGTATTGAATATCATGATATAGAAAAAAGTTATTTCAAGCATCATAGTCGTTTAAAAGATATTAATATAAAGAAAGAATGTAGAATAAATCCTATAGAGTGGCTTAAGCTTCTAAGGCAAAATAAAATTAAAGACTTTGCATTTGCGTGGAGTGGCATAATTGATTTTGATTATATAAAAGATAAAAAAATGAAATTTAAAGACGCTATTTTTGCTGAAGATCATTTATTTGGAATTTTGCTTTTTTCGCAAGCTAAAAATATTTATGTCTATCCTAAAGTATTTTATTATTATAGAATTCGAGCTAATTCTTTGACAAATCAAGATAAAAAAATCACTAAAGATAATATACTTCCATATTTTAAAGATATATTTATTGCATTTGAAGAGAATGCAACTTTAGCAAAAGAGTATTTTAAATATGTTAGTTGGGTGGAAACCAGTTTAGAATTAGTGCGATTTGTAGAAAATTATCATGATAAAAAAATTTCTTCGTTGCTGAAAGATACTATTTTGTATTTTTATATCAAAAATGCATTTAAAATTAAAAAATTCGATAAAGATCCTTTGTGTATTAAAGAGAAATTGCAACTATTAAAACCCTATAAAATTTCAAAAATAAGATATAAAGTTATGAAATTTTTAATATCTTTACGGAATTAAATTATATAAAAATTTTTTCCATTTGAATTGATATTTTTGATATAAAATATTTATTTTATAATAAATAAGATTTATATTTCTTTTATTAAAATTTTGTTCATATTTCAATAATTGAATTTTTAATAAATATATAATTAGAAAATATAGAGGTGTTTTTTTATTTTTAATTGATTTTAAAACATTTAAAACAATTTTATGTTCTTGAATATTAGCTTCTAAAGAATTAATATTATTTGTTATAGAATTGCTATTTACATGCTGGGTATACAAAGGTTGTGTTAAGTAAAATATTTCATTAGATAATATTGTCAAAGGATAATATAATAAGGCATCTTCTGCCATATTTATTTTGATTTCTTTTTTGAGATTTAACATGTTGAAGGCTTTTAAATAAATATCTTTTTTGATTATTTTAGCCCACATTGTCCAAAATGGATTTTTAGTTTTAAGTATTTGCATTGTAAATTCTTTGTTGTTGTATTTTCCTTGTTTTATATTTAATTTTTTTATTGATTTTTTTGCATTGGTAATAAAAGCTTCAAAACACAACAAATCAATTTTACCCCCCCCCCACCCATATCCAAAATTTTAATACATTCTTCGCAAGCATTAAGTTCTAAATAATCATCAGAATCTAAAAACATGATATAAGGTGAAGTTGCTACTTTAGCACCTTCATATCTTGCTCTTAAAAGCTTTAAATTCTCTTCATTATGTATGATTTTTATTCTATCATCTTTACTAGCATACTCTTTAGCTATATCTATACTTTTATCATTACCACAATCATCTACTACAATGATTTCTATATCTTTAAAAGTTTGGTTAATGCAACTTTCTAATGCTCTAGCAATATATTTTTCCACATTATAAGTTGGTAGTATGATGGAAATTTGACTCATTTTAGCTCTTTATTTTTTTTTGATATAATTATACTATAAATTTAAGGTAATAAAATGAGTATGAATATTAATGCTTTGGTATGCGGTAATGGACCTAGTTTAAAAAATATAGATTATAAAAGGTTACCAAAACAATTTGATGTATTTAGATGCAATCAGTTTTATTTTGAAGATAGATATTTTGTGGGTAAAGATGTAAAATATGTTTTTTTTAATCCTTTTGTGTTTTTTGAACAATACTATACTAGTAAAAAACTTATACAAAACGAAGAATATAACATAGAAAATATAGTTTGTTCTACTATTAATTTAGAATACATAGATGGATTTCAATTTGTTGATAATTTTGAATTATACTTTAGTGATGCTTTTTTAGGTCATGAGATTATAAAAAAGCTTAAAGATTTTTTTGCCTATATTAAATATAATGAAATATACAATAGGCAAAGAATTACTAGTGGAGTTTATATGTGTGCTACAGCTGTGGCTCTGGGATATAAAAGTATATATATAAGTGGTATTGATTTTTATCAAGATACAAATAATTTATATGCCTTCGATAATAATAAAAAAAATTTATTAAATAAATGCACTGGTTTTAAAAATCAAAAATTCAAATTTATCAATCATTCAATGGCATGTGATTTACAAGCTTTAGATTATCTAATGAAAAGGTATGATGTGAATATTTATAGTTTAAATTCAGATGAGTATTTTAAATTGGCTCCGGATATTGGAAGTGATTTTGTATTGAGTAAAAAACCAAAAAAATATATAAATGATATATTGATACCAGATAAGTATGCACAAGAAAGATATTATGGAAAAAAAAGTAGGTTAAAAGAAAATCTCCATTATAAGCTAATAAAAGATCTAATTAGACTTCCAAGTGACATAAAACACTACTTAAAGGAAAAATATGCAAATAAAAATAGATAAATTAACTATTTCTCAGAAAAATCCTTTGATAATCCCTGAAATAGGTATAAATCACAATGGTAGTTTAGAAATAGCAAAACTTATGGTAGATGCGGCCAAAAGAGCAGGAGCTAAGATAATAAAACACCAAACTCATATAGTCGAAGATGAAATGAGCCAAGAGGCTAAAAATGTTATACCGGGTAATGCAAATATTAGCATTTATGAGATTATGGAACAATGTGCATTAAACTATAAAGATGAACTAGCTTTAAAAGAGTATGTAGAGAAGCAAGGTTTGGTATATCTTAGCACTCCATTTAGTAGAGCTGCAGCAAATCGTTTAGAAGATATGGGTGTAAGTGCTTATAAAATAGGCTCAGGTGAATGTAATAATTATCCTTTAATAAAACATATAGCACAATTTAAAAAACCTATGATTATAAGCACCGGAATGAATAGCATAGAAAGTATAAAACCCACAGTTAAGATACTTAGAGATTATGAAATACCTTTTGTTTTGCTTCATACTACAAATTTATATCCTACTCCATCGCACTTAGTAAGATTACAAGCTATGTTAGAATTATATAAAGAGTTTAATTGTCTTTATGGACTTAGTGATCATACCACAAACAATCTTGCATGTATAGGTGCAATAGCTCTTGGAGCAAGTGTACTAGAAAGACACTTTACAGATACCATGGACAGAAAAGGCCCTGATATAGTTTGCTCTATGGATGAAAGCACTTTAAAAGATCTTATAAATCAAACACAAGAAATGGTGCTTTTAAGAGGCGATAATAATAAAAATCCTTTAAAAGAAGAGCAAGTGACCATTGATTTTGCATTTGCTAGTGTAGTAAGTATTAAAGATATAAAAAAGGGTGAAATTTTATCTATGGATAATATTTGGGTAAAAAGACCTTCAAAAGGTGGTATAAGTGCAAAGGATTTTGAAGCCATACTTGGAAAAAGAGCAAAAAAAGATATAAAAAATAATATACAACTAACATGGGATGATTTTGAATGAAAAAAATAGTTTTTGTTAGCGGAACTAGAGCTGATTTTTCTAAAATAAAATCTCTAATGATGAAAGTTGAAAATTCAAATGAATTTGAATTATTTATATTTGTAACCGGTATGCATATGAGTAAAAAGTTTGGTTCTACTTATATGGAAATAGAAAAATGTGGTTTTAAAAATATATATAAATATATAAATCACGATAAGTATTATCAGATGGATAAGGCTTTATCATCAACAATAGATGGTTTTTCTAAATTTATACATGAGATAGAGCCTGATTTAATAGTAGTGCATGGTGATAGAGTGGAGCCTTTAGCTGCTGCTATAGTAGGAAGTTTAAATAATATCTTAGTGGCACATATAGAAGGCGGAGAGCTTTCAGGAACTATAGATGAGAGTTTAAGACATGCTATTAGTAAATTAGCACATATTCATTTAGTAAATGATGAAATAGCAAAAAAAAGATTAATACAAATGGGTGAAGATGAGAAATCTATTTTTATTATAGGTTCTCCTGATTTAGAATTGCTAAATAATACTATATCTTTAGATGAAGCAAAAAAATATTATGATATAAAATTTAAAAATTATGCCATAGCTATATTTCATCCAATTACAACCGAAATAAACTCTTTATATAAACAAAGTGAAGAATTTGTAAATGCTCTTATAAAAAGTGAAAAAAATTATATAGTTATTTATCCAAATAATGATTTAGGATTTGAATTAATTTTGCAAAATTATGAAAGGCTAAAAAATAATGAAAGATTTAAAATTTTTCCTTCTTTAAGATTTGAGTATTTTATAAGTTTGCTAAAAAATGCCAATTTTATCATAGGAAATTCAAGTTGTATAATAAAAGAAGCTTTATATCTTAATATAAATGGAATTTTAGTTGGTTCAAGACAAGATGGTAGAACTGACATTAATAAAACAATAAGAGTAAATGCAGAGGAAAAGGATATATTGGAAGCGATTTTAAATACTAGTAAATGCACTAATATTACAAATAAAAGACTAGAAATTTTAAATAGTTCTGAGCAATTTTATAGGTTATTGAAAAATAATATTTTATTTACTATAAACAAGCAAAAAATATTCATGGATAAAAAATGACTTTGTTTTATAAAATTATAGCTTTTTTAAGATTGCTTAAAATTGATAAAAAATTAAAATTTGATAATGAATATTTTTTAAACTTAAATAAAAAAATCTACAATGAAAAGCATAAAGGTTTTTTTGATTTTGATCCAAACTCAAAAGATACAAAATCTCCTTTAAATCCATGGGCTTTTATAAGAGTAAAAAATGAAGCCACTACTTTAAGAGTATCACTTGAAAGTATGTTACCTGCCATACAAAGAGGTGTTATAGGATATAATGATTGTACTGATGGAAGTGAAGAAATTATTTTGGAATTTTGCAAACAATACCCTTCGTTTATACCAGTAAAATATCCCCATGAGGTGCAAATTGAAAATCCGCAAAGCGAAGAAAATAAACTTCATAGTTATTATAACTATGTAGCTAGTTTTATACCGCAAGATGAGTGGCTTATAAAAATAGATGTGGATCATTACTATGATGCAAAAAAATTATATAAGAGTTTTTATATGGCATCAAAAAATACTGCTGTTAGATTTCCAAGAATTAATTTTTTAATACTAGATAAAATTGTAATTCAAAATATAGGAGAATGTGGTTTTATCGATGGAGGGGATCAATTGTTAATTCAAAAGTGCAATAGTGTATTTATAGAAAGAATGGTTTCAAAGCAAAGTCAGTGGATTGATCCTGAAAAAACTGTGAAAGAATTGTATTCTGAACAGCAAATTATACCCAAACATATAAAAATCTTACAAGCAGAATTACTTCAATGGCATTTTCCTGCTTTAAAATATCATAGAAATGATTATCAAAAACATTTGGATGCTTTAACTTTAGAAGATTTTAAAAAAATCCATTATAGACATAGAAAAATAAAGAAAATAAATTATACAATGCTTGATGAAAAAGTAATTCGTGAAATATTAGATAAATTTAAATTGAGTGGTAAAAAAATGACTTTAGCTATAATACCTGCTCGAGCTGGTTCAAAAGGTATAAAAAATAAAAATTTAGCTCTTTTGCATGATAGGCCTTTGTTGTATTATACTATCAATGCAGCAAAAAATTCAAAGTATGTAGATAAAATTGTTTTAAGTAGTGATGGCGATGATATATTAGAATATGGACAAACTCAAGGTGTAGATGTGTTAAAAAGACCTAAAGAATTAGCGCTAGATGATACAACTAGTGATAAGGTTGTATTGCATACCTTGAGTTTTTATAAAGATTATGAAAATATTGTTTTATTACAACCCACTTCTCCTTTAAGGACAAATGTACATATAGATGAAGCTTTTTTAAAATTTAAAAATGAAAACTCAAATGCATTAATAAGTGTTGTAGAATGTGATAATAAAATTTTAAAAGCTTTTATAGATGATAATGGTAACTTAAAAGGAATTTGTGATAACAAATATCCATTTATGCCTAGACAAAAATTACCAAAAACTTATATGAGTAATGGTGCAATTTATATAGTAAAGTCAAATTTATTTTTAAATAACCCAACTTTTCTACAAGAAAAAACAAGTTGCTATATAATGGACGAAAAAGCTAGTTTGGATATAGATACAACAGAGGATTTAAAAAGAGTTAATAATATAAGCTTCTTATAATTTTTTTATAAAAAACTTGGTTAAAAAGGATGCTATATTATCTAGCATTGATGTTTTTAAACAAGTATTTATCTGATTATATAATTTTTCTATCTCATGTTTTTTTAAAAGTTGTCCATAAACTCCCATTTGATGAAAAGTATTTTTCTCCATATTATTTAATCTCCACATTTCTGAAAATAAATGTAAGAAAGGTTGACTGATATCTATTGAAGTATTATCTAAAAAAATTTTTACATTACACCATGGAATCTGACAAGTTCTTTTATAATCCCAAACAAAATTTTCTAAACCACATTTTTTTACATGATCAGCTAAAAACCAAGGTCCTATAACACCCCACGAGATTTTTTTTCTTTTATTAATGATTTTTTCTGCTTCTTGTATAAGATTTTTTCCAAAATCTGAATATCGAGAAAATTTTAAAAAGGATGTTGTGATTCTTGATTTTTTATTATCTTCATCCACTTCTTGTGTAAAGATATATTCTTCATTTAAATCAATATAATTTAAACATATCATATCAAGATCTACCCATACCCCCCCCCCTTTTTTTTTTTAAGATAAAGTAAATTGTATCTAAAATAATCACTAAACGCTGCTACTCCAGATCCCCTATCGTCTCTAAAATAATTTTTAAAAGAAACAATTTCATTTGCATCTTTTAATTCAAAATCATCAAATAATTCATCTAATTTTTTAAAAATTTTATCATCTAAATTATAAGTATAAAGTATAAATTTATAACCATTATCTATAAAAGATTTTATAGATAAAAGCTCCATTAAACCAATACCTTTATAACCTCTAGGTGTATACCAAAAACTACTAATTTCTTGCTTCATCAACCCTTCTTTGTAAATCAAATTCTTCTTTCTCTAAAACCTCAAACAACTTCTTATGAAAATCATTATTTTTAAAGTTTAAACAAAGCTTTTTTACAAGTTCATTGCTTTTCTTTTTATCTTGATAATTCTGCCATAAAATTTCTTTATTTTTGTTTTCATATCTTCCATTTGGATTAAATTCATAATGATAAATGCAAGTTTTAAAAACAGCTATTTTCTCACAAAACATAAAATAAACATAACAAAAAAGCACATCTTCGCCATAACTCAAACGCTCATCTATTTTAATTTTTTCAAAACTTTTTAAGATAATATCTTTTCTAAAACACTTAGCCCAAACCGACCAGCAAAAATGCCTTTGTTTGCTTAGAAATTCTAAAAATTCTTTTTGATTAAAAAACTCATCTTGTTTAAAACGATAAAATTGCTTGGTTTTTACCCTATGTACAAAAGCATCAAAGCAAAGCAAATCAAAACCTTTTTTCATCTCTTTAAGCGCTATTTTACAAGCATCAAGAGTTAAAAAATCATCACTATCTAAAAACATTATAAAATCAGAACTAGAATGCAAAACTCCCAAATTTCTACTTGCAAAAGTGCCCAAATTTTCTTCATTTTGAAAGATTTTTATCCTTGGATCTTTTTTAGCAAATTCTAAAACCATATTTAAACTATTATCTTTACTTTTATCATCGATAATCAAAATTTCAATATCTTTTAAAGTCTGATTTATACAACTTTGCAAAGCTCTTGAGATAAAATTGCAAGAATTAAAAAGCGGGATTATGATAGAAAGTTGTGGCATATTTTTCCTAAATTTTGTTAAAATAATAAAAACAATTCTATCAAAGTTTAGGAAATTTATGAAAATTTTTATACATCTTCCCACCTGGTTAGGCGATACGGTAATGGCTTCACCTGCTTTATACACTATAAAAGAACATTTTAAAGATGCTCAGTTTATCCTTTATGGTTCTTTTGTTTCTACAGCACTTTTTAAAGAATTTCCTAATTCTAAAATCATCATAGAAAATAAACTATCCCGTTATAAACAAGCTCTATCTTTACGCAAAGAACTTGGTAAAATCGATCTTAGCTTTGCTTTTAGATCTGCGTTCTCTTCTAAGATTATCTTGCATATCCTTAAAACAAAACAAAGATATTTTTTTGACAAAAACAAGTACAAAGAAGAACATCAAGTTTTAAAATACCTTTATTTTATAGAAAATTCACTTAGTATAAAAGCTCATTTTAAGGACTTAAAGCTTCCCTTTAAGCTAAAATTTCAAAACCCTCTTATCTTAAGAAATGGTAAAAAAATTCTAGGACTCAACCCTGGTGCAAGCTTTGGAAGTGCAAAAAGATGGGATGCGAGTTATTTTGCTAAAGTGGCTTTAAATTTCAGCCAAAGTCATGATATTTTAATCTTTGGTGCAGGAAAAGCCGAACAAGAACTTTGTAATGAAATTTATCAAATTTTAAAAGAACAAAACATAAAAGTAAAAAATCTTTGCAATAAAACCACCATCAAAACCCTTTGTCAAAATATCGCTTTTTGCGATCTTTTCATCACAAATGACAGTGGACCTATGCACCTAAGTGCGGTTTATAAGGTAAAAACCGTAGCTATTTTTGGCCCTACGAAATTTACTCAAACTTCACCTTGGCAAAATGAAAATGCAAAATTAGTGCATTTAGATCTAGCTTGTATGCCTTGTATGCAAAAAACCTGCCCTTTAAAACACCACAAATGCATGAAAGATCTAAAGCCTGAAAAAGTGATAGAACAGGCTAAAAATTTACTTAAAAACTCTCATCTATGATCTGACAAAGTGTGTGTATGATTAAAATGTGCATTTCTTGAATTCTAGCTGTATCATCGCTTGGCACAACAAGATTATGATCACAAAGCTTATTCATCATTCCACCACCTTTTCCGCTAAGCCCTAGACAAAGCATATTAAGCTCTTTTGCTTTTTTTAAAGCTTCTAAAACATTAGGGCTTTTTCCGCTCGTTGAAATACCGATTAAAACATCCTTTTCATTCCCTAAAGCTTCCACTTGTCTTGAAAAAACAAACTCAAAACCATAGTCATTTCCTATGGCACTAAGTGCTGAAGTATCGGTTGTAAGTGCTATGCCTGCTAAAGCCTTGCGTTCTTTTTTATAACGCCCGCTAAGTTCAGCCGCAAAATGCTGAGCATCAGCCGCACTTCCACCGTTTCCGCAAATTAAAATTTTACCACCTTTTTTAAGACACTCACACAAAAGCTCACCTACTTTAGCGATTTGTCCTTTTAAAATTTCGCTTGCTTGAACAATTTTTTGATGTTCTTGCCATTCTTTTTCCACTAAATTTATCATTTTTTATCCTTAATCTTTTCTATGATCTTACTTGTACTAAATCCTTCTTCAAAGTCGATTAATTCAACCCTTGAAACGATATCTGCACCTACAACAAGTTTATCTTTATAATCAGCTCCTTTAACCAAAATATCAGGCTTTAAAAAGCTTATAAGTTCTAAAGGCGTGTCTTCATCAAAAATCACTACAAAATCAACAAAATAAAAAGCTGCCAACATACAAGCTCTTTGAAATTCTGAATTTACAGGACGACTCTCGCCTTTGAGTCTTTTCACACTCGCATCTGAGTTCAAACCTACAATCAAAACATCGCCCAATCTTTTAGCTTTGTCAAGGTATTTTATATGTCCAAAATGCACGATATCAAAACAACCATTTGTAAAAACAATCTTTTTATTATTTTGTTTCAAAAGTACCAAAAGTTCTTCTTTGCTTTTGATTTTTTTCTCAAAATCCACGCGCTTAAAACTTTTAATCTCATCAAAACTCACACTCACGCTACCTATTTTACTTACCACAACAGCTGCGGCTTCATTGGCAAGTTCGCAAGCTTTAAAAATTTCAATTTCATTTGCCAAACAAAAAGCCAAAACTGCGATCACACTATCGCCCGCTCCTGTTACATCATAAACCTCTAAGGCTTTAGCAGGTGCGATTTTCAAACCCTCATCAAAAAGTGCAATTCCAGCTTCTGAAAGAGTGATGATAGAATAACGCAAAGAAAAATCTTCTTTTAATTTTTTGATGCCTTTTTCTAAATTTTCACCCTCTAAATTTTCAAATTTCAAAGCCTCTAAAGCTTCTTTTTTATTAGGCGTGAGTAAGGTTGCACCGCTATATTTACTAAAATCACTGCCTTTAGGATCAACTAAAACAGGAATATTTAAAGCCTTAGCTTTTTTTATCACAGCCTTACAAACTTTAGGGGTTAAAACACCTTTGGCATAATCGCTTAAAACCACAGCCTTAAAGTCTTTAATCTTTTCATCAAACAAAGCAATAAGTTCATTTTCAAGCAAAATTGCACTTATGTCTTCTTCATCTAGTCTTAAAACCTGCTGATTGTGTGCCATAATGCGATTTTTAAAAGGGGTTTTGCGTCCTTTTTGGATCAAAAATTCTCCTTTTAAATTTTCTTGTAAAAATTTCCCACTCTTATCATCACCCACAACACCGAGCGCAAAAACATCAGCTCCCAAGCTTTTTAAATTTGTATAAACATTTGCAGCCCCGCCTAATCTTTTATCTTCTTTAAGGGTTTTAGCTACCAAAACAGGGGCTTCAGGACTGATACGCGAACAATCACACCAAGTGTAATTATCCACCATAAAATCCCCTATAATTAAAATTTTAGGTTTTTGCTGACTTAAAAACTCAAGCATTTACTTCCTTTTCAAAAAGTCTTTTTATCTCGCCTAAATAATCTTTTATACCCTCTTCTAAAGTGAATTTTGGCCGATAATCCCAAGTTTGATCTAGTTTTGCCTCGGTATGAAATTGATAAGATTTTACATAAGGATTTGGGATATATTCGCAAGGCAAATCAGTCTTTAACTCTTTTTGCAAAATATCAACTATATCTTGAAAAGTTCTTGCTTTACCGCTGCCTACATTATAAACCCCACATTTTGAGTCAAGGGCGATTAAATTGGCATTAATAACATCTTTAATATAAGTAAAATCTCTATAAATTTGATCACTTCCTTCAAACAAGCGTGGATTTTTTCCTGCTAAAATTTGATGGCCAAATTGTAAAACCATAGAAGCGGTTTTGTTTTTGTAAAATTCGCCTTTTCCATAAACATTAAAATATCTAAGTCCTACTAAATGGGCTTTATCGTAGTATTTTTTCGCTAACTTATCCATCATCAATTTTGAAAAAGCATAAGGATTTTTTGGTTCTTCATCTTTACCTACGGTTTGCGGACTTTTTGCATCGCCATAAACTGAAGCTGAACTTGCATAAATAAGCTTTGCATTAAGATCTATGCTAAGTTCTATAAAATCTTTAAAAGTATTTAAATTGGTTTGTAAAACCTTAGTTTGATCAAAAACCGTAGTGTCTGAAATTGCTGCTTGATGAAAAATAATCTCTGGCTTAAAATCTTCAATCTTTTTTAAAACTTTTTCATCATTAATATCGCCTGCAAAAAGTTCTCCATCAAATTCAAGTAAATTTTTAAAATGCCCAAAACTTTGCAAATTTCCATTTTCAAAAGTCGCACTACTACGCATTTTATCGACGATTAAAATTTCATGTTTTTCTTGCAAATTTAAAGCCAGTTGCGAACCTATAAACCCTGCGCCACCTGTGATTGCTATTCTCATTTAAATGTCCTTTTCTTTAAAAAAGCTCAAAATTTCTTTTAAATTTTTAAATTGTCTAAAAAAATCACCTTCTTTTTTTTCTTCATTCACTAAAATCAAAGTGCCAATATCAGCATTTAATCCTGCTTGCATATCGCTTAGATTATCTCCGATAAAGATAGAATTTTTCATATCTAAATCAAACTCATCTTTTGCTTTTAAAAGCATTCCTGCTTTAGGTTTGCGACACTCACAACCTTCTAAATGCGGACAATGATAAATTTTATCAATTTTTATATCTTGCTTGGCAAATTCTTTAAGCATATAATCACAAAGCTTAAAAAAATCACTTTCTTTATAATATCCTCTTGCAATGCCTGATTGGTTTGTCGCTATAAAAAGCAAATAATTTCTAGCTAAAAAATATCTACAAAGTTCAAAAATTCCATCACAAAATTCGAAATCTTCTATTTTATAAACATATTTTTTATCTATATTAATCACACCGTCTCTATCTAAAAATAATGCTTTTGTTTTCATAAAAACATTATAATATAGCTTTTTTAAAAAGAAAATAAACATTATCTTTAATTTCTTAAGATTTTTATTAAAAATAAAGATATATAATACCTAGCAATCTAATTTTTACTAAGGAGAAAACAAATGAAAAAATTATTAGTAGTTTCTGCTTTGGCATGTCTTGGTGTTTCTGCTTTTGCTGCAGATGGTGCTACACTTTTTAAAAAATGCGCAGTATGCCATGGTGCAAATGCTGACAAAGTTTACTTAAACAAAGTTCCAGCTTTAAAAACTCTTTCTTCTGCTGAAAGACTTCAATACATGAAAGAATATTCAGAAGGTAAAAGAAATGCTTATGGTCAAGGTGCGATCATGAAACTTAACCTTAAAGGTTTAACTGAAGAAGATTTTAAAGCTATCGAAGCTCATATTGAAACTTTAAAATAATTTCTAAAAAAGGCTTTTCTTTTTAAGAAAGCCTTTTTTTATCCAAAGCTTCTTTTTTACGTCTTTCTAATTCTATAGCATCACGTAAAGAATCCTCATCATCATTTAAAGTAGTAAATTTATAATCATCATCAAATTGCTTATTTTTAATCCCCCAAAGCAAAGTTGCCAAAATGATAAAAAACGCTAAGATAGAAACTCCTATCATCATCATGATTATACTATTCATTCTTTAATCCTTAAAGCATTTAAAACGACTATTATACTACTAAAAGACATAGAAATAGCAGCAAATAAAGGATTTATCATACCCAAAAAAGCCAAAGGTATGGTGCAAGCATTATAAAACAAAGAAAAAGCAAGATTTTGCTTGATAATTTTAAAGGTGTTTTTAGATAATTTGATGGCTTTTTTTAAAGAAAGCAAGTCATTTTTCAAAAGCAAAACATCACTACTTTCTATAGCTAGATCACTTCCTTCTCTTAAAGTCATTGAAACACTTGCGTATTTTAAAGCTAGTGCATCATTTACCCCATCACCTACAAATAAAACTTTGTAATTTTTACTTAAATTTTCTATAGTTTTCATCTTATCTTCAGGCAAACAAGAAGCTTGATAATTTTGAATTTCTAACTTTTTAGCGATTTTTTCCACTGCTTTTTGATGATCGCCACTGAGTATCATTAATTCTTTCTTTTCTTTTTTAAGATAAGCGATAAGCTCTTTTGCACCTTCTCTTAAAACACTATCAAACTCAAAAAAAGCTAAAATTTTACCTTCCTTGGCAAAAATAAAATGCGTATTATCAAATTCTTTAGCCACAATACCCTTTTCTTGCAAAAATTTAGAACTTCCGCCTAAAAGCAACCCTTCATTTAACTCAGCACTTAAACCTTTAGCTTGAATACTCGAATGCTTTTTAAAATCCAAATTTAAATCCTTAGCTCCTTTTTGCTTTAAATATAACACAATATTTTGAGAGATAGGATGTTTAGAAAGTTTTACAAAATTATAAAGCTCGTTTAAATCAAGCGCTTTATCTAAAAAAACCTCTTTAAGTTCAAGCTCTATTTTGGTTAAAATACCCGTTTTATCAAACACCACACAATCACATTTGCTTAAATCTTCTATCACGCTAGAACTTTTAAATAAAATATGCTTTTTTAAAGCCCTACCTAAAGCCACAAGATTGCTCACTGGCGTTGCTAAAGCCAAAGCACAAGGACAAGCGATAATCAAAACTGCAATCGCATTGACTAAAGAAATTTCGAAACTCTCTTCTTTATAAAAAAACCAAAAAGCAAAACAAATAAAAGCGATCAATAAAACCGTTCTAGAAAAATAAGCCAAAAGACTATTGACCAAACTTTCAAGTTTTGCTTTTTTAGAACTTGCAAGTTCTAAAAGCTGGATAATTTGACTGAGTTTTGAATCCTTGTAAAGCTTTGTTGCTTCATACTCCACACTTCCATCAAGCACTATACAAGCTGAAAAAATTTCATCTTCTTTTTGTATGAGTTTTGGGGTATTTTCTCCATTTAAAGAAGAAGTATCTACGCTCATTTCACCACTTTTACAAATCCCATCGATTAAAATTTTATCTCCAGTTTTAAGCAAAATTCTATCCCCCAAACAAACCTTTTGCACTTCTTTAGAGACAAATTCTTTACCATTGAAAACTAAAACTTCATTTTGCAAAAAATCATTAAGCCCATCTATAGTATCTAAAGCACGCTTTTTGCTAAACATCTCAAGATATTTACCTATAAAAACAAAGCAAATTATCATCGCCACAGAGTCAAAATACACCTCCCCTACCCTAAAAAACATGGCCCATAAAGAATAAACATAAGCCAAACTCGCTCCGCTAATCACCAATACATCCATATTTAAACTATGCATTTTTAAAGTTTTAAAAGCACTTTTATAAAAATGAGATCCCGTATAAAAAAGCACAGGAGAACAAAGGATAAATTCAGCAAAATTTAAAATATCCTTAGTGTCCTTATCCATACCGCTAAAAAATCCTGCGTATTTTGCCACTGCTATCCACATGATATTCATCACACAAGCTATAGCCACAACAAGCTTAGAATAAAATTCCCTTTTTAGTAAATCCGCTTTTTTTGAAGCCTTGCTCGCATCATAAGCACTCGCTTTATAGCCTATGCTTTCAATAAGTCTTAAAATTTGCACCAAAGAAATGCTTTGCTCATCAAAAACAATGCGTGCTTTATGGTTTAAATGATTAATATCAAGTTCTAAAATTCCTTCTTGTTTGGTTAAAATTTTCTCATTAAGCCACACACAAGCTGCACATTCTATACCGTGTATCATGAGATAAATTTCACTAAATCCTTCTTTGGTTTTAGTGATAAACTCATCATAATTTTTCATTTCATTTTGAAAATTTACAGGGCTTAAAGTTTGATTTCCAAGCTTTTCATAAAACTCATCTAATCCACTTTCATGCAAAATTTCCCAAACGCTCTCACAACCTTTACAACAAAAAAATTTACCCTTATACTCTATCATTTGGGCTTGTTTATAATCAAGTTTGCAATGTTCACATTTCATAATCATTCTTTAAAAAAATATTTTTTATAATTATAAACAAATTTGACAAAAAGTGCATTTTTTTATTAAAATCACATTTTACAAAAATTATTCTGCTAAATCTTACGAGGACTTATGGAAAAAGAAAAAAAACAACATCAAAGAACCCACGTTCCAGTGGAAGGTTATAAAATCGAAGAATTAAAATTATTAGATTTAGAAAATCTAGTTAAAATCGCCAATGAATGCGAAATCGAAAACCCAAGAGAATTTCGCCGCCAAGAACTTATTTTTGAAATTTTAAAAGCACAAACAAAAAAAGGCGGTTTTATACTTTTTACAGGGATTTTAGAAATTTCTTCCGAAGGTTATGGCTTTTTAAGAGGTATGGACTCTAATCTTAGCGATAGTGTTAATGACGCTTATGTTTCAAATTCACAAATTAAAAAATTTGCTCTGCGTGTAGGCGATATCGTTACAGGACAAGTTAGAGAACCAAAAGATCAAGAAAAATACTACGCTCTTTTAAAAATCGAAGCGATCAATTATCTGCCTTTACAAGAAGCCAAAGAAAGACCTTTATTTGATAACTTAACCCCTATTTTTCCAACAGAAAAAATCAAACTCGAATACGATGCAATGAAGCTTACAGGTCGTGTTTTGGATCTTTTTACTCCTATAGGAAAAGGACAACGCGGGCTTATCGTTGCTCCACCACGCACAGGTAAAACAGAGCTTATGAAAGAACTTGCTACTGCTATTGCAAAAAACCACCCAGAAATGCATTTAATCGTACTTTTAGTCGATGAAAGACCTGAAGAAGTTACCGATATGCAAAGATGTGTAAAAGGCGAAGTTTTTAGTTCTACTTTTGATTTACCTGCTTATAATCATGTGCGTGTAGCCGAACTCGTGATAGAAAAAGCCAAAAGAATGGTAGAAACAGGCAAAGATGTTATCATCTTACTTGATAGTATCACAAGACTGGCACGTGCTTATAACACCGCAACTCCAAGCAGTGGAAAAGTCCTAAGCGGCGGGGTGGATGCTAATGCCCTACACAAACCAAAACGCTTCTTTGGTGCAGCTAGAAATATAGAAAATGGAGGCTCTTTAACCATAGTTGCTACAGCTTTAATTGATACAGGTTCAAGAATGGATGATGTGATTTTTGAAGAATTTAAAGGCACAGGAAATAGCGAAATAGTTCTTGATAGAAATATCGCCGATAGAAGAATTTATCCTGCGATTAATATCATCAAATCAGGAACAAGAAAAGAAGAATTGCTCCAAGGCGTAGCAAATCTTCAAAAAATTTGGGCAATCCGTTCAGCGATTTCTCAAATGGATGATGTTGAAGCGTTGAAATTTTTATATTCTAAAATGCTTAAAACCAAAGACAATGTAGAACTTTTATCTATAATGAACGAGTAGAAAATGCTTCAAGCTTTAGCGATTAAATACAGACCAAAAACCTTTGATGAACTCATAGGACAAAAGACAGTTAGCGTAAGTTTAAAATACGCCCTAAATCATAATCGCTTAGCTCATGCTTATCTTTTTTCAGGACTTAGAGGAAGTGGAAAAACTTCGAGTGCTAGAATTTTTTCTCGTGCTTTAGTTTGCGAACAAGGACCAAGTGATACTCCATGTGGCACTTGCAAACACTGTCTTGCAGCACTTGAAGGCAAACATATAGACATTATAGAAATGGATGCTGCAAGCAACCGTGGGCTTGAAGATATACAAGCCTTAATCGAACAAACCAAATACACCCCTTCTATGGCAAGATTTAAAATTTTCATCATTGATGAAGTACATATGCTTACCCCACAAGCTGCAAATGCGCTTTTAAAAACCTTAGAAGAACCCCCAAGTTATGTTAAATTTATACTTGCAACCACAGATCCTTTAAAACTTCCAGCTACTGTGCTTTCAAGAACACAACATTTTCGCTTTAAACAAATTCCACAGAGTGAAATTTTAAATCATCTTAAAGAAATTTTACTTAAAGAAAATGTTAAATTTGAAGAAGAAGCTTTAAAATTTATAGCAAGAAGCGGCAATGGATCTTTAAGAGATACTTTAACCTTGCTTGACCAAGCTATTATTTTTTGTCAAAATGAAATCAGCATTAGTAAAATTACAGATATGCTAGGATTTTTAGATCCTCAAAAAATCAAAGCCTTTTACCAGACTATCTTAACAAAAGACAAGGAAAAAGTTTTTGTGTATTTAGAGGAATTACAAGACTATGAAGCCTCAAGCGTGATTGATGAAATGCTTTTTTATTTAAAAGAAAGTTTTTTTGCAAAAAGCACAGAATTTTCTACTTTAATTTATGAAAGATTTTTCCGTATTTTATCAAAAGCTAAGAATATGCTTTGCGATGATGATGGCTTTACGCTTTGTGTTATGGCTTTTATGATGATGGAAGCAAGTCATTTAAAAGAAATTGACGCACAAATCCAAGAAATCAAACAAGAAAATACAACAAATATTATACCTAGGATCACACCTTCTCCTATCATACCTCATCTTGAGAAAAAAACAGAAAAAAATGCTTATGAAATCTTGCTTGATAGTATTTATGATAGGGATTTTGATCTTGCAGAATGCTTTAAACAAAGTACAAATTTTATTAGTTTTGAAAACAATACTTTAAATATAAACTCAAACGCACAAGGACAAAATCGCGATACACTCAATAAAGGTTTTAAACTCATACAAGAACTTTTTAAAGCTAAATTTGGAGAAAATGCTAAAATTAATGTGCAAAAAGCACTAACAATTGATGAAAATAAGCTTCAATCCTTAACTCAAGAATTACCAAACAATGAAAATAAAAACATAGATATTCAAAGTTCTATTAATATGCTTAAAGAAGGGGCCAAAAAATTTGACCCACAAGAAGATCTTAAAGAGGCTCTTAAAGATTGTTTTGGAGAGCCTAGTATAGAAAATTAATCATCATTTTTAAGAGAGATGAAAATCAAAGCTAAAAACATATAAGTTACCAATCTTATAGTATCAGGTAAACCTTTCCAAACCTTACTCATCCACATTCCAAACCATTCTGCAACAACTACTTGGAAGGCAAAAAACCATAAAATACACAAGTTAAAGAAATAATCCCAAAAAATCTTAGCATTATGAAAGCTTTGAGCATCTAAATTTCTAGCTTTAAACATATCATAAGCACCTTTTTTAGAGCTGTTAAGGCAATAAAAGTTTCAAAAAGAATAATTGCTATATAGCCTATATGATAAATCACGGGAGAAGTAATAGCCATTATAAACTACAGCATTACCTAAATAAATCAGGCTTTGTATCCATACTCATCACATGCGAAACAAATTGGAAATTAGAATTGTAATCTGTCACATTTCCAAAAACCACTATACCTGCTAACGATACAACGGTAAGCAAAATAATAATTTTTGAAAATCTAATCATTTTGCTTATGCAAAAACATTTTTGTTGCATTTATACTCTTTTAATAATATATTTTAGTAATATTAATTATATATAATATATTATTAATAAAAATTAAATTTTTAAATTCTTTTAAGTCTTAAAGAATTAAGCACTACAGTAATAGAACTAAAACACATTGCAAGTGCTGCTATATGAGGACTTAAAGAGATAAAAGGTATAAATCCTGCCGCGATAGGAATGCAAAGCACATTATAAATAAAAGCCCAAAAAAGATTTAGCTTAATAATACCGCGTGTTTTTTTAGCAAGTTTAAAACATTTAAAAATCGCTGATAAATCATCTTTTATCAAGATAAAATCTCCTGTTTTTTTAGCAAGTTCATTTGCCTTTGAAAAACTCATACTCACACTTGCAGCAGATAAAGCCGCCGCATCATTGATCCCATCTCCTACAAAAAGAGTTTTTTTAAATTTTTGAATGATTTGTAGTTTTTCTTCACTCTTAAGCTGAGCGTGAAATTCGTCTATTTGTAATTCTTTGGCTATTTTTTCTACATTTTTTACATGATCGCCGCTTAAAATAAAAGTTTTAAGATTTTGCTTTTTTAAATTTAACACAAGCTCTTTGGCTCCATCTTTTAAAGCATTGCTTAACAAAACACCGCCTAAACACTTTTTATTCTTAGCAAAATACACCCTAACATATTCTTTAAAAGTATCAAAAAAGATATCACTTTCTTTTGTGTCAATTTCATTTTCGTGCAAAAACTGTGCATTGCCTACGAGATAATTATCATTATCTTCTTTGTATTTTATACCAGAACCCACAATCACTCTTCCCTCACCCTTTAAATCAAAAAAATGATCTTTATGTAAAGCCTTAGCTATAGGATGAGAGCTTAAACTTTCAATTTGACATAATTTATCAAAATCATCTTTAGAAAGATTGTGTTTAAAAATACTCAAATTTTCCTTTGTTAATGTACCCGTTTTATCAAAAAAAGCATACTTAACTAAGGCTAATTTTTCTAAAGCAGCAGGATTTTTAATAAGAATGAAATTTTTTGCCGCATTTGCACTTGCCACAACCAAAGCTATAGGCGTTGCAAGACCTAAAGCACAAGGACAAGAGATCAAAAGCACAGCACAAGAGTGTAAAAAAGCTGTATTTAAATCTGCTTTTAGCACCCAAAAAACAAAAACTAAAAAAGCAAAAAATATTATACCCCCTACAAAGTATTTAGAAATTTGATCTGCTAAATTTGCCAAAGGACTTTTGATACTTCCTGCTTCAAAAACTAGATTTTTGATTTGTTCTAAAGTACTATCCATGGCCTTTTTGTTTGCTTTGATCCTTAAAGCACCATTTAAAACTACTGCTCCTGCTTGAACTTCATCGCCTTCTTTTTTTAAAACAGGCAAAAACTCCCCATTTAAAAAACTCATATCAAGCTCTGCACTCCCTAAAAGCACTACTCCATCTGCAACAATGCTTTCTCCTTCTTTTACCAAAAGTACATCGCCACTTTTAACAAAAGAACTTGAAATTTCTTTGATACTTTCATCTTCAAGCAAAATTTTTGTCTTTTTTGTGTCTATATTTTCTAAAATTCTTTGATAATCTTGTGCCTTAAATTTAGCCTTACTTTCAAGATATTTTCCTAAAAGCACAAAGGAAATAATCATCATTGCATCACTAAAATACAAATCTTCTTCTTTAAAAATTTGCAAATACACCAAAAAAGAATACACAAAAGCACTCAAAGTCCCCAAAGCTACAAGGGTATTCATATCTAAATTTTTGCTTTTAAAGCCTAAAAAAGCATGAGAAAAAAAGTCTCTCCCACAATAAAATATCCCAAAAAAACTCAAAGCCATTTGGATATTTTGAGAAAAAGAACTTTTAACAAACATTTCAAAATACATAATAATCACACTCAAAACTATACTTAAGAGCAAATTTTTTCTTAATTCTAAGTGTTTTTTTGCCTTGTATGCGTTCAAGCTTTGTTCATCTTCTAAAATTTCAAAGCCTAAATTTTTAATTTTTGCGATGATATCCTTGCGTTTTTTTTGATCTTCAAGTAAAAAAACCCCGCTAGAATTCACATAAGAAACACTAGCATCTTTAACACCATCAATTTTTTTACAAGCTCTTTCTATAGCATTAGAACAATTAACGCAAGTCATTTTGCCTATTTTTATACGCAATTCTTCCATTATAAACGCTCTACAATCTCAAAACCTAAATCTTGAAATTCTTTTGTAAAATTTGATACTTGATTTTCTTCTAAATTTAAACTTAAAATTTTTTGCTCCAAATCCACTTCTATATTTCCAAATTCATCTTCAAGAGAATTTTTGATCAAATTTACACAATTCATGCAATTAACATTTTTTACTTTAAATTTCATTTTCACTCCTTATAGGTTGTATGGTAATATGCCCGATTTCAAATTCATGCAACAACTTATGAGATAAATCCTGAGATAGTTTTTCAAATTCCTTTAGATTGCAAACTCTTACTTTTAAATGCATAGAGGCTACTAGCATTTTATTAGTGATTTGAGTAATATGCAAATCCACTACCTCATCCACACTAGGATTTAAAAGCAAAACTTGTCTTACTTTTTCTATATCCACAGGAGAACTTTCAAGCAAGACATTAGCACTTTGTTTAAGCAAGATAATCGCCCATCTTAAAAGCAAGATTGATAATACAATAGCTAAAATCGTATCTATATAAACAATATCACTAAAATACACCACAATCCCACCTATAATAACCGCTAAAGAACCCAATAAATCGCTCATCATATGCAAAAAAGCGGACTTCATATTGACATTTTCTAAATTTGCACCCTTAAACATCATCAAAGCATTAATCCCATTTACCAAAAAGCCCAAAATAGCTACAATTATCATGGTTTTAGCGTCAATTTCTTTTGGATTGATAAATTTTTCTATAGCCTCATAAATGATAAATAAAGCCGATAAAATAATGGTTAAAGCATTGATAAAAGCCACTAAAACTTCAAGACGAAAATACCCAAAGGTCTTTTGATGATCTTGCCATTTTTCTACAGCTATAATGGCTAAAAAACTAAGAGCTAAGGCAAAAACATCAGAAAACATATGCAAAGTATCGCTTAAAAGTGCCAAAGAATTTGAAAGGATTGAATAAATAAATTGCACAAGCATCATAGAAAAAGTCATTAAAAGAGAAATTTTTAAAATCTTTTTATCCACACTCCTTGCATCGGCATGGGAATGATGATGTTCATGAGAATGTTCTTCGTGATTATGATGACAAGATTTGTTAGCTAAAGGCTCGTGTGATAAAAATTTATACATCTTATATCCTTTTTTGCTTGACATTTTAAGATATTAAGCTAAAAAGGATATAAATATTTGTTATTTTTATAAAAATTAAAAGTCAAAAAGCTCGCCTAGCCAACTTTCTTTCTTTTTCTTTTTATAATAGTCATTGTGCTGATGATAAGCTGAGTCATTATATCTTGACTCTTGTCTTGGAGCTTGGTTAAAATTTGCTGTATTAGGGACACTGCGTTCTATGATTTTGTCAAGCTCTCCACGATCAAGCCAAACGCCACGACACTTTGGACAATAATCAATCTCAACTCCACTCCTATCACTCATAACCAAATCTACATTACAAACTGGACATAACATACAATACCTTTTTTTAAATTTTTGACTTAAAATTATAAAAAGAAATATTAAACAAATTTACAACAAGTTTTAATGTTTTTTTGCATGTCTAGTCATCATAAAACTTTGTTCAAAAAATATAAGCAAGGTAACACTCACTCCTATAGCTAGAGCCAAAGTCACAGAAACAGTTGTAAAAAAATAATCAAAAAATTGAACTAAAAATTCAGACTTAGCCTTCAAATCATCACTGCGTATAAAAGAAATAAGATACAAAATCGCTTTATAAGCATAAATTCCAGGTATCATAGGAATAAGAGCAGGGAAAGCGATAATTTCAGCAGGAGTTTTGATGATTTTTGCTAAAACAATTCCTAAACATCCTATGCAAAATGAAGCAACAAAAGTTGCAATTGCTAAAGTTTGAAAATGAAAATATTCCACCAAGGTAAAACGAAGTCCATGTGCAATTGCCGCTAAAAGAGCAGATAAAATAAGGGTTTTTAAAGGTGGATTACAAGCATAAGCAAAGCCAAATCCCGCCACAGCAGCAAAAAACATATCTCTTAAAATAAATTCAATCATCTTAAAATCCCAAAATCCGAAATACTAAGCGTCATGTAAATTCCAAGTGCTATACAACAAATCAAAATAGCCACGCTGATAATACGGCTAAGCCCCATTAAAATATGATCTTTTAATATATCAATCACAGAATTTATAAAAAATACCCCTGGTATAAGATACAAGATACTAGAACCCAAAGCCACATCAGAAGTATTGGTATATCCCATATCCAGTCCAAAAAATACAAACCATGATGAGATAAAAGAACAAAGGATGTATTGAATTCTTAAATCAATCTTTGCTTTAGTTAAAATATATCTTAATAACAATCCCACAAAAGTTGCAAAAAATACTAAATTTCCAGCACCAAAATCACCACCAAAAAGCCTGCAAAAAGCCGAATTTGCCATAGAAACAAATAAAAGATTAAGCAAATAAGAATGCTTTTTTTGTTGAGAAATTTGCCCAAAAACGACTTTTGCTTTTTCAAGATCGTATTTGTGATCATATATAGCCCAGCTTAAAGCACTTAAATCAAAAATAAGTTTAAAATTAACATGGGCATGATGATTGGGTATAACATAAGTTCTTTGAATGGAGTTATCATCCATATCTACAACATTTAAAGTAATATGATGAAAAAAGAAATTGATATTTATCTCATAGCCATAAACCTCAGCTATTCTTCCTACGCATTTTGCCACCCTAGCTGTATAAGTTCCAGCACCTAGCAAAGTTTTAGTATATACGATTAAAAAATTAGTTAATCTTTGTATATCAGGTTTTTCCATATTTTAATAATCTTTGATTGAATTTGTTATAATTATAGCAAATTTTAAAATAAATAAGGAGAAAAAATGGCAAAAATCGGTATAGTTGGTTTAGGTTATGTAGGAGCTGCTAGTGCTTATAGCATAGTTACTCAAGGAATTTGTTCAGAACTTTACTTATATGATATAAAACAAGATTTAGCTCTAGCTCATGCAAGAGATTTGGAAGATATGTCAGCCATTCATTTTTCTTATACAAAAATTTTTCATGCGCTAAATTTAGAAATTTTAGCTTCTTGTGATATTATCATTTTAGCTTTTAGAAAAGAAAGCTTAAAAGAATTACCTAGTCGCTTAGTAGAACTTCAAAACAATATCCTTGAACTTAAAGACATTGTCTTAACCTTAAAAAATTCTAATTTTAAAGGCAAATACATCGTCGCAACAAATCCAAATGACACCATAACTTACTACACTCAAGTATTAAGCCAATTACCTAAAAATCATGTTTTTGGTAGTGGAACAAATTTAGATAGTTCAAGACTTAAGAAATTTTTAGCCAAAGATTTAAGCATAAATTTAAAAGATATTTTTGCTTGTATGATTGGCGAACATGGAGATTCTCAGTTTGCAGCACTTTCTAATGCAAGCGTTTTAGGACAAAATTTATTAGATTTTTACAAGCAAAAATTAGGCAAAGATTTAGACATACAAGAACTCGAAAAAGCCGTGATTAGCGAGGGATATTTCATCTATGAACGCAAAGGAAGAACAGAATTTGGCATAGGAACTTCTTGTGCAAATTTGGCCAAAGCCATCCTAGAAGATAGAAAAAGTTTACATCCTGTAAGTGTGGTTTTTGATGATATAGCTTTTTCAATGCCCGCTATCATAGGAAAAGATGGTATAGAAAAGGTTTTTGAATTAAAATTCAATGAAAAAGAAAAAACAAAATTAGAAAATTCAAAACAACAAATCAAAAACGCCATACAAAGCGTAAAAGATAAAATTTAAGCCTTTTTAAAAGGCTTTTTGATTTTGATATAAATTAAACTTGCTAAAACCACAAAAACAATTATAATGATTAAAATTTGAGTTAAATAAGTTTTAATCAACTCTTCATTTTGTCCTATATAATAACCCAAAAATACAAGTATAGCCACCCAAATAGCACTACCAAGTGCAGTAAAAAGTATAAAATTTACAAGTTTCATTTTTACCAAACCTGCAGGCATAGAAATATACTGACGAATTCCTGGTAAAAGACGACAAGTAAAGGTTGAAAATTCCCCGTGTTTGTTAAAAAATTCTTCGAATTTAGCAAATTTGACTTCATTTATACCAAAATACTTACCCCATTTTAATACAAAATTTTTACCCCAAAAAAAGCAAATATAGTAATTAATCAAAGCCCCTAAAACAGAACCTAAAGTCCCACTAAGTATACAAAGAGTGATATCAAGATCACCTTTATGTGCCAAATATCCAGCAGGCATCATAACAACTTCACTTGGAAAAGGTATAAAACAACTCTCTAAGGTCATTAAGATAATAATACCCAAATACCCCCAAGCACTAGCCGTCTCAACAATAAAAGAAATGATTTCTTGCATATTAGCCTTATTTGAAGAAAATTTTAAAAAATTGTAGCTTAAAAGATTAAACAGTAAAAAGCGGTTTTATACCGCTTTTTTTATTTACCTGCAACTGAAACTTGATTTGGATTGTCCGCTGCACGAGCGATCATACACTCTTTTAAAACAGCAGCATCAGCTGGATCGCTAACTTTTTTATTAATCCAGCGTTCAACTTGTTTCATTGTTTTTGACTCTGGCTCTGGAGCTTCGTATTTTGCCATCAAACTTGCACAATCAGCCAAAGCAATGATAGGTAATAAACTTGCAAAAAGTATTTTTCTCATCTTTTGCTCCTTAGAATTTTACATTATACATTAACATGATATTATCAGCTCTTGCTTTATCTTTTTTCGCTCCACCAAATGGTAAGCCACGATTACCCCAAATGTTTTGGATATTAGTATAGCTTAAACGTAAGAATTGATATCTATCAAGTTGATAAATCACATAAAAATCATGTGCTGTTCCTCTTGTCATTCTTATATTAAGCGGATCGTTGATACTTGGACGGCTCATAGTATACCAGTATCTACTTCCCCAGAAGAACTCATACCCTACTTTTAAAGTCTTGGTAAAATCATAGCGTCCGCCTACATGTACAGCATAGCCATCTTCTTCATTAAATTTACCATTACCATAACCTTGCCCTTTAATAATTGCACTTAATGTAGGGCTTAATTGATTGTTGTTCCCGTGAGAATAACCTAAAGATAGAAAATAATTAAAATTCGTTCCAAAAGCTTTATAATTTTCAAAATGAAGATTTGCTATAGTTAAATCTCCTAAATTTACCACACCATCATCATCAAGAATAATACCATTAAAACCAATTGGACCATTATTAAGTGGTAAAGCAAAATCACTTAAATATGCAATATTAAATAATATTAAATTATCTCCCATACCTTCTATAGGAAGCTCTCCTTCTACTGCAGCATAGTAAAGATTAGAATCAGCATCTTTTTGATCGCTCATCCAGTCTCTTACCTTGCCTTCTTCATCCCATTGATAGGTTTTACCATAAGCTGCACGGATAGCTACCTTATGATCTTGCAAACTTTCAGGCTTATAAGTGATCACTGCTGCATCACCTAGAGCATTAATCGCTAAGGCTGGATAAGTGGATTGTCTTAGAGCATTGTTTCTAAGATTACTTCCCGGACCATCGGTTCCTGGCTGTCTTCCTATAGTTGCAATCCACTCAGGTGTGATATAGTAGTCAAGATAAGCTCTATCTACATAAAGTACAGGCCCGCTTGATCTTGTATTTCTTCCTGCATCTAAGTCATAAGGAGTACCACTCCAACCCATTTGAGACCAATTTTTAGCCATAGATAAACGACCATAGAATTTGGTTTTATCATTAATATCAGCATTCATATTTAAATGAAGCTCATTCATCCATTTGTTATTAGCACTATAATCTTGTCCGCTAACTTTATAGTTTGTATTTGAAACTGCTGTTGAAAACTCAAGTCCAAATTTAACCTTGCTCAAAGCAGCTTGGAATTCTGTTTCATCGGCTCTATCATTAAGATCAGCAAGTTCAGCTTTTACAGCTTCATTTTGCTTAGATTGAGCTTCCCTTTCTTTTCTGATTTGTGCAAGTTCAGCTTGAATTTGTGCAAGCTGTTTTTGAAGCTTGGTTATCTCATCATCTGTATTTTTAGCAAAAAGTGAAGATGAAAGAAGACAAGCACTTAAAATAAGTGAAAACTTAGTTTTCATAATCATAACTCCTTGTAATTTTGTTACATTTAGCAAATTAAAATTGTGATTATAGAAAAAAAAGTTTAAAAAAAAATTATACATTAATCATTTTTAGCTAGTCAAACTTATGACTAGCTTTGTAAATATTGTAGTTTCAAAAAAGTTTTAAAATTTTAAATTTTTAAATTTTATCGCAAATTTTTATGTCTAAAATTTTATCTCCTTGATGTATAGAGTCTAAAACTTCTAAACTTTCTTCATCTTTTGGATCAATTTGCCCAAAAACAGTATGAACCCCATCTAAATGAGCTTGAGGGCTGTGACAAATGAAAAATTGAGAACCACCCGTATCGCGTCCTGCGTGTGCCATAGATAAAGTTCCACGCTCATGTTTATGCTCTTGATCATCACATTCGCAAATGATTTCATATCCAGGCCCACCTACACCATTGCCGTGTGGACAACCTCCTTGTATGACAAAATTTGGGATCACACGATGAAAATTTAAATCTTTATAAAATCCCTCATTAGCCAAAGTAGCAAAATTACAAACCGTTTGCGGAGCCTCATCGCCAAAAAGTTTTAATTTCATTGTGCCTTTTTCAGTTTCTATAAGAGCAAATTTGTATTCATTTACTTTGCTTGTGTCGATTGTTTTTATCATTATTTCTCCTTAATCTATATTTGTATAAACAGCTTGAACATCATCATCATCATCTAACTTATCTAAAAGTTTTTCTATATCGCTAAGCTGTTCTTCGCTAAAGCTTACAGGATTGTTTGGTATATACTCAAGCCCTGCTTTTTTAAGAACTAAACCCTTAGCTTCTATAGCAGAACTTAGCTCACCAAAGGCAGTATAATCACCGCTAATTACTAACTCTTCTTCATTTTGCTCTAATTCTTCAAGCCCTGCATCGATCAAATCAAGCTCTAATTCTTCTAAATCTCCTGCAAATTTTTCAAGATGAAAAACCGCTTTTCTAGTAAACATAAAGCCTAAAGATCCATTTTGTAAAACTTCTCCACCATTTTTGCTAAAAATGGCTTTAACATTAGCCACGGTGCGCGTAGGGTTATCGCTCATACATTCAACTATAACCAAAGCTCCATGTGCAGCTTTTCCTTCATAATGAATGTTTTTAATATCTGCGCTATCTTTTCCACTTGCACGCTTAATAGCCGCATCTATATTATCTTTTGGCATATTATTTGCTTTTGCTGTGGCTATAGCACTTCTTAATTTTGGATTCATATCAGGATCAGTGCCACCTTCTTTAGCAGCTACTTGTATGGCTTTAGCAAGCTTAGGAAAAAGCTTACTCATTTTATCCCATCTAGCCTCTTTAGAAGCTCTTCGGTATTCAAACGCTCGTCCCATAAATTCTCACTTTCTTTAAAGATTTTTAAACTTAAAAGTATAAACTAAAAAGGCTAATTAAAGCTTTAAATGGTATGATTTTACCATTTATTTTTAGGGAGAAGCTTTTTGAATATCGCAAAAAAAGAACTTTTTATTGCTTGGTTTTTCTTGATTGCTGCTATTGTATTTGAAGTTTTAGGTACTAGTTTTTTAAAAATGGAAAATCAAATTTTAGGCTATATATTTATGGCTTTATTTATAGCTTTTTCTTATTTTTTTATGGGCAAGGCGATTAAAAAAATTCAAGTAGGCATAGCCTATGCCGTATGGGAACTTTTAGGGATTATTCTTATACTTTTAGTTTCTTTTATAGTTTTTAAAGAGAGTTTAACCTTAACTCAAATTTTAGGCATTGTTCTTTCTATCGTTGGAATTATCATGATTAATATAGGCGAGGTTAAAGAATAATGTATATTTTTATTATTGTTCTATCGGCATTGTTAGATATCGTAGCAAATTTATTGCTAAAAAAATCAGATGGTTTTAAGAATAAAATTTGGGGCTTAGCTGCGATTGTCAATGCTATACTTGCTTTTTTTCTACTTTCTTTTTCTTTAAAATATGTTCCTTTAAGCATAGCTTACTCAACTTGGGGTGCTATAGGCATCATAGGAACTTGTCTTGGTGGATGGATTTTATATAAAGAAAAATTAAACAAAATAGGAATTTTAGGTATCATTATCGTGATAATAGCAGTATTTTTACTAAACTATTAAAACAGCAAAATGCGGTTTTAATGTTCCATTTTGTTTTTTGCTTCAATACCCATTAAAGAAAATGCGGTTTTAATACTAAGAGCAACCAAAGAAAATAATTTAAGCAAATCATTTTCATTTGCAGAGCCTACAACTTTATTTTCATTGTAGAATTTATGAAAATTTGCAGCTAAATTTTTAAGATAATCAGGAATTTTTTGCAAAGCTCTAGCCTCAAAAGCATCGTTTAAAACAGCCTTTAAATTCAAAGCTTCAAAAAGCAAATTTACGCCATCTTGATTTAAACTTTGTAAATCAGCTTTCATTACATCATCGATTTTTTTACCAGCTTTAGCAAACACTTGATGAATTCTAGCGTGTGCATAGTTGATATAATACACAGGATTAGAACTATCTTCTTTTTGCAAATCACTGATATCAAATTCCAAATGCGTATCGCATTTTTTGCTCAAAAAGATATAACGCAAAGCATCACTTCCTATCTCATCAACCACATCGCTCATCAAGATAAAATTTCCTGCTCTTTTACTCATTTTATAAGGTTCTCCATCTTTAAGTAGGGAAACCATTTGTGCTAAAATAATCTCAAGATTATTAGAGTCAAATCCCAAAAATTCCATCGCAGCTTTCATTCTAGGGATATAACCATGATGATCTGCTCCCCAAATATTAATACACTTTCCATAACCACGACTCATTTTATCTTTATGATAAACAATATCTGCTGCCAAATAAGTCCCGCGTCCATCTTCACGGATAATTACCCTATCTTTTTCATCGCCTTTTTGCGAAGAAG
This sequence comes from Campylobacter sp. CFSAN093259, assembly GCF_012889985.1. Lineage (NCBI taxonomy): Bacteria > Pseudomonadati > Campylobacterota > Epsilonproteobacteria > Campylobacterales > Campylobacteraceae > Campylobacter > Campylobacter sp. CFSAN093259. The sequence goes on from NZ_CP040617.1 coordinate 1,143,162, forward strand.
CAAGCCAAATTTTACCTTCTTGCTCGTAAATTCCTTTATGCTCTTTTAAAGATTCTAAAGTTGCATTTAAAGCATCATAATACGATCTTTCGCTTACATAGCTGTCAATTTTAATCTTTGCTTGTTCTAAATTTTGTTTAATCAAAACAAGCATTTTATCTTTTGCCCAATCAGCCAAACTAGGGATATTTTCTTCGCTAAAAAATTCTTTACCAAATTTTTCAAAAGCTTCTTTTGCTAAATCCGCTATATACTCGCCTTTGTAATATTGCTCTGGATATTCAACATTTTCATGAAGTATATTTTCTTTCACACTTAGTAAAATAGAAAGCCCTAGTAAATAAATTTGATTACCCGCATCATTGACATAGTATTCTGTATCGAATTTATAGCCCAAATGTCTTGCAAGTCTTGTTAAGGTGTCTCCAAAAACAGCGCCTCTTGCATGTCCTATGTGTAAAGGCCCAGTAGGATTTGCACTCACATATTCAAGCAAAAAACTTTCTTGTTTTTTTTCTCCTTTAGTAAAATCATTTGGATTTGTTAAAGCCTGATTTGCAAGTTCATTTAAAAAAGTTTTGGAAATTCTAAAATTTAAATACCCATTTATAGCTTCAACTAATTCAAAACAATCATGATTTTGAAATTTGCTCGCTAAGTCGCTAGCGATCAACATAGGGGATTTTTTTAATTCCTTAGCCAGTGAAAAAGCCAAAGGGGTAGCAAAATGTGCTAAATTTTTATCCTTTGGATTTTCAAGCGCAAAATCACACTCTAAAATCTTTTTAATTTCATTAAAAATAATACTTTTCAAAAGACTAAACCTTAAGCTTTTTTTGTTTCGTCTATACTTGCATCAGCATTTGTATTATTAGTTGTGTTTTTGTTTTCTTCTATTTTTTGAGTATTTTTTGCTACTTCATCATCATTATTCATTTCATCTTTAAAAGTTTTAATACCTTTGCCTAAACCCTTTGCAAGTTCTGGAATTTTTTTTGCTCCAAAAAGCAATACAACAATCAATAAAATAATCAACCAATGACTTGGACTTGACCAACCACCCATTTTATTCTCCTTCATTCCAAATATTCTGAATTTGCCCTAGATTCTGCCCTTTGGTTCTAAATTTATGGGCGATTAAAATCGCTCGCAATGCTTCATAACTTTGCTTTAACTCATCGTTAATGATAAGATAATCATACTCGCTAAGCTCTTTCATTTCATCACTAGCGTTTTGTAATCTTTTTTCTAGTTGTATTATTGTATCAGTATTTCGCTTAATAAGTCTTTTTTTTAACTCATCTTTATTTTTTGTAGTAATAAAAACAGAAACAATCTTATCAGCCATTTTTTTTCTGGCTATTTTAAATCCTTGCACATCAATATCAAAAACAACTATTTTTCCATTATCTAAAGCATTTTGAGTGTGCTTTAAAGAAGTACCATAAAAATTTTCATGCACTCTAGCCCATTCTAAAAAATGATCACTATCTATACCTTTTTGAAATTCTTCATGGGATATAAAATGATAATGTATTCCATTTTTTTCACCCTCTCTTGGTTTGCGAGTTGTTGAAGAAATAGAAAAATAAAGCTCATCTTCAAATTCATCAAAAAGTTTTTTTAAAAGAGTTGATTTTCCAGCACCACTAGGACCTGAAATCAACAAAACAAAACCTTGCAATTTCAATCCTCTTTAAAACTAATGTTTATATTTATATTCATATTCATACCCTTAAGAGCAGCTTTTAAGGTATCATCTTTAATACTTGAAGTGATCGCTCCTGCTATGCTTTGGCTAAGCTCATTAACTATCTCTTCGCTATTATCATCTTTAGTTACATCACTTACTATAGGCTCTTCATTTTTTTCTAAGATTTCCTCTCCAAGAGCTTCTTGTATATCACTTTCTTTCAATGTATCAAAATCACTTATATTTAAATTTGGCACAACCACTTCCTCTTCATTTGTTCCTAATTCTTTATCGTCTAAAATTGGTTCATCTTTAAAATCTTCTAAGACCTTGCTACTATTATCACTATCAATACCATAATCAAGCTCATCAAGTTGAGCTAGTTCTTCTTTGATTTGATCTTGAGTACTCAAATTTGAAGTAAAATCATCCATTTCATCTTGAACATCTTCTTCCACAACAGGAGCAAACTCCTCTAAAACTTCCTCTGATTCTTCATTATCTTTTGCTTGACCTAAAAATTCAGCATCCTCAGGAAGATCATCAAAATCCATTTCTTTTTCTTGCTCTTCAACCACAGGAAGATCATCAAAGTCGCTTATATTAGCTTGTAATTCTTTGTTATCTTCTAAATCTTCATCATTTTTATCATCTAGCTCATCTAAACTAGGCTCAGTATCCAAAGCTGTATGTTCTTGGCTTAAGTCTTCTTTTTCGCTTTCACCATCTTCTAAAGTTAAATCTAAATCAGTTTGAGTGTCTTCTTGAGTCTGTTCTTTAATTGTTTCTTGTTCTAAATTGTCATGTTCTAAATTTTGAGTTTCTAAAGTTTTGTTTGAATTATCATCTTGAGATTCGCTAAGCTCTTCTTGCATTTCTAATGTATTTGTTTTAGAATCGTCTAATAATTCTTGCTTTTCTATTTCTTCATTTTTATCATCTTCTTTGATTTCTAAATCTTCATCATTTTTATCATCTAGCTCATCTAAACTAGGCTCAGTATCCAAAGCTGTATGTTCTTGGCTTAAGTCTTCTTTTTCACTTTCGCCATCTTCTAAAGTTAAATCTAAATCAATTTGAGTGTCTTCTTGAGTCTGTTCTTTAATTGTTTCATGTTCTAAATTTTGAGTTTCTAAAGTTTTGTTTGAATTATCATCTTGAGCATCATCATCAAAACTCAAATCTTCCATTCCCTCTGAATTTATATCTAAAGAATTTTCATCAGGCAAATCATCTAAATTTAAATTATCTAAATCCAAGCTTATATCAGCATAAGGATTTTCATCATTGCTTAACATTGGCAAATCAATAGATGTATGCTTGTTCGCATCTTTATTATTAAGTAAATTTAAAAAATCTGTAGGTAAAAAAGGTTTTTGTAAAATTTGCGCATCTATATCTTCTACATTTTGATTTCGCGGGGCTAAAAAAATCAATCTATCGCATTTTTCTTTAAGAATTTTTAAAGGTGCCGGAGTATCACTATCTACAACAATCACATCATAATTACCCAAATTTTCACTATAAGCATTAAGTTCTTCAAAATCATAAGACATTTTTTTAGCACTAAGGCTTACAAGTCTTGAAACTACAGGGTTTTCATTTAAAAGTAAAATTTTCATCACTTTAATCCTTAAAAAATAATCGCTATTTTACGATAATTTCATTTATCCTTTCCTTAGGAGAAAAAAAGAGTTTGCATATGAGTAAAAAGTTCTAAAATTAAATTTTTAAAATATTGCATCATAACTAGTAAAATAGCAATCAAAACTACAAAACCTAGAGCTATCTTTATAGGATAGCCAATAACTAAAAGATTAAATTGTGGCATTGTTTTCATCAAAAGTCCAAAAATAACATCGGCTAAAAGTGAAATTCCAAGTATAGGAAAGCTCATAGTAAAACCTATGATGAAAATATTAAACATACCCATATTTAAATAATGTATTAAATTCTCATGCGGATAAAATCCACCTAAACTAATATAACCCAAAGAATGACTTAAAAACAAAAGCATTAAATGATGGCCATCAAAAGCAAGAAAAAACATCAAAGCAAGTAAATTTAAAATTTGTGCCGTAATAGGCATACTCGTTCCAGAACTTGGATCTAATATACTTGCCATAGTAAATCCCATAGTAAAAGCAATCTGCTCACCTGCCATCATAATAATAGCAAAAATAATTTGAAGCATTAATCCTGCTATCATTCCAAAAATCACTTCACTAATAAGCTGTAAAACAAAAAAACTATCTAAATGCAAAGATTCTAATCTAGCCAAAGGATATAAATACATAGTCAAAAATAAAACTATAGTACTTTTTATCACCATAGGAATAGAATTATGTGAAAAAAAAGGAAAAAAAACTATAAGACCACTCATTCTAGCAAGAAGCAACATAAAAGTTACAACATTTTTATCACCTAAATAATTAACAAATTCCATTGGCGTTTATAGTATAAGTTTTATCACAAAAACTTGCAAGCTTGCTATCGTGAGTTACAAAAAATAAAGCTGCATCATTTTCTTTAACATAGGAAATTAAAAGCTCGATAACATTTTTAGCATTATCAAAATCCAAATTTCCAGTTGCTTCATCAGCAAAAATAATCTTTGGTTTTTTACAAAGCACACGTGCGATACTCACACGCTGTTGTTGTCCGCCGCTAAGCTTTCCTATTTTTTGATGTAAAAGCGTATCAATACCTAACCTTTTTAAAATTTTCTCATCTAAATCTTGACCCGATAAAACACTAGCAAGTTCGATATTTTCTAAAGCCGAAAAACCTTTAAAAAGATAATGTGTCTGAAAAATAATACCAAAATCATAACGGCGAATTTTTAATCTTTCGTTTTCATCTATCTGATAAAGACTAGAACCTTTAAAAAAAACTTCACCTTTTTTTGGAATCAATAAAGAAGAAAGTATATGCAAAAGAGTAGATTTACCACAACCGCTACTCCCTTGAATAGCAATGCAATCTTTGGTATTTAAAGTAAGATTTAAACCCTCAAAAAGCGGATAATCAAAACTATGGCTTAAATTTTCCGCTCTTAAGAGTTCCATTTTTAACCGTTTTTAAAGTTGTGCAGCAACTTCAGCCGCAAAATCTTCAGTTTTCTTTTCTAAACCTTCGCCAACTTCAAAGCAAATAAATTCAACAATTTTAATTTTTCCGCCAAATTCTTTTTCTTTTTCAGCAATTACTTGTTCTACAGTTTTTTTATCATCCATTACATAAAACTGACCCATTAAAGTAAGTTTGCTATCGAGTTGAGAATTATCAGCTATAAAACTATTCATTTTGCCCGGGATAATATTGTCCCAAATTTTTTCAGGTTTACCTTGAGCTTTAAGTTCTTCTTTGATTTTTTCTTCAGCTTCTTTTAAAATTGCATCGCTTAATTGTTTGCGACTTGCAAATTGAGGAATTTTATGTTCAGGTTTATTTGGATCTTTCAGTCTGCGTCTTTCTTCATTTTCTTTTTCAAGTTCAGCAACCAAAGCTTTGTATTCATTTTCAACAAAAGTCATATCCAAATCTTCATAACTTAAATAACTTGGTCTCATTGCTGCAATATGCATACAAATTTGTCTTAACAAATCTCTTGATTTTGAAGCCACTTCAGTGCTATCACAAGCTGCAGCGATCACAACGCCCACACGGCCATTTGTATGGATATAACCATTTACAACGCCGTTAGCACCTGCTTTTAAAGTTGCAAATCTTCTTACAACTAGGTTTTCTCCTATAGTTGCAATTTGACTTTTTAAATATTCTTCAAATTTTACACCATTAATCGTACTTGAGTGAAGCTCTTCCACACTTTGCAAGCTATTGCTTTGAATATGAGCTGTAGTATCTTTTGTTAAAGCGATAAACTGATCATTTTTTGCCACAAAATCTGTTTCGGAATTAATCTCACTTACAGTTGCGCTTGTAAAATCATCACTTACTTTTACACTTACTAAACCTTCTGCAGCAAGTCTATCTGCTTTTTTAGCAGCCTTACCTAAACCTTTTTCTCTTAAAAGTTGTACTGCTTTATCAAAATCTCCATTAGTTTCACTCAAAGCATTTTTACAATCCATCATCCCCGCGCCTGTACTTTCGCGGAGTTCTTTTACCATTGCAGCAGTAATTTCAGCCATTATTCTTGCTCCTCACCAAAGTCTTCTTCGCTCATCGCTTCATCTAAAACTTCTTTTTTCTCTTCATCGGTGATTTCTTTTTCTTCATTTGCTAAAGCTTCGCCATCTTGTTCTCTTAAAGCTTTTCCTTCATTAATCGCTTCAGCCATTTCTTGGCAGAAAAGTTGCACTGAACGAATTGCATCATCATTTCCTGGAATAGGATAAGTTACCAAGTCAGGATCGCAGTTTGTATCTAGTGGAGCTACAACAGGAATTCTTAATCTATTTGCTTCTTGAACAGCAATTTTTTCTTTTACTGTGTCAATAACAAAAATCATATCAGGTTGAGTTTTCATATAACGAATTCCACCTAAATAAGCTAATAATTTTTCTTTTTTTCTTGTAAGCATTAAAGCTTCTTTTTTAGTTAAAAGTTTAATACTTCCATCTTCTTCCATTTTTTCAATTACTTCTAATTTTCTAATTGATTGGCGAATGGTACCAAAATTTGTCATCATACCGCCAAGCCATCTATGATTTACATAAGGCATACCGCATTTTTCAGCGTATTCTTTAATCGCTCCACCTGCTTGTTTTTTTGTCCCGACAAAAAGTATAGTTTTTCCTTCGGCAGCAGCGTCACGAACGATATTATAGGTATATCTAAAATATCTTAAAGTTTTTTGTAAATCAATTACATAAATACCTTTTCTCTCGCCAAAAATGAATTTTTTCATCTTTGGATTCCAGCGTCTTGTTTGGTGTCCAAAATGCACACCGCATTCTAATAAATCTCTCATACTAACCATGAGTTTCTCCTTATAAATTTAGCTTTATTCCTCCACATCCCTTAATTTACACAAGCTAAAAAGGATTGATGCGTGTGAAATGAAGCTAAGATTTTATCAAATTTAAGTTTAGTTTTTACTTATATATGTAGTCCTTGGTAAGACTTAGATTATTATTGATTTCTTTTGTGATTAAAAATTGAAACAAATCCACGCTTCCAACACGAAAAGCAGAGGCACAAGAACGAAGGTACAAATCCCACATTCTTATAAATTCTTCATCATATTTTTCCCTTACCTTGTCCAATACTTCGTTAAAATTTTCATCCCATAAATCTAAAGTTTTTGCATAGTGCATTCTTAAACTTTCTGCTAAAAGAAGATGAAAATCCCACTCACTCATAGCACTTACAACCTCTCTTAAAGAAGGTAAATATCCTCCTGGAAAAATATATTTATCTATCCAAGCATTTGTTTTTCCTTCAAACATGGCTAAAATAGAATGTAAAAGCATAGAACCTCCAGGTTTTAACACTTGTTTTACTTTCATGAAATAAAGTCCTAAATTCTCTTTGCCTACATGTTCAAACATACCCACAGAAACAACTTTATCAAAATAATTTTCAAATTCTAAATCTTGATAATTTTGAAGTCTTATTTCTATTTTATCTTCAAGACCAAGTTCTTTTACTCTTTCCTTAGCTTTTTTACACTGCTCCTCTGAAATAGTAATTCCAACAACCTTAACTCCATACTTTTGAGCCGCCATAATAGAAAGCCAACCCCAGCCACAACCTATATCTAAAAGCTTTTCTCCTTCTTTTAAATCAAGTTTTTTAAGAGTATGTTCTATTTTGTTAATTTGAGCTTCATAAAGAGTATTATTAGGCTCTTTAAAATAAGCGCAAGAATAGCTCATAGTATCATCAAGCCAAAGCTTATAAAAATCATTACCTATATCATAATGACTTTTGATATTTTTACTTTCCTGTTTTTGGGCTATTTTACTCAAGATATCCTCTGTATTTTTTAAAAAACGCTTATTTGAAAAATAATACAAAACTTTAGCTATTTCATCATAATCACCTTCTATTTCTAGTTTAGACTCCATATAATGTTTTGCAAAAACTAAACTCGTATCACTAAATAATTTTAAAAAAGGTATTTTTTCTTTGAAAATTAAAGAAAATTTAGCAGGCTGATTACCCACATGAAATTCTTCTTGATCCCAAAATACAATTCTAAAATTTCCATAATTCCATTTTGAAAGAATAAATTTAATCATTTGTTTTTCAAGCATAACATACTCCAACTAATAAAAATTATTATTTGATAGTATCTCTTAATTATGTTTAAAATTTGATAAAATTGAAGAAAAGATAGAATTTTTGCCACAGATATAAAATAGTGGCAAAAATTTTATAATACTAATGTAATTTAGACCAAACAGAACGCTTCCAACCTATAGCAAAAATACTTAAAATTACAAAGAATATCATTACATAAATTCCTGTAGTTTTTCTTTCTTCTTTTTTGCTATCACCCACTTGATCAATATAAGATACAACCTTAGCCTGTGCAGCTTCTGTTAAACCTACTCTTGGCATAGCGGTTCCTGGAAGAAGTTTTTGAGTATTATTAATAAAATCATGTAAATATTGCTCACCACGAGATCTTATCATCATAGAAAGATCAGGTGGAACAGAACCTAAATAAGTTTTTAAATCATTTTGATTTGATGGAGTAAAAAAGCTATCGTATTTCATATCATGACAACGTCCGCAAGCCTCAATAAAAGTTGCTTTATCTTTAGCAAATTTTATATCTTTTTCCATTAAAGCTGCTTTTTGAGCACTATTTTCCATTTTAGCATATTTTGCCTCAACATCTTTCTTAATAGTAGCATCTTCATTGGCTTCAAATTTAACACTCACATCTTTAAGATAAGCAATTACATTGGCTATATTTGCATTTGTAGCTTCTTCACTTTCTCCTGAAGTATCTTTATTGTAAGCTGTCATAATAAAAGCATCACCAAATTTATGATCTACTTTTAAAGCAAGCGCAGGATGCATAATCAAAGCTGCTAAAAATTTTTCATCAAAAATAGCACCAGCTGCACTGAGATCAGGCGGTATTACTCCCATAGAAGAATCAGTAATATTAGCTGCTATTCCATCTTCTTTTACACCATGACATGCAAAACAGTTATTTTCAAAAAATTCTTTACCTTTTTTTGCATCACCCTTAGCAAAATCGATCTTTGCAACATCTGCCCAAAGTGTTTCAACCTTGCTTAATTCTTCTTTTGCTTTTTCAAGTTCTTTGTTTGCACTCTCTATTCTTTTAGCATCTCCTGAAGCTTGTGCATCTTTTAGAGCTAATTCTTTAGCTTCAACTATACCTTTTGCAAAAGTAGTATCTTCAACAGCAAAATCAAAATTTGCAGGAGCAACATGAGGCTTCATCACTGAATGAGCATAAGGCTCTACCCCCCAATATACAAGTGCAGTAAAAACTACTACAACTAAAAATATTTTTATTTCTCTCATTGTTTAGCTCCTTTTCTCTCCATAATAGTAATAACCGGTAAAACTACAATAAGTAAAAGTAAAAATACTATAGAAGCGTAAAATCCTACCCAAGCATTTACACCTGTTGGAGGTAATTTTCCATAAACTGTTAAAACAATTAAATCGATAAGCAATATCCAAAACCAAATGAAAAATAAAGGTCTTTCATGAGCTGGTTTTACCACATCACTTCTATCAAGCCAAGGAAGCAAGAAGAAAATCACTTGAGCAATACCAAATGCAGCCAAACCTATATCAAAAGCTTTAATACTTGCAATATCAAAGAAAAATCCTCTTAAAACTTCATAACTCCATAAGAAATACCACTCAGGATAAATATGAGCTGGTGTTTTAAGCGCATTAGCTGGATCAAAATTAATTGGATCCATTGCAAATTCAAATTTAAAACAGACCAAATAAAAGAAGAAAATCATAAAAAAGCTTATATACATAAAATCTTTTGATAAAAATCCTGGCCAAAAAGGAATCACTTTAGAACCCTTTGTGTCACCTGCCATATATTTCTCAGCCTCTAAATCAAAGTCAAGTTCTTCAGAAATTTCATTATTAACATGAGGAATTCTTAAAGAATAGAAGTGAAATGCTATAATAGCAATGATAACTATAGGAAGCAAGCACACATGAAGCATAAAAAATCTTGTTAAAGTTGGATCAGAAACCGCATAATCTCCACGAATCCAAATCACAAGCTCAGGGCCAATAAATGGTATCCCTCCAAAAAGATTAGTGATTACTTGAGCTGCCCAATAACTCATTTGTCCCCAAGGAAGCATATACCCACTAAAAGCTTCAGCAGAAAATACAACAAACAAAAGCATACCGCTAACCCAAATCATCTCACGACCTTTTTTATAAGAACCGTAATAAATTCCTGTTAGCATATGTATGTATATAATCAAAAATACAACAGAAGCGGCAACACCATGCATGTGACGCCAAAGCCATCCATAGTCCACCTCTTGCATAATAGTCTTATTCACACTATCAAAAGCAAGTGCAGTATCTGGTTTATAATACATCACAAGTAAAAGTCCTGTAACAAAAAGCACTGCAAAAAGAGTGGTTAAAATAACCCCCATTGCCCAAAGAAAGTTAATTTGCTTTGGTATCCAATACTTTACCATTAAAACATCAAGCAGTTTATGTACCGCAAGTCTTTGATCAAGCCAATCTACAAGACCATTAGCTTTTCTAATTTGTGCCATCTTAAGCCTCCGCTATCATTTTTTTATATTCAGGACCCTCTTCACCTAAAACAAGCTTGGTTCCATCAATTTTAAAAGGAGGAATTTCAAGAGGCTTTGGAGGAGGTCCAAAGACATTTTTTCCACTTGTGTCAAATTCTCCACCATGACAGGCGCATTTAAACAATTGCTCACTTGGTTGGTAAGCAGGTATACAACCCAAATGCGTACAAAGTCCTATAACCACAGTATAAGCTGCGTTATCTACCACAACATCACGTTTTTCATCTTTTGGCATACTCGCATCTTTTTTTAATATAAAAATAGGCTTTTTACGCCATTCTATAGTTCTAAGCTCCCCATCTTGCATTCCTGATAAATCTACTGTAGTAAAACCTGCAGCTTTAACACTTGGAAGCGGATCCCAAGTTTTTTTCATCGCAACAAGTGAGAAAATACCGCCTACAGCAGCTACGCTTCCAAATGCAAAGCCCATAAAGCTTCGTCTACTCTCAGATGTAGCCATAACTTGCTCCTTTCGATTTTATTTTTTAACCAAGTTAAAAGTTTATCGAAATTAAAATAAATTTTTTCTTTGTTTAACAAGTTTTGATATTTAGACAATAAGAGCAAAAAGAGAAAAAACAAGCACAGGTAAAGTTATCAAAAAGCCAAATTTACAATATTGCCAAAAAGAAATATTAATGCCTTTTCTAGCCAAAACTCCAAGCCAAAGCAAAGTTGCTAAAGAACCTATTGGCGTAAGTTTTGGACCTATATTTACACCTAAAAGATGTGCATAAATCATCAAAGAATCAAAAGAAAAATTCTCAAAATATTCTTTTAATGCCAAATCTCCGATTAAAACCATAGGCAAATTATTAAACACAGAAGATCCAAAAGCTGAAATCAAGGCCACACCAAAAATTCCACTCTTATCTTGCATCAAAAAAGCATAGCTTTTAACCAAAATTTCACTCACACCTATTTTATGTAAAGCAAAAACCACCATATAAAGCCCAAAACTAAAAAGCAAAACTCCATAAGGTGCTTCAAAAAGAATTTTAATACTTTTTTTACCTTGAATTTTTAAAATAATAAGCCAAAAAATTCCCGCCCAAAGCAAAGCAAAAAAACTTATTTTAATATTAAAAATTTCACCTATAAAAAAACTGATAACAAAAAGAAATAAAAATACTATGCAAAGAAAAAACAATTTCAATGAAATTTGCTCTTTTTTGATTAATTTAAATTCAAGCCTTTTAGGTAAAACTCTCACATAAAGCACAAAAACCGTAACTATAGTAGAAAGCAAAACAAAAAAATTTGGCAAAAACATATTTTTAGCAAATTCTAAAAATTCTATCTTAAAATAATTTGCTGTGATGATATTGGTTAAATTTGAAATAACCAAAGCGTTTGAACTTGCATCACATAAAAAAGAAAGGCTAAGTAAAAAAGAACTTAAAATAAAAGCATGATTTTTACAATCTTTAAGAGATGAAAATAAAGCTATAATAATAGGTGTAATGATTAAAATCGCTCCATCGTTAGCAAAAAATGCAGAAAGAAAAAATACAAAAATCAACAAAAATAACATCATTTTTTTTGTACTGATATAAATTTTTTCTTGATTTTTCTCTCTAGAAAAATACAAAATTTTACTCGCAATAAAATCAAAAAATCCCAAAGCTTCCAAGCTAAAAGAAAGGATAATCAACCCAACCAAAGTTAAAGAACTATCCCAAACCAAAGAAAAAATAAAACAAGCATCTTTAAAATCTACCAATTGAAAAATAAAAACAAAAAAAGCCCCCAAGCTAGAAAATACCCAAATAGGTAAATCCCATGGACGCCAAAAAAGTAAAACTAAAGTAGATAAAAAAATAAAAAAAGCAAGCATTTAAGCTTTTTTCTTTTGCATTTTGATATAAATTTGCAAAATATCCAACGCTGCAGGAGTGATTCCACTGATTTGACTTGCAGCAAAAATGGTTGGAGGTTTATGATGATTAAGCTTTTCTACAACCTCATTACTCAAACCACTTACACTTTTAAAATCAAAATTTTCAGGAATTTTAAGCTCACTAAGATTTTTCATTTTTTCTACTTGAGCTTTTTGCATACTAATGTAATGATAATACTTTGCCTCATTTAAAATCTCTCTTAAGGAGTAATGATCCATGGTTTCAAATATAGGGTCAAGTTTTTTTAATTTTTCTATATCAAAACTTGCTCTTGCAACAATTTTTTGAAGATTGACTATAGAAGAAATTTTATCTTCTCCTAAACTCTCTAGAAAAGCATTATTTTGGTTGTTAGGCGTAAATTCTTTAGAAAGTAAAAATTCAAGTCCTTTTTGAAGATTGTTTGCGATATTTTGTATATAAGTAAAATCTTGCTCGCTTAAAAGCCCTAAATCATAGCCATATTTTCCAAGTCTAAGTATAGCATTTTCTTCCCTTAAAAGCAGTCTAAATTCCGCTCTTGAAGTAAACATTCTATAAGGTTCTTTTGTGCCTTTTACTACCAAATCATCGATTAAAACTCCTATATAAGCTTCATCACGCCTTAAAATCAAAGGCTCTTTCATATCTATGCTTAAGCTTGCATTGATTCCCGCCATAAAGCCTTGTGCTGCAGCCTCTTCATAACCTGTAGTTCCATTAATCTGTCCTGCACAATAAAGATTTTTAATCTTTTTAAGTTCTAAAGTATGCTTAAGTTCAGTTGGCTCTATATAGTCATATTCTATAGCATAACCAAAACGGGTTATTTTAGCATTTTCAAAACCCTTTACAGAACGCAACATTTGAATTTGTACTTCATAAGGTAAAGAAGTAGAAAAACCATTGATATAATACTCCGTCGCATCGATAGTTTGAGGCTCTATAAAAAGATGATGGCTTTCTTTGTCGCTAAAACGATTGATCTTATCTTCTATAGAAGGACAATACCTTGGCCCCACACCTTCAATCTGTCCTGTAAAAAGCGGAGCACGATAAAAATTATTCTTAATAATCTCATGTGTAGTTGTATTAGTGCGTGCGATATAACAAGGAAGTTGAGTAGGATTGAAATTTCTTGAACGAAAACTAAAAGCTTTAGGATTTACATCACCATCTTGAATTTCAAGCACGCTAAAATCAATGCTTTTTGCATCCACTCTTGGGCAAGTTCCTGTTTTTAAACGTCCCATTTTTAAACCCAAAGTTTGCAGATAATTTCCTAAATTTACCGAAGCAAGCTCCCCTACCCTTCCTGCTTGAAGTTTGTTTTCACCTACGTGAATAAGTCCATTTAAAAAAGTTCCTGTTGTAAGTATCACTTTTTTGGCAAAATATATATTTTCTAAATTTGTTTTTACGCCTTTAACTTCATCATTTTCTACGATTAAAACACTCGCTTGTTCTTGAGAAATTTCTAAATTTGGAAGTTTTAAAAGTTTATTACGTGTAATGATACGGTATTTATCCATATCAATTTGTGCCCTACTTCCTTGAACGGCTACACCCTTACTTTCATTTAAAATGCGAAATTGTATCCCTGCTTCATCGGTGATTTCACCCATAAGACCACCCATGGCATCAAGTTCTTTTACCAAATGCCCTTTAGCAAGTCCACCTATGGCTGGATTACAACTTGCCGCTCCTATTTGCTCAATCAATGTAGTTAAAAGTAAGGTTTTTTTACCCATTCTAGCAGCAGCAGCACTTGCTTCAACACCTGCATGTCCACCACCTATAACAATGACATCAAACATATTTTGCCTTGAAAAATGTGAATTTTTAAAAGAAAGATTATATAATATTTAGACTTAAAACAAACTCGTTTTAAGTCTAACAAAAATTTATTTAGCTTCTTGAAGAGAAAAGATTAGCTCATTATAAGTTTTATCTGCATCTTTGCAGAAATTTTTAAGCATCTCAACACCCTTATTTAAGCCTTGTTGCTGTTCTGCTCTTAAAAGATCGCTATAAAGACTTTCTATTGTAGAAATAGCGCTTTTATTTGGCATACGACGAACGGAATAATAGCCTATGATATTATTATTAACATCTATTGATGGGGTTACATTTGCAAAAACCCAATAGTAATTGTTATCTTTGGTTTTATTTTTTACGTAAGCAAAAATTTCTTTGCCTTCTTTCATATAATCCCATAAATATTTAAAAACAGTTTTTGGCATCTCTTCATGTCTTACTATGTTATGAGGTTTATTTAAAACTTCACCCATGGTATAACCTGCATACTTTAAAAAATCATCATTTGCATAAACTATTTTACCTTTTAAATCTGTTTTAGAAGTAATTAAACTATCTTCTTGTAAAAAAATTTCTCTTGACATTTTCCCACCCTCTTAATTTATATTTTTAATTTTGCTAAGATTTCAGCACTTCTTTGCTCTAGTGATTTAATATCATTTACAATCGCATCATAAGCTTTTTGATCGATATAATCTTGACTTGATTCTTCTATTGCTTTTTTAGCGTTATCTTTTATAAATTCTTTAGCTAAATTTAACTCAGTTTCAGAACTAAGCTCATTAATAACACCTTGAGCTCTCTCATCTTGACAAAGATTAGAAATTGGATCTACACTTTCAAGATTGAAATTTTGAGCCCCATTTAAATTTAAATATATATTTGATTTATAAAGAATATGATCGATTTTAACCACAGACAAAATCAATCTCTTTGCAAAGGATCCAAAATTAACACCAAGAGCACTACTATTTTCTTCTAGACGTTTAAAAGCTTGAGAAAATTTATTAATTCTTTCTTCAGATTCACTAACAATGTTAAAAACTTGCTCACTGCCACTTTGGATATTTACAAAATCTTGTTGCATAGTCTGAATTGCAATAGAAATTTCGCTTGTAGATCTTTGAGTTCTTTCTGCTAACTTTCTAACTTCATCAGCCACAACCGCAAAGCCCCTACCATGCTCTCCTGCACGCGCAGCTTCAATAGCAGCATTTAAAGCTAGAAGATTGGTTTGATCGGCTATATCGCGTATTACTTCAACCACTGAAGTAATATTTTGGGAATTAGCCACAAAAGTTTGCACTGTTTCCTTGCTCGAATTTACAACATCCATTAAAGAACCCATAGCACTTTGCAAAGAATCCACCTCTGAGCCATTTTCTGTAGCTGTATGAGAAATGGCATCCACTGTATCATATACATTTTTCATCATGCTAATATCTTGATTTAATGAGCTAGAAATTTGAGACATATCTTTATTTTGATTTCCAAGGCTTAAATCCATTAAAGTTCTTGATAAAGCATTTTTAAAAGTAGATCTTGCTGTCACTTCTATGTTTGCTAAAGCTTTATTTATAAATTCGATATTATGAGCAAAAATTCCTTTTAAACCTTCAGGCAAAGCCTTACGATAAAATTCACCTTTTTGAGAACATGAAATAGAAGTATTAATTTCCCTTAAGTAAGCTTCTAGCCCATCAATAGTATTGTTAAGATTATCTGCTATTTCGGCTAATTTTTTGCTTTTTGTTTTTACATAGATGATTCTATTGTCGAAATTACCCTCCTTTAACTCTCTACAAAGAACCAAAAGTTTATCTATCATTATTTGCTCATCTTTGTGTTGTCTAAGCAAATAAATCATTAAAACAGCGATTAAAACAAAAATTATCGCTCCAACAAAAATATGAATAAAAATGACACCTAAAACACCGATAACACTTAGAAAAATAGTTAATAATAATCCATTTTTCACCATAAATTTACCCCTTTTTATTGAAAATTTTTTGAAGTCATAAATCAAAACAATACTTTAATAATATATTACTTTAATTTCTAGGTGAAAATTATACAATAAAAAAGATTAAATATATCTTATTTAATTATTTTCTTGTAAGTTAAAAATAAGTTCATTATAAGTCATTTTATAAGAACTTACAATATCCATTAAAGCTGAAACTCCAGCATTAATGCCTGATTTTTGCTCTTTTTCAAGTAAAATTTTATAAACTTCTTCAATTATAGAAAGAGATTTTCTATTGGGTGCACGACGAACAGAATAATAATTGACGATATCTCCATTAGCATCAAATGAAGCACTTACATTTGCAAAAACCCAGTAAAAATTACCATCTTTGGATTTATTTTTCACAAATGCAAAAATTTCATCTCCTTTTTGAATATAATCCCAAAGACATTTAAATACAGTGCGTGGCATATCTTCATGTCTTACTATATTATGAGATTTATATAAAAGCTCATCGACTTTATAACCTGCGTATTTTAAAAAGTCATTATTGGCATAAATGATATTCCCCTTAAGATCTGTTTTAGAAGTAATTAAAGCATTTTCAGACAAAACTATTTCTTTCATAATTTAAAACATCCCAATAAAACAAATAAATCAAAAATAGAATTATTACCAATAATAAATAACAAAAAGCAAACTGAATTACAAAATTATAAAATTTTCAAAAATATTTTAAATTTTATAATGCAAATAATGAGAAATTTTGTAACGTTTATATAAAAAATTATCATATCATATAAAAGAAAGTATTTCTAGATTTGTTTTTTTGTTAAAATTTACGATACACATTGTTAAAATTATATTTTACAAAGATCAAAAGGAGTGAATAAACTTGGAAACTTTAAGTCAAACTTTAGCTGAAAGAAAACCGCCTTTATATAAACGTATTATCAAAAGTCTTGGATTTTGGGTGATTATAGGCATTATTACAGGTATTGTACTTGGCTATACAGATAAAGAATTAGCCATTGCTAGCAAACCAGGAGTTGATTATTTTATAGGTGCTTTAAAGGTTCTTATAGGCCCTATTATTTTTGTTACTTTGGTTTTGGGCATCATTAGTCTTGAAAGTTTAAAAAAAGTAGGTAGCATTGGTGCTAAAGCGGTTATTTACTTTGAAGTTGTAAGTACTTTAGCACTTGCTATAGGTATTTTTATGGCAAATGTTATGCAACCAGGCCATGGAATGAATCTTGATCCAAGTCAACTTGATACAAAAAGCGTTCAAAAATACATTTCTCAAACCACAGAAGTAAGTGCGAGCTCTGAGATTATGCATATTTTAAAAGATGCTATGCCTACTGATATTATCACACCTTTTACAGAAGGAAAAACCATACAAGTTTTAGTTATTGCTATAATTACTGCTTTGATTATTTCTTTAATGAGAATAGAAGAAAAACAGGCAATTCAAAGAGTTTTTGAAGTGGTACAAAATTTTGTTTTTAAAATTCTACAAATCATTATGTATTTTAGTCCTATTGCCGCCTTTTCAGCAATGGCTGTACTCATAGCTCAATACGGAATTGGCTCTTTGATCAACTTAGCATATTTACTTTTAGTAATGCTGATTTCATGTCTTGTTTTTATATTTGGAATCTTAGGTCTGATTTGTTATTTTGCAAAAGTAAATATCTTCAAATTTATGAGATTTATCTCAAGAGAAGTATTGATCGTTTTTGCAACCAGTTCAAGCGAGTCTGCACTTGCTCCTTTAATGAGAAAACTAGAAAAAGCAGGACTTTCTAAAGCAACAGTCGGACTTGTTTTACCAACGGGATATAGTTTTAATCTTGATTGTACAAATATTTATCTAGCTATGAGCTTAATCTTTCTAGCACAAGCTTTCAATGTAAATTTAAGTTTAGCACACGAAATCAGTATTTTAATAGTATTAATGATAGCCTCAAAAGGTGCAGTAGGTGTAACTGGATCAGGTTTTATAGTGCTTGGAAGTACGCTTGCGGCTCTAGGAAATATGGAAATTTCAGAAGCAAATGCAACCTTAGCACAAGTTCTACCAGTAACTGCTATAGGTATTCTTTTAGGTGTTGACAAATTTATGTCTGAAATGAGGGCGGTTGGAAATCTTTGTGGAAATTCAGTAGCAGCCTTAATCGTTGCCATCTGGGATAAACAAATTGATTGGGAAAAATTCCGCTATGCTATGGATAATCCAGAAAAATTCCATAATGCTGGAATGAACTAATGAGTTCTTTGGAGGAAATCATATCGATTAACCTCCTCTAAAGTATTATCTTTTTTTCTAAATTGCTTTAAAAAACTTTCATTGAAATTAAAACTAAATCCAACTTGAACAACAGTATCATCAACAGTCTCTCTTGCACTATAATCACGACGCAATAAATTTAAACTAAATACACTATAAGGAGAGTAAGATACTTGATAATTAGTTTTATCATTATCCTTACTTATATCAAAAGCAAAAGCGGTATAAGTTGGAATTACAAAACTCATTCCAAGCTGTAAATTTTTTTCTGCTTCATTGGGTATATAATAATTACTATAAGCCTTTATAAATTTACTATAACCAAACTCTGTACCAAAGCTTTTAGTATCTTTTTGTTCCTTTTGTTTATCAATAAAACCATTAACTCCAAATAAAAAATCATCTTTTTCATAACGATTGATTAAACCCCCTGAGTAATTATAATTATTTTGAGCCACAAAAAGTTCTTTTTGAAAAAGCAAAGAATTATTCTCCCCCTCATAAAGAGAACTTAAATTTTTAACCTGCGCGTTTTCGTTTTGAAAATCCAAATTCCCATCTGTTTTATCTATACCATTATTATTTTCTAAAGTTTTTGAAAGCAAGCTATCAAAAGTGCTTTTAAAATCCACATTCTCTTCTTGAATTTTTGGAGCTTCTTTGGTATTTTTATAATCAAAGTGCTCCCAAGAATTTTGATTATTATTTTTTACTAAAGCCTCTGTAAGTTCATCGGCATTGAGTAAAGAAAACAATGCTATTATATAAAAAATACCCCTCATTATTCTTATATTCCTTATTATTTCTTGTTTGAGTATTTATTATAAAAAAATAATATAAATAAAAATTCCACAAAGACTAAAAAATAAAATTAGCAAATTTAAAGTAAATAAGTGTATAATTAAAATAAAAAAGGGTTATTAATGCAAAAAGACAACCTCATAGCTTTTGTTATTTTTATTATCAGTACTATCGCATTTGTTATTTGGGGATTTGGTTATATTTCGCAACATCAATTGATTCTTTTTATTCTTGCTTCTATATTTGGCATTTTTATGGCATTTAATATAGGTGGAAATGATGTAGCCAATTCTTTTGGAACAAGCGTTGGTGCAAAAACAGTAACCATTAAACAAGCTTTAATTATAGCAGCTGTTTTTGAGCTAAGCGGGGCAATCTTCGCAGGCGCAGAAGTTACTAAGACCATACGCAGCGGTATTGTTATTTTTCCAAATTCTTTAGATCCTATGCTTTTTGTTATCATTATGCTTGCTGCACTTTTAAGCTCTGGGGTTTGGATTTTTATTGCAACCAAGAAAGGCTTACCTGTATCAACCACACACAGTATAGTTGGTGGGATTGTAGGTGCTAGCATTATGATGGGGCTTTTAAAATTTGATGGAATCCAAACACTCTCTATGGTTAAATGGAGTGAAATTTTAAGAATAGCTATTTCTTGGGTAGCTTCGCCTCTTTTAGGGGGTATTGTAGCTTATATTATTTATTCATATATTGATAAGAAAATTTTAAAACCATCAGAAAAACTAAATGATGATTTGAAAAATATCAAAAAAGAAAGAAAAAAATTCAAAGAAGAATATTTTTTAAATTTAAAAACAAAATCCCAAGAAGAACAAATCAAAGAACTTTCCGCTATAGCTTTGGATGAAGAAGAACAAGAAAATAATTTCTATAGAAATAAAATGAAGGAATTTAAGGATCAAGAAAAAGATATAGATATTTACTCTATTTTAAAAACTCATATGCCAATCATTGCTTGTATTGCTGCTGCTATCATTTCGGCAATGTTTTTATTTAAAGGTTTAAATAATGTTAGCACTTTGGATATTTTACAAAACTTTTGGATTATCGGAATTATAGGAACTATAAGTTATGTTGTAACATTTGCTATAGTCAAAATCGTTAAAAAAACAGAACTTAATAAAACTACTGATAGAATTTTCTCATGGTTTCAAATATTTACAGCCTCTAGTTTTGCATTTTCACACGGAGCCAATGATATAGCCAATGCTATAGGTCCTTTTGCAGCGATTTTAGATGTCTTAAAAAACGGTACAATTAACGCGACTTCTCCTGTACCTTTTGCAGCTTTAGCTATGTTTGGAGTTGCTCTAGTTGTAGGGCTTTGGTTTTTAGGTAAAGAAGTGATTACTACAGTGGGTTCAAAACTTGCAACCATACGCCCTACTACTGGATTTTCTGCAGAACTTGGTGCAAGCATAGTTATACTCTTAGCTACACAATTTGGAATTCCTGTTAGCTCCACCCATATACTCATAGGTGCTATATTGGGTATAGGAGTGTATAATAAAAACGCAAATTGGATTATGATGAAGCCTATAGGATTGGCTTGGATTATCACTTTACCAGCCGCTGGTATTATGGCAGCACTTGTATTTTTAGGATTTAAACTATCTTTAGGAATTTAAGTAAAGCTTATTTTTCTAAAATATTTTTTCCTTTAATTATATGCATTTTAATCTTTCCAAAAAGTTTATCCTCAGAATAAAGAGAACTTTTTGGAGCAAAAATTTCTTCATTCTCATCAAAAAGAACTAGATTAGCTTCTTTGCCAACTTCTATAACTCCACTATTTAAACCTAAAAATTCACTAGGATTTTTACTTGTAAATCGACAAAGCTCTTGCCAATTTAAAAATCCTTCTTTGATTAAAAAAGTATAACAAAGACTTATAAATTCGCATACGCTATGAATTCCAAAAGCCGCTTCATCAAAAGCTAAATCTTTTAAAGAAATTGATTTTGCACTATGCAGGGAAGTTAAAAAGCTAATCTTTCCTTCTTTTAAAGCCTCTCTTAAAGCCAAAACATCTTCTTTGCTTCTTAAAGGTGGCATAAGTTTCGCAGCCGTATTAAAATCTTCACAAGCACTATCATCTTTGATAAGATGATGAATGCTTACAAGTTTTAAATCCTTTTCATCTAATAATACTAAAGAATCTTTCAAACTTAAAAGATCAAAAATAACTTTATTTTTATAAAATTTAGCCAATTCTTTCATTTTAGCTATCTGGCTAGTTTCAGCGATTTTACTCATGC
Organism: Campylobacter sp. CFSAN093259; assembly: GCF_012889985.1. Lineage (NCBI taxonomy): Bacteria > Pseudomonadati > Campylobacterota > Epsilonproteobacteria > Campylobacterales > Campylobacteraceae > Campylobacter > Campylobacter sp. CFSAN093259. Next base: position 1,164,663 of record NZ_CP040617.1, read on the forward strand.
CTATAAGCCCTAGCTCAAAACTCATTTCACAATCATTCATCACTCCATTATCATCAAAATCCTTATCATAACAACGCACAAAAATTGGAGAGTCTTTCATAAAAGCATATTGTGAACTTACTTTTAAAGTATTTGCATCTAAAGAGCTGTCAAGTTCTAGAGCACAAGCACCTTTATTTAAAAGAGTGGCTAAATTTTTAAGCTTGCCGTTTGCATCCTTAACCCGCACACTTGAAAAAATTTGCATCTTTCTTTGAGCTAAATTTTGTAAAAATAAAGCAAAACTTTCTTCATCAAAATCCATGCAATCACGCAAAACTATACTAGAAATTCCTCCTTTTAGACACTCATTTTCTAAAAGCTCTAAATTAGCTAAAGAAAATTTATCGTTTTTTAAACTCACACACAAATCCACAAAAGATGGAAGTAAAGTCATACCTTTAGCATCTAAAATTTCTTCGCCTTGTAAATTAGAACCAATATTGGTAATTTTTCCTTCTTTAATCTCTATATCTTGTAAAGAATCTCCATAAATTTTTGCATTTTTAATTATCATGATTTTTCCTTAATCATTTTGCTTTAATAAACTCTGCGTTGCTTCTTGCACGCTTTTACCCTTAAAAATTGCCACTACTTCATTTACAATAGGTGTATAAATTCCTTTCATTTTTGCTAGTTTTTCTATAGCATAAGCAGTTTTTACACCTTCTGCTACTTCATTAAGTTCGACTAAAATACTATCTAATTTTTGATTTTGCGCCAGTTTTAAACCTACTCTATAATTTCTTGATAAAACACTCGTTGCAGTTAAAAACAAATCCCCTGCCCCACTTAACCCTAAAAAAGTTTCTTCTTTAGCACCAAAAAATTTACCAAAACGATGCATTTCTATAAGCCCTCTTGAAATCAGTGCCGCTCTTGCATTATTGCCAAGTTTTAACCCATCACTAATCCCACTTGCAATTGCTAAAACATTCTTATAAGCACCACAAATTTCAGCACCACGAACATCATTATCAATATAAGTTTTAATAAAATCAGGGAAAAAACTTGCAAATTTTTTACAAAGCTCTTGATTTATCCCGCTAATCATCAAAGCAGTAGGAAGTTTTTGCATTACTTCAGCAGCAAAAGAAGGACCGCTTAAAACACAAAAATTTTCTTTTGGTACAAAATCTAAAAAAATTTCATCTAAAAATTGACAACTTTGATCTTCTATGCCTTTTGAAGCAATTAAAATTTTTTGTCCCTTGTTGATGAAATTTTCTTTAAGCCAAGCACGCATCCCTTGAGAACTTAAAGCAAAAACAAGATATTCACATTCTAAAGCTTCTTTTATGCTAACAAAATCTTCTAAATCACGCTGATGCAAAGAACTGATAAAACAATTGTGATTTTCTTTTAAGGCTAGATGTAAAGCACTGCCCCATTTTCCCGCACCAATAACCGCTATACGCATCAACCAAGCTTTGTTTTTAAAATTTCATTTACTTTTGCAGGATTAAAAGCTCCTTTGCCTTCTTTCATTGTTTGACCCACAAAAAATCCAAAAAGCTTGTCTTTACCACTTTTATACTCTGCAACCTTATCGGCATTTGCATTTAAAATTTGTTCAATCACCGCTTCTATGGCTGAATCATCACTTACTTGCTTAAGTCCTAGCTTTTCTATAGCTTCATCAATTTCCACGCTAGTATTTTCAAATACAAAAGCTAAGACATCTTTAGCCGCTTTTGCACTGATAGTGCCATCTTCTATGCGTTTAATTAAAACTCCAAGCTTTTGAGCATCTACAGGAGAATTTTCTATAGTCAATTCTCCTTTTAAAAGTCCCATAAGTTCAGTATTTAACCAATTTACGCAAAGTTTAGGATTTAAATTTTGAGAAATAAGACTTTCAAAAAAACGACTCATTTCTAAAGAACTGATTAAAACCTCTGCATCACTTTCTTTTATACCAAGCTTGTCTATAAAGCGTACTTTCTTCTCATCAGGAAGCTCAGGGATTTTAATATCCAAAAACTCATCTTTTAATAAAACAGGCAATAAATCAGGATCAGGAAAATAGCGATATTCTGCCGCTTCTTCTTTGCCACGCATACTTCTTGTAACTAAATTTGTCGTATCAAAAAGTCTAGTTTCTTGAACTACTTCTTGTTCGTAAGTTCCATCTTCCCAAGCCTCACTTTGTCTTTTTACCTCATATTCTATAGCTTTTTGGATAAAACGAAAAGAATTAAGATTTTTAATCTCTACTCTAGTATAAAGTTTTGTATCGCCCTTAGGTCTTATACTAACATTTGCATCGCATCTAAAACTTCCTTCTTGCATATTTGCATCTGAAATGTCTAAAAAGCGTATAATAGAATGAAGTTTTTTAAGATAAGCTACTGCCTCATCGCTACTTCTAAGCTCAGGCTCACTGACAATCTCAAGCAAAGGAGTTCCTGCACGATTTAAATCTACTTTAGAAAAATTACTTTCATGGATATTTTTACCTGCATCTTCTTCCAAGTGCGCTCTTGTAATACCTATGCGTTTATTTTCACCCTTTACATTGATAAAAAGCTCACCCTTTTCTACTATAGGGATATCAAATTGTGAAATTTGATAAGCCTTAGGTAAATCTGGATAAAAATAATTCTTACGATTAAAAACACTTTTTTTATTAATTGTTGCATTGACAGCTTTTCCAAAAGCTATAGCTTTTTTTACAGCCTCTTCATTTAAAACAGGCAAAGCTCCTGGTAAGGCCAAACAAGTGGGACAAACATTGGTATTTGGAGCTTCTCCAAAAGAAGTTGCACATGAGCAAAAGATTTTTGTTTTTGTATTTAACTGAGCATGAACTTCAAGACCTATAACTACTTCAAACATAAAATTTCCTTGAATTTTTAAATGTTTTATTTTATCTTTTTTTCTTTTAGAAAGGCTTTAAATATTAACTTTAAATGCTATAATTCTTAGACAATTTATATTTAAGGAGTTAAAATGCCATTATTAGACAGCTTTAAAGTTGACCATACTAAAATGCCAGCTCCTGCTGTGCGTTTAGCTAAAGTTATGAAAACACCTAAGGGTGATGATATTAGCGTATTTGATTTGCGTTTTTGCATACCAAATAAAGACATTATGAGCGAAAAAGGTACTCATACCTTAGAACATTTATTCGCAGGATTTATGAGAGATCATCTTAATTCAAATTCAGTTGAAATTATTGATATTTCACCTATGGGTTGTCGCACGGGTTTTTATATGAGTTTAATTGGAACACCTGATGAGAAAAGTATTGCAAAAGCTTGGGAAGCAGCCATGAAAGATGTTTTAAGCGTAAGCGATCAAAGCAAAATTCCTGAACTTAATATCTACCAATGCGGAACTTGCGCAATGCATTCTTTAGATGAAGCCAAACAAATTGCCCAAAAAGTTTTAAATCTAGGTATTAGCATAATAAATAACAAAGAATTAAAACTCGAGAATGCTTAAAAAGAATCTTTATTTTTTAAATGATTAAGCTTTAATTAATATATTTTTATATATGATTTTGAAATTTTATTATTTTAAAAGGAGAAAAAATGAAACTGATGTGCGAGATGTGTAGTATCTAGTGCGTCCTTTGGCTTAACATTATGTTTCCAAAGGTCCAAAAAGTGGATAAGGAGATATAATGTGTAAGAAAGTCAAAAAAGTTTATTTTTTCAAAATACTCATTTAAAATCTTAACTTACAAAAATTTCTCTAATAAAATTTTAATTCAAAATATCTTCTTATCCTTAATTTTAATTTAAGGAGCAAAAATGAACTTACCTATACTTGATTTACAAGCTTATGAAAAAGATAAAAGCACTTTTCTTAAAAATTTAAGAGAAATTGCTTCTAAAATAGGTTTTTTTTATCTTATCAATACCAGTATAGATAAAAATTTAAACGAGAAATTATTCAAACTTGGCAAAGAATTTTTTAATCTTTCTAGAAGTTCGAAAGAGCTTATTTCTATGGTACATTCTCCTCAATTTAGAGGTTATACTAGCGAAGGTTTTGAATACACAGCAGGATCTAAGGATTATAGAGAACAACTGGATATAGGCACAGAAAGAGATGCTTTAAACTGGAATTTAAACTCACCCTTATGGCAAAGACTAGAAGGTCCTAATCTTTGGCCTAGTGAAATTCCAGAACTTAAAAAAACTTTCTTAACTTGGCACAAACAAACCAAAAAAGCTTGTTTAAAGCTTTTAAAAGCCTTCGCTCAAGCTCTTGATCTACCTAACAATGCTTTTGATAAACTTTATGGAGAAAATTCTTACGAACATTGTAAAATCATACATTATCCAAAAAGCTCAAAAAATATCACTCAAGGCGTAGGTTCACATAAAGATGGTGGGCTTATCACTTTTGTTTTTCAAGAAAAACAAAGCGGATTTGAAGCTTTTATAGATGGTAAATGGCTTAGTATACCCCCACTTGAAAATAGCGTTGTAGTTAATATAGGAGAATTTTTAGAACTAGCTACCAATGGCTATTTAAAAGCTACTATTCACCGCGTGAATTTAAGCCCAAAAGAACGCTTTAGCATAGCTTATTTTCTTGGAGTGCAGCTTGATAAGGATATACCTATTTTTAAGTTAAATCCAGAGCTTGCTAAAGAAAGTAAAGGTGTGGATACTGATCCTAAAAATCCACTTTTAAGAAATGTTGCAAGTAATTATTTTAAAAGAATGATACGCTCTCATCCTGATGTGGCAAGTATTTATCATAGTGACTTGATAGAAAAATTTAGTTTTGCGTAAAGGAGAAAAAATGACTTTATTTACTAAAGCTTTTTGCGTCGCTACTCTTTTTACCGGTTTTGCATGGGCAAATGAAGAACTTAAAGTTGGCTCTTCTATAACACCTCATGCAGATATTTTAAGATTTATAAAATCAGCACTTCAAAAACAAGGTTATGATTTAAAAATTTATGAATTCAATGATGGAGTAATCCCTAATGTAATGGTTGAAAATGGTGAGTTAGATGCTAATTATTTTCAGCATGAGCCTTATTTAAAAGAATTCAATCAAAGACAAGGCACCCATCTTGTAAAAGTTGCCAGTATCCATATAGAACCTATGGCAGTGTATTCTAAAAAACACAAAGAATTTCACCCCAAGGAAGGACAAAGCATTTCTATACCCAATAATCCTACAAATGAAAGCCGTGCTTTACGCATTGTAGCAAGCAAAGGACTTATAGAAGTTAAGGATAATGAGCTCATCACTCCTTTAGATATCACTAAAAATCCTAAGAAGCTTAAATTTGTAGAGTTAAAAGACGCTCAACTTACAAGGAGTTTAGATGATGTAGATTATTCTCTTATTAATAGCAATTTTGCTATTTTAGCAGGTTTAAACCCTGTAAAAGATGGGCTTTATACAGAAAGTAAATATAGTGAATATGGCAATATCATCGCCGTTAAAGAAGGTAATGAAAACCTTCCTAAAATCAAAGCCCTAGTAAAGGCCTTGCAAAGCAATGAAGTTAAAAAATTTATAGAAGAAAAATATCAGGGTGCTTTAATCCCTACATTTTAAGGAGAACAAATATGAAAAATTCAATCATTTCTTACCCAAGAATAGGTGCAAATAGAGAATTAAAATTTGCTATTGAAAAATACTTTAAAAACCAAAGTTCTAAAGAGGAGCTTTTAAAGAGTGCTAAGGATTTAAGGATTAGACACTGGCAAGAAATTCAAAAAGCTGGCATTGATTTTATCCCTAGTAATGATTTTTCACTTTATGATAATGTCTTAGATGCAGCTGTGCTTTTTAACATTGTTCATACAAAGTATAAAAATTTAAATTTAGATGCTTTAGATGAATACTTTGCTCAAAGTCGAGGTTATCAAGGAGAAAATGGAGATGTTACAGCCTTAGCAATGAAAAAATGGTTCAATACAAATTATCATTATTTGGTGCCTGAGTGCGATAATGCTGATATTGTAGCTTTAACAGGGGATAAAATTTTTAAAGAATATCTCGAAGCTAAAGAGCTTGGTATAGAAAGCAAGCCTGTTTTAATAGGCATTTTCACACTTTTTAAACTCATTGCCTTTAAAGATGAAAAAACTCAAAAACTCGCCAAAGAAAAGCTTTTAAACGCTTACATAGAGCTTTTTGATAAACTAAATGAACTTAAAGTAACATGGCTTGAACTTGATGAGCCTTATTTGGTTTATGATTTAAGCAAGGAAGATATCGCTTTGTTCGAAGAATTTTACCAAGAACTTTTAAATCACAAAAAAGATCTTAAAATTTTACTTCAAAGCTATTTTGGAGACTTAAGAGATATTTATCCTAAACTTTTAGAAAGCAAATTTGATGCTTTGGGGCTTGATTTTATCGAGGGAAAACAAAGCTTAGCCTTAGTCCAACAATACGGTTTTGCTAAAGATAAAATCCTTTTTGCAGGTCTTATTAACGGCAAAAATATCTATGCTAATGATTATGCTAAAAGCCTAAAGCTTATTAAAGAGCTTCAAAAATATACACAAAATATCATCTTAAACACTTCTTGCTCACTTTTACATGTGCCTTATAGCACTGAATTTGAAAGCAAATTAGATTCAAGCTATCTTAAACTTTTTGCCTTTGCTAAAGAAAAACTTCAAGAACTTAAAGATTTAAAAGAAATTCTAAATTCTAGCGAAGAAAATCCGCTCTTTAGAGCCAATCAAGAGCTTTTTAAAAATATCCCAGAGCGTTTAGATGAAAAAGTCAAAGCAAGGCTTAAGGCCTTAAAAAAAGAAGATTTTACCAGAACGCCTAGTTTTAAAGAACGCGCCTTAATCCAAAAAGAATTTTTAAAACTCCCTCTTTTACCAACCACAACCATAGGTTCCTTTCCTCAAAGTGCCGATGTAAGATCTAATCGCCTTGCCTTTAAGCAAGAAAAAATTTCAGCTCAAAACTACACTGAATTTAACCAACAAAAAATCAAAGAATGCTTACAAATTCAAGAAGAAATAGGACTTGATGTTTTAGTGCATGGAGAATTTGAAAGAAATGATATGGTGGAGTATTTTGGAGAGAATCTAAAGGGCTTTTTATTTACTCAAAATGGTTGGGTGCAAAGCTATGGCACAAGGTGCGTTAAACCTCCTGTGATTTGGGGTGATGTATCACGCACAAAGCCTATCACCTTAGCTTGGTCTAAATTTGCACAAAGTTTAAGTCAAAAAATCGTAAAAGGTATGCTAACTGGACCTGTAACCATACTTAATTGGTCCTTTCCAAGAGAAGACATCAGTCTAAAAGAAAGCACTGAGCAAATTGCCTTAGCTATAAGAGATGAAGTGTTAGATCTTGAAAATGCAGGTATAAAAATCATACAAATTGATGAAGCGGCTTTGCGTGAAAAACTGCCTTTAAGAAAAAGTGATTGGCATAGTGAGTATTTAGATTGGGCTATTCCTGCTTTTAATCTTGTGCATAGCGGGGTAAAAGCTAAAACTCAAATTCACACTCATATGTGTTATAGTGAATTTAGTGATATCTTAAAAGAAATTGACGCTATGGATGCTGATGTGATTTCTTTTGAAGCTTCAAGATCAAACTTAAGTCTTTTAGATACCCTAAAAGCTATTCGTTTTAAAACTGAGGTGGGACCAGGAGTTTATGATATACATAGCCCTAGAGTTCCAAGCGTAGAAGAATTAAGTTTAACTATAGAAAAAATTTTAAACAAATTACCTAAGGAGCAAATTTGGATCAATCCAGACTGCGGACTTAAAACAAGAGCCTATGAAGAAGTTATAGCCTCTCTTAAAAATTTAGTTACGGCTACGCAAAAAATACGAGAACAATTATAAGGAGTTTTCATGTGTAGTTTTTCTTTTGAAGTTTTTCCACCAAGAAAGGATGAAAATATCAAAAATCTTCATGCTATCTTAGATGATTTAGGGCAATTAAGCCCTAATTTTATCAGCGTAACCTTTGGAGCTGGAGGCTCTATTAACTCACAAAATACTTTAGAAGTTGCAAGCTTAATCCAGGAAGAATATCAAATTCCTAGCATAGTACATTTACCTTGCATCCATTCTAGTAAAGAAAAAATCACTCAGATACTTCAAAAATGCAAAGAAAAAAATCTTAATCAAATTCTTGCCCTAAGAGGCGATATATGTGAAAATTTAAAAAAAAGCAAAGATTTTTCTTATGCTAGTGATTTAATTTCTTTTATAAAAAAACAAGAATACTTTGAAATTTATGCCGCATGCTATCCCGAAAAACATAATGAATCTAAAAATTTCATCGAGGATATACACCATCTTAAAACTAAGGTAAATGCAGGAACAGATAAGCTCATTACTCAACTTTTTTACGATAATGAAGATTTTTATACTTTTAAACAAAATTGTGCTTTAGCAGATATTGACATACCTATTTACGCAGGTATTATGCCTATTACTAACAAAAGACAGGTTTTAAAAATTTCTCAACTTTGCAGAGCTAAAATCCCTCCTAAATTTGTTAAAATTTTAGAAAAATATGAAAATAATACTTTGGCTTTAGAAGATGCAGGTATCGCGTATGCTTGCGATCAAATTGTCGATTTAATCACAAGTGGTGTAGATGGAATTCATCTTTATACTATGAATAAATCCAAAGCGGCTATTAAAATTTATGAAGCTGTAAAGCATTTGCTTAAAAAAGAGCTTCATGCTTAGAAAATAAACTATTTTTTGCTTTTATCTTAACTTATTTTCATTTTTTAGCTTATGGTTTTCTATAAGTAAAACAAAAATTAAAGATAAAAGCAAACCTGGTATAATACCCAAGCAAAGATAGAAAAAAGAATTATATTTAAAAAAGAAGAAAAGTGCACCAAAAAGCATTAAAGCTAAAGATGCACCTTTGAAAAATTCTAAAATATAGATCAATGACCTTCCTCAACAACAGTTGCACCCGCTAAATATACATAAGTTAAAATCATAAAAATAAAAGCTTGTAAAAATGCCATAAAAGTTAAAAGTACATAAGCAGGAAGTGGAGCTATATAAGGAACTAAAGCTAAAATTACCATTAAAAATAAATCGTCGCCTTTAATATTTCCAAACAAACGGAAGGACAAAGAAACCACACGAGAAAGATGAGAGACTATCTCTATAGGAAACATCAAAGGAGCTAAAAGTTTAATAGGTCCCATGAAATGAGCAAAATACTTTACAAAACCTTGTGCCCTAATACCCTCAAAATGATAATATACAAAAACTATAATAGCCAAGGACAAAGTCAAATTTAAACTTGCAGTTGGAGCGTGAAAACCAGGTATTATACCTATAATATTACTAAAAAACACTATAATTCCCAAAGTTGCAACCAAAGGAAGATATTTTCTTGCACCTTTTTCACTTCCCATGGTATCTCTACCCATAGATAAAACTCCCTCTAAAAAAGCCTCACCTAAATTTTGCATACCGCGTGGAACAAGTTGCATAGAACGAGTAGCCATCATAGCCACTATAACAGCAATTAAAGCTACCAAACCTATGTGAAAAAAATAAGAAAAAGTATGACTTGCATCAAGCAAAGAGCTAAATAAAAATAAATCTTTCATGGTTTCCTCAAAAATTTTATTCTAAACTCGAAATTTTAGCAAAATCTTACTTATATTTTAATGAAAATTTACATCCATTCTAAAACTTGCGAAAGTTCTTTAGCAACAAAACACTTAAGCCCTATATCTTCCAAAGGCTTAGAAGGAACAATGGCATTTTTAAATTTTTGCATTTTAGCTTCTTTTAAACGCGTATCAAGGCTAAAAACCTCTCTAATTTCTCCATTTAAACTAAGCTCCCCTATAAAAATACTATCTTTGCTCAAAGGGCGATTTTTAAAACTTGAAATAATAGCTGCAACCACAGCCAAATCCGCCGCAGTTTCGCTTACTTTTACTCCGCCACTAATATTTACAAATACATCATAATGCCCCAAAGGAATTTCAAGCTTTCTTTCAAGCAAAGCCAAAAGCATATCTAAGCGATTTTTTTCATAGCCCGTAGCGCTGCGTTTTGGATAAGAACTTTCACACACCAAAGCTTGAACTTCTAAAACCAAAGCACGAGATCCCTCCATTACAACACCTAAAGCACTTCCTGAAATAGCCTTTCCACGAGTAAAAAAACGATTTGCCAAATCTTTTGCACTGATCAAACCCTTAGCAGTCATCTCAAAAATACCTACTTCATTCGTTCCACCAAAACGATTTTTAAAGCCTCTTAAAAGTCTGATTTCTTTAGTGGCATCTCCCTCAAAATAAAGCACCACATCTACCATATGCTCAAGAACTCTAGGTCCTGCTATAGCACCTTCTTTAGTAATGTGCCCTATGATAAAAGTACTGATATTATAAGCCTTACTCACACGCATAAGCTCAAAAGTAATCTCACGCACCTGAGTGATGCTTCCTGCTGCTGAAGTGATTTTATTTGAATATAGAGTTTGTATAGAATCAACGATAAGAATGCTATAATCTTTTTTGTGCAATTCTTCTAAAATATTTTCAAGGCAAAGTTCAGTAAGTAAAAATAAATTCGGAGTATTAGCCTCAAGACGATCAGCTCTTAATTTAATCTGGGCTTTACTTTCTTCGCCACTGACATAAAGCACTTTTTTACCCTGTTTAGCTAAATTTGAAGCAATTTTTAACAAAAGCGTAGATTTTCCCACACCTGGACTTCCGCCTATAAGCACTAAAGAACCTTCAACAAGCCCTCCGCCTAAAACCAAATCAAGCTCATTATCATCTGTGCTGTATCTTGTAAAATGCTCTAACTCCACATCTTCAATACAAACAGCCTCACTTGTTTTCATGCTAACTTGCGCAAGCTCTTTTAAAACTTTAATTTGCTCAGCTTTTAATTCTACAAAACTATCCCAAGCTCCACAATCAGGACATTTTCCAAGCCATTTGCTTTGTTGATTTCCACAAGCTTGACATTCAAAAAGTGCTTTATTTTTTGCCATTATTCAAAAATAGGATCTAATAAAGTATCTAAATAAGCACTTGCATTAAATTCTTGTAAATCCGTCATTTGCTCACCCACGCCTACATAAAAAATAGGAAGCTCAAGCTCTCTTGCTATACTAAAAAGTGCACCCCCTTTAGCTGTCCCATCAAGCTTTGTGATAATCACACCATCAAGTTTTACAAGCTCATTAAAAGCTTTAGCTTGTAAAATTCCAGCATTTCCCTGTGTTCCATCTAAAACTAAAATTTTTCTATGGGGTGCGCCTTCTAAAGCTTTGTTTGAAATTCTTACAATTTTTTCAAGCTCATGAGCTAAATTTTTTTGATTTTGCAAACGCCCTGCTGTATCGATAATAACTCTATCAAAATCCTTTGCTTTTGCTTTAGAAATGGTATCAAAAGCAACCGCTGAAGGATCATGCCCTTGTGCAGTTAAAACTATATCTACATCCACTTTTTGCGCCCAAAGTTTTAATTGCTCAATCGCACCTGCTCTAAAAGTATCACACGCTCCTAAAATCACTTTTTGATTTTGGTTTTTGTATAAATAAGCAAGCTTGGCAATACTTGTTGTTTTTCCTGCTCCATTTACTCCTAAAATAAGCTCTACAAAAGGTTTTTCTTGATTGGTTTCTTTTTTTTCATAAAGAAAATAAGAACCCATAACACGCTTTAAATCTTCTTTTTTTACTTCATTTTGAGGTGGTAAATAATAAATTATCTCTTCAACTATTTCATAACTTACATCTGCTTCAAGCAAAATTTCTTCAAGCAAATCTTTGGTTATCTTTTTATTCTCTCCTTTAACTCCAACAATATTTTCAAGAGTTTTTGCAAGTCCTTTTTTAAAAAAATTAAACATTAAAGTATAGCCTTTTGTATATCAATTTCTAGCATTTCTTCAGGAATAAGCCCTAAATACTGATTAATCAATTTAGAATGCTTGTTGTAAAGAAACATGGTAGGAATTCCATTTACCCCACCTAAAGCTTTAGCTAAAAGATAGTTATTTTCACCATTAGCGACTTTATAAGATATTTTATGCTGTTCTATAAATTTTTGAATCTCATCGTTAGATTTATCTTCTAATAAAACCCCAACTATATTAAAATCATTATTATACTTTTCTTGTAATTTATTAAGATGAGGGATTTCAGCAATGCAAGGGGTACACCAAGTGGTAAAAAATACAAACAAAGTTACCTTATCTTCATCGTTGAAATTTAAAACGGCATTTTCTTTTTTAACTGAAATTGATCCTCCATCAATCAAATTAAGTTTAAAATTCATATCATCACTTTGATTTATACTTGCCTCGGTGCTTAAATTTACATCATTTTGCTGCTTTTCTTTATCATTGCTACAAGCAACAAACAAACAAGATATTGCCACTAGTAAAAGTATTTTTTTAATCTTCATTATTTATCAATCCTTTATTATTCTTTATAAAAATGCTAAAATTATAACATACATAAGATAATATTTTTTTAAAGGCATATTAATGGAAAAAACAGATTTTAGGGCATTGCAAAAAATACGCCTTTTCAAACATTCAAAACTAAATTTCAAACAAGATTATAAAATATTTAAAGAATGTCTTAAAATAATAAAGCTATTTAAAGCTAAAAATATTTTAATTTTTATTCCTTTGCATTATGAACCAAACTTAATAAAATTTCGCCATATTCTTAATAAAAATTACAAACTTTTTGTTCCATTTATGCAAGATAAAAGTTTAAAAATTGTAAAATTAAGATTGCCTTTTATTAAAAAAAGGTTTGGGGTTTTAGAGCCTATAGATTCTTTTTTTAAAGCAAAAATTGATTTAGCTATTGTGCCTGTAATTGGCGTCGATAAAAATTTAAAAAGAATAGGACATGGGCAAGGTTTTTATGATAGATTTTTTGAAAATTTAAATTACAAACCTCATATAATATTTATCCAAAGTATAGATGCTTTAAGTCAAAATAATCTAACACAAAAGCATGATATTTCAGGAAAATTATACATAAACCCTTATAAAAAATATTACAAGAAAGAAAGAAAAAATGATAGAATCACTTATCGCACTTATAGCCGCTATAGTCGGACTCGGTATAGGATATTTAGTTGCAAAAAAAATCAATGATGCCAAATATGAAATTTTCGTAGAACAAGCCAAAGCTAAAGCCAAAGCTATAGAATACGAAGCGGAGCTTATTTTAAAAGATGCAAAAAATTCAATTCTTAATGCAGAATTAGAAGTTAAAAAAAAATACGAAGAAAAAACTCACAAATTTCAAAAAGATTTTAATCAAAAATTTGATGATCTTTCTAAAAAAGAACAAAAACTTCAGCAAGAAGAAGAAAAACTAAAAGAAGATAAAGAATACCTTTGCAAGTCACAAAAACACATTCAAAACTTACAATCTGATGTTGATAAATTAAAAAATAAATATCAAGAAAAACTTGACGATGTTTTAAAAATTTTAGAACATTCGACAGGACTTACACAAAATGAAGCCAAAGAAATCATTCTTAAAAAAGTAGAAGAAAATTCTCGCGAGCAAATTGCACATATAGTAAGAAAATATGAAGAAGAAGCAAAAAATGAAGCTAAAAGAAAAGCTAATTTCATCATTGCTCAAGCTACTTCTCGTTTTGCAGGTGAATTTGCAGCTGAAAGACTTATCAATGTTATTAACATTAAAAACGATGAACTTAAAGGACGTATCATTGGTAAAGAAGGGCGCAATGTTAAAACCTTGGAAATGGTTTTAGGTGTTGATATTATCATCGATGATACACCAGGTGCTATTATAGTAAGTTGTTTTAATCTTTATCGCCGTGCTATTGCTACAAAAGTTATAGAACTTTTAGTTGAAGATGGCAGAATTCAACCCGCGCGCATAGAAGAAATTCACGAAAAAGTGTGTAAAGAATTTGATAGTGCCATTCTAGAAGAAGGCGAAACCATAGTTATGGATCTAGGTTTAAATAAAATACACCCTGAAATTGTAAAACTCATAGGAAAACTCAAATACCGAGCAAGCTATGGACAAAACGCTTTAGCACATTCTTTGGAAGTGGCTCACCTTGCAGGAATCATTGCTGCTGAGTGTGGTGGAGATGAGAATTTAGCACGTCGTGCGGGAATTTTACATGATATAGGAAAAGCATTAACCCATGATTTTGAAGGATCTCATGTGGATTTAGGTGCAGAACTTTGCAAACGCTACAAAGAGCATCCTGTAGTAATCAATGCTATTTACGCACATCATGGACACGAAGAAGCTACAAGCATAGAATCAGCAGCTGTTTGTGCAGCAGATACTTTAAGTGCTGCACGACCTGGAGCTAGAAGAGAAGTGTTAGAAGCTTTCTTAAAAAGAGTCAGTGAGCTAGAAGATATCGCTAAAAGTAAAGAAGGAATTAAAAATGCCTATGCAATCAATGCCGGAAGAGAAATTCGCGTCATAGCCAATGCTCAGCTTGTTAATGATGATGAAAGTGTACTTTTAGCTAAGGAAATAGCAGCTGAAATTCAAGAAAAAATGCAATATCCTGGTGAAATTAAAGTCAATGTTATACGTGAACTTAGAGCTGTAGAATACGCTAAATAAGGTTTATTATGCAAGATATGATTGATACTTTAATAAAATATGGTTATATTGTTTTATTCTTTTACTCTTTAGGGGGCGGGATGGTTGGAATTTTAGCTGCAGGAGTTTTAAGTTCTCAAGGAAAAATGGATCTTAGTTTTTGCATTGCTCTTGCTTTTATTGCTAATACCATAGGTTCAACTTTGCTTTTTATACTTGGAAAATATTATAAAAAAGACATTATGCCTTATTTTAAAAAACACCGACGCAAGATAGCCCTTGCTATGATAAAAACAAAACAACATGGAATTATTTTACTTGTAACTCAAAAATTTATTTATGGTTTAAAAACTTTCATTCCCATAGCTGCAGGTATGGCAAAATATAATTTTATTAAATTTTTTATTATCAATACTCTAGCTAGTTTGGCATGGGCTATTGTTCTAGGTTTTACTGCTTATACTTTTGGGTATGTTATTGAAGCAATTTTTGATAAACTGAGTTTATATCCTTATGCTGCTCCTTTATTTTTATTATTTTTAGCCGGAATAATTTGGCTTTATTTAAGTAAATTTTCTAAAAAATAATGTCTCTATGGAATTCTTTTTCTTACTCTTTTAAAGAATTTCATTATTTATTTTTCTCTGTTGTTGTTATTTTTATTTTTAATATCCTTTTAGAATATAATAATTTTTTAAACTTTAAAAACCAAAAACATTACCTTATAGACAACGCTCTATTAACGCACCAATATATAAAATATAATAAAAAAAATAAAAAATACTGGGTTTTAAAGTTACAAACTGAAAACTTCACTTTTTATACTACAAGTTTTAAGGATTTAAATTTAAGCAAGAATCAATTTTTAAGCCTTAGAATTATCACCCATAATATTAACTTTAAAGACTATCTGAGTAAAAGTTTTTACGCACCTTCTTATGATTTTGAAAAATTAAAAGAAAAAGAATACAATCCCATTATATCTTACTTCTTAAATCAACATACAAATGAAAAGATTAAAGAATTTTATGGTGCTTTATTTTTTGCACTGCCCATATCTTTAGAGCTTAGAAACGATGTAAATTACTACGGTATAGCACACCTTATAGCAATTAGCGGTTATCACATAGGCTTACTTTTTAGTTTAATTTTCTTTATTTTAGCTCCAATTTATAGTTTTTTCCAAAAAAGATATTTTCCTTATAGAAATTTACGTTTAGATTTAAGTATTTTAATTTTTGCACTACTTTTAGCTTATGCTTGTTTAATAGGATTTGTCCCTTCTTTTGTGCGCTCCTTGATTATGGCTTTTTGGGTTTTTTATCTATTGTGTAAAAATATAAAAATCATTAATTTCGTTACGCTTTTTTGTAGTATTTTATTGTGCATTTCTCTTTACCCTAGACTTTTATTTAGTATTGGATTTTTATTTTCTATTTTAGGTGTTTTTTATATTTTTTTATATATGCATCATTTTGCAAATAAATTTAATAATCTTATAAATATTATTTTGCTTAATATTTGGACTTTTTTTGCTATGGTTTTACCTGTGCTTTATTTTTTTCCACTTATAAGCTACCAACAAATTTTAGGTATTATTTTGAGTGGAATTTTTGTAATATTTTATCCTTTAGTATTATTTTTGCATCTTATAAACTATGGAGATTTGCTCAATTTTATCTTAGATGAATTTTTTAAATTTAAAATTTATGGAACTAATATCCATATCCCATTTTGGATTTTTATAAGTTATCTTATTGCTTCTTTAATCTCTGTGCGATTTAAATATCTAGCTTTTCTTTGTATTTTTGCGAATTTTATTCCCTTCATTATGATTGTGATTTAGAAAATAATAGAGTTTAAGCCCAAAAAGATAAATAATCCAAGAAATATAAATCCAAATAAAAAAGAATAAAATAGTAGAAAAAGATCCATAAACGCTAGCGTATGTTTTATTATATACCACGTAATATACAAATAAATTTTTTCCTATATACCAAATAGTACCCGCTCCAAAAGATACTAAAGCTAAACTTTTAAGAGTTCCCTTATGAACAGAACTTGAATAAGATATAAAAAATAAACCCCAAATAATTACAAAGGGTAAAATTTCAAAAAAATTAAACCCTATTTTATAATCATCTAAAGTTTGTTGGATAAAACCTGAAATATAAAAACTAAGCCCAAGCCCCAAAGGAACAAGAGTTAAAAGAGTCCAATAAGAACTAATACTTTGCCAAAGTCCTTTAGGTTCATTTTTAGTAATGCGATTGATTACAAAATCATAGCCTGAAAAAAAAGCTAAAGAAGTAAATGCCATAGCAATAAGACCTACAATACCCAAATTTACACTATTTTTTAAAAAAGTATCGATGTAGGTAGCAACAACATCTTGTTGCGTTGGTATTAAAAAAGCAAAAATTACTTGCTTTGCTTTTTCATAATAAGCTTTAAAACTGGAAATTTGCGTAAAAACAGAAAAACATACAAATAAAATAGGTATTAAAGATAATACAGTATAAAAACTAAGCGCTGCTGCATAATTTAAAATTTCCTTATCACGCAAATTTAGTAAAATAGTAAAAAAATTTTTCACCTTCTAAAGTCCCATTTTAAAAGGATTTAGTATATTATTTGGATCAAAAGCTTTTTTAATATTTCTCATTAAATTCATTTCGGCTTCAGAAAAAGCTAAATTCATAAAAGGTGCCTTAGAGAGTCCGATACCATGCTCTCCGCTTAAAGTTCCTCCAAGTTTCACTGTTAATTTAAAAATCTCTTCCACAGCTTCATAGCCTTTTTTCACCTGCTCTTTATCATTTTTATCAGGAACCATAACATTAGTATGCACATTTCCATCCCCTGTATGTCCAAAGCAAGGAATTTTAAAACCATATTTTTTAGAAATCTCATCTATACCTTCAAGCAAAGTAGGTAGTTTAGAACGCGGAACTGTAATATCTTCATTAAGTTTTAAAGTTCCATACATGGCAATGCTTTGAGAACAATTTCTTCTAGCAAACCAAATATCTGCGGTTTCTTGTTCATCTTTTGCTATTTTAAATTCGCTAGCGCCAGCTTCTAAAAAATAATATTCTAAATTTCTTAAATCCTCATCAATAGCCTCTTTAACATTACCATCCACATCAGCAATCAAAATAGCTCCAGCTTCTATAGGCAAACCTTTATTAAATTTGCTCTCAACCGCTCTAATGCTAAGATTGTCTAAAAATTCCATAGATACAGGACTTACACCGCTAGCAAGACTTTTGTAAACCGCATTCATAGCACTTTTTACACTTGGAAAAATAGCAAAAGCAGTTTTTTTAAATTTAGGCAAAGGTATTAATTTTAAAGTAAGCTCACTTAAAACTGCCAAAGAACCTTCACTAGCGATTAAAATTCCTGCCAAATTATAACCTGCTACATCTTTAATAGTGCGTTTCCCTGCACGAATGATTTCTCCGCTAGGCAAAACAGCCCTTAAAGCCATCACATAATCTTTTGTAATGCCATATTTTGCAGCTCTCATTCCCCCAGCATTTTCGCTTACATTACCCCCTAAGCTTGAATACTCCATGCTAGCAGGGTCAGGTGGATAAAAAAGTCCGTATTTGGCTACTTCTTTTTGTAAATGTATATTAATAACCCCAGGTTGCACAACAGCCACTAAATTTTCAAGATCAATTTCTAAAATTTTATTCATATGCTTTTCAAAAGCAAGCACCACCCCGCCATTAACAGCTAAAGCTCCTCCTGTAAAACCAGATCCTGAGCCTCGCGGTATGACTATGATATTATTTTCATTACAAAATTTTAAAATTCGAGCAATATCTTCTTCATTTCTTGGAAAAAGAACCCCATCGGGTAAATAATGTTTTTTTGTCGCATCATAGCTATAAGCTCTTTTGTGAATTTCATCAAAATAAGCGTTTTCTTCTCCTAAAAATCGTTTAAAATATTGTTCAAATTCTTTTTTCATGTTTATTGCACCTTAGGAAGATTAATCAAAGCATCATAATACCTATAATAATTTCCTATTTCTTGAGAGTTAAAATCAAAAAAATTACTTTTATATCCACCTATACGAGAATAAAAAGGAACCTGAACGCTAGTTGGCTTGCTTATAGGCACTTCATAAAGCTTATTAAAATCTTGACAATCCACAACTTCTGCATGATTTTCCAAAGCCACAACCAAAATGCCGACCGCATTATCATCACAAAATTGCCTAAAATCTGAACGCTTAGGAGAAAGAGTAGCCGTTCTAATTAATTGTGCTCCAAAAATATCAATATGGGTAAAATATATCTGCGGAAATTCTCTAACAAGTTCATTATAAGTTTGTTCATCAGGAGCAATTACCAATCCTCTATCATAAAGAAAATTTAAAACAACCTCATCACCTACTTTAGGTAAAACATTTGGTAAAGGCAAAGCATCTTGCTTAAGAGCTGAAAAAACACTAAATTCTAATTTTGCCAAACCATTTTTTTTATCTATAACACTTGCTCTAGCGATGATACTTTGCGAATTGCTAAAATGTTGCACTACTACGCCACTTGAATAAAGTTTTATATCATCACTATCTTTAATATAACCATAAATATCATCAACTTTTACAAGTTCACTTTTTATAGGTTTTAAATCAAATCCAACCGCAAAGAGGCTAAGGTTTAAAGCTAAAAAACACACTATAGTTTTAAACAAATTTGCTCCTTAAATAAAAATTTATAGAATTATAATCCTTTTTTGTTAAGCAATTGTAAGAAAAATAAAGTAAAATATAGCTTTCAAATTTCAAAATTCTTTTAAAAATTAAGGTTATCTCATGAAAAAATTATTGCTTTTATTTATTTTTGTTGTTCAAAGCTTTGCAGCTTTAAGTGTTGAAGAGCTAACTTGGGATAATGGAGATACCTTGCTTAAATTCCTACAAAGAAATTCCATACCTATGTCGCTTTATTATGGACTTGATAGAGAAGATCAAGAACTTGCTTCTGATATAGCCTATAAAATAAAATATCAAGTTTTAAAAGATGAAAACAACAACATAGAACAAGTTTTAATTCCAATTAGTGATGATTTACAAATTCATATCTATAAAGATAAAGATGGACAATACACTCTTGCTTTTACTCCTGTATCTTATCAAAAAGAAGATAGAATTTTACATTTAACCATTAAAAGCTCTGCTTATCAAGATGTCTATGAAGAAAGTGGTAGCAGTACTTTAGCTCGTGCTATGGTTCGTGCTTTTCGAGGAAGTATAAATTTTCGCAATATCCAAAAAGGTGATGAAGTAACCCTATATTATGAACAAAAAAGACGCATGGGTAAACTTTGGGGCGATATAAATATAAAAATGGCAATGGTAGAAATTAATAAAAGCGCTAGAGAAGTCTTTTCTTATAATGATATATTCTATGATCGCGATGGCAAAGAATTAGAATCTTTTTTACTTACAAAACCTGTGAACTACACTAGAATTTCCTCTCCTTTTACAACAGCAAGATATCATCCTATATTAAAACGCTATCGCGCCCATCTTGGTATAGACTATGCTGCACCTACTGGAACTCCTGTAAAAAGTGCTGGCAAAGGAGTAGTAACCTTTATAGGCACAAAAGGTGGTTATGGAAATGTAATTCAAATCAAGCATGACTCAGGTTATATGACTTTATATGCTCATCTTAGTCGTTTTGCAAAAATTAAAAACGGACAAAAGGTAAATCAAGGACAAGTAATTGCATATGTTGGTTCAACAGGTATGAGCACAGGTCCTCATTTGCATTTTGGAGTATATTTAAATAATAAAGCTATAAATCCTGCATCTGTTGTAAAAATCGCCAAATCAGAACTTAGTGGAAAAGCAAAAGAGAATTTTAAACATATCATAGCTGGATACGAGCAGGTTGTTAAAGAAGCCCTAGCCTCGAATCAACCTAATCCTCCAAAAGAAGAAGATTTTGAAAACTATATAGAATTTTAATTACTCAACAACGCTTTATCTTTTGCATTGATTAAAGAATTTAGAAGAGTTGCAAGCTCTTCTTTTTCTTTTTCATTAATTTCACAAAAATCTGCATCAATCAATTGTTTTACCAAAGCTTCATTTAACAAATCTCCATCGCCAAATTCTCTAGCTTTTTGAATGATTTTTAACACTCTTAAATCTTTTCTTTCATACATTTTAATCCTTTAAATAAACCACACTCACAAAACGCTTAGGCGTTTTATCACGACGATAAGAAAAAAAACTCTCATCATCAAAACTACAAATTCCACAATCTTTAATATTTTCAATGCCTAAATTTTGAGCTTGAAATTTTACTAAAGCTTTTAAATCAAGTTTATCATCTTGAACAAATTCTTTAAATTCTTTTTTAGCAAATTCTAAAATTTCTCCATCTATTTCATAATTTTTAGCACAAATTCCAGGCAGGATAAAAAGATGAAATTTATTCTTATCTAAATGTGAATTTTGCATAGTAATTTGATCAACGCATTCTTTTAGGATATTTTCAAAGCTTCCTTTTCTACCTGAATGCAAAGCTGCTATAATGCCGCTTTCATGATATAAGATCAAAGGCAGACAATCCGCACTTAAAACACAAAGAGCGATATTTTTTTCTTTACTTATAAGCCCATCACAGCTAAGATTTTTTAAATTTTTTTCATAAATGATAACTTTATGAGAGTGAATTTGATCCATAAAAACACATTTTTTAATATCTTTAAAACCTAAATGATAAAATAAATTCTCACTATAAACCTTAGCTCTAAAAACATTATAATCCTTATCAAAAGCACAAAAAATAACGACTTTATCATTTTCTAATAAAGATAAGAAATTCTTTCGACTTCTTCCCATGATAATCCTTTGTTTTTACCTTGCAATTGTGCATAAATATAACGAGCAAGTAAATCACTTTCTATATTTATTTTTCTACCTACTTGATAGTCTTTAAAAAGCGTTTCTTTAAAAGTAATAGGAATAATAGTAAGCCTAATACCATTTTTTAAAATTTCATTGATAGTAAGACTTACTCCATCAACAGCTATACTTCCTTTTTCTGCCATAAATTTCATAGCTTCTTTAGGTAAAGATATATAAAAATCCACTCCATTTTCATCTTTTTGAATCTTTTCAAGTGTGCCGATAAAATCAATATGTCCTTGCATAAGATGTCCATCAATTCTATCGCCATATCTTAAAGCAGGTTCTATATGAACTTTATCTTTTAAATTCTCTATAGCTATATGAGTGCGACTTTCACGAGAAAGCTCCACTTCAAAACCCCCTTCATAAAGTTTTGTTACACTTAAACAAGCTCCATTTACGGCTATGCTATCGCCAAGATTTGGGCGATATTTTGCTTTTAAGCTTAAAGTATTGTTTTGATAAGATTGAACTTTAGCAATTTCTCTTATGAGTCCATTAAACATTTTTTACCTTAAAAAATCTTATTTAATAATTTATTCACCGCTTTATCAACTTTATCGCCCGTACTTTTAGCACCATCACTCACACCGCCACCTACTACATTTTTAATAGAATTTAACACACTTCCTGCATTTAAATTCACTTTAGGATTTTCCGTAGTTCCTGTAATACTTCCTTTAAAATTGGCTCTATCGAGTTTAATATCAAAAGGCAAATTTAAAGCTCCGCTTTTAGAATTTAAAGCTCCTGATTGTACTAAAATATAAGAACGATCTGCTTGCATATTAAGATCAAGTTTGATATTTTCTTTTTTAATCAAAGCTTTAGCATTAGCAGTGCGATAAACATCATTGGTAATATCTTTTAGTGTTAAAATTTTTAAAGCATTGGTAATAAGATTTGGTTTTAATTTACCCTCTTTCATATCCAAATTAACCTCTCCTTCTTCACTTAAAAGATTGTAATTTGCCTTCACATCTGCCTTACCTTGATAAACATCCATAAAATCTAAACCTTGAGCTAGACTACTTAAATCCACTCCATTTAAATCAGCAAGCAAAAGGTTATCTTTAAGTGTGCTTTGAAGCCTCCCTTCAAATAAATTTGGACTATTTACAACAAAATTTAAACTCTTATCAAAACCTACCTTTCCATTA
This sequence comes from Campylobacter sp. CFSAN093259, assembly GCF_012889985.1. NCBI lineage: Bacteria > Pseudomonadati > Campylobacterota > Epsilonproteobacteria > Campylobacterales > Campylobacteraceae > Campylobacter > Campylobacter sp. CFSAN093259. The sequence continues at coordinate 1,187,355 of NZ_CP040617.1, forward strand.
AATTCTGCCTTACCTTTAAGTTTTCTATCCAACAAAAAGCCTAGTTTTGAAAAATCATTTATCTTTAGATTAAAATCCGAATTTAAAAGCATTTTGCTTATATCAAAACTTCCTTGTAGCTTTGTAAGATCAGCTAAAGATGAATTTAAAACAGAATCAAATTGAGCGATATTGTTTTTAAAATTAATTTTGGTATTTAAATCATAACTTGTATTGTTTGGAAAATTTTTATTTAAAATTTTACTTAAAGTTGCAGCATTTAAAATACCCTTAGCTTCTAAATTTGCTTTACCATTAAGATTGTTAAAATCGATATTATCTAAATTAACTTTTGCATTAACAATCCCACTGGCATAATTTGGCATACCTGTTATAACAAAAAGTTTAGATAAATCAAGTTTATCAATGTTTAAATCAAGTTTTTTACCATTTGAATCAGCCTTGATTACACCATCTGCCAAATTTGCATTTGCATTTAAATTTTGTACTTGAGTGCCTATAATATGAGCTTTTGCAGTAAGATCTGCCTTACCTTGTAATTTTTGTCCTGCTATAGCACTAAACTGAGACAAGTCATCAATAAAAGCATTTAAATCTGTATTTAACTCACTATTTTTTAAATTATAAGTTCCTTGAAGTTTTTTGATATTAAGCAAATTTGAAGCAAGTAAAGCATTGTAAGAAATATTACTATTTTTTGCATTTGCTTTAGCATCAAAACTAAAAATTGCATTTGGAAGTTCTATTTTAGCTATTTTTTTAAGCTCATTGGTGTTAATCTTTGCATTGTTTATTTTTGCTTCAAGATCAAAATTAGAAAAATCCAAATCTGCATTTAGAAGTTTAGCATTTAAATTTCCAGAAACCAAAGCTCCGTATCCTGCAAGAGCTAATAATTTTTCCAAACTTGCTTCATTAATATCTGCAAAAATTTTATTATTTTTCAAACTTGCCTTTACCTCTCCACCAAGTCCGATAACTTGAGCATTTAAACTTGATAAGGCATTATTTACAACACTTGTTTGACCTATCACATCCAAACTACCATTTAGTCTAGTTTTTGTAAGTTTTTCAAGCTTTACAAGAGAAGGAATACTTAAATTAAAATCAGTACTTAAAGCATTCTTGCTAATATCATAAAGAGTTTTTTGGGTTTGTAAGTTAAGATAATCATTGTAAATTTTACTTACAGCATAAATCTTATCTTCTTTAATATTGGCCAAAATTTCTGCTTTAGGATTAGAATTTAAAGGCAAGTCTAAAGAAAAATCTTTTTTTATCGCCTCATAGTTTATATAACTTGTATCAAGTTTTATGATGATATTTCCATCAGGTTTTAAATTCTGTGCTGAAATTTTTGCTTGAGCATTTAAAAAACCTTTAGCGTAACTAGGGTAAGATAAAAGATGAAGTATTTCTTCTATCTTAAGATTTTGCGCATCTAAATTTAAAGCAATAGGGCTGTAATTATACATTCTTGCATTTAAAAGTACATTTGAACCTAGTAAATAACCCTTTCCATCTAAAGTAAAATCACTTGCTTTACCTTGAATCTTACCGCCAAAAGAAAGGTTTTGATTTAAATTTAAACCTAAATTTTTAGCATAATTTTGATTTAAAGAAATAAGATAGTCAAGATCAAATCCAAGCTTAAAAGGACTCAAAGCTCCCTTAAGATTAAAATCTGCCATATTTGCGATATTTGCTTGCAATTCAAGGCTTGAAAAACGTAAATTAAAATGCGTGATATTTACATCTAATCCCGCACTTTCTTTGATCTTTTTTTGCGCTATATTTGCCACTATATTATTACCAAAACTTGTGAAAAGTATGGTATAAATAGCAATCAAAAGCACAACAACAAAAGCTATAACTCCATAAAAAATCTTTTTCATTTTTATCCTTTAGTTTATTTTATAAAATAACTTTAGTCTATAAAACTAAACTTTTATAAATATTTTAATTTAAAGTATTGACAAAATTCATTTTTTATAGTATGATATTATCACTCTAAATAAAAGAGTGCTAAAATCAATATTTTTAAGGATGGACAAAAATGAATTTTCAACCTTTAGGAAAGCGTGTTCTAGTTAAACGCGTAGAAGAAACTAAAACAACAGCCTCAGGCATAATTATACCAGATAATGCTAAAGAAAAGCCTTTAATGGGTGAAGTAGTAGCAGTAAGTAAAGAAATCACTGATATTGCAAATGGTGATAAAATCGTGTTTGCTAAATACGGTGGAACAGAAATTAAACTTGATAATAATGAATATTTAGTTTTAAATTTAGATGATATCTTAGGAATTTTAAAATAATTTATAAAAAAGGATAAAAAATGGCAAAAGAAATTATTTTTTCAGATGAAGCAAGAAATAAACTTTATGAGGGCGTTAAAAAACTTAATGACGCGGTAAAAGTAACTATGGGGCCAAGAGGACGCAATGTTTTAATCCAAAAAAGCTTTGGTGCTCCAAGCATTACTAAAGATGGCGTAAGTGTTGCTAAAGAAGTAGAGCTTAAAGATAGTCTTGAAAATATGGGTGCTTCACTCGTAAGAGAAGTAGCGAGTAAAACAGCTGATCAAGCAGGCGATGGAACAACTACTGCAACGGTTTTAGCTCATGCAATTTTCAAAGAAGGTTTAAGAAATATCACAGCAGGTGCAAATCCTATCGAGGTAAAACGCGGTATGGATAAAGCTTGCGAAGCTATAGTAGCAGAACTTAAAAAACTTTCTCGCGAAGTAAAAGATAAAAAAGAAATTGCACAAGTTGCTACAATCTCAGCCAACTCTGATGAAAAAATCGGAAATTTAATCGCTGATGCTATGGAAAAAGTGGGCAAAGATGGTGTTATCACTGTTGAAGAGGCAAAATCAATCAATGATGAATTAAATGTAGTTGAAGGTATGCAATTTGACAGAGGTTATTTAAGCCCTTATTTTATCACTAATGCAGAAAAAATGACAGTAGAGCTTTCAAGCCCTTATATCCTGCTTTTTGATAAAAAAATTACAAATTTAAAAGATTTATTACCGGTTTTAGAACAAATTCAAAAAACAGGCAAACCACTTTTAATTATCGCTGAAGATATTGAAGGTGAAGCGCTTGCAACTTTGGTTGTAAATAAACTTCGCGGTGTTCTTAATATTTCAGCAGTGAAAGCTCCAGGTTTTGGCGATAGAAGAAAAGCTATGCTTGAAGATATAGCGATTTTAACAGGTGGAGAAGTGATTTCTGAAGAACTTGGAAGAACTCTTGAAAGTGCGACTATACAAGATCTTGGACAAGCTTCTAGTGTAATCATCGATAAAGACAATACAACCATAGTAAATGGTGCAGGCGAAAAAGCAAATATTGATGCGAGAGTCAATCAAATCAAAGCACAAATTGCTGAAACAACTTCAGATTATGACAGAGAAAAATTACAAGAAAGACTTGCAAAATTAAGTGGTGGTGTTGCAGTTATTAAAGTAGGTGCAGCAACTGAAACTGAAATGAAAGAGAAAAAAGATCGCGTTGACGATGCTTTAAGCGCTACTAAAGCAGCAGTTGAAGAAGGTATAGTAATCGGTGGTGGTGCAGCGCTTATCAAAGCAAAAGCTAAAATCAAACTTGATCTACAGGGTGATGAAGCAATTGGCGCAGCTATCGTTGAAAGAGCTTTAAGAGCACCTTTAAGACAAATTGCTGAAAATGCAGGATTTGATGCAGGTGTGGTTGTAAATAGCGTAGAAAATGCTAAAGATGAAAACACAGGATTTGATGCTGCAAAAGGTGAATATGTTAATATGCTTGAAAGTGGAATTATCGATCCTGTTAAAGTAGAAAGAGTAGCTTTACTCAATGCAGTTTCTGTAGCTAGTATGCTTTTAACCACAGAAGCAACAATTAGTGAAATTAAAGAAGATAAACCTACTATGCCAGATATGAGCGGTATGGGAGGAATGGGTGGCATGGGAGGAATGATGTAATATCTGCTCTAACCTCTTATCAGCAAGGATTTTCCTTGCTGATTACCAATTTAATTTAAAAACACTCCCTTGATTTTCTACAGATTCGCAAATAATCTTAATATCATTATCATCACAAACTTTTTTTACCAAAGAAAGCCCTATACCAAATCCTCCTTGATCGGTATTAAATCTTGTATATCTATCAAAAATATGATTTAAATTTGACTTTGAAATTCCACAACCTGTATCCGCAATACTTAAAAAATTGGCTTTCAAAATTATAGAAATTACTCCACCTTTTTTATTGTATTTAATAGCATTGCTTATAAGATTATCAATCAATTTAGAAATTTGACTTTTAGGAGCAAAAATATTTGCTTGATTTAAATCAAGCTTTAGTGTAATTTTTTTTTGCTCAAAAAATACTTTAAAATATTCCAATCTTTCTTCAAGTAGTATTCTTAAATCAAATTTTTGTTTTTCTGTTTCTAAGGTATTAGGGAAATTATAAAAAACAAGATCAGAATACACTTGAGACAAACTTTTTGCAGCAAGCTTAATCCTTGTAAATTTAGCATTATCTCCTAAATTTTGATGCTCAAGTTGTTCTATACTCATCAAAATAACACTTAATGGGGTATTGAGTTCATGAGTTGAATCTTTAATAAAACGATTTAGTGTGCTGATTTTATCCTCCAAAGGCTTTAGAGCAATTTTTACTAAAATATAAGATATTAAACCCAATATGCAAAAAGCCATAATAGCAAAACCAAAAACTTTCGTTCTAATCCAAAAAAGATCTTTGCCAACATCTTCACCCTGTATTAAAATTTGCAAACCATCGTTAGTATTTACTTCTTCATTGCTAGCATGTCTTAAAAAATAATGATCTGCACTCATAGGAGCAAGGAAAAAAACCTTATTATCACAAATACCTCTACCTTTAAGCTCTATCTTTGCCTTTCTTAAATCAAAATCTATATTACTAAAAACAATCTTTTTAACATCAAATATAGCAAATTTTAGTGCTGTGCTTTGAGCAATATTTTTTGCACTTATATCTATAGGGGTAAAACGAGAATTTAAGATGCTTATAACAATGTTTCTATGATTTTCTCTCAAAGTGGCACCCTTTAAAACAACTAATTCTTCATATAATTTTTGATACCATAATGCAAAAAAAATAGTTAAAAAAATACCTGTAGTTGTTAGGTAGATTAATAAAATTTGCCTAATGACTTTTTTAGCCATAGCAATATCCCCTGCCTCTTTGATTTATAATTTTTTCTTTTCCTAAAATTTTACGTAAATTTTTCACATAAGCCCTTAAACTTAGCTCACTAGGCTCCTCATCATAATCCCAGAGTTCTTCAAAAATTCTCTCTGTACTTAAAAAGTTGTTTTTATTTTTAAGTAATAAAGACAAAAGCTTAATTTCTTTACTCGGTAAAGTCAAGGCTTTATTATTATGGTAAAGAATTTGTGTAGTAAATTCAAATCTAAATCCATCTCCTAAATCTTCAAAATCTTCATTTTTATGTGAAAAAGCTCTTTTAAGCAAAGCTTTAACCCTGATAGATAACTCGGCAAGTTCAAAAGGTTTTTTTATATAATCATCACAACCTGCGTCAAAGCCTTGTTTTAAATCGTTTGTTGTGTTTAAAGAAGTCATGAAAATTGCTGGAGTTTGCTTTCCGCTTTTTCTTAATTCTTTAAGTAATGAAAATCCATCTCCTAAAGGAACTTTTACATCTAAAATCCAAAGATCAAAATATCTTTCATAAGCCATATCTAAAGCTTCTTGCGCATTATCGCATAAAAATACTTCATATCCCTCATCGTTTAAAAACTCTTCAATGATCTCACTCAAGCTCAAATCATCTTCTAAAAGTAAAATTTTAGCAGCCATAATTTAAATCTTTCTAACTTCAAATCTCTTAAATATATATCATTGTATCAAAATTCTTATCAATTATTTAATAAAATTTCATTTTTATTTAATTTATTTTTATCTATAATCCTTTCATACAAATAAATTTTTCCTTAAGGAGTTAAAATGCTTCCAAAATGGGATAACAGCTATAGTGTGCACAATGCTAAAATTGATGAGCAGCATAAAAAGCTTTTTAAACTTGCTGCAAAAGTTGAAGTTGTATCAGATAGATCTGTAAGTAAAAATGAAGTCAAAGAACTTTTGGCTGAATTTTTTAATTATATGAAAGATCACTTTAATGATGAAGAAAAATACATGCAGCTAATAGGCTATCCAAATTTAGAAGAACATCGAAAAATACATAAAGAAATCATCCAAACCATGATTAATTTAATCAAAGATATCAAATCAACCAATGATCTTAAAGAAAAACTTTATATAGTGGCTAAAAAGTGGCTTTTAGAACACATACTATATGAAGACATGAAAGTTGAAAAATGGAGAAGTTCTTCTTTGTCTACAGATGATGGTGGCGATGTTAGCTTTGAAGCAGCAGAAGATGAAGATAATGAGCATCCACAATTTTATCTTTATACCTGTAATTGTCCTGGTAAAATTCACGATGTTCCTTATAGCATTCATCAAAAAATAGAATTACAAGGTCATAAATTTACTTGTAAAACTTGTAAACAAGCTATAAAATTTTACAAAAAATATTCTTAAGGAGGATAAAATGAAACGCAATGTAAAAACTTATTCTTTTAGAATGCCTTTAGAGCTTAAGGAGCGTTTGGATAATTTAAGTAAAAATCTTTCTAAACCAAAATCAACCATAGTAAAAGAAGCCATAGAGGCTTATCTTAATGAAGTTGAAGATTTTTCTTTTGCTGTTAATGCCCTAGAAGAACTTAAAGATGGGGATTATCAAAAGGCAAGTAAAAAAATAGATAAAATTGTCAAAAATCTTAAACAAACAAAATAAAAAACTTTATCACAATTTTTTTGTGATAAAGACTTATTAATTTTTTATATTAAAATACATTTATGAATATTAAAAATGGAGTTAAAAAAGTGGCTCCGGATGTAGGATTCGAACCTACGACCAATCGGTTAACAGCCGACTACTCTACCGCTGAGCTAATCCGGAATATTTAAAAGTAAAATGTGATTATAGTGAAATTAAAAAACTTTGTCAAGGGTTTTTTCACAAAAATGCATTTTTTATGTAAAAAAATTAATTTACTCCTTAACAATAACACTTTTTAAATTTCTAAAATAAAACAAATTTACCCCATCTTCATATAAATAATCAAGCTTCATTCCATGTGTTTCTAAAATAGTATTTACAATATAAAGCCCTAATCCAAAACTTGATTTTTGTTTTGATCCTTGAGTAAAAGCTTGAGTATAGTATTCTAAAGTATTGTTAAGCTCAGGACCACGATTTTTAAAACAAATATAATCATCTATAATATCAATTTGCACAAACCCATCTTCAGAATGTTTAATACCATTATCTATCATATTTTTAATCGCCGTAGTAAAAAGTTTAAAATCCACATTTACAAAAAAACTTTCTTCCATAAAAATACGTATATTGCTATCATCTCGCATTGCAATTTCTTTGGCTTCATCTAAAACATCTAAAATATTGTATTTTTTTCTATTTATAAAAGCAGCCCCTGAAGTAATTTGCTCAATAGCAGCAAATTCATTAATTAAAATTTCAAGTCTAGTAAAAACCCCATTTAAGCGCTCTTTATATTTATTATCTTCTATCATTTCTAAAGTTAAGAGCCCTTTAGTAATAGGAGTTTTGAGTTCATGCATAATATTTCTTAAAAAAAACTGACGAGATTGGTTTAACTTTCGAATTTGAACAATAGCTTGATAAAAAGCTTCACTTACTTGTGAAATTTCATCCACCCCAGTGCTTACATCTTCTATATCACCAAGCTTTCCTTGGGCAAATTTATCAATTTGTTTTTTAAGTCTTTTAAGTGGTTTTAATTTTTTAAATATATAAATATAAAGCAATACAAGAATACAAATCACAGCTACAGCTATAGCTTTGATAATAAAATACCTATAGGTTTGATAATCTTGATCCTTATAAAGATAAACCTTTCCATCATAAATAATATTTAAATACACCTGTCTATTATAAGAAATAATCTCGATTAAGCCATTGTTAACCTCAACCCTAGCTAAAACATCACCTCTAAAAAGAATTTTACGGATCTGCTTTGCTTCTGTTATCTCATCCATTTTATTATAATTTTTTGTCTGCTCTTCAAATTCTTTTTCACTGATAACTCCTGCAAAATTTAAGAGCCTTGCATTAGCTATCAAAGAATATTTTGTATTTAATTCTCTAGTATAATTTTGCTGATCATATTCTATAAGCCACAAAAAGCCAAGTACAACACTAACCCCAGCAAAAATAAAAATAAAAGTTATAGTATAAAAAATCGAAGATTTATTCATTGAGTAAGCTTATAACCTATTCCACGTATAGAGTGAATATATTTTGGAGTTTTTGGATCATCTCCCATCTTTTGACGAATTCTACTGATAATAACATCTATACTTTTATTACTAGAATCCTCACTAATAGAAGAACAATTATAAACAAGCTCTTCACGACTTACCACTCCACCCTCTTTTTTAATCAAATAGCTTAAAATATCAAATTCAGCATTAGTTAAAGTAAGCTCTTGTCCTTTCATGGTAATAATATGCTTATATTGATCATAAACAAGATCTTTTACACTTTTTGCTATGGCGCTTTTTGTATTTGAAATACGTCTTAAATGACTTTTAATACGTGCTTGTAATTCTTTTGGATTATAAGGTTTTGGTAGGTAATCATCTGCTCCAAGCTCTAAAGCATTAACCTTATCTGTAATATCATGTCTTGCGCTTGAAACAATAATAGGCGTATCATACTTTTTACGAATCTCTTCACACACTTCAAGCCCATCAAGCCCTGGCAAAGAAAGGTCTAAAATGATAAGCTGATATTCTTTTAATGCAAGCTTAGAAAGACCTATATAAGGTTCATGAGCTATATCAACTTTCATATCAAATTTTTCCAAATATTCAGCTGTAATTTCTGCTAATTCTAAATCATCTTCTATCATAAGAATATTTGTCATAGTTTTCCTTTATTTTAAACTTAATTTTAATTTTAAACTAAAATTTATAACGAAAGGAAAATCCTTCCGTTATTTTTATTTAAGCAGAAGCAAAGTCGCAAAACCATTGCGATATACCCAAACTTTGGTAAATTCTTTTTTATTAACTTGTTTTAAAGCTTGTTCTAAATCTTTTAAATTTTTAATTTCACTTTGTCCAACACCTATGATAATATCACCCTCTTGGAAACCAGAATTTTTTCCTTTGCTCTTTTCTTTAACACTATCAACCAAAACACCATTAACATCTTTTGGAATTTGCAAACGATCCTTAAGTCTTGGATCTAAATTTCTCAAACTCAAACCATCAATCAAATCGCTTTGTACGCCTTTAGGATTTTCTTTTTCACCTTTAAGAATAAAACTTGCTTGCTTATTTTCTCCATCTCTTTCGTAACTTAATGAAATTTTTTGACCAATCTCTAAAGTTCCTATATAATTTTTAAGATCAATAGGACTTTTTATAACCTTATCATTAACTTTAGTAACTAAATCTCCACGCTTAAGCCCTGCTTCATCAGCACTTGAACCTTTTTGAACATCAGTGATTAAAGCTCCTTCTTGATTTTTGTAAGCTTTTTTAGTATCACCTTGCAAAGCTAAAATAGTCACACCTAAAAATCCTCTATCAATCTTGCCTTTTTCAATAAGTTTTTTAGCTATATCTTTAACCATATTTGAAGGTATGGCAAAACCTATGCCATTATTTCCACCACCACGAGAAAGAATAGCTGAATTAATACCTACTAAATATCCGCGACTATCCACCAAAGCTCCACCTGAATTTCCTGGATTGATAGAAGCATCTGTTTGTATAAAATTTTCATATTGATTTAAACCTATATTGTCTTTATTTAAAGCAGATATTATCCCACTTGTAACACTAAAACCAACTCCAAAAGGATTTCCAAGTGCAAAAACAACATCTCCTTCCATTAAATCATCAGAATTTGTAAAAGTAATAGCTGAAAGATTATTAGCCTCTATTTTTATAACAGCCAAATCTGTTTTTGGATCTTTACCTATAAGTTTTGCTTTATATTCTATGTCGCTTCCTGGTAAATTCACTGTAATCGTATCAGCATCATCTACAACGTGATTATTTGTTACTATATAACCATCTTTTGAAATAATCACCCCTGATCCCAAAGAACTCACCACTTCTTTATCATTTTTTCCTTTTCTTTGAGAAAAATCAAAATCAAAAAATTGTTTAAAATAAGGATCATTAAAAAAATCATCCAAAGGGCTTGGACGATTTGCTCTTGTAATAGTTTTTGAGGTGGAAATATTAACCACTGATTTTTTTGCATCTTTAATAGAATCATGATAAGAAAGCACTGCATTTCCAGCAGCAGGATTCACACGATTAGCCGTTGCAGTCGATTCGTTAAAATTAATACTTGCAGCAAATAAAGCACTTGCTAAACTTAATGATAAAAAAATCTTTTTCATTTCATTTCCTTTTGTTCTTAAAGATAAATTATCTCGTAAAATATTTTACTGTCTTCATAGTATAAAACCGAAAATTTACAAAATTGTAAATAAAACCTTGAGTGATAAAAATTTATAAAACTTGATTGACTTAGGCTAAAGTTTATGTTATAATTTAATCCTCTATATAATCAAGTAAAAATTTTTAAGGAAATATAACATGAATAGTTTATACGAAACTCTTGGAGTTAGCAAAAACGCTAGTGCAGATGAAATAAAAAAAGCTTACCGTCGCCTAGCTAGAAAATATCATCCTGATATCAACAAAGAAAAAGGTGCTGAAGAAAAATTTAAAGAAATTAATGCTGCTTATGAAATTTTAAGTGACGAAAAAAAACGAGCTCAGTATGACCAATACGGCGATTCTATGTTTGGTGGACAAAGTTTTCATGATTTTTCAAGAAATACTGGTGGGGTAAATTTGGACGATATTTTAAAAGATCTCTTTGGAGGAGGCTTTGGTGGACGCTCAAGAGGGGGTTTTAACGGCTTTTCTTCAAAAGGCTTTAGCAGTGGTTTTGGAGGATTTGGAGGTTTTGAAGAAGAAATTTTAGACAGCAATCTAGAGCTTCACATTCCTTTCGAAAAAGCTGTTAAAGGCGGGGAACATAGTTTTAATTTTCAAGGCGAAACCATTAAATTTAAAATTCCACATGGTATAAAAGAAGGCGAGAAACTAAGAATTCGCTCTAAAGGAAAACAAAGCAGAAATGGAGCTAGAGGAGATTTAATCATTATTGTAAAAATAGAAGAAAGTCCTATTTACACAAGAGAAGATGATGATTTATATCAAAAGGTTGATATTTCTTTAAAAACTGCACTTTTTGGTGGAAAAATAAATATAAAAACACTCAAAGAAGGCAAGGAAGAAGCAACAATTAACATAACGCCTAATTCAAAAAATAACCAAAAAATTCGTTTAAAAGGTTATGGTGTGCAAAATAGAAAAAGTGATATTTATGGGGATATGTATTTGATTTTAAATGTTGTTTTGCCAAATTTAGATACCCTTGATGAAAAATTTATAGAACTCTTAAAAGAAAAATTACCTTAAAGAAAGGAATAAAATATGGAACAGCATTATGATGAACCTGTATATTTAATCAGTGTTGTGGCTAAAGTTTTAAGCATACATCCACAAACCTTAAGGCAATACGAAAGAGAAGGATTGATAGAGCCAAGTAGAACCGATGGCAAAATAAGACTTTATTCTCAAAGAGATATTGACCGTATTAAACTTATATTGCGTTTAACAAGAGACATGGGAATCAATCTTGCTGGAGTAGATGTTATCTTAAAATTGAAAAACCAACTTCACGAATTTGAAAATTTAATTGATGAACTACGCTTAGAATTAAGCAAACAACAAGATAAAGAAGCGGCTAGTAAAGCCGTTGTTAAGCATAAAAATAGCTTTGATTTGATTTTTTATGAGAAAAAATAAAAAATAATGGATAATTTTTTAGAAATTTTTTTAATCACCGTTGCTATAGCTATAGTTTTAAATGTCATATTTAAAAAATTTGAAATTCCAACTATCATTGGATATATAGCTGCTGGAGAAATCATTTCTGAAATTTATCATTTAAGTGGCAAAGGCGAAATCACCCATATAGCCGAATTTGGTATAGTGTTTTTAATGTTTACCATAGGGCTTGAATTTTCTTTTAAGCATTTAATGGCAATGAAACAAGAAGTTTTTTTAAACGGCTCTTTGCAGATGCTTACTTGTGGCTTTGTTTTTATGTTACTTGCTATAGGAATTTTAGGACTTGGAGATAAAAGCGCTACTATAGTAGGCTTTGCACTAGCGCTTTCTTCAACCGCAGTGGTGCTTAAAATTTTAAATGATAATGGCGATATCAATGAGCAATATGGTAGAAAAGCATTGGGAATTTTGCTTTTTCAAGATATAGCCGTTATTCCTTTGCTTTTGCTTGTAGATATTTTTTCATCCAACAATCAAAACATAGAAAAACTCCTTTTTACCACTTTAATTTCAGCACTTATTTTAATCACTTTATTATTTTTCATAGGTAAATATCTAGTGGATAGAATTTTTAGACTCATTATCCACACTTCTTCTCAGGAAATTTTTATTAGTACTGTTTTATTTATGGTTATTGGAGCAAGTTTTTTAGCAAATTATTTTGGATTTTCTTATTCTTTGGGTGCTTTTATAGCAGGTGCTTTGATAGCAGAAACAAAATATAAACACAAAATAGAAGCGGACTTGATCCCATTTAGAGATTTGCTTTTAGGGCTTTTTTTCATAACTGTAGGCATGCAAATTCAACTTGATGTAGTGGCACAAAATTGGTTTTTAATCATAGTTTTAACCCTTCTTGTAATGGCTTTAAAATTTGGCATAGTTTTTGGCTTTTTATTTCTTTACACCAAAAAAAGAGTAGCGCTTAAAACAGCTTTTGCCATAGCTCAAATTGGCGAATTCGCCCTAGCAATTTTTTCTCTTTTACAAGCAAAAAATATGCTTGATATCAAAACTTCACAAATTTTAATTGTTGTTTCTATTTTAACCATGATTATCACACCTTTTATTTTAAACAATATAAGAAAAATTACCAATGTTGTAGAAGATATAGCACTTAATACCAACGCTGTGCAAAATATTGACAGCAATATCAAGCTTAAAAATCATCTTGTTGTTTTTGGCTACGGACGCTTAGGACAAGAAGTCGTACAAAAAATCAAAAACACAGGCGTACCTTATCTTGTTTTAGAAAGTGATTTAAATTTAGTAGAACTTGGAGTTAGTCGAGGTGAAAATGTCGTTTTTGCCAATGCTGCTCAAGAAGAAACCTTAAAAATTGCCAATATAGAAGAATGTGCCGTAGCTATTATCACAGTTACAAATGAAGCTAAACTTGAAATTTTATGTCAAGTGCTAGCTAATTATCCAAAACCTATAGACACCATCATTCATGTAAATGGAACTTTAAAAAAGATGCTTTTTTCTAGCATAGATGAAAATATACGCATCATTCGCTCTGAAAAAGTAATCGCTAGAAATTTAGTTCAAGAAGCGCTAGAATGCCGCATTCACAAAAATACCTAAGGAAGAATTTTGACAAAAAATGAAGAAAAAGCCTTACGCGTAAAATACCTAAGAAATCTTGAAAAATTTTTCAATGGCGCTATATCTGCACTTAAAAAAGAAGATTTTGATAAAACTAAATTTGAAGAAAGAATGTTAAAAAATGCTAAATTTTTTGAAAAAAATCCCGCGGTAAATCTTAACTCAACCTATGCAAAAAATCTTGAATTTTTTGTCAATGCTTGTTTAGATTTTTCCAAAGAAAAAAACGAGCTTTTAAATCTTGCCAATGCTTTAGATAAGCAAAAAAAACAAGGTGGGAAAAAAGAAAAACATAAAAATTATTTAAAGGATTATGAATGATTAATGTATTTTTTGATATGGATGGAACTTTAATCGATAGTGCAAATGCCATTTCTTGTGCAGTCAATGAAATAAGACAGGATTTAAATCTAGCCCCACTTTCAAGAGAAATCATTATGCAAACCATCAATACTCCCAATATTGACTGGGCAAAAGAACTTTATAATATAGAAAATTTCCATCATTCTAATTTTAAAGAAGGCTATGAAAAATATTTTGTCAAGCACTATGAACAAAGCGTGGTGCTTTTTGAAGGAGTAAAAGAACTTTTAGAATTTTTAAAAAGCAAAAATTGTTTTTTAGCTATTGCTACTAACGCCCCACAAAGCTCACTTTCAAACATACTTAAAAAACACGATATCATTCCTTATTTTGATAAAATTTTAGGCGTAAGTTTAGGCATAGAACCCAAACCTCATCCTATGATGCTAGAGCTTTTAAAAAGCGAGGCTCCATATAAAACAAGCGTTTTTATAGGAGATAGTCAAAAAGATAAAGAATGTGCTAAAAATGCTAATTTGCCTTATTTTCATGCCAAATGGTATCAAAAAAATTTAAAAGAAAATGAATTTAGCAACTCTAGTGAACTTAAAGACTTTTTGCAAAAGTATTTATAAGTTTTTTAATGAAATTTTAGTTAAAATTAGAAATAAATTTTAAAAAGAGTAAATTATGAGTGAATTATTAATAGAAATTGGTACAGAAGAATTACCTGCTATTCCTTTGCTAAAAGAATTAGCTAATATAGAAAAAAAATGGAACAATGTTTTAGAAGAATACCGCTTGGTAAGTGATTTTAAATTTTATTATACTCCGCGTCGTTTAGTTTTTTTTCATGAAAATTTTGCAGACAAACAAGAAGATAGCTTTGCTGAATTTATAGGAGCACCTAAAAATGTTGCTTATAAAGATGGAGTTTTAACTCCTGCGGGACAAAGTTTCCTGCAAAAAGCAAGGATCAGTGAAAATGAACTCTCTTTTAAAGAAATCAAAGGCAAGGAAGTTTTGTACCATCAAAAAGCTATTAAAGGTTTGCAAAGTCAAGAAATTTTAGGAGAAATGGTAGAAAAATTTTTAAAAAGTCTTAGTTTTGGCAAAAGTATGCGCTGGGGTGCAAATTCTTTTGAATTCATCCGTGCGATCCGTTCTATAACTTGCATTTTAAATGATGAACTTGTTAATTTTCAAAGCTATGGAGTAAAAAGTACTAAAAAAACTTTCATTCACAGAAGCGTAAGTTATGATTTGCAAGATTTTAACAATGCAAAAGAATATTTTGAACTACTAGAAAAAAACTATATCATCCTTGATCCAATCAAAAGAAAGGAAAAAATACTTGAGCAATTTAAACTCATAGAAAGTCAAAAAAATATACAAATTGGAGAAGATGAAGAGCTTTTAGCTGAAGTAGTTGCTATCACAGAATATCCTAATGCACTTTTAGGAAGTTTTGAAGAAGAATTTTTAGAAATTCCTAGCGAAGTAATCATCACTTCAATGAGAGAAAATCAACGTTATTTTGCAGTTTTTAACGATAAAGGCTTAAGTAATCATTTTATAGTAGTAAGTAATGCAGTATGTAAGGATTATTCAAAAATCATACATGGAAATGAAAGAGTTTTGCGTGCAAGACTTAGCGATGCAATGTTTTTTTATCAAAATGATTTACAAAATGGCTTAAAACCTGAAAAACTTGCCAAAATGACCTATCTTGAAGGTTTAGGCACAATGCAAGATAAAAGTTTAAGAGAGATTAAAATTGCTGAAATTTTATGTCAAATGCTCCATAATGATAAAATCGAAAATATCAGCACAGCACTAAAATACGCCAAAGCAGACTTAGCCACACAAATGGTTTATGAATTTACTGATTTGCAAGGCATTATGGGAAGTTATTATGCGCAAAAAATGGGCTTAGATTATCAAATTTGCTTAGCCATCAAAGAACAATATCTTCCTAATTCCGAACAAGCTCCACTTCCAAGTACAGAATTTTCAAGCATAGTAGCCCTTGCAAACAAGCTTGATACCCTTATAGGACTTTTTAGCATAGGAAAAATTCCAAGCGGAACAAAGGATCCTTATGCCTTAAGAAGAGCTGCCAATGGGATCATTAAAATTGCTTTAAATTTAAATAAAGAATTTGATATCCAAATTTTATTAGAAAAACTTTCAAATCATTATAAAAGCTTTGATATGCAAATTTTAAAAGATTTTATTTTTGAAAGACTTTATACTTTTTATACAGTCAATGCTTCTTTTGTAAAAGCGGTTTTAAGCTCACAAAATACAGATCTTATCCATATCAATCAAAGCGTAAATGCTCTTATAAAACTTAGCAAAAAAGATAATTTTAATGAAAATTTTGCAACCTTTAAAAGACTAGCCAATATCGCCACTAAAAATCCTCATAAAGTTGATGAAAGTCTTTTTGTTCAAGAAGCAGAAAGTAAACTTTACAAAGCTTTTCAAGAAAAAACTAAAGCCAACTCTTTACAAGAAAAACTTGAAAATCTTTTTGCACTTAAGCCTTTTATTGATGAGTTTTTTAATCAAGTGATGATTAATGCTGAAGATGAAAAACTTAAAAATAATCGCCAAGCTTTGGTTTATGAAATTTATGCGGAGTTTTTAAAAATCGCCGATCTTAAAGAGTTAAGCCTATGAAAGCCTTATGGCTTTTTTTAAGCCTTACTCTTTGGCTTTTTGGAGCTCAAAATTTAGAACTCATCAAAGGTCAAGCTTTATTTTTGGAGCTAGATAAGAAAGATTTTTTATCTTTAAAAAATAATGATAAAAATATTCCCACCTTTGCACATCCTAAAAATCAAGAAAAAGTTCTAGCTATTTTTTCCTTACCTTACAAAAATCCCCCGCAAAATACAAAACTTATCGCATTTTATAAAGATAAAAAAGAAGAAATTTTCATAAAAACTTTAGAAGGTAATTATAAAAGTGAAAAATTGCAAGTTGAAAACAAAAAGATTTTTCCGCCAAAAACCGTAAAAGAACGCATCGCTAAAGAATTAAAAGAAGCCAATGCGATTTATAGCTCTTATACTCCAAAAGCTTTATTTAACGGTGCTTTTAATATACCTTTAAATTCTTTTATCACAAGTGATTTTGGCAAAGCAAGAACTTTTAATGAAAAAGTAGCAAGTTATCATAGCGGAACGGACTTTAGAGCCGCTACAGGAACACCTATTTATGCAGCCAATTCAGGTATAGTAAAAATCGCAAAAGATCGTTATTTTGCAGGAAATTCGGTAGTCATTGATCATGGTTTTGGAATTTATTCACAATACTATCATCTTTCTAAAATCGATGTTAAAGTAGGACAAAAGATAAAAAAAGGTGAGCTTATAGGACTTAGCGGAGCTAGTGGTAGGGTAAGTGGGCCGCATTTGCATTTTGGAATTTTAGCTGGAGGCAAACAAGTCGATCCTTTGGATTTTGTATCTAAATTTAATGCTATTTTTCAATGAAATTTAGTGACTTTTTCCATGCTTGGCTACATGAAAGCTATTATAAAAATGCTGTAAGTATAGGAAAAAACGGAGATTTTTTTACTGCTGTGAGTGTAGGAAATCTTTTTGGCACACTTTTAGCCAAGCATTTTTTAAATTTAATAGATGAAAAAATTCTCAAACCTCCACTAGAACTTGTAGAAATAGGCGCTAATGAAGGCTATTTAAGTCGTGATTTTTTAGCCGCTTTGCTTGAATTAAGACCTGAAATTTTTTCTCAAATTTCTTTTTTCATCATAGAACCACATGAAAAATTAAGAACATTACAAAAAAAGACTTTAGAAGGAGTGGAATTTACTCACAAAAATAGTCTTAAAGAATGCCATTTTAAGAACGCTTTTTTCTTTTGCAATGAACTTTTTGATAGTTTTACTTGTGAACTTATAGATCATGATAAAATGGCATTTGTAGAAAATTTTAAACTTATTTTTAAAAATATGGATGAAAATTTGATCACAAAATGCAAAACTTTAAATCTTAAAAAAGGCGAACTCAGTTTAGAGCTTGAAAATTTTTTTAAAGATTTAGATCAAGCTTGCGAGAGATTTATATTTGTGGGATTTGACTATGGAACTTTGAATCCACAAAATTTTAGCTTAAGAATCTATCAAAAGCACGAAGTTTTTAGCCCTTTTGAAGTATCTTTAAAAGATTTTTTCGGCAAAAGCGATCTAACTTATAATGTCAATTTTGCTCATCTTCAAAAACTCATCAAAGAATATGATTTTAAACCTTTAGCTTTTAAAAAACAAAGTCTTGCTTTAATGGATTTTGGTTTTGAAGATTTATTAGAATACACAAAAAATAAAAACATTAAAACCTATGAAAGTTTTTTATCTCAAGCTAAAATTTTATTTTTTAATTTTGATGAAAAATTTCATTTTTTCGAATTTCAAAAAAACTAAAATTTTATATTTTTCATACTCGCTAAACAAACCCCCTCTCTTAAACCCTCATCAATGACTAGAAGTTTATGTTTATCAAACAAAGCATAAAACAATAAACAACCTGCACTCAAATAATTTTTTCTCATCATACCTACTTCTTTTATAGCCTTTTTTTCTTCCATATGAAAAAGTTTAATAGCATAATTTAAAAAATCCTTATGGCAAAGTTTTTTACCATTTACTCTAGTTGTTTCATACTTTTCATAGCTTATATTTTGTTTTAATGCGCTAAGTGTAGTAGGAACTCCGGAATTTAAAACCACCGTTTTAGCCCCTAAAGAACGAAGTTCCTTTTTAATCATAGCCACCTCATCAAAAGCCATAAAAGCTAAATGCTTTAAATAGGGATTTGCAATTAAAAAATGAATTTTAAGTTTTTTATCTTTAATATTGATGATAAATTTAGGATATTTTTTTATCAATTTTTTATAAGAAATACAAGATTTATAATAAGAATGGCAATTTTTTTCATAAAAACTAATAATACCAAAATCAAAACTTTTAAAACTTTTTCTAAAAGAAAGCTCACAAGAAGCCCCTCCTAAATCACAATACGCAAACTCTCCCCAAATTTTAAGCCTTCTTAAACCTGATTGCATACCTAAAACACTAATCTTAGCTTCACTTTTGGCATCTATAAGCTTAAAATCAATCCCAAATTCTTCTTTTAAATGAGCAAAAATTTCATTTGTATTACTTGCCTTTCTAAAAGCTGCAGTCGCTACAGCTCTTGCTTTGCTTAAATCTTGCTCTTTAGCTAAAATACTCAAAGCATTTTTTAATCTTTGTATGGCTTCTTTCGAAATTTCTCCACTTTGATTTAGATTTTTCGCTGCCCCAATAACAAATTCATATTCTTTTAATTTATTTAATTTTTCATCCATTTGTACTGCTCTTAAAGTATTCGAACCAAGATCTATACCTAACATGACTTTCCTTGTTTGATTTTATAGTATAATAGCAAAAAAGTTCTAAAGGAAAAATATGCTTTTAGGTGTAAATATCGATCATATCGCAGTGTTAAGACAAGCTAGAATGGTAAATGATCCTGATCTTTTAGAGGCTGCTTTTATAGCAGCTAGACACGGAGATCAAATCACTTTGCATGTAAGAGAAGATCGCCGTCATGCTCAGGATTTTGACTTGGAAAATATCATAAAATTTTGCAAAAGCCCTGTCAATTTAGAATGTGCTTTAAATGATGAAATTTTAAATTTAGCTCTTAAACTCAAACCCCACCGCGTTACTTTAGTGCCTGAAAAAAGAGAAGAGCTTACTACAGAAGGGGGACTTTGTTTAAATCATGCTAAATTAAAACAAAGCATAGAAAAACTTCAAAATGCAAACATTGAAGTTTCACTTTTTATCAATCCTAGTTTAGAAGATATAGAAAAATCAAAAATTTTAAAAGCCCAATTCATAGAGCTTCATACAGGACATTATGCGAATTTGCACAACGCACTTTTTAGTAATATCTCTCATACTGCTTTTGCCTTAAAAGAACTTGGTCAAGATAAAAAAACCTTGCAAGCTCAATTTGAAAAAGAATTACAAAATTTAGAACTCTGTGCCAAAAAAGGCCTAGAACTTGGCTTAAAAGTAGCCGCGGGACATGGTTTAAATTACAAAAATGTAAAACCCGTAGTAAAAATTAAAGAAATTTGCGAGCTAAATATAGGACAAAGCATTGTAGCAAGATCTGTATTTACAGGACTTCAAAACGCTATTTTGGAAATGAAAGAACTTATTAAAAGATGAAAAAACTAGCCATTAGTATAGGCGATATAAACGGCATAGGACTTGAAATTTTAGTGCGTTCTCATGAAGAACTAAGCAAAATCTGTACACCTTTTTATTTTATCCACGAAAGCTTGCTTGATAAAGCTTCAAAACTTTTAAATTTAAAACTTTTTAATGCAAAAATCGTAGCTTTTAAAGATGGAAAAGACTATGAGTTTAATTTTGTAAAAAAAGAAAATTCTCTTGAAATTTACTCTTTCTACCTTCCTTTAGGCTTTAAAGTGGATGAAAATTTTGAAATCAAAGCCGGAGAAATAGATACAAAAAGTGGACTTTATAGTTTTTTAAGTTTTAAGGCGGCAAGTTATTTTGTCTATGAAAAACACGCCCATGCCTTGCTTACCCTACCTATACACAAAAAAGCCTGGGAAGATGCAGGACTTAAATACAAAGGACACACCGATGCTTTAAGGGATTTTTTTAAAAAAAATGCCATTATGATGTTAGGTTGCAAAGAACTTTTTGTAGGGCTTTTTAGCGAACATATACCTTTAGCTAAAGTGAGTAAAAAAATCACTTTTAAAAATTTAAGTATCTTTTTAAAAGATTTTTACAAAGAAACGCATTTTAAAAAAATGGGGCTTTTAGGTTTTAATCCTCACGCTGGAGATTATGGAGTTATAGGTGGAGAAGAAGAAAAGATCATGGAAAAAGCTATAGCCTTTGTTAATGCCTTTTTATACTCTAAAAAAGATGAAAAATTTTTCAAAAAAGCCTTAAAAGATGGAAATTTACAAAAAGAATTGCTTTTAAATTTTAAAGGCAATGGCGTTTATCTACCCTATCCTTTAGTAGCTGATACAGCTTTTACTAAGGCTGGTTTAAAAAACTGCAATCGTTTAGTGGCTATGTATCACGATCTTGCCCTTGCTCCTTTAAAGGCCTTGTATTTTGATAAAAGCATCAATGTAAGTTTAAATTTACCTATCATACGCGTTAGCGTTGATCATGGCACGGCCTTTGATAAGGCCTATAAAAATGCTAAAATCAACACTAAAAGTTATTTTGAAGCGGCTAAATTTGCAATCAATTTAAATTCTAAAGCTTAAATTTAGCCCTAGAATCAATCAAATCTTCTTTAGCTAAGCTGTCTATCAAATCTTGCAAATCTTTATTGGTATTTAAACTTTGAGTGAGTAAATTTTCATATTTGTCAACTTTATTTTTAAAAATTTGCTCTAAAACTTCTTTAATCTTTGTATCTTTTTTTGCTCTTTGCATAAGTTCTAATAAAGCCTTAATATAAGCTTCTTGCATGCAATCACTTGCATTGAGTAAAGATAAAATAGGATTTTCCCCTGCTTTTGTATTTTGCATATTTTTTATACAAATTTTTCTTTCTTTAAGCATCTTTTTTGAAATGGCTTTAAAATCTTTTTTCATCTTTTTATCTGCTTTTTTTGAAATATTTTGATATAAACTACTATAGATGTTATCTACTAAAGCAAGTTTTTTATTTTCAAATTCATTACGCACACCAATTTTATTGCATATCATAAGCTCATCATCACTTTTGCCATCATATTTGATTTTAGAGCAATCAAAACTAGGTTTTACTTCATCTTTATAAATAAGCTCATCAAAACTCAAAGCCCCTAAACTCGCCAAACTTAAACCAAGCAATAAAATAATTTTTTTCATTATTTACCTTTAAAATTTTTATTTTATTTTAACAAAAATATTTTGAATTTTTTAAGGAAATTAAGCCTTTATTTTATTATAATGCATTTTTATTTTTTATAAGGAACTTAAAATGCAAAATTACAAAAAAGCTCTTTTTGCACTAGCTCTTAGTGCTTTTTGTATGGGCGTAACTGAATTTGTTATGGCAGGAGTTTTGGTTGATGTTGAAGCGTATTTTAGCGTAGATGCAAAAACCGCGGGCTATCTTACAACCTTATATGCTATAGGTGTTGTTATAGGTGCTCCTCTTATCACCATACCTTTAAGTCGTTTTCATAGACATACACAACTTTTAATCAATCTTGGAATTTTTGCTTTAGCAAATTTCATCATCTTTTTTAGCCAAAATTTCTATCTTACTGCCTTTGCACGCTTTATAGCAGGAACACAACATGGGGTATTTTTTGTCATTGCCACCTTAGCTGTAAGTACTATAACACCAGATGATAAAAAATCAAGTGCTCTAGCTATAATGGTCACAGGGCTTACTGTAGCCTTAGTTACTGGAGTGCCGCTTGGAACTTTTATAGGGCATTATTTTGGCTTTAAATTTATCTTTTTACTCATTTTTATCATTACAAGCCTAGCATTTTTTGGAGTATGGCATATGATGCCCAAAAATTTACATCCTAGCCCAACCAGTCTTAAAAATCTAATCCCTGCTTTTTCTCATCAAAATTTGTTAAAAACTTATACTATAACCATTTGTAGTTGTGGGGCTCAATTTGTTCTTTATACTTATTTGCAAAAAATACTTGTAGAAATAAGCGGTTTTAAAGTCCAAGATACAGCTTATATCTTGCTTTTATATGGAATTTGTGCAATTTGTGGGAATTTATGGGGCGGAAAAATAGTAGATAAAAAAGGTGCTATTTTTTCTTTGCGTCTTATTTTAAGCATACAAGTTCTAGTATTTTTAAGTGTATTTCTCACCATGTATTCTAAAATTTTAATCATTTTTAGCGTAGCTTTGATAGGATTTTTTGCCTTTTCAACCATACCTGCACTAAAAATGCTTAGCATTACTAAAGCTAAACGCCATACTTATAAAGTCATAGACAGTACAGTAAGTGTGAATGAAGCAGCTTTTAATGTAGGCATAGCTTTAGCAAGTTTTTTAGGTGGGATTGTTTTAGCAGGATTGGGTATAGAATTTAATGCTTTATTTTCAGCACTTTTTGTAAGCCCTGCTTTGATTTTTGCCTTGCTTTTTGCCAAAGATAAATTAAATTATAAAAAATTTCAAAGAAAAAGTTTTACAAAGGTATAAATTGGAATAGAAATTGCTTGCTTATTTAATGTAAAGTTAAATAAAGGAGGAGAAAATGGTAGTAGATAATACTCAAAAAACATCAAATGCTATCTTTAGCATCACAACTAAAGTTAAAGAAAAAAATACTTCGGCAGATGAATTTCAAGCCACATTAAATGAAGTAAAAAACAAAGAAGAAAAGGAAGATAAAAAAACAAACTCAAGCAAATTTACTAACGAAGATATTGATCTTGGTGCTGTTAGAGAAGATTTTAGATCTTATGCTTGGCAAAAAATGAGAGAAGATCAATACAAAAAAAATGAGGAGACTTTGCTAAATAAGCTTTTTGCTACAATTGACGCAGGAAATGCCACAAACAATACAAAGGCTTAATATACAAATCAATCAAAACTCAAACTACATAAACGAGAATTCCAATAATTCTCATAAAATTTCTAATAACTCTGGATAAAATGAAAAAATTTATTATTTCCTCTATATGAAGAAAATATAGAAAAATTGACCAATTTAATTTATTAAATTCTGTTATAATTTTGCTAAAAACAAAGGAAAATAATGATTTTTATCGATGCTTGCTTTAAAAAACCTACACCCTACACCCCTATTTGGATGATGCGTCAAGCAGGAAGATATTTGCCAGAATATATGGAAGTAAGAAAACAAGCGGGTGATTTTCTCTCTTTATGCAAAGACTATAAAAAAGCTTCTGAAGTTTCTTTGCAGCCTATTGATATTTTAGATGTAGATGCAGCAATCATTTTTTCAGATATTTTAGTTGTTCCTCTCGAAATGGGTATGAATTTACGTTTTGAAAAAGGAGAAGGGCCTGTTTTTGATAATCCTATTTCAACCCTAGAAGACTTAGAAAAACTTGACGATCAAAATGCGCATAAAAAATTAAATTATGTCTATGATGCCTTAAAGCTTACTAGAGAAAAATTATCTCAAAATAAGGCTTTAATAGGATTTTGCGGAAGCCCTTGGACTATAGCTACCTATATGATAGAAGGAAGTGGAAGTAAAAATTATGCAAAGTGTAAAAAAATGCTTTATCAAAACCCAGAACTTTTACATAAAATTCTAAATAAACTAACTCAAGTTTTAAAACTTTATTTAGAAGAGCAAATTAAAGCAGGTGCCAATGCTATACAAATTTTTGATAGCTGGGCAAGTGCTTTAGAATATGATAAGTTTTTTAAATTCTCCTTTAATTATATGCTTGAAATTTCAAATTTTATTAAAAGCAAATACCCAAATATACCTGTAATTTTATTCCCTAAAGGCATTAGCGGTTATTTGGATAGAATCGATGGTAATTTTGATGTTTTTGGAGTTGATTGGAGCACTCCGCTTGATTTAGCACGTGATAAACTATCGCACAAATACACTCTTCAAGGCAACATGGAACCTTGTAGACTTTATGATAAAAATGCCATCAAAGAAGGAGTCGAAAAAATACTAAAAACCATGCAAAATAAAGCTCATATTTTCAACTTAGGACATGGAATCTTGCCTGATATTCCTGTTGAAAATGCAAAATATTTTATCAAGCTTGTACAAGAAAGTTCAGCTAAATGAAAATACTCTTTGGTCCTGTTAGCTCAAGGCGTTTTGGAAGATCTTTGGGTATAGATTTAAGCCCTAGCAAGAAACAATGCAATTTTGATTGTGTTTATTGCGAGCTTGATCCAAAAAAAGCCCAAGAAAAACAAGATGAAATTATCAGCATAGACAAAATTATCTCTGAAGTTAAAGCTATGCTTGAAAAAAATATTGAATTTGATTTTCTTACCCTTACTGCCAACGGAGAGCCTAGTCTTTATCCTCATTTAAATGAGCTTATTTTATCTTTACGTAGCATTGCTAAAGATAAAAAATTGCTTATTTTAAGCAATGGTACAGCTGTATTAGATGAAGACAAATTTAATGCTTTGCTAAAACTAGATGTGGTCAAATTTAGCCTAGATAGTGCAGTTACTAAAACTTTTTATCGTATTGATAGAGCTTTAAAAAACATTGATTTAGAAAAAATGATAGAAAAAATGGCAGATTTTAGAGCTAGGTTTAATGGAGATTTGATTATGGAAATTCTAGTTGTTAAAGATCTTAATGATAACGAAGAAGAATTTAAAGCGCTCAATCAAGCTTTAAAAAAAATCATGCCCTTAAGAGTTGATCTAAGCACCATAGATAGACCTCCTGCTTATGCTGTTAAAAAAGTAAGCGAAGAAAAACTTTTAGAACTTTCTAAACTTATAGATTCTACTCCCGTACTCTTAGCCAAAAGGCATTATGAAGGTGAAAAACTAAGCTTCAATGAAGAAGAATTATTAAAAATGCTTCATTTACGCTCACAAAGCGAAATAGACATTGAAGTGAAATTTGATGAACAATCCAAAACTCTCTTAAATCAACTTATCAAAGAAAAAAAGGTAAAAATTCTCGATTTAGCTGGAGTTAAATTTTATAAAGTTTAAGCCTTTGGCAAATACTTTCTAAGTAAAATTATAAGATCATTTCTACTTACATCACTTAAAACTTCACTCACACAATCAAAATCCCTAACTTTTTCCTTTGAAAAAAAGATGATATGGCTTTGCGGATGCTGTTTTTTATAAGCACTTAGCAAATTTCTCATTTGCTCAAGATCAAATTTAATTAATTCATAATCAAGCAAAATCAAACGATAAGTCTCCTTGCTTAATTCTTGTTTTAATTGACTAAAAGAATTTATACATATATTTTTATCACATTGTTTTTCTATTATATTAAAAAACAAGGTTGCATCAAAATCATTTTGTTTAAAAAGCAATACATTATTTTGATAAGGGGTTTTAAATTTTAAAGCGCAAACCTTATCAAGCTTGTTTTGCAAAATATTTTCAAGATCTTTTTTTTCAAAAGGTAAAGTTAAAAAATACTCATAATGTGTATTTTTATGCCGACCCATCACTATAAAATCATAGTTTTTCTTTACATTTTCATTGAAAATTTTATCCTTGATAAAAATCAAATGAAAGTCATTAACATCAAAACTTAAATTTTTAAAACAAGTGCTTTCTATGCCAAAATACGAAAGTAAATTTGCAAGTAAAAAATTCTCAAGCTCATCATTATTAACTATGGCCACACTTGCTTCAAATTGTAAAACCTTTCCATGAGATGTTCCTATAATGCTTTTATGATGCTCTAAAGCCTCATTTAATTCTAATCTAATTTGATCTTTTTGAGAATTTAAGGCATTTAAAATTAAAGAATTAATTTCTTTATTATACCCTTCATTTAAGCAACGCATTGCATTGGATATATTTCCAAGCTGATATAAATTTTCTTCCAATAAATGCAAATATCTATCTTTTTCATGGGATATTTTAGTTAAATTTTGGCTCGTAGTTTCAAATTTTTCCTTTAACAAATCAAGCGCACTATCAACATCAATCTTTTTTTGAAAATTTAAAAAATCATTTTGCATGCAAAAAATTTTTTGATATATTTTGTTTATATTCCTATTTTGCCTAAAAGCAAAAATAAAAAGTGTTAAAGATAAAACAAAAATGCTAGAAAACATACCTATTTTCAGTTGTTCAGTAACACTATCAAGCTTTGAGATATCAATACTTAAATACGCTAAAATTAGATTAAAAATAAAAATTATCCCTGCTAATATCAAATCAATTTTCCTTTATCTTTTGCGCCGCTTTCCTGCCTACAAGCATTGTAAGATCTTTAAAATCGGCCTTATATATAGATTCAAAATTTCCATAATACGCTAAAAGTTTTTGTATAACCCCTGAACTAAGTCCTAAATTTGCAAGCTTAGAACTTTTCAAGTCCTGTTTTTTCTTAGTATTTTGATGAAAGCTAATAGCAAAACGGTGTGCTTCATCTCTTAATTTCTGTAAGAATTGTAGTTTTTTATCGTTAATACTTAGATTAAATTCTCCTTTTAAGGAATGAATTTTATCCTTAGCACCCCCTTTAGCTCTATGTGCTTTTGCATCGATTTTTTCTTTTGAAATAGCTAAAATATCGACATTTGCCCCACTACTTACAATGATTTCTTTAGCCAAATCAAGCAAAGCCTTTCCCCCATCTATAAGCCATAAATCAGGAGGAGGTATTTTATCAAAGTCCAAAGCCCTACGCGTTAAAACTTCACGCATTTGATCATAGTCATTTTTATGTTTTAAATGAAATTTTCTATATTTTGACTTATCCCAAGAATTTATTCTATAAGTTACCATAGCTCCAACATTTGCCACGCCTTGCAAATGAGAATTGTCAAAAATTTCTATATCATTTGGTAAATTTTCAAGCTCAAAATAAAACTTTAATTCTTTTTGTATAGTAAAATCATGATTTTTTTGCTCTTTTTCTATATTTAAAAGGGCATTTTGAAAAGCCAAATCACAAATTCTTCTTTTTTCTCCTATTTTAGGGATTTTAATACTGATTTTTTTATCAAACCTTTGGCTTAAAATTTCTTCTAAAAGCACTCTATCTTCAAATTCTTCATAAACATAAATAACATTTGCAAGCAAAGGAATATCCATGCTAAAATTTTCTAAAATCAGTTGCTTATAAATTTCATTTTTATCCCATTGTATATCATTTTTTATAGGAGTAATCTTAGAATTTGCACTGATAATTTTTCCATTTTGCACCACAAAACGCAAGGTTGAAAGCATGGAATTTTTAAAAGCTAAAGCAAATACTTCAAAATCTTCTAATTTTGCAATATCTATTTCAACCTTAACTTCCAAATCTTTAATCATTGCAATCTGATCTCTTACTTTAGCTGCTTCTTCGTAATTTTCATTTTGTGCTAAAACAAGCATTTGTTTTTCTAAGTTTTTAAGCAAAACACTAGGATTTAAAAGTGCGTGTATAGCCTCATCTAAAATTTCAAGGTATTTTTCTTTGCTGATGAGTTTATCACAAGGCGCAAGACAACGAGAAATTTGATAAAAAATACAAGGGGATTTACAACTTGCTTTTTGCTTTAAAGGATAGTATAAATAAAGCGCATCTAAAAGCTCTCTAGCGCCTTTAAAAAAAGGGCCAAAATATTTAATTTTGCTTTTTTTTACTAATTTTCTAGTGATCTCAAAGCGTGGAAATTCTTCTTCAAAATCCACATAAATATAAGGATAAGTTTTATCATCTCTTAGCAAAATATTATATTTTGGATGCAGTTGTTTGATAAAAGAATTTTCTAAAATCAAAGCATCAGCCTCTGAATTAGTAGCAATAAATTCCAAATGCACTGTTTCTTCAATCATTTTTTGAATTCTTAAAGAATTTCTTGGATTTGCATGTAAATTTGGAGTAAAGGCAAAATAAGATTTGACACGATTTTTAAGATTTTTAGCCTTGCCTACATATAAAAGCTTTCCTTCTTGATTGAAGTATTGATAAACGCCAGTGCTATTAGGAAGAGTTTTTAACTCATTTTCTAAATTCTCTTTAGTCAAGATTAGAACCTTTTTTTATAAGCTCTCTTAAATCTTCAAATTTTTTAAATAATTTTTTATCTTTAAAGCAATTTTTAAATTCACCCTTAGAAAGCTCCAAATAAGAATTTTTAGAGAGTTTTTCATCATTTTTGTTTTTATTTGCCGCATAAGTGTATTTTTGAGAAAAGATTTTTATATCTTTTATATCAACAAATCCACTTAAAGGATATTTCTGTCCATATGCTTTTATGAGAAATTTAATATAAATTTTGCTATCATCATGATTTAATTCTTGATAAGCTGCTGGATGTAAGGTTATTATATTTAAAATATGATTTTTTACATAAATTTTAGCAATCAAACGTTGCTTAGCAAGCGGAAAAGAACTTAAAAAATCTTTGCAAAAAAATAAGGTTTTTAAAGGCTTATAATGAGGTTTATCCATCAATTCATTAATAACAGCACTAGCATTTTTAGTCATCTTAATATTATTTCTTTTTCCCATAAGATGATTTTAGCATTTCTTTTCTTAATTTTCTTCTGTGCTTGCGGATATAAAGGCAACCCTCAATACACAAGCTATGAACAAAATGGTTCAGTAAAAACCATTAAAAAATACGAACAATTACATAGGTGGTAAATAATGAAAAAAGCAGATATTTTAGTTTTAGACTTTGGCTCTCAATACACTCAGCTTATAGCAAGACGCTTAAGGGAACAAGGAGTTTATGCAGAAATTTTACCTTTTAATGTAAGCTTAGCTGATATTAAGGCGAAAGAACCAAAAGGTATTATTTTAAGTGGAGGTCCAGCAAGTGTATATGCAACTGATGCGTATTTTTGCGATAAAGGTATATTTGACTTAAATCTACCTGTTCTTGGAATTTGTTATGGTATGCAACTTATGGCACATCATTACAAAGCTACAGTAGCACCTGCAGGACATAAAGAATACGGCAAAGCAAACATAGAAATTAAAAAAGATAACGCTTTGTTTAAAAATCTTCCAAAAAAACAAACCGTTTGGATGAGTCATTCTGATAAAGTAGAAAATTTACCTCAAGGTTTTGAAGTTTTAGCCACAAGTGAAAATAGCCCTTTTTGTGTTTTTGGAAACGAAGATAAGAAATTCTTTGCTCTACAATTTCACCCAGAAGTACAACACAGCGAATTTGGCAAAAATATCTTAAAAAATTTTGCTAAATATGCTTGCAATTGTGAAAGTATTTGGAATATGGGTTCTTTTGCAAAAACTCAAGCAGAAAAAATCCGTGAAGAAGTAGGCAATGATAAAGTGCTTTGTGCTGTAAGTGGCGGAGTAGATAGTAGCGTAGTTGCTGCACTTTTAGCTAGTGCTATAAAAGAGCAAGTTATAGTAGTTTTTGTAGATAATGGACTTTTAAGAAGTGGAGAAAAAGAACAAGTTGAATTTATGTTTAAAAACACTTTAGGCATCGATCTCATCAGCATTGATGCAAGTGAAATTTTCTTAAGTCGCTTAGCTAATGTCACAGATCCTGAACAAAAAAGAAAAATCATAGGAAATACCTTTATAGAAGTTTTTGAAGAAGAAGCAAAAAAACATAAAGATGTAAAATATCTTGCTCAAGGCACACTTTATACTGATATCATAGAAAGTTCTGTTGTAGGTTCAAGCAAAACCATTAAAAGCCATCATAATGTAGGGGGCTTACCTGAAAAAATGAATCTTAAACTCATAGAGCCTTTAAAAGAAATTTTTAAAGATGAAGTGCGTGCCTTAGGACTTGAGCTTGGACTTAGCAAAGAAGTAGTTTATCGTCATCCTTTCCCTGGGCCAGGTCTTGCTATACGCATTATGGGAGAAGTAAATCGCGCTAGCTTAGAACTATTACGCAAGGCTGATGTAATTTTACTTGAGGAACTTAAAAGTACAGGTTGGTATGATAAAACTTGGCAAGCATTTTGCGTACTTTTAAATGTTAAAAGCGTTGGAGTTATGGGGGATAACCGCACTTATGATAATGCAGTTTGTATACGCGTTGTAGATGCAAGTGATGGTATGACAGCTACCTTCTCGCATTTACCTTACGAAATTTTAGAAAACATAAGTCGCCGTATCATCAATGAAGTAGAAGGTATAAATCGCGTTGTTTATGATATCTCAAGCAAACCACCTGCAACTATAGAATGGGAATAATCCATTTTTTCTAGCTCTTATTTTTAATATAAAATTTTTATAAAAATAAGGCTAGAATTTATTTAAGAAATTTCAAGGAAGAAATATGCATGGAAAAATAGCTATTTATATGGATTCTACAGGACGTGGAACCGTTACAAACTCAGCAAATACCTTTTTTGACTTTAATCGCCAAATTTGGAATGATAAAAAAAGTATGCCAAGTGTTGGTATGCTTGTGGAATTTAGAACTCTTTCTAGCGAAAAAAAAGCAGAAGACGGCAAACTCGTTCAAACAAGCAAAACCATAACAGGTATAAAACCTTCAAAATTTCAAGAATTCAAAGAAGGGGATTTTATCACTGAGCATGATTTTTGGAAAACTGATAATGATGATGAATTAGAAGACTTGCAAAACTCAAGAAGAAGTGCTTATATAACAGAACTCTATAGAACAACAGACTTTGACACTATAGAAAAAATTCCTCTTTCTTTTACTATACCTCAAGCTATACAAAAATATTTTGCCCATGAAATTTTATCCGTAGAAACGCTTCAAGCCAATCTACAAGATGAAAAGGAAATTCCTTGTATACTTGATTATCTTATACTTAAAAGATTTTTATTTAAAGCTTATGATACTTTAATTTTTATGGATAATAGCATAGACCAAACCCAATTTAGCGCATTAAAAAGCATCATGATGCATTTAGAGAATTCGTATAAGCAAATGATGGCTGATCAAAAACCAAATATCACTAAAATTTTTAACGAAACTTTTTTATCTTTGCAGTGTCATTACCAAGCTTTAGTAGCCACCATAGATACAAGAAAAAATCGTCTAGCCTCACTTGAAGCACAAATGAAAACTTTACAATCTGAAATAAATCTTAAAAGCAATGCGACCGATGCAGACCCTGAAAAACTTAAAGCACGACAAGAAAGATTGGCTAAACTACAAAAAGAAGCAGAATACTACAGAACAACACTAAAAAGACTTGATGCTATAAGGGAAGATTTTTATAAGAAAAATTACAATATTTTCGAAAATGCTTTTAAACTTTCACGAGAAAAACTCTTTAAAAAAATTGTCACAGGTTTAAATCTATGTGCAACCATAATGGATGTCAAAATTTGGCACTTATCTTTAAAATCATCAGGGGTTAAAAATTCTTATTTTACTATGAGTAATATAGAAAATTCTTTCTGTTCTCTTTCTTTTGCAGAACATTACTTAAGTCGCTTAAATAAATCCGCTCTAAATCCTTTTGATCAAAAACTTTTAGTGTATATTCAAAAAATCACAAAAGAACAAAGAAAAAAATTTTTAGTTGTCACATCGGATTTAGATTTATTATGCAAATTAAAAATTGAAAACTTTTCACAAAATCCGTATTATTTAGTAAAATACGCACCCAAAAAAGTAAATTATCAATCTTTAATGCGTGATAACACCTTTGATATAGTCTATATTGATGAAAAACATGTTTGGGAAAATGTTGCCGATATTATTTTACAAGGAAAGCATTTTGACAAATCAGGAAAAACCAAATTTAAACTGATTTAAGACATAGAAATTTAAGCTAAATTAAGTTATAATTTCCTTGCCTAAACAGTTTGTAGTATTTAAAGTGATCCAACACATTTTTATTAACTGCGATTGTGTGATTTACCGTGTTCTGTGGCATCGTTTGAGCTTTGAAAAAAGTGAGAAGTTGCAGCCTTTAAAAATTACCTAGCGGTTTTCTTTGACTTTTTGGGGTCAATCTTTGTTAAACGGCTGTTTGGGTTTAAAAGGAGATATAAATGAAAATAATGATTTTGGGTAGTGGTGCAAGAGAATATTCTATTGCTTTAGCCTTAAGAAGAGTAGACAAAAATTTAGAGTTTTATTTTGCTCCTGGAAATGGCGCTACCGAAAGTCTTGGAACAAATTTAAACCTAAAAGATCCAGTAGTTTTAGCAACCTATGCAAAAGAAAAAGGTTTTGATCTTTGTATAGTAGGAAGTGAAAGTTTTTTAGCTGAAGGGGTTGTAGATATTTTTAAACAACAAGGACTTGCTATTTTTGGGCCAAGTAAAGCTGCTGCAATGCTTGAAACCTCAAAATCTTTTATGAAAAGCTTTCTTAAAAAATACCGTATCAAAACAGCCAAATTTTTAAACACAAATGACATTGAAAAAGCAAAAAATTTTATATATAGTTTAACCCCTCCTATAGTAGTAAAAGCCGATGGACTTTGCGCAGGAAAAGGTGTTATCATAGCTAAAACTCATGAAGAAGCCATAGAAGAAACAGCTAAAATGCTGAGCGGAGAAAGCTTTGGAGATGCTGGAAAACTCGTTGTAATTGAAGAATTTTTAGATGGTTATGAATTAAGCATTTTTGCAGTATGTGATGGCAATGATTTTGTTTTACTTCCTGCAGCACAAGATCACAAAAAATTACTCGATAATGATCAAGGGCCAAATACTGGTGGAATGGGTGCTTACGCTCCTAGCTCTTTGGCGAATGAAAGCTTGCTTAGAAAAGTTCAAAAAGATATTATTTTACCAACTTTAGCAGGTATGAAAAAAGAAGGAGCGGAATTTTGTGGTGTTTTATTTATAGGTGCTATGATCGTTGGAAATAAACCTTACGTATTAGAATTTAACGTTCGCTTTGGCGATCCTGAATGTGAAGTTTTAATGCCTTTAATCGAAGATCCTTTAGAGCTTATTTTAGCTGCTACTCAAAGACGCTTAAGACACTCAAAAATCAAAATCAAAAAAGAATTTGCAGTAGGGGTTGTATGCGCGAGTGAAAACTATCCTTACAAAAGTTCACCAAAAAGTGAAATTACCGTAAATAACATTCCTGAAAACTCTCATATTTCTTATGCTGGAGTAAGCCTAGAAGATGGCAAATTAATGGCTGATGGTGGAAGAGTTTTAGTTTGCGTTGGCACAGGAAAAAGTATAGAAGAAGCGCAAAAAAATGCTTATAAACTTTGTGATAATGTAAATTTCAAAGGAAAACAATACAGAAAAGACATCGCTCATCAGGTTCTGAAATGAAAGAAAATTTACAAGACCGCTTAGAGCGTGAAAATCTAAAAATAGCAAGTTTTGGAAAAAGAGTTCTAGCTTTTTTAATCGATGATATGGTTATTTCTTTGATTGTGTTTATCATTTTTTATGATCGTCTAATCCAAGCAAAAGATTTATTTGAAACAACTCAAATTGTAGGAAATTTTTACCTTGGCTTCATCTTGCTTCATTTTAGTTATCAAGCAATTTTTACTTATCTTTATGGGGCAAGTTTGGGAAAAATATTATGCAAAATTATCATCTTGGATGAAAATCTTCTTGATAAACCCAATCTCATTCAAAGTTGCATCAGGTCTGCCGTAAGACAAGTTAGTGCTATGGCGTTTATGCTTGGATTTGCTTGGGCTTTAAGCAATGATTTACGCAAAGCTTGGGAGGATTATCTAGCAAGGACAATAGTAGTCGATGTGGCGTAAATTTTCCCTATTGCTAGGAACTAGCATAGCTTTAAATGCAGCACAAGTTGATATTTACGCTCTTGATGCAAAAAAAGAAGGTGATATTCTTACTGCGAACAATGATGTTATTATTTTTTCTGATTTTTATTTCATCACTGCCAATAAAGCAATTTACAATGAAAAAACCGGAGATGTTGAGCTTTTTGGCGATGTTAATATCCTAAGGGGACAAAACGAAAGATCACATTCTGATTATGCTAAAATCAACCTAAATTCCAATCAAGCCGATTTTAGTAATTTTTTCTTTTCCAATAACAATCTTGAAGTATGGTTTCAAAGCAAAACAAGCCATCTAAATGATAAAGTCTTTGAAAGCAAAGTTTCAGCAGTTTCAAGCTGCAATGTTGAAGATCCTGATTGGGAAATTCGTTTTTCAAAAGGCTGGCTTAACCGGGAAACCAATTTTGTTCATCTTTACAATGCAAGATTATATGTTAAAAATACCCCAGTTTTTTATCTACCTTATTTTGGATTTAGCGCTGATACTCATAGACAAAGCGGGCTTTTAATCCCAAAAATCGTTTTAAAAAGTAGCGAAGGCTTATACTATGAACAACCTATTTATATAGCCACTCAAGAAAATTGGGATTTAGAACTTGATCCACAAATTCGAACAAACCGTGGTTTTGGACTTTATTCTACTTTAAGATTTCTTGATTCTCCATATTCAACAGGAGAATTAAATTTTGGTGCTTTTAGGGAAAATAGCTCCTATTTTCACGATGAAAATTTGAAAAATCAAACCCACTATGGAATAGAACTAAAATACTCAAGAGATGATTTAATCAAATCTTTACTCAGTGATAATTTTCAAGAAGGTCTATGGATAGATGCAACCTATCTCAACGATGTGGATTATTTAAATTTAGGAAGTAGGGATTATCGAGATCTTAACTCGCTTGTAACCTCCAAAATCAATTATTTTTTAGCTGATGAAAACAATTTTTACGGAGCTTATGCAAGATATTATATCGACACATCTAAACTTAGCAACAATACAACCTTACAAGAATATCCAAGCTTTCAATATCATAGATTTTTAAATAACCTTTTTGATGAACGCTTGCGTTATTCATTTGATGCTTCATTTCATAATTTTTACCGACCTGCTGGTTCTTATGCAAATGAGCTAAATTTAGACTTGCCTATCTCGTATCACAACGCTTTTTTTGGAGACTTTTTACACTTTACTTTTACAGAAAGATTTTATGCTTCTTTTGTAAATTATAGCAACAATCCCGAAAGAAACCATGAGCATTATTTCAGAAACACTCATGATTTTAATCTCTACACCGATCTTTCAAAAGCTTATGAAAATTTCTTTCATACTTTAAATTTAGGGGTGAATTACGTTTTGCCAGGAGCAAAATCAGGTAAAATCACGCAAGATTATCTTGAAGAATACGACAAAGAAAACGAGCATACAAGTCTTTATGCTGTGCAATATTTCTATAACAACGAAGGACAAAAAAAACTCAAACACAGAATTTCGCTTGACTATCTCAATAAACAAAATGAATTCTATGAACTTGAAAATCTTTTAACTTATTATTTTAATGAAAACATCAATCTCAACAGCGAAGTGCTTTACTCTTATGAACAAAGTCGCTTTACCAATGTCATCAGCCAAATAGAAGTCAATACAAATTCAAAATTTAATTGGATGTTTTCTCATGCTTATCAAAACGATGAGTATGGAAAATATAGCTTTATTGGTACAAGAGCAAATTATATTGCCACACCTAATTACAATTTATTTGGTGGAATTTGGTTTGATACTCAAAGAGCTCATGCAAACATGTGGGAACTTGGCTATACCTACCAAAGAAAATGTTGGAACTATTCTTTAATGTATAGAGAAAGAATCGATCCACAACTTACAAGTGGTGGTATCACAGCTAAAAATCAAAGCGGAGTTTATTTTATTTTCAACTTCTATCCTTTAGGAGGAGTAAAATACGATTTCTCTTTAGCAGAAAGTGAAAACAAAATTTAAAAAGGATGAAATTTGCTAAATATTTTAAAAAATTTTACGAATTTATTATCTGGTAAAAAAGGAAAAATAATGCAATACAGCATAGAAATTAACAAAAATACAGAAATATTTAATATAGACAAAGTCGCCAAACAAGCTGCCGGTGCTGTTTTAATGAGACAAGGCAAAAGCGTTGTTCTAGCTACAGTTGCAAGAGAAGAAAAACAAGTTGAAGAAGATTTTTTACCTCTAACCGTCCAATACATCGAAAAAGCTTATGCCGCAGGAAAAATCCCTGGTGGTTATGTCAAAAGAGAAACCAAGCCAAGCGATGCAGAAACCTTAACAGCACGCATTATTGATAGAAGCTTACGCCCTCTTTTTCCAAAAGGCTATGCTTATCCGACTCAAATCGTTGTGATGGTTCTCTCAGCTGATCCTAAAGTAGATTTGCAAGTAATGAGCTTAAATGCCGCAAGCGTGGCACTTTATCTTAGTGATATACCTATGAAAGCTCCAGTATGTGGTGTGCGTATAGGAAAGATAGATGGAAATTTCATACTCAATCCAAACAATGAAGAGCTTCAAAATAGCACCCTAGATCTCTATGTAGCAGGTGTAAAAGATGAGCTTTTGATGATAGAAATGAGAGCCTTACCTGATCAAAAAGAAAATGAAATCTTTATCGAAGCTCCTTATGCTGATGTTTTAACTCAAACCACTTCACAAAATATGAATGAACTTAGCGAAGATGAAATTTTAGAAGCTCTAAATTTAGCTCAAAAAGCTATATTAAATGGTTCAAATGCTTATGAAGAAGCCTTTAGCAAACACGAAAAAAATTCTCAAATCGAACTAAAAAATGAGATTGAATATCCTGAAATTTTAGCTTTTATAGAAAATAATTTCCAAAAACAAATCAAAGAAGCCATCAACCAAATGGCAAAAAGCGAAAGAGCAAGCGAACTAAATAAAATCGCTAAAGAAATTTCAAATCTTGAAATCGCTAAAGAGTGGAGCGAAGAAAGTGTCTTAAATACCTTAGCTAAAGTCAAACGCAAACTTATTCGTGAGCAAATTTTAAATGAAGGCAAAAGAGCTGATGGTAGAAGTTTAAACGAAGTGCGTCCTATTAATATAGAAACCAACATCTTACCAAACGCTCATGGTTCTTGTCTTTTCACTCGTGGACAAACTCAAGCCCTAGTGGTTGCAACCTTAGGCGGAGAAAACGATGCTCAAATGATAGACTTGCTTACAGAAAAAAATCCTATAAGCGAACGCTTTATGGTAAATTATAATTTTCCAGGTTTTTCAGTAGGCGAAGCAAGTCCTATCAAAGCTCCAGGAAGAAGAGAACTAGGACATGGAAATTTAGCCAAAAGAGCACTTTATCCAAGTGTGGATGAAAACTATCCTTATGTAATCCGCTTAGTCAGTGAAATTTTAGAAAGCAATGGCTCAAGTTCTATGGCAACGGTTTGCGGCGGATCTTTAGCCTTAAAAGCAGCAGGAGTGCCAAGCTTAAAACTTGTTGCAGGAGTAGCCATGGGGCTTATCTTTGAAGATAACAAGTATGCTGTTTTAACAGATATCATGGGACTTGAAGATCATGATGGGGATATGGACTTTAAAGTAGCAGGAAGCAAAGACGGCATTACGGCTCTTCAAATGGATATAAAACTAGGTGGAATCGATCAAGAAATACTAAAACAAGCTTTATACCAAGCCAAAGAAG
The DNA here is from genome assembly GCF_012889985.1 of Campylobacter sp. CFSAN093259. NCBI lineage: Bacteria > Pseudomonadati > Campylobacterota > Epsilonproteobacteria > Campylobacterales > Campylobacteraceae > Campylobacter > Campylobacter sp. CFSAN093259. The sequence continues at coordinate 1,225,460 of NZ_CP040617.1, forward strand.
GAAGAATTCACATTCTAAATATCATGGAAGAAGCCGCCAAAGAAATCATAGTCAATGAAGAAGTTTTACCTAAACTTGAGCTTTTTAGCGTTGATCCTTCAAAAATCGTTGATATCATAGGACAAGCCGGAAAAACCATCAAAGAAATCGTAGAAAAATTTGGCGTTTCTATAGACTTAGATCGCGAAAAAGGTGAAGTAAAAATAGCAGGTAGTCAAAACGAACAAATCAAAGCCGCAAAAGACTACATCATAAACATCACAAGCTCTCAAAAAGGAACTAAAAAAGGCTCTAAAGACAAAGATATATCAGGCTTTGAACTTGGGCAAGAATTTCAAGGTATTGTTAAAAAAATCGCTCCTTTTGGAGCCTTTGTGGAACTTAAAAATGGTGTTGATGGTTTATTGCATAGTTCAAAAAGCAAGCATCTTAATTTAAGCGAAAACCAAAGCTTAAAAGTTAAAATCAGCGAAATTAAAAACGGAAAAATTTCTGTGGATTTGTGTGAGTGAGTGAATTTCTAACTCATCCTTTTGAGCCTTTTTTTGACAAAGATTCTAAAATCTTAATTTTAGGATCTTTTCCTTCGGTAAAATCAAGACAAGATGGCTTTTATTATCAACACCCAAGAAATCGTTTTTGGCCTATACTAGAAACACTTTTTGATGTAAGATTAGAAAATATCACAGAACAACAAGCCTTTTTAAGAAAAAAACATATCGCTCTTTGGGATGTACTTCAAAGTTGCAAGATAAAAAATTCAGATGATAAAACTATAAGTTATGCAAAAGCCAATGATTTAAGCCCGATCCTTTCTCAAACCAAAATCCAAGCCATTTTTACTACTGGACAAAGTGCTTATAAATTTTTTATTAAATTCCACCCTCGCTTAAAAGCCATAGCCCTACCCTCAACTTCTCCTGCAAATTTAAATTTTTCTTTTGAACAGCTTTTACAAAACTATGAAATAATCAAAAAATTTACAAAATAACAAACTAAGCATTACCCCCAAGTAAAACAAGAAAAAAGCTAGTTAATATCTAGCTTTTGCGTGTTATCCTTGAATTCAAATTCCACTCTCTTAGCTCCAAAACCTTTAGCAATAGCTTCTAAAGTATCCTTAGCACTTTTATGAATTTTGCTTTCTAAATTTTGGATAAGATTTAAAGACAAGTCTTTAACCTCATCTTTGGCTTCTTTTATGAGTTTGTTTTTATCACTTTCGCTAAAACTAATCCCCGTACTATTGATAGAATCAGGCAGTAAAAAAGGTAAAAATTTAGCATTTTTTTCATCATAAAATTTCATATCTATGATGCTGTGTTTGTATCTACACTCTGGCATGATGATCTTATAAGCATCGTCCCCTAAAGGCAAAATATCAAAGTTTTTATCCCTTAAATCATACAAGAAAGTGATCTCAAATTCAAAAATCAAAGCAATCTGTCTTTCACTCAAAGACCATCCTAAAAGATTTTTCCAAATTCCATTAAAAGCGCTATCTTTTTTAGTAACAATCTCTTTACTAAAAACTTGAAAAACACTTAATTCTCCTATGGATTTAAGCTGCATGATATCGCTAAAACTTTGCGTGCTTTTTTCTTCTATTTTAGGGCTTTTATACTGCCTAAAAAGCACTACAAACAAAAGTACAAGTAAAATCATCACTAAAACAAATAAAATCATTTCCATTTTAAACCTTTCTAAATTTATAAACCTTGATTTGAAAAGATATATTTTTTCTCAAACGCTAAGAAAATAAAAGCATTAATGATAAAAATCAAACACACAAAAGTAAAAACAAATTCCACGCTAAAATGTGAAGCCATAATCCCTCCGCCAAAAGCTCCACAAAAATTTCCCAAAAATTGACAAGTTTGATTAAAACCAAAAATCACACTTAAATTTTTAGCACTCACACTTTTTTTAAGCAAGGCATTCACACAAGGCAAAAGCCCTCCAAGTCCTACACCTATAAGTAAACGCACGAAAATAAGCGTATAAACATTACTTACTACAGCCTGCAAATAAAAGCAAATTCCACAAAATATCAAAGCTCCAAAAATAATCTTACTAGGCCCTATCTTATCGGCGATTTTTCCAAGTTTTGGTGCGAAAAAAAGATTGCTAATCCCACTTGCAGCCACTACTATACCCGCCCAAAGAGCCAAATTTCCACCTTGATGAATTTGCTCAACATAGATACTTAAAATCGGCATCACTCCAAAAGTACCAAATTGTATCACAAAAGTAGTGATAAAAAGAACGATAATAAGGGTTTTGTTTTCTTTCACTTTTTGAGTATTTTTCTTCGCCTCTTTTTGAATTTTTCTCTCATGGATGAAAAAATAAATCGTCACAAAAGAACAAGCGATCAAAAAAGCCACCATATCAAAAACCGTACTAATACTAAAAAATTCAGCCACAAAGCCACCAAACAAAGGCCCAAGCAAACTTCCACTTATAGAAGCCGTAGAAAGAGTTCCTAAAGCATAAGCCACTTTTTCTTTAGGTGCTATCACAGCGATAAACACAACAGCAGCAGAAGTAAAACCTGAAATTATCCCTGTTAAACCCCGCACAAAAACTACTTCTAAAGCACTATGAGCAAAGCTAAGCCATAAGGTTAAAACCGACATCCCAAAACTTGCACGAAGAAGCATATTTTTATAACCATACTTTGCACCCAAAAAAGCCCACAAAGGTGAAAAAACAGCCATAAAAAGTGGAGTGATCCCAAAAGCAAGCCCTGAGTAAAACGCTATTTCACTCGTATCAACATGTCCTAGTTCTTTGATATAAAAAGGCAAAATCGGAGCGATTTGACTAAGCCCCATACTTGTGGTAAAAACACCAAACCAACACACAAGCAAAGTTCTATTGAAATTTTCCATGGATTTATTGTATGATATTTTTTATAATTTTTAATTAAAACTCAAGGATAAAAATGAAAAAAATACTCTTTATATGCTTAGGCAATATATGCCGTTCGCCTATGGCAGAATTTATCATGAAAGATCTTGTCAAAAAAGCAAATTTAGAAAAAGAATTTTTTATAAGCAGTGCTGGAACTTCAGGAGAACACGATGGAGAAGGTATGCACTATGGCACCAAAAACAAACTTGCTCAACTTAACATAGAACACAAAAACTTCACAAGCAAAAAACTCACTCAAAAGCTTTGCGATGAAAGCGATTTTTTAATCACCATGGACAATTCTAACTTCAAAAATGTTTTAAAAAACTTCACCAACACCCAAAACAAAGTTTTAAAAATCACTGATTTTAGTCCTAGTCTAAACTACGATGAAGTCCCTGATCCTTGGTATAGCGGGAATTTTGATGAAACTTATAAAATTTTATCCCTAGCTTGTAAAAATTTACTTGTTTTTTTATCAAAATAATTTAAAACAACTATATATTACTTCTCGTTTACTTTTTAGGCTTATACTTCTAAACGAACCGAAAAACATTCATAAGAAAAACTCCTTAAAATTACACGCCTAGCTTAAATCCCTTTAGCTAGGCTTTTCTTTAGATGTTTTTATCCTTCGGATTTAAAATTTTTACTATTTTAAGCGCTTCTTAAGAAAAAACTCCAAATTTATGTGCTACAATTACAATGTTTTATTAATTTTTGACAAGGAGAATTCTCATGAAACTAGTTAAACTTAGTTTAGTTGCAGCTCTTGCTGCAGGTGCTTTTTCAGCAGCTAACGCTACTCCACTTGAAGAAGCGATCAAAGATGTTGATGTATCAGGTGTATTAAGATACAGATACGATACAGGTAATTTTGATAAAAATTTCGTTAACAACTCAAATTTAAACAACAACAAACAAGATCACAAATATAGAGCACAAGTTAACTTCGGTGCTGCTATAGCTGATAACTTCAAAGCTTTCATTCAGTTTGACTACAACGCTGTTGATGGTGGCACTGGTGTTGATAACGTAACAAATGCCGAAAAAGGACTTTTTGTTCGTCAATTATACTTAACTTATACAAATGAAGATGTTGCTACAAGTGTAATCGCTGGTAAACAACAATTAAACCTTATCTGGACGGATAACGCTATTGATGGTTTAGTTGGAACAGGTGTTAAAGTAGTAAATAATAGCATCGATGGTTTAACTCTAGCTGCTTTTGCCGTAGATAGCTTCATGGCTGCAGAGCAAGGTGCAGATTTATTAGGACATAGTAATACTTCAACAGCAACACCAAATCAAGCTCCTTTTAAAGTAGATTCAGTAGGAAATCTTTACGGTGCTGCTGCTGTAGGTTCTTATGATCTTGCTGGCGGACAATTCAACCCACAATTATGGTTAGCTTACTGGGATCAAGTAGCATTCTTCTATGCTGTAGATGCAGCTTATAGTACAACTATCTTTGATGGAATCAACTGGACACTTGAAGGTGCTTACTTAGGAAATAGCCTTGATAGCGAACTTGATGATACAACACACGCTAATGGCAATTTATTTGCTTTAAAAGGTAGCATTGAAGTAAATGGTTGGGATGCTAGCCTTGGTGGTTTATACTACGGTGATAAAGAAAAAGCTTCTACAGTTGTAATCGAAGATCAAGGTAATCTTGGTTCTTTACTTGCAGGTGAGGAAATTTTCTATACTACTGGTTCAAGACTAAATGGTGATACTGGTAGAAATATCTTCGGTTATGTAACTGGTGGATATACTTTCAACGAAACAGTTCGCGTTGGTGCTGACTTCGTATATGGTGGAACAAAAACAGAAGCTGCTAATCATTTAGGTGGTGGTAAAAAACTTGAAGCTGTTGCAAGAGTAGATTACAAATACTCTCCAAAACTTAACTTCTCAGCATTCTATTCTTATGTGAACCTAGATCAAGGTGTAAACACTAATGAAAGTGCTGATCATAGCACTGTAAGACTTCAAGCTCTTTACAAATTCTAAGAAGCTTTCAAGTCTAACTTCAAGGCGGGGTTTTGCTCCGCCTTTTTTTATGCCTGATTTTTAAAACTTAAATTTATATAAAAAATTTTCCCAAGCTAAAACGCTTTAGGAAAATTAAGACTTAAACCAATTAGTGATTTTTTCAAAAAGCCCTTTTTGCTCTTGATGCATACCATCTTTGATGCCAAAACTTTCACTTAGTTTTTCTAAAAGTTCTTTTTGTTCATCGTTTAAAGAAGTTGGGAATTTGATAGAAATTTGAACGATTTGATTTCCCATGCGAGAACTATGAACATCTTTTACCCCTTCTTTTTCAAGAACAAATCTTTGTCCATCTTTAGCACCCTTTGGTAAATTTAAGGTCGCTTCACCGCGTATGGTGGGTACTTTTATACTCTCTCCTAAGATAGCTTGAGTAAAAAACACTGGAAATTCTATATATATATCATCATCATCTCTGATAAAAGTATCATCTTCAGCGGCGATGATCTTAACATACATATCCCCTCTAGTACCATTTTTTAAGATATTACCTTTAGCATTGACACGAAGCTTCATACCTGTATCTACACCTTCTGGGATATTAAGCTCGACACTATCTTTGCTTTCATTATAACCCAAACCTTTACAATCACTACATTTTTCACTAGCTTTTTCTCCAATTCCTTGACAATCAGGGCAAGTTTGTGCAAAAGTGATAAAACCTTGAGAAACCCCAACCTGTCCTCTACCTTGACACTTTGGACAAGTTTGAAGCTTTCCATCTTTAGCCCCTGTTCCATTACAAGTTTTACAAGAGCATTTATAAGTAAAGTCTATATTTTTCTTACAACCAAAAACCGCTTCTTTAAAACTTAATTTTAAATTAACGATAAAATCTGAAGGGATTTTCTCATCATTTGAACTTTTTCTACGACGCGATGAGCCAAAGCCTTCTCCAAAAAAACTAGAAAATATATCTCCTAAATCCTCAAAACCACCAAAACCTGAGCTACTAGAACCAAATCCACCGCCTTTTAAAGCATCTTTTCCGTATCTATCATAAATAGCTCGCTTTTCATCATTGCTTAAAACTTCATAGGCTTCATTAACAAGCTTGAATTTATCTTCTGCTTCTTTATCACCTTGGTTTCTATCAGGATGATATTTTAAAGCCATTTTTCTATAGGCTTTTTTTATGGTTTCTTTATCAGCATTTTGCGTGATTTCAAGAATTTCATAATAACTTATTTCCACATTATTCCTTTAAAAAATTTAAAATTTTACTAGAATTTTAATTTTAAAAATTCAAAAATATAATTTTAGCAAAAATAAAATCAATAATTTATCAAATTTTAAATAAAATTATGTAAAGATTTTAAAGACTACATAAAAATTTACAAGGACACTAGAATGATTAATGTGTTGATGATAGAAGATGATCCTGACTTTGCACAATTATTATCTGAATATTTAGCGCAATTTAATATTAAAATCACAAATTTTGAAAATCCTAAAAGTGCTTTAAATGTGGGTATTCAAGGCTATGATTGTCTGATTTTAGATTTAACTTTACCTGGAATTGATGGTCTTGAAGTTTGTAGAGAAATCCGACAAAAAAGCAATATTCCTATTATCATCTCATCGGCTAGAGGTGACTTAAGCGATAAAGTTGTGGGGCTTCAAATCGGTGCTGATGATTATCTACCAAAGCCTTACGATCCAAAAGAAATGTATGCAAGGATTATGAGTCTTATTCGTCGCACAAAAAGAGTTGAACACACTAATAATGAAAATATTAACTCTGCTTTCAAAATTGATGAAAGAAGACATGAGATCACCTATGAAGATAAGGTTTTAACACTTACTCCTGCTGAATTTGAAATTTTAGAATACCTTATCCAACAACACGGATATAGTGTTTCAAGAGAACAGCTTGTAAGTCGCTGTAAAAATCTAAAAGATAAAGATTCTAAAAGCCTTGATGTTATCATCGGTCGCTTAAGGGTAAAAATAGGAGATAGTTCAAAATCTCCAAAACATATTTTTTCTGTTAGAGGTATAGGATATAAACTGATAGGATGACAAAAAATTATTCTATTCATACCAAACTGATTATTTTATTTGTTGTTACTTTTTTCTTGGTTTGTGTGCTTTTTATCGTTCTTTTAAAAATAGAAGGGAATACCTATAATGAAGAAGAAAGTTTAAAACAAGAAAATCTTATAAAAAATTTACTCATCTCCTATGAAAACACTTCAGGTGTTGAAATAGGAGCTTATCTTGGAAACAGCGGTTTTAACGCTATACAAAATCCCAATCTTGTAAAAGCTATAAGAAATAATGGACAATCACTTTTTAAAGCAGGCGGAGAGCTTTGTACTCTTTCTTCTTTAAAATATCATAGCAATCTTTATTTTGATGTTCAATGTAAAGATTTTGATGGCTTGTATGAAGAAAATACTAGTGATAGGGTTTATAATCTTTTATTGATAGGATTTTTCTCTTTTTCTTTGTTGGTTGTTTTTATGTATTTTTCTGTATTAAAATCCTTAGAACCTTTAAAAAAATTAAGAAGACAAGTTGCCGAAGTTGCAAATGGGGAACAACCTGATTTTCTAGACTATCAAGAAGATGAAGTAGGCAAGATCGCCTTTGAATTTCAAAAAGCTTTCAAGAAAAACCAAGAATTAATTCAATCAAGACAACTTTTCCTAAGAACAATCATGCATGAGTTAAAAACCCCTATAGGAAAAGGGAGAATCATTTCTGAAATGATCAAAGAAGACAGACAAAAAGAAAGACTTATCGCTATATTTTTACGCATGGATTCTTTGATCAATGAATTTGCCAAAATCGAAAATTTATTTTCAAAAAACTACAACTTACACTTTAAACCTAGTCGTTTTAGCACTATACTTGAAGAAGCTAAAGAACACCTTATGATAGATGATTTTAATAAAGTTGTAAAAGTCGATATAAGATATGACGCTTTAATCAATGTTGATATGGAAATTTTCTCTGTAATTTTAAAAAATCTTATCGATAATGCCTTAAAATACTCAAACAATGGCACTTGTGAGCTTTTTTGTTGTAAAGAATGTTTTACCATTAAAAATCCAGGCAAACCTTTAGCAGAGCCTATAGAGCATTATCTTGAAGCTTTTACAAGAGAAAAACACAATCAAGTCAAAGGTATGGGACTAGGACTTTATATAGTTTCAGAGGTATGTAAACTGCATAATTTTGATTTGATTTATTTTTATGATGATGGAAAGCATTGCTTTAAAATTTTCTTTGGAGATAAAGAAAAATAATGGTAAAAGGCCTGGAAAAATTCAATGAACTTGTTGAAAGTTTTGCAAATTTACCTACCATAGGAAAAAAAACCGCCATAAGGCTTGCTTATCACCTTTGCATAAATAATCAAATCGATGGTATGAAACTCGCACACAATATAGAAAATGCTATCCGCTTTATAAAACCTTGTGAGCAATGCGGTGCTTTAAGCGAAAATGAGCTTTGCGAAATTTGTAGCGATAAAGAAAGAAATAAAAACATTTTATGTATAGTTGAAAGCCCAAAAGATATACTAACACTCGAAGAGAGTCAAAGTTACAATGGGCTATATTTTGTTTTAGATGAGTTAAATGAAGAAAAACTTGAAAAACTAAAGCAAATCATACTTAAGCTAAATATCTCTGAGCTCATTTTTGCATTGACACATAGCATTAATTCTGATGCAACCATCTTTTTTATAGAGGATAAATTTAAAGGCTTAAACCTAACTTTTAGTAAAATCGCTCAAGGAATTCCAAGTGGTGTAAATTTAGAAAATGTGGATTTAATCTCTTTAAATAAAGCTATGAATTTTAGAACAAAAATTTAGTAATTTTTATAAGAAATATCGGCTAATTCTTGCAAAGAAAAATCCGCAATCTTTTCATAAGCAAAACCTTCCTTGCTTAAAAAATCAAGTAAAGTTTTTTCCATGATTTTAGCTCCTTGTATAAGCTCATCTGAAAGCTTAAAACTCATCGCTTCAATACGCTTTGGCACACAAGCTAAGATGTGTGTTTTAGGCAAATCTCCTGCAAGTTCCATGTATTGTAAGGTTTGAAGCATTTCTATTTCATGGGCACTTCCACTCCAGCTAATTTTATTAGGCATAGCATCATAAGGAAAGAAAAATACATCTCCTATACTCGCACCTTGCGCTTCTATACAGTCTAAAACGATAAGTCTATCGTATCGAGCGATGATATAGCTAAGCTGCAAAGCCAAAGTTCCACCATCAACAAAATCTAAAGTAAATTCAGAATGAGTGAATTTGTAGTTTTTTTCAAGTTGTTTGCAAAGATGAACGCCTAAGCCTTCATCCGCAAACATGATATTACCTATTCCAAGGACTAAGAATTTCAATGCTGTTCTTCTTTTACAAATTTATATCCGCTAATAATAGCATCCATAGCACCATCTTTACCTTTTACTGCGTTAAAAATCGCCATGTAAATATGTACTGGCACAAAAATCATAATTACCCACATCAAAATTCTATGATAAGTTCTTACATCGGCCAAACCGCCCATTGCAGCTTCAAGCGGTCTTAAAATATGATATAAAAGCCCACCTAAGCCCTCATGGTAAGTATGAGTATAAAGAATAAGCCCTGTAAGAATGATACCTAATATCACAAGATAAAAGAAAAAATAAGTTACAAATTGCAAAGGATTATAAACCCCTTTTAAATGCGGATGTTTTCCTAAGAAAATGTAAAATTTTACTTGTTCTATCCATAATTTGATATTAAAAATATCCCATACACTTCTGCGTTCTTTTGCGCTTACCTTATCGCAGAAAAACAAATATACTTTAAAAATAATACAAGCGATTAAAACAAAACCCACCGCTTGATGTACTAAGCGGTATTTTGCTTGCATAAAATTTACGGGTTCACCGTTACTAATAGGGCTTTGGAACACATAGGAAAGATAATACCCTGTGCCAATAAGAATCACTATAGCAATAGCTCTTACCCAGTGCGTTAAACGCAAACCTATGCTAAATTCATATTCAGCTTTTCTTTGCAATTTTTCTTCTTTGTTTTGCATGAAAGCCTCCTTATAAATTGACATTCACTTTATATTCACTTAGATTATTGCCCTTAGTATCCATTACATGCACCGCACAAGCAATACAAGGATCATAAGAGTGAATTTTTCTAATGATTTCAAGTGGTTGTTTTACATCAGCGATTTTAAGTCCTATCAAACATTGCTCATAACTTCCACCTACGCCATTTGCGTCTTTTGGACTTGCATTCCAAGTAGAAGGCACCACAGCTTGCCAATTTTCAATAACACCATTTTTAATTCTACACCAATGGCTTAATGTTCCGCGTGGCACATGCCCCATATAGCGTCCTTTGTATTCTTTAGAATTATCGATCACATAAGGAGCACAAGTACTCTGGTCTACTTTTAAATTTTCAACTAAATTATTAAACGCTTTTAAAGCATTATTTGCAACGATTTTTGCTTCAATACAACGAGCAGCTGTTCTTCCAAGTGTGCTAAATACAGCATTTAAAGGAAGTCCTGTTTCTTTTAAGAACTCATCTACCACAGGAACAACATTTTGATTACCTTTAGCATAATTTACAACGACATTTGCTAAAGGTCCTACTTGCATAGGATTTCCTTCATAGCGTGGAGCTTTAATCCAGCTATATTTACCCTTAGTATCAAACACTTTAGAATGGACATTATTTCCATGATGATCTACGCTTTCTCCATCTACAAGTCCTGTATAATTTGGATTTGTTTTGCCATCATAAGGATGTAAAGGTTCATTGTCTGCATACCAAGAATGAGTTGCCTCTTCAGTAATCTTATCTTCTTCTACTTCATAAACCTTGCTTAAATCTCCATTTTTGATAATACCACTTTCAAAAAGCCATTCATCTCTTCCGATTTGGAATTCTTTAAAGGTATAAAGATTATTTACCCCTATATCATTTAAAACACTTGCTTCATGTGCATAAGCTTTTCCTGCCATCACAAGATCAGGATAATACGCACGATTAACAAAGTCTTGCACTTCTTGGAATTTAACCATATATTCACCCATTCTTGCAGGATCGAGTAAATCCATAACGCAAGTTACACCACCAACGGTTAAGCTTTGTGGATGTGGATTTTTAGCTCCAAAAATCGCCATACATTGAGCAATGATTCTTTGAATTCTTAAACATTCTAGATAGTGAGAAAGAACGATTAAATTTTGCTCAGGACTTAAACGATAAGTTGGATGACCATAATACGCATTAGCAAAAGGTCCTAAATTTCCTTTATCTACAAAAGTTTTAAGTCTTTGTTGCACTTCAAGAAGTTTATCCACACCTGTTGCATAAGGATTTGAAGTGTATTTAAAAGCTTCATCGCTTGCTTTTTTAACATCAGCACTTAAAGCACTTACCACATCAGCCCAATCAAGCCCATGAAGTTGATAAAAATGCACAATATGATCGTGTAAAAATAAAGCCGCATTCATTAAAGTTCTTGTTAAAAGCGCATTTAAAGGCGGAGTAATACCTAAAGCATTTTCAACAGCAACTATACCTGCTTTATAATGTGAAAAAGTACAAACTCCGCAAATTCTTTGCGTCATAAAACCCGCATCTCTTGGATCACGCCCTTTTACTATGGTTTCAATACCACGCCACAAAGTAGAGCCCGCATAAGCTTCTTTTACCACATTGTTATCATCAACAACAACTTCAACTCTTAAATGCCCTTCAATTCTTGTAATAGGATCTACGATTATTTTTTGACTCATTTTTATTCCTTATCTTTTTGCATGGAAGATATAACTGCGTGTGCTGCTATAGCAACGCCTGTGAGTGTAAGCACACCTATACCGATTTTATCTGAAACACTATCCGCACCCAAACCAAAAACGGTATCAAATTTACGACTAGCCATAGGCTCTTCAAAAGGTCCCATAGTATCCCAAAAATTAGGCTCAGAACAACCTATACAACCATGCCCTGCTTGAATAGGCCAAGAAGTGTGCTGGTTAAATCTCTCTCTTGAGCAGTTATTAAAAGTATAAGGTCCTTTACAACCTACTTTATAAAGACAAAAACCTTGTTTTGCTCCTTCATCCCCAAAAGCATGTACAAATTCACCCGCATCAAAATGTCCGCGTCTTTCACAAAGATCATGAATTCTTAAACCATAAGCCCATTTTGGTCTATTATACACATCAAGTGCTGGTAACTCACCAAATAATAAATAATGAAGTACATTACCCACTATATTTTTTTCACTTGGAGGACAGCCTGGAACATTGATCACAGTTTTGCTTGTTACTTTGCTTAAAGGCTGCGCGTTGCTAGGATTTGGTCTTGCGGCTTGAATTCCTCCAAAGCTAGAACAGGTTCCTATAGCAAAAATCGCCAAAGCATTTTCACTTGCCATTTTTGAAAGCTCATAGCCTGTTTTTCCATGTGCACCTATGGTTAAAAAATGCTCTGTATCACCCATAGGGATACCACCTTCAACCATTAAAATGTATTTATTTTTATGCTTTTGAATGGCACTTTCTAAATTTTCTTCAGCTTGCCAACCTGCTGCAGCCATCACTGTTTCGTGATATTCTAAAGAAATATAATCAAAAATCAAACTATCAATCGTTGGAGTATCACTTCTTAACAAACTCTCGCTACAGCCTGTACACTCAGCCATATGAAGCCACACAACAGGAAGCCTATCAGCAAGCTCAGCAGCTTTTGCCACCATAGGAGTAAAACTCGCTGGCAAAGCCAAAAATGCAGTCATAGCACCTGCCCATTTCATAAAATCCCTTCTAGAAAAACCTGACTTTTCTAATGCTTTTGTAATACTATCATTGTCTTTCAAAGAAGGAAGCTTTTCAAGAGCCGATAAACGCGACTCTATTTGATGATAATCAATCATTATATTTCCTTTATAACATGAAATTTATTCTCTATAAATAATAAAATAAAGAAAGTTAAAATAAAGTTAAAAACTTACTCTCATAAGTAAATATTAGCATCACTCTTAATTAAAGCTTAATCATAAGCCTTTTTTAAGTTTGCGAATCAAAAATCTTGCAGGATGAATAGCGTGGATGTATTTTTTTTCTAAACACAAGGGTTCATTATTTATCAATGCACACAAATACCTTGCCGCTAAAACACTTGTACTAAAACCCCTTGACCCATGAGCAAAATTAAAATACAAATTACAAGACATTTTAGCTGGTTTTTGCTCCTTATTTTTTGTCCATAATAAAGCTTTATATTCTTCTTTATAAAACGCTTCATCATAAGCATTTCCAACTATCATAAAGCGATCACTCGAATAAGATCTAAAACCTACTTTAGAACCTATGATTTCTAATTTTGTATTTTTATCCATAAAATCGGCTATATTTTCTATATTTTGTTTATCATCTTCTTCTTTTGATTCTAAACTTGCATTAAGCCTATCATAACTTGCACCAATTACTTGCAAATCGTCTTTTACAGGGCAAATATAAGCCTTAGAAGATAAAGGAAATGGGGTATCTAAAAAAGGTTTTAGATGTGTAACTTGACCTCTTACTTTGCTTAATTTCATCTCATCATAAAAAACAAAGTCTTTTGCATCTGCACCCATAGCATAAATCAAAACCGCATAATCACTTTTAACAACATCATTTTTAAATTTTAAACTAAAACACCCATTTTCAAATTTATAAGCTTGAAATTCATGATTAAAATATATACAAGCTTTGCTTTTTTCAAAAAGATTTTTAACCAATTTTTTTGGAAAAATCACTCCACCCTCTTCTAAAAAAGCTTGATTTTTTGAAATTTTAAACAAAACATTTTCTCTTTGCGTGTCAAATCTTTCTTGCATTAAATCATTATGTGCAAACTCCACCACACCCTTAAATTCTAAATCTAAAATTTGTCTATAAAAACGACTTGCCTCTATAAAAGAAAGCTCTGAAAACTCCCCTAAATTTACCTTAGGCTTTAAGATTAAAGAGCTTAAAATTCCACTTTCATTTCCACTTGCACCCTTGCCTAATTCTAAATGTTTTTCAAAAATATCTATTTCAAAACCTCTTAAACTAAGCTCATAAGCTAAAACAGCACTTGATATACCTGCACCAATAATAGCTACTTTTTTATTTTTTAAAGATGAAAATGTTCTTGAAAAATACGCTTCTTTGTCTTTAAACTCAAGCTCATTTTCCAAATAAGCTTTAATCATTTCTCTTTTTCTAAAACCTTTGGTTTTTTCTACTCTAAAGCCATATTTTTTTAAATTTTTTTGCAAAAAACTTGCCGAAGAAAAGGTGCAAATTTGTGTATTTTTTTTAGAAAGCCTTGCCACTTCAAAGATTAAATTTTCATCAAACATTTGCGAGTTTTTATTTGGAGAAAATCCATCTAAATACCAAACATCAGCTTTAAAATCCAATTCTTTTAAAACAGCTATATCTTCAAAAACAAGATCTAAAAAACAATCTTCAAAATAAAAACGATAAATTCCTTCTTTAGCCTTAGGATAAAATTTTAAAAATTGTTCTAAAAGCTCTTTAAACTCTTCATAAAATTCTAGTTTTTGATAAATTTCTCTTAATTGTTCTTTTTCGATATAAAAAGCTTCTACGCTAATATAAAAAAGTTTTTTAGGACGCTTAGAAGGGGTAGTTTCTAAAAAGCGTTTCAAAGTAAGAAAAAAATTTAAACCTATGCCAAAACCACTCTCTGCGATAATAAAATTTTCTTGATTTTTCCATTCAAAAGAATGAGTGTAAACAAATTTGCTTTCATTTAAGCCATCTTTGAAATTAAAATAAAAATCATCAAAATCCAAAGAAAAAGGAGTATTATCCTTAAAAATTAGCTTAGCTTTTTTCATCGGTTGTTATAAAAATAACTCTCAACTCCATCAGCAATACCCTTAACCAATAAATCTTGAAAAGCTTTATTGGCGATTCTTTTGCCTTCATTTGGATGTGTAATATAGCCAATTTCAATCAAAATTGCAGGCATTTGCGCACCTACTAAAACCCAAAAAGGTGCTTCTCTTACACCGCCATCTACAATTTTATACTTTTTGCGTGTTTGAGTGAGTATATTTTTTTGTACATCAATGGCTAGTTTATTTGAAGCAACGATTTTTTCACGATTTAAGAAATTTAAAATACTTTGTTTTGAGAAATAATTAATCTCTTCAAAATCCCCTTGATTTTCTTTTTCTGCTGCCTTTTTACTTCTTTCACTTCTTGCAGGACTTAAAAAGAAAGTTTCCACGCCTTCGCTACTTTTGGCTTTTGTGGCATTTGGTGCTGCGTTAGCATGTATAGAAATAAACAAATCCGCTCTTTTATCATTGGCATATTTGGTTCTATCACGAAGATTGATAAATTTATCCGAACTTCTAGTATAAAGCACTTTATAACCGCGTTTTTTAAGTTCATTTCCAAGTTTTAAAGCCGTACTTAAAACTATATCTTTTTCTTTTAAACTTCCTTTTTTATCACTTAAAGCACCGCTATCTTTTCCACCATGCCCCGCATCGATAACCACAAGCTTTCCTGATTTGTAATTTGTATTTAAAGTTTTACTAGAACTTTGAGTTGCTTTTTTGTTTGCATTTTGATTTGTAGTTTGTATATAAAAACCTAAAGTGAGATTATTATTATCCAACTCCTTTAAAAGTTTAAATTCTTTAGGAGCACTCAAAACCACACGAACGGTTTTTGGATTGTATTGAGTAACTGTAATCACATTTTGTCCAAAAGTAAAGCTTTTTCTATTACCTTCTAACACACCCTTAAAACTTACAACATATCGGAATTTTTGATCTTTGGTATCAAATACTGCTATTTCTTTTTCATCTAAATCATCGCTTAAATTTAACACCACAGCATTAGAAATTTTATCCACATCTAAAACATATAAAGGTTCTTGATTTTCTTTTTCATTATTGGTTTTTTTATCTTGTTTTTTTGTTTCTAAAACTTTGGTTTTAATTTCTGTTTTTTGATCTTGCTTTTTCTCTGAAATTTTACTAACTTGCTCAGTCTTTTTTTGGCTAGTAGTTTCTTTTGAAAAAATTATTTTTTCTTCTTTAAAAGATATATCAATAGGAATTTTTTCTTTAGCATAAACCACTATGCGTATGGTTTTGGGATTAAATTGTGAAATCACTAAACGATAGTCATCAAATTTAAACTCTTTTTTACCCCCTTCTAAAACCCCATCAAAATCACTAATAAAACGATAGTTTCCTTTTTCGTCTAAAGCAAAACTTTTTAATTGATCCTTATCCAAATCTGCATTTAGTTCAAACTCTACACCTTGGTTTGTTTTACTTGACTTTAAAACATAAATTTTATCATCGCTTTTTGCTTTAGAAACGATACTGCTCTTTGGTGCTTGCGAAGTTTTAGAATTTGTTTTTTCTGTATTTTTTATTTGTTCGTTAGATGATTTTTTTTCATTTTTTTGAACTGTTTTTATAGGTTCAAAAGTTGATTTTTCAGTGTCTTGAGAAATATTTTGAACCTTAATATCTTTAATAACAGCCTTTCTTAAAGCATTAATACTTGTTTCACTTATACCACTTTCTTTTAACTCATTAGCATATGACTTGTCATCTAAATTTAAAGTATTTGAACTGATAATCAATCTTTTTAAAATTTCAATTTTAGTTTTTTCATCTTCATTAATAACACTTTGTATATAAAGGCTTTTGAGCTGATGGTGAAATTTTACTTGCACTTCACTTTTAGAACCGATAAAATTTTTATCAAAATTTGCAAGTTCATTTTCATAAACTCCAAAAAGAGTTGTGAAAACAAATACTAAAAATACAAAAATTTTAGCCATTATTCACCATTAACCAATTTTTCCATAAGTTCTTTAACACTGATAAGCTTATCTAAACGATATCCATTTGCACCTGTAAAGAAAAGTCCTGTTTCTTTTTTGCCTGACCACGCATCAAAAAGCCTATCTGCTATACAATACCCTACTTTAGTCGCCTCTTTTCCACGTCCACAAGGCGCTACACAATTGCTTATACAATTAATCTTTGGACCCATTCTTTTATCTACCAAATTTAAAAGATTGGTTCTAACTCCACGAGCAGGATAGCCCACAGGAGATTTAATAAGCTCTATATCTTCTTCTTTAGAAGCTAGCAAAACGCTTTTAAACTCTTCACTCGCATCACATTCAAAAGTTCCTATGAAACGCGTTCCCATTTGAACACCACTAGCCCCTAAAGAAATAGCATTTTCTATATCTTTTTTATCCCAAATTCCACCTGCAGCAATCACGGGAAAAGACCCCCAATTTTTAGCCTCTTCTACCACAGGAGCGATTAATTTTTCTAGCTGATAATTCGGATCTAAGCACTGCTCATAAGTAAAACCTTGATGACCTCCACTTTTTGGCCCTTCTAAAACCACTGCATCAGGTAAGCGATTGTAACGGCTTTGCCATCTTTTGCAAATAATTTTTAAAGCCTTTGCAGATGAAATGATAGGCACTAAAGCCACATCAGGAAAATCTGCAGTAAATTCAGGTAAATTTGTAGGAAGTCCAGCGCCTGAAACAATCACATTAAAACCAACCTCACAAGCATCGCGTGCTATTCTTGCATAATCATTACTTGCACATAAGATATTACACCCCAAAGGTGCATCGCCACAAACTTTTCTTGCATTATTAATCAAAGCTTGCAAACCCTTGCGTGAGTAAAAATTTTCACTTCCATAAGGCTTAGCGTTTAATTCTTTACTTGCATACTTTCTTTCTTCATAATATCCTGTTCCCACAGAAGAAATAATCCCAAGTCCACCATTTAAAGAAACTGCAGAAGCTAATCTATCCCAGCTTATGCCTAGTCCCATTCCTCCTTGAAAAATGGGATATTTTATAGTATGTTTTCCTATTTGTAAGGGTTGTAAATTCATTCTTTTACCTTTAATTTTGCAAATTTTCTTTTACCTATTTGTAAGATGTATTCTCCTTGTTCTAAATACATTTGCTCGTCGCTAACTTTTTGAGAATTTACACTTACTGCATTAGCACTGATGCTTCTTCTTGCCGCAGAAGTAGAACTTTCCAAACCACATTCAACCAAAGCCTTAGCAAGCCAAATTTTTCCTTGTATTTCAAACTCAGCCATATCACTTGGCAAAGCATTTTGAGAATGAATTCTATCAAATTCAGACTTAGCATTATTAGCCTCTTCTTTGGAGTGAAAACGCTCTGTAATCTCTAAAGCTAAATTTTCTTTAGCTTTTTTAGGATGTAAATTGCCTTGTTCTATATCTTTTTTTATTTGCGCAATTTCTTCTAGACTTTTTTGACTTAAAAGTTCATAATATCTAAACATCAATTCATCACTAATACTTAAAATTTTAGCATACATATCATTAGCTTTTTCTGTAACACCAATGTAATTATTTAAACTCTTACTCATTTTGTTTACACCGTCTAAACCTTCGAGTAAAGGCATCATAATCACAGCTTGTTCTTTTCCTATGTTATAAACTCTTTGAAGCTGTCTTCCCATCAAAAGATTAAATTTTTGATCCGTTCCACCCATTTCAATATCGCTTTTTAAAGCCACACTATCATATCCTTGAAGTAAAGGATACAAAAACTCGCAAATCGAAATAGGACTTTGCTCTTTAAATCTCTTGGTAAAATCGTCACGCTCAAGCATTCTAGCTACACTAAAAGTTGAAGTAAGCTCTACTATACCCGCGGCTCCAAGTTCATTAAGCCAAGTAGAATTAAACTTAATCTGTGTTTTTTCTTTATCCAAAACCTTAAAAACCTGCGTTTTATAAGTTTTAGCATTGATTAAAACTTGCTCTTTATCCAGCTTTTTACGCGTTGCACTTTTTCCACTTGGATCGCCAATTTGTCCTGTAAAATCTCCAATCAAAAACTGCACAATAGCTCCATGTTTTTGCAAAAAAGCCATTTTTGTTAAAACCACGCTATGGCCTAAATGTAAATCAGGCGCTGTAGGATCAAACCCTGCCTTTATAAAGAAATTTTCACCCTTTTCATAATAATTTTTAATTAAATTTTCTATTCTTTCTTCATCAATAAGCTCTGCACAACCACGCTTAACTTCTGCTAATATTTTTTTTATATCCATAATAAACCTTTTTAACTTTCTTTATAAGCATCATTTAAAGATGTAAAATCTAAAATTTTACAACGAGATTTTAACCTATCCTTGACACTATCTGGATTGATATTATCAGGAATTTCCATTGTAATCTCAAAATAATCTACCGCCGAATTTAAATCACTTGATAAATTAATTGTTAATAAATTTATCTGCATTTTAGCTAAAAATGCCAAAAATTCCGCTAAAACACCTTTTTTATTTTCCAAAGAAAAAATCAATTTATAAGATTTAGGGATGTTAGAATCCCATTTTATAAATACCATATCTTGATTATTATCTATCATTTTATCAGCTCTATCGCAAAGCTTATGATGGACAATAGCGTTACCACCTTTAACAAAAGCTAAAACAGCATCACCTCTTTTTGGATGGCAGCAAAAATCAAAATCCACATTAGCGATTTTATGGTTACAATATAGAGTAAAATTTCCTATTTTTTGCTCTTTAATCTCATATTTATCAAACCAATATGACTTCTTGGCGTATTTTTTAAGACCATTAACTATATCTTTCAAATAAGCACTATCTGTTGCTACTTGTCTAATACGTCTGACTAAATTTTCTTTTTCTATCCAAGTTTCAATTCTGTTTTTATCAACTCCAAAAATAAAACTTAACATATTAATAGAACTTGCTAGATTAATCTCTCTGATTTTTTGCTTGCAAAATTCCCTTATACTTGCTTTTGCTTTTCCTGTTTTAACACTATCTATCCAAGAACAGCGATAAAATTTATCATTGCTAGTAACCACTCGCACAATATCGCCATTTTTAAGCTCGGTTAACAAAGGTACTTTAATACGATTTACATAAGCACTTTTTGCATGAAGCCCTACTTTGGTATGCACTTCATAAGCAAAATCAAGAACCGTTGCACCACGAGGCAAAGTGAAAATTTCTCCCTTAGGAGAATAAACTGCGACATCTTCAACATAAAGACTATCTTTAGCATATTCATAAAGCTCAATAGCATTATAATCTTCTGCATTTTCAAGATTGTTTATACTTTGCATTGAAATATCTGTAAGCCAATCAAGACGAGGCGCAACCACGCTGCCATCTTCTTTATATTTCCAATGCGCTGCTATACCAAATTCCGCAATTTTATGCATATCAAAAGTTCGAATTTGTGCCTCTATAATACTTTTAGCATCAAAAAGTGTGGTATGTATAGTTTGATAACCATTTTGTTTAGGCAAGGCTATATAATCCTTAAAACGCGAAACCAAGGGATTAAAATGTGTATGTAAAATTCCCAAAGCTAAGTAACAATCACTTACTTTTTCAACCAAAATTCTTACCCCAAGCAAATCAAGAACTTCTTCAATACCAATGCCTTTTCTTTGCATTTTAAGATAAATAGAATAGCTATGTTTAATGCGTTTTTGAATTTCAAAACTACCTTGTCTAAAGCCATTACTCAAAAATAAAAGTTCGATTTTGGAAATAAATTCATTTAAACCTAATTGCATTTCTTGATTATTGGAATTGATATAATTGTCAATAAGCTTATACTCATCTGGCATAAGATATTTAAAACTAAGATCTTCCAAATAATTTTTTATGCTTGAAATACCAAGTCTATGGGCTATTGGGGCATATACAACTAAAGTTTCTTCGCTGATTCTTTTTTGCTTATCTTCTCTTAGAATATCAAGAGTAAGCATATTATGCAGCCTATCGCATAACTTCACAATCAAAACCCCAACATCTTCAATACTTGCTAAAAGCATATTTCTGAAAGTCAAGGCTGATTTAGTTAAACTTTTTTTAGATTTTGATGAAATGAGATTATCTTCTCTAATTTCTATAATTTTAGTAAGTCCTAAAACAAGTTTTAAAACCTCAGAACCAAACTGCTCTCTAAGTTCTTCTTCAGTGCAGTTTGTATCTTCAATCACATCATGCAATAAAGCAGCTAAAATATTGCTTTTATTTTCACTTAAAAATCCAACCAGTGTTGCTACTAAAATAGGATGTACCGCATAAGGCTCTCCACTTTTTCTAAACTGCCCTTCATGGCAAAATATACAGTAATCTACCGCTTTTTCAAGAATGGCATCATGGCCACAAATTTCGAAAAGCAAAGCCTTAGCAGCTTCTAAATCTTTACAATTTTTTACATTATCGATTAATTGTTCAAGCAATAATTCTTCATCGATTGGTTTCAACTAAACCCTCTAAAGTGATTTTATTTTCTGCAATTTCATATAAAGCTATATCTGCAAGTTTATTTTTATTTTTATCAAAGTCTACCAAAGGGGTTGCTCCATTTGCCAATTGTTCCGCTCTTTTTGCTACCACTAAAGAAAGGCGATATCTATCATTACCCATTTTTTCCAAAGCTTTTGCCGCTACTTCTTCTATTCTTTTATCCATAATTTTCTCCTTAATTATTTTTAACGGTTGAACAAAGGCTAGTATCACCTTGTATGATTTTAAGTAAATTACCCTCTTCAAACATATTACAAACCACAATAGGAAGTTTGTTATCTTTAGCTAAAGCTATAGCTGTATCATCCATCACTTTAATATTATCTTGCATAGCCTCATCATAACTCAAAGTATTTAAAAATACTGCATCATCAAATTGTTTTGGATCTTTATCATAAACTCCATTAACTTTTGTAGCTTTTATTACCATATCTGCATCAATTTCCACAGCTCTTAAAATAGCTGTTGTATCCGTAGTAAAATAAGGGTTTCCAGTACCTGCAGCAAAAACCACAACACGACCCTTTTCTAAGTGTCTTTGCGCTCTTCTCATAATATAAGTTTCACAAAATGCTTCCATCTGAATGGCGCTTTGAACCCTAACTTCAAGTCCAGAGCTTTCCAAAGCTTCTTGTATAGCAATAGCATTGATAACCGTAGCAAGCATCCCCATATGATCTCCACTTGTCCTTTTAATCAATCCGCCCTTAGCAGCACTTACTCCGCGAATAATATTACCACCGCCTATAACTATGCCTACTTCTATTTGATTTTTTATAAGTTCTTTAATCTCTGAAGCTATGAATTTTAAAATAGAATTTTCTATACCAAAGCCATTTTCACCTGCTAAAGCCTCTCCTGAAAATTTTACTAAAACTCTTTTTCTCTCTTGCATTATTTCTCCTTATTTAACTTGAAATTATATTTTAAATTCCATTAAATTTAGCTAATTTAAGCTAATGAGTTCCAAAGGATTGATATGAAAATTTTTTTGAGTTACTTCAAAAGTAAGATCATTTTTTATTCTACCCACTACGGCACCTTTTTTAATATTCTTACCAACTTTAATATTAGGAGCAATCTTATCTAAATGTGCGTATATTGTATGTATGCCATTATCATGTTCAACAATAACAACTCGAGCTAGCATACTAGTATCTTTAGCAAAAACTATTTTTCCATCTAGCACATTTTTAACAACTGCATCGCTTTTATTGCTTCTTAAAACTACATTCTCGTTAAAAATTTTAAGATTGTAAACAGGATCAACATAATTTCCAAATTTTTGCTTCACAGTAAAAGAATCCAATGGAGCTATGGTTTTTTTTCCTGTGTAACGCTTGACTGAACTTCCTTGATAGCTTGAACCTAATTGTCTTATTTTTTGATTATTTTTTACTATTTTAGTATCATTTTTGTTTGAATTTGCATCTTCTTTATCATTAATAATTTTTAATTGATTTAATGTTTTTCTAAGCTCTTCTTGCTGAGCTTGTAAATCATCGAGTTTTTTTGCATATATAGCTCGATCTGTTTTTTGTTTATTAATTTCGCTAATTTGTTTTTGTTTTAAACTTTGAAGCTTGGCTAATTGAGCGTTGTAATCCTTAAGACTTTCATTGATTTTCTTAATCTGAGCTTGTTTATCATCAATAAGCCTGCTTACTCCCTCATAATCTTTAGAAATTTTAAAAATTTCTTCATTTAAAACTTTGTTTAAACTTCCTAAAATTTCAAAAGCCATAAAACTTTCTTCACTTTCAATATAGCCTTGAGGGATAGGTAAATCATAAGCAAAATCTTTAGCCATTAAAGATATAAGCTTACCTTCCATATTTGATTTACTTTTAAGCAAATCTTCATTTTGGCTTGTAAGGGTGTTTAACTCTTGATTTTGAGCCTTAGCACTTGCTTCAAGCTTAGAAGTTTGTGAATTTAAGCTTTCAATTTGCAAACTTAGATCTTTCAAACTTTTTTCACCATTTAAAATATCGCTAGCCAAATCTTCAAGTTTTTTATTTAACTGTTCTTGTATGCGTTTATTTTCTTCTAAACTTTTTGTTTTTTCATTTATAGCGTTTGCTAAACTTATATCAACAAACAAAAAAAAACAAAAAAAGATAAGAATATTTTTTCTCATCTTTTAACCTTAAACATAACCGTATTTACACACAACAAGCAAATAAACAAAGTAGCTAAAAAAATTAAAGTCAAATGTAAAATAAAATTAATAGGTGGAAAAATAATATCTACAGCCTTTAAACTTTCTTGGATAATAGAAAGATCAAAAATTTGGGTAAAAAAGGCAAGTAAAATAACAAAAGCAATAAAACAATCAACCACAACCACCTTATAAAGCATAAAAGATCTAAACCAAAACGGAGCTCCAAATAAACACATAATTTCAATACGATCGGTATGTTCATAAAGCCAAATTCTCATCTGTTTTAAAAACAAAACAAAGGCAAGTAAAATAATGATAAACAAAAATAACCAAAAAACAAATTTCATCAAAATAAGCAAAGAGTATATCTTATCATGGGTTTTGGAAAAAGTTTCAACCTTACTAACACCTACAATATTTAAAAGTTGATTTTTAATCGAATTTAGTTCATTTTGATCGGGTAAAGAATTTAATTTTAAAGTATAAAATTTTGGCAGAGAATCTTTTAAAACTTTCAAATTCTTTTCAGAAACATCATTTTTCAAACGATCAATTAAATCCTTAGGATCTAAAGATTCAAGTCCAGCAAAAAATGGTACTTTTGTTTTTACTACATTCTGATCAAGTTCAGTTTTGCTGACAACTATAATATTATAATCTTTATTAACAAGTTCTTCATAATGCTTCAAAGTTGCATTTGTAATCAAAATAAATTCAAAAGCAAACATCATAAAAAGTAAAGGTAAAATTAAAGATAAATGTGTTTTAAAAAATTTCATTCATTTTTCCATTTTCTATATTAAAACGACGATAATCCACTCTTAAATTACTAGGAATTCTATGTGTTACCACTATAACACAAGTTCCTAAAAGCTCTCTAGCAGACTTTAAAAGAGTCCATATAATATCAGAAGAATACTCGTCCAAATTTCCCGTTGGCTCATCGCAAAGCAAAAGCTTTGGATTATGAGCTAAAGCCCTAGCCATAGCGACGCGTTGTTGCTCACCACCGCTAAGTTGATTAGGCAATTTATCTGCTTTAAAAGTTAAATTTACATGCTTTAAAAGCTTAGTAGCTTGATCATGGCATACTTTTTTGCTATAACCTTTAATCATTAAAGGCAACATAACATTTTTTTCAACACTATATTCTTGTACAAGTTTATAATCTTGAAAAATAATCCCTATTCTTTGACGTAATTTTAAAAGTTCTAAATTTCCAATTTTATTCATCAAAGATCCACATACTTCAAGTTTACCAGAAATAGGTTCTAAATCTCCATAAAAAGACTTTAAAAGCGTACTCTTACCACTCCCACTTTTACCCGTAATAAAAACAAAATCATCATCCTTAAAAGCAAAACTCGCTTCTTTAATAACTAGTTCATCATAACCTAAAGTAAGTTTATTTGCTTGGATTAAATTAGGCATCCTTTTTCCTTAATTTCCCTTTTTAAATTTTTAAATTATGCTTTATTTTTGCTTAATTTTCAAGAAAAATTATATTTTAAACTGAACTTTTAAAATTTCTTTTAATTCATTTATCGCTTTAATATTTTCTTGAATTTTAAATGGCTCTTTAAAAGCAAAATCAATCGTTTTATCAAGATGCAAATAACAATGTTCAGGCTTATTAAAAGCTCCAAAAGCAACCTTTAAAAGCAAATTCTCATCTTGTTTATAGATGCTTTCAAAATGCAAGAAAAAATCATCTTTTTTTATAGTAATATTTTTAAAGTTCTGCTCTATTTTTTTCAAATCCTCTTTAGAAAATTCAACCGATGAGAGATTAAATTCATTTAACTCATAGTTTTTACACTCTTGGTTAAAATTCCACACCCAAAGATCATATATATTTTTTTCTTGCTTTTTCCATCTATCTTCATATTTGCTTGAAATTTCTAAATTTTCATTTTTTCTAAGGCTAAATTTTGGAGCAGGAAAAGTCAAAAATTGCTCTAAAGTAAAATTAAAATACTCAAAACTATCTGTTCTAAGCTCAAAACGACCATTTTGAACTAAAACCCTAGCACATTCTTTGCAAAAATCTTTCCCAATAACTCGCCTATGAGGCTTTTTATCCCAAGGAACAGGGAAATGTAAAAAAATCTTTTCAACTGATTTTGATTTTAATACACTCAATAACAATCTCGCATCACTTTGGATTAGCAAAATATTATTTACATTTTGTGCTTTAGCAAGTTTAGCCACTTGAGTTAAAGCTGGGTTGTAAATTTCCACCCCTAAAATTAAAACATTTGGATTTTCTTTTGCTTGATAAAGCAAATGTCTTCCTGATCCAAAGCCTATTTCTATATAAATTTTACCTTGAAGTCTAGATAAAAGCTCATCAAAATTATCAACGATAAATGGTGTTTTTTCAATTAAAGCATTATTTTTAAGTCCAAAAGCTTCATTGATAATATCCTCACAAAAACCTTCTTTAAAGATTTTTAAAGCCTTTTGCAAATAACCTATTTTAGAAGGTTTTGTATGTTTATCGCCTTTAATCACAAAACCATTTTGTGCTTTTTTAATCTGCAGAAAAAAACTCTCTTCTTGAACCTTTGTATAAATAAGACTAACATTATCATTCTTAGCAAGCCAAAGAAATTCAACATCATCCTTACTATAAGGCAGATTTATTTCTTTGATCTTTTTACTTTTAAAATTTGGCACTACTGAGCCGCCTTAACTTTGCTTGAAGGTTCTGAACGAAGCCCGGCTGAATCAATAGCAATAACTTCATAACTATATTCCACCCCTGGCAAAGCTTTTACATCTTTTAATCGCTTTTCTTTAATGCCTTTAAAAACTGCATTTTGCTCCCCGCCATAGCGTCTTACTTCATACTCAACAGCTCTAGTATCATTATCACTCCATTCTAAATTTATCCCTTCGCTTGTACTTTGAGCCAAAATAATACTAGGAGCCAAAGGGTTGCCTAAAGTTTTACCTTCTACACCATCTTTTGGCATAGGACTTTCAAGACCATCTTTATCCACCATTGTTACTTTATAATACTTGCTTTTACCTGCTCCTTCTACTATATCCTCATAAGAATTTTTATCAGTCTTTGCCAAAACACTAAAAGGAAGGAAGCTTGAGCTCGTAGAATAAACTTTATAATAAGAAAAATCTTCATACGTAGGAGCATCCCAAGTTAAAATGATTTTACTAGAACCATCTGTGCTAGCACTTAAATGCTCAACTTGAGGAGGTAAAGCCTTGCTTGTAGAACTTACAACTTGACTTGACCCACTCTTTATCCCATTAAAACTCACAGCAATAATTCTATAACTTGAATTTTCATTAGGCTTTAAATCACTATCGATGTATTCAGCGTTTAAACGATTTTTTACTTCTGCAATTTTTTTAAATTCTTTATCATCACCTTTGGTTCTTTCAATAATATAAGAATCAACCCTAAAATCAGGATGCGGACGCCAAATAAGTTTAATACGATTAGGCAAATTAGTCACAGCTTGAACAAAAGGAACAGCTTCAAGTCTTGGAGCTGTGCTCACTTCTATAACCTTGCCATCTTCTGAAATTTGTCCTTGCTCATTAAAGCTTTTCATCATATAACGATACTTAGTACCAGGCTCTAATTTAGTATCTACATAATGAGTTTGAAACTTATCTTTAATAGTGCCTACAAGTTTAAAATCAGGATTTTCATCACTAGAACGATACAAATAAAATCCTTTAATATTTTCATTATATAAAGGCTCCCATTCAAAAGCAATATTACTCATATCACTAAGACTTTTTAAACTTTCAACCTTTGGCAAGCTTTCATTTACAGCAGGCTCTTTACTTGAAGCTAGCGAATTCATTTGCGAAACACTACAAGCGCTAAGCAAAAGAGTTAAAAAACTCAAGTAAAAACTCAAGCGAAATCTTTTCATCATTCTCTCCTAAATTAATTTGTTCAAACATAATATTTTTAAAATCTTCCATCAAAGGTGCTTTAACAAAAATTTGTTCTTTGGTTTTTGGATGGATAAAATACAAAAAATAAGCATGTAACATTATCCTACAATCATACTTACCCTTATAACCATACAAACTATCACCTAAAATATAGCGATTTAAACTAGCCAAATGCGCTCTAATTTGATGAGTTCTTCCTGTAAAAAGCTTAGCAGCCATCAAAGTTAAATTTTCAGTTTTTACTACATTTATAAAAGCTGATTTTGCGTTTTTACTGAATTTATTTTCCTTATCTATGGCTATTTTTTTAATAGCATTAGAAGGCGAACGCATTAAAAATTTTTCTACTATAATTTTATCTTCTTTTAGTGGCAAATCAATTAACGCAAGGTAAATTCTTCCCATGCTTTTATCTGCAAGCTGTTCACTTAATTTTTGATGGGTGAAATTATTTTTCGCTATTAGTATAGCTCCGCTTGTATCTTTATCTAATCTATGGACAAGACCAGCTCTTATCTCTCCTCCTAAATTTGATAAAGTATATTTTTTTTCTATTAACCAATCCACCAAAGTGGCATTTTTAACGCTACTTGCTCCATGAACGACTAAATTTGAAGGTTTATTTAAAACAAGCAAGTCTTCATCTTCGTATAACACATCAATATCAAAATCCACTTCAAACTGAGGTTTTATCTCATTGCAAAGCTTTAAACTTGCAATAGAAATAATATCACCATTTTTAAGCTTAAATGAATTTTTATCTTGAATTTTATCATTAACCTGTACACAATCTTTTTCTATAAGTAAAGCAACTTGATTGCGACTTTGGTTTAATTTTTTAGCCAAAAATACATCAAGCCTTGAATTTTCATCTACTAAAAAAGTTTGCATTTTTTCCTTAGAGGTTTTGATAAATTTAAAATTTTAGTTTATAATTATAGCTTTATATTACCAACTGAAGGCAAATTTTGTTTAGATTAGATAGAAGAATTTTAACTCATTTTGACTATATACAACCCATTTTATTTTTACCCATAATTCTTATTTCATTTTTCTTAATCTTTGAAGCTAATCCTTTTTTAGCAGAAAAACAGTTTGTTTATGCCTGTGTGGGATTGTTTGCTTTTATGGTTTTTTTCTTCTTTCCCATAAGGAAATTTATTTGGATTATTCCTGTTGCTTATTGGATTAATATTTTTTTATTGCTAAGCGTAGATATTTTTGGGGTTGAAAAATTAGGTGCTAAAAGATGGCTTGAAATTCCTTTTACTCACTTTACTATACAACCTTCTGAAATTTTTAAACCTAGTTTTATTTTAATGCTTGCCTATCTTATTTATCAAAATCCTCCTCCAAAAAATGGATACAAACTTAAACAATTCATCAAACTTAGCTTTTACATCATCTTGCCTTTTTTGCTAATTGCAAAAGAACCTGATTTAGGAAGTGCTATGGTTTTACTACTTGTTGGTTTTGGAGTGCTTTTTATCATGGGAGTTCATTATAAAATTTGGTTAAGTATTGTTATAGCTATAAGTGTTAGCTCTCCTATTATTTATACACATCTTTTAAAACCCTACCAAAAGCAAAGAATTCATGATTTTATTTCAGAAAAACCAAGTTATCAAGTAGCCCAATCAATGATAGCTATTGGAAATGGTGGTTTAACCGGAAAATCTCAAGATGAAGCTACGCAAACTCATTTTAAATTTTTACCTATTTCAACTAGTGATTTTATTTTCGCTTACATGATAGAAAGATTTGGATTTATTGGGGGATTGACATTAATTATATTTTATATTTTACTTATTTTTCATCTACTTAGTTTAAATTATAAACTTAAAGATGATTATTTTGCTAGAGTTGCTATTAATTGTGTTGCATTATTTATTTTTATTTATGCGGCAGTAAATATTTCAATGACTATAGGTTTTGCACCAGTAGTTGGGATCCCTTTGCCTTTTTTTAGTTATGGTGGAAGTTCTTTTACTATTTTTATGATTTTTTTTGGAATTTTACAGCATTTAATCACTTTTAGATATTTTTGGACGGATATAAAGGCTAAATAAAATATTTTTAAGCATTAATAAGATATAATTTTATCTTTTAATTCAACTTAGGCGGATTTATAGCTCAGTTGGTTAGAGCAACCGGCTCATAACCGGTTGGTCGCAGGTTCGAGTCCTGCTAAATCCACCATTCTACATATAAGCTATAGACTCTTTCTTTAAAAAATAACTTTTAGTTCTTTAAATATTTCAATCTTATATAAAAAAAGTATGTGATGTGATTTTTTGAAAGATAAAGTGGTGGTTAGAGGCAGAATCGAACTGCCGACACGCAGATTTTCAGTCTGCTGCTCTACCGACTGAGCTATCCAACCACAATGTTTGATAAAGTAAAAATGTAATTGTATCTTTTTTTCTTTAATTTAAGTTTAAATACAAAAATAAAATTTTATTTCCCTTAAAGTTTTAATAAGATAGAATACCCGCTTTAGATCATTATCAAATGGAAATTTTTTGAAACAATTTGGACTAGATAGACGAACTTTTAAAATTTTACTAGCTGGTTATATTATTATTGCATTGTTTGGGGCTTTATTGCTACATTCAAGCTGGGCACATACAACTCCTATTGATTTTTTAGATGCCTTTTTTACAAGCACATCTGCTGTTAGTATGACAGGATTAGTAGTTAAGAACACTGCGGTTGATTTTACCTTAGCAGGACAAATTATTATCTTAGCTTTGGTGCAAATTGGAGGCTTGGGATATATGGGTATAGGTTTATTTGTTTATATACTCATACGCAAAAAAGTTGGTTTTAGTGCAAGAAATTTACTAAAAGAGTCTTTATTTTATCCATCAATGGATGGTTTATTTAAATTTTTTAAAAAGGTTTTGCTGTTCATTTTTACTATAGAATTGATAGGTGCTATACTTCTCACCATGCGTTTTGCCCTTGAAATGAATTTTAAGAAAGCTTTATGGTTTGGAATTTTTCATTCTATTAGCGCTTTTAATAATTCTGGATTTACTATATTTGAACATGGATTTATAGCTTATAAACATGATATAGCAATTAATCTTATTATCACTTCTTTGATTATTATTGGAGGGCTTGGATATTTTGTTTTGGTTGAATTATACTTTTTTCAAAGAAAAAAATTGCAAAATTTAAGCCTACATACAAAAATGGTTGTTGTTGCAAGTATTTTTCTTATTTTCTCTTCAACGCTTATTATTTTTGCTTTTGAATACTCAAATCCTCAAACTATAGGACATTTTTCATTTTTTGATAAAATTTTAAGCTCATATTTTATCGCTATTAATTACCGCACAGCAGGATTTAATACCTTAGATATGGGACATTTGCATGATGCAAGCTTATTTTTTGGATCATTGTTTATGGTTATTGGTGGTGCACCAGGTGGAACAGCTGGGGGTATGAAAGTAACAACTGTAATGGTTTTATTGCTCTATGCTTATTGGAGTATCCGCGATGGAAGAGTTAGAATTTTTGGACATGAAATTCCAAGAGAAACTATATCTAAAGCTTTTATTATAGCTGTAGGTTCAGCTGTTTATATAGTAATAGCTGTTATTTTGCTTTCCTTGCTAGAGTCAAAATTTGATTTTATAGCCTTGCTTTTTGAAACTTCTTCGGCTTTTGCAACCGTAGGAATTTCAGTGGGAAATGGTGGAACTTTATCTTTATGTGCTTTATTTAGTGATCCTAGTAAGGTGATTATCATCATTATGATGCTAAGTGGCAGGATAGGTGTTTTTGCTTTTTTACTCTCGGTATTCAAACAAGACAAAGCTATTCATTTAAAATTCCCTGAAGGAAAGGTTAATTTATAAAGGTAAAATCGTGAAAAATCTTAATTATGGAATCATAGGACTTGGAAAATTTGGCTCAGTTGTAGCAGATGAACTCATTGCTGGAGGTCATACTGTTATCGTTGCGGATAAAGATGAGGAAGCTTTAAAAAGTATACAAAATCCTCCAAGCTATGCTTATATTTTAGATTCTACAAATATTTCAGCCCTAAAAGAAGCAGGCTTTCATGATGTTGAAGTTGTTATTGTTAGCATAGGAGAAAATGTTGAAAAATCAATCCTTACTCTTATGGCGCTTAAAGATATAGGTGTTAAAAATATCATTGCTAAAGCAACCTCTAATATCCATGGTCAAATTCTTTCTAAGTTAGGTGCAACAAAGGTTATTTATCCTGAAAAAGAAAGTGCTAAAAGACTAGTAAAAGAATTTTTAACTAAAGATGCTGATTATGAAGTTTTTGATCTTTCAGCAAATACTATACGAGCTATTAAGATCAATATAGATGAAAAATTAGCAGGAAATTCTTTAAAACATGTAGCACAAAATATGAAAGTGATTTCTTATAAAAAATTAAATAGTGACTGGGAAATACTACCTGATTTAGAAACCACGACAGTTTATAGTGGAGATGTTGTAATACTCCTTGGAACAGTTAAAGAACTTAGAGAATTTGAACACTAAGCAAGATTTAAAGCCTTACAAGCCTTTACAAAACGCTTTAAGGCTGTTTTTTCTTTGGTAGAAATTTTATGATATATAACTTCATCTAAATAATATCTAACATCTTTTATATCTAAATCCCTTGTTTTGGCATAATTTTGCAGTATATAATAAGGAATTTTAATCTTTGTTTTTGGAAATTTTTTCAAAATTTGTTTATATAAAGCTTTTTTTTGCACACAAGAAAATCTAGCAAAAACAAAAGGCAATCCTGTTTTTTCGTGCCATTTTGCACATAAATCGATATATTTAGAAGGATCTTTTAGATAAAGCTTTAAAGCCTTATCACCTATAATTACTTTTCCATCTTGTTTTAATACTTTAGCCAGAGCGTTTGAAGTTGCTGAACTTGGATCTTTGGCATTTGATGTATTTTTTTCTACTAATACACTTAAAACTCTTTTATTGGCACAAATACCCAAATCTAAATTTTTATATTTTTTTCTAGCACTTTCTATGCTTGAAATGATAGCTGCATCAATTCTTCTATAAAATAAATCTTTATTTAGCTTACTTGGAACTCCTTTTTTATACTCCATACTTGCTTTATAACCATTAGGTAGGGGATATTTCTTAAGATATATATGTAAAGGTAAAAGATTAATATAATCAATTTTTCCAAAAATCATCTCTTTTATAGAGTGTTAAACACTCTATCTCCTGCATCTCCAAGCCCTGGGATAATATAACCTTTTTCATTTAAACCTTCATCAATACAAGCCACAAAAACTTCTACATCATCATGCATTTGGCTAAATTTTTTCAAACCTTGTGGAGCAGCAAGTATGGATATAAATTTTATTTTTTTAACTCCTTGGCTTTTTAAAAAATTACAAGCATCTATAGCAGTCCCACCTGTAGCAAACATAGGATCTATAACAATAGCAGTGCGTTTTTTTGCATCTTTGGGAAGTTTTTGAAAATAAAAATCCGCCTTTAAAGTTTCTTCATTTCTCACAAACCCCAAAAACCCAACACTTGCATCAGGAATCATCTTAAAAACACTTTCAAGCATTCCTAATGCAGCTCTTAAAATAGGACAAATCATAATCTTTTCATCAAGTTTTTTTACTATAGTTTTTTGTATAGGTGTTGAAATTTCAATTTCTTTTAAAGAAAAATCTTTACTCACTTCAAAAAGCAAAAAAGATGAAATTTCATCGATTAACATACGAAATTGAAAGGGCTTTGTCTCTTTAGCCCTTAAAATTCCTAACTTATGTTCGATCAATGGATGATTGATACAATGAATATTTTTCATTTTAAGCTTTCAAAATAAGCTTTCTCGTTAAAATTTTTTACCTTAGCCACACCATCTTTTACCGCAGCTGCTGCTACAGCTGTACTTACTGCAGCTTTTACTCTTTCATCAAAAGGTTTTGGTATGACATAATCTCTTCCAAATTCTAAGGTACTTAAATTATAAGCCTTTTTAACTGCATCACTTACAGGAAGTTTTGCAAGATCTGCTAATGCTTTAGCAGCCGCTACTTTCATATTTTCAGTGATTTTACTTGCACGCACATCTAAAGCCCCACGGAAAATAAAAGGAAAACCTAAAACATTATTGATTTGATTTGGATAATCACTTCTTCCTGTTCCTACAATCGTATCTTTTCTAAGTCTAGCTACATCTTCAGGCATCACTTCAGGAATAGGATTTGCCAAAGCAAAAATCACAGGATCTTTTGCCATGCTTAAAACCATTTCATCATCAAGAATTTTTGGCGCACTAAGTCCTAGGAAAACATCAGCTCCTTTTAAAACTTCTTTTAAAGTCTTTTCCTTAGAATCAACAGCAAATTCAAGCTTTTGAGGAGTTAAATCATTTCTATCTTTAGAAATCACTCCTTTGCTATCTACTAAAATAATATTTTCAACCCCTAAATTTCTATACATCTTAGCACTTGCTATACCTGCGGCACCTGCGCCACTTACAACCACCTTAATGTCTTTAAATTTTTTACCGCTTATCTCCATTGCATTCATAAGCCCTGCAGTTGAAATAATAGCTGTTCCGTGCTGATCATCGTGCATTACAGGAATTCCTAAATCTTGTAAAGCCGCTTCGATTTCAAAACATTTTGGAGCAGCTATATCTTCTAAATTTATCCCGCCCACAGTTGGAGCCAAAGCTTTGCAAAAATTTACAATCTCTTCCACACTATGAACATCAATTTCTATATCATAAGCATTGACATTTGCAAATTTTTTAAACAAACAAGCCTTACCTTCCATAACAGGTTTTGAAGCCTGCGCTCCTATGTTTCCAAGTCCTAAAACAGCAGAACCATCACTAACTATAGCTACTAAATTAGCCTTATTTGTATAAGTATAAGCAAGCTCATTATCTTTAGCGATTTCAAGGCAAGGTTCTGCAACTCCTGGGCTATACGCCAAAGATAGATCATGGCTTGTAGCCATTGGCTTACTTGGTACAATATCAATTTTCCCACCTAAATGGTATTTTAAAGCTTCTTCTTTTAAATTCATTTTATTTTCCTCTAACTTTTAAAAAATTTTCTATTCTTTTTTTGCACTCATCAACCTCTAAAAATTCTAATACTTCAAAAATACTAGGACTTACCGCACTCCCTGTTAAAGCTATGCGTATAGGCTGAGCCAAATCTTTTAACTTTGCTTCTTTTTTTTCTAAAAAATCATTTGTAAAATCTTCAAAATCTTTACCTGTTTTTTGATCTTTAAGTGTATTAGCAAATGCTTGGAGCAATTCTAAATTATTTTTGTTAATAAATTTTTGTACTGCATTTTCATCATAATTTTGCGGCGCATTAACTATACTTTTTGCACCATTGATAATATCATGCAAGGTTTTTGCACGCTCTCTTAATAAATCAAGTAAAAATCCTGCCTTTTCACAAACAGATAAATCAAAGCCAAGATCCTTAAGCTGACGGTTAATCTCTTCAAAAGGCAAAGTTTTAATATAATGAGCGTTAAGCCATTCAAGCTTTTTAGCATTATAACAAGATGCGCTTTTATTAATATGATAAGGGTCAAAAAGTTTTTTCAAATCTTCTAATGAAAAAACCTCATCATCACCATGGCTCCAACCTAAACGCACAAGAAAATTAAGCAAAGCTTGAGGTAAAATTCCCATTTCTTTGTATTCCATAACATCAGTTGCCCCATGTCTTTTTGAAAGCTTTTTACCATCTTCTCCATGTATCATAGCCACATGAAAAAATTTAGGAATTTTAAAACCCAATGCCTCATAAAGCACAATTTGTTTAGGAGTATTTGAAAGATGATCATCTCCGCGAATCACATCACTTACCCCCATTAAAGCATCATCAATAACAACAGTAAAATTATAAGTTGGAGTTCCATCACTTCTTGCAATGATAAAATCATCCATTATATCCTCTGCTTTAAATCTCACCTCGCCTTTAACCCCATCTTCAAAAACAATCTCACCGCTTTGAGGTGCTTTAATACGCACAACAGGCTCTATACCCTGAGGTGGCGTGCCTGTAAATTCTCTATATCTTCCATCATATCTTGGGCGCTCTTTGGCAGCTTCTTGCTTGGCGCGCAATTCTTCTAATTCTTCTTTACTCATATAACAATAATACGCTTTACCTTCATCTAAAAGCTTTTTAACATATTCTTTATAAAGATCAAAACGCTCTGATTGGTAAGTTACTTCTCCATCATGTTCTAAACCGCACCATTTAAAAGCTTCGATAATTGCTTTAGTAGCTTCTTTGGAATTTCTTTTTAAATCCGTATCTTCGATACGAAGTAAAAAATTTCCACCATTTTTTCTAGCGTATAAATAATTATAAAGAGCTGTTCTAAGTCCACCTATGTGCAAATACCCTGTTGGGCTTGGAGCAAAACGCGTTGTAAGTTTTTCGTGCATTTTTTGCCTTTTCTTAAATTTTTATTGATATAATGCGATATTTATACTTAAACAAAGGTTTGAAATGAAAAAAATTTTATTAAGTTTTGCATTTTTTGCAAGTTTAGCTAGTGCAAATACCATTAATGCTATAGCTGTAGTTGTAGATAAAGAGCCTATCACAACTTATGATATAGATCAAACTATGAAAGCACTTAAAATTGATAGAAATAAAGCTTTAGGCGTACTCATCAATGAAAAAATGGAAATTTCACAAATGAAACAACTAGGTATTGTAGTCAATGATCTAGAGCTTGATGATGCTATAAATAAAATGCTTGCTCAAAACAAAACGACTTTAAATGCTTTCAAAGCAAATTTAAAATCCAAAAATCAAAGCTATGAACAATTTCGTGCAAATTTTAAAAAAGATTTAGAAAAAAGAAAGCTTTATGAAAAAATCGCAAGTATGGCAAAAACTGATTTTAGTGATGATGGAGCAAAAAAATTTTTCGAACAAAATAAAGATAAATTCACTTTTTATACACAAATTAATGCAAATATTTATCTATCAAACAATCCTCAAACTTTAGAAAATATCAAAAATACAAAAAAAACAATCCTTAAACCACAAAATGCATCTTTAAACACAAGTAATGCCGATCCAAGACTTTTAGGGCTTTTATCACAAATTCCTGTTGGAGGCTTTTCCCCTATTTTAAATGGAAAAAATGGCTATGAACTCTATGAAGTTAAAAGCAAAGATGGGGCACAAACTCCTGAATATGAACAAGTTAAAAATGAAGTTTTAAACGCTTATATAAGCGAACAAAGACAAAATTTCATACAGGATTATTTTGATAAACTCCGCTCTAAAATCAATATAGAATATTTAAGATAAAAATTACAATTAAAATTTCCCTTTAATAGGGAAATTTTAATGTCTTGCAAGATAATTTGTATCGTAGTTATTATTAATAAAATCAGGATTTTCCATCATAGAAAGATGAAAATCTTTGGTTGTTTTTATCCCACTTATAAGCAACTCATCTAAAGCTACTTTCATTTTTGCAATAGCTTTATTACGATCTTCTGCCCAAACTACAAGTTTGCCTATCATAGAATCATAATAAGGAGGCACGCTATAGTCTTGATAACAATGACTTTCCATTCTGACATTGCGTCCTGCGGGTGGAATGTATTTAGTAATCTTACCTGGACTTGGCAAGAAAGTTTTGGAATCTTCAGCTGTGATTCTACATTCTATAGAATGCCCATTTAATTTAATACTTTCTTGAGATGGTAAAGCATAACCTTCTGCTACTTTAATCATTTGTTCTATGATATCAATCTCACTTACCATTTCACTTACACAGTGTTCAACTTGCAAACGCGTATTCATTTCTATAAAATAAAAATCCAAATTTTTATCTACCAAAAACTCAAAAGTTCCCGCACCTTCATATCCTATAGCTTTAGCTGCCTTAATAGCAGTTTCATGAAGTCTAGTGCGTGTTTTTTCATCAAGCAAAATCGCAGGGGATTCTTCTATAAGTTTTTGATGGCGTCTTTGCATAGAACAATCTCTTTCGCCCACATGAATCACATTGCCAAAACTATCTCCTATAACCTGCACTTCTATATGGCGTGGATTTTGTATGTATTTTTCCATATACATAGTTCCATCGCCAAATGCTGTCATAGCCTCGCTTTCAGCCGACCAATACGCTTTTTCAAGATCTTTTTCATTTTCAACCACACGCATACCACGACCACCACCACCTGCAGCTGCTTTTAAAATCACAGGATAACCTATTTCTTTGGCAAGTTTTTTAGCTGCTTCAGCTCCTGCCAAAGCCCCATCGCTTCCTGGGATCACAGGTACGCCTGCTCTTTGCATGACTTGTTTTGCTTTTGATTTATCACTCATTAAATTCATAGCTTCCACAGAAGGACCTATAAATTTGATGTTATGTTTAGCACAAATTTCAACAAAATTTTGATTTTCACTTAAAAATCCGTATCCTGGAAAAATCGCATCTGCTTCAGCAATTTCAGCTGCTGTAATAATAGCTGGGATATTTAAATAGCTTTCAGAACTTCTTGCTTTGCCTATACAAATGCTTGCATCAGCGTATTTTAAATACAAAGCATCTTTATCTGCTTCAGAATACACACAAATTGCTTTTTTACCCATTTCTTTAATCGTTCTTAAAGCACGCAGTGCTATTTCTCCACGATTAGCAATTAATATGCTTTTAATTTCCATTTTATAATTTCTCCACCGCAAATAAAGGCATTCCAAATTCTACAGGCTGACCATCAGCAACTAAAATTTCAGCGATCCTACAATCAAATTCCGCTTCAATTTCATTCATGATTTTCATCGCTTCGATAATAGCTATAGTATCGCCTTTTTTAACCGTACTACCTACTTTTACAAAAGGTGCTGCACCTGGACTTGGAGCTTGATAGAAAGTTCCTACCATAGGGCTGTTTATACTTGGTTTGTTTGATTTTACACTTTGACTAGGTTGAGCTTCGTTTACAACGCTTACATTGATAGGTTGTGGAGCTGGAACTGGAGGACAAACAGGAGCTGGAACATCGCAGCACATATCTCTTTCAAGTTCTATTTCAAAACCATCTTGTTCTTTGATCTTAATTTTACTAATATTTGCTTCAGCAAAAAGGTTGACTAACTCTTTAATTTCTTCTTTTGTCATAAAATTCTCCTACAAAATTTAAGAACTTAACCTTGTATTATATAAAAAAACTTGAAATTTAACTTTAAAAAAGAAAAAAATCATAAAAAATATAGATTTTTTAGGTTATAATCCTTACAAAAAATTACAAATATTAAAAAGGTTAAAAATGGGCTTAAAAGCGGATAATTGGATAAGAAAAATGGCATTAGAACACAAGATGATCGAACCATTTTGCGAAGCAAATATAGGAAAAGGTGTGGTAAGCTATGGACTTTCAAGCTATGGTTATGATATACGTGTAGGGCGTGAGTTTAAAATTTTTACCAATGTTAATTCAACTGTAGTGGATCCAAAAAATTTCGTAGAAGAAAATGTAGTAGATTTTGAAGGCGATGTATGTATAGTTCCTGCAAATTCTTTTGCCCTAGCTAGAACTATAGAGTATTTTAAAATGCCTGATAATGTCTTAGCTATTTGTCTTGGCAAAAGCACTTATGCAAGATGTGGCATCATCGTCAATGTTACCCCTTTTGAACCAGGTTTTGAAGGACATATCACTATAGAAATTTCAAATACTACACCTTTACCTGCAAAAATTTATGCCAATGAAGGTATAGCGCAAGTGTTGTTTTTGCAAGGCGATGAAAAATGTGACACCACTTATAAAGATAAAAAAGGCAAGTATCAAGCCCAAACTGGCATAACCTTGCCAAGAATTTTAAAATAGGAACACTTATTGCTTTAATTTTAAAAAAAACTTAAGCAAAGGAAGGCAAAATGTTTAACAAAAAAAATATCTTAATCACGGGCGGAACAGGCTCGTTTGGAAAAACTTATACTAAGGTTTTGCTAGAAAACTATAAACCTAATAAGATTATCATTTATTCTCGTGATGAGCTCAAACAATTTGAAATGGCAAGCGTTTTTAATGCTCCTTGTATGCGTTATTTCATAGGAGATGTAAGAGATAAAGAGCGTTTAAGTGCTGCTATGCGTGATGTGGATTTTGTTATACATGCTGCTGCAATGAAGCATGTGCCTATTGCTGAATATAACCCTATGGAATGTATAAAAACAAACATACACGGTGCGCAAAATGTCATCGACGCTTGTTTTGAAAATGGGGTTAAAAAATGTATCGCTCTTAGCACAGACAAGGCTTGCAATCCTGTAAATTTATACGGCGCAACCAAACTTGCAAGCGACAAGCTTTTTGTCGCTGCAAACAATATAGCAGGCAACAAACAAACACGCTTTGGTGTTACAAGATATGGCAATGTTGTAGGTTCAAGAGGATCGGTAGTACCTTTCTTTAAAAAACTCATCAGCGAAGGAGCTAAAGAACTTCCTATCACCGATACAAGAATGACTCGTTTTTGGATCAGCCTTGAAGATGGAGTGAAATTTGTACTGAGCAATTTTGAAAGAATGCACGGAGGAGAAATTTTCATCCCTAAAATTCCTTCGATGAAAATCACCGATCTAGCTCATGCTTTAGCTCCTCATTTAAGTCATAAAATCATAGGTATCAGAGCAGGAGAAAAACTACATGAAATCATGATTTCAAGCGATGATAGTCATTTAACCTATGAATTTGAAAACTACTATGCCATAAGCCCTAGCATTAAACTTGTAGATAAAGATAATGACTTTAGTATCAATGCCCTAGGCGAAAAAGGACAAAAGGTAAAAGATGGTTTTTCTTATAGTTCGGATAATAATCCTTTATGGGCAAGCGAAAAAGAACTTTTAGAAATCATCAATCACACCGAAGGTTTTTAAAATGCTTACTTATTCTCATCAAAACATCGATCAAAGCGATATAGATGCGCTTACAAAAGCTTTAAAAGATGAAATTTTAACAGGGGGTAAAAAGGTAAATGAATTTGAAGAAGCCCTTTGTGAATATATGGGCGTAAAACACGCTTGTGTATTAAACTCAGCCACTTCAGCCCTTCATCTTGCCTACACAGCACTAGGTGTCCAAGAAAAAATCGTTTTAACTACCCCTTTAACCTTTGCCGCTACAGCTAATGCGGCCTTAATGGCTGGAGCTAAGGTAGAGTTTATCGACATTAAAAACGATGGCAATATTGATGAAAAAAAACTAGAAGCAAGACTTTTAAAAGAGAGTGAAAATATAGGAGCTATTAGCGTGGTAGATTTTGCGGGCAATA
The DNA here is from genome assembly GCF_012889985.1 of Campylobacter sp. CFSAN093259. NCBI lineage: Bacteria > Pseudomonadati > Campylobacterota > Epsilonproteobacteria > Campylobacterales > Campylobacteraceae > Campylobacter > Campylobacter sp. CFSAN093259. The sequence continues at coordinate 1,266,247 of NZ_CP040617.1, forward strand.
GCGTTGAAATGGATGAAATTTCAAACCTTACTAAAAAATACAATATCCCTTTAATCGATGATGCAAGCCATGCTTTAGGTGCTTTGTATAAAAGTGAAAAAGTAGGAAAAAAAGCCGATCTTTCTATATTTTCTTTTCACCCTGTTAAGCCTATCACTACTTTTGAAGGTGGGGCTGTGGTGAGTGATAATGAAGAGCTTATCGATAAAATCAAGCTTTTAAGAAGCCATGGTATTGTTAAAAAAAGGCTTTGGGATAGCGATATGGTAGAACTTGGCTATAATTACCGCTTAAGTGATGTTGCTTGTGCTTTAGGGATAAACCAGCTTAAAAAACTCGATCACAATCTTGAAAAACGCGAAGAAATCGCAAATTTTTACGATAAAGAATTTGAAAAAAATCCTTATTTTTCCACGATAAAAATCAAAGACTATAAAAAAAGTTCAAGACATTTATATCCTATTTTGCTTTTTCCTGAATTTTATTGTCAAAAAGAAGAACTTTTTGAAAGCTTACTTCATGCAGGAATTGGCGTACAGGTACATTATAAACCAACTTATGAGTTTAGTTTTTATAAAAAACTCTTGGGGGAAATCAAACTCCAAAATGCAGATAATTTTTACAAAGCTGAACTTAGTATACCTTGTCATCAAGAAATGAATCTAAAAGATGCAAAATTTGTCAAAGATACTTTATTTAGCATTCTTGAAAAAGTTAAAAAGGGATATTGTGGATAAGCTAGACTTTAGAAGCCAAGATTTTAGCCAAACTGGAAAGGCTATGTATGAACTAGCTTGTGAACTTTTTCCTATCCCTAGGAGTATCACAGGGCAAGGTTTTAGAGATAGCTTAGAAATTTTAAATAAAACTCTGGGGGGGGGTATACTCAAATTTCACTCTATAAAAAGTGGCACAAAGGTTTTTGACTGGATAGTCCCTGATGAATGGAATGTTAAAGAAGCCTATATCATCACTCCAAAAGGAGAAAAAATTTGTGATTTTAAAAAGCATAACTTGCACCTTCTAAACTATAGCGAAGCCATCGATCAAGAAATCGAACTAGAAGAACTTCAAGATCATCTTTACTCCATAGAAGAAATGCCCGATGCTATTCCTTATGTAACGAGTTATTATAAAAGGCGTTGGGGATTTTGTCTCACGCACAACGAAAGAAAAAAACTCAAAAAAGGCAAATACAAAGTCTATATCGATGCAAAACACGATGAAAATGGAGTTTTAGATTATGCTGATTTTATCCTACCTAGTACGCAAAACTCAAAAGATGAAATTTTAATTTCAACCTATCTTTGCCACCCTTCCATGGCAAATAATGAGCTTAGTGGCCCTGTAGTGAGTATTTTCTTAGCAAAATGGCTTTTGGGTTTAAAAGAAAGAAGATATAATTACCGCTTTGTCATCATCCCTGAAACCATAGGCTCTATAGTCTATCTTAGCAAACATTTAGAGTGTTTAAAAAAACATGTTAAAGCAGGCTTTGTGCTTTCTTGCTTAGGCGATGATCATACTTACTCACTCATACACACAGTTAAAGAGAACACTCTAAGCGATAAAGTCGCCCTGCATACGCTCAAAAATAAAGAAAATTTCAAAGCTTTTAGTTTTTTAGATCGTGGAAGTGATGAAAGACAATACAATGCCCCACTTGTAAATCTTGGCATAGTAGGGGTATGTCGCACAAGGTATGGTGACTATGATGGATATCATAACTCAAAAGATGATCTCAATTTTATCTCTGAAAAAGGTTTAATGGGTGGACTTCAAAGCATGCAAGAAATGATTTTAAATCTAGAAATCAACGCCGTATATGAAAACACCATAGTATGCGAACCCAATCTTGGCAAAAGAGGATTATATCACACCCTTAGCACTACCAATGACATTCCTTTGGCTTGTAATTTTTTGGCTTATTGCGATGGAGAGAATGATATCATCGATATAGCCAATATCTTAAATATGCAAGCTTATGAATTTAAAGAACTTTTGGAAAAAATAAAATTTTATGGACTGGTAAAATGAAATATTTTTTAGAACACAATGGCAAAAAATACTCCGATAAGGATTTAATAGATGCTTTTTATCAACTAGGTATAAAAAGGGGTGATATTTTATGCGTACATACAGAACTTATGAAATTTGGCAAAGCTTTGCTTACTAAAAATGATTTTTTAAAAACCTTACTTGAATGCTTTTTTAAAGTACTAGGCAAGGAAGGCACTCTTCTAATGCCAACCTTTACTTATAGTTTTTGCAAAAATGAAGTTTATGATAAAGTGCATTCTAAAGGCAAAGTGGGAGTGCTGAATGAATTTTTTAGAACTAGCGGGGGGGGGTTAGGCGAACTAGCGACCCTATTTTTTCCTTTGCTGTGAAGGGTGCTAAAGCGGATATTTTTTTAAAAGAAAACTCAAGCTGTTTTGGAAAGGATAGTGTATATGAAATTTTAACTAGGGAAGGTGGGAAATTTATGCTTTTAGGCTTGAATTATGGACACGCCCTAACGCATTATGCTGAAGAGAGAAATACCAGCTTTTGCAGGTATTTTAAGGAATTTAAGGGCTTTGTGATTGACGAGCTAGGACAAAAAAGAGAAAAAAGGATAAATTATTATGTAAGAGACTTGGAAAAAGCCTATGTATGCAGCCTTGATAAGATAAATGAAATCGTGCGGCAAACAAGGTATTACAAAAGCATAAAATTTGCAGGAGATTTTCTAGAAAGCTATGATGCTAAAGAATATGTCAAAGCCATAGGCAACGCCCTTAAGCAGGATAAATTTGCCATATATGAAAAGCTTCTTTTATGAAAAACATTTAAAGGTAGTTTATGAAATATTTACTTGAATTTGAAAATAAAAAATACTCCACTTACGACTTCATAGAAACTTTTTACAAACTAGGACTACAAAAAGGCGATACCTTGTGTGTGCATACTGAACTTTTTAATTTCGGTTTTCCCTTGCTTTCTAGAAATGAATTTTTACAGACTATATTAGATTGTTTTTTTGAAGTTATAGGCAAAGAAGGCACTTTGATCATGCCAACCTTTACTTATAGTTTTTGCAAAAATGAAGTTTATGACAAAATAAATTCCAAAACAAAAATGGGAGCATTAAATGAATATTTTCGCAAACAAACAGGAGTAAAACGCACAAACGATCCTATATTTTCTTTTGCTATAAAAGGAGCAAAAGAAGAATTATTTTTAAAAGATACAACAAGTTGTTTTGGGGAAAATTGTGTTTATGAGGTTTTAACCAAAGAGAATGGAAAATATATGACATTTGGAGGCCAAGGACACACACTAACACATTATGCAGAAGAACAATTTAATGTATTTTACAGATATCATAAAATTTTCTCTGGAATTTTAATTGATGAAAACAATATATCATACAATAAAACCATTAGTTATTATGTTAGAAAACTTGACATATCTTCTGAGCCCAATTTAATTAACATTATCAATATTGTTAATAATACTAAAAATTTTAAAAAAAACAATTTTGCAGGAGATCATATAAATATTTACAACGCTAAAGAATATATAGAAATTTTATGGAAAAAATTAGATATAAACCAAACAATTCTAATAGAAAATTATGATACAATATATTAATTTTCAACATTCTCAAGAAAGTGGTATACAATGGAAAAACAATTTTATGAAATTTTAGAAAATATACTTGAAACCAAAGTAGATGAAAATACAAATTTAAGCATGGAAAACTGCAAGAACTGGACTTCTTTAGCTCATATTGATATCATCATGAGTTTAGAAGAAGAATTTGAAATCAAATTTAACAAAGAAGATTTAAGTCTCTTAAAATCTCAAAGCACTTTACTAGAAAAAATTCAAACCCTAAAGGCAGAAAAATGAAAGAAAATATTGAAAAATTATTTCAAGCCATCGCTCAAAAAAATCCTATCCATTCTAAATATCTTAAAAAAATTGAATTTCCACAAGAAGACGAAGAAGAATTTGATAAATTAATTTCTTATTATATTCAAGATGGTATCAGTATAAAAGAACAATGCGATTGTTATTTATTGATCCTTAACGATACTTTAGAAGAAACAAAATTTTTCATAGAAAATGGGGCTTATCGTTATTCTAGCTTTGATGAAGTTAAGGATAAAGTTTATTTTAATGAAAGTTATATGAAACAATACATGATAGGCCTAGCTCTTTCTTCTTTTGTTTGGATAGCTCATATTAAAGTGAGAAAGTATTTTTCGCAATATTTAAAAAATTTTACTCCAAAAACAACTTATTTTGAAATAGGCCCTGGCCATGGAGAATATTTTGCAAGAGCAGTTAAAAGTGGTAAATTTTCCGCCTTTTATGGACTTGATATCTCTCCAACAAGTTGCGAACTTACTCAAAAAATGGTAAAACAACAAGTAGGGGGATTGATTACAAAATGTGATTTTTTATGTCAAGATTTTTTTATTTATGATTTTGATAAAAAAGCTGATTTGATAGTGATTGGAGAAGTGCTAGAACACGTAGAAAAACCTCTTGAATTCCTTAAAAGATCTAAAGAGCTTCTTAGCGATGGAGGGGAAATTTTTGCAACTATCCCTATCAATGCTCCTGCTATTGATCATATTTATTTATTTTCCCATCCTGATGAAGTTAAAGATTTGATAGAAAAATCAGGCTTAAAATTTAAAGCTTATGAATGTTTTATGGCAAATGATTATAGTTTGGAAAAAGCATTGAAATTTAAAAATGCTATCACTATGGCAGTAGTTTTAAATGCTTAATACAACACTCAATTTACCCCTTCATCATATAGGCGTGGCTTGTAAAAATTTAGAAAAAGAAAGGGAATGTTTTTTTAAACTAGGTTTTTATAAAGAATCAGAATTTATAGATGAAAAACAAGGGGTAAGAGGCGAATTTATCATTCCTTGTAATGAAGCATTTCCACAGTATAGATTTGAACTTTTGCAAAATTTAAACGATAAAGGACCACTAGATAGCTATTTGAAAAATAATACCAAAATGTATCATTTAGCCTATGAAAGTAAAAATATCGCCCAAGATTTAATTCTTTTGGAACAACAAGGAGGCATTTGTATTGTTCCTATTATGCAAGCAAGCTATTTTGCTAAACTTTGTTTTATCATGATGCCAAATAGGCTTTTAATCGAACTTGTGGAGCTAAAATGAATCTTTTTTCACCCCATTTAAAACGCAATGAGCTTATAAAATTCGCCAAAGAATTAGACTTTAGTAAAAGTCAAGATCTTCTTATTAATGTCCATAGAAATCATGCTTTTGAAGGAGTGCAAAGTATCATTGCTCCTTTTTTACATTTTGCTAATTTAAGAGCTGAGTTTAATTTCAGCTCTTATGATGATAGCTTGAGTTTTGATAACTTTAAAGAAGCTAGTTTAGAACTTTTATGGCTAGATTTAACCCGCTATAAAAATAATGTGCAAAATTTTATAGAAGAAAGACTTTTAGAACTAAGAAAAATTTCACAAAACCCTATTTTAGTTCTTAGTTTAGGAGAATTTAAAACAGATAAAAAAATTTTAAATTGTGAAATTTTTAACATAGAAAAACTCATAAAAGAGTATTTTGATGAAGAAGATATTTTAGACTTAGCTAAAGAAGAACTTACAGGCTCTAAGCTTAATAATAAAGCCTTGATTTTTTTAGCACAAATTTTAGGACTTAGTCTCATCCCTGCACTTGTAAAACCCGCTCTTAAAGCTCTTGTACTTGATCTTGATAATACCTTGTATCAAGGAATTTTAGGTGAAGAGGGTATAGATAATCTTAATTTAAGTCCTTTGCACAAAACCTTACAAGAAAAAATTAAAACTTTTAAAAAACAAGGGTTTTTACTTGCCCTAGCTTCAAAAAATGAAGAAAAAGACGCAAAAAAACTTTTTGAAATAAGGAAAGATTTCATCTTACAATGGGATGATTTTGATGCTAGAATGATCAATTGGGAGCCAAAAGGTGAAAATATCTTAAAAATTGCTAAAAAATTTAATATAAATACTAACGCTATGCTTTTTATAGATGATAATATCGCCGAGCTTGAAAATACCAAAATTACAGGCGTTAAAACACTTTTATGCGATGAAAATATACTTTATAAAATCAAACTTTTTCCTAATCTTTTAAAACTTTCAAATACCAAAGAAGATCAAATTCGTGCCAAAGATATAGCAGCCAATGCTTTAAGAGAAGAGCTTAAAAGCTTAAGCGATGAAGAATATTTTCAAAATCTTGAAATCAGCTTAAATTTTAGCAAAAATGATCTGCAAAATATCCCTCGCATTAGCGAACTTTTAGGCAAAACCAATCAATTTATCGCTAATTACACACGCTTAAATCAAGAAAAAGTCGCACAACACATGCAAAAAGAACTCATTGTAAGTGTGAGTATGAGTGATAAATTAAGCGATAGTGGGATTATCGCTATTTTTGTTTTTTCTTGTAAAGAAGGAAATTTATTTATCGATGATCTTTGCATTTCTTGTAGGGCTTTAGGTAGAAAACTTGAAACTAGAATGTTTTTTAAAGCCTTTGAACTAGCTTTACATTTCTTTGATCTTAAAAACAATAATGCAAGGCTTTATTATCAAAAAGGCGAAAGAAATATGCCATTTTTGAGCTTTTTAGAACAAATTTCCAAAGAATTTGAAAAAAACTCAGCCCTTATTCCATTTCAAAATTTAAACTTCAAAGGACTTATAATCCATGAAAACTAGATTTGATAAAGCTAAAATTTCAGGCATTTGCGTAAGCGTACCTGAACATAAAATTTGCATTGATGATGAGTTAGAAAGCGTTTTTTCAAACGATATCAAAACCCTTAAAAGAATGAAAAAAGTCATAGGTTTAAACACGCGTTATATTTGCGATGAAAACACTTGCGTAAGCGATCTTGGAAAACACGCAGCCAATACACTTTTACAAGGTTTAAATATAGATAAAAATAGCCTTGATGCACTCATCGTAGTAACTCAAAGTCCTGATTTTTTCATGCCTTCTACGGCTTGTTATTTACACCAACTTTTAAATTTAAGCTCCAAAACTGTAGCTTTTGATTTAGGGCAAGCTTGTGCAGGGTATTTATACGGCTTATTTGTCGCTCATTCTTTAATACAAAGTGGCTTAGGTAAAATTTTACTCATTTGTGGAGATACTTTAAGCAAATTCATCCACCCTAAAAATATGAATTTAGCTCCTATTTTTGGTGATGGAGTAAGTGCAACTTTAATTGAAAAAACGGATTTTAACGAAGCTTTTTTTGAGCTTGGAAGCGATGGAAAATATTTTGATAAACTCATCATTCCAAAAGGTGCGATGAGAATACCTAAAGCAGATATTTTTAACGATGATTCGCTCATGCAAACTGAGGAGTTTAGACAATTAGAAAACCTTTACATGGACGGAGCAAATATTTTCAATATGGCTTTGGAATGCGAACCTAAAAGCTTTAAAGAAATTTTAGAATTTTCTAAAGTAGATGAAAAAGACATTGCTTTTCATCTTTTTCATCAATCCAATGCGTATTTGGTTGATTGCATCAAAGAAGAATTAAAACTTAATGATGATAAAGTTCCTAATTTTATCATGGAAAAATACGCTAATTTAAGCGCTTGTTCACTACCTACCCTACTTTGCGAACTAGATACTCCAAAAGAATTTAAAGCGAGTTTAAGTGCTTTTGGTGCAGGGCTTAGCTGGGGAAGTGCGGTGTTGAATTTCAAAGATTTATACACAAAAAATATTTTAATTTACACAAAGGAGAAATAATGACAAAAACTGAATTTTTAGAAGAGCTTAAAGAAGCTATGCATAGAGATGAAGACTTAAATGAAGATATGCTACTTGATGATATAGATGAGTGGGATAGTTTGGCTTTTGTATCTGTGATGGTGCTTTATAAAAATCTTTTTACTTTAAAAATCACAGCCGAAGACTTGAAAAATTGTCAAAAAGTAAGTGATTTAATCAATTTAGCAAAGCTTGATTAAAACCTTTAAGGTTTTAATCTTTTATCACTAATTCAAATTTGTCACCCACATCTTTAAATATAAACACTTTATTTCCACAAGGATAAGAGATGGAATTTTCTTGCATAAAAGATTTTCTTTTTTGCAATTTTTCAAGCATTAAAGGAAGTTCTTTTCTAAATAAGGCTTTATCAGGTATACCACAACCATGATCTAAATTTTTAATAAATTTTCCATCAATTTTATTTTCATCTATCAAATTTAAGCTTACATCATATCCTAAAATTTTTAATATTTGCATGGTTTGTTGTTTAAAATTGGCAGGCGTTAGAGGATCTTTATCGCTATGATAACTCACATAAATAATATTTTTATTTTTTTGACTTTGCAAAATCAAATGATCCTTATTTAACAATGTTCTAATAAAATAATTTTCATTATTAAAAAAATAAGGTGAATTTTCTTTACGAGTCCAGTGGGTTTTTAGAAAAAAAATAATCCTATTATGTGGAAAATCTTCATAATAATCACCGTAACTATGTTCCATTTCTCTTCCTAAAATATAATTTAAAGGTGGCAAAGCCGAACCCGAATTATCAATCACACCATCCACATACCAAGGAGCTATCTTTGCTATGAGTAAAGATAGGTATCCTCCATAAGACCCCCCCCCATAAATTTTTGGTAAATCTGCAAATTTTGGAAAGCGTTTAACTAGATCTTTTAAAGCATTGATATGATCAATAGCTGCCATAATGCCATAGTTTTGATAATCTCCATTAGGTGGGATAAAAGTTGAAGTAAAATTTAGTTTAAAGTTATGATCGAGTTTATTTTGCATTTTTAAATTTTCTACATGTTTCACTAAAGAATTCGCTAAAAAAAGCGCATTATCATTATTTATTTCACCATAAGAAAAATGAAACTGATTTAATAAATTTTTAATATTTTCAATATCTTCCTCTTGAAAATATTTGTATGCACTATATTTCTCAACATCTGAACGCCTTTGACAAAAACAATGATAAAAAACATGCACTGCTACAACATCAAAATTTTTAGCAATATAATTTCTATAAGAGTCTAAAAAATATATATTTGCATTAGCTCCATAACCTCCTATTATAAAAACTATAGCTTTAATCTCTTTTTCATCATCATAACTTATACGGTATTCAAGTTTGCTAGTTCTTTTTATATTTAATTCTACATCATCACAAGAATCAATTTCAAAGGTTTGGTTTATGAGCATATATTTTCCTTTTTAATTAATGATCAATTTTAACTGATTTTCTACATCTTTAAAAGTAAACACTTTATTTCCACAAGGATAAGAGATGGAATTTTCTTGCATGAAAGATTTTCTTCCTTGTAGTTTTTCAAGCATTAAAGGAAGTTCTTTTCTAAATAAGGCTTTATCAGGTATACCACAACCATGATCTAAATTTTTAATAAATTTTCCATCAATTTTATTTTCATCTATCAAATTTAAGCTTACATCGTAACCTAAAATTTTTAATATTTGCATGGTTAGTTCTTTAAAATTTGCTGGAGTTAAAGGATCTTCTTTACTATGATAACTCACATAAATAATATTTTTATTTTTTTGACTTTGCAAAATCAAATGATCCTTATTTAACAATGTTCTAATAAAATAATTTTCATTATTAAAAAAATAAGGTGAATTTTCTTTACGAGTCCAGTGGGTTTTTAGAAAACAACTCACAAAAAAATGATCGCCCTGCATATACATATCCCCATTAGTATCTTTGCTTTTAAATTCCAACTCTCTACCAATAATATAATTAAGCGGTGGAACAGCCGAACCCGAATTATCAATCACGCCATCCACATACCAAGGAGCTATTTTTGCTATGAGCAAGGCTAAGTATCCTCCATAAGACCCCCCCCCATAAATTTTTGGTAAATCTGCAAGTTTTGGAAAGCGTTTAACTAGATCTTTTAAAGCATTGATATGATCAATAGCTGCCATAATGCCAAAATTTTGATATTCTCCACGCGAAGGAATAAAAGTTGCACTTAGTCTTTCTTCAAAATCATAAGGCAATCGATTTAACATTTTTAATTCTGTCATAATCTCGCTCAAATATTCACAATGACTAACTACAGTATTATTGGCTAATTGATCACATGGAATATTGTATTTACGAAGCACTTTTTCTATTAATTTTAAATCATCTTTTGTAAAATCTGCTAATGTTGAATACTTTTCAACATCCGAACGCCTTTGACAAAAACAATGATAAAAAACATGCACTGCTACAACATCAAAATTTTTAGCAATATAATTTCTATAAGAGTCTAAAAAATATATATTTGCATTGGCTCCATAACCTCCTATTATAAAAACTATAGCTTTAATCTCTTTTTCATCATCATAACTTATACGGTATTCAAGTTTGCTAGTTCTTTTTATATTTAATTCTACATCATCACAAGAATCGATTTCAAAGCTTTGGTTTATGAGCATATAAAGGCCTTTTTTATTAATTTATCGATATTATATTACAAAAAATTAAAAAGGTAAATCATGACAACTCATATCTATGATTTTTTAGAAAAAAGTTTAATCAAATTTAGCGAAAAAACTGCTTTTGTAGAACCCTTTGTCAAAGAAAGAAAGGAAATCACTTACAAAGACTTTGATCTCTTTTCTAAAAAACTAGCCAGTGAAATTTTAAAAACTTTAGGAAATGATAATCCTACTCAAGCTCCTGTTTTAATCATCTTGCCTAAAGGGATTGATTGTTTGATTTCATTTTTTGGAGTGGCACTCAGTGGAAATTTTTATACACTTTTAGATGAAAAAAGTCCTAAAGAAAGAGTAGAAAAAGTCATAGAAGTTTTAAAGCCTAAACTTTTTATCACTTCAAAGGACTTAAATTTTAACTTAGATTTACCTACGCTTTATACACAAGACTTTGAAAGTTTTAATATAGATGAGAGTTTAATAAAGCATGCCAAAGAAAAACATATAGATACTAATTTACTCTATGTTTTCTTTACAAGTGGGAGCACAGGCATTCCTAAAGGAGTAAGCATAGCTCATAAGAGTGTGATTGATTATACTTTTTGGGTGTGTGAGACTTTTAAATTTGATGAGAATGAAATTTTAGCCAATCAAGCGCCATTTTATTTTGACAATAGCATTTTAGATATTTTTTCAAGTGTAAAATCAGGAGCGACTTTACACCTTTTACCTAATCATCTTTTTGCCTTTCCAAATAAAATTTTAGAATGCCTTGAAAAAGAAAAAGTAAGCACTATATTTTGGGTACCTTCGGTGCTGATTTATTTTGCAAATACTGAAGCTTTGAATAATTTTAGTTTAAACGCCTTAAAAAAGATGCTTTTTTGTGGTGAAATCATGCCCAATAAACAGCTCAATATTTGGCGTAAACACTTACCCAATGCCTTATTTGCCAACCTTTATGGCCCAACAGAAATCACTGATGTATGTTCTTTTTATATCATCAATCGCACTTTTAAAGATGAAGAACTTTTACCGATAGGAAAAGCGTGCAAAAACACAGAACTTTTAGTTTTTGATGAAAATATGAATTTCATAAGTCCTAAACAAATAGGTGTTAAAGGGGAGCTTTTCGTGCGTGGAACTTCTTTGTCTTTAGGGTATTATAATGACAAAGAAAAAACCAAACAAGCTTTTATTCAAAATCCTTTACATGATAATTATTTAGATTTACTCTATAAAACAGGAGATATCGTTTCTTATAATGAATTTGGAGAGCTTTTATGCTACGGAAGAGCAGATAATCAGATAAAATATATGGGACATAGAATAGAACTTGGAGAAATAGAAAGCGTGATAAATTCTCATGTGAATATTAAAAACAGTGCTTGTATTTTTAAAGAAGATATTATTTGTTTTTATGAAAGTGAAGAAGAAATTAATTTTAAAGATTTTTTGAAAGATAAATTACCTTCTTATATGATCCCAAAAAATTTTATTAAACTCGACAAATTTAAGCTTAATCAAAATGGTAAAATTGATAGAAAGGTTTTAAAAGAACTTGTTTAAATAAATATTTTATAATTTCAAAAAACTAAAGGAGAAAAAATGCAAGAAATCAAACAATTTTTTATCAATATAGAAAGAACAGATATCAATGAGAGTATGGAAAATCTAGTAAGTGAAGATTTTATCGATAGTATCGATATCATGGCTTTGGTTGCCGAAATAGAAAAATTTTATAAAAAACCCTTAAAAGCAGAATTTATCACACCTGAAAATTTTGAAAGCTTTGAAAATATCAAAAAAATGCTTGAAACTGCAATGAAAGACTAATCTTTCCTTGCAAGTTCAAGCTGTTCTTTTAAAGAACTGATGATTTCATTTTTAGAAACAATAATTTGTGCTATAAAATCCGCCACATCATCCCAATCTTTACTTAGCATATGGGTTAAAGTATAATTTTGTTCATATTCTTCCCAATTCACAGGAGTAAAAAGAGAATTTTTATGCGGGAAATATTTGTTTTTTACCCATTCAAGTGAAGAAGCAAAATAATCCACATAAGCTTTAGCAATATCTTTTTGCACTGCAAATTTTAATCTTTTTTCTTTGCTGCCTTCAAATTTTCTTCTTGCCATAAAAAGCAAAGAATTAAGATTATCCTGCTTTAAATCTTTTTGATTTAATCTTGACATAAGCTCCATTCCTAAAAGATTAAAACTTTCATTTTTGGTTTGTTTTAAAACAAAACTCTCATCCCATTCAAGTCCTAAATGATAAACAAAATCCTTAAGTAAAGTCCCTCCTACATAATCCTCCCTTAGAAGTCTTACTATCAAATTTTCTTCTCCAAATACCTCAGCATGAGTTTTGCAAATCCATTCATAGTCAAAAATATATTTTCTAGGATGATCTTGCGGAGCAAAATCAGCAGAATAATACCCCATATTGTTTTTATGGTCTTGAGAACAATGTGAGTTTAAATAACCCAAAGTATCTCTAAAATACACAATAATATAAATTTGAGTAAAACCTAACTCTCTCATAATCTTTTCTAAAATTTCTACATGTTTTTTGGTAGAAAAATCCCAAACTATACCCTCAGCTGAAAAAATAAATTTTTTATCTTTATGTAAAGCACTTTCACTTTTAAAATTTTCTATAGCTCTAAGAAGTCTTTCATTTGTGATATGACTTAAAACACTCTCTTTTTTTAAAATATCTTCTTTTTGAACCAATTCTAAAACCATATCCACCAAAGCCCAATGCCTATTTGCCACTCTAAGACTTTTTGGGTAAATATAAGCTTTTTGCAAAAGCTTTTCTTCGTTTTGCATCAAGAAGCCTTGTTTTTCTTGATTTCCTGTATTAGTAGTTCCTATATGTAAATATGCTGTCATTTTATATCCTTTATCTTTATTTTAATTTATCATCTCTAACTCAAATTTATCTTCTAAATCCTTAAACACAAATACTTTATTCCCACAAGGATAAGAGATAGAATTTTCTTGCATAAAAGATTTTCTTCCTTGTAGTTTTTCAAGCATTAAAGGAAGTTCTTTTCTAAATAAAGCCCTATCAGTCATTCTAAGTCCATGCTCTAAACTTTTTACAAATCTACCATCTATATCATTTTCATCCTTTATTAAATGTAAAGTTGCATCATATCCTAATTCCTGATAACACTTATAAAGTTCTATTTTATTTTGCACTGGCGCACCCATATCTTGTATACTATGATAGCTTACAAAAATGGTATTTTTATTTAAATTTGATTGAATTTGAAGATGGTTTGAATTTAAAACTGCTCTGATTAAATAATTTTCATCACCAAAATAATAAGAAGAATTCATATTTCTATTCCAGTATTTATATACAAAACAATAAAGTCTATAACCACTTCCTTCGAAATAAAATTCCCCTTGATTCATTTCTCTTCCTAAAATGCACGCCAAAAATGGCAAGCAAACACCTGAATTATCAATCACACCATCCACATACCAAGGAGCTATCTTTGCTATGAGTAAAGATAGGTATCCTCCATAAGACCCCCCCCATAAATTTTTGGTAAATCTGCAAATTTTGGAAAGCGTTTAACTAAATCTTTTAAAGCATTGATATGATCAATAGCTGCCATAATGCCATAGTTTTGATAATCTCCATTGGGTGGGATAAAATCACAAGAAAGTTCTATTTTTTGGCTTTCATCAACCAAACCTGCTTGTTTCATTTTATTAACTTTTTGCTCTATAAGAGGAATAATTTGTTCAAAATTATCTTTATTAACCGATAAATGTCCTAAATTAATATTTTTTAAAATGCCATTTACACGCTCTAAATCATCTTGATTGGGAATAAGCTTTGGATTATACTTTTGATCAATACTTTGTCTTGCACAAAAACAATGATAAAAAACATGTACCACTACAACATCAAAATTTTTAGCAATATATTCCCTATCAAAATCTAAAAAAGAAATATTTGCATTAGCTCCAAAACCACCCACTATAAAAACTATGGCTTTGATATCTTTTTCATCATCATAACTTATGCGATATTCAAGCTTACTGGTTCTTTTAATACCTAGTTCTACATCATCACAAGAATCAATTTCAAAGGTTTGGTTTATGAGCATATATTTTCCTTTTTAATTAATGATCAATTTTAACTGATTTTCTACATCTTTAAAAGTAAACACTTTATTTCCACAAGGATAAGAGATGGAATTTTCTTGCATGAAAGATTTTCTTCCTTGTAGTTTTTCAAGCATTAAAGGAAGTTCTTTTCTAAATAAGGCTTTATCAGTAATCCTCATACCATGATTTAAATCTTTTATAAATCTTCCATCAATCTCACTTTCGTCTTTTATTAAATGTAAAGTGGCGTCATATCCTAGCTCTTTATACGCTAAAAAAAGAGTTTGTTTATCTTTTGCTGTATTAAATGGATCTTTTAAACTATGATAAGATACTAAAATAATATTTTTATTGACACTAGCTTGTATAGTTAAATGGGAAGAATTTAACAAAGAACGAATCATATAATTTTCATTAGTAAAAAAATAAGATAATCTTTCATCTTCTCTAGTCCAGTACGTTTTAATAAACATGCCTACCAATTTATTTAAATCACTAAAAAAAAATTCGGGTCTACTTAAATCTTTTCCTATTATACATTCCAATAATGGCAAAACAGTTCCTGAATTATCAATCACGCCATCCACATACCAAGGAGCTATCTTTGCTATGAGCAAGGCTAAGTATCCTCCATAAGACCCCCCCCCATAAATTTTTGGTAAATCTGCAAATTTTGGAAAGCGTTTAACTAAATCTTTTAAAGCATTGATATGATCAATAGCTGCCATAATGCCATAGTTTTGATAATCTCCATTAGGTGGGATAAAAGTTGAAGTAAATTTCGCTTGATAATTTTGCGCTAATTTTCCTTGTGATTTTAAAGTAATAATATGCTGAATAAGCAATTCATAATACTTGGTAGAATTTTTACAATCAAGATTCTGTGGATTAATGCCAAAATCTAACAAAATCTTAGATAGACTTAACAAATCCTCCTCCATGAAGCTAATAGAAGCACTATACTTTTTATTATTTGATATTCTTGCACAAAAACAATGATAAAAAACATGTACCACTACAACATCAAAATTTTTAGCAATATATTCCCTATCAAAATCTAAAAAAGAAATATTTGCATTAGCTCCATAACCTCCTATGACAAAAACTATGGCTTTGATATCTTTTTCATCATCATAGCTAATGCGGTATTCAAGTTTGCTAGTTCTTTTTATATTTAATTCTACATCATCACAAGAATCAATTTCAAAGGTTTGGTTTATGAGCAATTTTAAGCCTTTTATTGTATTTTAAAGACAATTATACTTAAATTTTAGTAAAATAAAACACAAAAACAAGGCTTAACTATGAAAAATCTTTGCATAATCCCTGCTCGTGGTGGATCAAAAAGAATTCCTAGAAAAAATATCATTGATTTTCTAGGTAAACCTTTAATCTCTTATAGCATAGAAAATGCTTTAAATTCAGGTATTTTTGATGAAGTGGTGCTTTCAAGCGATGATGAAGAAATCATAGAAGTAGCCTTAAAATACGGTGCAAAAGCTCCTTTTGTGCGTGATAAAAATTTAAGCGATGATTATGCTTCAAGCACTGCTGTAGTGCAAAATGCCATAGAAATTTTACAAAGCCAAAATCAAATTTATGATCATGTCTGCTGCCTTTATGCTACTGCTCCTTTGTTAAATAAAGACATTTTAAAACAAGCCTATGAAAAATTTATACAAAATCAAAGCAAGTTTTTATTTGCTGCTACTGAGTTTGAGTATCCTATACAAAGGGCATTTTATCTAAATGAAAACAATCAAGTTTATATGTTTGATGAAAAACATTATAAAAGTCGTTCACAAGATCTAACAAAAGCTTATCATGATGCAGGAGCTTTTTATTTTGGTACAAGCAAAGCTTGGCTTGAGGAAGATTTTATATTTAAACCTCATTCTAGCGTGTTTGTATTGCCAAGAAATTTAGTTTGCGATATAGACACCATACAAGATTTGGAATTTGCAAAAATACTTTATAAGGTAAATCATGAAAGTGCTTTTTAGAAGCGATAGCTCCAGTCAAATAGGCTTTGGACACATTAAACGCGATCTAGTCTTAGCTAAACAATATAGCGATGTAAGTTTTGCTTGCTTGCCTTTAGAAGGCTCCTTGATCGATGAAATTCCTTATCCTGTTTATGAGCTTAGTAGCGAAAGTATCTACGAGCTTATCAATCTCATCAAAGAAGAAAAATTTGAACTTCTTATCATTGATCACTATGGCATCAGCGTAGATGATGAAAAACTGATCAAGCTTGAAACAGGGGTGAAAATTCTAAGCTTTGATGATGAAATAAAGCCTCATCATTGTGATATTTTACTCAATGTCAATGCCTATGCAAAAGCAAGTGATTATGAAGGTTTAGTTCCTTTTAAATGCGAAGTAAGATGTGGTTTTTCTTATGCTTTAATCAGGGAAGAATTTTATCAAGAGGCCAAAGAAAATAGAGAAAAGAAATATGATTTTTTCATTTGCATGGGTGGAACTGATATAAAAAACCTTTCTTTACAAATTGCTAGCGAATTACCTAAAACAAAAATCATCAGCATTGCAACCAGCTCTTCTAATCCTAATCTTAAAAAATTGCAAAAATTTGCAAAATTACATAACAATATTAGATTATTTATCGATCATGAAAATATTGCAAAATTGATGAATGAAAGCAATAAACTCATCATTAGTGCAAGTTCTTTAGTCAATGAAGCCTTGCTTTTAAAGGCAAATTTCAAAGCTATTTGTTATGTTAAAAATCAAGAATCTACAGCAACTTGGCTTGCTAAAAAAGGGTATGAAGTGGAGTATAAGTATTGATAAAACTTAAAAATTTCACAGAACTTAATTCTCAAGAAATAGAGCTGATTTTTAAATGGCGCAATCACCCCGATATCAATCAATTTATGAAAACAAAATATATTGATTTTGAAGAACATTTAAGATTTTTAAAAAAATTACATCAAGATTCTAGCAAAAAATATTTTTTAGTTTTTCAAGATGAACAGATTATCGGCGTAATTGATTTTGTCAATATCACAACTAAATCTTGCGAATTTGGACTTTACGCAAAACCTAATTTAAAGGGCGTAGGACAAATTTTAATGAATGAAATTATAAAATACGCTTTTGAAAACTTAAAAGTAAATACTCTTAAAGCTTATGTTTTCAAAGACAATCGCAAAGCTTTAAAATTATATCAACAAAATCATTTTACTATTTATGATGAAGATAAAGATTTTTACCATATTTGCCTAAAGCAATCTGACTGCAAAGCCTTGCCTAGCTAATTCTTCTTTTACATCTTTAGGGGTATACTTAGAAAAATGAAAAATATAAGCACCCGCTAAAGCATCAGCACCTAAATTTAAAGCCTCAACTCCATCACTTGGATTGCTAAGTCCTCCATTGATAATAAGAGGAATTTTAAGTTTATTTTGAAAGATCTTTAAAAGTTCTAAATCATAACCCTTTGCCCTTCCTTCAAAATCCACAGAAGTTAAAAGAAGCTCTCCAGCTCCTTTTTTTTCATATTCTAAAGCAAGTTCTAAAGGACTTTTTTCAAGTAAATTTCCCCTGTCATAAACACAAAATTGCCCTCCTTTTCTTTTAACATCTATAGAACAAACTATACATTGAGAACCAAAACGATTAGCCGCTTTACTTATAAAATCCATATCTTCTAAGGCCTTAGAATTGATAGAAATTTTATCCGCACCTAAATTTAAAATCTTTTGTATATCTTCAAGGGTTTTTATCCCGCCACCTATAGTTAAAGGCATAAAACATTCTTTAGCAAGATCTTCTATACTTTCAAAATCTATTTCTCCACTTTTTGAAGCATCTATATCTAAGATAATAAGCTCATCAACATTGCGTGCATTATAAATTCTCATTGTTGAAGTTAAATGCCCTATAGTGCGAAAATCTTTAAATTCTATACTTTTAACAAGTTGTCCGTTTTTTAACAAAACACAAGGGATAATTCTAGTTTTTAACATTTAAAGCCTTGCAAAATTTTCTAAAAGTTTTAAACCTAAATTTTGACTTTTTTCGGGGTGAAATTGTGTAGCAAAAATATGATCTTTTTGTAAAGATGCAACAAATTTATGTCCGTATTGTGCTTTAGCACTTACAAACTCATCTTTGCATTTCACATAAAAAGAATGCACAAAATAAAAATCACTCTTATTATCTATGCCTTGATACAAAGGAACTTGTTTTAAAATTTCAAGCTCATTCCAACCCATATGTGGGATTTTTAAATTTAAATCCTCTTCAAATTTGACTACTTCACCTTCTATAAAACCAAGTCCTTCGCAAACTCCACCTTCATAGCCCCTTTCTAAAAAAAGCTGCATTCCTAAACAAATGCCTAAAATAGGTTTTTTTTGTACTAAAACTTGCTCTTTTAAAGCTTCTATAAAACCAAGTTCTTTTAAATTTTTCATCGCTTCTTTAAAAAATCCCACTCCAGGTAAAAGCAATTTATCTGCTTTTTGCAAATCTTTTGGATTTTTAGCTATGAAATTTATAGCTCCTATTTTTTCAAAAGCCTTAGCAACAGAGTTTAAATTTCCCGCCTTGTAATCAATGAGCGCTATCATTTTAAAACACACTCGTCTTTTCTTACCAAAGAACCATCATAATCTCTTATAAATTTACCATTTTCATCACGTTTAAAAATTTTTTTATTGGTAAAAGAATCTACTATTTTTTGAAATTCTTCCTCGCTAAAACCACTGAATTCAAGGTATTTTTTAATAGCCTTTTTAGGGGGCTTGCCATCGTATTTTTGTACCAAACGCACCCCTTCTTCACGGCTGATATAACCTAAACGAATATCCAAACAAGCATTATCTGTTGCTCTACCAAAGCCGTATTTGCAGTATTTTAAATAATCATGCACATGATTAGAATAACAATCTAAATTTTCAAAATTTTCATAAGTAGTCTCAACAGGATGATCTAGAGTTAAAAAACCATATTTTTTAGAAATTTCAAGAATTTTTTTATAATCCCATTTAAAATAATACCCTAAAAATAGCCCCGTAACCCCTACTCTTTGAAGTTCTTCATCACTTGGATAAGTATATAAAAACAAATCTTTTTCAGTGATACCATTTACCCCAAGCATATCAGAAGCACGATTTCCTAAAAGCCCGCCAAATTCTTCAAGCCACTCTCTGCCTAAAATATTTTTATTTTTACTACTCGCAGGACCGCCATACTCTATCTGCGGACTTTCTCCCCAGATGATCAAAGGCACTCCAAAATTTACCGCTATGCGTGGAACAGAAGTAAAAATTCCCAAATGGTTTTGCCACTCATTATCCCCTGTTCTTATAAAAGCTTCACGGGCAAGTTTTTGATAAACTTTTGGATCACGCTTGATATGGATCAAATCCACGCCAAGATGATTTAAATTGTCTAAATTTTTGCGCCCTATTTTCGTAGGTACGCTAGGCTCAAAACACACACACAAAGGATTAAGTCCAAGTTCGAGCATTTTAACCACTTGAAAAGTAGAATCTTTTCCGCCACTTACTCCGATAACACAATCATAAACAGGATGTTTTTTGTATTTTTTTATAAGCTCAAAAAATTCTTTTTCTCTTTCTTGCCAATTAATATTTTGATTTTTAGCTTCTTGAGAACGACAAGCATCACAAACACCTTCTTCATCAAAATGTAAATCAGGCTTAGTATCTGGCATCACACATTTTTTACAAAATTTCATAAATTTCCTTTAATTAGTCTTAAATATATATATCGTTATAATTAAATTTTATTTTATGATTTTATATATTTATATTATATAAAAATTAAAAAATGAATGAATTCTATAATTTAAATCCATATGGCATTTTTTGAATGAAACCAAGCAAAATCATAACAAAGTTGTAATATTTATATAATATAAATATATAAATTGAAGAAATATATAATATAATTATATATCATTTTAGTCAGGAAATTTACCAAAGAAAGAAAAGTATGCAAATAGGAAATTTTAACACCGATAAAAAGGTTTTTATCATAGCAGAACTTAGTGCAAATCACGCAGGAAGTCTTGAGATGGCACTTCAAAGTATAAAAGCTGCCAAAAAAGCAGGTGCTGATGCGATAAAAATTCAAACTTACACTCCAGATAGCATGACTCTAAATAGCAACAAAGAAGATTTTATTATTAAGGGTGGGCTTTGGGATAAAAGAAAACTTTATAAGCTTTACGAAAGCGCAAAAACTCCTTATGAATGGCATTCTCAAATCTTTGAAACCGCACAAAATGAAGGCATACTTTGTTTTTCAAGTCCTTTTGCCAAAGAAGATTTAGAATTTCTAAAACGCTTTGATCCTATAGCCTATAAAATCGCTTCTTTTGAAGCTAATGATGAAAATTTCGTGCGTTTAATCGCCAAAGAAAAAAAACCTACTATCGTTTCAACGGGCATTGCTACAGAAGAAGAACTTTTTAAAATCTGTGAAATTTTTAAAGAAGAAAAAAATCCTGATTTAATCTTTTTAAAATGCACTTCGGCTTATCCTACTGCCATAGAAGATATGAATTTAAAAGGCATAGCAAGTTTAAAAGAAAAATTTAATGTTGAAGTGGGACTAAGTGATCATAGCTTTGGTTTTTTAGCCCCTGTTATGGCAGTAGCACTTGGAGCTAGAGTGATAGAAAAGCATTTTATGTTAGATAAAAGCATAGAAAGTGAAGACAGTAAATTTAGTCTTGATTTTGATGAATTTAAAGCTATGATAGATGCAGTAAGACAAGCTGAAAGTGCTTTAGGCGATGGTAAGTTAGATCTAGATGAAAAGGCGCTTAAAAACCGTGTTTTTGCAAGAAGCTTATATGCAAGTAAGGATATCAAAAAAGGTGAAATGTTCAGCGAAGAAAATGTAAAATCCGTGCGTCCTTCTTTTGGACTACATCCTAAATTTTATCAAGAACTTTTAGGAAAAAAAGCTACTAAAGATATAGAATTTGGTGATGCTTTAAAACAAGGAGATTTTACATGAAAAATATTTTAGTTACAGGTGCTGATGGTTTTATAGGCTCTCATCTTTGTGAAAGTTTGGTCAAAAAAGGTTTTAAAGTCAGAGCTTTAAGTCAGTATAATTCTTTTAATTTTTGGGGACATTTAGAAAAAAGTCCTTTTTTAAAAGACATGGAAGTTGTAAGTGGGGATTTAAGAGATAGTTTTTTTTGCGAAAAAATCACCAAAAATATAGATGCGATCTTTCATCTTGGCGCCTTAATCGCCATCCCCTACTCCTACACAGCCCCACAAAGCTATGTGGATACCAATGTCAATGGCACTTTAAATATGCTCGAAGCAGCTAAAAAAAACGAAATTTCGCATTTTATCCACACCTCAACAAGCGAAGTTTATGGCACGGCCTTTTATGTGCCCATCGATGAAAAACACCCTTTACAACCTCAAAGCCCTTATTCTGCAAGCAAAATCGCTGCAGATATGATGGCGCTGAGTTATTATAATTCTTTTAATTTAAATGTCAATATTGCACGCCCTTTTAACACCTATGGACCAAGACAAAGCGCAAGGGCTATCATACCTACCATCATCACACAAATTTTAAGCGGAGCAAAGGAAATCAAACTAGGAGATTTAAGCCCTAAAAGGGATTTAAATTTTGTGCTAGATACTTGCGAGGGTTTTATCTCTCTTTTAAATTTAAAACATTTTGGAGAAGTTTATAATATAGGCTCAGGAGTGGAATACTCCATGCAAGAAGTACTTAATCTCATACAAAAAATTTTAGATTCTAAGGTAAAAATCATCCAAGATGAGCAAAGATTGCGTCCTAAAAATAGCGAAGTTTTTAGACTTTGTTGCGATGCAAACAAGCTTAAAAAAGCTACAAATTGGCAAAGCAAAATAAGTCTAGAAGAAGGTTTAAGACAAAGCATAGAGTATTTTAAAGAAAATTTAGAAAATTATAAAAGTGAGCTTTATAATGTTTGAAAAAGAAATTTCTTTTATAAAAAGTCTTTTTAATAAAGAAAATATCGCCCTACATGAGCCTTGCTTTATAGGCAATGAGAAAAAATATCTCTTAGAATGTATCGATAGCGGTTTTGTTTCAAGCGTAGGAGAATTTGTAACGCGTTTTGAAGAAGCTTTAAAAGAAAAAACCAAAGCACGCTTTGTCATCGCTACAAATACAGGTACAGCAGCCCTTCATATCGCTTTATTAGCTAATGGTATCGATGAAAACTGCGAAGTCATCACTCAAAGCATAAGCTTTGTCGCTACGGCCAATGCTATCGCTTATACAGGTGCAAAACCCGTTTTTTTAGATATAGATGAAAACACTCTAAGTTTAAGTCCTAAGGCTTTAGAGCATTTTTTAGAAAATCAAACTTATCAAAAAGATAATCTTAGCTATAACAAAACCACACACAAACCCATCAAAGCTTGTGTTATTATGCACACCTTTGGTTTAAGCGCTCATATAAAAGCCATCAAAGAGCTTTGTGAAAAATACCACATCCTTTTAATTGAAGATGCTGCAGAAGCCTTAGGAAGCACCTATGAAAACAAGGCCTTAGGCACTTTTGGAAAGTGTGGAATTTTAAGCTTTAATGGTAATAAAATCATCACAGGTGGATGCGGTGGGGCGATATTAAGCGATGATGAAAATTTAGCCAAACTTGCAAGACACCTTAGCACCACAGCTAAAATCCCCCATCCTTACGAATACGATCATGATAGGATAGCTTATAATTACCGTCTTTGCAATATAAACGCAGCAATCTTGCTTGCAGGACTTGAAAATTTAGAACTTTTTTTAGAAAACAAAAGAGAACTTGCTAAAATTTACAAGGATTTTTTTAAAAATCACGATAAATGTAAATTTATCGATGAAAAAAGCAATGAAAAAAGCAATTTTTGGCTCAATACCTTGCTTTTTAAAGATGAAAATTTAAGAAATATCTTTTTAGAAGAATGCTTGAAAAATAATATTTTCGTCCGTCCTGTATGGAAAAGCTTACCGAGTTTAAAAGCTTTTCAAAACTGTCAAAGCAATGAGCTTATAAACACTAAAAAATTAGAAAAACGCTTGATTAATTTACCTAGTAGCGTTAGAATAGCAAATAAAAAGGAATGATGCGTTGCAAAATTTAATTCAAAGCATTAAAAAAATTTAATAAGAAAAAATATGAGAATAGCGGCGGGGGGGGGGATTTGATTTTTTTACTTCTTCTTTTAGGAGAAGTGCGTGAAAAATGTCATCATCATAGGAGCGGGTGGCTTTACTAGAGAGCTTTATTCTTATTTAAAAGATGCAAATTACGAAATTATAGGCTATATTGATATACAAGAAAATAATTTTTTTGACTTAAAATATCTAGGCAATGAAGATAATTTCGATAAAAAGTTGATTCAAAAAGCATCTTTTGCTTTAGGTGTAGGACAAATCAATTTAAGAAAAAAAATCCTTGTAAAACTTTCAAAAAAATCATGTAATTTTATCACTTTTATACATCCTCAATCTTTTGTTTCAAAAGAAGCTAAAATAGGACAAGGGGTTATAGTGTGTCCTTTTGTAACCATTAATGCTAATTCAAATATAGGAGATTTTGTGCTTTGTAATATTTATTCAAGCATAGCTCATGATTGTAAAGTAGGAGAAGGAAGTATTTTAAGCCCTTATGCTACACTTAATGGAAATTCAAGCATAGGAAAAAATTGTTTTTTAGCTACTAGAGTTAGCCTGTTGCCTTGCGTAAACTTAGAAGATAACTGCATAGTAAGCAGGTAGTATTATTAGCAAAAACTACACATCCAATCAACTTATTTTTCATAAAAATATAATTAAAACAAGGAAAAAACAATGAAAGAAATTAATATCATAGACTTTGGTTTAATGGGTAAGCAAATAAGTGCTTTATTTTATTTATTAGGCTATGAAATAGGTGTTTATAATAAAAGCAAGCTCAATATATACGAATTTGAAAAACAAATAAAACTTCTACAAAGAAAAATAGATTTTTCTAATTTTAACGCCGGAAAAATAAACATTTGCCAACATATAGAAGATCTTAAAAATAGCTTGACTATAGAAAGCTTAAATGAAGATTTAAATTTAAAAAAAGAAATCATGCAAATTCTTAGAGATAATAATATAGTTTTTTCGAGAGTATGGATGATTTAAACTGCGATTTTATACATTTTTTCAATACTATTTATATCAAATTAATAGAACTTTGTGGTTCTAATTTAGAACGATTTACCCCATTGAAAGATCTTAAAAAATTAGGATTTCATATCATTTGCAGTAAAGGCAATCGAGGAGCTTTAGCAAATTTACTTTTGTTCAATGAAATTTCATCATTTTTTAAAATTATAGAAAAATACGATTATAATTTCAAAGAATGTCAAACAGTTTATGATTTGCTTTATGAAAAAAGAAATTTGTTAAATATTATCGACACTATAGGCATAGAACTTTGTAATAAAATTTGTAAGAATTTAAAAGAAGATGATGAAAATTTTTACCATCCAAAAATCTTTAAAAAGGCCTTATAAAAAGGAATTTTAGGTAGAAAAATAAAACAAACATAAGTGATATTTTATAAAATAAGCAAATATTAATTTAATATTTTATACAATCTAATATTTTTATTAAATTGAAGGGGTGGGGAATGATTTATTGTGATCACTGCGTGATGCCAAATACTAGACCTGGTATTAATTTTACAAAAGATAAAGAAGGTAAAAATATCTGTTCAGCTTGCATCAATCATAAAAATAAAGAAAATATTGATTATAAAGCAAGATTTAAAGAGCTTGAAGCCTTATGCGATAAATACCGCAGAATGAATGGAAAATTTGAATATGATTGCGCTATTGCCGTAAGTGGAGGTAAAGATTCGCATTTTCAAGTGCATATCATGAAAGAAAAACTTGGAATGAATCCTATTCTTTTTAGCGTTGAAGATAATTTCACCATGACTGAAGCAGGTAAGAAAAATCTTAGAAACTTAAGTGAAACTTTTGGTTGTCATATTATTAGCTTAAAGCCTGATATCAAAACTCAAAAAAAAGTTATGCTAAAAACCTTTGAAAAATATGGAAAACCCACTTGGTTTATTGATAGACTGATTTACAGCTATCCTTTTGCTATGGCTTTAAAATTTAATACACCTTTATTGGTTTATGGAGAAAATGTTAGTTATGAATATGGAGGTAGTGATGACAAAGAAACTCCTAGCGCCAAAGAAATATTTTTAAATGGTACAGCTAGTGATTTAGATATAAATGAATTTATAGATAATGAAATCAAAGAAGAAAATCTACAACTCTTTTTTAATCCCAATGCAAATGATATCAACAAACTTAATCCTATTTATCTAAGTTATTTTGTAAAATGGAATTCTTATAGCAATTATATTTTTGCTAAAAGTCGTGGTTTTACTGATCTAGAAGGCGAATGGGATAGAACAATGTGTGCAGAAAATTTTGATCAAGTTGATAGTATAGGCTATATCCTACACGCTTGGATGAAATACCCTAAATTTGGTCATGCTTGTGCGAGTGATTACGCAGCTCGTTTCGTGCGTTATGGACTTTTAAGCAGAAAAGAAGCTATTGAACTTGTGCAAAAAAGAGATCGTAAGCTTGACAATAGATGCGTTGAAGATTTTTGCAATTTCATAGGTATTAGTAAAACTACATTTTGGAAAATAGTAGAAAAACATTACAATATGGATTTATTTTATAAAAATGATTTTGGAGAATTTAAATTAAAAAATAAATTACAATAAAAATATAAAGGAAAGAAATGCAAAACTCATTAGAAACTTATACAATGAAATATAATGAAAATGGATACGGATTACTTTTTCCAGATGGTCATGTAGTACGTTTTTATGAAAGAATTTTAAAATACAAACTAAATAAAATAAATGGAAATTTACTTGATTTTGGTTGTGGCAATGGTGTACATTCAGCGTATTTTCAAAGCAAAGGGTTTAAAACCTTCGGAATAGATATAGTTCCAAGTTTAAAAGAAATTTGGGAGCAAAATATTAAAAAAAAAAAGGGGGGGGGGATATTGTAAAATTATAGAACCAAATTCTAGTATCAAAGGACTTTTTGATGAAAATATGGATATCATCTTTGCAAATCAAAGTCTTTACTATATACCCTTAAAAGAACTCAAACAAAATATTTTAGAATTTTACGAACTTTTAAACACGGGTGGAATACTTTTTGCTACAATGATGAGCAAGAAAAATTATTATTTTTCCCACAGTCAAAAAGAAGAAAAAAATGGCTTGAGTAAAGTTGAAATTAATGGAAGATTAAATGAAACAAGCTTTATACATTTTATTGATAAAGCCCAAGATCTAGAAAATCTTTTTCAACCTTTTGAAACTTTATTTTTAGGAGATTATGATCCTATTAATTTTTATAATTTTGAAGGATC
The DNA here is from genome assembly GCF_012889985.1 of Campylobacter sp. CFSAN093259. Classification (NCBI taxonomy): domain Bacteria; kingdom Pseudomonadati; phylum Campylobacterota; class Epsilonproteobacteria; order Campylobacterales; family Campylobacteraceae; genus Campylobacter; species Campylobacter sp. CFSAN093259. The sequence goes on from NZ_CP040617.1 coordinate 1,293,342, forward strand.
AGCACACCATTATATTTATATAGGTATTAAAAAATAAAATTTTGCCTTTATTTTAAGGCAAAATAAAGGCAAAACTATGAAAAAAACTCTTATCATCGCAGAAGCAGGAGTTAATCACAATGGTGATTTAAATTTAGCTAAAAAGTTAATAGAAATCGCAGCAGATTCAGGCGCTGATTTTGTTAAATTTCAAAGTTTTAAAGCCAAAAACTGTATCAGCACAAAGGCTAAAAAAGCACCCTATCAGCTTAAAACCACAGCTAGTGATGAGAGTCAGCTTCAAATGGTACAAAAACTCGAACTCGATATTAAAGCTCATAAAGAGCTTATCTTACACGCAAAAAAATGCAATATTGCCTTTCTTTCTACTCCTTTTGATCTTGAAAGTGTAGATCTTTTAAATGAGTTAGGCTTAAAAATCTTTAAAATTCCAAGCGGAGAAATCACCAATCTACCCTATCTTAAAAAAATTGCAAAGCTTAATAAAAAAATCATACTTTCAACAGGCATGGCAAATTTAGGCGAGATAGAAGAAGCTTTAAATGTGCTTTGCAAAAATGGCGCTAAACGCCAAAATATCACTCTTTTACACTGCACTACAGAATACCCTGCCCCTTTTGATGAAGTCAATCTTAAAGCCATGCAAAGCTTAAAAGATGCTTTTAAACTTGATGTGGGTTATTCTGATCACACTCAAGGCATACACATTTCCCTAGCTGCGGTTGCCTTAGGAGCTTGTGTGATAGAAAAGCATTTTACCCTAGATAAAAATATGTCAGGACCTGATCATAAAGCAAGTCTAGAACCTCATGAACTAAAAACGCTTTGCACTCAAATTAGACAAATACAAAAGGCTATGGGTGATGGCATAAAAAAAGCAAGCAAAAGCGAACAAAAAAATATCAACATAGTAAGAAAAAGTTTAGTGGCTAAAAAAGACATCCAAAAAGGAGAAATTTTTAGCGAAGAAAATCTTACTACCAAACGCCCCGCAAATGGTATAAGTGCTATGAGATATGAAGAGTTTTTAGGTAAAATTGCTACTAAAAACTACAAAGAAGATGAGCTTATCCGTGAGTAAAAGAAAAATTTGTATAGTCAGTGCAACAAGGGCTGAATGGTATCTTTTAAGAAATTTATGTCATGAAATTCAAAACGATAAAGATCTAAGCCTTCAAATCATCGCTACAGGAGCACATTTAAGCCCTGAGTTTGGACTCACTTATAAAGAAATAGAAAAAGAATTTAAAATCACTAAGAAAATTCCTATCCTACTTGCAAATGATGATAAAATAAGCCTTTGCAAAAGCATGAGTTTAGCTTTTAGTGCTTTTAGCGATGCTTTTGAAGACTTAAAACCTGATATGGTGGTAATTTTAGGCGATCGTTATGAAATGCTTAGCGTAGCAAGTGTATGTCTTTTGATGCACATACCTTTAGTGCATTTATGTGGCGGGGAGCTTACTTTAGGGGCTATTGATGATAGTATAAGACACAGCATTTCAAAAATGTCACATTTACATTTTGTAAGTCATGAAATTTATAAAAAAAGGCTTTTGCAACTTGGAGAAGAAGAAAAAAGGGTTTTTAATATAGGTTCTTTAGCTTCTACTATCATAAAAAATATGAATTTTTTAAACAAAAAAGATTTAGAAAAAGCCTTAGAAATGAAACTAGATAAAGAACTTTACTTAATCACTTATCATCCTTTAACCTTAAATGTAAAAAATACTCAAAAAGAGATTAAAACCTTACTTAAAAAACTTGACACCCTTAAAAACGCAAGTTTGATTTTTACCAAAGCAAATGCCGATGAAAATGGACTTTTAATCAATGAAATTTTGCAAAATTACTGCCAAAAAAACTCACACAAGGCTAAACTTTTTGATAATCTTGGCTCACAAAAATACCTAAGTCTTATGAAAATAGCCAAAGCCATGATAGGCAATTCTTCAAGCGGTATTAGTGAAAGTCCTTTTTTTAAAACTCCTTGCATTAATATAGGCGATAGACAAAAAGGGCGTTTAAGAACTCAAAATATCATTGATTGCGAAATCAACGATCTTGATCAAGCTTTTGAAAAATTAGAAAGCAAAGAATTTAAACAAAATTTAAAAAATTTTAAAAACCCTTATGATAATGATAAAAATCCCAATAAATTCATAAAAACTTGCCTAAAAAATGCAAATTTAGATACAATTTTACATAAAAATTTCATCGATTTATAAGGCTTAGCGTGGATATAAACAAACTCAAACTCACCCCTGATTCAAGCATAGAAGAAGCTTTAAAAATAGTCGGGCAAGAACGCGTTAGACTAGGCATTATAGTTGATAAAAAGGATAAATTTTTAGGAGTCATTAGTGATTCAAACATCAGAAAAGCTTTAATTAGTGGCAAAACTTTAAAAGATAGTATCAAGGATATTTACACTAAAAATCCCATCACCATAAAAGAAAACACAAGCAAAGAACAGCTTTTAAAAATTTCTGCTAAAACCGATATTTATGATTTTCCTGTTTTAGATGAAAAAGGGCAAATTCTTTCCATAAAATCTGTCTCATCGCTTTTAAAAACCAATCCAAACTCCATTGTCATCATGGCTGGAGGCTTAGGATCTCGCTTAAAAGAGCTGACTAAAGATACTCCAAAACCTATGTTAAAAGTAGGCAAAAAACCCATTTTAGAAAGCATAATCCAAAGACTTAAAAATCAAAATTTTGAAAATTTTATCTTTTGTGTGAATTATAAAAAACAAATCATAGAAGATTATTTTCAAAAAGGGCAAAAATTTGGGGTTAAAATTTCTTATATTAAAGAGCGTAAAAAACTAGGTACAGCAGGGGCTTTAAGCCTTATAAAACAAGAATTTAAAGAAAGTTTTATCGTTATGAATGCAGACATTTTAACCGAGCTTAATTTTAATGATCTTTTAAAAGCGCATAAAAAATCAAAAGCTTTAATGAGCGTTTGCGTGCGTGAGTTTGAGCAACAAATTCCTTATGGAGTGATCACTCAAAAACAAGGTTTTATAGAAAATATAGAAGAAAAACCTACCCAAAAATTCCTAGTAAGTGCGGGGATTTATGTACTTGAAAATGAAATTTTAAATTTAATTGCTAAAAATGAATACCTAGATATGCCAGAACTCATCAAACTCGCTCTACAAAAAGGTAAGGTAAATACCTATATCATCAATGATTATTGGATTGACATTGGAAGGCCAGATGAGTTTTTAAAAGCCAATGAGGATTTTAAATGAAAGTCTTAATCATAGGCTTTGGAAGCATAGGAAAAAAGCATTTTTTAGCCTTAAAAAATTTAAAGTATGAAGTAAGTTTGCTTTCTTTAAGTGCTAAAAAAGAAGAGTTTGAAAAAACTCAAATCTATCGTTCCTTAAAAGAATGTCATTTAAATGAATTTGATCTTTTTATCATCGCAAATATCACCACAGAGCATTTTAACACCTTAAAAGCTTTAAATGAGCTTGTAAAAGATAAAATCATACTCGTAGAAAAACCTTTATTTGAAAAAAGCCAAAATTTCACAAGCTCAAAAAATCACATTTATGTAGCATATTTACTGCGTTTTCATCCTGTGATTGTAGCTTTAAAAAGGCTTTTAAAAGGTGAAAAAATTTATTTTGCTAGTTTGGTTTGTAATTCTTATTTGCCCCATTGGAGGGCTTTAGACTACAGGCAAAATTACAGCGCTAAAAAAGAGCTAGGTGGTGGGGTTTTACTCGATCTCTCTCATGAAATCGATCTAGCCTTTTTTCTTTTTGGAAACTTAGAGCTTATATACTCCCAAAATGCTAAAATTTCAGAGCTTGACATAACAAGCGATGATTTTGCCTTTTTGGCTTTAAAAAATTCACAAAAAGCTAAAATTCATATAGAATTAGACTATTTTTCTAAATTCAACAAAAGAGAAATGACCATCCATACTTTAGAAAAAAGCTTTAAAGCCGATTTAATAAACAATAAAATCGAAATTTATCACAAAAATCAAAGTCAAAAAATCTTAAATTTTGAAAATGATACGATAAAAACCCTTCAAAATTTACATCAAGCAGTCTTTGAAAAAGACAAAGAACTTTGCGATCTTAAGCAAGCTTTAAAAGTACTTGAACTTTGTGATGAAGTAAGGAAAAAAAATGGCTGAAATTTTATGTACCATTTGTGCTAGAGGTAGAAGCAAAGGCGTTAAAAACAAAAATATTAAAAAGATTAACGAACTTGAAATGATAGCTTATAGCATCATACAAGCTCAAAATTCAAAGCTTTTTAAACACATAGTCATAAGTACTGATAGTGATGAAATCGCAAGTGTAGCCCAAAAATACGATGCTGAAGTTTTTTTCAAAAGAGAAGCTCATCTTGCCAATGATCGGGCTGCAAAACTTCCTGTCATGCGTGATGCCTTGCTAAGAAGTGAAGAGCATTTTAAAACGCGTTTTGAAACTCTCATAGACTTAGATGCTTCAGCCCCGCTTCGCTCAAGCCTTGATATAAAAAAAGCTTATGAAAGTTTTGTTGAAAATGATAATTCCAATCTCATCACCGCAGTTCCTGCTAGACGTAATCCTTATTTTAACCTCGTAGAAATACAAAATAACAAGGTAGTAAAATCCAAAGAAGGAAATTTTACCACTCGCCAAAGTGCCCCAAAATGCTATGATATGAACGCTAGTATTTATATCTTTAAAAGGGATTATCTTTTAGAAAATGATAGTGTTTTTGGCAAAAACACAGGGCTTTTTGTAATGGATGAAAGCACAGCTTTTGATGTAGATAGTGAACTTGATTTTAAAATCGTAGAGTTTTTAATCTCTTTAAAAAATTTATCGCCAAAGGATTTTTAATGCTTGAAAATAAAATCATCTTTGTAGCAGGAGCTTGTGGACGCATAGGCAAAGTGCTTTGCAAAAAAATACTTCTTAATAAAGGCACGGTCATACTTGCAGATATCAACAAAGAACGCTTAAATAAATTGCAAGAAAATTTAGAAACAAATTTTAAAACAAAACTTTTAAGCTTAGAACTTGACATCACCAAACAAGAAAGTTTACAAATTGCCCTTCAAAAAAGTCAAGAAAGATACGGCAAAATCGATGCTTTTGTTAACTCAAGCTATCCTTTTGGCAAAGATTGGGGTAAAACGCCTTATTATGAACTCAAATACGAACAAATTTGTGAAAGTTTAAATTTACATTTAGCAGGCTTTATGTTGGCTGCTCAAGAATTTGTGAAATTTTTTAAACAACAAGGCCATGGTAATATCATCAATCTTAGCTCCATCATGGGAGTTTATGCGCCAAAATTTGAAAACTATGAAGGCACTTCCATGCAAAGCTCTTTAGAATACAGTGTGATAAAAGCAGGGATTAATCACATGAGCTCTTGGCTAGCTAAAGAGCTTTTTAATCAAAACATACGCGTTAATACCCTAGCAAGTGGAGGAATTTTGGATAATCAAAATGAACTTTTTTTAAAAGCTTATAGAAAATGTTGTGCAAGCAAGGGTATGTTAGATGCTGATGATGTGTGCGGAACCTTGGTATTTTTGCTTAGTGATGAGAGTAGATTTATCACAGGGCAAACCTTAGTAGTAGATGATGGATGGGGCTTATGATGACCTTCACCCCTACTCAAAAAGAACTCTTTAACAAAAACATTGAAGCTTTAAGCAATATTCTTTTAAAAGAAAGTTTAAAAGAAATTAAATCAAGTAAATTTGAACTTGTTTTAGGTAAAGATAATCTAGATATCAATTTAAAAGATACAAGTGATAATACTTTTCTTTATGAAAATGTTATTGATGAATTAAACTCTATGCTAAATACTTATAATGATAAATATCTACTTTATCCTGTATTATATTTTTATGGTTTTGGAAATGGAATTTTATTTAAAGCTTTATTGCAAAATAAAAATCATCAACATATTATTGTTTTTGAAAAAGATATAGAAATCATTTGGGTCATGTTTCATGTTTTAGATTTTTCAAATGAATTACAAAATTCAAGATTGATGATTTTGCAAACAAGTTCTTTGGATATAGAATTTTTTTCTAATTTTTGCTCTAGCAAACCTTTCTTTCAATTTTCTAGAATTTATTTTTTAGAACTGATGAGTCATTATTATGAAAGATTTCATGAAGATATTTTAGGATTGAATAAAAAATTAGCAGAAAATTTTAAAAATATCATTTTAAGAAATGGTAATGATCCTCTTGATGCTCTTCAAGGTATAGAGCAATTTGTTTATAACTTACCTCAAATGATCACTCATCCTAGTTATAAAGAATTACTTTCTAAAAGAAAGGGTATAAGTGATACAGCTATCATTGTTTCTACAGGACCATCTCTTACTAAACAACTTCCTTTGTTAAAAAAATATGCTAATAAAGCTACAATTTTTTGTGCGGATTCTTCTTATCCTATTTTAGCTAAGCATGGTATAAAACCTGATTATGTTTGTATGTTGGAAAGAAAAGCTATTACAGCAGAATTTTTTAATCATGATTTTGGGGAATTTGATAATGGAATTTGTTTTATTATCAAATCCATAGTACATCCTAATGCCATAAATTACCTAACCAAAAAAACCGATAATTTTACTATAGTTTCAACCTATGCAAGTTTTATACAATATTTAAAATTAGATTATTTTGGATATTTTAACATGGGATTTAGTGTTGCACATATGGCTTGTTATCTTTCCTTACATTTAAATCATAAAAACATCATTTTTATAGGACAGGATTTAGCTTATGCTGAAAATGGCAATTCTCATCCTGATGATTATCAAAATTCAGCTAGCTATGAAAGCAGAAGGTATCCGCATCTTTATACTCTTGCTTATGGCGGAAAAGAAAAAATCAAAACTCACCATGTCTGGCTTATGTTTAAACGAAATTTAGAGCAAGATGTGCAAAAAATACAAAAGTATTTAGATACTAAAATTTACAACTGCACCGAAGGTGGAGCAAGGATAGAAGGAACCATAGAAAAACCTTTTCTATGGGCTTGTGAGAATTTACTTCATAAAGATTTAAATAAACCTTTTGAAAAATTAGAACCTTTAAGTTTAAATAAACAAAATGAGTTTTTACTTAAGGCTTATTATAAAGTTTGTAAAAGTATTGAACATTGTAGAGATTTTAGTAATAAATTTATTAAAAGCTATGATAAAATAAAAAATTCTTTTATGAGTTTACAAAATTCTCAAAAAAATGAAATTTTTATTCAAGAAATTATTCAAGATATAGATAAAACCAAAACTCAAATAGATGAACTTTGCAATACTCAAAAAGATTTGATACAAATTTTAGGTCCCCTACTAACTCAATTTGAACTTAATCTTGCTAGAATTTATGTCTTAAATCCTAAAACCAAAGAAGATGCTTTTAATAAAAGTATTCTTTGGATAAAAGAACATTTAGAATTTATGGAATTAGTTTATGGACATATTAAAGCACAAGAAAATGCTTTGATTAAAAATATACTTCCTTTAGAAGAAAAACTTAAAGAAAGAAAATTAGATAAATGGATGGAAAGGGTGAGAAGGTGAGAGAAGAGCTTTTTTTAAAAAATACTCAAGCTTTGTTTGAGGTCGATGAGTTTTTAGCTTGTACACTAAGATCACTTAAATACTTAACTTTTGCACTTATCCAAGATGAAAATGGAATAAATTTTAAAAAAGATGATATTTTTCTTTATGAAAATCCCAATAAAGAGCTTTTAGAAAACCTTACTCTGTTTAAAACCGAATATAACAAATATCCTGTTTTGTTTTTTTATGGCTTTGGAAATGGAATGTTTTATAAAACTTTATGTAAAAACAAACAACATAAACACATTATCATTTTTGAAGACAATCTTGAAATTTTAACTTTAGCTTTTCATTTATTTGATTTTAGCGAAGAATTAAAAAAAGAACAACTAATACTTTTTTATACTCCAAATATTAATACAGCACAACTCACCACACTTTTTACTTATGAAATCATTCAAAAAAGTGTAAAAATTTTTAATCTTTTTATTCATAATGATTTTTATCAACAATTTTATAGCACTCAAATACAAAATATAAATACTCAACTGATAGAAATAATACGATTTATCGTTTTAAACAAAGGTAATGATCCACATGATTCTTTAGTTGGAATCAAACATACCCTAGATAATCTCCCTAAAATGTTAAATCATGGAATTTTTCAAGAATTTCTCAAAGAAAGAAGAGCTAAGGTTGAAAATGCTATCATTGTTTCTACAGGACCAAGTCTTATAAAACAACTTCCTTTATTAAAAAAGTATGCTAATAAAGCTACGATTTTTTGTGCAGATAGTGCTTATGTTATCCTTGGAAAATACGGTATAAAGCCTGATTATGTTTGCATGCTAGAACGTGATGATATAGTTTCTAAATGTTTTGATAATGATTTTGGCGATTTTAACAAAGGCATACTTTTCATACTTGCTTCTGTGGTTCACAAAGAAGTATTAGATTTTTTAGAAAAAGATCAAAGAACTTATATGCTTGTACATCGCCCTTTAAATTTTGCGGCTAGTTTAAAACTTGATGAATATGGATATCTTGGAGTAGGACACAGTGTTTCAAATATGATCTATGAACTAACAGGAGCTTTAAGATTTGAAAATATCATTTTTATAGGACAGGATTTAGCTTATGGCGAGGATGGAAGTTCACATCCTAAAGAGCATATACATGGAAGTCAAGGTGAAGAAATCAGAGGAGAAAAATATACACTAGCTTATGGGGGAAAAGGCAAAGTAAGAACACAACTTACTTGGAATTTATTTCGTCAAGCTTTTGAAAAAGATATATTTTGGGCAAAAGAAAAACTCAATATCACCACCTACAACTGCACCGAAGGTGGAGCAAGGATAGAAGGAACCATAGAAAAACCTTTTCTATGGGCTTGTGAGAATTTACTTGATAAAGATTTAAATAAACCTTTTGATTTTCCAAAATTTCTAGATAAAAAACTAGCCAAAGAAAAATTAGAAAAAATAAAAAAATATCTCCAAAAAAGCATTTTAGAATCTAAAGAATTTATAAAAAAAACTCAAACTCAGCTTCAAAAGCTTAGATACACTTTAGAAAAAAATGACAAGAATTTTCAAACTCTTGAAAAAATCAAAAATGATCTTTTAAATCTTTTTAAAGAATTTAAAAAACTCAAGCTTTTTAATGAACTTTGTCAAGCTATTTATTTTCATAACGAATGCGAAATTTTAAAATTTGAAGTTTTAAACACAAATAAGCAAAAAGAAAATTTAATAGACTTTTTGAAAATACAACACAATTGGTTTATCCAAGGTTTAGGATATCTTGATACTCAAAACAAAACCATAGAAAAAAGTTTAGAAAATTGGAATTTTGACGATATAATCAAAAAATAATTAGGATTTCCAATGACCTTCACCCATGCTCAAAAAGAACTCTTTAACAAAAACATTGAAGCTTTAAGCAATATTCTTTTAAAAGAAAGTTTAAAAGAAATTAAATCAAGTAAATTTGAACTTATCTTAGGTAAAGATAATCTAGATATCAATTTAAAAGATACAAGTATAAAAAATAATGGGGGGGGGTATAATGAAAATTTACTTTATCAAGATCCCATTAAAGAATTGCAAACTATGCTAAATACTTATAATGATAAATATCTACTTTATCCTGTATTATATTTTTATGGTTTTGGAAATGGAATTTTATTTAAAGCTTTATTGCAAAATAAAAATCATCAACATATTATTGTTTTTGAAAAAGATATAGAAATCATTTGGGTCATGTTTCATGTTTTAGATTTTTCAAATGAATTACAAAATTCAAGATTGATGATTTTGGAAAATGATAAATTGCAAGCTCAAGATTATACTGAACTTTGTTCTTCTAAACCTTTCTTTCAATTTTCAAGAATTTATTTTTTAGAACTGATGAGTCATTATTATGAAAGATTTCATGAAGATATTTTAGGATTGAATAAAAAATTAGCAGAAAATTTTAAAAATATCATTTTAAGAAATGGTAATGATCCTCTTGATGCTCTTCAAGGTATAGAGCAATTTGTTTATAACTTACCTCAAATGATCACTCATCCTAGTTATAAAGAATTACTTTCTAAAAGAAAGGGTATAAGTGATACAGCTATCATTGTTTCTACAGGACCATCTCTTACTAAACAACTTCCTTTGTTAAAAAAATATGCTAATAAAGCTACAATTTTTTGTGCGGATTCTTCTTATCCTATTTTAGCTAAGCATGGTATAAAACCTGATTATGTTTGTATGCTAGAAAGAACTGAAATTACTGCTGAGTTTTTTAATCATGATTTTGGGGAATTTGATAAGGATATTATATTTATTTGTGCTGGTGTTGTTCATCCAAAGGCGATTGAGTATTTAAAGGATAGAAATTTAGTCATAACTCAAAAAGTTCTTGCTTTTCCATATTATATAAATCTTAAAGATTTTTCTTATGCTGCTGTAGGATTTAGTGTTGCACATACATTATCTTATCTAGCAACTTATCTAAGTCATAAAAACATCATTTTTATAGGACAGGATTTAGCTTATGCTGAAAATGGCAATTCTCATCCTGATGATTACCAAAACTCAGCTAATTATGAAAGTCAAATGTATGAACATATTTTAACTACAGCTTATGGAGGCAACGGAAAAGTCGAAACTCATAGTATATGGCTTTTATTTAAAAATTGGTTTGAAAATGAAATGATTCCAAATACTAGAAAAATGGGTATCACCACCTACAACTGCACCGAAGGTGGAGCAAGGATAGAAGGAACCATAGAAAAACCTTTTCTATGGGCTTGTGAGAATTTACTTCATAAAGATTTAAATAAACCTTTTGAAAAATTAGAACCTTTAAGTTTAAATAAACAAAATGAGTTTTTACTTAAGGCTTATTATAAAGTTTATCAAAGTATTAAACATTGTAGAGATTTTAGTAAAATACTCAGCAATGATTTTGAAAATATACAAAGTATATATTTGAGTTTAAATGAAAAAGAAGAGGATATCAATTTAGCTATTGAAAAAATAGATAAATTTAAAAATAAACTTGAAGATATAAAACAAATGCAAGATTTATATGAAATTTTACAACCTCTGCGTACTCAATTTGAACTTAATCTTGCTAGAATTTATGTCTTAAATCCTAAAACCAAAGAAGATGCTTTTAATAAAAGTATTCTTTGGATAAAAGAACATTTAGAATTTATGGAATTAGTTTATGGACATATTAAAGCACAAGAAAATGCTTTGATTAAAAATATACTTCCTTTAGAAGAAAAACTTAAAGAAAGAAAATTAGATAAATGGATGGAAAGGGTGAGAAGGTGAGAGAAGAAAATAATTTTAACAAAAATTTAAAAGCTTTAAGCGGTTTTGAGTATAACGACTTACGCAAAAAACTTGAGGATCTAAAAGAGCTTAGAGAATTTACTTTCACTCAAGGAAAAGATAATCTTGATATCAATATCATAAAAAAAAGAAATTTAAAAAAAATGTATCAAGATCCCATCAAAGAGCTTGAAAAAAATTTAGAATATTTTAAAGATTTTACACGCTATCCTGTGCTTTTTTTTTATGGTTTTGGAAATGGAATTTTATATAAAATTCTACTTCAAAATCAAGCACTTAAAAGAATAATCATCTTTGAAAAAGAATTAGAACTTATCTTTTTGGCTTTAAATTTCATAGATTTTAGCAAAGATTTAAGCTTAGGGCGACTCATTATTTTACATCATGATGATATTAATCTTCCTAAAATGGATAAAGTTTTTCGTTTGATAGGGGATTTGTTTTATCGTTCTTATAATCTACACATTGCTAATGATTTTTATGAACACTATAAAGAAGATATTTTAAAACTTAATAAACTCAACATGCAAATCATCAAAAATCACAATCTTATGCGTGGTAATGATCCTAAAGATGCCATGCAAGGTATAGAACAATTTGTTTATAATCTTCCTCAAATGATCACTCATCCTAGTTATAAAGAATTACTTTCTAAAAGAAAGGGTATAAGTGATACAGCTATCATTGTTTCTACAGGACCATCTCTTACTAAACAACTTCCTTTGTTAAAAAAATATGCTAATAAAGCTACAATTTTTTGTGCGGATTCTTCTTATCCTATTTTAGCTAAGCATGGTATAAAACCTGATTATGTTTGTATGTTGGAACGCGATGAAATAGTAGCTGAATGTTTTAATAATGATTTTAAAGATTTTGATAAAGACATCATTTTTCTAGTAGCTTCTTTGGTGCATAAAAAAACCATTTCTTATCTTGAAAAAAATCAAAGAAAATACATTTTAATCATAAAAGGCCAGCCTTTTGCGAGATGCTTGGGGCTAGACGATTATGGATATATTAACGCAGGCATGAGTGTATCTCATATGGCTTATGAACTGGCTGAAAATTTAGGACATAACAACATCATTCTCATAGGTCAGGATTTAGCTTATGCCAAAGATGGGCAAACACATTCTCAAGGTTTCATCCATGCTAATTTACACAATGGAGACTATGAAAGGGACTTAGATAGATTTAGCACTACAGCTTATGGAGGAAATGGAAAAGTTCAAAGTTCTGAAATTTGGACACTTTTTAGACAAATTTTTGAAAATTTCATTGCTTTTAGCAAAAGTAAAACTTATAATTGCACTGAAGGAGGTGCTAGGATAGAAAGCGCTATAGAAAAACCTTTTAAAGAACTTTGCGAAAATTTACTCGAAAATAAAAAAGATAAAAAATTTAAAAAATTACAAGTTTTAAATACTAAAGAACAAGTAAAACTCGGATTAAAAATCTATCAAAAAATCAAAAAAAATATGAATTTATCTTTGAATTTTAAAAAAGAGTGTAAAAAAGTTCAAAAACAAATTCACAATCTTACCCATGGAAAAAACAAGCTCTCTCTTGAACAAATAAACCAGAATATAGACAAAATCAAAGAAAAACTTTCAAATAAAAAATATCTCTTTTTGCAAGAAATTTTAGGCCCTACTTTACATCACGAACAAAGTATATTAACGCCTTTATATCTTAAAGATATCAAAGATGAATCTGATAAACAAAATAAACTTTTTGCTTGGGTTTATGCACACGAAGCTTTGATAGAAAATATCATAGAGCTTTTAGAAGTCCAAGATAAAAGACTTAAGATTGCGATTTTGCCCTTGCAAGACTTTTTAGAAAAGAAAAAAGCACTTTAAAATCTTAGATGCAAAAAGCATCTAAGAAATCTATTGAAGAAGTTTTAAAACATTTTGCTGCACTGCATTAGCCTGACTCATAGCATAAGAACCTGACTGTGCAAGGATGTTATATTTAGAAAAATTTGCACTTTCACTTGCAAAGTCTACATCTCTTATGGTTGATTCTGCTGCTTTAACATTTACTTGAGTTACGGTAATGTTGTTTATAGTAACTTGAAGTTGATTTTGTACTGAACCAATGTCAGCTCTGATTTGATCAAGATTTGTTGTAGCTGTTTCAGCTATGTCCATCACTGCCATAGCACCCTTAAGTGTGGTAACACCTGCGGTTTCATCTTTTACTCCAAAAGCAGTTGTTTTCATAGTTGCAAACTGAGAAAGTCCGCTTTGACTAGAAAAACCTGAACCTGCAGAAACATTATATACCGCAGAAAGTTGCGAAGCAGCTGAAATAGCTATAGCGTTTGCAAAACCTGTGGAATAATTTTTACCGCTACCTACAGAATAACCTGAACCTGAAGAAAATCCACTTCCTGCGCTACTCATATAAGCGCTAACAGAAGAATAACCAGCTAACATAACTCCTTTGTTTACAGAACCAAATCCCATAGCATCGGCAGTATTAGCATCAAATCTTCCTTTTGACTCTCTTAAAGAAACAGAAGCCTGAGAGATAAAACTGTTTGCTCCAAAACCTGCAAAAGAAAGACCTGTACCACTTACTAAAATATCTTTACCGTCATTTTTAACTAAAGATAAACGACCATAATTTTCCATCATATTTGGATTGATAAAAGCACCTCTACCAATACTTCCTTCGATTTTAATTCCTCTTCCCTCTCTTGAGCTAAGTAAAAGTTGTCCATTAGCATCGATTGAAGCTTCAACTCCAGTGGTATCTTTAACCGAATTGATTGCAGCAACTAAGGCTCCATTAGCATCACCATCTTTGTATTCTACTTGACCGATTTTTACCCCATTAATAGCAAAGTCATCTGAAGTAGTTCCAGCCCTAACTGCAGCCATACCTCTAGTTTCTACTGTAAAAGTAGCTCTAACACCGGTTTGATCAGCACTTTTATTAATCTCTTCAACTAAGGCTCCAAGTCCTGTTCCAACTGAAGTTGAAATAACCACTTTTTGAAACTGAAAATCATCTATACCATTGTAATTTTTAAGAGTAAATTGCACTTCACCACTAGATGAAATTCTTCCTCCTGTTTCAAAGCGTGTTAAACCTATCTTAGAAGATTGGGTTGCTCCTATGGTAGCTTTTACAGTTTGATTTGAACTAGCACCGATTTGAAATTCTTGATTGATAAAATTTCCACTTAAAAGTTGCTTACCGTTAAATGAAGTAGTATTTGCGATATTGTCAAGTTCTTCCATTAAACGGTTGATATCTGCTTGAAGCATGGTTCTTGTTTTTAAACTTTGTCCATCTTGAGCCGCTTGAGTTGCCTTAGTTTTAATAGTATCTAAGATTTTAAGTTGCTCATCCATAGCCTTATCAGCAGTTTGTAAGATACCTATAGCATCATTACCATTGTTGATAGCTTGACCTAAAGTAGCTGCTTGTGAACGCAAAGAATCTGCTATAGCCATCCCTGAAGCATCATCTGCTGCGGAGTTGATTCTAAGACCTGAACTAAGTCTGCTTAAAGACTTATCCAGTTCTCTAGCATTAACAACTGAATTTGCATGTGCGTTTAATGCACCGATGTTAGTGTTTATCCTAAAACCCATTTTAAATCCTTTCAAAATATTGCATCGAAAAGATTAAAGCAAGAAGTGTTCCAAGTTTTAGTTTAATTAAAAATTTTAGAGTTTAAAATAAAAAAGCCTAGTTCTAAACTAGGCTTGGATTTGTATATATTGCAGCTTTATTAAATTACTGTAGCAATCTTAAAACATTTTGCTGAACAGAATTAGCCTGTGCCATGGCATAAGAGCCACTTTGAGCTAAGATATTTGCTTTAGAGTAGTTTGCACTCTCGGCTGCAAAGTCTACATCACGGATTTGTGACTCAGCTGCTTTAACGTTTACTTGAGTAACGGTAATGTTGTTTATAGTTGATGTAACTTGATTTTGCACTGAACCAATGTCAGCTCTGATTTGATCAAGATTTGTTATAGCTGTTTCAGCTATGTCCATCACTGCCATAGCACCCTTAAGTGTGGTAACACCTGCGGTTTCATCTTTTACTCCAAAAGCAGTTGTTTTCATAGTTGCAAACTGAGAAAGTCCGCTTTGACTAGAAAAACCTGAACCTGCAGAAACATTATATACCGCAGAAAGTTGCGAAGCAGCTGAAATAGCTATAGCGTTTGCAAAACCTGTGGAATAATTTTTACCGCTACCTACAGAATAACCTGAACCTGAAGAAAATCCACTTCCTGCGCTACTCATATAAGCGCTAACAGAAGAATAACCAGCTAACATAACTCCTTTGTTTACAGAACCAAATCCCATAGCATCGGCAGTATTAGCATCAAGCTGTCCTTTTGACTCTCTTAAAGAAACAGAAGCCTGAGAGATAAAACTGTTTGCTCCAAAACCTGCAAAAGAAAGACCTGTACCACTTACTAAAATATCTTTACCATCATTTTTAACTAAAGATAAACGACCATAATTTTCCATCATATTTGGATTGATAAAAGCACCTCTACCAATACTTCCTTCGATTTTAATTCCTCTTCCCTCTCTTGAGCTAAGTAAAAGTTGTCCATTAGCATCGATTGAAGCTTCAACTCCAGTGGTATCTTTAACCGAATTGATTGCAGCAACTAAGGCTCCATTAGCATCACCATCTTTGTATTCTACTTTACCGATTTTTACCCCATTGATAGTAAAATCATCTGAAGTAGTTCCAGCCCTAACTGCAGCCATACCTCTAGTTTCTACTGTAAAAGTAGCTCTAACACCTGTTTTATCAGCATTTTTATTGATCTCATCTGCTAAAGCTCCAAGTCCTGTTCCAACTGAAGTTGAAATCACAACTTTTTGAAACTGAAAATCATCTATACCATTGTAATTTTTAAGAGTAAATTGCACTTCACCACTAGATGAAATTCTTCCTCCTGTTTCAAAGCGTGTTAAACCTATCTTAGAAGATTGGGTTGCTCCTATGGTAGCTTTTACAGTTTGATTTGAACTAGCACCGATTTGAAATTCTTGATTGATAAAATTTCCACTTAAAAGTTGCTTACCGTTAAATGAAGTAGTATTTGCGATATTGTCAAGTTCTTCCATTAAACGGTTGATATCTGCTTGAAGCATGGTTCTTGTTTTTAAACTTTGTCCATCTTGAGCCGCTTGAGTTGCCTTAGTTTTAATAGTATCTAAGATTTTAAGTTGCTCATCCATAGCCTTATCAGCAGTTTGTAAGATACCTAAAGCATCGTTACCATTAGATATAGCTTGACCTAAAGTATTAGCTTGAGATCTTAAACTGTCTGCTATCGCCATCCCTGAAGCATCATCTGCTGCGGAGTTGATTCTAAGACCTGAACTAAGTCTGCTTAAAGAAGCATCTAAACTTTTACTATTTAAATCAGCGTTTGCTTTTGCATTTAAAGCTGCAACATTGGTGTTAATACGAAATCCCATTTTAAATCCTTTTAAAAAAATTCAAGCTCATCCATGAACTTGTTAAATGCTATATCGTGCAATCAAAAAAATATTTTATACTTTAGCAATAAAATTTCATACTTTTGACAAAGACTTGTATTTTTGCTCTAACTTTTCCATAAAATAAAGCAACCATTCATGGTAAGCTTTAATATAAGCTGTGATGAAATGCGTTTTATCTTGTATATGAAGTTTCAATACATCAGCAATCATTTTTCCACGATAAGCAAAGGCTCCTCTTAAAGTTTCATCCTGTATAAACTCATCTTCATCTAAAGAGTGATTGAAATTTTCTATGTTTTGATAGACTTTTTCTAAAAATTCCAAAGGCAAGATAAAATCTTTACTGAGTATATTTTCTAAAATTTGTTTTAAAGCTAAAGCATCGTCTAAAAATCTTTTAGCATTTTCTTGATCTTTTTGTATTTTTTCTTTGAATTTAACTAGGAGTTTATCACTTCTATTTTTAGTTAAACTTTTTGGAAGTTCAAATTTGGGTTTTTCTTTTGTAAGGAATTTTTCACAACATTCTTTAAAGGAAAGTTCTTCAGTGAAATTAATCCTTGCTCCACCTTCAGTAGCATTGTAAAATTTAGCCTTTTGATCATTGCAAGCAAAAAGATATTCAAGTTTTATACGATAATCATTCCAGGTTATATGAGTTAAAACTTCACCTTTACCTGCATAGGCAGGGACTTTAAGTTTATCTATATTTTCTTCACCGCTAAATTTCTCCCCAAAATCAAAACCTTTTGAGTGTGAATTTCCTTCTTTATCAAAGGCTAAATCTTGCCCTATCATAATAATATTTTTAAATCCCAAAGCCAAAGCTAAAGTATAAGAAAAATGACTTACATGAGTACCTGTATCAATATAACCAAAGTCATTAAGATTGAAGCGTTGATAAAGGGCTTTATTTCTTAAAACAATCATACAATTTTCAGCATTTAAACTACGCACGATATTAGGATGCGTAGCACACTCAAGAGCAATGATGCTTTGTTTTAAATTTTCTTTATTTTGAAAAAATTTCATTGCTAGATCAGTAAAATCTAAATTCGTAACATAATCAGGTATTATGCCTTCTTTTTCAAGCATGCTTAAAGCCCCATCAGCACAAAAGATCACTGCTTTATCTTGATAAGCTTTAAGTAAAGGAAGTTGTTTAGCTAAACTAGGTCCTGCAGAAACTACTATAGCATTTTCAAATTTGTTTTTTCTTTGGCTTAAGATTCTTTGAAAAGGAATGCTTTCAAGCATAGAAGGGATGTTTTGTAAAAACTGTCCATGTGTTAGCAAAGGTAAAAAACAAGTAATATCTGCATTCCTTATTGCTACACTTGCACTTTTAATACAAAGTTCATTTAAAGATAAAATAGAAGTTTCATAGTATTTAAGATAATAATGCGAGCTAATAAACATTTCATATAAACTTAAATACTCTAAAATACTTTGCTGATCAAAAATCATAGCAATTTGAATTTCTAAATCCTTTGCAACACAGTCAAATAATACAACCTTATAAACTTTCAACTCTTCACTCAAATCTATCGTACTTAAAGCTAGGATAAAAAGTTCTATTTCACTTTCAAATACAAAAAGATGTTTATAGTGTTTAGCTAAATTTTTAATCAGTAAAGCATTGCCTATACCATAAATACATATAAAAGGATATCTAGGAGTTTTTTCTAAAATACTTTGATAGAAAAAATTTATTTCTTCTTCTAAGTTTTCATACATGAAAACATTATGAGTTTTATCAAAGATATTTAAATTTTCATCTATATTAAAACGAGAGCAAGTTTTATTTTGTATGAAATTTAAAAGTTTATTTCCTAAGGGTTCATTTACCCCACTTAATAAAGCTTGTATGTTTTTTTCTAGCAAATTCATGGAAGTTCCTTAAAAGAATCGATGATAATATTTATTCTTTGCTCTAATTTTTCCATAAAATAAAGCAACCATTCATGGTAAGCTTTAATATAAGCTGTGATGAAACTAGCATTATCTACAATATTTTCTTTATAAACTAAACTTATCTTAAGTCCTCGCTCATACATCACTGCTTTTAAAATACCATCCTGTATAAACTCATCTTCATCTAAAGAGTGATTGAAATTTTCTATGTTTTGATAGACTTTTTCTAAAAATTCCAAAGGCAAGATAAAATCTTTACTGAGTATATTTTCTAAAATTTGTTTTAAAGCTAAAGCATCGTCTAAAAATCTTTTAGCATTTTCTTGATCTTTTTGTATTTTTTCTTTGAATTTAACTAGGAGTTTATCACTTCTATTTTTAGTTAAACTTTTTGGAAGTTCAAATTTGGGTTTTTCTTTTGTAAGGAATTTTTCACAACATTCTTTAAAGGAAAGTTCTTCAGTGAAATTAATCCTTGCTCCACCTTCAGTAGCATTGTAAAATTTAGCCTTTTGATCATTGCAAGCAAAAAGATATTCAAGTTTTATACGATAATCATTCCAGGTTATATGAGTTAAAACTTCACCTTTACCTGCATAGGCAGGGACTTTAAGTTTATCTATATTTTCTTCACCGCTAAATTTCTCCCCAAAATCAAAACCTTTTGAGTGTGAATTTCCTTCTTTATCAAAGGCTAAATCTTGCCCTATCATAATAATATTTTTAAATCCCAAAGCCAAAGCTAAAGTATAAGAAAAATGACTTACATGAGTACCTGTATCAATATAACCAAAGTCATTAAGATTGAAGCGTTGGCATAAAGGATCATCTCTTAAAATCACACTTTTATTATCTAAAAAATGAACCAAATTAGGATACGTAGCACATGAAAGTATATTTAAAGAAGTTTTATTTTCTTTATTTTGAAAAAATTTCATTGCTAGATCAGTAAAATCTAAATTCGTAACATAATCAGGCACTATACCTTCTTTTTCAAGCATACTTAAAGCCCCATCAGCACAAAAGATCACTGCTTTATCTTGACAAGCTTTAAGTAAAGGAAGTTGTTTAGCTAAACTAGGTCCTGCAGAAACTACTATAGCATTTTCGAATTTGTTTTTTCTTTCACTTAAGATTCTTTGAAAAGGAATGCTTTCAAGCATAGAAGGGATGTTTTGTAAAAGATGAGAATAACACTCAAAAGAAAGATCAGAATTAGAACCTAAATTTCTTATCACAACTTTAATATTTTTCTCGCAAAGCTCGTCTGCTTTATGCCAAATATCCTCATAAAACTTTTTATAATAAACATTATTTACAAACATTTCATATAAACTTAAGTACTCAGATATATCTTTCATATCAAAAAGTATAAGCAGTTGAATATCCACTCTTTCTTCTTCGATATCCACAAGATAAATTTTTCCACTACAAAGCTCTTCACTCAAATCTATCGTGCTTAAAGCTAGGATAAAAAGTTCTATTTCACTTTCAAATACAAAAAGATGTTTATAGTGTTTAGCTAAATTTTTAATCAGTAAAGCATTGCCTATACCATAAATACATATAAAAGGATATCTAGGAGTTTTTTCTAAAATACTTTGATAGAAAAAATTTATTTCTTCTTCTAAGTTTTCATACATGAAAACATTATGAGTTTTATCAAAGATATTTAAATTTTCATCTATATTAAAACGAGAGCAAGTTTTATTTTGTATGAAATTTAAAAGTTTATTTCCTAAGGGTTCATTTACCCCACTTAATAAAGCTTGTATGTTTTTTTCTAGTATGGTCATTAGATTTCCTTAAATTTTATCTATTTTTAGTGATATTTTGTCATCTTTTTCGCTAAATTTATACAACAAATCCTCACAAGGATAAGAGATGTATTTTTCTTTACAATCTTTTTTTGGATTTTGTTTTATTTTTTCTAGCATTAAAGGAAGTTCTTTGGAAATTAAAGTTTTTATAGACATTCCCATGCCATGTTCTAAACTTTTAATAAATCTACCATCAACTTGATCTGGATTTTTTATCATATAAAGCTCTGCATCAAACCCAAATTGTTCTAAATATTTGTAAAGTTCTAATTTTTCATCAGGTGGAGCTATTTCTTTATCATAAAAAGAATGATAACTTGTATAGCATGGTTTTGGATAATTTGTTTGAATTTCAAGATGCTTTGGTTCTAAGATATATCTTATCATTCTCCTTGGTATTGAAAAAAAATTATTTGAACTTGAATTACTTGTCCAAAAAGTTTTTGTCGAGCAATGTGTTTTAATATGATGAAAAAAATCAAAAGTAGAAAATTCGCTATATTGCACAAAATCCATTTCCTTTCCAAAACCTATAAGACGCCAAAGAAATTTAGCATAACTTGAGTTATCTATAACTCCATCTATTAGCCAAGGTGCAATCTTAGCCGCCAAATGCGCTAAATATCCCCCGTGAGAACTACCTATCATGATAACTGGTATACCCCCCCCATAGTATCAAAAGGAGCATGTTTTTTAAGATAAAGTGCAACATTTAAAAGATCTTGAGCTTGCATGATTCCAAAATTTTGATATTCGTTTTTTGCAGGTTGCAAACTCACATGTAAATTTAGAAAATAATTTGGTGTAAAATTACCTTTTTGCTTACCTTCAACTATTTGATTATTTACAAAATGAAAAATTTCACTCATTTGTTTATAATCTTGAATTTTATCAACATCATAAGGAAGCTTGATATCCGCAGCTTCACAACTTACTTTTAAAATAAGCTTGTCTATGTCATCTAAATAAAAAGTTGATCCAGTTTGAGGACGATTACCTATACAATGATAATTCACACTTGCTACAGCCACATTAAATTCGCCTGCTACAAATTCAGCTAAGTGTTCACGGTAATTTTCATCCACATCTCCACCAAGCCCAGGGATGATAAACACTAAAGCTTTTATTTCTTTTTCATCATCAAAACAAAGCTTAAATTCAAGCTTTGATTCTCTTTTTATATCAAGTTCTACATCATCACAAGAGTCGATCTCATAAGTTTTACTCACTATCATTACATTCCCCCTATTAAAAAATAAGTTTTACTCGCTAGGTTTTTAAAATTTTCATTCTTACTTAAAATCACACAAGCTTTATTACTAGAAGAGCTTGTAAAGTCTATATTTTCTAAATCTTCATGGCTTTGATTAGCTGCGTTGATGATAGCATTTTTACTTGCTTCATTGCTTGAAATTCCCATGAGTATAAAATCAGCTTTATTTATAAAAACAAGTTTTAAGCATTCTTTATCATCGCCTACGCGAAAATTTACTTCTTTTATACCGTTAAAATTACTAAGATCAACATTTTCAACCCCGCTTACATTACTCATCGTTTTTATAGAGCTTAAATGATCATTTTTCAAAGTATAAATGCTTATATCATTGATCAAAGTTTTAAGGTTATTTAAAGACTTACTAACCTCGGCTTCATGCTTGCTTGAACTCATTTTTGGTAAAGCAATAGCGGCTAAAATTCCTAAAATAACAATCACAAAAACAAGTTCTAATATGGTAAAAGCTTTTTTCATCTATATCCTTGAAAAATTTTTATTTTTAGGGCTTAAAATATCTTCTTCTATGCTTACAAATTCCTTTTTTTCATAAGCATCAACTGCGGCTCTTGCTATCATCAAAGCATTATCAGAGCAGAATTTTAAAGGAACTAGTTTTAAATTTGCATTATATTTTTGACATAAATTTTGCAAACGCGAACGCAAGTTAAGATTTGCACTAGCTCCACCTACAACGCCAAAATTTTTAAATTTATAAAGATTAAAAATTTTTTCTAATTTATCCATGATATGATCACAAGCTGTATTTTCAAAGGCATAAGCTATTTCTGCTTTTGTGTCTTCATTTAAATTTTCATGTTTTAAAATTTCCAAACGCACTGCATTTTTAAGCCCTGAAAAACTGAAAGCGAGTTCTTTAGAATGCTTTAAAGGTGTGTTAAAAGAGATATTTTTAAGTTTGGCATTTTTTGCTAAATTTTCTATGATGACCCCACCAGGGTAACCTAAATTCATCATTTTAGCCACTTTATCAAAACTTTCTCCAAAGCTATCATCATTTGTACTTGCTAAAAGCTCTAAGCTTGCATCATCTTTAAGATAAAGCACCATGGTATGCCCACCACTAACAAGCAAAATTCCCATATCTAAAGAAATTTTTTCTTCCAAAAAAAGACTATAAATATGACCTTTAAGATGATTTATAGGGATTAAGGGTAAATTTAGCGCACTTGCTAAGGTTTTTGCCATAGAAATTCCACTGAGCAAAGAAACACTAAGTCCAGGTTCATTTGTCACAGCTATGGCACAAAGATTTTTAAAATGCTCTTTGCATTGCTTAAGCATCTTTGGTAAAGCCTCGCTATGAAGTCTTGCAGCAAGTTCAGGTACCACTCCCCCATAGATACTATGATCTAATTCTTGGGAAATTTTTTTATGAAATTTACATTCTAAGGTGTTTTTATCAATGATAGCTATAGAACTATCATCACAAGAACTTTCTATAGCTAGGATAAGATTTTTCATTCAAATTCCACTAAAATAGAACCTAAGAATTTATCTTTTGATCTTGCCATTTTAAGAGTATTTAAATCCAAATTTTTAGCGTTTTTGATCAACTTGCTATTGATATTTGCCTCTAAAAGTTGTTGCAAATTTGCACCTCTTAACTCATAAAATTCCGCTCTATAAATTTTACCTGCCATGTCTAAAGAGTATTGTGTTTGCATATTTTTTTTATGAACTAAAATACCACTTTCATCTTTTGAGTGATCAAAGCCTATGATATTTACGCGCACATTAGCTATCTTTGGAATAAGAAAATTCTCTTTTACTTTTACCTTGGTTCCAAAAGGAACTGTGGTTTCATTGCCATCAACTTGAAAAGTTACTTCATTAAAAGCATCGCTAAATTCTAAATACTCAGGATATAATCTTGTTTGAAAACGATTGCCATATTGGATATAAAAAGAATTTCCTTCTGCGATAACAGCCGTAAGTTCATTGCTTGTGTTATAATTTAACTCTTTATTTACCGGAAAAGGCACATAGTTGATAACCTTTCTTGGATTTTTTAAAGAAAGTAAAATTCTATCATCAAAAAGTTTTACTTCAAGCTCTTTATTTATGGCTTTATCAACTCCTTGTGGAGTGAGTTCGAAATCTCTGCTAAATTCAATTCCTGCAGTTTTTAAATAATTTTCAATTGCCAAAAGATGATAATAAGCTCTTAAATTTACAGGCAGATTTTTACTCGCTTCATTTGCAAAAGCGGCTTTGTGATTTGAAATCACAAAATAAGTTAAAGCTTTAAGCATTTCCGTATCGCCAAGCTCTTGGGTTTTGGTGTTTTTAAGATGATAAGCATGCTTTGGATCGGCAAGCGAAGAATTGACACTATTTACGGTTTGAGTGGCGATATTTTCAAGATCAGGGTATTTGCTTGCATTGATTTCGCTTGTATCAATCACGCTTGAATTTCCCCAACGCTTAGGATTTTGCATCGCATCGATATAAGTGGGTTTATAAAAACCCCAACCATCGTGAAGATTGATCACCATACTAACTTCAGGAAGTAAAATAAGCTCTTTAATGCGTTGAACGGTTTTATAATCAGGATCTTTTGGGCTAATGCTTGCAAATTTACGGTTTAAATCCCCATTATTCCCACGAGAACGCTTGATAATGCTATCAAAAGCTAAATTTGGAGCCACTATAATCTTACCCTTAGTGATATTATAATCACTCAAAAGCAAACTTGCCGCATGAAATCCACCAGGCTCATCGCCTTGAATTCCACCAAAAATTAAAACTGTATTATTATCATCTAGACTTTTTCCATTTTCTCCTACGCTAAAGTCTAGCTCTAAAGCAAAAATGCTTGTTATAAAAAATAAAATTGTTAAAAAAAATTTCATTTTAACTCCTTAAATACTCTCTTGTTTTAAAATCATACTCAAAAACTTCTTCTATGCTTGAAATTTTAGGTACTCCAAAATGATCAAGGGCTTTAAAAATGCATTTAGCAATGTCTAAAAATCCACTTTTATTTTCTAAAAAATTATAAACACCAACTTCATTAGCAGCATTGATGATAACACCTAAATTTGGCTCTTTTAAAAATGTATTTTTAAGCTTAAAAATAGGATATTTTTTTGTGCTGATTGGATGAAATTTTAAAGCAGGCATTTTGCTAAAATCAACAGCCTCTAAAATAGGCGTATCTTGTTTTTCAAATATAGCATCTGAAATAGCTAGTTTCATATCTGCTTTTGAAAAATACGCCGTGCTAGCTCCATTTTTAAATTCACACATTGCATGCACTAAAGATCTTGGTTCTATTAAAGCATCAATTTCTTTAAAATCATATAAATGATAAGCCTCTATAATCTCAAAAAGCTTATTTGCCATAGTCGCACTATCTATAGTGATCTTTGCTCCCATGTTCCAATTAGGATGTTTTAAAGCATCTTTGACACTGACTTGATTTAAATCTTTGATTTTATACCTATAAAAAGCTCCACCACTTGCTGTGATATAAAGTTTTGCTATATTTTTTTTACCTTCGAGTAAAAATTTTAAAGCTGCATGCTCACTATCAACGGGTAAAAATTTAGCCCCTTTCAAAAAACTCCCAGCTACTACAAGACTTTCTTTGTTAGCTAAAGCTATGTTTTTGCCAAGCTCTTTAGCCTTTAAAGTGCTTTTAAGTCCTGCAAAACCTACAATGGCATTGAGTAAAAGCTTATCTTGACATTCTGTTAAAATTTGCTCTAAACCTTCTTGCCCTATAAAAACTCTATCGTGTTTAACTAAATGCTTATTTTTTGAATCTTTTATGGAAACAAATTTGGGTTTAAACCTTGCGATTTGCTCATTTAAAAGAGCGATGTTATCCCCACAAGCTAAAGCAGAAATGGGAATGTTTTTTAAAGCAGCAAGTTTAAGAGCATTTACTCCTATACTGCCCGTACTTCCAAAAAGTATCATAAAAGAGCAACCATCACAAAAGCAGCAATGATCACCGCATCGATCCTATCAAGCACGCCCCCATGACCAGGGATAAGATCTCCACTATCTTTTACACCTGCTTCTCTTTTAAAATAACTCTCAAGCAAATCTCCAATCACTGCAAAAATCGCTACAAAAAACGAACAAAACAAAGAAAGCCAAAAACTATAAACAAAAACTCCCAAAATAGTTCCAATAACACTCGCACAAATCAAGCCACCTATAACACCTTCTAAGGTTTTGTTTGGACTTGTTGGAGAAAAAGGAGTTTTACCCATAAGTTTTCCGATAAAATACGCCCCACTATCACAAGCTGCAACGATAATGATAAGCCAAAAAAGTGCAAACATACCCTGATCTAAATACACTTGCCAAAGTGCTAAAATAGGCAAACTAGGATAAATATAAATAAGAGCTGGTTTTAAGGAAGCCTTTTTATAAACCAAATATCCAACGACTAATAACAAAGCTAAAATCCCAAAAAGCAAAGCTTTATGCGATAAACTTCCCAAAATAAAAGCTATAGCCAAAGGGATAATAGAGATATTTTCTAAAGCAAAAAGTTTTTTTGCTTCACTAAAAGATAGATACAATAAAACCGCAAAAACGATAAAATTGATAAAAAATTGATCAATCAACGCGATAATAATAATAGCCCCTATCATCACAAGAGCTGAAATAATTCTAGTTGTATTAAACATATTTTTCCTTATATACTAATATCTAAGCGATGAATGCTTTGTGCGTCTTTAAAATTTGGATCTTTAGACTCATCTTCTTCATTTTTCTCATCATCGCTGGTTTTAGCTTCTTGATTGTGTTTTTTCTTTTTTTCTTCTTGTTCGGCTTTTTCTTTGATCTCTTCTTTGATTTCATGAGTCTCATTGACTTTCTCAAGCTTGTTTAAAGTTTTTTCTTTTTCATTAAATTCAGCCATATTTAGCGTAGCTGCAAAACCTTCTTTTGCAAGCTCATTGCTTGCTTGTGTAGCTGGATAAGCCATATTCTGATTTATATAATTGATATTTCCTAAAGGGCTAACTGGCATTTTAATCCTTTGTGATATTAATACTTTTAAAATTTGTATAATTTACAAACGCCTTTTGCTGAACCTTAACAAAATTTTTTAAAGTATAATCGACCCAATACGAACCTTTCTTTAACTTAGAAAAGCTTACACAAAGCCTTGCAGCAAATTCTATCACATCGAGGCTGATTTTTTGCTTGTTTGATACAATCAAAGTATGTGCGCTAGGAATATCCCTTACATGAAGCCACAAATCATCTTTTTTAGCATTTTTAAGTAAAAATTCATTGCCTTTTTCATTTTTACCCACGCAAATTTTAAACTCGTTAAAATAAAAATTTGCCACAAGATCTTCTTGTTTATGATCTTGATTTTTTTTGCTATTTTTTTTAGGTAGTAAAATTTCAAGCTCTATCTCACTCTTAGCTTGAAGCAATAATTCTTTCAAACTCAAGGTAAAATCTAACTTTTCTTTTAAATTTTGTCTTTGTATGTTTAAATTTTTAGCTTTTTGTTCTAATTTTTTAGCATTTTTATAATATAAATTAGCGCTTTGCTTAGGATTAAATTCAAGCTTAAATTCAAGCTCTTTGCCTTCAAAATCATCAAGCTTAAATTCCCTTTCATAATCTTTTAAAACACTCAAATTTGCAAACAATACATCAGCCCTTTTTCTGTATTCTAAAGCTTTTAAGAGTAAAGAATTTTCTTCATCTAAACTAGAAAAAAGTTCTTGTAAATTTTGTATTTTTTTATCCACTTGTGCAAGTTTTAAATTTTTTATTTGTTTGATTTTACTCTCATAAATGCTTGTAAATTTGCGAGAAAAATAATCTGCAAAGTCTTTAATTTCCTCAAAATTTTCATCCATTTTATAAGGCTTTAAAGACTCTAAAATCACATTAGGTTTTACAACACGATAACTTTTATCAATGTGTCTTAAAGCCTCTATGATCAAATCTTTTTCATCTGTAAGAATAACATTGGTATTTTTACCCGTAAATTCAAAATAAATTTTGCTCTCATAGCTTTTATAAGCCTTATTAGCTTTTACACTAAAACATAAAATACGATTGCCTTCAAGGACTTTAACTTCCTTTATAAAAGCATTGCTAAAATACTTTTTAAGCATAAAATCAAAAGGTGCATTATAATTTTTTGCATTAAATTTAGCTGTATAAATCGCACTCATTGCACGAGTAAGATCAAAAATAAATCTTTCTCTATCAAAGCTTAATTCCAAAATATTGTCATTGATACGCTTGATAAAATCAATTTTTTTAAACCGAGAAAAAAAAGTTTGTAATTGTAAAAGTTCTGTGTATTTCATAAAAGAAATTATAAAATATTTTGGCGAATTTTGTGGTAGAATTACATTAAAAAGGAAATTTGTGCAGCTTAATGAGCTAAATTGCGTGATTTTATGTGGTGGTAAATCTAGCCGTATGGGACAAGATAAAAGCAAATTGATTCTTAAAAATCAAAATTTAACTCAATTTCAAGTAGATAAATTTTCTAAAATTTTTAAAAATGTCTATGTGAGTGCGAAAGAAGACAAATTTGAAAACCATTTTAGCTTGATAAAAGATTCTTTAGAATTTGAAGTTTACTCTCCTATGCTTGCGCTTTACTCTATACTTTCAAATTTTAAAAATGAATTTGTTTTTGTTTTAAGTGTAGATAGTCCTAAAGTAGGTGAAAATGAACTTTTAAAAATGCTTCCTTTTTTAGAACAAAACTATAAAATAATCATAGCAAAAACCCCTTTGCATAAACATCCCTTATGTGGCTTTTATCACAGCTCTTTAGCTCAAACTTGTAAAAATTTCTTAGAAAAAAATGAACAAAAAATAGGACTTTTATTTTCTGAGATTAAAACCAAATTTGTAGAATTTGAAGATGAAGATGCTTTTTTAAATCTTAATTTTTATGAAGAATATGAAAAATTTAAAAGCAAGTTAAAATGAGAAAAATTGCTTTATTTTTAAGCTTATGCGTTTTTATATGGGCTAGTGATTTACAACAAGCTTTAGAGTATGAAAAACAAGGCGATTATAAAAAAGCTATGGAAATTTACAAAAAACTCGCTTTAAAAAATTCATCTGTTTTGATTTCTCAAGAACAAAATAACTCAAGTCAAGCAACACAAACGCAAAATTCTATCACTATAAAAAAAGAAGAAAAACAAGACTTTTCTCGCTTAGCTTTGGCTAATTATCTTGGTGAAAATGAAAGCTTTAATCCCCTTGGCATTAGCTCTTATAAGATGAATTATTTTTTACCTTTTGCTTATAGTTTTAATTCTTTAGGAGTAAATAATAATAAGAGTGAGGCGAAATTCCAACTTAGTGTTAAAAAAAGACTTTTTGAAAATTTACTAGGACTAGATGAAAAATATTATATAGCCTATACTCAAACTTCTTGGTGGCAAATTTATGAGCATTCTTCTCCTTTTAGAGAAACCAACTATCAACCAGAATTTTTTATAGATCTTCCTTTATATCTTAAAGATTATGAATTTTTTAACAATCTACGCGTAGGTATATTGCATGAAAGCAATGGCAAGGGAGATGAGAATTTACAATCTCGCTCATGGAATAGAATTTATGTATCTACTGCTATTTTATATAATAAATTTTTATTTGTTCCACGCCTTTGGTATAGAATTCCTGAAAACAAAAAAGATGATGATAATCCTGCCATCTTGCATTATATGGGAAATTTTGATGTGAATTTAGCGTATTTAGGTGATGATTATTTTATCAATCTTATGCTAAGAAATAATCTTAAATTCCACAATAACAAAGGCGCTATACAAGTTGATCTAGGATATGATATTTTTAATAACGGAATTTATTGGTATTTACAATACTTTAATGGCTATGGAGAAAGCCTTATAGACTATAACAAACACTTGCAAAGACTTTCCACTGGATTTTTGATTTCTTACTAAAATATCCTTTGTAGTTTTATCATTTCTTAAAACAAATTTCATTACAATTTAATTTTTGATAATTATTATTACTATAAGGAAAGATTTGTTTTTTAAGCATATATTGAGTTTAAAAGTGCTTATAGCTTTACTTTTATTCTTTGGAATGATAAGTTTATTTATAGGAGTTATCAGTATCAATGTAAAAGATATTCTTAATCTTAACTCCACTCAACTAGAAATCATAACTCTCACAAGAATTCCTAGACTTATAGCGATTTTACTCACAGGAATGAGTCTTAGTATATGTGGGCTTATCATGCAACAACTCACGCAAAATAAATTCGTTTCCCCAACTACAGCAGGGACCATGGATTGTGCTAAATTTGGCATACTTATTTCTTTAATATTTTTTACTGGAGCGTCTTTTTTCACTCAAGCTATCATTGCTTCTATATTTGCACTTTTGGGTTCTTTTATATTTATCCAAATTTTAAGAAAAATCAAACTCAAAGATGTGATTTTTGTACCTTTGATAGGCTTGATGTTTGGAGGTATTATTAGTGCTATAACCACTTTTTTTGCCTATGCTTTAAATTATATACAAAATATCCAAGGTTGGCTACAAGGCAGTATGGCAAATGTTATGCAGGGAAATTATGAATTGCTCTACATTTCTTTACCACTTTTTATACTTGCTTATTTTTTAGCTCATAAAATCACCATAGTTGGCATGGGTGAAGATATAGCTTTAAATCTTGGAATTTCTTATAATGGTATATTATTTTTAGGCTTAATGATTGTAAGCATTATCACTAGCTTAGTGATTGTAAGCGTTGGGATTATCCCTTTTTTAGGGCTAATTATCCCAAATTTAGTAGCTCTTTATCTAGGTGATAATCTTAGAAAAAATCTTATCTATATAGCACTTTGTGGAGCTTTGTTTTTACTTGTTTGCGATATCATTTCAAGACTTGTTATCTTTCCTTTTGAAATGCCTTTAAGTATCACTACAGGTGTTTTAGGGTCTTTAATCTTTATCTTTCTTTTACTAAAAAGGAAAGTTTATGCGTAAAAAAATGCTAATTTTAAGCTTTTTAACACTTAACATGATAGGGATTTTTATATTTGTGGGTTTAAATGGCTTTGATGAGTATGCCTTAAAAAGTCGTTTTTTACAAATTGCGGCTATTATTATAGTAGCTATTTGTATCGCTGTTTCAACAGTGATTTTTCAAACTTTATGCAATAACAAAATTCTAACCCCTGCTATCATAGGATTAGATTCTTTATATATGTTGCTTCAAAGTGCTCTTATCTTTTCTTTTGGTGCGGCTAATTTAAGTGTTTATAAAAACGATATCAATTTTTTAATCACTCTAGTTTGTATGGTGGTTTTTTCACTAGGACTTTATAAGATTTTATTTAGTAGTGATAGAAGTATTTATCTTATCATGCTTTTAGGTTTAGTTTTTGGAACACTTTTTAGCACTTTAAGCTCTTTTTTTGAAGTACTAATCGACCCTGATGAATTCATGGTAATACAAGGAAGAATGTTTGCTAGTTTTGATAATATTGCTTTTGATGTTTTAATTCTTGCTTATATTATTAGCTTTTTAAGTTTTATATGGATTTTTCGCTATATGAAATTTTTAGATCCTTTAAATTTAGGCAAAGATTTAGCGATAAATTTAGGGATAAATTATCAAAAAATTTCAAAACAATTGATGATTATCATAGCTATTTTAACTTCTATTAGCACCGCACTTGTAGGTCCTATAACCTTTTTAGGACTTTTAGTAGTAAATATCACTTATGAGCTATTTAAAACTGCAAAGCATAGTATTTTGCTAAGCGCTTGTATACTTATTAGTATTTTGGCTTTGCTTGGAGGGGTGTTTTTTGTCTCTAGAGTTTTTGATTATAATGCCACTATAAGCGTGGTTATTAATTTCTTAGGTGGGATATATTTTATCTATCTTGTATTAAAGGGTAATAAATTATGATTAAACTAAAAAATATCACCAAATTTTATGATAATAAAGTCATTATTTCAGATCTTAGCCTTGATTTTCATAAAGGCAAAATCACTTCTATAATAGGAGCCAATGGCGCTGGAAAATCCACTCTTTTAGCTCTAGCAAGTCGTTTGATAAAACCTAGTAGTGGAGAAATTTATATCGATGGAATGAATTTAAAAAATTATAAAGAGCAAATCTTAGCACAAAAAATTTCCATTCTCAAACAACAAAACAATATCAATTTAAGATTAAAAGTTGAAGAATTAGTCGCTTTTGGGCGTTTTCCGCATTCTCAAGGAAGACTTAATACAAACGATAAAATCAAAATCAATGAAGCTTTAGAATACATGGAACTTAGCAACTTAAGAAATGAATTTTTAGATACATTAAGCGGGGGACAAAAGCAAAGAGCTTTTATAGCCATGATCATCGCTCAGGATACTGAATTTATAATGTTTGATGAACCTTTGAACAATCTTGATATGAAGCATAGCGTACAAATCATGCAACTAATGAAAAATTTAGTCAAAGACTTTAACAAAAGTATAGCTGTTGTATTACATGATATTAATTTTGCTTCGATTTATTCTGATGAAATCATAGCCTTAAAAGATGGGAAGCTTTTAAAACAAGGCTCAAAAGATGAAATCATCAATCAAGAAAATTTAAAACAAATTTATGATATGGATATACCCGTAAGTCAAATTAATGGTAAGAAAATTTGTATTTATTTTTAAAAAGGAGAAAATATGAAAAAATCTTTAGTTTTTGCATTTTTTGCATTTTTTTTAAGTCTAATCTTAACAGCTTGTAATTCAAACTCAAATGAAAACAACGCAAGTTCTACAACAAAAACCAACACTGCTACGGTGAAAGTTTTGCCTATTAGTATGAGCGATGAGGGTGATAGTTTTTTAGTGAAGGATAGTCTAGGAGAAAATAAAATCCCTAAAAATCCTTCTAAGGTAGTGATCTTAGATCTTGGAATTTTAGATACTTTTGATGCTTTAAAATTAAATGATAAAGTCGTTGGCGTTCCTGCTAAAAATTTACCAAAATACCTACAACAATTTAAAAACAAACCTAGTGTAGGTGGAGTACAACAAGTTGATTTTGAAGCCATTAATGCTTTAAAACCTGATCTTATCATCATTTCTGGACGCCAAAGTAAATTTTATGACAAATTAAAAGAAATAGCTCCAACTTTATTTGTAGGTCTTGATAATGCAAATTTTTTAAGCTCTTTTGAAAACAATGTCTTAAGCGTTGCAAAACTTTATGGTTTAGAAAAAGAAGCTTTAGAAAAAATTTCAGATATTAAAAATGAAATTGAAAAAGCCAAAAGTATAGTTGATGAAGATAAAAAAGCTCTTATCATTCTTACAAATTCTAACAAAATTTCAGCCTTTGGTCCTCAATCTCGCTTTGGGATTATTCACGATGTTTTAGGGATTAACGCGGTAGATGAGAATATAAAAGTAGGCACACACGGAAAAAGTATCAATTCTGAATTTATATTAGAAAAAAATCCTGATTATATTTTTGTTGTTGATAGAAATGTCATCTTAGGCAACAAAGAACGTGCTCAAGGCATACTCGATAATGCACTTGTCGCTAAAACCAAAGCAGCGCAAAACAAAAAAATCATCTATCTTGATCCAGAATACTGGTATTTAGCAAGTGGAAATGGACTAGAGTCTTTAAAAACTATGATTTTAGAAATCAAAAACGCTGTAAAATAATATAACTTCGCAAGGGCTAGTCTCTTGCTTCGATACTTAATAAAATACTTGGGATTTTCAAGAAAGTTTTAGTGGCGGACAGAGAGGGATTTGAACCCTCGAGACCCGTTAAGATCTGCACCCTTAGCAGGGGTGTGGTTTCAGCCACTCACCCATCTGTCCAATAAAGTAAAGTATGATTATACAAAAAAATAAATAATACCTAGCTTAAAAAGCTAGGAAAAATCAAAGGCTAAGATAAGCCAAAAGCAAAGTTACAACAACCCCTACTCCAAGAACTGCAAATTGTTTACTTCTATCTTTTTTATTTGCAAACAAAGTAATCATAAGCCCTGAAATATAAAGCATAAATAAAGTAATACCAAAACCTACGCTAAGCACAGAAAAATACCAAGCACCCTTATCTTTATGAAGCATAATCATATCTCCAAGTAAAGATCTTGTTTTTAAGGTAATATTGTATTCATTAGTAGAATTTTGAGTTATATTAGCACTATAATGAGTTCCACCTATTGTTATACCTTTATCTTTACTTTTAATTATATTTGTATTAGATGGTACTTTTAAACCATTTGTTTTTAAATACTCTATTAAAGCTTCTCTTTCTTTACCACTTTCTATAACTTTTGACAATTGATACTGCTCAACTTTTAAGCCCACATCTTGATTAATACCAAAAATATACGCTATACCCGTTAAAGCAAAAAGCAAAGCACAAGGCAAAAAGAACAAACTAAGATAGATATGAACCTGTCTAAACAATTTATTTTTATTGATCATTTTAACTCCTTTTTGATTATCAAAATTTGTGATATTTTGACAAAACAAAGTGAAGCAAAAGTGAATTTTAAATAAAAAGTTTATATTTTTTAAAACAAAGAAAAGAAAAAGCCCTATGATTATAGGGCTTAAGAATTATTTTTTATCAATCACTTGATAATTATAAGGAGCAAGCTCTTTATCATGCTCTAAAAGTTCTTTTGGAGGATTGCCATTAACATCTTTTTCATCTGCATAGTAACGCTCTCCAGCTTTATGATTATTAACATCTACTTTATAATAAAGCTCTCCTGGATTAAATTTTTGAATATCTTCAAAACCTAAATTTGAAGTTTTAAAATCTTTAATTCCATTTGCCGCTGCAATTTCTACAAGTTTAGTTTGTCCCATTCTTGCCATATCAACAGCTTGCAATAACATTCTTGAAGCTTCGCGAGGATTATGGAAACCAGTTGAGTTTTCAGCATTAACAAAATCCGCTCTCATTTGAGCTTTACGATGAAGTTCTAAAACTTCTTTTAGCTCTTCGCTAATTTTTTTCGCATCAGCTTTTCCATCGCTTTGGAATTTTTCCATATTGCCTAGTTCATCGCGTAATTTTTTAGTATCCATAATCAAACTAACAATTGCATACTCTGCAGTTCTTTGATCATGTGCAACGCTGTTTTGTATGTCAAGCACTTGAGCTTTTAAATAATCTTCACTTTGTTTATGACAAGACTTACAAGCAGAGTTAATATCTCTTAAAGGAGAAGTGATATTGTGTTGAGTAACCTTTTTAGCTCCTTCTCTAACATAAGGCATATGACAATCCACGCAACTTACTCCATTTGCAGCATGCACACCGCCACTATAAAGTTCACTTTCTGGATGTTGAATTTTAATAATTTGCGCTCCTGTTAATTTATGAGTAAAATCAGCTCCAAATACTCCACGAACTTTATCATAATAATCATCTAGCATTTCAATTCTAAATGGTTGTCCTTTTTTCCACTCACTCCAAGGAAAAGTTAAAACTATACCATCGGTTTCAATCTCTTTAGCTTTATTGCCATCTCTCCAAAACTCATACTCATCATAATTTTTCTGAGTTCCATTCCACCATTTTTTAGAACTATCATCTACAATAGTTTCACCCATTACTTTTACTTTTTCCCCTGTTGGTTTAAAATAGTATTCAACATGACATTGAGAGCAAACTAAAGTTCTCATTTCTTCTCTTGTAGCTTTTACGCCTTGTACTGGATCTTTTTCATATCCTCTAGAAACTAAAGCATTAATAGCTGCTGGACGAGTAAGTCTTAAACTCATATCATTTGGATTGTGACAATCTGCACAAGTTACACCCATTCTTTTACCACCATGTGGGCCTGCATGTTCAGGTGAATTTTCTACTATACCATCAACAGCTGGGATATTTTTAATCATAGTCCAATAATTTGTAGAGTTAAAAGCAGTAAAATCTCCTTTAGCAACATTTTTTATAAGCCATGGAGTCCATCCACTATGACAATTCATACAAGCTGCAGGTTGACCTTTAAAAGCAGCAAGTCCATGGGCATTAAGAAAATCTTTGTTGTTTCTTGCTGTTTTCATTTGATCTACTTGAACCCAAAAATGCCCTCTTTCTTCATTGAAATCAAGACTAAAAGGATATCCTGCCCAAAGTATGGTTAATTGAGGAAAGCGAATTAATTTTGAATAAGCTAAATTACCACCAAATTCAGTAGCCTTAGGCTCTTCTTTTTCAACCGTTAAATACATTTTTAGTTGCTCTGGAAAAACCTTACCCCATTTTTCAAAATTTGGATCATCATCGCTAAGCAAAGAAAAATCAGCATTTGCTGCAATGGCATTTTTATTTGCTTCATCTTCTTTTTTTTGATTGATATCATTATTTAGCCATAAAACTCCCGCTATAAGTAAAACCAAAACGACAATACCTAAGCGTAAAATATTTTTTTTCATTCATCTTCTCCTTATTAAATTCCGTGTTTATGTCCAACATCTTTATGACAAGAAGCACAATTTAATGACTTGTCTGCATGTGGATTTGTTGTAGCATTGATAGCTGTTTGAGCAAAATCTGCATGACAGCGTATGCAGTTTTCTTGCACCATTTTTCTGCTTTTTTCAGTCGCACTCAAATTTGTAGGCAACTCATCAAGTTTAAAAGTAAAAGCATAAGCATGTCCTAAACCACTTTGCGCTTTAGCTATCCACTTAGCTACAAAATTATGTGGCAAATGACAATCCACACAAGTTGCTCTTGGTTCGCCTTTGACTTTTTGAGAGTGTGGTCCTGCCATGTATTCGTTATAAACTTCATTCATAATATGGCAGTTATTACAAGATTCACTTGCATTGCTTAAATAAGATGTGCCCTTAGCGTTATAAAAAGTATAAAACCCAACCGCAAAGAAAACAAAAAGCAAAACAAGAAAAATAGTAAAAAGATTCGAAGTTTTCTTCAAAATTTTCCTCCTTAAAATTATCATTTCTTAAAATCTTCAATGAAACAACAATGTCACAGAATTTCCCAGAAATAAATTTTGTGATTCTAACATAGATGAATTTAATATAATTTTAAAGATATATTTACTCTTAATTAATCTAAAAAAATTTAAAACTTTTATTCAATAATTTCAAAATAAATGATAAAATACAACTAAAAAAGGAAAAATTAATGCAAACAAGTCCTGATATGTTTATCAATCGCGAACTTTCTTGGCTTCGCTTTAATTCTCGTGTTTTAGACCAATGTTCTAAAAATTTACCCTTGTTAGAAAAATTAAAATTTATAGCTATATATTGCACTAATTTAGATGAATTTTATATGATACGCGTCGCAGGCTTAAAACAACTTTTTTCAGCTGGAGTTAATGCAAGCAGTAGCGATGAAATGACCCCGTTACAACAATTAAAAGCCATACGCAAATATTTACACCAAGAAAAAGAACTTTTGGAGCGTTATTTTAATGAAATCACAAGTGAATTAGAAAAAGAAAATCTTTTCATAAAACATTATGAGAATTTAGATGAAAATTTAAAACAAAAATGTGATGAGTATTTTTTCTCTAATATTTTTCCTGTTATTGTTCCAATAGCTGTTGATGCTACTCACCCTTTTCCGCATTTAAACAACTTATCTTTTTCACTAGCGGTTAAAATTTGCGATAAAGCGCATCCTGAACTTGTAAAATTTGGAATGATTAGAATTCCAAGAGTTTTACCTCGTTTTTATGAAGTAAGTGCAAATATTTATGTTCCTATAGAAAGTATAGTCCATCAACACGCAGAAGAAATTTTTCCAGGCTATAAACTCTTAGCTTCAGCAGCATTTAGAGTGACTAGAAATGCAGATATGGTAATAGAAGAGGAAGAAGCTGATGATTTTATGATGATTTTAGAACAAGGCTTGAAGCTTCGCAGAAAAGGAGCTTTTGTAAGATTGCAAATTCAAAAAGATGCAGATGAGCAAATCGTAGAATTTCTTAATACTCACATGAAAATTTTTCATAAAGATGTTTATGAATATTCTATTTTACTCAATCTCCCTAGCCTTTGGCAAATCGCAGGAAATAAAACCTTTACGCATCTTTTAAGCCCACTTTACACGCCTAAAACTTTACCACCTTTTGATGAGAATTTATCTATTTTTGATGCTGTAGAAAAAGAAGATATACTCATTATACAACCTTTTGAAAGTTTTGATCCAGTTTATAAATTTATCAAAGAAGCAAGCAAAGATCCTGAAGTAATTTCCATAAGAATGACACTTTATAGAGTTGAAAAAAATTCCAATATAGTTCAAGCTTTAATTGATGCTGCAAGCGATGGAAAACAAGTAACTGTGATGGTAGAATTAAAAGCACGCTTTGATGAAGAAAACAATCTTCATTGGGCAAAAGCTTTAGAAAATGCCGGAGCTCATGTTATTTATGGCATTACAGGTTTTAAAGTCCACGCTAAGGTTTCTCAAGTCATACGCAAACAAGGAGATAAACTTAAATTTTATATGCATTTAAGTACGGGAAATTATAATGCAAGCAGTGCTAAAATCTATACTGATGTGAGTTATTTTACAAGCAAAGCAGAATTTGCAAGAGATACGACAAGCTTTTTTCACATCTTATCGGGCTTTAGCAAAAATCGTCGCCTTCAAACTCTTTCAATGAGCCCAAATCAAATCAAAGAAAAAGTTTTAGAAATGATACGCATTGAAACAAGCAAGAAAAATGAAGGTGTGATTGTAGCTAAAATGAATTCTCTTGTAGATAGTGATATCATACAAGCGCTTTATGAAGCAAGTATGGAAGGAGTGCAAATCGATCTTATCATACGCGGAATTTGTTGCTTAAAACCTGATGAAGAATACAGCAAAAACATACGCGTTAGAAGCATCATAGGAAAATACTTAGAACATGCTAGAGTATTTTATTTTAAACATAGTGAGCCAAATTATTTTATATCGAGTGCAGATTGGATGCCAAGAAATTTAGAGCGTCGCTTAGAACTTATGACTCCTATATATGATGAAAGAAGTAAAGCTAAATTAGCTCAATTTTTACGCTTGCAACTTAGTGATAATGTTTTAGCTTATGAGCTTAAAAACAATGGAGAGTATGAAAAAATTCCTTCTTCTGAAAAAATCATAGATTCTCAACAAACCTTAGAAGAATATGTAAGTAAAATTTATAAAACACTTAAAAAAGATACAGATCAAAGTCGTGCAACGCACTTAGCTTCCAAACTTTTTAAGGAAAACTAAAAGTTTTTAGGGTTTTACACCTTAAAAACTTTAAACTATGAATTTTTATTAATCTTCAAATTTCAATAAACATTGATTTAAAACTGGTGGAAGCGAGGGGAATCGAACCCCTGTCCAAAAATAATCCCACAAAGACCTCTACATGCTTAGCAAAGATGACTACTTCACCCTACTTCGCTCATCTTCCAAAACTCAAAAGCAAGGCTAAGACTTTATTTCACCTCAACGCTTGTCAAACGCAAGGCTACACTATCAAAAATGACCGAAAATTAAGCTAGATAGTATGACTTAAATTTCAGGCTCAACTGAACTTACGCAGCTTTAGCGTAAGCAGGAGCGAATTTAACGTTGTTTGCGTTTAATTTTATTTGGGCTTTTTACGCTTTGCCCAAAGCGACATGCCATCTAAGCAGACTTACTCCTGTCGAAGCCAAGTCGCTCCCTTATTTAGAAATAATATTTGGAACATTAACAATTAAAGGATTAAAAACCGCTAAAACAGAATCATCATTTTCATATGAACGACAATATTTTTCAAACTGATCACTCATCAAAAGCATCCAATCCGTAAATTCATCACTAGCAGGCCCATTAAAGCGATTTGCTTGCGCCATCATCTCTTCACAAAATACACAAAAATCAGTCACTTCTTCAAGATTTAAGCGTCTTGCTGCCCAAGCGGTATTGTGTGCTAAAGTTTCAAGCTCTTTTATGGCTTCTTTATAACGCACACTATCGCTTCCAAGCTTGATGATTAAAGGTTCAAACCTATCGCACATGGTTCTAAAAAATTGTAAAAATTTTTCTATATCGTCAATTTCATAATCTAATTCTAATTTTGTTAAAATTCCCATTTTTAAACCATAATCATTAAAGTTTAATGTAAATTCTAGCAAATTTTAGCTAAAATCTTATTTTAATTTTTCCAAAATATAAGCAAAGATATGGATAGAATAGTAGAAATAGAAAAATACTCCTTTGATGAAACTTACGAAACTTCGTTGC
The DNA here is from genome assembly GCF_012889985.1 of Campylobacter sp. CFSAN093259. Taxonomy (NCBI): domain Bacteria; kingdom Pseudomonadati; phylum Campylobacterota; class Epsilonproteobacteria; order Campylobacterales; family Campylobacteraceae; genus Campylobacter; species Campylobacter sp. CFSAN093259. The sequence continues at coordinate 1,333,505 of NZ_CP040617.1, forward strand.
GTCCTTCAAATTTTGATGGTTATATAGGTCAAGAAAGCATTAAAAAAAATTTAAATGTCTTTATAGCTGCAGCCAAAAAACGCAATGAATGTTTAGATCATATACTTTTTAGTGGTCCTGCAGGACTTGGAAAAACAACACTAGCTAATATCATCTCCTATGAAATGAGTGCAAATATCAAAACAACCGCCGCTCCTATGATAGAAAAAAGCGGAGATTTAGCCGCTATTTTAACCAATCTTAGCGAAGGGGATATACTTTTTATCGATGAAATTCATCGCTTAAGTCCTGCTATCGAAGAAGTGCTTTACCCTGCAATGGAGGATTACCGCCTTGATATTATCATAGGTAGTGGTCCAGCTGCTCAAACCATAAAAATCGATTTACCAAAATTTACTCTTATAGGGGCTACAACGCGTGCAGGTATGCTTAGCAATCCTTTACGTGATCGTTTTGGTATGCAATTTAGATTAGAATTTTACAAAGATAGCGAACTTGCCCTAATCTTGCAAAAAGCAGCTTTAAAACTTAATAAAACTTGCGAAGAAAAAGCCGCACTTGAGATCGCTAAAAGAAGTCGTTCAACTCCTAGAATAGCTCTAAGGCTTTTAAAAAGAGTTAGAGATTTTGCCGATGTTAATGATGAAGAGATTATCACAGAAAAAAGAGCTAATGAGGCCTTAAATTCTTTAGGAGTTAATGAGCTTGGTTTTGATGCGATGGATTTAAGATATCTTGAACTTTTAACCGCTGCCAAACAAAAACCTATCGGACTTGCAAGTATTGCTGCGGCTTTAAGTGAAGATGAAAATACCATAGAAGATGTAATCGAGCCTTATTTATTAGCTAATGGCTATATAGAACGCACTGCAAAAGGGCGTATAGCAAGTGCAAAAAGTTATAGTGCTTTAAAACTAAACTATGAAAAAACTTTATTTGAGGAGTAAATTTTGCAAAATGGAAAATTCTTTCTTATAAGCTTTATTTTAGTCATTTTATTTCTTTTACTTTACCTTTTTAAAGGTTTTTTACTTGTAATTATCATAGCTAGTTTAATGGCGGTAGCTACCTCAAACATCAATGCAAAATTTTTAAATCTTACTAAAGGACATAAATTTTTAGCTTCCATTCTTACAACAGCTTGTATGGTTTTGCTTTTCTTTGCACCTTTTGTTTATGCTATGATAGAACTTGCCAAAGCTTTAAAGAATTTTGATATTAATTTAGTTACACAAACACTTGATTATGTCAAAAACTATCAATTCACCTTGCCTGAAAGCTTTAATTTTTTAGAACCTAAAATTAAAGAATTTTTAGCTTCTATAGATTTAAATAGTATTTCTAAACAAATTCTAAGTTATGCTTCAAGTTTTACAAAATCAGGAGCTAAATTTCTTATAGATATGGTTTTAATTTGTGTGTTTTATTTCTTTGCAAATCTATATGGAACAGAACTTGTTATCTATCTTAAATCCATCATTCCTATTGATAAAAAAGAACTCGATGATGTTTTAAGCGAAGTGGGTAATGTTATGGCTGTTGTGCTTTACTCTATGGTAATTGTAGCAATATTTCAAGGTGCACTTTTTGGTTTAATCACAATATTTTATGGTTATGATGGAATTTTAATGGGAGTAATTTTTGCTGTAAGTTCTCTCATACCTGCTATAGGAGGAGCTTTAATTTATGTGCCTGTAAGTCTTTATGAATTTGCCTCAAACAATCTTAACTCAGCTCTTGTTATTTTTATTTATTCTGTAATTGTAATTTCTTTTATAGCAGATACTTTAATCAAACCTTTAATCATCAAATGGATCAACAAAAAACTTGTAAAAACTCCCACTAAAATCAACGAACTTTTAATTTTCTTGGCCATGATAGCAGGAATTTCAACCTTTGGTTTTTGGGGTATTATACTAGGTCCTGCGATTTTAACTTTTTTTGTATCAACTTTAAGAATGTATGTGATTTTAAAAGATAAGAATTTAATTTAACTTGCCTTAAAAAAGGCAAGTTTTATGTTCTAGGCTTTTGGGCCTATCATTTTAGTAGGATCAACAAATTTATTGAAATCTTCTTCGCTAACCAAACCAAGCTCCATTGCGCTTTCTTTTAAAGAAATACCTTTTTTATGGGCATTTTTGGCTACTTTAGCAGCGTTTTCATAACCTATGTATGGGTTTAGAGCGGTAACTAGCATTAAAGAATTATGAAGATTATGATCGATTTTTGCACGATTTGGTTCTATGCCTACAGCACAATGGATATTGAATGAATGCATAGAATCAGCTAACAAATCAAGACTTTGCAAGAAATTATAAATAATCACAGGCTTAAACACATTAAGTTCAAAATTTCCTTGACTTGCTGCAAATCCGATAGCTGCATCATTTCCCATCACTTGTACAGCAACCATAGTAACAGCTTCACACTGGGTAGGATTTACCTTACCTGGCATAATCGAACTTCCTGGCTCATTTTCAGGGATGATAAGCTCACCAAGACCGCATCTTGGGCCTGAAGCTAACCATCTTATATCATTTGCAATTTTCATTAAATTTGCAGCCAAACCCTTCATAGCTCCATGAGTAAAATTAATCGCATCATGACTTGTTAAAGCATGAAATTTATTTGGACTTGAAATAAATTTTGTACCTATAAGTTGAGTTAGCTCTTCACTTACTTTTTGGCTTAATTCTGGATGCGCATTAAGCCCTGTTCCTACTGCGGTTCCTCCTATGGCAAGTTCTCTTAAAGTTGGTAAAGAAGCGATGATTTGCTCTTTTGAATGCAAAAGCATAGAAAGATATCCACTAAATTCTTGTGCTAGAGTAAGTGGAGTAGCATCTTGTAAATGCGTGCGTCCTATCTTGATAATACTATCAAATTCTTTTACTTTTTTTTCAAAAGTTGCAATAAGCTCATCAAGCGCAGGGATAAGCTTTTTCTCTACTTGCTCAACCGCAACGATACTCATAGCTGTTGGAAAAGTATCATTTGAACTTTGACTCATATTAACATGATCATTTGGATGTACAAGCTTTTCTTTGCGAAAATCCCCGCCCATGATTTCAGTGGCACGATTTGCAATAACTTCATTCATATTCATATTGCTTTGTGTGCCTGAACCTGTTTGCCAAATCGCAAGTGGAAAATTATCATCAAATTTACCTGCGATAATCTCATCGCAAGCTTGAACTATAGCATTTTTCTTAGCATCATCAAGTTTGCCAAGTTTGTTATTGACCAAAGCTAAAGATTTTTTAAGATTTGCAAAAGCATAGATTAAAACCTTTGGCATTTTCTCGCAACCGATTTTGAAATTTTCAAAACTTCTTTCAGTTTGAGCTCCCCAATATTTGTCATTTGGGACCTTAACTTCACCCATGGTATCATGTTCAACTCTGTATTCCATAATTTTTTCCTTTGATTAAAATTTTATTTATTATAAGCTAAAAAAATAAATACTTTCAAAAACGTTTTCCTACTGAACTCATTAAATGCAATTCATAGGCATTATGAGAAAATCTATTCATTAACATAAACTGCCAAAATACATTGTTTTTATATAAAAATTCTGAATTAAAACCTTGACTTAAAATATTATCTTTTAATTTATATTTTTGAATAAAAGTAATAGGAAAATCAACAAAACTAGCCTTATTTTCTAAAGTTCTTCCATAAATTCTTTTTTCAAAAATTACAAAAGTAGAAAAAGAAGCTTGATAATCATCTTGCTCTATATTTTTAGCAAGATTAAAACCTAAATTTGCATTTATGCTATGATGTTTTAAACTTTCATAATTTTTAGCAAAAGGACTTTTATTTTCTTTAAAATCTTCTTGATAAAAAAAACTATGTGTAAAATACATTAAAGGATTAAAAATAAAATCTTGACCTAAAATAATATCTTTAGTTACACCAAGCTGGGCTGAAGTTTGCAATGTTTTATATTTGCCTTCAATTGGCTGCTCTACTACAAAACGATTAAGAGTATTAAATCCTACACCTATACCTAATCCACTTAATATTTTTATAAAATCTAAATCATGGTTATAATTAAGCAATAAATCCATGTTATAACTCTTCAAATCACTACCATTATTAAAATTAAATTTAGCGCTAGAAAGAGATAAAGCATAAGCTAAAAAGCCTGATGAGAAATTTTCTCCTAAAGAGATATTAGCACCTGTTTTTTGACCTGAAAAATCTTTATCTTTATAGTATTTATAACTTGGAGTAAGATGCCAAAAATATTCTTCATTGCTAAAAATTCTAGGTAAATAAGTACTAGCAAGTAAGATATTATTGTTTTGTGCAAAATTATTAATATTAAGAGGATGAAGGGTAAATAACATATTATTTTGCATTAAATTAGATTGATTATGATTACTAAAAGTGCTTAAATACCCTGAACCTTCTATTCTATTTAATTTAGTCTTTACATCTATTCCATTATCTAAAGAAGCAAAAAATTCCTGATAAGTCTGACTCAAGTCTGCCCTAGATCGCAATTGTCTTAAAGCATTTCCCAAGCTTGTATTAGGAATTTCGTAGGCATTTGGCTTTAAATTAGGTTTTATTAAGGTTTTATTAATACTCACTAAATCATCACTTAAAATAAAATCAAAATTTAAAGCATAGGTATTTTGTATCAAAACATGATTAAAAGATGATAAACTTTTTTCCAAATCTCCTAAATTAATTTTCACTGGCTTATTTAAGATATAGTATTTAGGTAAAGGAATATATTCTAAATTCCCGCTCTTAATATCATAAGTTTTTGCAATCAGTTTAGAATTTTTATAATTACCAAAATCAAGTTGCAATTTAGAGTCAACTCCTTCTTGAGTATAAGTTCCTTGCACGGTTAAATCATTCAAATCTTCATTTCCAGGTCTAACTATGCCTTTATTGTTTAAATTTTGCCCTACAATACCATTACCGCTTAATATTGCTTTTTGTTCTACATAAGCATTATTTTTAACTTTTCCTTTAAGCTTTAATTCTCCTTGTTTGATTAAAGTTGCACCCTCATAAGTATTTTGACCACTGATAATCAAAATACCTTCACCTTCTTTAGATAATCCTATGTTAAGATTAGCTAAATGTGTAGGTTTATTAATAGCACTTGATAAATGAGTACTTTCATCCCATTTTCTTTGACTAATATCATTAGAAAATTCAGCATCATAACCTGCAGTGTTTATAGTATAATAAGCTGTATTAGGTTCTTGCTCATATTTTAATACATCCTGATCACTGAGTCTGTTTGCATCTAAAATACTCAGTCCTTTTAACGCCTTTTGTGCATCTAAAATTCCTTGTCCAAATAATTCTTCTTTCTCAACTCTAACTACTCCATTAATAGAACTAATAGTAGAAGTATTAAGTTTTTGTGACTGCGCACTATCTCTATTATCCCAAATATAATCACTATAATCAATCCATTGTCCATTAACTTGAACTTGTATTCCATTGTAAAGCTGTTTTAAATCCCGTTTTATTTCATCTTCTATCCTAGGTGGATCTTGCGAAATATACACAATAAGAAATTTAGGTTGATTTGTTCCATCGGTTACTTGTTTAACAGTAAATTTTGGAGCCTTATAATTTTTATTTGCTGTACTTAACAGTATATCAGCAATTTGCTTACCATCCAAAAAGGGGAAATTTTGCTTGACCAGTGCCGCTGTTCCACTTACCATAGGTGCTGCCATAGAAGTTCCACTTTTTTTTGTAAACTTATCATTAGTGCTTGAATCAACATTATTAATATTTACTCCAGCAGCAACTAAAGAAAAATTCGTAGCTCCCTTAAAACCATTACTAAAATCAGCCAAACCTTGACTTTTAATTATTAAAGTCCCATCTGATTCTAAAGTAATCTCATTTGCATCCAAAGCTCCAACAGCCAACCAAGCTCTTAAAGATTCATCATAACTTGGTAAAATCGCATGCAAAGCAGGGCTAAGAATTCCTTCATTACCAGCAGCAAATACATTTAATACTCCCTTGTCCTTGCTAAGCCTCATCATATCATTAGCAACCTTATCTGCTTTCATAACATATTCCAAAGGAGTATTACAGATATTATAGCTTGTCCCTTGATTAGTTTGAGTACAATCTACTAATCCAGAATTTGAAGCCTTAAGATTAAAATAAGGATAAAAATTAATACCCCAGCTATTATTAATAATACTCACATCTTTGAAAAAATTATAAATATCAGGAATTTGAGTGTAAGAGCCATTTGGAAACACCCCAGCTCCATAAAATTTTGCCCCATAAGCCACTCCATAAGGTTTGCTATCGCCTATCTTTGCTCCAACAGCTATACCTGCTACATGACTTCCGTGTGTTGATTTTTTCAAATCAGGTATAAGCTGTTTCCCAGCTGTATCAGTAGGATAAGTAGACTTTAAAATCTTATCCTTTAAACTAATATGATCTTGATTAAAAGCATCATCGGCTACACCTATTATAATAGTATCTCCACTATACCCTAGCTTATGTACTTTATCAATATGATGAAGTTCAAATTCGCTTAAAGCAAAAAGTTTACAAACTAAAGTTAAACAAAAAAATTTTTTCATTTCTATTCTACCGTTACGCTTTTAGCCAAATTTCTTGGCATATCCACATCATTGCCAAGTCTTATGGAAATTTCCATCGCCAAAAGTTGAGTAATGACCATCATTTCAAAAAATTCACACATATAATGATCTTGCTCATTGGTTTTTATAAAATCATCACTTAAATCAAATTCTAAAGGTGAAATGCTAAGCACTGTAGAATCCCTAGCAATAAGCTCTTCAACATTTGATTTTGTTTTTTCATAAAGCATGTGCTTTGGCATTAAAGCTATAGTATAAAGCTTAGAATCAGCCAAAGCAATAGGGCCATGTTTCATCTCTCCTGCAGGATAACCCTCAGCGTGAAGATAAGATAATTCTTTAAGTTTCAAAGCTCCTTCTAAAGCCAAAGGATAAAACACATCTCTGCCTATAAAGAAAAAGCCATGTCCATCTAAATAACGCTTGGATAAACGATGAATTTTTTCATGTAAAGCCTGTTTTACACTCACGCAATTTGGAGTATGCAAAAGTGCTTTAATTTCAGCAGAAACATTTAAATTTCTTTTTTGTGCCATAAAAATAGCAAGCATCCAAAGTGTTAAAACCTGAGTAGCAAAAGCTTTAGTTGAAGCAACTCCTTTTTCTATGCCCGCACGAGTTAAAAGACTTAGATGTGCTAAACGCACTATATTAGAATTATCCACATTGCAAATTGCAAAAGTCTTAGCACCCTGCTCTTTTGCAATCTTTAAAGCCTCTAAAGTGTCTGCTGTTTCTCCACTTTGAGAAATAACGATAAATAAAGAATCTTTTTTTATAATTGCTTCACGGTATCGAAATTCACTTGCAATTTCTACTTTAGCTTTAACTTTAGCAATTCTTTCAAACAAATAAGCACTTGCCATTGCAGCATGATAGCTTGTTCCACAAGCACAAAGCGTGATTTCATCTACTTGACTTAAATCTTCATTGTTTAGCTCATCAAAAACGACTTCATCGCCTTGAATACGCCCCATTAAAACTTCACTCATCACGCGACTTTGTTCATAAATTTCTTTTTCCATAAAAAAACGAAAGCCGTCTTTTTTTGCATAAGCCTTATCACCTGAAAGCTTAGAAAAACAAAGTGATTTTAAAATATCATTTTCATAAACGACAAGCTCATCTTTACTCGCGTATCCCAAGCTTAAATCTTCAAGATACATTACCTCATCACAACTTCCTATCAAAGGCGCATCACCTGAAGAAAAATACCATTCTTTATTTGCATTTTTACCGATAATCAAAGGAGCAGCATTTTTTGCAAAATACACATGATTGGGATCTTTTTTTGTTACTAACAAAGTAGCAAAAGCACCGCGAAGTTCTTTGATGGTTTTTTGCCAAGCTTCAAAAACTCCCAAATTTCTTGCATAAAATTCAAAAAGCTGAACAATCACTTCTGTATCTGTTTGACTTAAAAAACTCACGCCTTCTTTTTCAAGTTTATCTTTAATTTCTTTATAATTTTCTATAATACCATTGTGAATCACGCAAGAATACTGTCCTAAATGAGGGTGTGCGTTGATTTCAGTAGGTTTACCATGGGTTGCCCATCTTGTATGACCTACAGCAAAACCATAACCTTGACTTTCAAAATCTGTGCATTTATTCGCCAAATTTTCAAGCTTTCCTACAGCTTTAAAAAAACTAAGTTCGCCTTCTTGCATCACTGCCATACCCGCACTATCATAGCCACGATATTCTAATTCTTTAAGTCCATTTAGTATAATTTGTTTTTTTTCATTATTTCCTATATAGCCTACGATTCCACACATTTTTTTACTCACTTATTAATAAATTAACTAACTTTTGCTCGCTATGTTCTAATTTTTCATTCTTTTGAAAAATAAAAATATTACGCGTCCTTTGTCTTATGGTTTGAATTTTTGCTGCACATAAAACAAGTTCAAGTTCATTAAAAACATTCATCAAATACGCCATTAAACCCTGCTGATCTTTAGTATTAAGACCTAATTTGGCATACATTTTAGAATAGTTTAAGTCTAATTTTAACTCCTCTTTTTTAATGATTGGCTTTTTAATTTTTTTCAAATTAAAACCAGAAAGATTTGAATTTAAAAGCTCACAAAGTTTTAGTTTTTGCTCATCACTGATAATATTATCATATTCAAACCTTAAATAAATTTTATCATCAAAAAGTTCAAAAAAATTCATGAAAATAAGATTTAAATTTGTTAAAGAACTTAAAATAATGGCAATATTAAAATGAAGTGGTGCAACAATTTGCAAACTAAGATTTGTTTCATTACTAAACCAAAATTTAAAATCATTTTCTTTGGCTAATTTAGAAATCATAACAATATCTTCAAAAGTATTTTTTATAATAAAAAGATTTGATTTGATATGTATGATTTTATCCTGCAAAATTTCATCTTGCTCTAAAAAAATCTTACTTCTTTTAAGTGTTAATTCTTTTTTTACCCTTCTTGCACTTTCTTCAAGTAGATTTTCATCTTCAAAACCTTGTTTTGCATTTTCTAAAAGTTTATCAAGAACTCTAAAATAAAAAGCATTATAATTTAAAGCCTTAGCCTTTAGCCAAGTTAAAGTATATAAAAGCTCTAAATTTTCTAAATTTTCTAGCTTAGAAACCAAACTACTTACAACAATAGGATTGTATATATCTTCTTTTTCTACAAGATCTTTTAAGGCATTATTGTTTTTAAATATTTTAAGACCCCATTCTAAAATTTCATTCTTTAAATCAAATTTGGAGCAATACGCTCTATATATGCCTGCTAAAGAAATTTCATTTTCACTTTCTATAGCACTTAAAAGTATTACGAGCTTTAAAATCATTTTTTCATCGGTTTTAAGTTTTTGGAGTGTCTCAAGCTCATCTTCGTATTTTTCAAATTCACTTAACATAAGAAAAACTTGCTCATCAAAACTATAATTTCCTTCTTCATCGCTTAAAAAACGAACTGTCCAAAAAGGCTTGCATAAATCTTTTAAAATTCCACTATCAAGCAAAAGTTTTAAAACACAAAAACTATGCCTTTTATAAAAAATTTTCTCAAAAAGTATTAAAGCTTTTTCTATATCTTTTTTACCGTATTTCAATCTTCTTAGGGCAAAAACCAAGTGAAGATCGAAAATAACCTGTTTATCTTCAAGTTTTAATAAGTATTCTAAAACTTCCACAAGAGTTTTAAATTTATATTCTTGTTTAAGAGTATGATTTAATCCATCTTGAATTTGCTTTGCTAAAAAGTGTGTATAAAAACCTATAGTATGCATACTTTGTAAAGCCTTTTGAACCAACAACTCATTTGCTCCAAAATGTTTTTTAGCTTTTTTATACATTAATTCACTCAAATCATGAACATTAATAAGTAAAAACTCATCCTCATCTTTAGCACTTAATAAATTCATCGCTGATTTTAAAGAAAGTAAAAAATCTCCAGCTAAACGCAACTCGCTTAAATTTTTTTCATCTATAAAATTTAAAGCATAATTTTTTGGAGAAGTCTTAAAAAGAACAAGCAAACTCTCTAAGGATCTTAAATGATTTAATCCGCCAAAATCTTTTAAGATATTAAATTCCTGCTTTATAAATGGAATATCAAATTCTTTAAAATTTTCTAGCAAAAGCTTGGCAAAATCATTTTTATTTTCTTTTAAAATACTCTCAAATTTTGTCTTAATCCCTTTAAATAAAATCCTAGAACCACATATGAAACGAGTTTGTATTATAGAAGTCTTAAGCTCATTGCTAGCATTATAAAGTCCGTTAAATTCTAAGATAACAGAGTCAATTTGCAAATGCGCATCATTTAAAATTTCGATAAAAGCCTTAATCATAGGTTTTAAATGAAAAGCCTTAATATCTTTATAAACAAAAATCAAAGAAATACTTTCATTAAAACAAAGACTATTATTTGCATATGCTTTGCTTGCTAAAACACAAAAAGGGATATTATCACCTGGAGGTGAAAAATCATCAAAATAATCTTTAAGAACTATATCATAAGCTTTTTTTATGAAATTATCCATATTTTTAGAATGATATAAGCTAAACGCCCCTTGCTTAAGAAAAAATTTTCTACAACTTTGGGTATAGGAACTAAGATTTTTTTTAAAAATTTCCAATTCTTTATTTAACAAAATTTCTACTCTCTTTAAATTTTAATATTTTAATAATAATCTTAACAAAAATATCTTTTATTTTGGCTTTTTCTATAAACTCTTTTTCAGTAAGCAAAAATTATAATGCTTTATTTAAAAACAGCAAAAGAGTAAAATTAAAATGAAAAATTTAATCACCAAACTAGAAAATGAAGAAAGATTAAACCAAGAAGAAGCCAATGCACTTTGGGATCTAGATCTTTTTACCTTAGGCAAATACGCTCACAAAAAACGCACTAAACTTCATGGAAAAAAAGTCTATTTTAATATCAATCGCCATATCAACCCAACTAATATCTGTGCAGATACCTGTAAATTTTGCGCCTTTTCAGCGCACCGAAAAAATCCTAATCCTTATTTGATGACTCATGAAGAAATCATGAAAATCGTCGATGAAACCGTAAAACGAGAAACCAAAGAAGTGCATATCGTTTCAGCTCACAACAAAGATACAACTTGGCAATGGTATTTAGAAATTTTTAAAATGATAAAAGAAAAATATCCTAATCTTCATGTAAAAGCTATGACTGCTGCTGAAATTGATTTTTTACATCGTCGTTTTAAAATGAGTTATGAAGAAGTGATAGAAAAAATGCTTGAATACGGCGTTGATTCCATGCCAGGTGGTGGAGCTGAAATTTTTGATGAAGAAGTGCGTAAGAAAATTTGTCATGGAAAAGTTAGCAGTGAAAATTGGCTTAAAATTCATAAACTTTGGCATGAAAAAAGCAAGCAAAGTAATGCTACCATGCTTTTTGGACATATAGAAGAAAGACATCACAGGATCGATCATATGTTAAGACTGCGTGATCTTCAAGATCAAACCGGTGGATTCAATGCTTTTATCCCTTTAGTTTGGCAAAGGGATAAAAGCTTTATACAAACTGATAAAATCATGGATAGTGAAGAAATTTTAAAAACCATTGCCATTTCTCGTTTAGTGCTTGATAATATCAAAAATATCAAAGCTTACTGGGCAACAATGACTTTAAATTTAGCCATGGTAGCACAAGAATTTGGAGCTAATGATTTAGACGGCACTATAGAAAAAGAAAGTATACAAAGTGCAGGTGGTGCAAAGTCCGCCAAAGGCACAAGTTTAAAAACTTTTATCGATATGATAAAAACTTCAAATCTTATTCCTGTAGAACGCGATAGTTTATACAACGAGCTAAAAACCTACTAAGGAGAAAAAATGAGCTTTTTTAAACTCAAAGAAAACAATACGAGTTTTAAAACCGAAGTTATAGCAGGACTTACTACTTTTTTAGCTATGGTTTACATTATCCCCGTAAATTCTAGCATAGTAGGAAATACAGGAATGCCTATAGAAGCTTTAATCACCGCAACAGCTTTAATTACCATAGTTGCAAGTGCTTTTAATGCTTTTTTTGCCAATACTCCTGTAGCTATGAGTGTAGGAATGGGTTTAAATGCTTATTTTACCTTTGCGGTTTGTTTAGGTCAAAACATAGCTTGGCAAAGCGCCTTAGGAGCTGTTTTTATTTCAAGTATTATTTTTCTCATACTTTCTTTTACGCATTTTCGCCTTTGGGTAATCCGCAATATCCCAAAAGATTTACGCCTTGCAATTTGTGCGGGCATAGGTTGTTTTATTGCATTTTTAGGCTTAAGTCAAATGGGTGTGATAATGCATAATAAAGATACCTTAGTCAGCATAGGAAATTTCAAAAGCCCTCATGTGCTTTTTGGAATTTTCACTCTAGCTTTAATCATCTTTTTTTGGGCTATAAAACTTCGCGGAGCTTTTATTTTGGGGGTATTAGCAAGCTCTATTATTGCTTGGATTTTCCATTTAGACAATGCAAGTTTTCCTGTGCAAATCTTTTCTTGGCCAAATTTTAGCATGGAAAATGGTTTAGGAGCCATCTTTTTACAACTTAATATCAAAAGCGCCTTAAATATTACTATGATACCTATAATTCTTACTTTTTTTATCACTCAACTTTTTGATAGCATAGGAACTATCACAGGTGTGGGTGAAAGAGGAAAGATTTTTGATGATCCCAAAAATGGAGAAAAAAAACTAAGCAAAACCTTAATGGCAGATGCAACAGGATCAGCCTTAGGAGCTATGACAGGCACTTCTACAGTTACAGCCTTTGTTGAAAGCACTACAGGGGTTGAAAGCGGAGGAAGAACTGGGCTTACAGCTTTAGTTGTAGCTATTTGTTTTGCTTTTACACTTTTTTTACTGCCACTTTTTAAAGCCATTCCTGCAAACGCAATATACCCCGTACTTGTAATGGTTGGAATTTTAATGTTTATGGAAGTTAAAAATATAGATTTTAAAGATAGTGCTATAGCTGTAGCAAGCTTTTTTACTATTATCATGATGCCTTTTACTTACTCCATCACCACAGGTTTTGCTTTTGGTTTTCTTTCTTATTTACTTGTAAGAATTTTTAAACGCGAATGGGATAAAATCAATCTTGGCATTATAGTTTTAAGTTTATTATCTTTGGGTAATTTTTTACTTATGGCACTACAATAAATAAGGATATATAATGATATTTTACTCCTATGAAGAATTTAAAGAAGATGTAAAAATTCTTGCTAAAGAAATTAAAGAAGATTTTAACCCTGATGCACTTTTAGCTATAGCAAGAGGGGGGATGAGTTTAGGACACTCTTTAGCAGTGGCTTTAAAAACGCGTCAACTTTTTGCTTTAAACTCAATTCATTACGATAATACGAAAAAACTTGATACTATTGAAATTTTTAACATTCCCGATTTAAGCAAGCACAAAAAAATTCTACTCATTGATGATATAGTAGATAGTGGAGAAAGTTTAGCAGAAATAAAAAAAGTTTTGCTTGAAAAATTTCCTCATATAGAACTTAAAATTACAACCATTTTTTACAAAAAAACCGCTCTTTTAGAGCCTGATTTTAAAGTAAAAGAAGCTACTGAATGGGTGGATTTTTACTGGGATATAAATCTTGATTAAAAATTTGCTATAATTTTACTTTTAAAATTTTTAGGAGTTTTTGCTTGAGAATAAAATTTATATCTTTTATTTTAATTTTTTTTACTATTTTTGCTTTTGCTAAAGAACAAAATTTAGATGATTTTGAACAAGAATACCAAAACTATCAAGTAAACGATCCACTTTCAGGATATAACAAAGCTATGACAAGCTTTAATGTGGCTTTGTATGATTATGGTTTGCGTCCCGTTCTTAAGGGCTATAACGCTATCACTCCTGAATTTATAAGATTAGGGGCAAGAAATTTCTTTGATAATTTACTTGCTCCTTTGCGTTTTGTAAGCAATGTTTTGCAGTTTAAATTTGAAGAAGCTGGAGAAGAATTTAAAAGATTTACCGCCAATACCATCATGGGTTTTGGTGGACTTATGGATGTGGCATCAAAAATGGGTCTTAAAAAACATCCCGCGGACTTAGGAACCGTTTTGGCTCACTGGGGTGTAGGAAGCGGTTTTCATATTGTCTTACCTATACTTGGTCCTAGCAATCTTAGAGACACTCTTACTTTACCTGCAACTTGGTATGCAAGTTTTACCGCTTACATTGATCCTACTTGGGCAAGTATAGCTATAAGTGCTTATGGATTTGGTAATGAACTTAGTTTTAGGCTTGATGAAATTGATGAAATTTATCACAACACGCCTAATTTATATCCATTCTTGCGTGATGCTTACGAGCAAAGACGCAATGAACTTAGCAAATAAAGGAAATTAATGAAAAAAATATTTTTAATCTTGACTTTATTTTTTAATGCTTTTGCCTTACAACTAGATGAAATTTCTAGCACTATGCAAAAAAACATTGATGCAAGCTTAAAACTTTTACAAGATAACAAAGAAGACAAAAAACAAGCTGCTAATGGAATTTTTAAACTTTTTGATAGCATAATAGATTATAAACTCATGGCGAAACTCAGTCTTTCGAAAAATTATTCTAAATTAACCCCAAAAGAACAAGAAAAATTTACCACAGCCTTTGAAACAAGTCTTAAAAAAAGTTTTACCGATAAACTCAGTCTTTATAAAGATCAGGTTTTAAAGGTCAAAAATGGTGAGTTAAAAAATGAAAAACGCTATTTTTTAACCACTTCTATGGTAGTAGATGGGGAAGAAAAAAATATCATTTTCAAATTTTACAATGATAATAACAACTGGCTTATTTATGATGTAGATGTTTTAGGTGTGAGTATAGTACAAACTTATAGATCACAATTTGGAGATATTTTAGCCAACCAAGGCTTTGATGCCCTACTTCAAAAACTTGAAAGTATTGTCATAGAATAATGTTTGCAAAGCTTTTAAAGTTTTTTATTTCTCGTCCAAAAAGTACTTTTTTTGGAACGTTGTTTATATGCCTGTTTTTAAGCTTTTTTGCTTTTAAGCTTAGCGTAGATGCAAGTGCTGAAAGTTTACTTTTAGAAGATGATGCAGATTTAAAAACTTTTAGAGAAATTTCAAAACATTATAAAAGTGATAATTTTTTACTTTTAGCCTTCAAACCCTATGATGAAAAACCTTTTTCAAATGAAAATTTAGCCAAATTAAAAAAACTTCATGAAGAATTAGAAAAAGCCCCTTTAGTAGAACGCGTTTTTAGTATCATCAATGCCCCTTTGCTTCAAAGTTCGCAAAATACGGATTTAAAAGAACTTTTAAAAAATATCCCAAATATAGAAAGCCAAGATATAAACCGCACAAAAGCCCAAAATGAAATTTTAAATAGTCCCTTTTATAAAAATAATATCATCTCAAAAGATGGAAAAGTAACAGGGCTTATTATTTACTTAAAGCCTGATACAGTTTATAATAATCTTATAGAAAAACGCGATCTTGCTACCGATGAAAAAGAAAAAGATCAAATTCGTCTTGCCATAAAAGAACATCAAGACAAGCAAAAAGTTATCACGAAACAAAGTCTAGATACTATTAAAAGCATAGTTCGAAATTATGAAAAAAATAAAGATACGCTCTACCTTGGTGGCGTAAGCATGATCGCTGATGATATGATAGCTTATATAAAATCTGATCTTGTGCTTTATGGTGTTTCTCTTGTATTTTTACTAGGACTTGCACTTTATTATTTTTTCCGCTCATGGCGCTTTGTTTTTTTACCTCTTTTTATTTGTTTTATAAGCTTAAGTGCGGCTAGTGGAGTTTTTGCGCTTTTAAATTTTCAAATCACGGTTATTTCATCAAATTACGTTGCTTTGGTTTTAATTATCACCTTAAGTGTAGTTGTTCATTTGATCACGCATTTTATCGAAAGCACCCAAAATCATCCCAAAGCTAAAGTTGAGCGCATAGTGCTTGAAACCTTACTAGCGAAAGCAAATCCTAGCCTTTATGCCATTGTTACAACGATGATAGGATTTTTTTCTTTAATCCTATCAAATATCGAACCTATCATAAAACTTGGCATTATGATGAGTATAGGTATAGGTTTAGCTCTTATCTTTAGTTATTTGTTTTTAGCAAGTATCTTAGTTCTTTTAAAACCAAAAAATTATCATAAAAAAGAGTTTAAATTTAATCTTTTAGCCTTTTGCGCCAAAACCGCTCTTGATCCTAAAAAGCGTCGCATGATTTATGAAATTTCAGTTCTTGCTATAATCTTAGCTTTAATAGGCATTTCAAAACTCAGAGTTGAAAATTCTTTTGTCAATTATTTCAAAGATGGTAGTGAAATCAAAAAAGGACTTTTGGTTATTGATAAAAATCTAGGTGGAACCTTACCTTTAGAAGTGATCATTCGTTTTCCAAATAATAAAAACGATCAAAATGCAAGCGATACTCTTGATAGTTTTGAAAGTGAATTTGAAAATTTAGCCACACAAGAAACTTATTGGTTTGACTCTAAAAAAACACGCATTGCAAAAAAAGTTCATGAATTTTTAGAAAACAAAGAATTTGTAGGTTCGGTTTTAAGTCTTAATAGTCTTTTAACCCTAGGGAAAAATATTAACGATGGAAAAGAGTTGGATGATTTTGCCCTTGCGTTTTTAAATGAAAATTTGCCTGCCAAATTTAAACAAGACTTGCTTTCACCTTTTGTAAGTATAGAAAATAACGAGTTAAGATTTAGCATGCGTATTGTTGATTCTGATCCGAATTTAAGACGTAATGAGTTTTTAATAGATCTTAAAAAACAGCTCAACGAGCTTGTAAAAAATGATGGAGTAGAAGTTCAAATCACAGGCATAATGGTGCTTTATAATAATATGCTCCAAAGTCTTTTTTCATCGCAATTTGATACTCTTATATTTGTAATTTTAGCTATTTTTATACTTTTTATCATTGTTTTTAGAGATTTAAAATTTTCAGTTGCGGCTATATTGGTAAATGTTATTCCTTTAAGTGTGGTTTTTGCTCTTATGGGGCTTTTAGGTATTCCTTTGGATATGATGAGTATTACTATAGCTGCTATTGCTATAGGCATAGGCGTTGATGATGCTATACATTATATTTATCGTTTTAGAGAAGAAATTAAAAACAAAAGCCTAGAAGAAGCCATTATGATTTCTCACCTTAGTATAGGTTCGGCACTTTATTATACTACCATTAGCATAGTTTTAGGTTTTAGTGTTATGATGAGTAGTAATTTCATTCCAACAATTTATTTTGGAATTTTAACCGTTTTTGTAATGATTTTGCTTTTAAGTGGAAGTTTGTTCTTATTACCAAGCTTTTTAATCACTATTTATTCTAAGAAAACCAAGTTTCCAAACCAACATAAAGAGCATATATTAAAACAATAATAGCTATATATTTTAAAAAATTTTTCATTTTTATCCTTTATTTAAAATCTTTAAAATGATTTTTGCAAGCTCTAAAGCTTTAAAACGATGAGAGATATTATTCTTCTCATCCACGCTAAGCTGGGCTAAGGTTTTATCAAAACCCTTTGGAATAAAAAGGCTATCATAACCAAAACCATTTTCACCTTTTTCTGTATCTATTACTTTTCCATGCATGGTTCCATGCGTACTAAATTCCCCCATCAAACCTACCATAGCAATAGCAGCAACATAATATGCCTTACTTTGTTTAAAACCTTTTTTTATCATTTCATTGACAAGTTTATCACGGTTACTTTTATCATCGCCCTTACCGCTAAATCGAGCAGAATAAATTCCTGGATTTCCTTCTAAAACATCTACACAAATGCCACTATCATCACTTAAAGCGATAAAATCTTTTTTTTGCTTTTCATCCAAAGCATTAAAAACCGCTCTTGCTTTAATCAAGGCGTTTTCTTTAAAAGTTTTTCCATTTTCTTCAATCTCAAAAGGCATTAAAACTTCATCAAAAGCATAAATTTCAAAATCTTTTAAAATTTCTTTAAGTTCTAAAACTTTATGTTTATTGCTCGTAGCTAGGATAATCTTCATAACAAAAGCTCCAAAATAATATCAAAAACAAAAATATGATTTTATAAAATTTATCCTTGTGCGTAGCTTTTAAATACAAAATGGTAAAACGATGTTAATCAATGCTTAATCCATTTCATAGTAAAATTATCCTAATTTAAATTTCAAATTTAATAGGAAATTGATAATGCTAAATAATGTCTTACCCTTATCTTTCATAGTTGGAACAAGATTTTTTGGGCTTTTTATAGTTTTGCCAGTTTTAAGCCTTTATGCTTTAAAACTTGAAGGTGCTAATGAATTTTTAGTGGGACTTTTAGTTGGTGTTTACGCCTTAACCCAAATGATTTTACAAATGCCTTTTGGGATTTTAAGTGATAAAATTGGTCGTAAAAAAACCATGCTCATTGGACTGATTATTTTTATAATAGGCTCTTTAATCTGCTCTTTTGCAGAAAATATTTACACCATGCTTTTAGGGAGAATGCTCCAAGGTGCAGGAGCTATTGGAGCAGTAGCTACGGCAATGATAAGTGATTTTATCACAGAAGAAAATCGTGGTAAAGCCATGGCGGTAATGGGTTCTTTTATAGGACTTAGTTTTGCAGCTTCTATGGTAATTTCTCCTTTAATGAGTGCAAAATGGGGTTTATCTAGCCTTTTTGATCTTAGTGCGGCTTTGTCTCTTTTATGTATAATTTTACTTTATACCGTTGTACCTAAAGAAAATAAAATCACTCATGAAAATGAAAAAACTCCTTTTTTTCATCTTATTAAACAAAAAAATTTAGCCCTTATGAATCTTACTAATTTCATGCAAAAAATGCTTATGAGTATAGCATTTTTAAGTATTCCTATTATTCTAGTAAAACATTTAGGCTTTGCTTCTGATAAACTTTGGATTGTTTATAGCGCTTCTATGGTAGCAGGTTTTATCGCTATGGGCTTTGCTGGAAGTTTAGGCGAAAAAAAAGGTTTAGCTAAACAAATTTTACTCTTAGGAATTGTTTTTTTCATACTTTCTTATCTTTTTTTTGCTTTTAGTAATTCTATTGATTTTTTTATCATAGCAGTTGTGATTTTTTTTATAGGTTTTAATTTACACGAACCTATTATGCAAAGTTGTGCATCAAAATTTTGTAAAGTTCATGAAAAAGGTGCAGCATTAGGGTTATTTAATGCTTTTGGATATGGTGGAAGTTTTATAGGTGGTATTATCGGAGGGATATTTTTACATCTAGATACCTTAAATCTTTTAGCTATTATTTTAGTAATTTTAGCTCTAATTTGGCTTGTGGCATTATTTTTCTTAAAAAATCCAGCTGATTTTAAAAACCTTTATCTACCTTTAGAAACGCCTTTAAATTTCAGTACTTTTGGTGAAAATTTAGGGGTTGTAGATATTTATAAAAACTCTAAAAATCTTGTTGTTAAATTTGATAGCAAACTTACAAGTAAAGAAGAATTAGAAGGCAAATTATGAAAAAAATATTATTTTTATTCTGTTCTTTTTTTCTAGCTTTTGCAAAACCAAGTCTAGAGATACCCAAGCTCTCAAAACAAGCAAAACAAAACTTTATTTTAGAAAATGTCAAATTTAATTATAATGGCACAATATATAAAATTTTTATAGCTAAAAACAAGAATGAAAACTCAAATTATAAATATAAAATCATTTATTTACTCGATGGAAATGCCTTTTTTCCTCTTTTTTTAAATCTTTTCAACACTCCTGTCAAAGAAAATCTTTTAATTATTGGAATAGGTTATGATAATAATTTAGCTTTTGATACACAAAAACGCACTAAAGATTATACGCCTACAACAAATTTAAATAAACAAGGTGGAGGTAGTAAAGAATTTAGAAATTTCTTAATAACCCAACTCATCCCTTATATCAACAAAATGTATCCTATTGATTTTAGCCATCAAATTCTCTTTGGACATTCTTTTGGAGGACTTTTTGCCATTGATACACTTCTTTATGATAGTAAGATTTTTAGTCATTATTTTATTATTTCACCTTCTTTATGGTGGGATAATAGTGAGTTTTTACCTAATATCATAAAATTACAAACTTGCCCTAAAATTTACATCGGATTAGGTTCATTGGAAACAAATTCAAGTATTATCAAAGGTGTAGCTAAGCTCAATGCTCAAAAACTTAGCGAAAAAATATCCAAAGAAACTAATTGTAAAACTCATTTTAAACTTTTTAAAAATGAAACTCATGGAAGTGTCATATCTAAAGCTATGCTGTGGATGAAAAAGCTTCTTGATCTTAATTAATCATTGCTTTTATCATCACTTTTGCCTTGCAATCTGCACAGCAATAAAGTGTTTTGATTTTATTCTCATCATTACCAAATTTAGGTTTCATTAAATTGGCTATTTTTTCTACGGCTTTTTTGGTCGCAAATTCTTTACCACATTCTATACAGGCAAAAAGCTCATCTTTTGCCATGGTTTGATATTCAAAATAAGAAGCTCTAAACTCCATTCCACTACGAAATAATTTTAAAGTATCTTTTTCAGCACAACTTAACTCACAATACCCACAAGTCGTACAAAGAGAAGCATTAAATTTCAAAGCATTTTCTTGTTTATCAGCGATTAAAGCTCCTACATTACAGGCACCCACACAAGAAAGACAAAGCGTACAGGTGTTAGGATTGATTTCTACCTTACCATAACGCAACCATTCGCCACTTTCCATACTGCCAAAATCTTCATTTTTTATCATTTCCTGCATTCTTTTGGCAAAATTTTCTCTTGTAGTTAAGGTGTTATTATGAAAATCATATTTTAAATCTTGTATGAATTCTTGCTCTTTTAAAACATTTTGCAATTCTTTTTCATCTTTAGCAACAAAAATAGCTTTTTTTTGAAATTTTCTCTCAAAAAAAGTATTTAAAAGTACAATAGCCTCGTTGCTACCACGAGATACAAAATCCGTATAAAAAACCAAATTTGCTCCACTATTTTGCAAAAGCGTTAAAAAATGCATAGAAGAAAGCCATTTTTCACCCTCTATCATAAAGGGTAAAACATCTTTTGGTAAAGCAAGATTTAAATTTTCTAAAGACATTTTTTTAGGAATGATTAAAATTTTTTTATCTTTATAAAACTCACAAAGGGTAAAGAAACTTTCTCTTGGCATAGGAGCATAATCAAGCGATCCGCTAGGACACACGCTAATACATCCTCCACAACCCAAACAATCCACTTGAGAAAATTCCAAATGTTTGTTTTCATCATCTTTTAAAATCGCCACAGTAGGACAAATTTCAGCACATTTTGCACAATGCTCACTGCGTCTTTCGTGGTATTGACACACACTAGCATTATAGCTAATATAAGTTTTATAATGATATTTTGGACTTTTGCTTTGCAAAAACTCAAACAATACTTCAAGATTTTCAAAATTTAAAAGATTATAACATCCACTTTGTCTTGTAAAATCTTTACGCACAACGCTTAAATCCTCAGCTTTAAAAAGTAAAAAATCAAAATCTATTTCCACTTCTTCGCCTTGATTTTTAACCACAGCACAAAGCTCCCCTACACTTCCAAAAACAGCTAAAATTTCTGCACTGCTTAAAGCAATAACCTTAAATTCATGTTCTTTTAAAAACTCTACAGTTTGAGCGTCACCATCTGCGACAATCAAACGATTTTGCACTTCTTTGCTTTGTTCTAAATCAAGCCCCAAATCATAAACGCTAGCTCTTGCTTCATAAAGCGTTAAAACATTTTTACTTTGCTCTAAAATTTCATCTTGAGAATTTTTAAGATAAAAATTAATCTCAGGGGCATAAATTTGTGCTTTTTGATTTTTATCATTGCAAATTAATGCTTCTTTATCATTTGCCTGATCTAAAATTTCAATAGCATCAGGCAAAGGGATTAAAACATCATTTTTTATATAAACAAAATCTTGCATTGTCTTCCTTAATCTCTTTAAAACATCATTTTATAAATTCTATGTTAAAATAACCAAATATTTTCTTAAGGCTTAAGATGAACAAATTTAGAACTTTTCCACAAATTAACACTCTTATTGAAGATGAGAGTTTAAAATCCTATCCTTTTTATATCAAAGCATTTTTTTGTAAAAAAGTTGTCGCAAAACTAAAAGAAAATTTTTTCCAAGATGAAATTTCTAAAGATAAACTACTTTTAGAAATCAAAAAAGAAATCAAAACTTTTTACCGCAAAGATTTACAAAGTGTGATTAATGCAAGCGGAGTGGTTATACACACAAACCTTGGTAGAAGTGTAATCCATGAAGAACTTTATGAAGCGTGTAAAGATATCATTTGTAATTATTCTAATGTAGAGTTTGATTTAGAAAATGGAAAAAGAGGCTCTCGCTATGCTTTGGTACTAGAAAAACTTAAAATGCTTTTTGAATGTGAAGATGCTTTAGTGGTCAATAACAACGCTGCGGCAGTTTTTTTAGTGCTTAATTCTCTTTGTTATGATAAAGAAGTCATAAGCTCAAGAGGAGAACTTGTAGAAATTGGCGGAAGTTTTCGTGTGCCTGAAGTGATAAAAGCTGCAGGTGTAAAGCTTTGCGAAGTTGGAACTAGTAATAAAACACACTTAAAAGACTATG
This sequence comes from Campylobacter sp. CFSAN093259, assembly GCF_012889985.1. NCBI lineage: Bacteria > Pseudomonadati > Campylobacterota > Epsilonproteobacteria > Campylobacterales > Campylobacteraceae > Campylobacter > Campylobacter sp. CFSAN093259. Next base: position 1,356,269 of record NZ_CP040617.1, read on the forward strand.
AACAAGCTATCAATGAAAATACCGCTCTAATTTTAAAAACCCACAAGTCTAATTTCGCTCTTATGGGTTTTCACAGTGAAGTAAATATAAAAGATCTACATGAACTAGCAAAAGAAAAAGAGCTTTTGAGTTATTATGATCTAGGTTCTGGCTGGTGTGAAAATTTAAATGAAAAGCTGATTAAGAATGAACCTAAAATCAGAAAACTCGTGCAAGAATGTGATATTTTAAGTTTTAGCGGAGATAAACTTTTTGGCAGCGTACAAGCGGGCATTATACTTGGAAAAAAAGAACTCATAGAAAAACTTAAACAAAATCAACTTTTAAGAATGCTAAGAGTGGATAAATTAACCCTATCTTTTTTAAACGAAAGCTTAAAAGCTTATTTACAAAAAGATTATGAAAAAATTATTACCTTAAAACTTTTAAATGATGACTTATCCTTTATAGAGAAAAAAGCTTTAAGAGTGCAAAAAGAATTAAAATTTCAAACCCAGCTTAAAAAAAGCAAAAGTTTAGTAGGAGGAGGTTCTATGCCTGATAAAAGTTTAGATACTTATATACTAACTTTTCAAGGAGATGCTTTAAAACTACAAACTCGATTTAGAAAAGAAAATATCATAGGACGCATTGAAAATGATGAATTTGTTCTTGATTTTAGAACTATACGAGAAAATGAACTTCAAAAACTTATTCTTACAATCAATCAAATGGAAAACTTATGAAATCTGTTATTATAGGAACCGCAGGACATATTGATCATGGAAAAACTTCACTCATTAAAGCTTTAAATGGTTTTGAAGGCGATAGTTTAAAAGAAGAACAAGAAAGACAAATCACCATTAATTTAAGTTTTTCAAATCTTAAATTAAAAGATAAAAACATTTCTTTTATCGATGTTCCAGGACATAAAGATTTGGTTAAAACTATGGTAAGTGGAGCTTTTGGCTTTAGTGTTTGTTTATTTGTCGTAGATATTAACGAAGGTTTAAAAGAACAAAGTTTAGAACATTTAGAAATTTTAAAAATTCTTGATATTAAAAATATCATTTTAGTGCTTAGCAAATGTGATCTTTGTGAAAATATAGAGCAAAAAAGTGTAGAAATTTTAGAAGAGTTAAAAAATTTAGATTATCCCATTTTAAAAGTATTTCACACCAGTATAAAAAATAATCAAGGCATAGAAGAATTAAAAAATTATCTTTATACCATAGAAAACAAAGAAAACGATGAAGAACTGATTTTTCATTATTATATCGATAGAGTTTTTTCTCTAAAAGGCATAGGAACTGTCGTTACAGGCAGTCTTAATGAAGGAAGCATCACTTTAAATGAAAAAATCATCTGTTTAGACACTCAAAAAGAACTCATTGTTAAAAATATACAAAACCACGATACTAATTTAGAGCAAATCAAAGCTTGTAACCGTGTGGCTTTAAGTTTAAATTGTGATTATAAAGAGTTGAAAAAAGGTTATTTGCTAAGTAAAAAAGGTTATTTTAAAGCCTTTAAAGAATGTGATGCTTTAGTTAAAGCAAAAAATTTACAAAATAGCAAAATGATTTTTTGTGTAGGTTCAAGACAAATAGAATGCAAAATAAATATATTAAAAAAACTAGAAAATGATGAATTTTTTGTGCATTTTAGTTTTGATAAAAATGTATTTTTAAGTTTTGATGAGGCTTTTATTTTATTACAAAATAATCGTGTTATAGGCGGTGGTAAGGTTTTAAATCCTTTAAGCGAACCTTTAAAAAAAGAACAAAAAAATAAATTTTTAATGTTTTTGAAAAATAAAGATTTTAAAGCAGCTTTTTCTTTCTTAAAAGACGCACATAAATACGGCTTTGGTTTGCTTTCAAGCTATCAGAGATTTAAACTCTCTCATCAAAAAGCATTGAAATTAGCAAAAGAATTAAATCAAGTATTTGTTGATGAAAAAAATCTTAATGTATATCATTTACAAAGCCTAGAAGAAATTAAAAATTTCATCAAATTCATACTTGAAAAAAATCCTTATGCCATGCTTTCAGCACATTCTTTAGCTTTAAGGATTACTTGGGCAAGTGAAAATTTTTGCGAACTTGGGCTTAAAGAAATGTCAAATTTATTGGATTTTCAAAATGGAATTTATTTTAAAAAAGGTATAGATTTTGAAAAACTTCAAGAAAAAAACAATAACCAAATGTATGAAATTTTAAAAAAACAAGGTATTAAACCCGAAGCTCCTTATAATCTTTATGATTTTTTAGAACTTGATAGAAAAAGCGGAGATAATATACTCAAAAAACTTACCCAAAAAGGCTTGGTTGTAAGACTTTCACACAATCTTTTTATAGAAAAACAAGCTCTTGAAAAACTTATGCAAGAATGTTTAAATTTATTAAAAAATCAAAGTCTTGATGTGCAAAGTATGAAAGAATATTTTAATCTTTCAAGAAAATATGCTATTGCTTATTTAGAATACTTAGACAAATTTCCTCAAGTAAGTAAAGAAGCTGAAAAAAGATTTTTAACAAACATTTAGAAAATCATTATAGAATTAAACATAATTTATTTAAAGGATTTATAAACTATGAAAAAATTAAGTTTAATTCTTGTCTGTTCAGCATCTTTGTTTGCTGCAAGTAATTCAGAAATTAGTGATTTTTATTCAAAAAGCATTAAAGCACAATTTCCAAATGCTACCGTTAGTGTATCAAATCGTCAAAAGGTTGGTAATACGGGTTTTGAAAGTGTTATTGTAAGCGTTGAATTAAATGGACAAAAACAAGAAAACATTCTTTTTACAAAAGATAGTCTTATTACCCCTGATCTTATCGACTTGAAAACGGGAATTTCTTATGCTCAAGAATATGAAATGAAAAAATTTCAAGAAGCAAGAGAAAATTTTACAAAAAATGCTAAAGCTGTAGCACAAAAAGAAACCATGGTAATAGCTTTGGGAGATAAAAATAAACCTGCAATTTATGTTTTTTCAGATCCTGAATGCCCTTATTGTAGAGAACATTTAGCTCAAATTGATGATGAACTTAAAAACTATCAAGTTAATTATATTTTAACTCCAGTACATGGAAAATCTGCTTTTGAAAAATCCGCTCTAATCTACAAGGAAGCAAAAAAAGCAAAAAATGATAAAGAAAAAATCGCAATTTTAAACAAATACTATGATGCAAATATCAAAAATTATCCAAAAGTAAGTGATGCAGAATTAAAAGAAGTTTTTTCCTTATATGAAAAATATCGCTCATTAGGTCTTAGCGCTACTCCAACTATTATTAAATAAACCTAATGTCTAAATTTGCTTTAATTTTAAGCTTTTTTATAGCACTCTTTATGAGTGCTTGCACCAATGCAACTTTCACACAAAGCTTTATTCAAACAAGCAATGAAGGCATTTTTATCAGATCACAAAAACAACAAAGTTTTAAAATTTCCTTTCAAAATCCTAGTCAACTTCAAACTACTCTAGATAGAGATTTGGCTTTAAAACTTAAAAATTTAGGCTTAAAAGAAGTAAAAGAGAATGCAGATTATGAAATTTTAATCAATCTTGTAGATATGAAAAAGCATTCTTATGCTCAAAAAATCACAACTTCAGCAAGATTTTTTTATGATTTTGATCCTTTGGAAAGCGATGGAGAATGGATGGTAGAAAACTACTATACTATGCAAGTTAATTTACAAATCAACTCTAAAAATCACAATTCTCAAAAAACAAGTCTTCTTGCAAGAACAGCTTATCTTGGAAATAAAGAACGCTGTCAATTATCTTTAGAAAATAAAATTATAAATCAAATAGTGAGTTTTTTTTATTTTTAAGAAAAGACAATCAAGAGTATAAAAACTCTTGATTTTAAGAATTATTAAGCAAAATAAGGTTTGATTTGTTCTACCCAAGCATCAATTCTTGATTCAGTTTGATCTTCTTGATTATCATTGTCAAGAGCAAGTCCAACAAATTTACCATCTACAACCGCATCGCTTGCTTCAAATGTATAACCATCAGTTGAAACTTCTCCTACCAAATTTGCACCTGCATCTTTTAAATTTTGAGCTAATTTACCCATGCCGCCACAAAAAGTGTCAGAATAACTTTCACTATCACCCATACCAAATACAGCTACAGTTTTTCCACCAAGACTAAGCCCTGAAAAATCAAAACCATCCCAATCATCTTGTAAATCACCACTTCCCCAAGTTGAAGTTCCACAAATTAATTTATCGTAAGAATTCATTTTAGCTGCATCAATATCTGAGATATTAAAAACATCGCTAATTCCAAGTTTTGAAGCAATTGTATTAGCCGCTCCTTCTGTATTTCCCATAGCACTACCATAGATTACTGCTACTGACATTATTTTCTCCTTATAATTTGATTTGATATTTTATACGGAACTAATTTTAACATAGTTTTGTTTAAATCACACAAAAAATGTTTTATTTCAATAAAATGTGTGAAATTTTTGTTACGCGGACAAACAATATAAAATTTTTCAAAATTATTTTCTTTTATTAAATTCAATAATTCATAAATTTCATTTTCAATTTCTAAATTATGTGTATTAATCTCTTTGCAAAGTGGCAAAATTGCAAATTTCTTATCTATTATAATAAGATCACCATCTTGATCTATATTTTTTCCATTATTTTGAAAAGAAACCTTATCATAAACATAGGAGCTAAATAAAATTTGCGCATCAAAACAAATGCCATAAAGATAAATTCTTAAAAGTCTTAAAAGATCGACATTCTTAGATATTTTAGTATTAAAAATCAAGCTTTTTCTTTTTTGAAAGTAAAAAGCGTATGTATTAAGCTTGATATTTATATTTTGAATCTTACCAAATGAAACATGCATTATATTATGCAAAAAATTTCCAAATATCATTTTTAAACTCTTGGTATTTTTTGCATATAAAAGAGGAATTTTTAGAGCACTATCAACGCTCGCATTATATTGAGTTAAAAAAGTCAACATAAGCTCTTGATTGTTTAAATAGCGATAAATTTGCGGTATAAATTCTTGCTTATCATCAAATCCAAATAACATCTTTAACCTTTATAGCAAGAAAATTCTTTATTAAGATTAAAAATTTTACAATATTCACAATACACACAACTTACACTTCTTTTTGCACAAACTAATGGAATTTTACGCTTTTTAGCTTCATTTTTGATTTTTTTCATAGTATTATGATTTAAAAAGCTTGTTAACATTACTATACATTCTGTATCACAAGGAATCGGCTTGCGATTAACTCTATTTTCATTACGTGCATCCCAGTGTTCTATTTTTTTAGCACCTAAATCATGTAAAACAGCTCTAATAGGAGTGATTTCATCTGCACCAATAACCAAAACTGACATAAATTCTCCTTTGTGATTTTTAAAATATATTTTGATAATTATTATTATAATATAAAAAAACTAAATTTATTTTGAAATTTATTATCAATAAAATGCAATTATTCAGTTAATTTTAATTTTTAATAGATATAATTTACTAATTAATAAAATTTATTATTTAGGAGAAAACAATGAAAAAATTGACTAACGATTTTGGAAACATTATAGCTGATAACCAAAATTCATTAAGCGCAGGCGCAAAAGGACCTTTACTTATGCAAGATTATCTTTTGCTTGAAAAACTTGCTCATCAAAATAGAGAAAGAATTCCAGAAAGAACCGTTCATGCTAAGGGAAGTGGAGCTTATGGCGAAATAAAAATTACAGCAGACTTAAGTGCTTATACCAAAGCTAAAATTTTTCAAAAAGGCGAAGTTACTCCATTATTTTTACGCTTTTCAACAGTAGCAGGTGAAGCAGGTGCAGCAGATGCTGAACGCGATGTGAGAGGTTTTGCTATTAAATTTTACACTAAAGAAGGAAACTGGGACTTGGTAGGAAATAACACTCCGACATTCTTCATCCGCGATGCTTATAAATTCCCTGATTTCATCCATACTCAAAAAAGAGATCCAAGAACTCATCTAAGAAGTAATAATGCTGCTTGGGATTTTTGGAGTTTATGTCCTGAAAGTTTACATCAAGTAACCATTCTTATGAGCGATAGAGGAATTCCTGCAAGTTATCGTCATATGCATGGATTTGGAAGCCATACTTATAGTTTTATTAATGATAAAAATGAAAGATTTTGGGTGAAATTCCATTTTAAAACCCAACAAGGGATTAAAAATCTTACCAACCAAGAAGCTGCCGAGCTTATAGCAAAAGATAGAGAAAGTCATCAAAGAGATCTCTATAATGCTATAGAAAATAAAGATTTTCCAAAATGGAAAGTTCAAGTTCAAATTCTTGCTGAAAAAGATATAGAAAAACTTGGATTTAATCCTTTTGATTTAACAAAAATTTGGCCTCATAGTTTTGTACCTTTGATGGATATAGGCGAAATGATTCTAAACAAAAATCCTCAAAATTATTTTAATGAAGTTGAACAAGCTGCCTTTAGTCCAAGCAATATCGTTCCTGGAATTGGCTTTAGCCCTGATAAAATGTTGCAAGCTAGAATTTTTTCATATCCTGATGCACAAAGATATAGAATAGGAACTAATTATCATCTTTTACCAGTAAATCGTGCAAAAAGCGAAGTGAATACTTACAATGTCGCTGGTGCTATGAATTTTGATAGTTATAAAAATGATGCTGCTTATTATGAACCAAACAGCTATGATAATAGCCCAAAAGAAGACAAAAGCTATCTTGAACCTGATTTAGTCTTAGAAGGCGTAGCACAAAGATATGCTCCACTAGATAATGACTTTTATACTCAACCAAGAGCTTTATTTAATCTTATGAATGATGATCAAAAAACTCAACTTTTTCATAATATCGCCGCTTCTATGGAAGGAGTTGATGAAAAAATTATCACTAGAGCTTTAAAACATTTTGAAAAAATTTCACCTGATTATGCAAAAGGAATTAAAAAAGCTTTAGAAAAATAATTTTTACTTGCCACTTTTGGTGGCAAACTAAAGATTATAATAATTAAGGAAAAACAATGACAACTCTTAGTTTAGAAGAAGAAAAAAGATTTGAAGAGCTTTGTAAAATGGCTTTTAATTTTGCAAGAAATAATGAATATGAAAATCTTAAAATCATGATAGAAGCAGGTTTAAATGTAAATTTAAAAACTCATAAAGGCGATAGCTTGCTTATGCTTGCAGCTTATAATAATTCTTATGAAAGCGCTAAAATGCTTTTAGAAAAAGGTGCAAAAGTAGATGAAAAAAACGATCGTGGACAAACCCCATTAGCGGGAGTTTGTTTTAAAGGATACTTACCTATGTGTGAACTTTTAGTTAAATATGGAGCAAATATTGACGAAAATAATGGTTTAGGAATGACACCTTATACCTTTGCTATTATGTTTGGACGCAAAGATGTGGCAGAATTTTTACTCAAAAAATCTAAAAATAATTTTTTAAAGAAAATGAGCCTAAAAATACTAAAATTTATCAAAAAATTTTAGTTATTTTTTAAATTTCTTCAGATACCTATAAACACTAGGTTCTGAAATTTTTAAAAATTTTGCTACGATAGGAACCGCTCCTTTTATATTAAAAATACCTTTTTCATATAGCTTTTCAGCAATTTCTTCTTTTTGAGCAATGCTTAATTGATAATCAGAATTTAAATAACTAGAATCTACACTTTGAACTAAAATATCCTCTATCGAGTGACTTAATGTTTCTATGCTTGAATCATTTTGAGAAAAACTAATATTTCCTAAAATATCACCCATATCTCCAATTTTTTCTAAATCAATCATCTTGCATATTAAATCTCTCATAATGCTAGTATCATGATTGATACACAAAATACCTACTAATTTGTCATGATTTTTAATAAAAAAAGTAGATCCTCTAATTAATTTTGATTTTCCAACAAGAGCCTTATAATCACATAAAAAATCTTTTTCTAAATATTTTTTATTTTGCATAAGCTCACTTGCAAAAGCAGTCAAGGGAGAATCTAAACTTCTCCCACTAATGTGATTGTTAGCAATTGCCGCAATATAGGCCCCATCTTCAGTAATTACATGAAAAACTATCTCATATTGCTCACCTAAAACTTCTCCTAAAAAATATGTCAACTTTATAAATTGTTGTTTTTGTCCCTCATCCATAAAACTGCCTTCAATAAAAAATTAATATAATATTAAATTCTACTCTTTATACTTTAAAACATTTCTTAAAAATAAAATTTTATTATTATGATAATAAACTATTGACAAATTATTATTGTAGTGATAAAATGCATTCTGCTTAATCTATATTTAACAAAGGAGAATTCATGTCAAACTATCCAAAGGCCATTGGTCCATACTCAGCTTACAGAGAAGTAAATGGACTTTTATTTATATCAGGACAACTTCCTATCAACCCTGCTTCAGGAGAAATAGAAAGCTCTGATATCAAAGAACAAACCAAACAATCTTTAAAAAATATCGGTGCTATCTTAGAAGAAAATGGTATCAGTTATGATAAAGTGATTAAAACCACTTGCTTTTTAGCTGATATTAATGATTTTGTAGCATTCAATGAAATTTATGCTGAATTTTTTAAAGCTCCTTATCCAGCAAGAAGTGCTTTTGCGGTAAAAGATCTACCAAAAAAAGCTAAAGTAGAGATAGAGATCATCGCTCAAAAAGGATAAAACATGCTAGGTATTGTTTTTTCTTTATTTAGTGTTTTTTTGCTTGTTTTTATGCTTTATAAAAAAATCAATGCTCACATGGCATTGCTTTTAAGTGGTTTACTTTTACTTTCCTTAGCTGCTCTTTTTGGACTTTCTCCACATATTGTCGCTAAAGGTTCTTTAAATTTAGGTTTTTTTGATATTTTTCAAGTTTTCAATCAAACCATGTCAAGTACATTAGTAGGGCTTGGACTTACACTTATGACTATAGCAGGTTTTTCTGCTTATATGGATCATGTAGGGGCTTCTTATGCACTTTTTAAAGTTTTTGAAAAACCTTTAAAAGCCGTAAAATCTCCTTATGTTTTACTCATAGTTGCTTATTTTATCGTGCAACTTTTAGTTCTTTTCATCCCTTCTCACGCAGGCTTGGCACTTTTACTTATGGTTACTATGTATCCTATACTTGTACTTCTGGTGTTTCAAAACTTTCTGCCTTAAGTGTGATTGCGATTTGTCAATATATCGATCATGGACCTGGAAGTGGAAATGTGATCATGGCATCAAAAGTAGCTGAAGTTGATCCTGCAATTTATTTTGTTCATTATCAACTCCCTACAACCTTGCCTATCATTATAGCTGTAGGTATTGCGATATATCTTTGCAATAAATTTTTTGACAAAAAAGATAATTTTGCCTTCAATGCACAAGAAATTGAAAAAGAACTAAATGAAAATGAAGGTAAAGAAAAAGAACTTAAAAAGCCTCCTAGAATTTATGCGATTTTACCTATAATTCCTTTGGTTTTAATCCTAGGATTTAGTTCCGTGCTTGATAGCATCTTGGTTTTAATGGGAATAAGTAGTGCCCAAGAAGTTAAAGCAGCTGCTAGCACTGCAATTAAAATGAATGTTCCAGTAAGCAATGGTGATTTCAACTTTTGTGGCTATTATTTTTGAAATGATACGCTATAAAAGCGTTGTAGAAACTCTTAATTCTATTATGATTTTCTTTAAAGGAATGGGACATTTATTTGTTATCACAGTTTCACTCATCGTTTGCGGTCAAGTATTTGCAAGTGGTCTTTTATCTGTAGGTTTTGTAGATACTTTAATAGAATTTTGCAAAAATGCAGGATTTGGAGTTTTGGCTATTATTATCGCCGTTTCAATCTTGCTTGCGGTTTGTGCTTTCTTAATGGGTTCAGGAAATGCGGCATTTTTTAGCTTTGCTCCACTTATCCCAAATATAGCAAAACACTTTGGAGTTGAAACTATCACCATGATAGCACCAATTCAAATCATGACGGGCTTTGGAAGATGTGTTAGTCCTATTGCACCAGCGATCTTAGCTATCTCAGCTATTGCAAAAGTAAGTCCTTTTGCCGTAGTTAAAAGAACAGCTATTCCTATGCTTGTAGCGGCTATTGTAAATGTTATTATGACTTATATTTATCTTTAAAAAGGAGAAAAAATGAACTCAAAAACTAAACTTATTCATTGTGGCAGAGGCGATCAAGGTGCTGAAGTAAGATCAGTCAATCCTACACTTATGCGTGCATCAACCATACTTTTTAAAGATCACGCAACTTGGAAAAATACAGAGAATTAAGAAAAACAGATCGTGTTTTAAGCTATGGAGCTAGAGGAACAACAACCAATTTTGAACTTGAAAAACTTATTTGCACTCTAGAGGGTGGTTATAGAGCACAACTTTTTCCAACAGGACTTGCAGCATTAGCCATGGTACTTTTAAACTATGCAAGCAAAGATGCACATTTTTTAATCACTGATGCAATTTATGGGCCTGTAAGAACGATTTGCGAATTATTTTTAGACAAAATAGGCGTTGAAATTGATTTTTTAAAAGCTGATGCAAGTGATATAGAAGAAAAAATCAAACCTAATACCAAGCTTATCCTATGCGAAAGTCCAGGTTCTATACTTTATGAAATCATAGATTTACCAAAACTTTGCAAAATTGCTCATGCATATAATATCCCTGTAGCTATTGACAATACTTATTCTAGTGGATATTTTCTAAATCCTTTAGAACTTGGAGTAGACATTTCAGTTATCGCCGCTACAAAATATCTTAGTGGACACTCTGATGTAACCATGGGTATAGTAGTAATCAACGAAAAAGAATGGAAAAATTTTGACAAACTTCCAGAAGCTTTAGGCTTTACAACAAGTCCTGATGATGCTTACTTAGTACTTCGTGGTATGAGAACACTAGATGTAAGAATGAAAGCTCATGAAAAAAGTGCTGATGAAATTGTAGAGTTTTTACAAAGCAGAAAAGAAATTAAAACAATTTTCTATCCAAAACTCAAATCCCACCCAAATCATGAAATTTTCATGCGTGATCATAAAGGTGCAAATGGTATGATTACCATAGAATTTGCAGAAGGTTATAACAAAGATGATGCTATTAAATTTGTAGATAAACTAGAATACTTTTCAATTGGTGCTAGCTGGGGTGGATATGAAAGCTTAGCCACCGTAACTACTCCGCCTAGAACTGCAACAGACCTAAGTGCAAGAGGACTATTTGTAAGATTTCATATAGGTCTTGAAGATACTAAAGATTTAATTGCTGATTTAACACAAGCTTTTGATAGTATTAAAAAATAAGGAGATAAGATGACAGGAATTAGCGTATTTGATCATAGATTACTAGCAGACTCATGGAGCACGCAGGAAATGCGTGCTATTTTTTGTGAACAAAACCGCATACAAAAATGGCTCGATGTTGAAGCAGCTTTAGCAAAAGCACAAGCAAAACTTAAAATTATCCCTAAAAAAGCAGCTGATGAGATCGCAAAAAAAGCTCATTATAAATTTATGGATATGGACTTTATCTTTGCTGAATTTAAAAAGACCAAACACCCTTTAGTTCCTACTGTAAGAGGATTAGAAAAAGCTTGCGATAATAATTTAGGCGAATATGTACATTTTAGAGTAACCACTCAAGATATCATCGATACAGGACTGGTTTTACAATTTAAAGAAGCAATGACTCTTGTAAAAAGCGAATTAAAAGCTATCGCAAAAGCCTTAGCGAAACTAGCTAAAACCCATAAAAACACTGCTATGATGGGAAGAACTCTTGCTTTACAAGCTTTACCGATCACCTTTGGGCATAAGGTAGCCATCTGGCTTAGCGAGCTTGATCGTCATTTTGAAAGAATACTTGAACTTGAAAAAAGACTTTATGTAGGCAGCATAGTAGGAGCTGTTGGAACCAAGGCGAGTTTAAGCGATGAATGCAACGAAGTAGAAAAGCTAACTTTAGAGAATTTAGGACTTGAAGTGCCTAATATCTCTTGGCAGAGCACACGTGATCGCTTTATAGAGCTTGGTTTTGTACTAGGCAATATCAATGCAACTTTTAACAAAATCGCTCATCAATTACTCATACTCTCACACAATGAAATCGATGAAGTAGCAGAACCTTTTGGCAAAGGACAAGTAGGATCTAGCACTATGCCACACAAAAGAAATCCTGCAGTAAGCGAAAATGCAGTTACAGTAAGCAATGCCTTTAAGGCAAATTTAGCCATTTTAAGCGATATTGAAAGACACGAGCATGAAAGAGATGGGCAAGTTTGGAAAATGGAATGGAAACTTTTACCTGAAATGTTTTTAATGCTTTCTGTGGTTTTAGCAAATATGAAATTTGCTCTTAGTGACCTAGAAGTTAAAAAAGATAAAATGCTTAAAAATCTTGACACTCTTAAAGGCTTTGTACTGGCAGAACGCGTTATGTTTGCACTAAGCGATCATTACGGCAAACAACACGCTCATGAAATCGTTTATGAAAACGCTATGCTAGGTATCGAACAACAAAAAACTTTCAAAGAAGTATTGCTTGCAGATACAAGAGTATCTCAAGTCTTAAAAGAAAAAGATATCGATGCTTTACTTGATGCAACAAGTTATGTAGGATATGCACCAAAACTTGTAGATGAATTTTTGGCAAAAATCAAAAATAGCGCTATCTTAAAATAGGAAAAATCATGTTCTATAGCGAAATTTTGGCGGATTTTATTTTCAATCTTCAGTATGAAAATATCCCTAATACAGTTGTTCAAAGAGCTAAAGAGCTTATGCTTGATAGCCTTGGAACGGCTATAGCAGCGAGTAAGGAAGAATGCGTTTTAAATGCCTTTAAAGCTTTTGAAAATTTAAGCACAGAAAAAAATACCCCTGTATGGGTACATGATAAAAAATTAGATCCCATTTATGCAGCCATGCTAAATGGCATTGCTTCTCATGCACTTGATTTTGATGATACGCATACAGAAGCTATTTTGCACGCAAGTGCGATTTTAACTCCTCTTTGTTTAAGTTATGGTTTTCATGTTAGCAAAGATGCGAAAAAAATCATCAAAGCTTTTATAATAGGCTGGGAAATTGCAGCTAGAGTAGGCATTGCAAGCAAAGGCACTTTTCATAAGCGTGGTTTTCATACCACTGCTATTGCAGGAATTTTTGGAAGTGTGAGTGCAAGTGCAATCTTGCTGGATCTTAACAAAGAACAAATCATCAATGCTTTAGGACTTGCTGGAAGTTTTGCAAGTGGGATTAATGAGTTCTTATCCAATGGCTCTAATTCAAAAGTCTTACATATAGCAAATGCCATTAAAAATGGAATTTTAATCGCTAACTTTGCTAAAAATAACATGAGTGAACCTCTAAGCATTTTTAAAGGTAGGGATAATATCTTTAAATGTTTTGGTATAGAACAAGAATGCGATAAAACAGAACTTGATAAAGGCTTGGGTGAAATTTAGCAAAGTATGCAAGTTTCTATAAAGCCTTATCCAAGCTGCCATTTTGCTCATGGTCTTATTGATTGTGCCATAGCTTTAAAAAATGATGGCTTAAAAGCAGATGAAATCAAAAGCATTCGTTGTTTTGTAGATGAAGTTCCTATTTCTTTTATTTGCGATCCTTTAGAAGCAAAATACACTCCAAACAGTGCTTATGAGGCCAAATTTTCCATGCCTTTTTTAATGGCTCTAGGATTCTTTGATGGTAAAATCACTCTTGAATCTTATGAAAATTTAAAGCGTGAAGAAGTACTAGAATTTGCTAAAAAAATCAGTTACAAAAAAAGGAAATCTCAAGGCTTTCCAAAATATTTTCCAGGGCATTTAGAAGCCAGTTTGCAAGATGGACGCATAATCCAAAAAGATGTTTTTATCAATAAAGGTAATTTTGATAATCCACTAAGTTTTGAAGAATTAAAAGCTAAATTTTTAGCCAATGCACAAATTTACCTTGATAATACTAAAGCTAACAAAATTCTAGATCAAATCATCAATCTAGAAAATTTAAACCACTTTTCTTTTTAAATATTTATCCTTCTTTTTAAGAAGGATAATTTCATTACACTTTTTTATTATAATATTTATTATTAATTTAGGAATTACAATGACTTTAAACGAGTTAAAAGATGGACAAAAGGCTATTATTGTCAATTTAAACGCTCACAAAGAACTCAAAAATAGACTTTTAAGCTTTGGATTTATTAAAAATAAAAACTTGAAAAAAATTCACTCCTCTTTAAAAAATGCCACCATAATGGTAGAACTTGATACAAGTTGTGTTATCCTAAGATCTGATGAAGCTAAAACCATAGAAGTGAATCTTATATGAAAAAAATCAAAATAGCTCTTGTAGGTCAGCCTAATGTAGGCAAAAGTCTTCTTATTAATGCACTTTGCAAAGCCAATATGAAAGTAGGAAATTTTAGCGGAGTTACTATAGAAAAAGCAAGCGCAAAAACTTTTTATAAAAACTATGAATTTGAAGTCATTGATTTGCCAGGAACTTATTCTTTAGATGGATATAGCGAAGAAGAAAAAATCACACGTCATTTTTTAAATCAAAATGACTATGATGTTATTGTTAATGTTTTAGATGCTACCAATTTAGAACGCAATCTTATCCTTAGTGCAGAACTTTTAAGCCTTAATAAAAAAATGCTTTTAGCTTTAAATATGTGCGATGAAGCCAAAAAAGAAGGTATAGAGCTTGACACTTCTATTTTAAGCCAAGAATTTCAAAGTCAAGTTGTTGAAATTTCAGCAAAAACAAAAGAAAATTTAGAACTTTTGCTGCAAAAAATTATTATTTTATTTGAAAGTAAATTTATTCCAAGATCTCAATTTTACACTCCGCTTTGCGAAAAAAGTCCGGAAAAAGAAGATTTATTATATTTTATTAATGAACTTTCAAAAAAAATTATTACACACAAAAAAGAAGAAAGAAATTTAACCAAAAAAATCGATGCCTTACTTATCCATAAATTCTTTGGCTTACCTATATTTTTATTTTTAATGTGGCTTTTATTTCAACTCACCTTTAGCTTAGGGCAAATTCCTATGGATTATATAGAATCGGGCTTTAATACCTTAGGTGAATTTGTTAAAAACAATATTTCTAATACCTTTATCGCTTCAGCTTTGGCTGATGGGATTATCGCAGGTGTTGGTGCTGTGATACTTTTTTTGCCTAATATAATGATTTTATTTTTAGGCATAGCTCTTTTAGAAACCACAGGCTATATGTCAAGAGTAGCTTTTTTACTTGATGGGATTTTACATAAATTTGGTTTGCATGGTAAAAGTTTTATTCCGCTAATCACTGGTTTTGGTTGTTCGGTACCTGCTTTTATGGCTACACGCACTCTTAAGAACAAAAGAGATAGGCTTTTAACTCTTTTTGTGATCAATTTTATGAGTTGTGGGGCAAGACTTCCTGTATATGTGCTTTTTATCGGTGCTTTTTTTCCAAGTGAAAAAGCAGGAAATTATCTTTTTGGAATTTATATTTTAGGTGCGATTTTAGGACTTTGTGCTGCAAAATTTTTAAGAATGACAGCATTTCGTGGACTTGATGAACCTTTTGTTATGGAAATGCCAAAATATCGTATGCCAAATTGGCATTTAGTTTGGTTTATGGTTTATAATAAAGCCAAAATGTATCTTAAAAAAGCAGGAACTTTCATACTTTTGGCCTCTTTGCTCATATGGTTTGCTAGCAATTTTCCAAAAAGTGAAGAAAATTTAAATGATTTTAATGCTCAAGAAAGAGCTATAGAACAAAGTTATTTAGGACAATTTGGCAAAGGCATAGAACCTATTTTTCAACCCCTTGAGTTAGATTGGAAATTAAGCGTATCTTTAATCAGTGGTTTGGCTGCTAAAGAAGTGATGATCTCAACTATGGGCGTGCTTTATTCACTAGGAAAAGATGTAGATGAAACAAATAATGATTTAAAAGGAATTATCGCTAAAAACATACCTATACCAAGTGCAGTGGCTTTTATTTTATTTGTAATGATTTATAATCCCTGCTTTGCAGCAACTATAGTTTTTTCAAAAGAAAGTGGAAAGCTAAAATATACTCTCTTTCTCTTTCTTTTTACCTGCACAAGTGCTTATATAGTAGCTTTTATAGGGCTTCATATTGCTAAAATTTTATTAAATTAACTTGCTTTTAATGATGAAATTTTAGTGATATTATCCCCAAAAGTTTTTAAAATACTATAAGCAATACCTTCAAAATCAAGCCCACCGCAAAGATAGATCAAAGTCATACGAAAAGATTTACTCACATCAAGCTTTGGTTTTTCAGCGTTCATATTTAACTTAAAATCATAAGGACTTGCATGTTTAAAAGCATAATTTTTTGCCGCAATTAAAAAATCATTCTTATCTTTTAAAAACTCTCCTTTAACTAAAATAAAGCTTATTTCAAGATATTTCCAAAAATCTTTTGAAGGCATAGGATTTTCATCAAAATTTTGCTCTATAAAAGTATAGTTTTTTTCAAAGGATTTTTTATAATTTTCTACAAGCAAAGCACCTAATTTATTTTTAGCTATATTTTGTAAAATAAGTTTTATATTGCTTTCAAATTCAAAATCTATTTGTTCTAAAATTTTAATTTGCTCTTCTAGAAAAAATTCTTGTTTTAACTCTTCATTACAAAGTTTAGCGTAAGAAAAAATATTTGCCATAGGCTTTTCATAATTCCCAAACTCATCCCAAAAATTTTTCTCACTACAGGCTATACAACCATGTCCTGCGGCCACTGGCCAAGAAGTTTTAGCATTGAATTTCACTTTAGGACAGTTATTGTAAGTATAAGGTCCTTTACAACCTATCTTAAATAAACAAGCTCCATTCTTTGCAGCCTCATCGTCAAAATGTTCAGCAAAAATCCCACTTTCAAATTTTGCCTTTCTTTCACACATATCATGCAGGCATTTACCATAAGCCCAAACAGGACGATTTTGCTCATCAAGTTCAGGTAAAACTCCAAATAAAGCAAAAAAACTTAAAGTCGCAATGATATTTATATCACTTGGAGGACAACCTGGGATATTTACTACTTTCTGACTTAAAACTTCACTAATACCACAAGTTTTACTAGGATTTGGATAAGCAGCCTGAATACCACCATAACTTGAACAAGTACCCACTGCAAAGATAGCCTTGGCTTTAGCGGCTAGTTTTTCTAAAATTTCATAGCCACTCTCTCCTTGTGCTCCTATAGTAAGAAAAAAGGTATCAATGGCTGCAACACCACCTTCAACCGCTAAAATAAAATCTTCTTCTAAAACATGCTCTAAAAGCTCTTCAGCTTTAGTGCCATTTGCTGCCATTAAAGTTTCATGATATTCTAAAGAAAAAAAATCAAAAATAAGCTCATCAAAACTTGGCAACTCAGAACGCAACAAACTCTCACTACACCCTGTACATTCACAAAGATGAAGCCATACTAACTTTGTCTTAGGTGCGATTTGAAAAAATCTTTGAGCAAGAGCTGGAATTTCATTGCCTAAAGATAAATGCCTAGCAAGAATTTTTACACTTTCTTCATTAATAACCTTATCCTCTTTTAAAGTAGAATTTTCAAGTTTTTTAATGCGATCTTCAAGTATATTTTTTAATTCTTCATTGCTAAGCTTTGCCATTTTTTATCCTTTTTGATTATCCCAACAAAGAACAGTTTGCCCTTCTTCATTTTTTTCAACATCACCCATACCCATGATGTTATATCCTGCATCGACATAATGTATTTCACCTGTAACACCATTTGCCAAATCGCTAAGTAAATACATAGCCGAATTTCCTACATCTTCTATACTAACATTGCGTTTTAAAGGAGAATTGATTTCATTGTATTTTAAAATCATTCTAAAATCCCCTATTCCACTTGCTGCCAAAGTTTTAATAGGACCTGCTGAAATAGCATTAACACGGATTCCTTTTACCCCTAAATCTCTTGCCAAATAACGCACAGAACTTTCAAGTGCAGCTTTTGCTACACCCATAACATTATAATGAGGCACATATTTAACCCCTCCAAGATAACTTAAAGTCAAAATCGAACCCTTATCTTTTAAAATAGGTAAAACTGCACGCGTTAAAGAAAGTAAAGAATACACAGAAGTTTGCATAGCTATATCAAAAGCTTCTTTTGAAGTTTCTAAAAAAGAATTTTCTAAAGCTTCTTTTGGAGCAAAAGCAACCGCATGCACTACAAAATCAATCTCGCCTAAATCTTTTTTGATTTTTTCAGCGATAGAATCTAAATGCTCGTTATTATTTACATCAAGCTCATAAACAAAATTAGAATTAAACTCTTGTGCTATAGGTTCTACGCGTTTTTTTAAAGCATCATTTAAAAAAGTAAAAGCAAGCTCGGCTCCTTGATCAAAACATGCTTTTGCTATGCCATAAGCAATAGATTTATTATTTGCAACCCCTACAATAAGGCCTTTTTTACCCTTCATAATCATCTTTTATCCTTTGATTAATTTTATAAAATTTTCTACTTTTAAAGCTGCAGAGCCTATCAAAACTCCACCACAATGATTTACACTTAAAATTTCTTTGATATTATTTTCATTCACACTTCCACCATAAAGCAAAGGTACTTTGGTTAAACTCGCTAAAAATTCAAGCACTTTAGCGATATCTGTACTTTGTGCGCTCACTCCCGTTCCTATAGAATAAATAGGCTCATAAGCGATGATGAGTTTTTCATAATTTAAATCAATAATTTCAAGTTGTTTTTTTAAAAACTCTAAAGTCTTGCCTGAATTTTTTGTATCTAAATTTTCACCTATACAAAAAACAATTTTATAACCATGCTCTTTAGCAAAATCAAATTTAGCCTTAATAAATTCTTCATCTCCTAAAGCTCTTCTTTCAGAATGCCCGATTAAGACACATTTAATCCCAAATTCGTCCAAATGTTCTTTTCCAAGCTCGCCTGTAAAAGCACCATTAACACAAGGATAAAAATTTTGCGCTCCTTGTATGAAGTTATTTTCATTTTCTAAAAATGCTATACTAGGTGGAAAAACGATAATATCATCGCATTTTACCCCCATAGTTTTATTTAAAATTTTAGCATAAATTTTAAAGCTTGCTCTTGTGTGATTGCATTTTAAATTTGCAGCAAAGATCATTCATTTTCCTTAGATCTTAAAGCTTTTACACCTGGAAGTTCTTTGCCTTCTATAAGTTCAAGAGAAGCACCACCTCCAGTAGAAATAAAAGTCATTTCATCTGCATCACCTGCACGCGCAACCACATCAGCCGTATCACCGCCTCCAACAACAGAAGTTGCATGTCCTTCGCTGATATAATGACTCATTTTAATGCTACCTTTTGAAAATTTATCAATTTCAAAAACACCCATAGGTCCATTCCACCAAATCGTTTGCGCATCAGAAATCACCTCCTTAAAAAGTCTCACACTCGCAGGTCCTATATCTAAACCCATCCAACCATTTGGAATTTCTTGCGCTGGAACAAATTTCATCGGCGCATCTTGTGAGCACGCAGGAGCGGCTACAACATCTACTGGAAGATAAATTTTCACTCCTAAATTTTTACCCTTGGTAAGAATTTTATTAGCTTCTTCTAAAAGTTCTTCTTCTAAAAGTGAATTTCCTATATCATAACCTAAAGCTTTTAAAAAAGTAAATGCCATACCTCCGCCTATGATTAATTTATCTACCTTTGGTAATAAATTTGTCAATGCTTGAAGTTTTCCACTTACCTTTGAACCTCCAACAACAGCGACAAAAGGACGTGCTGGATGTTTGATAAGATTGCTTGCAAAATCAATTTCTTTTTGGAGTAAAAATCCTGCGCCTTTGTGTTTTTCATCAAAAAATTTAGTAATCGCCTCTACACTAGAATGTGCTCTATGGCATACTCCAAAAGCATCATTGATATAAACTTGAACCATAGAAGCAAGTTCTTTGGCTAAATTTTCATCATTTTTAGTTTCGCCTTTTTCAAAACGCAAATTTTCAAGAAGTAAAATTTCACCCGCTTTTAAATTCATAGCTTTGGTTTTTGCATCTTCGCCGATAACATCTTTTGCCATAACAATTTCTTTATCTAAAAGTCTAGCAAGACGCTTAGCCACAGGTTCTAAAGAATATTTAGAGCTAATTTCTTTTGGACGCCCTAAATGAGAGGCTAAAATCACACTACAACCATTATCCAAACAATATCTTATCGTAGGAATAGCTGATCTTATGCGTCTATCATCAGTGATATTTAAAAAATCATCTTGAGGAACATTAAAATCACATCTTATAAAAACTTTTTTCTTAGCTAAATCAATGTCTTTTATAGAAATAATATCACTCATGATTAAGCCTTATTTGCAATATATACTGCCATATCTACTAGACGACTTGAATAGCCCCATTCATTATCATACCAAGCAATTACCTTGATAAAATCATCCGCAATCACTTGAGTTAAATCACTTGCTACAATAGCTCCATAAGAACAAGTGATAAAATCGCTTGAAACTCTTTCATCATCATCTACCATTAAAATGCCTTTTAAATTTGTAGCTGCAGCTTTTCTGAAAGCTTCATTGATTTCATCTTTGCTAACTTTACGGCTTAGTTGTGCAGTTAAATCCACGCTTGATACATCAATCACTGGCACACGCATACTTTGTCCATGAAGCTTGCCATTAAGTTCAGGCATAACAAGTTTCATAGCTTTTGCTGCGCCTGTAGAAGTTGGAATGATATTTTGCGCTGCAGCACGAGAACGGCGTTTATCTTTAGCTTTAGCATCAATAATACTTTGTCCATTTGTATAAGCATGTATTGTTGTCATAAGTCCTTTTTCTATGCCAAAATTATCTTGTAAAACACGACAAACAGGACCTAAACAATTTGTTGTACAACTTGCATTAGAAATAATGCTTTCACCCTTGTAAAGTTCTGAATTTACTCCTAAAACATAAGTAGGAGTATCATCTTTTGCAGGAGCACTCATGATCACTTTTTGTACTCCCATATCTATAAATTCTTGACATTTTGCCATAGTTAAATGCGCTCCTGTGCACTCTAAAACAATTTGTGCGCCGTGTTTTGCAAAGTCAAGATCTTTTACATTGCGACTTTTAAATACTTTGATTTTTTTACCATTTACCACTAAATCATCGCCTTCACTATCAACACTGCCTTTAAATTCACCATGTACTGTATCGTATTTAAAAAGGTATTTTGTAAGTTCAATATCCGTAGTATCATTTATCGCCACAAGCTCAATATCATTTCTTTCTAAGATGATTCTTGCAACACATCTGCCTATGCGTCCAAAACCATTTATAGCAACTTTTACAGCCATTTAATTTCCTTTTGCAAAATATAATGCTAATATTCTACAAAAAAAAGGTTAAAATTTTAATGAAGATAGCACTTTTTGGTGGCAGTTTTGATCCACCACATAATGGACACAATAGCGTTATTTTAGAGGCTTTGGAAAAATTAGATATTGATAAGCTTATTATTATGCCTACTTATATCAACCCTTTTAAACAAAACTTTAGTGCTGATGAAAAGCAAAGATTCTTATGGGTTAAAAAACTTTGGGGACATTTTCCAAAAGTTGAAATTTGTGATTTTGAAACCAAGCAAAAACGCCCTGTTCCTAGCATAGAAAGTGTTAAGTATCTTTATAAGCTTTATAATCCTAGTAAATTTTATCTTTTAATCGGCGCAGATCATTTAGAAAAACTTCATCTTTGGCATGATTTTGAAAAACTTAATTCTTTAGTAGAATTTGTTATTGCTAATCGCAATGATATAGAAATTCCTAAGAATTTTAAAGATTTAAAAACCGATAAAAAAATCGCTTCTTCTTTCATACGCAACACTTTAAATACAAATGAAGTTTGCGAAGAAATTAAAGATGAAGTAAAAAAATATTATGAAAAATTACAAAAAAATTGATACAATTTCAAAAATTAAAGGACAATAATGCAAGAAAGAATAGATTTAATCGTTAAAATTTTAGATGAAAAAAAAGCTGAAGATATCAAAACCATTGACATGAGCGAGCAAGAATACTTTGTAAAATATGTCATTATCGCAGCTACTTTAGGAGAAAGACACGCTCTATCCTTGATCGATGAGCTTAAAACACAACTTAAAGCCAAAGGTGAGGAATTTTTAAACATAGATAGTAGCGAAGAATGGAGTGTGATTGATCTTGGTGATATTTTAATCCATCTTTTAACACCAGAACACAGAGGAATTTATAATATAGAAGAATTACTAGAAAATCTTAAAAAAGGTAGGGTTTAAAAAGGCTAAATTTAATTAGCCTTTTAATTTTTAGAGATTATCAATATATTCTTTAATTTCTTTTTTGATTTTCTCTTTTTGTTCTTTTAAAGCTTCTTTTTTAGCTTTATACTCAGCCTTACTCATATAATCTTTTTGTTCTTTTAAAGCATCAAGTTCTTTTTCGATTTTTTCTACTTCTTGTTCTTTAAGTTTTTTAGCTTCTAACTTTTTATCATAAAACATAGGATCTTTAGCACAATCATTTTGTACTTGTTTTAAAGCAAGCTCTAAGCTTAAAGTTCTAGCTGTATCATTATGCGCTTTAGAAAAACTGATTTCTTTATTGATACGATCAATTTTTCTATCACATTCACTTGCGCCAAAAGCAAACGCACATAACAAAAGTAGAACAAGTATTTTTTTCATTTTTAATTCCTTTTTAAAATAAATTTAAATCGCGAAATATTATCTCATCAATTCTTAAGCCTAGCTTTTATCTCATTAAACAAACTAAATACCGTACTTTCAAGCTCTTTTGCTCTTTCTAAAGAAGTTGCTTCAAAGCGTGTGATAAGATAAGGGCTGGTGTTAGATGCACGAAGCAAAGCCCATCCATCGCCAAAATCTATCCTAGCTCCATCAATTTCACAAAGACTTTTAACACCTTTTAAAGCTCCTTTTTCAATCTCTTTTTGAAATTCTTCCACAAGTTTAAATTTTTCTTCTTCATTTACAGGAATTTTAATTTCAGGTGTAGTATAAAGTTTTGGTAAAGCTTTAATCATACTTTCTAAATCAAAACCTTTATAAACAAGTTCTAAGGCTCTTAAAAATGCGTAAATTCCATCATCATAACCAAAATATCTATGTTTAAAGAAAATATGTCCACTCACTTCAGCAGCTAAATCAATATCTTTTTCTTTCATCATTTTTTTGATATTAGAATGTCCTGTTTTTCCCATAAAAATAGTTCCAAATTTAGCCACTTCATCAAAAAGATTTTTAGAACATTTTACCTCACCTAAAATGCGTGGATTAGGAATATTTTTAGCAAACAAATAACAAAGCTCATCTCCACAAAATACATAAGTTTTACTCAAAGCAACCATTCTATCAGCATCCCCATCAAAAGCAAAAGCTAAAGAATAATCTTGATTTTGATTTAAAAACTCTCTAATCGCACTTAAGTTTTCTTCTTCTGTAGGATCTGGAGCATGGTTTGGAAACTGTCCATCAGGCTTTGCAAACATTACATGAGCTTTTAAATTTAAAGCCTTGATTAAAGGCTTTATCACCACTCCAGCCGCACCATTTGTGCAATCAACACCAAATTTATAATTAAAATCCTTTAAAAAACTAAATTGCTCGCACATAAATTTCACATAAAGGCTTAAAATATCGTATTTTTCTACTTCTAAATTTTCTTCAATATCATCATCTAAATGCTTATAAACTTCTTTTGAAAACTCTTTTAATTCCACGCCAAAAAAACTTTCTTTATTGATAGTGATTTTAAAACCATTATAATCTTTTGGGTTATGAGAGCCTGTTATCATAACATTTGCATCAAATTTCAAGCCCTCATAAAGACTAAAATATCCCAATGGAGTTGGTACAAGCCCTATATCATAGATTTTTATTCCCGCTTTGTTAAGTCCACTCACTAGATAATTAAAAAGTTCATTTGCACTATATCTTGCATCATAGCCCACACTTACATTTTTACAGCCTTTATTTAGCATGGTTTGTCCCAAGCAAAAACCTATAGCCTTAACACTTTTTTCATTTAATTCTTTGCCATAAAGCCCTCTTATATCATATTCTCTAAAAATCACATCTAACATTTTTTTCCTTCAAATTCATCTCTTCTTTGACCTAAATTTATCGTTTTTCTAAAGCAAATTTGGATAGAAAAGAAATTTTTGCTACAATTTTACATTAATTTCACTAAATGAAGGAAAATTTATGGATGAAGAATTAGAAAACGAAGAAACGAAAAAGAAAAAAGGTGGTTCACTTGTAATTATTATTGTTATTTTACTTTTTGTTTTACTTCTTAGTATTATGGGAGTGATTGCTTGGCTTATTTCAAGCAGTTCAAGTGATGAAAGCGAAGTCAAAGAAGCTCCAAAAGAAGAAGCAAAAGCCGATAAACCTAAAGTTTCAGCTCCTACTCAACGAGGTAGTGATTTTGCTAATATAGGTCCTATGTATCCACTTGATCCTTTTACCCTAAATCTACTTAGCGATAGTGGCTCAAGATATGTAAAATGCACTATAGAACTAGAACAAAATAGCGAACTTTTAAAACCTGAACTTGATAAAAAAGTCCCGGTGATTCGTGATATTATTATTCGTACATTAACAGCTAAAACTTTTGAAGAAGTAAGTACACAAAAAGGCAAAGAACGTTTAAAAGATGAGCTAGTTGGAAAAATCAATGAAATTTTAACCGATGGCTTTATTAAAAATGTTTATTTTACGGATTTTGTAGTTTCTTAATGCGTGTAGGCTGTGATATCATCGCCATTTCTAGGATAGAAAAAATTCATTCTAGACATGGCAAAAATTTTTTGGATAAATTTCTAAGCCCAAAAGAACAAATACTCATTAAAAATCCAGCAACTCTAGCAGGTCTTTGGGCTGCTAAAGAAGCCGCTAGCAAGGCTTTAGGTGTTGGAATTTGTGAATTATGCAGTTTTTTTGATATTGAAATATCAAAAGATGAAAAAAACGCACCTAAATTAAAATATTCTCAAAAAATTACAAAAGATTTTAATATCACTCAAACTTCCCTAAGCATTTCTCATGATAATGGTTTTGCTATAGCCATAGTGGCTATAGTTTGATTATTTTCCTATAGTTTGCTTGTCTAAATTTCTTGAAATTATGAAATCTACCACAGGTTGTTCTCTTTTATTTGCTCTTTTACAATGATCTTTTTGAAAAAAATCTGTGATTTTTATAACAATCCTTGCCCATTTTTTACGATTTCTTTCACGCCACGCATGAGAAGAAACGCTCTCCCAAGCATAGCCATTAAACAAGCTTGCATTTACAAAATGATCTAAGGCTCTAACACCCTGTCTTGCTCGTGCGGTATTAAAAAAAGTTCCTATAATCACGATAAAAAGATATCCTAAAACTGCTAAAGGTACTATTGCACAAAGCAAAATAGTACCTGCTAATTTTTCTTTTAAGCTTCCTTTTAAGGTGCGTTTTACACGACGACGAAAATTGGCGCGAATTTTAGTTCTAACTCTTTTCATAGCTTTCTTTTGCTAAATTTTATCCTCATACCATTAGCCGAACGCACTGTTAAACGCCCTACTACATCAGGTACAAAACCTTCTTCAAGTTCTAGTTTGTAAGTTTTTAAAATATTAGCCAAAATCAAAATCGCTTCTTGCATAGCAAAACCTTGTCCTATACAAATTCTTTCCCCTACCCCAAAAGGCAAATAAGCATCTTTTTTGTACTCTCCTTCAAAACGAGAAGGATTAAATCCATGCGGATTTGTCCAAAATTCTTCATGTCTGTGTATCAGCCAAGGAGCAATCACCACCCCAGAACCTTTTTTAATAAGCTTATCTCTAACTTGGGTATCTTTTTTTGCCTCTCTTGCAAAAAAACCAACAGGAGGATAAAGTCTTAAAGATTCTTTAAAAATATTTGTTAAGTATTTAAACTGTCTTAGATGCGAAATTTCAATGGCTCCACCCTGTAAAACCTGAGTAATCTCCTCGTAAGCTTTTTCTTGCTCCTTAGGATAAAGACTGAGCAAATAAAGCGTCCATGTCAAAGAACTTGCTGTGGTTTCATGTCCTGCTAAAAAAAGCATAGCCACTTGATCTAAAATTTCCTCAAAAGAAAAACGCTTATTTGTATCAGCATCCACTACTAAAAGCAAAGATCCTAAAATATCTTCAAATTCTGCATTATCTGCCATATCATATCTTGGTTTTATGATATCACTTAAAACCTGTCTGATCACATCTCCGGCTTTAGCACGCTTACGATCTCCTAACACATAAGAAAGCCATTTTGGAAAACGAAACATACGACGCATGGCTGTATGCACGCTTTGCTCTTGAAAAGTCACAAATGCGTTTAAGATTTTTTTACCTTTTTCCTCATCGAGTTTTGAAGACATAATGGTGCGAAAAATCACATCAGCGGTAATAAAAGTCATAGCTTCATCTACTTCGATAACAGCATGATTTGGATACTTGCTAAAACGATCCATCATATCTGCCACAGCTTCACTCATAAGATTAAACACTTTATTGATACGAGTCATTTCAAAACTTGGACGCAAAAGCTCTCTTTGTTTTTTCCAAACTTCACCATTTGTAGTAAAAATACTCTCCCCTAAAAGCGGACTTAAAAGCTCATGTAAAAATGCACTTTTAGGAAATTCTCTAACCTCATCAACCATCATTCTTTTAACTTCTTTAGTGTCATTTATGACATAAAGATCAAAATTTGGCATCTTCACATAGCCTGTTTGCATTTTATAACTACGCTCATAAAGCCCGTCAAGCCAAGATCTACGCTTTAACAAAAAAGTTAAAAGCGTAGAAGCTTTATTTTTATAAGGTTTTGGAAAAAAGGGGCATTCACTCATATTTTTACCTTTTCTTCTAAAAATTTAGGCATTATGATGAAAGAAAAAAAATCATAATCACCTTTAACACTAATACTATAAAGATATAAAAAGTGCGCTTTGTTTTTATCTCTTTTTATTTTTTTATACTCATGTTTTTCATATAAAGTGTGAAATTTAGCACTTAAAAATGGGGGTGTAAATTTAGCATTTACGCCACTCGTGCGGAAAAAATCCACTTGAGGAAAACATGCTCCATCAATAATCGATGTATAATCATACCATTTTAAATCAAACCTTGAAACAAATTCAAGCTTCTTTCTAAATTCATCCGCTTTTTTTTGATAACTCACTAAAGGAATGCATTCTCCTAGAGTAAGAATTTTTAACTTATGAAGTAAAGATAAATCTAAATTTTGTCTTAAAATACACTCCAAAACTTCTATACAAACTATAGTTCCAACACTATGTGCTACTAAAACAAGTTCATAATCTTGTTTATTTTCATTTTGTTTTAACTTATCTACTATGGTATTCGCAAAAAGCTTGATTCTTTCTTGCATAGTGCCTGTTTTTTTATCTTGCCAAGTAGCACAAAAAGCACAAATTCTTGCTATCCAAAATACAGCTAATTTCTTACCTAATTTAAATAAAAAATGATTTAGTAAAAATCCTAAAAAACATCCTATGATGATAGCTAAAGAAAAATGCATATAATTTTGCAAAAAAGCAAAACTTCCAAAAGCCACAACCAAAGAAAATAGTAAAGAAAATAACACATAAAAAAAAGGATAATAACCTGTGATAAGTTGATAAATCGACTCTTTGCCAAATTTGATAAAAAGCCCTGTGATAGTATAAATTCTAAAAAAACTATAACAATCTGCCAAAGCATCTTTATAATTTTCTGACCAATTTTTCTTAACAATATCATTCCATGTTAAAAAATGATATGTAGTTTGTACTCCTTCGCAAGAAATTTGAAAAAAAGGAAATTGCTCATTTTTTTCAATTTTACTTAAATCAACTTTAATGTTAAAAGCATGAGAATAATCTTTTAGGTTTTTTTTAAATAAATCATAATAAAATCTATAACTTTTAGGATCATATCCTGCTATATAAAATACTTCCCTATCCATACAATAATTTCTTTTTGCTTTTAATTATAACAACTTTGCTTTAAAAGCTCTCTTAATCAAAGCTTTTTAGTCTTATTTGTCTAAAAAGAAATTTTTATAAAAATTGCCGTTGAATTGATTAGTTTGTAAAAGATATTTTTTAAAATTACATACTAAAACAGGATTGGGTTTATAAGCATGAGCTTCACGCCAAAAAAATTGAAGTTTTTTTGGATAAGATAAGCCTTCAAAATCATAAAAAGCATTGCCACAAACCTTAGTCGGACAGCCTTCTAAAATAGCACTAAGGCCTACTGTTGAATTTATAGTAATACAACCCAAAGCCTTTCTTAAAAGAACTGGCAAGTGGGTATCATGAACATATAAAACCCTTCCTTCTACATGATATTTTTGACTTAAATCATTTATGAGTTTAGAATAATTCTTATAGCCCCTATCCATGGGATGGTGTTTAAAAACTAGATAAGATTTAGCTCTTGCATGGTTTGCAAAAGAAAGTATGGTTTCCTCTATAAAGTGCTCTATGCTTTTTTTGTAATGATATTTAATTTGCGTATCGCTATAAACTTGTAAAATCGCCAAAAAGTACTTTTTTTCTAAATTATAAATCTTTTCATTTAGTTTTTTTTCTGTAATCTTATAAAGATACTTTCTATACAATGATCTAAACCAAAATAAAAATTCAAAAGGATATAAAGTGCGATGATGAAGTTTGTTGTTAAAAAATGGAGCCAAAATAAAAGCAAACAACCAATACAAAAAAGCATCAAAAGCCATAAATTTAAATCCACCTGGAATTTCTTTTATGCTTTCTTTGGTAAAAATATTTTGAGAAAGATAAAAATTTTTATCACGCGGTAAAGAAGAATTTGCATTCACTCCATCTTTTTCCAAAGTAATACAATAAGGCCTTAAATATCCTTCTTCAAAAATCCATATTTCAATTCCTAATTCTTTAGCCACTTTAATAGCCTTAGTATGTATAATGCGACAGTCATTATACATTAAAATAGCATCGATTTTTTTGCTTTGAAAAAAATCTCTATAGAAATTTTCAAGATCTTTTTCATCGCACTTACACCTCGTTCCACTAGGATAGAAAAAAAAATCTCCACCGTTAAAATTGAGTTTAAAAACTTTGGTTTGTTTTTTTTTCATTTTTATTGCAAGATGATGAAAAAAATTTCCCACAGGCCCTTGCAAGAGTAAAACATTTTTACCGCTAAATTCTTTTTTAATTTTAGTGCTAAATCTCATTTCTTTGCTAAAAATTCATAAAATCTTCTTATTTTTCTAAGCATAAAAGTTTTAAAATCTATTGCCAATTTTATATATTTTTTTGAAAAATAAGCTTTTTGTAAATTTAGCATTATATCTAAACAAACTTCAATTTCACATAAAGTTTTTGTTTTAGGATTTATATATCTTGGATATGCTATCAAAGCACCTGCTACAAGCTCTTCTAGGCTTAGTTTTCTTGTTCTTCTTTCGCATCTATATTTATCTTTTGTTAAACCCCAGCCCGCATAAAAAGGCATACCATAAGTAAAAACTTTTTTAGCTCTTAAAAGAGCATCAAAACCACTTGTAGAAGTAATAGTGTGAATTTCATCAGCAATTTTTATAGCACTATCGATACTGCAATCTTTTACAATCTCATCACAAAATTCCAAGATGAGTGTTTCATCTTTTAAACCTACACGGTTGCCACTTAACACATCAGGATGAGGCTTAAAGATGATATAAGCATCTTGATTTTTAGAACGCACCTCCTTAAGCAAATCAAGAGTAGATAAGCCAAAACCCCCTAAAATCATCGAAGCATCATCTTCAACTTGAGCAGGGATTAAAATAATTTTTTGCCCTGTTTTGACATTGATTTTTAAGTCTTCATGCTTTAAGCCATTATATTTTGAAAAGCGGTTCTCAAGTAAGATTTTTATAATATTTTTTGCCCTATTTAGCATATTTTCATCAAAAATTTCGTTTTGCAAAAGCTC
Source organism: Campylobacter sp. CFSAN093259 (assembly GCF_012889985.1). Lineage (NCBI taxonomy): Bacteria > Pseudomonadati > Campylobacterota > Epsilonproteobacteria > Campylobacterales > Campylobacteraceae > Campylobacter > Campylobacter sp. CFSAN093259. The sequence continues at coordinate 1,386,313 of NZ_CP040617.1, forward strand.
TTCTAATTTACTTGCTTTATTTGGATCTATGTAAAGTCCTTTATCATCAACAATTAAAGAAAAAGGGCGCGTAAGATCAGAACCTAAAGAGATTGAGCGAATAAATCCATCTTCAACTAAAGAAATTTTGGGAGTAAAATGGAGCAAATTCTCATCTTGCGCTTTTTTTATAAGAGTAGTTTTAAGAGCGTTATAATCTATCCTTTTACCCCAAATGAAAAATTTATCATTTTCTTTTAATTGTATATTCTTTAAACAATCTAAGAAATCTAGAAATATGATTTCATTGTTTTTAGCTATAAAAAAAGGTTTTACAAATTTCCTTTTCCATTTTGAAAATCCAAAGAAAAAAAGTCTATTAGAATTTGCCTTTTCTATATCTTTATATTTTGCTAAAGTTTGAATAGTATCAAAAATATTACTTTTTTGATTTAAATAAGGATTAAAATACTCAGCATAAAGTATATAAGCAACATAGAAAACTTCTTCTAAACTTCTTTTTTGCATCCTTCTTTTACACTCTAATTTATCTTTTGTTAGACCCCAACCTGCATAAAAAGGCATACCATAACAAATACATTCACATTCTTGCATCAAAGCTTCAAAACCCATACCAGAAGTTTTGGTATAAACCTTATCAAAAAACTCAAGCAAGGCTACGGGATTAAAATTTTCAGTAATTAAAATACATTCTTTAGGTAAGGAATTTATATCTAAATCACTTTGTTTTTTACCGCTTAAAACATCGGGATGGATTTTTATATAAATTTTAGATTTAGGATTTTCTTTTATGGCATCTTTTATCATATCGACGGTTTTAAAACCTTTAGCAAGCCCAAATTCAAGTGAGGCATCATTGGCCGTTTGGGTGATGATTAAAACCCTTTTTTCATCTTTTTGAAAATAATCATCTGGAATATCAAGATTGTTATTATACTTGCTAATTTTATATTTTTTGATAAGCTCTATAGCTTTTTTAGCTTGCTTGATTTCTTCATCTTTAAATTCATAAGTATTTAAAAGATTTTCAAGCTTTGAAGGTGCTGTTGCATCATAATAAATGCCTATATCATCTTTAACCATAGAAAAACTTGGGCTATTTTCAACCCCTAAGTTTAATGAGCGGATAAATCCATCTTCTAAAAGTATGAATTTAGCCTTATATTTTTTAGCTAAATTTATAGCTTTTAAACCTGATTTTTTGCGTCCCCAGCCAAGGAAAAGATCATCTTTATTTATTTTTGAATTTTTCTTATACAAAGAAATGGTGTAAAAATTTCTAACATTAGCAATAAGTTTTTTTGATATTGAGTAATGCTTCACAATGCCAATTTCTTTATTATAAGTTCAACTTTTTCTTCTAAATTATTTCGACAAGAATTATTGATCACTAAATCAGCCTCTGGTTTATCAAATTCTATATCAACACCAACTACATTATCAATTTCTTTATTTAAAGCCTTAGTATAAAGCCCTTTTTGATCTCTTTGTATTAATTCATGCATATCGCATTCTATATAAATTTCATAATAATTTTTTAATTGCTTTCTATTGTAATCATAAATCTCATTAAACATTGAAATCGTAGTGACAATAACCATCATACCTTGATCGTTTAAAAATTTTGCAAATTTAGCTCTTTTCAAAGCCATATCTATGCGACCTTGTCTATCGTATGCATAATGTCCTAATATTTCTCTTAACTCATCTCCATCTAGATAAATAAGGTTTTTATATTTTAGTTTTAATTTCTCATACAAAGCTTGACCTATAGTTGTTTTTCCACTTCCAGCTAAACCAGTAAGCCAAATAATATAAGGACTATTTATCAATTTGCACCTCTAAATCACTCATAAAATCAATTTCACACCAATTGCCATCAATTTCCACTGCTTTTGCGTTGTTGTATTTTTCAATTAAAGCTTGCAAAAAACTTGTCATGTACATATTTTCAAAATTTTTATTATCATATAAAATATCTCGATCAAGCATTCCATAAAAAGCAATAACTTCGGAAAGAAATTGATAAGAAAATTTAAAAAGTCCTATATATTGAGCTTCTATCTCATCATAGGCATTAGCTTTTTTTCCAAGTTCTATAATATAACCATTTGTCATCTTTAATGTTTCAGCATCTTCTAAAGGATTTGCAAAGCGTTTGCTCCAAAGCTTACGCCAAGACTTATCAACTACTATAGCAAGTTCTTCTTTGGCATTTATAAGCTTTTGCACGCAATCTTGAAAATAAACAATATCCGCATAGGAAATAATCAAATCTTGTTTTTCTTCGATGCATTTTAATATAAAATCTTTAGCGCAAAAAAAAGTATGAACCATATTGGTTTTATCATATTTTGAATTAATAAAAAAATGCTCGATATCATATTTATTAAGATAATTTTTTAGCACTTCGTTTAAATATCCACCCACAACAGCTATTTCATTTATACCTGCTGATTTTAAAGCTTCGATTTCATAATCTATGATTTTTTTATTCTTATACTCAACCATACACTTTGGTTGATCTTTTGTTAAAGGCATCAGCCTTGATCCAAAACCTGCTGCTAAGATAATTGCATTCATATTATTCCTTGATTAAACTAAACCACTCTTTTAAAATTTGAATATTATTAAGTCCATTTTCTCTTTCAATATGCCACATTATACCAAAAATATTTTCATACTTATGTTTAAAAGCTTCTATAGTATTATCTTTTGCTAAGCAAAGTTCTACAAGATCTTCGCCTAATTTTTCAATAGCAAAATTATGAAAAGAATTACTTATAAATTTTTCTTTTGAGAAAAATATTTCATGTTTGCCTATATGATTTTCACAAGGACTTATATGGCTGTTAAAATAATGAGCTATCATCTGAGCCCCTCTGCAAATTCCTAAAAGTGGTATTTTTTCTTCTAAACAAATTTCTATAACTTGCTTTTCATATAAATCTCTCTTTTTGGATAAAACATTAGGACTATAAAAACTTAAATCATTGCCACCGCTTAATATCACAGCTTTTATTAGATGTTTATAATAAGAAAAATCTATTTCATAGCTAAGAGGAAGAGGAGTAAAATTTTTAAATAAATCTTTATTAAATAATTTTCCCCAATCCAAAGCCAAACATTCTCTTTCTTCATGATAACTATCGTTGCAAATAAGCCTTTGAGTAATACCTATAAACAAAATATTTGCTCACTTTCACATTCTATATTTATTTTTTTAGCTTTTAAATATTTTTCAAAATTTTCTTCTCCAACTCCTATAACAGCAGGCATTCCAAGTTCTGAGGCACGAATGGCCATATGCGAATTAGCACCCCCATAACATGTAATAAGTCCTGCTATATTTTTTGTAAATAAATAATCATATCCGGGATCTGCCGCATAAATTAAAACAATCTTTCCTTCTAAATCTTTATCATTTTCCTTTGCCGTAAATGCAGTAATACTCTTTTGTGTAATGAAATTTGGAATAATGCTATGATTATAAAAAGAAAAAATTTCATCGGCATTGCAAAGCAAAGAAGGAAGTTTTATAGCTTGTGTAAGTTCATATTCTTTTTTATTGCGATTAATTTCTTCTACAAACTGCTCTTTTGGATTTATAGAATAAAGACTAGAATAAAGATTTAAAATGCTTTTTATATCAAGATGAGCCAAATCTTCTTTTTCAATGCCATAATATTTGCCTAATTCTTCTATATAAACTATAGCTTTAGAAAGCAATCTAGTGAATTCAAATTTAACGAGCTCTCTACCCTCGATAGCCTGTTTTAAAAAATCAAAAAATTCACAAGCATTAATCTCTAATCCATGCTCTCTAAGTAAAGCATTTAAAGCTTTTGTCTTTTCTTTTGAAAAAACAAAAGCTTTATCTTGTAAATAAACTTTACTATCTTTTTGATCCACATCAAAATAAAGTTCAAAATCTTCATCATATCTTGGAGATAAAATATTATAAGTTCCTGCTCTTAAATGTCCAAAATCTTTCAAAAATTGATCTTTGTTGTGAAAATTAAGATGGTTTGTTTGTTTGCTTAAATTTTTGCTCACTGTATTGAGTGAATTTAAAAAATCATCTTTTTCCTCTTTGGTTATAAAATCAATCTCAACTAAAGAATTTAAAAGTTGCATTGCTACAAATGCAGCCCTAGCCACCCCCGCAAAAGGCAAGGTTCCATAACGCTTGCATTCTTCAATAAGCCAATAAATTTTATCAATTAAAGAAAAATTAGAATTAATAATGCCATCATATCTTTCTTTTAGCTTATAAGCTTTTTGTATATCTTTTAAATAAAGCCCTGATCTAGGATTAATAATCTTATTTGTAAGTTCTAATAATGAAAATTCTAATCTTTTGATTTCATTTTCATTAAAACCATGATTTAAAAGTTCTTCTAATTTTTTAGAACTATTAAAGTCATAACAAGAATAAACAATATTAAATTCAATCTTATCGTGCAATTCATGATTTTTATTAAGCTTATCTAAGTAAAAATTGACAAGTTTTTGTGCGATATTTTCATCTAATTTTTTTGGTATAAAAGAATTAAAAGATAATCTTACATCCACATAAGGAATGCCTAAAAAAGAATGGATTAAAGGATGGGATCTTAGATCTCTATAACCATAATTATCTCTTTGATACGCCCAGATATTATCCGTAATGATTTCTTTATATAAACTAAAAGCTAAACGCTTAGGTCTTAACCCTATGATTTCAGCTGGATTCCAATCAGGCATTACCCCAAAAATGGCTTTATCTCCCAAAACTCTAGATCTTGATTCTTTTAAAGACTCAAAACGTTTATAAAATCTATATAAAGCTTCTTTTGGTAAAGAATGAAATAAATTATTTTTTTCATGCATAACCAAAGGACGCACTTGTAAGCAAAAAAGTTCTTCCTTATCATCTTGAATAGCAAATGCAAATTCAACATCTAAAAAATGACAATCATATAAAACTTCTAATTCTTTTATAAGTTCTATAATTTTTTGAAGTCTAATATCTTTAAATTCTAAATAATTTCTGTAATGATAGTAAGTTTTTGCACTCTTACTGCTTCCATCTGTAATAGAGCTATTTGAACCATTTTCATCATATTGAAGACAAAAATAAGGGGAAAAATTATCTTTATCAACACTAAAACCAACTCCACAAAGAGTAATGTTTTCAAGCATAGGTTGAACTAAAATTTCATCGCTTTTTGATGGCATAGAATTGGCAACTTCATATAAAGCTTTTAATAACTCATCTTTAGAATCAGCTTTAATATTTGCCAAAGAAAGAAAAGCACCTGCATTGGAGTTTTTCATACTATCTTCACTTAAAGAAGAACTTCTTATAATGAGTCTATTAGCCTTTAAGGTTTGAATGTCCTGTAAAACTTTATCTTCATTTGATATTAATTCTTCAAGCGAAGTTAAAACCAAAGGTAGAACTTTTGCTTTTTTTAATTTTGTTTGTAAATTTTTTAAATTTTGTGCTTTGGTTTTAAAATTTAACTCCGCCATGTTTTTCCTTAGTTTTATATTTTTTTAGCACTCCAACAACGAGTGGTATATTTTATGCTAAATTCCTTAGGAAGTCTTTGTGAAATTTTATTACTAATTTTATTAAAAAGTTCACTTCCTTCATCAGTCTCCAAATCCCAGTAAGGATTTTTAACACTTTTCCATGCATTAATATAATTTTCAATGCTTTGATGAAAATAAAAATCCTCTTCAATATAAACAATATTATCAAAAAGATCCTTTCGACTCTCTATAATTGGTCTTTGATCTTCTCTTCTTGTTCCCCTTGTATAATTTGGTACAAATTCTACAATAGTATCTTCAGCTATTTTTTGCACAGGATCGTTTAAATCCCTGTGATTCCACATACAAGAAAAATATCCCTCTGATTTTAATAAGCGATGCGCTTCCTCTAAGGCTTCATTTCTATCCATTACATTAAAACTACTACCAAAAGTCACCCAATCAAATTCACTATTTTGGAGTGTTGAGTTTAAGCCTGTTGCTCTAACCCAGTCAATCTTTTGATCCTTGGTTCTTTCTATCCCGATCTCACGCATCGCATCATTTGGTTCTACAGATACTACCTTACATCCTCTTTCTAAAAGCATAATACTTAAATTTCCAGTTCCTGCACCGATATCAGCGACTTTAATATCTTTTTTTCCAACTAAGCTAATAAGCATATCTATAGTTTTTGGAGCATAATTTGGTCTATAGCTATAAAATTTAGCATGCTTGGTATAATCCCACACTTGTTCTACTAGTTTTTGCATTTTATTTCCTTTTTTTCATCTTTGACAAGCTTGATGAAAAAAAGGAGGTATTTTATGCTTTTCTAGCTGTCCATGCTCTTATTTTATAAGGAATCTCTATACTTTGCATATGAGAAATTTTAGCTTCTATCATCTCTAAAATTTCCTTCCATCTTTTTTCACCTGCTTGTGCTTGTATATCATTTACAGAATGCCAAGCTCCAAGATAACGCTCTTTATCCCAAAACTCTTTATAGTCACACTCCATAAAAAAGCAGTCTATGAAATCTCCTGTTGAAACAAGAATTTCTTCCCATTTTTTAACATTTTGAGTGCCACTGCTTACACGAGCAAGATCTGGAACAATATGTTTAATCTCCTTTTCAATTTCATCAAAAACCGAACCCTCTACAATGTGGCGAGGATTCCAAATCGCAGTAAAATACCCCCCCCCTGTCAATATACGATTAAATTCTGGGAGAGATTTTTTAGGATCTGTCCAATGGAAAGAACTAGCCATGATGACCCAATCAGCTTGATTATTGCTCATGCAGGTTTCTTCGCCACTCCCTTTATGCCAAGAAATATTTGATAAATTTTGTGTAAATTTTTGCCCTTCTTCACGCATATTATCGTTTGGTTCCACAGCACTAATTTGGCATCCAAACATTTCTCCCAACATCTTAGTAAGTTTTCCAGTTCCAGCTCCTACTTCAACAATATTTAAATCTTTTAAATTTTTATTTTTATCATTGATACAAGCTACAAGTTTTTCAAGTAAAAACGGACTATAAGCAGGTCTATTGTGATAATGTTTTGCAACTTTTGTAAAATCCCCTTGTTTCATATTGATTCCTTTCTCTAATTTTAAACACAATTATATCTTTTTTTTATTAATTTACAAATCTTTCTCCTAAATATTACCATTCAACTCCTTGCACATTTGTTCAAATTCTTGATAGTATTTCCAAGAAGCTACTATATCTGGACGATGTTGTTTAATATGAACAAGTTCTTTATCTAATATGTTTTTTAACTTAACTCTTAATTCTTTATTTTCTTTTAAATAGTTTAACACGTCTTTTTCTTTAAATAATTTAGCTTTTTCTAGGTCTATTCTCTCTTCTAAAGCTTCAATAAAATTATTCAAATATCTTTTAGCAACATCAAATAGCTTAGAATCTTGCTTTAAACGCTCAAATTCTTGTGGTTTTAAAAATATTCCCAAATTTTCATATTTCAAAGGTTTATCAAAAAATTCTTTAGTAAAGTTGATATATTCTTTAGATTGTTTATAAATTTCAATTAAATTTGTAGATGTGATTTGAAGATGGATGCTATCATTATCTTTATAAATAACTTTGTTATTATAAATTAAATTTTTTTATCAATAAATAAATTAATAGGTATAAAACCTGCTAAATCTCCATTCATAACTCCTTCAAAAAATTTTTTATCCGTTGGTTTCTTAAAACCAAATTTGTTAGCTAAATCACACATTGTATCGAATGCCTTTGCTGGTTTTATTTCTTCCATGTCAATATAAGTAATATCTCTATTTGAAAATAATAAGCAAAGCGATGTCTGATACATTGTATCTTCATTAATCATCTAGGTAAATATTTCATGCTTGGCTTTTCTGAATAGTAAAAATTTTTTCCAATATCGCCAACATACATTTTATTCTTAAACACATCACTATAATCATTGTTTAAACATATCTCCTTCATACTTTTTGGATTTAGAATAGGATGATTTACTCCGGTTTTTAGTCTTGATATGGGATCTCTTACCAAAAAAAAGAATTGGAATTTTATTAATTAAAGTCAAATATTTACCTATATTATTCATTCCTTGCGTTAAACTGTATTGTCCATATGTTATAATTGAATATAAATTTTCAATCCTAGAAAAATGGTAATAATCTATATATCTATTTTTCATTAAATCCATATGATGATACAAATATCCAATGCCACAAACATTAAAAAATGACATCATTGCAGCATGCCCAGATAATCCACCAGATAAAAACACAAATTCATAATTATCAGGTAAAGGTAGATTCATTTCCCAAGCAAGTTCAGCTGATATGTTTTTATAGTTTATTTTTTCTTTTTCATCATTTAGTTTTTTAGGATCAAATAATGAAGGGTAAGGATGGTTTTCTTTTTTATATTTTTCATTAAAATCATTTGATAATAGCCATTCTTCTATAAGATCAAAATTTTGTATAAAATAATTAAAATTATAGAAAATATTATCAAGTATAGGTTGATAATCTTGATGAATTTTTAATATATTTTGTATTCTTGAAAATTCTTTTAAAAAGAGTTGTTTATTTTTAGAAATTACTTTAACGATATTTGGACTTAATTTCGCAAAATCATTAAAAATTTCTTTAAATATTTTAAATTCTCTATTGGCTTTTTTAATATTTTTAGCTAATTTAAATATACTTCCTTTATGTAAATTTTGAAAAGTTTGTATAAGAACTTCACCAAGCATATAAGATAAATGAAATTTATATTTTAAAGCCTGCTCATAATCGCTGCATGTTTCTAAATTTGGATATTTGAGTTGAGGAAAAACTTGTATGGTTTGTTGATAAATTTTTTGTTCTTTTTTGTGTTGTTTGTTTATTTGATAAAGTTTTTTAAATAATGCTATATACCCCCCCCCATATTTATAATTATTTCTTTGATGACTAAAGTCAATCATAACTTTGCCTAATTTATAAGCTAAATGATTTTTTATTCTTTCTATGGCTGAGTTTGGGTTATGCATAAGGGGCATCCTTGTTTAAAATAAATATCTTATAATTAATTATAACTCATTTATACTAAATATTACCATCCAACTCTTGACACATTTTTTCAAATTCTTGATAGTATTTCCAAGATGCTACTATATCTGGACGATGTTGTTTAATATGAACAAGTTCTTTATCTAATTTGTTCTTGTATTTCATTAAAATATCAGGATTTATTCTCATAAAATTTAAAATTTCGCATTCATTAATTATTTTTTTTCTTTCTTCTTTATAAAACTCCTCTAAATTAAATATGAATTTTTTAAAATAATTTATTACTTTAATATTTATGTCTTGGTTGCAATGTAAATATTTAACATTATTTTTGCTTAAATATATATTAACTCCAATATCTTGCAATAAAAATGGACTATCTATAAAATATTTCGTATAATCCAAATATTCATCTGAAGATAATTTATATTTTGTAACTTCAAATTCTATTCTATTTCCTTCATACTCCATATAAAATGTCTTTGGAAAAAACAAATAATCAACATGATTATCAGACGAATTTAACTTTGAACTAAACAAAACAGAAGACTCTGGCGGATTAAAATGAAGTATTTGAGACAACCGAGTTAAAGTTTTGAAAGAATTTTCAGGCATGATATCAATCATATCTAAATAATATATTTTCTTAATTACATTTTGCAATTCTTTAATTTTAATATTTAGAATATAAAAATTTCCATATTTATCATCTGCATATTCTTTAACGGTATTCAAGGTTGGCTTACCATTCTCATCTGGATATGCGTAAGGGACTTGAATATTAAAAATTTTCTCTATAGGATAATTATCTATATCTATATAATTACAAATTTTATCTTTAGGATGTTTTAAATTTCCATAATGATTTACAATAGGTCTTAAAACTGATATGGGATCTCTCATAACACAAATTGCAGGAATTTTCTTTTGAATCAAATTATAAAACTTAATTCCAAAATTGAAACTATACTTATTTAAACATCCAGCAAGAATAATTGCATTATAAGCCTTTGAGTTCACAAGCATACGATAAGAATCTATATACTGAAATAACGGATCTCCCCAATGTCTATTAACATTAATGTCACATAACCTTAAGTATCTTGTCATAGCAGTTGTTCCAGCACCATGAACCAACAAAAACACAAATTCATAATTATCAGGTAAAGGTAGATTCATTTCCCAAGCAAGTTCAGCTGATATGTTTTTATAGTTTATTTTTTCTTTTTCATCATTTAGTTTTTTAGGATCAAATAATGAAGGGTAAGGATGGTTTTCTTTTTTATATTTTTCATTAAAATCATTTGATAATAGCCATTCTTCTATAAGATCAAAATTTTGTATAAAATAATTAAAATTATAGAAAATATTATCAAGTATAGGTTGATAATCTTGATGAATTTTTAATATATTTTGTATTCTTGAAAATTCTTTTAAAAAGAGTTGTTTATTTTTAGAAATTACTTTAACGATATTTGGACTTAATTTCGCAAAATCATTAAAAATTTCTTTAAATATTTTAAATTCTCTATTGGCTTTTTTAATATTTTTAGCTAATTTAAATATACTTCCTTTATGTAAATTTTGAAAAGTTTGTATAAGAACTTCACCAAGCATATAAGATAAATGAAATTTATATTTTAAAGCCTGCTCATAATCGCTGCATGTTTCTAAATTTGGATATTTGAGTTGAGGAAAAACTTGTATGGTTTGTTGATAAATTTTTTGTTCTTTTTTGTGTTGTTTGTTTATTTGATAAAGTTTTTTAAATAATGCTATATACCCCCCCCCATATTTATAATTATTTCTTTGATGACTAAAGTCAATCATAACTTTGCCTAATTTATAAGCTAAATGATTTTTTATTCTTTCTATGGCTGAGTTTGGGTTATGCATAAGGGGCATCCTTTAAATAAAGTCAAATGGTAAAATGTTAATTTTATATTGAAATTAATCTTTCGTAATCTTCTGGAGTTCCGCAAAATATAATTTCATCTAATGAAATTTTATGATATTTTATATGTAAGCCTTTTTTTATAAGATAATTATACATAGGAGCTATATACAATTCTCCCTTGCTGAAATCATTTTCAGCCTTCATTCTATCAAAAATTTCTTTAAAATCTTTTATTTTTTTAAAATAATAAAGTCCGCTGCTGCAAAGATTTGAAATTCTTTCTTTCTCAGCAGTTTTAATCACATTGTCATTTTCATCAGCTAAAACAAAACTCCATTGTTCTCCATCTGCCTCAAATACCTCTAAATAGCCATCAATTTTACAAAAATCTAGAATAGTAGGTAAAGAAAAATTTGGCCTAAAGGTATCGATGTTAAAAATTAAAACACTCTCATCATCTTTAATATTTGCCCTTTCTAATCCAAGTCTTACTGTATGGGCTTGACCTAAAGTTTCTTGTTCTAATCTTACACTTTCGTAAGATTTTATTCCTAGTTTTTTACATTCTTCTTTTATAAAATTGCTAGTATTCTCAATATCTCTATATATAAAAAGAAATTTAAAGTCTTTAAAATATTTTTTAAAACTATTTACGGCATGAAAAAAAACACTATTTCCTTTTAAATCAAGCATATATTTAGGTTTATCATAGCCAGCCTTTGTAAAACGACTACTAAGTCCTGCCATAGGAAAGATTATAATCATTTACTCTCCTTAAAAAAATTATCATAAAGCATAAAAGTATTTGCCAAAAAAGCCATTTGTTTTTCTTTAAAATCATTATGCAAAGGTAACATAGATAAAAACAAATGCAAAGTCAAAGCTTTAATATTATCATCTATATCAAACACATCTAAAAATTCTTTTTGAATATCCAAAATATTTTTATCTTCTTCTATAAAAAACTCTATATTATCGTTATTAACTTTACACTCAAAAAATCCTGCAATAATAAAATCATAAAGCCCAAAAACAGAATGAACTAATTTTGCAAAATCATATTTTTTATCTCCATAAGGGGTAATTTTTCCATTAAAATCAAACCCTCTTGGATCAAAGGTTTTTATGGCACCAGCTCTAAAATCATACATAATATTTGAAAAACAAAAATCTCCATGTATTAATGAAAATTCATCAATATCGTTCATATAAAAATCAAGCTTATCTACTAAAGTCAAAATACTTGGATAAGATTTTGAATTGATAACAATATTTTTGTGCAAATCAATTCCACTTTGCATGCTAAATTCTTGCAATCTTTTTAAAGTTTTTTCCTTACAATTAAAATTTATATCTTTATCATTGCTTTTAAAAGAATGCAACTTATCTAAAAATTCTTTTAAAGACTTAAATATTCTTTTCCAAACATAACTAGGTAATTTTCCAAAAACATACAATTCTGCTAAAGTATTATTGCAAATATATTCTATTTCATAACTATCCTCATAAGTTATAACTTTAGGGGTATAGATAAATAGTTCTTTGGGCAAATTATCAAACCAATTAATCTCTGCTTTTATTTTTTCTTGCCAAGAAGAAGACTTTTTTATATAGCCATTTGAAATATCTATATTGTTAAAATTTCTTTGTGTGCTTACAGCTTTTTTAGAGTGGAAATAACTTGTTATAAGACCAAAATCAAGCCAAGTATCATTTTTTATAATATCAAAAGCATAAGCTTTAGAATAAGATTTTATACCGTCTACAAAAGAATAACTACTTTCAACTATACATTTTATCAAAAACTGAGGATGAGAAAAACTATAAGCTCCTGCTAAAATCAAATCATCTTCTATTGTTTTTAACGGTGTATGAAATTCATTATCCAAATAAGCCCAATCATAATTTTCCTTAACTTTTGCAACCTGTAAAGAATTTTCTTTGAATGCAAGTTCTTTGAAAAAAGTATCCCCGTGTAAAATATAAAGTTTTTCATCAAAAGCACAACAAACATTTAAACAATAAACCACAGATTCACCTAAAGATAAATTATTTGGCACAAATAAAATTTCAACATTAAGTTCTTTTAATTTTTTCTCATCAAATTTACTTAACTTAAAATCGCTGGGTAAAGATAAAAAAACTTTTTGATTACAATTTTTAAAAAGCTCTATTTGATATTCATACAATCTTTTATTACCAAGCGGTAAAAAAGATGGAGGAATTTTTCCAAATTCTAAAGTAAAATCAGAAGATGAATATTTCGCAGAAGTTATGAGTATCATTTATTACCGCCATCTTTATGAGGATTTTCTTTTTTTAAAAGTTCTTTAATTTGCTCATAATTTAAACTTATAAATTCGGACGGACGAATGGCTTTATCATCAACATAAAATCCTTCATACCCACACCAAGGTTTACCTATGATTATTTCATCATACGGTACATCATGTTTTTTAAGCCAAGAAATAATGATAGGCAAAGTATGAAATTTAATTTTTTCAAGATCGCCATTAAATGTACGCATGTTACGACTTGTGAAAATATTGATTTTAAAGCCTTGTTTTTTATACTCTTTTAAAGTTTGAATTAAATCAAAATTTGGCTTTTTATCAATATAATCAACATTCTCTTCATCAATTGTTAAAGTTCCATCCAAATCAATAAGTAGAGTTTTCATGATTTTACACTTAGTTTTTTATAATTTCATATTTATTTTCTATACAAAAAGAACAATATTAACATATTTTATATAATATATGGAAAAATCTAAAAGAATTTTATAAAAAAGGAAAATTATGCACTGTCCATTATGTCAAAACAAAAACAATCAAAAAGAACTTTTTAAGACTTTAAATGCTTTTACTTCAACTGTAAAGTTTGATACTAAACAATTTATTAACAACCTTGATGATAGCAATAGTAGCTGCGGGGGGGGGGTATTGTAAAGGTAACAATATTATAACTCTAGTGCAATGTCAAAATTGTGGCTATGTATTTAATTCTACATTTGACTTAAATAAAATCTCACAAGAATATCAAAACAAAACCTACCTTTCTAGAAAAATAGTATCAAAAGCTATGAATAATACGACAAAATTAATCAAAGAAAATTTGTTAAAATATATCGACAAAAACAGTACTTGCTTAGAAATCGCTCCAGGAAGCGGAGATATGGTAAATGCTCTCATACATGATATAAAATTTATGTACACCATTGACCCATCTTTAATTTCTTTAGAAATGGAAAATATAAATAATCTTAAACATATACAAGGGTTTTTTAATTTTAATACATTAAAAACAACATTAAAAGATAAAATTGATTTAATAATTTTTAGACATTTATTAGAACATATTAATACTCCATTTCATTTCTTAAGCGATGTTGCAAAACTACTGAAAAATGATGGATTAGTATATATAGAAATTCCAAATTTTTCAAAATCGGTTCAATACTCTAGGTTTTATGATATTTATAATGATCATTGTGGATACTACTCAAAAAACACAATTATTAATGTGATGTTAAAACTTAATTTTACTTTACTAGAAGATATAATTTTACATAATGGCGATATATTAGGCTTAATTTTTAAAAAAGAGTTATCTAAACCACAAAATACCATATATCCAATAGAATTATTTGATAATACTGCCGAGAAATTTAGTTTAAACATTCAAAAATTAAATAATTTATTAAATAACCATAACTCTATAGGAATCTATGGAGCTGGTTCTCAAGGTTGCTCTTTGCCTTGCTATATCAATCAAGCAAATTGTATTAAAATTAAAAAATGTTTTGATCTTGATGCAAGAAAACATGGGATGTATTTGCAAAATTCTTCAATTATCATTCAAGAACCAAATATAGAAAATTTTAAAGACCTTAAAGCCATTATCATAGCAGCGCCTTTATATGAAGAAGAAATTATAAAATCTTTGAGAAAAAAAGGATATAAAGGAGATATTATTACCATGGAAAAAGAAATTTTTATTATAAAATAAAAAATACTCGAACTAAAAAGAACGCCTAATCCAATTTCCTCTTCAATCTAGGCACATCTTTGAATATAAATTTGATATACCCACCTTTATACCAATTTTTGCTTGCTTTAATAAAAGCTTCACCTAATTTATATGAAAAATAATTCTTAATTTTTAATGCCTCTTCATAATCAGAACAATCTTCCAAAGGAGGTAAAACTAACTCTGGATTTATTTTTCTTCTTTGAATATAATCAAGCTGTTCTTTTTGATGCTTGTATCGTATATAGAATAAGACAAAAGGCATTTTTATATATCCCCATATACTTTTTGAATTATCTATTATGGCTTGACCTAATTTATATGCTAAGTGATTTTGTATTTTTGTTTTTGCTAAATTACTGTGATTTTTAGAAATTATTTTATATTTCTTAGCAATTAAATCAAAAAAATCAATAATTTTACCAATCTGAACTTCATTAAATATCTTATTTTTTTTAATATGCCAAATATCTTTATTTAGTTCATTCTTTACATCTGGAAAACTTATATTATCAAATAAAAAATTATTAAGATATGAAAATTTTATATTCATTTTCACTACTCTTAGTTTTAAAAAATCTACCCATTGGCTTAAAAAATAATGCGATAAAAATCCATTTCCTGGACTCATACAAGTTTGCGGAAAATTTTTAAGAAATGTATTAAAATAAGGATTTTCTTTATTTTCTTTAGCATATGCCCAAGTTTTCATATAAATTTCCATTGCATTTCTTCTACCTATTTGCAAACTTCCATCTAGACCACAAAAATACCTTGCATCATAGATATCATTTAACTCTAATAAATGCAAGTCTTCAATTTTTATATCATTCTTTTCTATAACATAATCAGGTCTAACACGTATAATAAAATCATATTTAAAATTATTTTGCTTTTCATATTCTTCCATACTTTTATAAACTTGGTAGATTCCATAATATATTTTAGAATCATTTTTTAATTCCCCTAAACGATTAACAACTTTAGAATATGATTCTAAAGTCACTTTTTTTATTTTATTATTTAAAATCAATATATCTTTAATAGAAATTGTTTTATTCAATTCTTTTGAAATTACATTAAAAACATTCGGAAATTTCTTAGAAAAATCGATATTAGACATTATGAGTTCAGGAGGACATCTATGAAGCATAGGATGAAAAAATCTTCTAATCCATCCTATACCATTTCCACCAGAACCTGGCCATAGATTTTCCATATTCCAAGAGTATATAAAAACATCAATATTGCCAAGATGAGAGAAAGAATCAATTAACGCTTTAATACTATCACGCCAACCAGGTCTTAACTGCCCATTTAGACATAAAGCTATCCTACTTCCTGAATAAGATTTTTTTTGATAAAAATATTCTCCTGCAATAACTCTTAATTTATCATAATACAATCTTCCACCTAAAGTATTTAAAAAATTACTGTATATAATTTCTAGCATAATAAAATAAATTCCATCTCTAAAAAAAATATTACTTGAATTGATGTAAAAAAAATCTATTGAATTTTTTAAAAAAAAAGACTGTAAGATTAAATCTTGAGAATTTCTTACTTCATTTAAAATTTTTAAAAATAGTTGGCAATCTTCATAATTTATAATATCTAAACGAGAAGATAAAAATCCTATATATGAAGTCTTATATTTACCAGATAAGAAATTCTCATTTATAGACTTTTGCTTTAAACATAAAGACATAAAATCATATAAGTCTTTAGAATCAATACCTAAAAATAATGATAATTTATTAATATAATCAAAATTTTGTAATAAAAAATCATATTTCCCTAATTTATATACTAAAAGTAAATATTCATCAGATAAATTTTCTTTATTTAAAAATTTGTCAATAAATTCATAACTCCAATTATCTATAGCTTTTTTAACTAAACTGTCCACATTATTTATATTTAACATTTTATAATCTCTACATTACTATTAATGTTTCTTATAATATCCTTTTCTATCTCATCATTATAAATACCAGCATTTAAAATAACTAAACAATTATCATTATGTTTTAAATTTTTTGGACATTCAACCATAAAGCTAGTACCATATAGTCTTTTTCCTTGTTTATTTAAGTCATTGTCTAAAATATTCACAATTTTATTGGTTTTTAACCCTTTAAAAACTAGGTACTGGGAGAATAAATGCGCCCCAAAAAGATAGACTTTTTTAGTAGTATTTTCTAGAACTTTATTTAACTCAACAATTTTTTCTCGATAATATTCTTTCATATCCAAAAATAATTTTTTATTTTCTTCGTACTGATTTTTCAAAGTTGCTTTCTCATTATTAATACTTTCATCTTTACAAATACAATAAAAAATACTATGTTCCTTAAAATATTTTTTATCAAGAATTTTAAATTTGTATTTATGCAACAAAAATTCTAAAACACATTCACTTAGAAGTATAGTATGCTCAAAATTAAAACAATTGGGAAATTTATTTCTAAGCCATTTTTGCATATTTGGTAAAGAAAATATCATTTTATCACCATTTGCTAAAATAAAAGAAATTTCTTCTAAAAATTTACATGGATCATAAATATGTTCAAAGGTATGACTATGAACAATAGTATCAAATTTTTTATTATTAAAAATTTCCTTACAAAAAAATCCATCTATATAGTCAACATTTTCATATTTATTTTTAGAATTTGGTTCAACTATAGTCCAATTTAAATCCAATAAATTTAAGCAATTCTGTGAAAGCTTTCCATGTCCTCCGCCTATTTCTAAAATACTTTTAGGATTATTTTCTACAATAAAATCTGCGAATTTTTTATGATGTTCTTCCCAAAGTTCTCCAATCGTTCCAGAATTATGTCCATTTTTATACAATAATTCTAGTGGAATAAGATTTTTAAGTTGAATTACGCCATATTTTGAAATAGCCCATTCTTGTTCACAAATCAAATCATCTTTCAAATCAGTTTCAACACAGCCGCAAAATAAAGGAAATGTATCTTTAGATAAAAACTCTAATTCTGTATTGCTAATAACACATTTTTTTCGCGAAATATATTTTATACTATTCATATAATGCACCTTCTATGCATTTTTTACAAATAGGATTCTTGGCATAATCGCATTTTTTATGCAATTCTCTTAATTGTTTTATTTTAGCATGACTCCAAAAATATTTTAAGATATTCCCATCTTCTATCTGATTTTCTCTTAAAAAATCATAAATATTCCCCAATGGCATCTCTTCACCATAAAAATTACAACAAGGGAGAACTTTCCCTTCTGCTGTAAATACTAATAATTTATATGGCTGAGAACATTGAAATTTCTTTTTTCTTTCAGTTGTCCTACTAAATAATTCTTGTGTACTTTTTGGCGGCTTAACCATTTCTTGAACACCTATCATATCTACTTTATTTTTCCAAAAATCAATAAAATTATCTAATTCATGTTCATTAATTTCTGTACGAACAAAGTTTACCCTTACTAGAGGAGTTAAACTTTTCATCTCTTTTTTTAACTCCACTAAAGTTAAAATATTAGAAAGAACTTGATTATAATTTCCACCAGGTCTAATTTTTTTGTAAAGTTTTTCAGAGTTTGCATCAATAGAAATTTGAATTCTATCTAGACCCACTGCTATAAGAGACTTTATTCTTTCCTTGTTAAGAAGCATACCATTTGTTGAAAAATAAATATCTTGAACACCTTTGTTTTTTGCATAAAAAATAAAATCCTCCAAATCATCTCTTAAAAGTGGCTCGTTTAAATAGTTTAATCTTACAGCCTCTAGCCCATATTTTACTCCTTCGTCAATAATTTTACAAAATAATTCAAACGGAAATTTATATTGCTTTTTTTCACTATTTAACTCGACAGATAATGGACACATTGGACATCTAAGATTACAAGTAGCATTAAGTTCAAAATCAATCTGAATAGGAAAATTTTGAATTATCTCTAATCTGGAAAGTTTCTCATATCTTTCTCTATAATCGTTCCATTTCCTTTCATTTTTAATTTTACAAAGATCATTTATTTTTTCACTCCCAACAATTCCTGTAAATGAAGTTATATTTCTTTTCAATTCGCTAGTCATAATTATCTCCCTTTGTTAAGATATCATCTTAATTTATAAACATTTTAACAAATTTTACATTAAAAAATCTATTATTACAATTTCTTATGCTTTGTGAAAATTTAAAAAATTTCTTATTTCACCCCTTCTTCCCAAACTCCCTCTTCAACCTAGGCACATCTTTGAATATAAATTTGATATACCCCCCCCCATACCAATTTTTATTAGCCTGCATTAAAGCTTCGCCTAGTTTATAAGTAAAACATTCTTTTTCTTTTAAAGCTTCATTATAGTCAGGATAAGTTTCTAAAGGAGGTAAAGCTAAATTTGGATTTTCTTTTATTTTTTCTTCATAGGCTTTTTGTTCAAATTTATGTTTGTCTTTTATATAAGATAATACATAAGGTATTCTTATATATCCTAATATACTTTTTGAATTAGCGATTAAAGCTTGTCCTAGTTTATAGGACAGATGGTTTTGAATACGAGCTTTAGCTGAATTAGCTTGAATAAAAGTAATTTTAGGATTTATTATGCTCATTTTTATACCCAAAGATTTAGCAAGTTTTTTACTTTCTAATTTTTTAATAATCAAATCTTGTTCTAGATTAGCTAATTCTAAACGTTGTTTTTTAATAGGAAAAGAATTAAGTTCATTTTGTAGGGTTGTTTTTTCTTGATTTAAAGTAGAGATGATATTATCTTTTTCTTTGATTTGTTTTTGCAAAGGAGCTAATTTAACTGGATCCATTCTAAAATTATATTCTTCTATAGCTGTTTTATAATCCTCTACTGGAGGAACTAAATAAGTAAAATCATATTCTTTGTCAATTGTAATATTTTCATTTTGTATAAGTTTAATTTCTTCACTAAAGTCAAATTTTCCATTTTGATCAGCTAATAGAAAAGCGGATACGTCGATGTAATTTAACGTATTTTTCTTATTTTCGGAAAAAACTACCATAAAAGAATTTTCTGTTGCAGGTTTATTTGTTTCAAATTTAATATAAGTATTCTTATCAATTATAAAATGTTTTTTTATATCTAAAAAAGTATTATAGCATGCTGCTGCTTTTACAATACAACATGTATCATTAGTTATTGCAATATTTCCGTAACTTTGTCTTTTTTTCATCCAATTTTTTATTTTTAATTCTTCATTATATGTGTGCATCCCTATTAAAATGAAATTACTATACTTTGTTGGAAATTTCAATTTAGTATTTAATTCTATTCTATATGTTTGACATTCTTGAAACAATGGATGTTTTTTTAAAGAGTATTGTAAATTACCTTCGATTAAATCCAAATCAAGAGGTGTTAAATACAAAAATAGAGGATTGTGTTGTTTTATATTTATTTTTGATTTTTTGAAATTTTCTATATTGGTTACTATATTTTTTCCAAGATTATACATAATTGTAGAAATTTGATGAGCTGGATCTGGATGCGATAAGAAAAAATTTAAAATTTCTCTACTTTCGTAATAACTATGCATATCTATACTATTAAATCCATATTTATTACACAACAACTTATGAATATTTCTTATATATTTTTCAACTTCATTCTTGTGAGTATTTACCAACAAAAGATTTAAAACTTTTTCATTAATTTTATATAATTCTTCATATAGCCAACAAGTATTTCTAATACACTCTTCAAAACCAATATCATCAAATACAACCCTATCAACATCTGCTAAGTTACATTCTAAAATCACTAAATCTGCTTCTTTTATACGTTGTTTATATTTCAATATTGTATAAATTTTACTAGAAGCAATTGACCCACCTATTGATAAATTATCGAAATCAACATTACTTTGACTTAAACCAGCTCTAAGTCCGCCAGGTAATATAGAATTGCTTGCACCCATTATTAAAATTTTATTTTTTCTCATTACATTTTCCCATATTGATAATTTGTTATACTTTTTAAGTATAATTATATCTCATATATAATAAAATATAAATTATTTAATCAAACACACAACAAAGGATTTGTTAGATGAAAAATAAAATTCAACAACATATTATACAAACACTTCGATCATCAGCAGATGAATATGAAGTAGATGAATTAAAAATAGCAGATGAACATACAAAATTATATAATGGTTTTGGTGGTTGTTTAGACTCGCTAGCTCTAGTAAATTTAGTTGCTGATTTGGAAGAACTTTTAAGTAGAGAATTTAATAAAGAAATCATTTTAGCAGATGAAAAAATGATGAGTGCAAGAAATTCTCCATTTAAAGACGTTGAAAGCTTGACCAATTATATAGTTAAAAAACTCCAAGAGCAAGAATGATGCAAAAAATTATCATTATCACAGGAACTAGAAAAGGCATAGGCAAAGAATTAAGTGAATATTATTTAGCAAAAAATCATATAGTTTGTGGTTGCTCAAGAGGTAAAGCAAGTATAAATCATAAAAATTATAGACATTTTGAATTAGATGTTTGCGATGAAAAAACTGTAGTTTCTATGGTAAGAAGTATAAAAAAAGAATTTGGAAAAATTGATATTTTAATTAATAATGCTGGCATAGCAGCTATGAATCATATATTAACCACTCCATTTAAAAGCTTAGATAATATTTTTAAAACTAATGTCTATGGTAGTTTTTTGTTTATAAGAGAAGTTTCAAAGATTATGAGTCAAACTTATAAAAAAGAACAAGTTGCTATGCCTTATAGGATTGTAAATTTTTCTACTGTTGCAGTTGCTTTAAGGTTGGAAGGGGAAGCTATATATGCTGCATCAAAAGCAGCTATTTGCAATTTAACTCAAGTTTGTGCTAAAGAATTAAGTTCATTTGGCATTACTTGCAATGCCATAGGACCTACCCCAGTTCCTACTGATTTAATTAAAAATGTCCCAAAAGATAAAATACAAGATTTACTTAATAAACAAGCTATAAAAAGATTCGGAAATTTTCAAGACCTTGCTAATGTGATTGATTTTTTTATTAATGAAAAAAGTGATTTTATAACAGGGCAGATAATATATCTAGGTGGAGTAAATGGATAAATTTAAAAATATCTTTTTAAATAAAGTTTTTAATAAAAATCAAGAGCAATATGCTTTAATCTATGAAGAACAAAAATATACTTACAATGATTTGTATAATAACATCATCAATAAAATCAATTTATTAACAAAGCTTAAAGATATAAATATTGTGGGTATTACAGGAGATTATGATTTTGAAAGTATAAGTTTATTTTTAGCATGTATTGAGCTTAATAAAATAATCATTCCATTTATCAATGAAAGTGAGATTGACAACAAACTTGCCGAAGTTAATTGCGATATTTTATTTAAAAACAATCAATACGAGCTACAGAAAAAACATTGTAACAATCATGATTTAATCCAAAAACTCATAGATGATAACAAACCTGGTTTAATTTTATTTTCAAGTGGCAGCACAGGTAAACCTAAAGCTATGGTGCATAATCTTGATAAGATTTTAAATGCCTATCTTAATAAAAAATCAAAAAAACTTAATATTTTATTGTTTTTAATGTTTGATCATATAGGTGGTTTAAATACTTTGTTTAACTGTCTTAGTATGAATGCTTGTGCAATTGCTATAAAGGAAAGAAAAAATATTGAAGCTCTAGCTCAAACCATAGAAAAATATCAAATTTCACTCTTACCTGCTTCACCTTCTTTACTTAGTTTAATGTTGGTAGCAAATGTAATTGAAAAATATAATTTAAGCTCTTTAAAGATTATTAGCTATGGCACAGAAAAAATGCCAGAAGCTTTGCTTGTAAAATTAAAACAAACTTTTCCAAAAGTTAAATTTCATCAAACCTTTGGTACAAGCGAAGTAGGCATAGCTCAAACAAAAAGCTTCGGAAATTACTTTAAATTGGAAAATATAGCATATAAAATTATCAACAACGAGCTATTTTTAAAAAGCAATATGCAAAGTTTGGGTTATTTAAATGCTGATAACTCTGTTTTTACAAATGATGGATACTTTGCTACTGGCGATTTGGTTGAAGTGATTAATGAAAATGGTGAAGAATATATTAAAATTATCGGAAGAAACAAAGAAGTTATTAATGTTGGCGGAGAAAAAGTATTACCCCAAGAAGTAGAGGGTATATTAATGCAAATACCATTTATACAAGATTGTTTAGTCTATGGACAAAATAATCCTCTAACGGGCCAAAGTGTCTGTGTAAAGATTGTATTAGAACAAAATGAAAATCCTGCTAATTTAGAAGCCAAAAAGGAAATAAGACTATTTTGCAAAGATAAACTAGCTAGCTATAAAATACCAACCAAAGTAGAGATTGTTCAAAAGTTAGAAATCAGCGAACGGTTTAAAAAAATAAGAAATTCTTAACTCTTTCTTATTTTTTGTAAATTTCACCCCTTCTTCCCAAACTCCCTCTTCAACCTAGGCACATCTTTGAATATAAATTTGATATACCCCCCCCCCATACCAATTTTTATTAGCCTGCATTAAAGCTTCGCCTAGTTTATAAGTAAAACATTCTTTTTCTTTTAAAGCTTCATTATAGTCAGGATAAGTTTCTAAAGGAGGTAAAGCTAAATTTGGATTTTCTTTTATTTTTTCTTCATAGGCTTTTTGTTCAAATTTATGTTTGTCTTTTATATAAGATAATACATAAGGTATTCTTATATATCCTAATATACTTTTTGAATTAGCGATTAAAGCTTGTCCTAGTTTATAGGACAGATGGTTTTGAATACGAGCTTTAGCTGAATTAGCTTGAATAAAAGTAATTTTAGGATTTATTATGCTCATTTTTATACCCAAAGATTTAGCAAGTTTTTTACTTTCTAATTTTTTAATAATCAAATCTTGTTCTAGATTAGCTAATTCTAAACGTTGTTTTTTAATAGGAAAAGAATTAAGTTCATTTTGTAGGGTTGTTTTTTCTTGATTTAAAGTAGAGATGATATTATCTTTTTCTTTGATTTGTTTTTGCAAAGGAACTAATTTAACTGGATCCATTCTAAAATTATATTCTTCTATAGCTGTTTTATAATCCTCTACTGGAGGAACTAAATAAGTAAAATCATATTCTTTGTCAATTGTAATATTTTCATTTTGTATAAGTTTAATTTCTTCACTAAAGTCAAATTTTCCATTTTGATCAGCTAATAGAAAAGCGGATACGCCAAAAAAATTTAAAACATTGATTTTATTATTAATTAAAAGAGTGCCTGCTGAATTTTCGGTATGAGGTAAATTGTTATAATTAAAGAAAATATATGATTGCTTATCAATTATAAAATTAGTTTCATAAAATCCAAAACAATAATTATAAGCCGCTGCATTCTTAACTATACTTTTTTTTAGATTTTGTATAACTATGCTAGAATAAGTTTTTCTAATCTGATCATTAGTTTTAGCATATTTTACCTTATTCCATACATGTATTGCACATATATAATAATTAATGAAAGTATGTGGAAATTGTAATTTTATATCATTTTTTAAATAATATACTTTTTCTCTATGTTGTAAATCTTTTTCCTCTGTTAAAATTATATCTTCTTTATCGCATATAAACATATCTGGGGTACAAATAGAAAAGTTGGGGTTAATTTTACACATATTCAGTATTCTAGGAGGATAAAAATTCTCTATATTATGTGCAATATTTTTTCCAAGATTATACATAATTGTAGAAATTTGATGAGCTGGATCTGGATGCGATAAATAAAAATAATGGATATTTTTATTTATATAAAAGTCATGAACACTTATAAAATTAAATCCATATTTTTGACAACATTGTTTGTGTGCAGAATGAATAATATTGGCGAGTTTATTATGTTGATTAAAAAAATGTTGTTCAAATAATAATAAATCAACTACTTTGATATTTAAAAAAAATAATTCCTCAAATAACCAGTTAATATTTCTATAAGACTGCTCAATAGTCATATTTTGACAGATAACTTCATATAAATCTACTATATTAGTTTCCACAATTATTAAATCAGCTTCTTTGATTATTTTAATATTTTCTTGCTTATGTAATGTATATATTTTCGATAATGCAGAACTTCCACCTAAAGACAAATTATACAATGTGATATTTTCTTGCCTTAAGCCAAGTTGCAAACCATTAAAAACCAACGAATTGCTTGCGCCCAATAAAACAATTTTTTTCATAAATAATTCCTTAAATATTATAATTTATTTTTTAATTTTTAAAATTAATTTAGTTTATAGAATTATTGCCATCATCAAGCAAAACTACATTTTTATTGTTCATTTTTAAACCTTTCGTAATCACTAGGCACACCAATATCTATAAAATAATCATTAAAAATTTCAGCTCTAGTCTTTAATTTTTCACAATTTTCTTGTAAAAACTCTTCAAAAGAAAATTTTTTCTCTAAATCAAATTCATTAAAAATATCTTTAGTTAAAAGATAAATTCCACCATTGATTAAACTTTGCTTTTTAAATATTTTTTCCTCAAAAGAAATCACAAAACCTTGCTCATTAACATTTACTGTGCCATATCTATCAAAATCATTCATTTGTTTTAAAGCAAGGCAAATTTTACTTCCATTTAGCTTTAATTTGCTTAAATCTATGCCAAAAAAAGTATCGCCATTTAAAACATAAACTTCATTTTTTATAAATTTCAAAGCCTCTTTTATAGCTCCACCCGTTCCTAGAGGCTCTTTTTCTATACCGTATTTTATTTTTATGCCTAAAAACTCATCTTTAAAATACTCTTTTATCACTTCATATTTGTATGATACCGCTAAGATAACTTCTTTTATGCCTTGCTTTTTAAGATACTCAAAAATAAATTCTAAAAAAGGCTTATCATTTATCGGTGCCATAGGCTTTGGAATGTCTTTTATAACACTTTTAAGCCTTGTTCCTAAGCCGCCACAAAGTATTATTGCTTGCAAGAAAAACCTTTGCCGAAAAGCTCTTCTTCAACGATAGCACAAATAATATGTCCTATTAAAATATGCGCTTCTTGAATTCTTGGAGTGCAAGTTGAAGGCACTTTGATACAATAATCACAAAGCTCATTCATAGCCCCGCCATTAGCTCCGCTTAAGCCTATGCTTATGATTTCTTTTTGCTTGCAAAGCTCTAAAGCCTTTAAAATATTTTTACTATTTCCACTTGTAGAAATTCCTATAAAAACATCTCCCTTAACTCCTTGAGCTTGCACTTGTCTTGCAAACAAATTTTCATAACCATAATCATTGCTAATAGCAGTTAATATACTCGTGTCCGTTGAAAGTGCAATACTTGCGATCCCTGGTCTATCAAAATAAAATCTACTTACAAATTCCCCTGCAATATGCTGTGCATCTGCTGCGCTACCACCATTTCCTGCAAGTAAAGTTTTGTTACCATTTTTATAAGCTTTTATGACTTCTAATGAAGCATTCTTAATAAGAGTTATTAAATTCTCATCTTTTAAAATTTGCTCTTTTGCTAAAATAGAATCTGTAAAATGTTCTTTTATATAGGAATTTAAATTCTCCATGATTTAACCCCCTCTTTTGTAAATGAAAAATCTTGCACATAACCTTGCTCTTTGCTTAAAGCTTTGATTAAGTTGTATTTTTTTGTAGGATCCACAAAGAAAAACATAAATCCACCTGCTCCTGCTCCACTAGTTTTGCCACTATAAGCTCCATTATCTATAGCTAGTTTATAAATTCTTTCAAGCTCATCATTGCTAACGATTTCTGAAATGATTTTTTTTGACTGCCAAGACTTGCCTAAAATTTGTGCCAAAGCATCAAAATCCGCCTTAAACAAAGCTTCTTTCATCTTTATAGCATCTTGTTTTATAGCGTGCATAGCTTCAAGGGATTTTTCATCTCCGAGCTTTCCTTTTTTATGTTCTTCTATATCTTTTGCTTCTCTTGTAATATTTGTAAAATAAAGCACAGTTCTAGCTTCAAGCTCACTAGCTATCCAGTTTTTAATACGCAAAGGATTAACAATGACTCTTTTATTATCATAAAATTCCATAAAATTAAAGCCACCAAAAGTTGCGGCGTATTGATCTTGTGCTCCGCCTACTATGCCTAAATCTTCTCTTTCTATCTCATAAGCAAGCTTAGCGATTTCATATTCTCCTAAAGGTAGATTAAGCCATTCTGCAAAGGCTTTTATAACCCCTACAACCAAAGTTGAGCTTCCGCCCAAACCACTACCACTTGGTACATCTGAGTATGTATGCAAAGAAAAACTTAAAGGTTTTTTTGTAAAATCTTTTACAATGCGATTATAAATACTTTTAAAAATATCTAATTTTCCATCATCTCCTAAGAATTCTTTACTTTCGTACTCAGAGTAAGAATTTGTATCAGGAGAATCAAAAATGATTTTTGCATCTTCTCTTTCGATCAAAGTACAATGTATGTATAAAGATATAGTCGCATTTAAAACATAACCTGTGTATTTATCACAATATAAATTTATATCAGTCCCCCCACCTGCTAAACCAAGGCGGAGAGGAGTTTGCGTGCGTATGGTTTTCATCTATTTAAAGGAATCCTTCCTTTTTTTATCTCATCTCTCCAATGATTTAACAAATCCTCAAACATTTTTCTAGCTGCAATTTCTGGCTTCCAGCTGATATAGTTTTTGATTTTAGTATTGTCAAACATTTGATAGTCTGCATCAATAGGACGTAGTCTTTCTTCATCTTGTTCTATTTTTATATCTTTTCTTGTAGAAAATCCTAAAAGTATATCTATAACTTCAGGAAGCTTAAAAGCCTCTTCTCCTGCTATATTAAAAGCTTCTCCGCAAGGAATATTACCCTTTTGACTCTCAAGAGAAAGTAGATAATAAGCCCTTATAGCATCACGACAATCTTGAAAGGTTCTTACACTCGAAAGATTTCCAACCTTAACAACAGGCTCTTGATAACCCGCTTCAATTAAAGCAATTTGTTTTGCAACTGTACTTTCAAAAAACACATCAGAACGTCTTGGACCACTATGTGTTCCCATTCTTGTAACAAAGGTGCGAATGTTATAAGCTTCACCATAAAATCTTCCCAAATAATCAGCGCCGATTTTGCTTATACTATAAGGACTTGCACCGTGAAAAGCTGTTTCTTCATTAAGTTTAATCCCTACTTTTGCTTTACCATAAACTT
Organism: Campylobacter sp. CFSAN093259; assembly: GCF_012889985.1. Classification (NCBI taxonomy): domain Bacteria; kingdom Pseudomonadati; phylum Campylobacterota; class Epsilonproteobacteria; order Campylobacterales; family Campylobacteraceae; genus Campylobacter; species Campylobacter sp. CFSAN093259. Next base: position 1,414,534 of record NZ_CP040617.1, read on the forward strand.
CACTTGAAGAGCAGATATGCACTACAGGGTCATATCCATCTTTTGCCTTTAAAATTCTAATGTTTTCCAAAATATTTGCTGTGCCTATGATATTTGTTTGTAATGTTTCTATAGGTATGTCAAAAGAAGTTTTTGGGTAAGACTGTGCGGCCAAATGAAAGATCACATCCGGTCTTTGACTCTCAAAAAGTTTTTGAAGACTAGAGTAATCATTTAAATCTGCATAAAAAATACCTATTCTATCTTTTTTATTGATCCTATCACTTAAGTGATAGATATTGTCCATAGGTTCTTGCCAACGCATCATACCTATAACATCATAATCCGTATTTTCTAGCAAAAAATCTGCCATTTGCGAGCCAACTTGCCCTGTAAATCCTGTGATTAATGCTGTTTTTTTCATAACTGTTCCTATTGTCTTATATTTTGCTCTTTTAAATACCATTCGTACATCATTTTAATGCCGTCTTCAAGCTTGATTTTTGCCTTCCAGCCTAAATTTTGCAACCTTGAACTATCTAACATTCTATCCATTGTAGAATCTGGTTTTGAATTGTTAAACATAATTTCACCCTTAAATCCAACAATATTTTTAATCAAAAAAGCAAGTTCTTTTATACTTAAAAATTCCCCACTTCCTACATTAAAATGCGGTTCATTAGATGAAACAATATCTTTAAAATCTATATTTTTCATCACATAAATAGAAGCATCAGCTAAATCTTTTGCATGAATAAATTCCCTAATTACACTACCGCCACCCCAAATTTCTACGCTATCTTTACTTACACCAAATTTTTGTAAATATTCCATTGCTTGCTCTAAGGAATTCATTTGCAAATCCTTTAGAACCTCATCAATTTTATTTTCATCTAAAAGTTTTGCTAAATGAAATTTGCGAAGTAAAGCCGGTAAAACTTTTGCTTTTTGTAAATCAAACTCGGTTGTCTCTCCATACAGGTTTGCAAGATATAAAGTGATAAAATTTGTTCCATATTGTAAGTTATAACTTTCGCACATTTTTGTTCCTATAATTTTTGGCAAACCATATGCAATGGCTTTTAAATCTAGCTTTCCATCTAATAAATTCTCTTCTTTAATAGGATTTATAGCTTTTTGAGGGTAAGCCCAAGCAGATCCATAAAAAACAAGCTTTTTAACATTATTTTGATAAGATGAATGAATAATATTTGCTTGAAGTACGCTATTTTCATAAATTACATCGGCTGGAGTAAAAAGCCCTAAGGTATCAAGCTTGGCAGCACATAAAAAAACATATTCTGGTTTTTCTTTTGCGAAAAAATCAGTCACAGCTTTTTGATCTACTAAATCTAATTCTTTTCTTGTTTTTACGATAATATTATTAAAACCCTCATCTATAAGTGTATTATAAAGAGTTTTTCCTAAAGTGCCACCATGCCCTGCTATATAAATTTTAGAATCTTTAAGCATTGCAAACCCTTTTTGTAGAATTTGCAAAATCATAAATATTATTTGTATAAAAAGATTGAATGTTTGAAAAGATAAAGTATTCAAAGTTTAATCCCCCCCCCCATCTAATCGAGCTGTTATTATTATTCTGAGTTTCTTGATTATTTTTATACCATTCATACATCATTTGAATTCCTTTTTCTAAATCAATTTTATGTTTCCAACCTAAAGAATGAATTTTTGAGCAATCTGTAAATTTCTGCATTGCACCATCTGGGCGATTTAAATTAAAAACTAAATTTCCCTTAAATCCTACTATATTTTTGATTAATTCTGCTAATTCTTTAATAGTGATATTCTTATGTGGGCCTATATTTAAATGAGTGTTGATAATCTCAGTATTACCACCTTTTAAATCTTTAAAATCTATATTATTCATGATAAATAAACAAGCATTTGCTAAATCTTGACTATGTAAAAATTCTCTTGTCGGTTTTCCACTACCCCAAATTTCAACATTATTCTCATCTACACCAAATTTTTTTAAATAATTCTTAGCTTCTTCAATGGAATCAAATTTTAAATCATTTAATAAGTCCTCATATCGTTTTTCATTTAAAAGCTTCGCTAAATGCATTTTTCTTAAAATTCCAGGCAATACATGAGATTTTTCAAGATCAAATTTATCGTTATTGCCATATAAATTTGTAGGAGTGATTGCTATAAAATTTGTATTGTATTGCAAATTATAACTTTCACAAAGCATCAAGCCTGAAATTTTAGCAATTGCGTAAGGTTTGTTAGTATACTCAAGATCTCCACTTAACATTTGATCTTCACTAGTTGGTAATGTTGCATTTTTAGGATAAACTGTAGTTGAAGCTATGAAAAGTAGCTTTTTTACTTTATGCAAATAAGCATTATGAATAACATTGCACTCTATCATTAAATTTTGATAAATAAAATCAGCACGATAAGTATTATTAGCTAGAATTCCACCCGCTTTAGCTGCTGCTAAAATAACATATTCTGGCTTTTCTCTCTCAAAAAAATCAGCCGCAGCCTTTTGGTTTGTTAAATCGAGCTCAAAGTGAGTTTTAAAAACAAGATTTTTATAACCTTGTTGCTTAAGTTCATTAAGTATAGCACTGCCCACAAGACCACTATGACCCGCTATGTAAATTTTAGAATCTTTTTGCATCATTTATCCTTGAAATCTTAATGGAATTTCAGGATTAGATGGCCAAACTGGAAAATCTAAATTTTGCAAATTTCCGCATTCTTTTCTGTAATGTAAACCCTGCATTAAATTTAACTCATTTCTTCTTAGATAACTTACTTCTAAGGTAGTGCTAAAAAATAATCCCTTAGAATAAAAAATCTTTCCGTGATTATTTAAATGTGTATGTATTGGAATAAAATATTCATTAAGTTTTTTTAGTAAACTTATTCTTTTTTCAACCCCATCTTGCTCTTCAGGATTACACCCATGAAATTCGAATATAACTTGTGAAAAATATTTATTTAAAATACTTATATCAATATTTTCAAGCATATCCCATTCACAATTTTCAATATCACATTGCAAAATATTTGGCCTACTCTCATCTAAATTATTATCTTTTAAAGCTTGTGCTAAAGTAATTGTATTTTCGTTATTTGTATTGCCTATAAATTTTTTATGAAAAATAATATTTTCATGACTATAAGGACATTTTTCTATGCTAGCATCATATTCAATTACCTCAAATCCTCTTTGAGCCATTTCCAAATCCCAAGGGGAACTGTCTGAAACACCTAAAGAAAGAGCTTTTGCATCAATATTGCTCATACACCCCCCCCCATTATACATTACATAACCACCATCTCCATTACCACCAATTCTTAGTAAATTATACAAAGGCAGTTCCAAAGGTCGAATAAGATTTAAATAATTTACAATATTCCTATAACACTGCTCATTGTTATTTATGCGAATATAATTTCTATCTCTATCTTGTAATAATAGGAATAAAATTTCCTTATCTCTTTTATCAATATCTAAATTTGAAATAATATTTGACATTAAAATTTGATAAGACAATTGATTGCCAACTTTAATATTAACATTTAACTCTTGTAATAATTTTTCCATATTTATCCTTTATTTTTAGTTGCTAAAATATCACGTTCTGAAAGAATAGGAGAATTTGTTGGCCAATCTATACCAATTCTTTCATCATTCCATGCATAAGTAAATTGATCATGTGCATCCATATATTCTCCTAAATAAGCACATTTATAGTAATACACTGCACTTTCACTGCTAACATAATGAGCATTTCCAAAACCTGCTGGAACTAAAATGATTTGCTGATTATCTTGATTTATGATGAATCTTTCATGCTTCAAATAAGTTGGTGAATCTTTTCTGCAATCAACCACAACTTGATGCACTTCTCCATAAACACAAGTGGCAAGCTTATAAGTTTTTACATCGCCATGGATACCGCGGATAACATTATGTTTAGAATGTATGAATTTATCGTGTATAAATTTTAATCCATTTGGTAAAAGCTTATCTACAGCCTTGCTTGTAAAAGCTGTCCAAATTTCACCCCTTAAATCTCTAAATTTGTTAGGAGTTATAATATACACTCCTTTTAAAATTTTTGATTCTTGTATATCAAATTTTATTGCCATTATTTGCCTTTTTTATTTTTATATTCTTTTTTAAGTTTATATAAATCAAACCAAAATTTAATATATCCACCTTTATACCAATTCCTACTTGCTTGTATAAAAGACTTTCCTAGTCTATAAGTAAAACTTTCTTCTATAGTTTCAGAGTGACAATTATAATAATTTTTCGATATTAAATGTCTAGTGCGATACCGATGATGATACAAACAAACAAGAATTTTTATAGGTATTCCTAATATACCTATAAAAGTTTTAGAATTATGGATTAATATCACTCCTATTTTATAAGATAAATGACCACATGACTTATTAACCATATTATACAATTGACCTTTTTTAGAGTATTCTTCATATTTTAACAAAAAGTCAATACTGCTAGATAGTTTTTCTTCCAGCTCAATATTATTTTTTATTCTTTTGCAATCTAACTTCAATTCTTTAGTAAAATTTGGAGGTATAAAATCTACAAAATAAAAGTTCTTTATAGTATTAGATTCCAAACATATACAATTTATTTTCATTAAAGAACAAAATTGCTGCAAAAGATTATGAGCTGAATTAAAATTAGGAAAATTTTTAAAAAAATCTATGGATTTATTCAAAAAACCATATTTCCATAGTGATAAATAAATTTCCATTGCTCCTCTTCGTCCAGCAGCAAAATTATCGTTAAGTCCACCATATAAACTTTCATGGTGCTTTATCATAAGATCATTTATATATAATTTTTCAAGTTTATCGATTGAAAAATTTATATTATACTCTACATCAGGCCTAACTTTAATAATAAAATCGTATTGAAAATTATTTTCCGCTTCATACTGAACCAATGATTTTAATAATTGATAATTAGAATACCATATTTTCGAAGCATTAATAAATAAATTGTTTCTATCTAAAGGATATTTTTTTAAAAAATCTTCTTGATTTTCTATAATTACTCGTTTAATGTTATTTATATTTTCCAACCTTTCAGCATCGAGCCGAACGGAATATTCTTGATTTAATTTAGAAAAAACATTTGGAAAATATTGTTTTAAATTATTTTTATGCATAATTTCCTGAGGAATAGATTTTAATAATGTTTCATCTAATAATCTTTTAGCCCAATTTCCTCCTGCTCCATTTAAACCTGGCCACAAAAATTTTGAATCCCAAGTAAATAAAAAAACATCAACATCAAACTGAAAACTTTCTATCACTTTTTTTAAATTTAATTCCCACTCTACTCCTCTCATAGCACCACTTATACATAAAGCGATTTTTTTTGGAGATTTTAAATGTTGAGTATGAAAAGTATTAAAATTATAATTTAATAGAAATTTTTCATAATAAACTCTAGCACCGATAGTCATCTTTGTATGAAAATTTTCTTGTAAAATAGTTAATATATTTCTTACTTCATTGCAAAAAAAATCTTTATTTATACAAGAAAAATAATCAATAACTCGTTTAATAAAAAAAGATTGAAAAATTATAAAAAAACTATTTTTAACTACATAAGGTAATAATATTACAATAGATTCTTTTTTTAAACAAAAATTTAAAATCCATTGAGAAATTATATAATTGATACATAATGGAGTGTATTTTTCTTTTTTAATATAATCAATTATTTTTTCATCGTCAAGTGTTTTTATTTCAACTAAAAAATTATAAAACTCGCAAAAATTACCAAAATACATATCATTCCACCAATTTTGTTGTGGTGTATTTTTAAATAATAAAATTAATTCATCTACATTTCCAATCTGATATAAGAAATCTATATACTCTTTAGACTGTTGCTTAGCTAAATCCTCCTTGTAGATATCTTGAATTATATCAAAATTCCATTCTTCAAGTGCATTTTTAATATTTCCTTGCATTTTGTTTAACCTTATTAATATTACGAATTTGGAAGAAAAATTTAATTAATCCTCCTTTATACCAAGATTTACAAGCTTTTATAAACTTTTCTCCAAGTTGATATGTTGTGCTATTTTTTTCTATTATAGCTTCATCATAATCTGTATAATTTTTTAAAGGTAAAGATTTAAATTTAAAATCAACTGTTTTATGGACAATAAAAACAGCCCATAATATAAAAGGTAATTTAATGTAGCCAAAAAAAGAATTATATTTTATTAAAATCCTTCCTAATTTATAAGACAGATGATTATATATTATAAATTTAGCTGAATTAGAATAAATAACATTATCTTTATGATTTAACCCAATTTTTTTTCGCAATTGATAAAGCTGTAAATCTTTAATTTCAATATCTTGCTCTAAACAAATTAATTCCATATTTTGTTTTTTTATCGGAAGAGAATCTAAACTTTTTTGCAAGGATAATTTTTCTTCATTTAGAATTAAAATTTTTTGATTAAGAGCATCTAAATCTGATTTTTTAATATCAACAAACATATATTGATTGATTTGTTGCATTCCAGAACGCCAAGGCCTAAATTCATACTCCCATCTATACTTGATAAATATGTTATATATACTTTCATCCTCTAAATATGCCTTATGTGGATGCTTAACTAAGCCAAAATTACTAAACCATACTAAATCACCTTCATTTGGCATTCTAGAATCCAATAAGCCAAACCTAAAAGCATTGGATGAACAAAAATTTGTTTTAGGTGGCAAAGGAAACTCTCGAAATACGCCTTCCCAACCATTTTGCGGTTTTCGAACGGGATTATAAACCTTAATATACTCATCCAATCTTAAAGGTTTAAAAAACATAATATCAGGTCTTGTATACAAATGATAGTCGTACTTCACGCCACATTCTTTTTCATAATCCAATTTTAAAGAATTTACCTTTTCCAAAGTAACATACATTCCAGATTTATTGCCATCCGAAATAGGGGATTCTATAAGATATTTTTTTGGTTGATAAATTCCTATAATTTCTTCCAAATCATGAATTCCTATCTTTACACCTGTTAATCCTGGATACTTTAAATGAGAATGAGCACTTCCAGTATCAAATTGATCCCATGTGTGTAAAAATATATCTATTTTCCAACCATCTTGCTCATTTGCATCTATAATATTATCAAAAAAACTTTTATAAGTTTGTTCATAAGTTCTTAAAGCACCAAACAAATGAACTGCTAATTTTTTTTCCATGCAATACCTTTTTTTTGTTTTTTCATAGATCTACTAATTTCATTAATTAAAAATAAAAGATTTGAATATTTTTCACATCTTTTTTTTATTTTCATTAAATCAAAACATATATTTTTGTAAATTTTACCCCTAAACAATAACAAAGTTACCAATAAATCATGTTGTATTTTAACTAAATTTTTATCTAAGTATTTTTCTACAATATCATAATGATCATAACGCAAATTTAAATGAATCCAATGAATTATCCAAGCCGTATTGCTAGCATCTTCAAGCATAGCTTTTTCTATAAACTGCAAGGATATTTTAAAATCTTTTTTTAGATCTAAAGATAATTGGTATAATCTAAAAAATGCCATGGATTTATACATAGAATCTAACTGCAATTTATTAATATTTTCTTCAATGATTTGATACTGCTTTTCTTTGGAAAAAATTTCATGAAATGAAATATCTTTTTTGATACCAGAGAAAAAAGAAGGACATTGAGAAAATGCAGATTTCTGCAAAGAAATTCCTGGAGTATAAATCAATTTTGCATAAGAAAGAAAATTCATTTCAAAAAACGCCCTTTCAGTAACATCTAAAAATTCAGAAGCAAACTGATCAGCTAAAATAATTTTTTCATTATTAAAATAATCAATTAATTTTTTGCTAGCAATAATATCTTGACTAAAAATCACAATTTTATAATCTTTAATTTTATTTTTTATAATTTCTATAGCAATTTCATATGGAAAATATTTATCTCCCACAAAAGCATATAAAGAAGCCTTTTTATATGTTGAAGAATAAACTATATCTGCACCTCTGATATGTATTGCTATAAATTCGCCCAATTTACTAGCAGTTTGTTCAGCATATTTAATTATATTTTGATATTTGTTTGAAAATTTTATTTTCTTGTAAATCTCTGCAAAATCTTTATAACATTGTTCTTCATTATAGCCTTCTATCCAATTACTTAATGCTCCACCTTCTATTCCTGGAGCATACCAACCCCATTTTTGCTCGAAAGGACCATTTTTTATATCATTAAAAGTTTTTTTCTCTTGATGAATTCCAAATCCATGATTGCTTGATATATCTTTACAATCATCAATGTAATATTTTTGTATAAATTCTTCACTAAATATATCACCAACTTTACCTAATGCAAATGGAATATGCTTTATAGAATTGAACATTTCATGTGTATTCCCTATCACATCTTCAATCTTTCCCCATTTAAAATAAAATGGCAAATTAGTTTTTTCGGATAACAATAACCCTGCCATCATCGCAAACAGTCTCATACCAAAGCCATCAGGCTTTGCCATAATGATACATGGAGACAATATACACCTGTCATTTTTATACCCTTCGAAACTAACTCCAAAAAGATAATTAAATTTTTCTAAAATAATATTATTATACTCGACAAAGTCAAAATTACAAGTTTGAATAGATTCTTTTAAATATTTTATCATAGCTTTTGACAAACTATCAATATCAGGATTTACCAATAATCCTCCACGTGAATTTAAAACCGATCTATTGCCTGTTATATTTGTTGCTATTATTGGTTTTTTTAACACCAGTGATTCGAGTAAAACCATAGGCTGCCCTTCATGCAATGAACTCAATATAAAACAATCAGCTTTTCTTAAATAAGGATAAGGATTATTTCTATTTCCAAGAAGATATACATTTTTAACATTATTTTTTAAAATATACAATTTTAAATCTTCTTTTAAAGGTCCATCGCCTAATATCATTAGCTTAATGTTATTAAATTCTGAGCTAATTTTTTGAAAAGCTTTAATAAGCATTAATTGATTTTTTTCTGGTGATAATCTAGCAATATTAATAAAAACTTTTCCACCATCATTAAAAATACTTTCATCTTCTAGATACTCTAAAACAAAACCACTTTTAAATAATATATTTTTATAATCTATAATATTATTCATAAAATCAAATTTATCACACTCTACTTGATAAGTATCAGATAAATTATCTCTATTTAAATCACTTAATTCTCTTGAAACAGAAAGAATGTGATCAAAATATTTATAAACATTAAAAATTTTTTCAAGATACGGGAATCTTACATCAAATTCGCCTTTCATATCATTGTGAAGATAAATAATCTTTTTTGCATTTGTTTTAGCATATGCAAATCTATAAACCCATAACTCCCCATAACCATCAAAACTAATCAAAGAATTAAATTTCGAATCCCCATATAAACATCTAAAATCACGTTCAAAGCATCTTGCAAAAATATTTTCTTGCTCTTGATTTGCTCGTTTATTTTTATAAACAGGATTACTTAGCAACCAATTTTCTTCTTGAGTTTGACTTAAAATATTAGGATTACCTAGAATATAAACCTTATCTCTTATTTGATTAATATATTTCATGCAAGTTGGACTTTGTCTAACTTGCCATGAATCAATAGCAACATAGACATTATACTCATTTAAATTTAAATAATTTAAAAAATTTACAAAAGATACACTCATGCCATTATTACCCAAACCTCCAGGGTAAATTAATAAATTTACTTTATTATTAAAATTTTTATATATTTTTTCATCTTTAAAATTATCAAAAAAGAAAAATTCAATAACTCTTTGCGTTGCAGCACCATCTTCATTTAATACAAACATATCTTTAATCTCTTGAGAAATTTTACATTTCTCAAGCATTAATGGATTTTTCAAAATTCCTAAAACTTCTTGAGGAGTTTTACAATAAACAGAATTTAACATTTCAACATCAAAATATAAGCCGTGTTGATTTTTGTATTCCTCATAGTCATAAATATAGTAAATAATTGGTCTATTTAAAACCATAAAATCAAATGCAATTGAAGAATAATCAGTTATTAATACATCAACTATTGATAAAAGCTCATTAGTATCTATATCTCTAGGAACACTTGGAATCCCATTATCTTTAAGTTTGTCTTCTAAATTATAATGACCTCTAAATACAACAACAAATCCAGATTTTTTAAATATTTCAAGATCTTTAATAAGTTTTTCAATATTTAACTCCGCATTTTCAAATGAATTGCGATATGTTGGTGCATACAATATAACCTTATCACCAATTTTAATATTTAGTCTTTCTCGTATTTGTTGTTTTTTAAAATTATTTATTTTTAAAGTAATATCAATTCTAGGATAACCGCTCTCATAAACTTTTCCTTGGAAAATATTTTCAATATCATGTTTTTGCATTAAAACTTCAGATGTATGCTTATTTGGAGATATAATATGGGTTGATTGTAAAAAGTCCTTCTGGGTAACTTCAAATTCCATGAAACCCCGTCTCATATCCTTTCCTAAATATTTCCATGGTGTTCCATGCCAAGTTGCCAAGTATTTTTGTTCAGGTTTTCTTATAAAAAATCTACAAAAAGATCCAGAATTAATCAAGTATTTTGCGCTTGCTAAATATTTAAAATATAATTTAGAAAAATATTTTACAAAAATAATTTTTTTATTTTGTCTAAATTCTAAAGGAATAGATTCGAAATCTTGTAATACCCATATATGGATAAAATTATCAAATCGGGGATCATTTAAAAGATGTAAAAAAATCGCATAGGGATTACATGACATAAACTGTGCAGTATGTGTTTGATATAAGATAGCATTCTGTAAAATATCTTCATTTTCATAATAATCCAAATATATAACTTTTTGTCTAAAAAAATCATCTTTTAAAAAATTTAAATTTTGATCAAAAATATTATTATTAATTCTATTGATTTGAGCAAAGATTTTACATGCCTCTTTGTGATGATCTAGCTTCATTAAACAATTAGCTAATCTATAAAAATACTCTGCACGACAATAAGAGTCTCTTTTAAAAGCTTCTGTATAAAATATAGAAGCCTGTTCAATCTTGTTTTGCTTTTCTAAAACTACCCCCAATCTATAATGATACACAGAACAATGATAGTTATTTTCTATAGCCTTATGATAATACTTTTCAGAATTTTTCCAATCATAAAGCATTTCAAAACTAAAAGCTATTTTGTAAAATATTTTATCTAAATATACTATCTCTAGCTCTTGGATTTTGTTTAAATAAGCTACATTAGCTTCACTCCAATAACCCATTTTTTCATGAAAAACGCCTATACCATATATATCAGATTCTAATTCTTCGTCAAATTTTATAGCATATCCATAAAATTTATTTGATAAAACTATATCTTTAATTTTCTCACAACAAAAACCAAGCCTATAATACCATACAGATTCAATTGGTATCTTTTGTTTCTCTTGAATTAAAATGGACTCTTTGTAATATTTTACTGCATCGTTATATCTTTTCATAGCTTCACAAGCAATTGCTAAATCTCTTAAGAGAATGAAATTCTGTTCATTTCCATGATTTAACTCTTGCTTAAGTCTATCAACTTCTTTCCACCATAATTTTTGCTCTAAAAAAAAACCAAATTTTAAATGATTATAAACTTGTTTTAATTGTTTTCTCCAATTTGGAGTTTCTTTTAGAAAACATGCTTGCTCAAAAAAAACTTTAGCATCATTCCATTCTTTTAAATGAAAACAACACATTCCCGTTTTAAAATATGCTTTGGCATTATCTCTAAAATTGTTAGATGCTTTAATAAAATACTTTTTAGATGCTTGATATTTTTTTCTCTTATATAGTATAGAAGCGAATAAAAAATATAACCCAAACATACAATACTTCATTTTTTCTCCCTAATATTTATTTTTATTTTATACTTTTGTATTTTTTTTAAAGAACGATCTATAAAGATGTAACTTATATTCTTGTTCATTAAAAATTACCGCATTTGGAGTATCTAGAATATTATCAAAATTTTTTTTGGGAATTCTCCAATCGCCATAATTTTCACTTAAATAACGATCATATTCTTTAAAACCAAAATATTCTTTACCTAAAAAATCATACTTAATTAAATCAAAAGTTGAGTTATACCATTTAACAGCAGATCCTAAATGATAATGCTTGCAACCATCTTTATAGTGAATAAAAATATCAATCAATATACCATTGATATGTTTAAGCTTAATCCCACCTTTCCATTTTGGATCATGAATATAGAAAGTACCATATTGTTCTAAAGCTATTTTTAATTCATTGCTAAAATCTTCTTCCCAAACCCCAACATCAATATCATAATCATTTGATATAAAATTCTTTTCCCTAATACAACCTAAAAAAGTACCACTGGCTAAAAAAAACTTTATATTTAATGAATTAAAAACACTAGATAAATCTTCCAAAGCTATCAAGGCATCATATTTTGAAAAGTATTTTTTTTTAGTATTTTTTAAAGAAAATTTTTCATGTAGCTTTAATGAATTTTTTAGATAATGTTCAGCTATATCATAAGCTTCAATGCTAGCTGCAGCACTAGATATATATTTTTGAATTTCAATCTTTGTGCTAATATTTCTTTTTTTTTCTATGTATTTTAAATACAATTTTTCCATATTTTTAAGTTCTATTTTAGTATTAACCAACTTGCTCATTAACATCCATATTTTTAAACGATTAGATTCTTGTTGAATTTTTTCTAATTCATATAAAGCTTTGGTTTTATCGCCCAATAAATATAATAATTGTATTTTAAGTAATTTACCATCTATATTTAAAGGATATTTTTCTAAAAATAAATCAATATAATTCAAAGCTTTTTTATACTCAGCGTAAAAAAAATAAAATTCAGCCTGATAATAAAAAACCGTCTTCATGTTTACTTTGGATAAATAACTGCACAATTTTAAAAAAATAAAATGTCTACTTTTTTTCTGCATTAAATATATCAAAATCATATGCAACAGAATTAAATACAAATACCCCTTTTTGCTTTCACGAAAGCTTTTGCGAAATATACCTTTTAAATTCATAATTTAATTCTCTCAATAATTTCTGTCGTTGAAATACTTGGGGTTCTTTCAAAATAAATTACATCACAAATATCATTAAAACAATCAAATTTACCTTTCCAATCATCTCCCATAACTAAAATATTTGCTTGGTATTTTAAAAGATAATCTCTTTTTAATTCCAATGCTTCTTCTAAAAATACACAAGACACGCATTTTAATGAAGATATTATATTTAATCTCTCTTGCTCGCTGTATATAGGATAACGATGCTTTTTAGCAAAATTTAAAGAATCTGATGATACACCAACAATTAATTTATCTCCAAGAGATGCGGCTCTTTCTAGAATCCTTAAATGACCATAATGAAACAAATCAAAAGTACCAAAAGTTATTACATTTTTCACTATACCCTCCCTATAGCATAAAGTTGAATAATCCCTACAACTTTTTCTTCTTTTTCTACTATAATTTCTTTGATTTTATGTTTTAACATGATCTCTTCTGCTTCACTTGCCATAGCATCAGCATCGACTACTTTAGGATTTGTACTCATGATTTCTTTAGCTCTAAAATCAAATCTTGGTTTATCGCTTGTCTTTAAAGCACGACGCAAATCCCCATCAGTGATGATACCCACTAATTTTTCATTCTCAAGTACCACACAAAGCCCTAGCTTTCCACTAGTCATCACATCAACAAGATCGTTAAATTCAGTATCAGGATGCACTATAGGAAGGTTACTTGAAACCATAAGATCTTTTACCTTGGTTAAAAGCCTACGTCCCAAACTTCCCCCTGGATGAAAAAGAGCAAAATCATCAGGCTTGAAATTTCTTACCTTCATCAAAGCAGCAGCTAAAGCATCCCCCATAACCAAAGTTGCGGTTGTCGAAGACATAGGAGCAAGCTGCAAAGGACAAGCTTCCTTTTTCACAGCTATATTTAAAAATATATCGCTTTGCTTTACAAGGGTGGAATTTTTTTTACCACACATTACTATAAGTGGAATTTTACGCTTTTTTATAGCTGGAATGATTTTTAAAATTTCTTCAGTTTCTCCTGAATTTGAAATAGCAATTAAAACATCTTCAGGAGTTAGCATTCCAAGATCTCCATGCAAAGCCTCTCCTGGATGGATGAAAAAGCTTGGCGTTCCTGTACTTGCTAAAGTAGCTGCTATCTTAGCACCTATATGACCCGATTTGCCCATTCCACTGACTATGCAACGCCCTTTGGTATTTAGCATCAAATTCACAGCTTGATTAAAATTTTCATCTAAATTTTTAGCCAAATCCAAAATAGCTTGTGCTTCTTTTTCAAAGACTTCTTTGGCTATTTCAAGAGTATTCATTTTTAAACCTTAAAGATTAAGCACAACATTGGTTGCAATAGCAATTTGATAAAGAATTTGAGTTAACATTGAAAAAATTTGCAAATTCTCACTATCTACTTTTGGCAATACCAACACAGAATCGCCTGGTTTCATATCTATACCACTATGATATTTTTCAGCTTTTCCATTGCTTCGTATCACCAAAACTTTTGAAGTATCCGCTCTTTCTCCATAACCTCCTGCAAGATTGATATAATATCTTAAATCTTTGCCCTTATCATACACAAAAGCTCCAGGTAAAGAAACCTCACCTTGAACTATGATGAGATTATTCTTACTTGGTACATTAATAGTATCACCATCTTCTAAAATAACCGAATTATAAGACTTTGGATTATCAATGACAATTTGACCCTTAGGCTCTACTTGCTTAGCTCTTTGGATAAATTCTAAAATCGTTTTTGCTTGTTGAGCTCTTATAGCTGCACCTTGAGCTGTAACAGAACCACTAGTTAAAGCTAGAGTTTCAAGCTCTTTAAGCTGAGCATTGATAAGTTCTTTTTGAGTTCTAGCTACACTTTTTCTAAACACTTGTAAAGCTTGCATGTTTGATTGTGGATTAGCTTTAATTAATTTAGAAATATCTTCTAAAGTCGTTCCTTTACCCACAACTAAAGTTTTTAAACCATTATGCTCGCCATTTACACTTATAGTTATATTTTCAGAAACATACTCAGGGTGAAATTCTACCTCATCTCCCGTTCTAAGTAAAACTTTTGAAAATTGCATTTTATTATAAGCACTGACATCAAGTTTATGATCTTCACCATAACTTTTTACGATAGCATTAGTCACGATAGGTTTAGCACCTGATACTCTAGCTAAGTCAGCTAAAGTTTTAATATCATTTGAAAGTTCAAAACGAAAAGGTCTTTGCACATCACCGTTAACAAAAGCGTAATTTTGAACATTTCCTACTAAAATAACATCTCCACTTCTAAAAGGAAAAAGATCCATTTGCCCCTTTAGTAAAAAATCATATAAATCAATATTTTTTATCACGCTGTTATTACGCAAAATTTGAATATCTCTAAAACTTCCATATTCTAAATTTATACCCCCTGCTTTATCAAGATACTGGATCACTGAATCCGAACTAAGTCCTTGATAAAGTCCTGGAGCATTAACGCTTCCTGTTACAAAAACACTGACATTTTGATAAGCATTCATATCTGCATAAACAAAAACATTGCTTTTATAGATTTTATTAACACGTGCTTTTATAACACTTACAAGGGCGCTATTTTTCACACCTAGTAAATTTACAGCTCCTACTTTAGGGATAAAAATATTTCCTTGAGAATCCACCACTAAAACTTGCGAAAACTCAACAGCTCCCCAAATTTTAAGACTGATTTGATCACCAACTGCGATCTTATAATCTGGGTTATAAACTCTTTGATTGTAATTTTTAAAATTTCCATTAAAAAGATGAGCGCCAAATACTAAAATTTGATGAATTTTTGTAAGATTATTTTCTTTATTTGCTATATCATAATTTGAGCTTAAATTTTGATCTATGCTAGTTGTAGTAGAACCTTGATCCTCTGCTGAAATGATTTGTGAAACATCCACAGCTCCAAAACATAAAATACAACTAAAAAGTAAAATTAATATTTTTTTCATTTTAATACTTATGCTCCTCTATTATCATTTTAATAAATTTAACAATCCCAAAAATCAAAGATAATACAATAAACGCTGTTAAAATATCATAAATTCTTTCAGGATATTTTGCGCTTTCTGGAATATCTGGACTTTGAATGATGACAAGTTGTTTTATTTTTCTTAATGCTTCTATTCTAGCACTTTCATAAGCTTTTAAAGCTGCTTCATAAGCTTTTTGCGCAAAAGTACCTTCTATAGTTAGATCTTGAAATTTAGCAGCCAAATCATTAAGCTTTTGAGAAGAATTGTTAGCTGAAATTTTAGATTTTTCCCTTAAAAGCTGCTTTTTAATCGCTTCAATTTCTGCTTTAAGTGCTACTACTTCAGGTGCCGCATCATTCATATAGCTTTGTAAAGTTAAAAGTTTAGCTTCTTTTTGAGCTAAATTAGTCTCAATTTGCGCAACCAAACTTGCTTTAGCTTCAGCTTGTTTCAAGGGATCAAAAACCCCATATTTATTTTGAAAAGCAATCAAATCATTTTGTGCTTTTTGATATCGTTCTTTGTATTTTTGTACTTCATTTTCAGCAAAAGCCATTTGTTCTCTAGCTGCTTTATGAGAGATTTCGTTGATAAACTTTTCGCTTTCTTGCATAATAGTTTGAGCAATCAAATGAGCTGATTTAGGTGTAAAACCTTCTACTTCTACCTGCAAAAGCTTAGTAGTTTCATCCGTATGTACCTTAACTCTTGCTTGGTAATATTTAAGATAAGATTCTATCGAACTTGAATCCCAAATTTTAAAAGGCAAATCTATATGTTGTTCTTGATAAAGACTTTTAAGTTTAATTTTCTCATCCAAAATTTTTAACATATCACTTGATTCTATATAACCTTTTAGATAATTTAAATCTTCGCTTGCTGTAGAAGTACTACCAAGCAAAGACAAAATTCCACTTGTTTGAGCACTTTCTCCACTTGTTGATCTAACATCTAAAATCATCGTGCTTACATATCTTGGTGCTGCAATCAATGTATAATAAATCACAACAAAAATCATTATAAACCAAACAATTTTAAAAGAATCAAATATACTTAAATCTTTGATTTTTTCTAATAAAGTTTTATTTTCTTCCATTAAGCTTTTCCTTGATATACAGCTATTCCTTCATCTACATCATCATAAACCGTAATTTGTCCATTTTTCATATAAATTATTTTATCACACCATTCTTTAATTTCAGCTACATTATGAGATACCATAATCACCTTTGATTTGCTTAATCTTTCTCTATATAATTTCACGCTTTTTTCCCTAAAAGCAGGATCTCCAACAGCTCCAGCCTCATCGATTAAATAATAATCAAAATCAAAAGCCATACTAAGTCCAAAAGCTATCCTAGCACTCATTCCCGAAGAATAAGTCTTCATAGGCTCATCAAAAAATTTTCCTATTTCAGCAAAATCTTCCACAAATTTTACTTTTTCTTGAAGTTCTTTACCCTTATATCCATACACCCTAGCTACAAATTTAGCATTATCTCTGGCAGTTAAAGAACCTTGAAAAGCTCCATTTAAACCCAAAGGCCAAGATAATTTTTTATTAGTAATTATCTTGCCACTATCAGGAAGCTCTGCTCCGCTTAAAAGTCTCATGAGAGTGGACTTGCCTGCGCCATTATATCCCATTAAACCTATGCTACAATTTTCAGGAAATTCAAAAGTAAAATTTTTAAAAACATAATGCCTTCCACCACTAAATAAAGGATAAGATTTAGTTAGATTAATTAGCTTTATCATTCTTTTTTTGCCGCCGTTAGAGCTTGTCTATTATAGTAGTAAATAAAAAGCCCTATAAATAAAACAAGTAAAATCCAAAATATAGCATAAAAATAACTATATTCATCTTGCAAAGGATAATTTTCAAAAAAATTAAATCTTAAAAGCTCCATTATGTGAAGCAAAGGATTGTAATAAAATATATCAAGTAAAGGACGAGGAGTTAACCAAGTGGGAAATATAATCCCAGAACTCCAATAAAATACTATACTAAAATAAGCTAATAAAGTTCTTAAAGGTTCTACAAAGTGCCAAACAATAGCAAAACAAATCCCTAAAGCAAAAGCTGAGCATATGAGTAAAAAAATACAAAATAAAACTCCAAGTAAATGAACAGGAAATACATCGAGTCTAAAGAACCACCCTGCAAAAAAAAGCACAGTGATAAAAATCACAAAATAAATACAAAATTCAAGCAAAGTTCTAGCAATAAATACATGTATAGGTTTTACAGGTTTATAGGCAAACAAAGATAAATTTGCCCCTATTCCATTCATAAGCTGAGTTACTATACTTCTAAACATAAAAAAAGGCATAATGCCTGAAATCAAAAACATAAAAATAGAAATTCCTTCAGGCATAACTTGATGATGATATTCCCTAATAACAGTTCCTATAATAGTCACCAAAAGCACAACACTCATAGGCTCTCCAACTACCCATATATATCCAAGATACCTATTTTTTCCAAATCTAGTTTTTAACTCTCTAAAAAATAAAGCGTGAATTACATTTAACATTTATTTTCTATACCTAACAATTTACATAAACTATAATCATAACTCATTTTTTTAAATAAAATCATAAAAATTTATTTTTTACAAAATTCAAGCTTTTTACTAAGTCCTAAAGCATTGTTAGTAAATTTAAGCCAAAAAAGCTCTAAAGCATAAATTTTTGCACTTTTATCAAGCTTAGCAAAGGGAAATTTAGAAAAATAAATTTTCATTTGTTCCTTGTTTGCGATTTTAAACTCGGCCTTAGCTTGCACACCTTTTAAAAAAGCTATTTTATTTTCTTTAGCTATATTAAGTGCTATACTTGAATTTTCACTGGCTAATCTTATATGCTTAGTATCTTCATGAGAAGCGATAATAAAAGCTAAATTCTTTTCATCAAAAGCATAAAAAGCACTAGCCGTATAAACACCTTTTTCATCAATCATAGCCCAAGATAAAAGCTGCTCATTTTTTATAAATTCTAAAATTCTTTCATCCATATTATAAAAATTATACTAAAATATTTTTAAAAATAACCGATTTTTGATTTAAACTATAAATATAAGGGGAAGAAATGCAAATTGATGCTAGTAAAAACCAAAGTTTTTCGATGGATTATACAACAAAAAGTGGCAAACACTTAGCCTTATCTATGTATGACAATCAAAGCATAAGTTATGCAAATAATGAAGAAGGTAAAACTCTTAATCTTAAGCGTCAGTATGGTTTTAGCTTTACTTTTGAAGGCTCTAAACTCACACAAAATGATCTTGATGAGATTAAAAATGCTATGAAAGAAGTTGAACCTATGATCAAAGATTTTTTAGCAAATTCTAAAGTTGGAGAGTTAAAGCCAAAGGAAATTATCGAATCAGCTATGCAAATGGCAAATGTTCTACCAACTCCAAATGATAAAAACCATCAAAATGCTATTATGAATAATTTTACAAATAAACTCAGTGATTTGCTAAAACAAAATCAAACAAATGATAAAGATATCAATACTTCTATGCTTGAAGATAGCAAAAAACTTCTTGATGAAGTTTTAGAACAAATGAAAAAACAACTTGAAAAACAACAAGAAAAAGCCAAGGAAAATCAAGATAAGACAGATGATAGTTTAAATCTTTACGCTTAAATCATATAATATTAAAAATTATCAAGGAGTTTTAAATGACAAATATCGAAATTTTAGAAAATATGCTCAAACTCCAACAAAAACTCAACGATGAAACAAACGGCTTAAATTGGGAAAATGGCTACACCAAAGAAGGAAAACTGATCAGTTGGAGACGCTGTATTTATATGGAATGTGCAGAACTTATAGACTCTTTTGCATGGAAACATTGGAAAAACATTTCAAATCCGACAAATTGGGAAAATGTGCGTATAGAGATTGTCGATATTTGGCATTTTATTTTAAGTCTTTTACTTGAAGAGTATCGCGATAAAAACAATAAAGATTTCAAAGCTATAGCCACAGAAGTTAATGCTGTAAGCGTGTTTCAAGATTTTTGCAAAGAAGAAGAATACCCTAATGAGGGTGATATTTATGGCATTTTAAATGATATAGAGCTTATTATCCATAAATGCAGTGGTTTTGGATTTAATCTTGGAGAATTACTTTCAACCTATTTTACTCTAGCTATTAAATGTGGGCTAAATCTTGAAATTCTTTATAAGACCTACATAGGTAAAAATGTTTTAAATATTTTTAGACAAAACAATGGTTACAAAGATGGTAGCTATAAAAAAACTTGGAATGGCAAAGAAGACAATGAAGTTTTAGCTCAAATTTTAGAACAAGAGCTTGATTTTGATACTATTTATAAAAAACTAGAAGAATGCTACAAAAAGGCATAATTTGGATATTTTAAAACTTGCAATCAAAGATTTTTTAAGTCTTAAATTTTTAAAATTTGCCTTAATTCCTTTGATTTTTAGCCTTATACTGATGCTTTTTTTAGGAGTACTTGGCTTTTCGGCCTTGCTTGATTATTTTAATTCTTTATTTAGCGTTGGAGAAGATTCGTTTTGGGCGTGGTTTTATGCTCTTCATTTTGTACAAATTTTAATCACCATCATAAGTTTTTTATTTTCAGGTTTTATTGTTGTTTTTGCTTCGGTTTTTTTAGCCCTTTTTATCACTTCTTTTCTTACTCCTTTTATCGCTAAAGAAATCAACCAAAAATATTACCATTATGATAATACAAACGAAGTTTCAACCTTAAAAACTATCTTTGAAATTTTTAAAATATTTATAAAATTTATAGGGATTTTATTGCTTTGCACCTTGGCTTTATTTTTACCTTTTATAAATATTTTTGTATATTATCTTGCTTTTTATTATCTCTTTCACAAACTTTTAATGATTGATGTTACAAGCACGATTTTAGACAAAGAAAGTTTTAAAAATTTTCATTCTGATTTTTCGCCTTTAGAGTTTAAATTTAGCACTCTTTGTTTTTATCTACTCTCATCAGTACCACTTTTAGGACTTTTTTTGCAAGTATTTTTTGTGATTTTTCTCACACATTTAAGCTATCAAAGAATTTTAAAACTAAAAGCTAAGGCTTGAAATATCGATTTTGTGATTGTATAAATAAGCTCTTAAAAGTCTTGGAATTTTAGCTATTCTACACTCTTCTTTGAAATTTTTAGGTAATTTTTGACAAGTTTCATACTCAAAAACAATAGCTTGTTCGTTTTTATATGCAAGTGCTATTTTACCACCTAAAACACAATCACCCTTTAAAAGCTCTTTTCTTTGTGCCGTGCTTAAAAGCAAACCTTTCATTTTCACCGCTCTAGCAATCAAGCTTTCATTTTTAGGGCAAATAAGAAGTCCTTGAATTTCTTTGATATTTTCAAAATCATAAAGTTTTTTCCTGTCTTCATCAAGATAAGAAAAACTTCTTTTTAAACCCTGATGAAATTCACTCACAAAGGCATTAGAGAAATTTTTTCTTATATAATTTCTAAAATATTTTTCATTTTCATTACTTTCATCATGGAAATAAAAAATATCTTTTTCTTTTAAAAAAGATGAAATTTCATCTTTACTTATAAAGAGTAAAGGGCGTAAAAGTGTATAATTTTGGCGTTTTTCACACTCTTGCATACCTAAAATTTCAGCCAAACCTGCTCCTCGTGAAAGTTGCATCAAAAACCATTCAAATTGATCGTTTAAATGATGGGCTAAGATAAGATGATCATAATCTTGCTCAAGACAAATTTTTTCAAAAAAATCATAGCGAAAATCTCTGGCTTTTTTTTCAAAATTACTTTGAAATTTAGGAGCGTGTTTTATGAAAATTTTTTTATGAAATTTTAAAGCAAGTTCTTTGGCTTTTAACTCTTCTAAATCACTATTTTTTCTTGTTTTGTAATTTATCATCACAAGATCAAAGTCGATCTTTTCTTGCATTAAAAGATAAAAAAGCGCACTAGAATCACTTCCATAAGAAAAAGCGAGTAAATTTTTACCCTTTTTTAAAAGGGCTAAAATTTCATCTTTAATTTGCATCTACTTTTCTTAAAGCCTTAGCAAGGAGCTTTTTATCAAGGTTTTGTAAAATTTCACATTCATAAATTTGCCCCATTTCTAAATTTCCACATTCGCTTTCATTGATAAGAATTTCCCCATCAATCTCTCTATCCCATCTTAAATCTTTAGCTGCGATGAAAAACTCTCCCTCACTACTTTCTCCTGTGCAAACTACTAAACGCTTTTGCCCTACTTCTTTTTCAAAACTTTTTTCTATCACTTCATTAACAATTTTTTCTATGATTTTAAGCCTTTTATTGATCACTTTAAAAGACACTTGCTCCATATCAAAAGCGGCTGTATCTTCTTCCTTAGAATACGCAAAAACACTCACTCTATCAAAACCAAAGTCTTTAACAAACTCACAAAGCTCTTCAAAATCTGCCTCACTTTCACCTGGATGCCCTACGATAAAGCCCGTGCGTAAAAAGCTATTTGGCGCACTTTTCATTAAATTTAGCATTTCTTTAAGTCTTGTGCTATTTGCCCCACGCTTCATGATTTTAAGCATATTATCACTTATGTGCTGTAAAGGCATATCAAAATAATTTACAAAAATTTCAGAAGCTATAATGCGTTTGATCAAAGCTTCACTCGCACTCGTAGGATAAAGATATAAAATTCTAGCCGCTCTTATGCCTTTGATTTTTTCCACCTCACCGATTAAGCGTATAAGCCCATCTTTTTCACCCTTATCAAACAAATAAGAACTCGTATCTTGTGCAATAAAAGAAAAGTCCTTATAACCTCTAGCTACCAAATCTTTAAGCTCAGCTATAATGCTACTTATCTCGCGAGATTTTAACTTGCCTTTAAAACTTGGGATAGCACAAAAAGAGCATTTTTGATTACAACCTTCAGCGATTTTTATAAAAGCATGGGAATTTGAACCTGTGATAATACGTTTGAAATTTTCACTCTGTAAATAAGTCGAATTTGAAAATAAATTTGTTTTTTTAAGTATCATTTCATCGATTCTTTCATAATCACCCACACCTGTGAAAAGATCAACCTCAGGAAGTTCTTTCATAAGTTCTTCGCGGTAACGCTGCATCAAACAACCCGTAACCACCAAAAGAGAATCTTTTTTTCTTTGTTCGTGCAAATCCAAAATCGCATTAATACTTTCTTTTTTTGCACTATCGATAAAACCACAAGTATTTACGATTATAACATCAGCTTTGCTTGGTTCATCGCAAAGTTCATAAGCACTAAGGCGCCCTAGCATGATCTCACTATCGACTAAATTTTTATTACAACCTAAAGACATAAGATAAAGTTTTGACATTTTTCTCGCTTTTTTAAATTTTTTGATAAAATAATTCCTTAAAATCATATCAAAATAATAATTAGGAAAAATTTATGAATGAAAAAAATGTAGTTTTATTAGGTGAAAGTCATTTCGCATTTAAAAATGGGGTAACTCAAGGAATTCTAGATACCGGATTTAAGTGTTTTAATCTATCTTTAGGCGGAACTCCAAGTTTACAAAATTTATATGAGTTAATCAGAAATAAAAAACTTTTAGAAAATGCGGATTTAATTATTACAGGATCAAATACTCATGATATTGCACAATATAATTCTATCGATTTATTTCCAAAAAGCTATCAAGTGATGAATTGGCTTTACAAAGAATTATATTTTTTAAAGAAAAAAATTATTTGTTTTATTGCTCCAACACCTCAAAAATGGTTGAATAAAAACTGTGTAAAATATGTAAATACACTCCATATAAAATTAGCAATTAAATACGGATTTAATGTAATTAATGTAAATAAAAAACATTTAGAATCTTCATATAGCTTAATACAAAGAGATGAAGCTCATGATTTTGATTTTATAATGAGAGAACTTGGGAGAAATATAGCAAATAATATTGAAAATTTTTCTTTTCCAAAAAAAATAAATATTATAAATGATAATCCACAATTTTATTTTTATCCAATTGAAAAAGCAATAAATTTAAATTTCACTAATTTCAAATTCAAACAAAGTTGGTTATGCAGTGAAAAAGTTTATTGCATAAAAAGTAAAGAAGTTATTAGTTTTAATAAAAATACTTTTAATCTAAATTTATTAGGAATTCATCTTTGGAATGATTCAGGTATTTGTGAAATTCAAATTAAAAATCCAAAAGATCAAATTTTCAATCGAAGTTTAGATTATAACTTCTCATACTTTTTTGACACATACAATAGACAATTTAAAATCACTAATGATACTAAAATTTTAAATAATGGGGTAAACAATATTAATCTCATCTCCTTCTTCCTAGCTTCCCCTGAAGGTAATTACCATACAGAAGAAATAGATCTTGAAGCTTTAGCTAATGAAAACATAGAAATACCAAAAGAATATAATTTTAATCATTTAATTCCTCCTATAGAATTATATAAAGAAATTATAGATGAGTATTGTTCTATAATGGATCCAGTTAAATTAGCTCCTTTGCAAAAACAAATCAAAGAAAAAGATAATATCATCTCTACTTTAAATCAAGAAAAAACAACCCTACAAAATGAACTTAATTCTTTTCCTATTAAAAAACAACGTTTAGAATTAGCTAATCTAGAACAAGATTTGATTATTAAAAAATTAGAAAGTAAAAAACTTGCTAAATCTTTGGGTATAAAAATGAGCATAATAAATCCTAAAATTACTTTTATTCAAGCTAATTCAGCTAAAGCTCGTATTCAAAACCATCTGTCCTATAAACTAGGACAAGCTTTAATCGCTAATTCAAAAAGTATATTAGGATATATAAGAATACCTTATGTATTATCTTATATAAAAGACAAACATAAATTTGAACAAAAAGCCTATGAAGAAAAAATAAAAGAAAATCCAAATTTAGCTTTACCTCCTTTAGAAACTTATCCTGACTATAATGAAGCTTTAAAAGAAAAAGAATGTTTTACTTATAAACTAGGCGAAGCTTTAATGCAGGCTAATAAAAATTGGTATGGGGGGGGGGTATATCAAATTTATATTCAAAGATGTGCCTAGGTTGAAGAGGGAGTTTGGGAAGAAGGGGTGAAATAAAAATTTCAAATCTTCGCAAAACAGTAAGAAATCGTAATAATAGATTTTTTAATGTAAAATTTGCTAAAATAATATCTTAAAAATGAAGAAAGAAAATTTTTATGGATAATTACGAATTTAGCGAACTTTTAAAAACTTTAAAAAACAAAGTCGGCAACATAGCCTCCATCATCAAGCCTGAAAATATCCAAACAAGGCTTAAAGAAATCGAAGAGCTTGAAAATTCTCCTTCTTTTTGGAGTGATGTTAAACAAGCAGGAGTCATAGGTAAAGAAAAAACTAAAATCACCAATCTACTTAAAAACTATGAAAATGCTTTTAATGCTCTAAATGACGCAAGCGAACTTTTCGATCTGGCCAATAGCGAAAACGATACAGAAACACTTGAAGCTTTATTTAATGACGCACCAAAACTTGAAGATACCATCACAAGTCTTGAAATTTCCATGCTTTTAAGCGGGGAAAATGATGGTAAAAATGCCATTGTTTCCATTCACCCAGGTGCAGGTGGAACGGAAAGTAATGACTGGGCAAGCATACTTTATAGAATGTATTTAAGATTTTGTGAAAGAGAAGGTTTTAAAGTCGAAACTTTAGACTTTCAAGAAGGCGAAGAAGCAGGACTTAAAGATGTGAGCTTTTTAGTTAAAGGAGAAAATGCTTATGGTTATTTAAAAGCTGAAAATGGTATCCATCGTTTGGTAAGAACTTCTCCTTTTGATAGTGCAGGACGCCGTCATACAAGCTTTTCAAGTGTTATGGTAAGCCCTGAACTTGATGATGATATAGAAATTGAAATCGAAGAAAAAGACATAAGAATAGATTATTACAGAGCAAGCGGTGCAGGTGGACAACATGTCAATAAAACAGAATCGGCTGTGAGAATCACGCATTTTCCAACCGGCATAGTCGTACAATGCCAAAATGACAGAAGTCAGCACAAAAACAAAGCCACCGCTTTTAAAATGCTAAAATCTCGCCTTTATGAACTTGAACTCATGAAACAACAAGATAGTGCTAATACTGGAGAAAAAAGCGAGATAGGTTGGGGGTATCAAATCCGTTCTTATGTGCTTTTCCCTTATCAGCAAGTCAAAGACAATCGCAGCGGAGAAGCTTTTTCTCAAGTGGATAATATCCTTGATGGGGATATCAAAAAAATGATAGAAGGCGTTTTAATTTCCTTAAAAGCGGAGTAACAGGCTTAAAAATAAGTAATTTCTGCAAAATGTCGGTATAAAAAAATTAGAAAGATAGCGGGATTTTCCCGCTTGTTTTATTATCTTGCATAAAACCTAAGAGCATCATTCACAGAATAATAAACTCTTTTCTTAAAATCTTTATCGCAATAAACACTCACAACTTTATAGTCTTTTTATCGTTTGGATTTAATAAGAAAACATAGCTTGAATATGGAGTTTTATCTATTTCTAAATCACGCTTCATTTCTTTAATTTTGCCTTCTGGATTGTTAATATCACTAATTGTTCTGACTGAAGTATAATCATAAAGTTTATAATTTGGATATTTTTTCATAATCTCTTGATTACCTAAATCAAACATAGCTTGATCGTTGCCATTGTTTTTTTACTCGACTAAATCGCCATCGCCACAATCTACAATCAAAGTCATAGCTCCTAAAGCCAAAGCACTTGTTAAAATCTTTTTCATTATTTTTGCTCCTAGTTTTAAAATTAAATTAATATAACTATACCTAAATTTAAAATTTAAATATCATTTTTGCAATAAATTCTAAAGTAAAAATCACGTAAAAATTTAACTCATAATTATTTCACTCAAACAAATTTTTATGCAAAATTTCTTCTAAAACCACAGTAGCATAAGAGCCTTTTTGCAAGAAAAACTCTATACAAAAATGAGCTTTTTCTTCATCATAACGCCATTTTAACTCTTCTAAATATCCCCACATAAAGCGTCTTGAACCTTGCATTTTAGCCTTAAACTCCAAAGTATCTTTAAAAATTTCATTTTCTAAATTTAAGGCCAAACCTTCTCCTGTTTCATAAGCCTTAGCACCGATTAAAAGCCCCATGGCGCTTATATCTCTTGCCTTAAAACGCCTAAGCTCAGCACTTAAATCCTCGCATAAAAAACACTTTCCAAAAGGATAATGCCCTAAAACCTCACCTTTTAAAAGCTTAAAAAATTGTTCTTGTTTTTTAAGTTCCTTAGCTTCTTCTTTAGAAATTTTATAAATTTGGATCAATTCTTTTTCGCTAAAATCATTTGCAAAATGCGATAACTCCACTCTTTTACTCAAATAGCGATTAAAAAGCTCACTTTGAAAAGCTGAAATTAAAAACTCTTTCATTTTTACATTTTTCATTTTTTTGCCACGCAAAATTTCAAGCCCTTCTTTATAATTATCCCCAAATTTTCCAAAACGCTGATAACCAAAATAATTCGTAAAACCTTGCTTATCCAAATTCATCAAAGCTTGTTCTAGTTTTAAAGCATCGCTTGGTAAAACTTTTTTTAAGCGTATGAAAAAAGTATTTCCTTTTAAATGCCCTATTCTTAGCTTGTTTTCATGGGTAAAAATTTCTAAAATTTTAAGTTTAGGATGAGAAAAATTTGACAAAAAACTCTCAAATTTTTTAGGCATAGAAAGGTATTGAAAGGTTGATCCTTGCTTATCTTTAAGCCCTGCATAACCAAAATCTCTTATTTTAACCCCGCTTGTTTCGCTTAAAATTTTTAAAGCTTCATTTGTGGTTAAATCTTTTTTATTGATATGCAAAATAAGATGTTCACCCTTACCGCTAAATTCATACAAAGGCCTTTCACGCACTACAAAATCATCGCTATTTTTACTAAAATACGCATTAATAGGACTGTGTTTTAAACTATACAAAGGCTTAAAAATGGTGTTCTCTTCCTCTAAATTCATATTTTCCTTTCACTGCTTTTCCAAAGATATTTAATTTCACGCCGTGTTTTTTGGCTATTGTTTTTATATTTTGACGCTCTTTTTCATCAAAAGCAAACAAAATTTCATATTCTTCTCCGCTATAAAGCGTATAATCATCGAGTTTTTTAAACCAAGAAATACCGCATTTATTTAAGGCTAAAAGTCTTGATAAATCCTTGCTTAAACCATCTGAAATATCCATAGCACAAGAAATTAAAGGTGCGATTTCATAAAAAAAACTAGCTCTTAATTTTGGCTTTATAAATACATGGTTTGGTTTTAAAGTGCCCCCATTTTGTAAAATTTCAAGCCCTTTTAAACTTCGTCCTAATTTTCCCGTATAAGCAAGTAAATGCCCCTTTTTTAAACCTTTTCTAAAAACAGCTTTATCGTTAATCTTTGAAATGATAGTAAGACTAATGTCTATTTTATCATTGCTTATAGTATCACCGCCTATGATTTTTATATTAAATTTCCTAGCTGTTTTTAAAAAACCTTTTTGCAAGGCTTTGATCTCATTTTCGCTTAAATTTTTTGGTAAAGCAAGTCCTAAAAGTGCGTATTTTGGTACAGCATTCATTGAAATAGCATCTGAGATATTAACAAGCATTGCTTTTGTAGCAATTTGCTCTAAGCTAAACCACTCTCTTTTAAAATGCACATTTTCAAAAAACAAATCCTTACTAAAACACCAATCATCAATAATAGCTCCATCATCGCCATTTTTTTCATTTAAAAAAGCTTTGATAATAAAATCTTCTTTGTTCATAATGCGTGATTTTATAAAATTTCCTTTTAAATTCTAGTGAATTTTAGAAAAATTTTATATAATATAAAAATATTTAAGGAAAAACCATGAAAAAATTAGAATTAAGAATTTTTAGATTTGATAAAACCAAGGATTATGAGGCTTATTATAAACCTTATATTTATGATAATTATGAAAATTTTGCAAGTTTTTATGATCTGCTTTTGCAAGTTCAAGATGATGATATTTATTTTGATTTTGATAAAGATGAAGATACTTACATAGTTGTAAATAAGCAAATCATACCACTTTTTACACCTTTAGAAAAAATAGCAAAAGAATTTGATTTTAGTCTTTGTATCGAGCCTTTAAGCACAAAAAGAGCCATTAAAGATCTTATCATCGATAAAAATGATTTTTTAGACAAATACAAATATCTTGAAAAATTTGGTGATGAAGAGGATAAAAAACTTTATGCAAAATATGATTATTTATATTATGCAAGTGAAATTTTAGACTATCTTCCTGAATATATGGGCGATGGAGTGTTTTATTTGGCTTCAAAAATGATAGAAAAATATCCTGAAAAAAAGATAGAAATTTTAAAAACTCTAGCAGATAAAGAAAAGGGTATTTTTTATCATCTTGAAAGCAAAAATGAAATTTTAGAAACAACGATCAAAAACCTACAAAATGAAATTTTAAATTTAGGGCTTTTTGATAAAAATATTTTACACTTTGATTTACCTAAAACCAATGCTTTTGATAATGAGATCAAAGAACTTAAAGAAATTAAACATAATTTTAAAGATTTCAATATAGCTTTTTATGGTTTTAATGCTTGCGATACTTTAAAATCCAAACTTAAGGCTAAATTTATTTCCTATGAAAACAGTATAAAAAATAATGGCTTTAGCTTGCTTAATCTAAATCCTACGCTAAGCTATAAAATAGCCGCAGATATTATTTTGGACGCTTATGATAGCGGGGCTGATTTTATGGTAGTAAAAGAAGAAAAAGATTTTTATCTTTTTGATACTTGTGCTAAAAAACTTATGCAAACAAGTGGAAGGGAATTTGAAGACTTTTATATTTTAAGCCGTTTTGAGTTTTTAGCCCTTATCCAAGGCATACAAGCTCCATCATTAAAAAATCACACTTTAAAGGTTAATTTGATATGAAAATCTCTTTAGAATGCAAAGATCTCATCATAGAAAAAACTTTAGAACTTTTTTTAAAAGATCATTTGGTAATGAAAAAAAATTGTGATTTCATCATTAGCGATGAAAAAATTTATACCGCAAAACCCTTATTTATCATCTCTAAAAACTCTCCATTTTTAAGCATACCATTTAGCAAAGAAGCCTTGTTTGAGTCTTTAAATGAATTTGATAATACCTTAAAAGCAGCAGCTTTGCAACTTGCACTTGAACAAAAAAGACTGCTTGAAGAAAAAATTGACGCTATTGCTTTGGAATTTAAAAAAGATTATGAAAATAAAATCGATCTTGCCATAAAAGATCTTAAAAACAAACTCGTAAAAGCACTTAATGATGAATGATGAATTTATAAGCGTTAAAGACTTTTTTAATCACAATGAAAAAAGAAAAAAATTTCTTCAAAAACAAGAAATTAAACCTCCTAAAGAAAAAACAAAAAAAACTAAAGAAACAAAGCTTTATACAAATATAGAAAGTGGTAAATACAAAGGGAAAAAACTACTTTTACCTAGTCTTACAACAACAAGAAGTACTAAAAGCATAGTCAAAAGTTGTGTTTTTAATGTAATAAGAGAAGATTTAAGAAGTAAAATTTTCATTGAAGCCTTTGGAGGAAGTGCTTTAATGGCGGCTGAAGCACTAAGTAATCATGCTTTAAAAGCTTATGCTATAGAACTTGATGCAAAAGCTTATAAAATTGCTTTAGAAAATGCTAAAAATATAGATCCAAATTTAGAAGTGATCCATGCAAATACTTTTGAAATTTTACCTAAACTCATAGAAAATTCAAAAAATGAAATCATCTTATATCTTGACCCACCTTTTGATACCAGAGAAGGTTTTAGCGATATTTATGAAAAAATTTACCATTTTTTAGAAAATTTAGATTTAAAGACTTTAAATTTAATCATTTTTGAACACCACTCAACCATAAAAACTCCCGAAAAAATCCAAAATTTTCAAAAAGTCAAAGAAAAGAAATTTGGATCAACTAGCTTAAGCTTTTACGCTTATTAACTTACTTGGAACACTTCTTGCTTGATCTATCATCAACAATAGATTAAAGGAAGAATCCATGAGAGTTTTAACGATATTTTTACTCTTTATGACAAGCATTTTTGCAGTGCAAATCAAGGATGTAGCAAACACTGTAGGTGTAAGAGATAACCAACTTATAGGTTATGGACTTGTTGTAGGGCTTAATGGAAGCGGCGATGGAACAAGCTCTAAATTTACACTACAATCCATCTCAAACCTTTTGCAAGGTATGAATATCAAAGTAGATCCTAACGATATCAAATCAAAAAATACCGCAGCTGTTATGGTTACAGCCAAACTTCCAGCCTTTGCAAAAAGCGGAGATAAACTTGATATTACCGTTTCATCTATGGGTGATGCAAAATCTTTACAAGGCGGAACACTTTTACTGACTGCACTTCGTGGGATTGATGGTGAAATTTATGCCATAGCACAAGGCTCTATCTCAACAGGAGGTTTAACACCTAGACCAGGAGGAGCAGGTTCTCACTCAACTGCTGCAACTGTAATGGGCGGAGCTAATGTAGAAAGAGAAATTCCACAAAATTTTAGCCAAAACAATGATCTAACCTTAAGTTTAAAAGTAGCGGATTTTAAAACCGCAAACGATATAGAAAGAGTTTTAAATACTGTCTTTGGCGAAGAAGTAGCTAAAGCCATCGACTCTCGCACAGTAAAACTCAAAAAACCTGAAGATCTTTCAAATGTTGATTTTATGGCAAGAGTTTTAGAACAAGATATAGCTTATAAACCACAAAGCAAAGTTATCATCGATGAAAGAACAGGAACAGTGATTGCTGGAGTTGATGTAGAGGTAGAACCTGTTTTAATCACTCATAAAGATATCACTATAAAAATAGATCCAAACAATAACGCAGTAGCTAATCAAAATGAAATCGATATGAAAGATGGTGGTTTTGTAGATCCAAGTTCAAATACCTTAAGAATCAACAATGCAAAAAGCACAGTTGCAAATATAGCTAGAATGCTTAACAAACTTGGAGCAACCCCAAATGACATTATTGCTATTATGGAAAATTTAAAGCGCGCAGGTGCAATTAACGCGGATTTGGAGATCATCTAATGAAAGTGGATAATTTTTTAAATACTTATAGTATGAATAGCGCTTTACTTGATCGTGCAGCCAAAGCAAGAAGTTTAGAATCAAGCATCAAAATAAATGACAATGATATAGTTACAAAGAGCAAAGAAGATAAAGCCTTAAAAGAACAAACCAATGCTTTTGAGGCATTTTTTTTAAAGCAAGTTTTAGACGTATCTTTAAAAAGTCAAAATTCACTCTTTGGAAAAGATGCCAGCGATGAAATATACTCTTCCATGTATAATGATACCATGAGTAAAGCTTTAAGTGGAGGTATGGGTTTTTCAAAATTATTATACGATTTTTTAAAAGAAAGGGGTTAAGTTTTTTAAATTTAGGTCGATATGGTTTGTAGAGGATTATAACTAAGATCAAGGAGGCAGAAATGATCAATCCTATACAACAAAGTTATGTGGCAAATACCGCATTAAATACAAATAGAATAGATAAAGAAACTAAAACAAACGATACTCAAAAAACGGAAAATGATAAAGCGAGTAAAATCGCAGAGCAGATTAAAAACGGTACTTATAAAATCGATACAAAAGCTACAGCTGCTGCGATTGCTGACTCTTTAATCTAAAACTTTCATTCTCCTTTTTTTTGAGAGAGAAAAGGAGAAAATATGCTTAAACAAAGACTTGATGAAGTAAATGCTATCTTAGCAAAACTTATTGCTTTAACCGAAGAAGATATAGAAAATATCAAAGTGGCTAAACATGAGAGTGTAACGCCAAGTGTAGAAGAAAAAAACAAACTTATCGCGGAATTTATTACAGCTAAAAAACAACTTGATGTTGCCTTGGTTGAGCTAAATAATAGCTCTACAAAAGGGCTTAGTGAACTCTTAGATGATGAAGATAAACAAAAACTAGATCTACTTAAAAAAAATCTTCAAAACCTTCATAGTAAAAACAAAGAGTATGCTAAATTTGTTCTTATTGTCAAAGATTTTCTTGATGGCTTAGTAAATAAAATGTTTGATATCAATGATGGAACAAATAATGCTTATGGAGATAAAAAGACAAATCCAGAGTCAATTTTCAAGATCAATGTATAAGGATTTATAATGGGTATTTTTGGAACATTATACACAGGTGTTACAGGCTTAAAGGCAAGCGAAGTTCAAATCGCAACAACTGGAAATAATATCTCAAATGCTAATGCAACTTTTTATACACGCCAAAGAGTGGTGCAAACTACAAATGGATATATTACAACAGGTGGAGTTCAAGTAGGCACAGGAACTGCTGTAGAAAGTATAGTGCGTTTGCATGATGAGTATTCTTACTATAAATTAAAAGGTGCATCTACTCAACTAGAATATACTAAATATATGGCTTCCACTTTACAAGAAATTGCGCAGCGTTTTCCCGACTTACAAAATACTGGAATTTTGCAAGATTTAGAAAATTATAACAAAGCTTGGAATGATTTTGCATCTAACCCTAATGAAAATGCCACAAAAATAGCCCTTGTAAAAGCTTCTCAGACCTTAACAGAAAGCGTTAATAACACTTTTGCAACCTTAGATAAAATCCAAAAAAAAGTAAATGATGATATTAAAAATACAGTTGATGAGATTAATAGAATTGGCGAAGAAATTGCTACTATAAATAAACAAATTTATGGACAAGAAGCCTTACCAACAGAACACGCAAATGAACTTAGGGATAGAAGAGATGAACTTGAGCTTACTCTTTCAAAGCTAGTTAGTGCAGTTGCAAGCAAAAATGAAATCAATCAAGACAATCGCCTTGATACAACCATCACTGATCCAGGACATCAATACAATCTAAGTATAGAAGGTTTTAGTATAGTAGATGGAATAAATTTTCATCCTTTAAAGCTTGATTATGATGATAAAAATAAATCTTATAGCATTTATTATGAAACTCCTGATGAAAAAGTTCGCGATCTTACTGCAAAAATTAGCGGTGGACAGCTTGGTGCTCAACTTGACTTACGCGGTAGAAACTATAGCAAAAGCGAAGGAAAATATGAAGATGGAATTATCCAAGGTTATATGGATTCTTTAGATACTTTTGCTAAGACCATGATCAATGAAACTAACAATCTTTATGCAAGTTCTGCGAAAAGTTCTGTTACTTCTGATTATCTATCTGGGCTTAAGGGAGATATTCCTTTAGTTAATTACGATAGAACCATACAACCAGGAAGTTTTGATATAGTCATTTATGATGATAAAGGCGATAAAAAACTCACCAAAACCATCACCATAGATGTAAATACAACCATGAATGATATCATGCGCCAAATCAATGCTAATACAGATGATAATGACAATAAAAATTCAAACGATGATGTTGATGATCATATCAATGCAAGTTTTAGCTACGATGCAAAAACTGGAGATGGTTTATTTCAAATCAATGCAAAATCAGGTTTTAAGGTAGCCATTGAAGATAAGGGCACAAATTTCGCAGGTGCGTTTAGCATAGGTGGTTTTTTCAGCGGAACTGATGCAAGTGACATGAAAGTAAAAGATTCCATCTTAAATGATCCAAGTACAGTAAGAGCAAGCTCAAATGGAGTTGATAGTGGTAATGACATGGCAAATAAAATCATCCAACTTCAATATAAAAAAGTTAATTTTTATAATGAAGATGGCACTATCGATAATCTTACTATGGAAGAATATTACCGCAAACTTACAGGTAAAATAGCCTCAGATGGTGAAAATAACAATGTCGTCAATTCAAGCAATGAAACTCTTTATAATTCTGTTTATAGCGAGTACCAATCTAAAAGTGGCGTAAATACAAATGAAGAATTAGCCGCCCTTATACAATATCAATCAAGTTACGGTGCAGCAGCAAAAATCGTCTCAACCGTAGATCAAATGCTTGATACCTTACTAGGGCTTAAATCTTAAGCTCTAGTAATATCAAATGAAAAATTTTATCCATCTTAAAGCTAAGCTCGATTTTTTAGCCAATCAAAAAAATACCAATCATTCCCTTTTTGAAACTCCAGATCCTTTGCAAATTGCTAAAATTCACAATGATGAATTTATTGCCTTAATTTGTGCTTTATTTGCCTATGGAAATGCTAAAAATATAGTAAATTTTCTAAAGAAACTTGATTTTTCTTTATTAAACCTTCAAGAAAAACAAATAAAAAAAGAACTTAAAAATTTAAAATACCGCTTCCAAAATGAAAAAGATATACAAGAAATTTTTATCACTCTTTCAAGGCTGAAAAATGAAATTTCACTCTACGAACTTTTTTATCAAGCCTATCAAGAAAGAGAAAATACCACAGATGCCATCTTAGCTTTTATGCAAAAAATCAAAACCTTAAATTCATATTCAAGTTATGGATATGATTTTTTCTTTGGAAAAATTTGGCAAAACACCCCTACTTCACCTCTTAAACGCTATAATATGTATCTAAGATGGATGGTTAGAAAAGATGAACTTGATCTTGGACTTTTTACCAAAATTCACACCAAAGATCTTTTAATTCCACTTGATACACATGCACATAAAATTTCCTTGACTTTAGGACTTCTAAAGCGTAAAATATATGATTATAAAAGTGTTTTAGAACTCACACAAAATTTAAAAAAATTAGATGCAAATGATCCCATAAAATATGACTTTGCACTCTATCGTTTAGGGCAAAGTAAGGAAATTGACAAATTTAAGGAGTGAAGAATGGGTTTTGAGCACTTAAATACGATTTATTATTTCATACTTTTTTTTGTAGCTCTTTTTGCTGGTTTTATAGATTCTATTGTAGGTGGAGGAGGGCTTATTACTCTACCAGCACTCATAGCCTGTGGAATTCCTGCGCATTTATCCTTAGCAACAAACAAACTCCAAAGCGTCTTTGGTTCTTTTACGGCTACTTTAACTTATTTTAAATCCACCACTCTACCTCGTCTTGCTTGGGGTGTTTTTTTCACAGCCTTAGGAGCAGCTATAGGAAGTTATAGTGTTCTTTTTGTAAAAGATGAGCAATTAAAGCTTATTATCTTAATCTTTTTAACTCTTACCTTCTTATATACAGCCTTACGTCCCAACTTAGGCAAACACGAAAGCGAACCTAAAATAAAAAATATCAAAATTTTTCATTTAATTTGTGGCTTAACTTTAGGATTTTATGATGGATTTTTAGGGCCTGGAACGGGTTCATTTTGGATTTTTGCTTGTGTGATGCTACTAGGTTTTAATATGAGAAAAGCGAGCATTAATACTAAAATTTTAAATTTCACAAGCAACATCATTGCTCTTGCTATATTTTTATGGCAATATGAACTTTTATGGGCTGTAGGTTTGCTTATGGGTGTAGGACAAGTTTTAGGAGCTTATTTAGGCTCAAAACTTGTATTAAAAACTAATGGAAAGTTTATAAAAACTTTATTTTTAATCGTTGTAGGAGCTACTATTATTAAAGTAGCTTGGGATTATTTTAGTTAAAATTGACCCCTGAGCTAAGCTCCCACATAGGTAAAAATATACCTAAAGCCAAAAACAAAACTAAAAGCGCTACAAATAAAGTCATCATAGGCTCTAAAAAAATCAAAAATCTATCCATCAAATTTTCGCTTTTTTGTTGATAATATTTGGCAATTTCTTCACTTAATACTTCAAGTCTTCCACTTTTCATCGCAACACTAAGCATAGAAAACACCAAAGAATCAAAAATATCAATCTTTTTAAAAGCCTGACTTAACTCAAGACCAGAATCTATAAAACTAAAAAGTTTTTTATACTGAAAAATTAAAAATTTATTTTCAAGCCCTATAATAGCTAAATCAAAAGCTTTAGATATTGAAATTCCATTTTTTAAAAGCAAAGAAAAAACCATAAAAAAATAATAATTTTGATTATAAATAATCAAACGAGAAATCAAAGGTACTTTTAAAAATAAAAAATCGCAAGAAAAAGCAAAAGAATGAAAATTTTTATAAGCTAAAATAAGCATAACAATAAAAATAACAAACAAAAATATGCAAAAAATTCCATAGTCATCTAAAAAATTATAAATTTCTAACATTACATGCGTGATAAAAGGCAAACTCGCGCCTAAATTTTCAAATAAATCTTTAAAATTAGGCACTACAAAAAGCATTAAAAACAAAAATGCTCCGATAATACTTAAAAAAACCAAAGTAGGATATCTAAAAGCCTTTTTTAATTGTTTTTGACTCTCTAAGCTTTTTTCTCGAAGTTTAGAAATTTGACTAAACACTTCACTGATTTTTCCTGTCTTTTCAGCCGTTTTAATCAAAGCTAACTCCGCACGATTTAATCCAAAATTAGCATTTTCAAAAGCTTGATTTAGATTTTGGGCTAAAATTAAATTGTCTAATATTTTTTTCATAATCTTGCAAGAATGCATAAAATATAATTCTCTAATCGCTTCTTGAACACTTAATCCAACTTCACACAACAAAGCTAGCTCTTTAAAAAAGAGTATAAAATTTTCATCCTTTAATCTCTGAAAATTAGATTTTTGAATTTCTTTTATATCAATGATTTTCCAATTCTTTGATAAGGCTTTTGCTTGTGCTGTATTTAAATTTTCAGCTTTTATAGTTTTTGTATAATTTTGATTGTTTTTAAGAAATTCTACTTCATAAAATTTCATCTTACAACCCTTAAAAGCTCATCTATACTTGTAAGACCTTCTTTGGCTTTTTTTAAACCTTGTTCAAACATAGTTTGAAAGCCATATTTTTTTGCAAGCTCCATTAAAATCGTTTTATCTTGATTTTCCCTAATTGCACAAGCTAAATCTTCATTGATCTCTAAGCACTCAGCGATTAATTCTCTGCCAAAAAATCCACTATGATGACAACGCTCACATCCTTTTGGTTCAAAAAATTCACCTTCAAATTCAATATAATGTTTTTTGCTTTTTTGCTTACACCAAGGACAAAGTTTTCTAACCAAACGCTGTGCTATAACAAGACTCAAAGCCGATGCTATCAAGTAACTTTTTGCTTGCATATCCAAAAGCCTATCAATGGTACTAAGAGCATCATTAGTATGCAAGGTGCTTAAAAGCAAATGACCTGTTAAAGAAGCTTTAAGTGCAATATCTAAACTTTCTTCATCGCGAATTTCTCCTATCATGATAATATCAGGATCTTGCCTTAAAATTGCTCTTAAAACACTATTAAACTCGACTCCAACTTTTGAATTGAGCAAAATTTGCTGCACTAAAGGAATTTTATATTCTATAGGATCTTCTGCGGAAATAATCTTTTTTTCAATACTTTTCAACTCATTTAAACACGCGTATAAAGTTGTGCTTTTACCACTACCTGTAGGACCGGTTAATAAAATCATTCCATTGGGACGATGTAAAATCTTTTTTAAAATTTCTAAATTTTTATTTCCAAGATTTAGTTTATACAAATCCAAAATTTCTTTATCATGTTTTAAAATTCTTATAACAACACTTTCGCCATAAATCAAAGGCAAACATGAAACACGAAAATCATATCTTTCATTTTCAAAATCTAATTCAAAACTTCCATCTTGTGTTTTTCTTGATTCAGCTAAATTCAAACAAGCTAAAAATTTGACATGAAAAACCAAAGCTTCATAAATATCCTTCTCAAAAATAGCAAATTCACGCAAAATTCCATCAACCCTAAACCTAATCAAAGCATCATTATTTCTTGCCTCTATATGAATATCACTCGCATGAAAAGATAAAATTTCATGTAATAAAAAATCAAAAATTTGACTGATGCAACTTTGATCATCTCTTTTGTGATTTTCTTGCCATTCAAGTCTAAGCTTAATGCTTAATCTTTTAATCTCCTCTTGAATGCGAATTTGATTTAAAATTTTAGCTATCTTTAATTCATCGGCAATTGCAGTGTCGATTTTTTCACAAATCATAAAAGTCTTAACTTGCTCTAAAAGCTCTAAAGAACAAGGTTTGGATCTAATAATCATAAAGCCGTCATTGTTTTTAATAAGCAGAAATTTAAATTTTAAAAGTAAAGAAAAAGGTATACCTTCATAAATAAAATCATTATCTTCATCTAAATCAACAAAATGTAAATTACAAAAATTTGCTAATTTGTTAAAAAAATCCCAAGAAGTGATATTAAATTTAGTGCAAATTTCATCAAGACTTATTTCATTATCAATATAAGCTTGAAAAATTTTATCCATTCTACTTTCCATCTAATTCCATTAAACCATAATAATTTATATAAGCATCTAAAGCACTTTGAGCTTCTTTTTCTTCACCTAAAGCTCTTTTAGCCTGAGCAAAAATCAGCCAAGAATCTTGTTTTTGCTTGTCAAGTTCATTGGCTTTTAAAGCCCAAAATATTGTCTTTTGATAAGCTTTAATATCAAAATACTTCTTAGCTAAATTTAATGCCTTTTCATAGCTTGGATTTTGATAAAAAGATTTTTTTAAATCAGAAATATTTAAAATTTTAGAATCAATTTCTATCTTGCTAATATGTGTATTTTCCTGCACCGCTTTAACTTCTTCTAGTTCTTTATATAACTTTTCCCTAGAAATCTTATTTTTTTCTTGTAAAATTTGCGCTTGAAGAATCTTTTGCTCCAAATGCTTTTTATGTTCAATAGCCTGCAAATAAATATTTTTTTGCTTATTATATTTTTGCATTAGCACAAAAAAACAAAATGCTATTACTGATATTAGAATAATTAATAATAAATATTTTAAATATTTTTTAAGTAAAAAGTATTTATACCTAAGCTCAAGCTCTTTAATTCTTTCTTGCATATCTTACCTTAATAAGCCATTCTCTAAAGCACTAAGCTTTAAAATATACTCTTGACTTTTGTTTTTATCAAAAAAACTATTTATCTCATAAAAACTTTTTAAAGTTTTATCAATATATCTTAAATTTCCTTGAGAAATTTTTTGTAAAAACTTAAGACATTTATTTGAAAAATTCATTCCAAATTTCAATTTAATATAATCATCAAGTTCTAAAAGACTAATATTTTTCAATTTAAAACAAGCACTTAAACGACTTTTAAAATGCTCTTTTTTAAGTATATTTAACTTTTTATGAGAACTTAAAACAAAACTTATAGAATCACTATAAATCCTGATGCTTTCTAGCATTGCATAATCATACATTCCCACTTCATCAAGAATGATTAAACTCTGACCTTGTGAAATCAAAAACTCAATTTTTTCTTTTAAGAAACTCTGATCTTTAAAATTTTCATTAATAAAATCAACATTATATTTTTTTGCCAATCTTTGCAACAATACACTTTTACCACTACCACTTTTTCCCCATAAAAAAATAAAAGCTTTTTGGCTTTCTAAAATTTGATTGATTTGATGAAAAATTTCTTCTCTAAATGGAATAATTTTACTCATAATGCTTAAATCCTAGATCTTTAAGACTTGGAGCATTTACGCTATCTACTATACTTGGAGTGATAATAAAAACGATTTCGGTTGCTTTAGAATTTAAAACTTCTCCTTTAAACAAAGAACCTAGGATTGGAATTTTTGATAGAAAATTGATAGAATTTTTCTCATTAGATTTATCGTGAGAAATCAATCCGCCTAAAATTAAAGTTTGATTATTCTCTACTTGCACAACACTAGAAAGCTTTTTTTGTATGGTATCAGGAGCAATAGTTCTTGGTTCTTTTTGTCGTTTATTATCTTCTGGATACTTAAAATCACTTAAGCTTGGATTAATCCTAAGCATTATTTTTCCATCATCAGAAATTTCAGGCAAGATATTGAGTAAAATGCCTACAAAAATAGAATAATTATTATAACTTTCACTAACAGTAGTCCCATTTTCAGTACCTTTAGAACTTTCTTTAACTTGATAATTTATAGTATCGCCTACAGAAATAATGGCTTGTTGGTTATTTAAAGCCATAAGCTTTGGATTAGAAAGCACGCTAGTTTTTCCATTTTGAGAAAGAAAGTTAATAATAGAATCAAAATTTAAATTCGCCCTTAAACCCAAATTCTTAACAAAACCTTGCCCATTTTGAAACTGAATAAAAGAATTTTCATTATTTACTTGTGAATTTAAACCTATATTAAAATTTTGCCAATTAATCCCACTAGAATGGCTTTCATTTAAACTCACAGCAAGTATGCTAACATCGATAATAACTTGTTTTTTAAGACGATTTTCTAGTTTTTGCAAATAATTTTTCACACTTTTTAACTGAGAATTTGTTCCAGTTACTATAATAAGACCTGCATTGGGATTTATAATGGGAGTTTTAGCCTCATAATCTTCATGAGAATTTTTTAATAATACAATAATCTCTTTTTCTATATTTTGCCAAAAATCAAATTTTTCCATACTTTTAATCATGTTGTCTTCTGCATCATCAAAACTACCGCTATATTCACTTTGCCTTGGTTTAGCGTCTACAGACGCTTTAGTTATGCTTTGTCCTTCTCTGATAGAAGTGATATAACTTATCTTAAAAATCTTCGTATTAATGCCTGAAATTCTTAAAATTTTACCATCAAAATCATAGCTAAGATCATGCTCTTTGATAAAAAAATTAAAAATTTCGTCCAAACTCATTTGATGAATATTGACAGAGTTTTGCAATGTTTCTAATTTTTCTTTGGCAATTTTATCTTTAACAATAATACTGAAAGAACAATATTTTGCAAGCTCATCAAGACTTTCTTGTATGCTTAATTTTTCGTTAATACTGATATCAAAAAGACGCTTTTGACAATCTAAAGCATAAAGATAATGGCAAAAAAGAATGTTAATTAATATTAATCTTATCATTTTTATTTATTTGGATTGCAATTTCTAAATTATCATATTGGAATTTAATCTCTTTAGTATTTATTTCATATATTATAGCATCATCAATCATATCACCTTTTTTATACCATCGATCATAAATTTTTACTTTATCAAGTATAATTGCAGTAATTTTAATATGTCTTAATTTTTCAAAAGTAGGATTCACAAATGGGTTTTGAAGAGTATTAAAATTTATACGATTTTCTTTATCTATAAGTTTAAAATACTCTTCAAAATTATCTTGTGCAAACAAAGTGCTAAAACACAATGTAGCACTAAAAATATATTTTATCAGCTTTCGACCTCATTGCTATAATCAGCCATAGCAATACGCTTAAGCTGTCTATAGCGACGTTGAGCGTCTTTTTTATTGCGTTCAAAAAGCTCAGCAGCGTGTTCAGGATTTGCTTTTTTAAGTGAATTATAACGCACTTCATTCATCAAAAATTGCTCATATAAATCCCAATCAGGTTCTTTTCCTGTTAGAGTTAAAGGATTTTTTCCTTGCTCTTCTAAACGAGGATCAAAGGTATAAAGTGGCCAATAACCACATTTTGTAGCAAGCTCACCTTGCTCTCCTGAGTAACCCAGCCCACCTTTAATACCATGAGCTATACAAGGAGAATAACAAATCACCAAAGATGGTCCATCATAGGCCTCAGCTGCAGTGATAGCTTTGATAAGATGAGTATAATTTGCCGTTGAATTTACTTGTGCTACAAAAATATAACCATAAGTCATAGCAATTTGACCTAGATCTTTTTTCTGTATAGGTTTGCCTGCTGCTGCAAACTGTGCTACAGCTCCTGTTCTAGAAGATTTTGAACTTTGACCGCCTGTATTAGAATAAACTTCTGTATCAAG
The DNA here is from genome assembly GCF_012889985.1 of Campylobacter sp. CFSAN093259. Taxonomy (NCBI): domain Bacteria; kingdom Pseudomonadati; phylum Campylobacterota; class Epsilonproteobacteria; order Campylobacterales; family Campylobacteraceae; genus Campylobacter; species Campylobacter sp. CFSAN093259. The sequence goes on from NZ_CP040617.1 coordinate 1,457,506, forward strand.
CACTAAAATATTTACATTTTCTCCACTTGCTAAAACATGATCAAGTCCGCCATAGCCTATATCATAAGCCCAACCATCACCACCAAAAATCCAGTGAGATTTTTTACTTAAATACTGTTTAAGCTCTAATATATCTTGTACAGCTTTAATATTTTTATTTTGCTCTAAAATAGGGATCATTTTATCTTTAATTTCCACAGACATAGCACCATTGTCTTTATTTGCAATCCAATCTTTAAAAAGAGCTGATAAAGCATTTGGAACTTCTTGCATACTTTCATTCATGATATGTTCAATGCGGTGTCTTGTATTTTCAGTTGCAATTTTCATACCCAAACCAAACTCAGCATTGTCTTCAAAAAGTGAATTTCCCCAAGCAGGACCGTGTCCATTTTTCACACTTTTTCTATAAGGAGTTGATGGAGCTGAACCCCCATAAATAGAACTACAACCTGTAGCATTAGCCACAATCATTCTTTCACCGAACAATCTTGTAATTAAAGTAATATAAGGAGTTTCCCCACATCCAGGACATGCCCCATGGAATTCAAATAAAGGTTGGGCAAATTGCGCTCCTTTTGTGGTTTCTTTATTTAAAATATCATCTTTATAAGTAATTTCTTTAAATAAATAATCCGCATTTTCTTGCTCACCAAAATCCATCTCTTCTTGAAGTGGTACCATAACCAAAGATTTTTCTTTAGTAGGACACTCATGAACACAAAGCTCACAGCCTGTACAATCAAGTGGAGAAACTTGAATTTTAAAGCTTAATTTTTCTCCTTTGGTTCCTTTAGCTTCTAAAGCATGATCTTTTACACCGCGAGGTGCATTTGCCATTTCTTCATCATTAATCAAAAATGGCCTGATAACAGCATGCGGACAAACTGAAGCACATTGATTGCATTGAATACAATTTGCCTCTATCCATCTTGGTACCATAACCCCAACACCGCGTTTTTCGTATTCGGTTGTGCCGTGTTCAAAACTTCCATCTTCATAACCTAAAAAGGCTGAAACAGGTAAATCATCACCCTTAGCCGCATTCATAGGTTTTACGATTTTTTCAACAAATTCAGTACCTTTATAGGCATTGGTTTGTTCTTTTTCTTTAAGCTCTAAATTTTTCCAATTTGGATCCACTTCAACTTTTACAAGTCCATCAGCACCCACATCAATAGCCTTGTAATTCATTTCTACAATAGCATCGCCTTTTTTACTATAAGATTTATACGCAAGCTCTTTCATGTATTTTTGTGCGTCTTCATAAGGAATGATTTTTGCAAGTTTGAAAAAGGCTGATTGCATAATGGTATTTGTACGATTTCCCAAACCTATATCACGAGCTAGTTTGGTTGCATTGATGATATAAAAATTTACTTCTTTTTCAGCTAAAGTTTTCTTTACTGCATCTGGAAGTTGTCTTATGGTTTCTTCAGCATTCCAAATACTATTTAAAAGGAAAGTTCCTCCTTTGCGAATTCCTGCTAAAACATCATAAATTTCCAAATAAGCCGCTACCGAACAAGCGATAAAATGCGGAGTTGAAACAAGATAAGTTGAACGGATAGGTTTTTTAGAAAATCTTAAATGGCTTCTTGTATAACCCCCTGATTTTTTAGAATCATAAGCAAAATAAGCTTGAGCGTAAAAATCCGTTTTATCTCCGATGATTTTAATCGAGTTTTTATTTGCACCCACAGTTCCATCAGCACCAAGTCCGTAAAATAAACATTCGATCGTACTTTCATCTCCAAGTGAAATTTTCTCTCCAGTACTCAGTGAAGTATGAGTTACATCATCAATTATACCTACAGTAAAGCCATCTTTTGGATTATCAAGTTTAAGATTTTCAAATACTGCTATCATTTGAGCAGGATCAACATCCTTTGAAGAAAGTCCGTATCTTCCACCCACTATAACAGGAGCATTTTCTCTTCCATAGAAAGCTGATTTTACATCAAGATAAAGTGGTTCTCCGAGACTTCCTGGTTCTTTGGTTCTATCTAAAACCGCGATTTTTTTCACTGATTTTGGCATAACATCAAAGAAATATTTTAAACTAAATGGGCGATAAAGATAAACTTTTAAAATCCCTACCTTTTCACCCTTGGCATTAAGATAGTCCACCACTTCTTCAAGTGCTTGAGTTACAGAACCCATAGCAACAATCACACACTCTGGCTCTTTGTGACCATAATAAGTAAATGGTTTGTATTCTCTACCTGTAATTTTTGAAATTTCTTGCATATATTCATTAACAACATCAGGTAAAGCATCGTAAAAACGATTGCTTACTTCTCTAGTTTGAAAATAAATATCATCATTTTGTGCTGTTCCACGTGTTTTTGGATTTTCTGGATTTAAAGCATTATTTCTAAATTCAAGCAAAGCTTCTCTATCTAATAATCTATCAAAATGCGCATAATCCATTACTTCAACTTTTTGAATTTCATGGCTTGTTCTAAAACCATCAAAAAAATGTAAAAATGGCACTCTTCCCTTAATTGCAGCTAAATGTGCTACACCAGCTAAGTCCATGGTTTCTTGCACAGAATGCGAACAAAGCATAGCAAAACCAATTTGTCTTGCTGCATAAATATCTTGATGATCACCAAAGATAGACAAAGCTTGAGCAGCCAAAGAACGCGCTGCTACATGGATTACACAGGGGAGTAATTGACCTGCTATTTTATACATATTTGGAATTTTAAGGAGTAATCCTTGAGAAGCCGTATAAGTTGTAGTCAAAGCCCCAGCTTGTAAAGATCCATGCACACTACCTGCAGCTCCTGCTTCACTTTGCATTTCTACGATTTTTACAGGAACTCCAAAAAGATTTTTTTTTCCTGCAGCTGCCCACATATCGGTATAATCAGCCATAGGAGAACTAGGTGTAATAGGATAAATTCCAGCAACTTCAGTAAAAGCATACGCAGCGTATGCAGCAGCCTCATTTCCGTCCATAGTTTTCATAATTTTACCCATTGAGACCTTCCTTTATATTGATAATTTTTATAATTTTTTAACTATCAATTTACTATAAATTCTCTTAAAAGGCGTTTAACGAAAACTTGAAATTAGTTTAATCTAGCTATATAATTAACAGCCTCATATGCATTTAAAAATACCATAGAATGAGCTTTTAATTCATTTTCATTGCCATAGCCACAAGTTAAGGCCAAAGGAGTGATATTAGCAGAAATTGCAGCTTGAATATCTAATATTGTATCGCCTATCATATAGGCATTTTCTTGAGTTTTATTGAGTCCTTTTAAGGCTAAAATTATAGGTTCGGAACTTGGCTTTGGATTTGTGACATCTTCAAGAGTAATTAAAGTTTTAAAGAATTTTTTAACTCCCAAATAATCAAGCAGAATCGGAGTAAATTTACCTCCTTTTGTTGTAACTATACCAAGATCTGCAATTTCGCTTCCAAGTTCTAATGCTTCTTTTGCTTTAGGCAAAAGAGTGGTTTGTTCTAAATAAATTTGTGCATAAATTTCACGATAAGCTAATACAAATTCTTTACTTAAATTTACTTTATCTGGATAAAGCATTCTAAACATTTGCTCTAAAGGATAACCTATGAGATTTTTGATTTCTTCATTATTTTTAGAAGTTAATCCAAGGGCTTTAAAAGCTCCTTGGAAAGAATTTAAAATAGCATCAGTAGAATCAATTAAAGTGCCATCTAAATCAAATAAAATAGTTTTATTCATTATCTTAAAATAAATTTAGCATCCACTCTTCTATTATCCGCTCTACCTTCTTTAGTGTCATTGCTTGAGCGAGGATTATCTTGACCATAACCTACTGTTTTGATGCGACTTTTTTCTACACCATATTTTTCAAGTTCATTAGCAACACTTTTAGCACGTCTTTCAGAAAGCTTTTGATTATAAGCTCTTGAACCGATATTATCTGTATGTCCTTCAAGAATAGTATCATATCTTTCATTTTCATCTAAAACTTTTGCAATTTCTTTGATTTTTTCTTGAAAAGTTGGATTTATAGTAGTTTTATCAAAACCAAAATGACCTTCCAAAGAAATAGTTTTTTCGCAACCATTTTCATCTAACAAAGCACCTTCTCTTGGTTCAACAGGACATTTTGCTTGTGGAGTTGCACGAGTATCAGCAACTTCTTCTACAGCTTTTTCCTTTTTGCCACCAAAACCAAAACTAATACCTAAAGTTGAAACCCAATTATGGTTTGCATGATTGAAATTAATTTGATCTCTAGTTTCAAGTCTTAAAGCCAAAGAATCACTAAGACGGAATTTTACACCCGCGCCATAATGTCCAAATCCACCGCTTTTATTATCATAAGCAGCATTTGAAAAATCCTCATATCCTCCACCTGCTAAACCATAGAAATAAAATTTCTCACCTACATCAATACCTTTAATAGCACTCAAATAAGTTCTTGTAATATCTGTAGTTTTATTTGTATTTGTATATTTAACATCAGAATAATGCTCTAACCCAAATTCTAATTGATCAAGCCAAAAATCGTCAAAATGATAACCAAGTCTAATCCCTGGTGCATAACGATTATCCATATCTAAATTACCTTCAAAGTAATTATAGTTTAAAGTTGGAGTGATTTCAAATTTTACATTGTTATCAGCACCAAATAAAACACTTGCCAAACCTAAACATAAGAATATTTTTTTCATAGAAAAAACCTTTCATTGTGTTATAAAATAAAAATTTAAATTTTGCAATTATAACATAAATGATAGAAAAAAGGATGAGTTTTATAAAAAATTGTAGAAAGGTGGGAAAATCCCACCAAAAATATTAACGTTTAGAGAATTGTGGGCTTCTTCTTGCTTTGCGGCGTCCATATTTTTTACGCTCAACAGTTCTACTATCTCTAGTAAGAAGTCCTTTAGGTTTTAATAAGGCTCTAAAATCAGCATCCATAGCTGCTAAAGCTCTTGAAATTCCATGTCTTAAAGCTTCAGCTTGAGCACTATAGCCCCCGCCTAAAGTAGTTGCTTTAATATCCATTGAAGTTTCTTGTTTAGTCACAAGTAAAGGTTGAACCACTTTAAGCTTAATCGCCTCGTGTCCACCAAGCCAAGTGTTTAAATCAACACCATTAACACTAATTTTACCACTACCTGGTTTTACCCATACCTTTGCGATAGCAGTTTTTCTCTTACCTGTTGCGTATGTTGTTGCCATGATTATTTTCCTTCTTTAGCAATTTGTGCAGTGTGTGGGTGCTCACTACCCGCATAGATTTTTAATTTTTTAAGCATAGCTCTGCCCAAATTTGTTTTAGGAAGCATACCTCTAACTGCTAATTTATATAATTTTGCAGGATTTTTTTCAAGTAAATCACCAAATTTTTCGCTTTTTACACTTCCAAAATATCCTGAATGTCTATGATAAAGCTTATCTTCTGCTTTATTAGCACCTGTAAATACAGCTTTTGAAGCATTGATGATAATTACATAATCACCACAATCAACATTTGGAGTAAAGCAAGGTTTGTTTTTACCTCTCAAAATTGTTGCTACTTCAGTTAAAAGACGACCAAAGCGTTTGCCTTCTGCGTCTAAAACAATCCATTCTCGTTTTACTTCGTTTGGCTTTGTTATCTTTGTCATAATTTTTACCTTTGCCAAAAATTTAAAATGTGATTGTATAAAAAATAATATTAATTTTTACTTAATTTAAGTAAAAATTAAGTTTATATTTCCAAAATTTGAATTTCATTTTCCAAACAATAAACTATAAAAGCACGCACTTTATCTTTTTGCAAAATTTCACTAATGGCGATCTTATAAGTTCCTACCTGCTCTTTATGTTTATCTTGCATAGCAAGACCTGTTTTATAATCAATTATAAAAGCTTCTTCATCTTTTAAAGCAAGCAAGTCTAATTGTTTAATTTCTCCATTAAAACTCAAAGCTTGTTCTTTTAAAAGCTTTCCATCACCAATCAAATTTTGAAATTGAATATTTTTAAGTAAAATTTCAATTCTTTTAAAAAGCTTTTCAAAATCACTCTCATCTAAAAAATGTCTAAATTTACTCTTGCATCTTTGAGTAAGTATTTGAAAATTTTCACCCTTAGGAAGTTTTAAATTTTGCATAAAAAAGTGAAAAGCATTTCCAAAATATAGTTCTTTACTATCAAGCCTTTCTTCACTTTGAATTTCTTGCAAGGTAATTTTTTCAAATTTTTGCAAAGTTTGAATGCTTTCTTTTTTAACGCTTAAAATTTGTTCTTTGCTTTCTAAAAAACCTCTCTCTTGAGAATGTATATTTAAAAATCCCCCCTTAAAATAACTTGGATAATTTCCATTTACACTTTCTTCATTTCTTTTTATGATGATCAAACTTTCCTTAGCTCTTGTAAAAGCCACATAAAGTTTATTAATATCATCTTCATAATTTGCTCTTGTAATATTTTCTTTAAAAAGAGTATAAATAGGCTCTTTAGTAAGCTCTCGAATTTTATCTTTAATATGGAGTTGCCAACCTTGATTGATATCATATTCAAGCATGATATCTTCATTGTTTGAATTGTTTTTAGATAAACTATCAAGTAAAATCACATGATCAAATTCCAAACCCTTAGATTTATGCACACTCATAATACTAATTCCCATATTTTGTTCGCTTACTATTTTCAAAGCACAAGGCTCAAATAAAAGCTTTAAAAAATTCTCCTTAGTTTTAGCATATTCGATAAATTGTATTAAAGCGATATCATTTAAATCAAGTTTTAATTCTTTTATTAAAAAAAGTACATTTTCCATAGCATTTTTTGAAAAATCAAGGGTAATTTTTCTCGGCTCAAAACCTAAAAGTTCCTTTAAAAATACCAAGTAAAACTCATCACCAAAAATACAATATTTAGCATATTCTAAAACAAGTCTTACACTTGCTTTATTTTCAAGTAAAACATTGCTTTGAGTAAATGCAGGAATATTTTGCTCTCTTAAAAAATCCAAAACCATATCTGCATCACTATTTTTCCAACACAAAATACAAATATCATCATAAGAAATATTTTTAGATCTTAAAAAATTAATTTGCTCAAATAAAGTTTCTAAAGTCTTTTCCTTAATTTCTTGGGCTTGGTTTTTAACCTTTTGTTCCTTAGACTCCACAATACGCACAAAACCGCCTTTTTTACTTTCTAAGGCAAATTGTTCTTTATAATCTTTGATTTTTTCTTTAAAAGTTTCATTAACAAAATCAACCAAAAGCTCTTTAGAACGATAATTAGTATTTAAATTATCACTTTTAATTTGACTAAATTCTTGTTTTAACAAATCAAATAATTCTTTTTTTCCTTTACGAAAGCGATAAATACTTTGTTTTTTATCTCCTACATAAAAAAAAGTGCGATTTTTCTTAACCCCTTCTCCTGAAACAAGCTCAGCGATCAAAGGGCGTAAAATTTGATATTGGATCACGCTTGTATCTTGAAATTCATCAATAAGCAAATGCGAAATAAAACCATCTAAACGAAAATAAATCATATCCTTAAATTCACTGGTTATTAACTCATAAACTTTTTTACTCACATCTTGGAAATTTAAGGTATTTTTATCTTTATGAAATATATTTTTAGCTTCACTATAATGATTTAAAAGATTCATTAAATTAGCAATTTTATAATTTTCAAGCTCTATGGCATAGGTATTTAAAGCATTTATAAGCTCCATTCTTTTTGCACTAAAATGCAGGTTAGTACTTTCTAAATCTTGTAAATATTTTGTACTTTCAAATTTTGTCATAAAACTTGATTGCATAAACACGGATAAATCTAAAACTTCACTTTTGAAATTGTCACACAAATTTTTATAATTTTTTACATGAGTAAGACCCAAACAATAACTTCTTAACTCACTATAAGCTTTATTGATATAAGCTTTAGTTGGATTTAGAATTTTAGGACGATTTTGAAAATAAGCATTCTCATAAAATTTTTCAAGCTCGTTAAAAAAATTTTCTTTCTCATCAACTAAATTAATATAATAAGCCAAATCTTTTAATTCATCTTTTTTAAGAAGTTTTAAAAAAATCTCTCTTACATCAAGCCTCTCTTCACTCATTGTAAAATCACTACTTAAGCCCAAATTTAAAGCAAAAACACGCAAAATTTTTCCGAAAAAAGCATCAAAAGTACTGATTTTTAACTCTGTTCTTAAAAATTCTTCTTTTTTAGCATCTCTTAAAGAAATAAGCTCTTCTTTATCTTTACCTAAAAGCTTGCAAAGTTCATTGCATTCACTGGTTTTATTTTCTTTTTCTAAGTTTAAAAAAGTCTCAATAATTCTTTTTTGCATTTCATTAGCAGCTTTTTTGGTAAAAGTCAAAGCTAAAATTTCATTAATCCTAGCTCCTTTTAAAATAAGTGCTACAAAACGCACACTCAGGGCAAAGGTTTTTCCGCTTCCTGCACTCGCTTCTAATGCTAAAAAAGGCTCAAATTGACTCATTTTAATTCCTTTTTATAAATGAGTTTATAAGGACAATACTCATCTTGTTCATTTTCAAACTCTATTTCTTCCTTACTCATAAGAACTAAATCTTTAAGTCTTTCTCTTAGCTCATCTAAACTTTTGGCTTTTTGATGCAATATTTGCATACTATTTAAATCATAAAAACCCACGCTTGCATTTTCATCATATAAAGCTTGGTAAAAAGCAAGTTGATAAGAATTACTTGGCACTTTTCCACTTTTATAATCAATAATCAAATTACCTTCTTTTGAACTATCGATACGATCTATAGTACCCTTAAGTTTTATACTATCTGTTCCGAGCTTTAAAATATTGTTTAACTCAAGCTCTGTATGTGCGACATAAAAGCCTTTTGAAAAATGCTCTTTTTCATTTTTAGCAAATTGTATAAATTTTAATTTAAATACTTCAAGATCAAGTTCACTGATATTGTATTTTTGATATTCTTTATCCAATAAATTTGCAAAAACTTTTATATCAAAATTATTATTTGCATAATTTTTATAATAAATTTCAAGCATTTTATGGATAAAATTTCCTTGATTTTTCGCTTTGCTTTCCTCGCTTAAAACCCTAGGTTCTGCTAAATTTAAAATATAACGATAATAATAAGTTCTTTTTTGATTTTCCAATAAATTAAAACGACTAAAAGAAAGCGGAAACTCGAAAGGATTATGCTTTAAAATAGGAGCTTTTATAGGAGTTAGATTAGGTTTTATGCCTTCATAGTCTAATTTTAAAGCATTAAGATAAGCTTTTTGGTGGATATGAGTTTCATAAAAAAAGTCAAAATCAAGTTCATCTAAAAAACGTGATTTGCTTTTTTCTTCATTTTCCACAAAGCAAATACTTACTTCTAAAGCATTCTTCATCAAGCTTTCATAATAAAATCTTTGTAAATTTTCTCTTCTATCATAGCTAATCAATCCTGCTTTTTTACGCACTTCATTGTTTAAAAAAAGCTCATTAACACTTCTTTTAGGAATAAATTCTTCATTAAAATCAACCAAAATCACTCCATCAAAACAAAGCCCACGACTTTCTAAAAGTCCCATTACCGTAACCTTACCTCCACCTACATCACTAAGGGAAAGTTGTGAAATTTGCATGAAAAAAAGATGGATCAACTCTTTAAGAGTTAAAGACTGATTTTTCAATAAATCTTTAATAAAATAAAGTTCTTTTCGTATCAAATAAATAAGCTCTTGCTTTTCATTTTCTAAAAACAAAGCAAGTAATTTTTCAAAATATTCAAAATCACATTTCTCATCAAAATACTTTTTAAACTCTATAAAATCAAGTTTTAAAGAATGTAAAAGCGTATTGTGATAATCAAAAATCATCTGCGTGTCTTCAAAATAATCCTCTTGATTTTTATAAATAAAAGAAGCACTACTAGCACTTTCATAAAGTGCTTGAAATTTTTGATAAAACAAACTCTCTTTAATACTAATTCCACTTGCAAAGTTAAGCATATTGTCTTTATCAAAAAGTCTTAAAAACTCACAAAAACTTTCATCTGGAGTTATAACTGCAATATTTTCAGGCTTTAAACCTTTGCGTACAAAATGTGAAATTTCATCCATAACAAAAGCACATTGCAAAGCCCTTAATTCAAAAGATTTGAGTTTAATTTTTGAATTTTTTGTTTTAAAAATTTCTTCTTTTAAGATCTCTTGTTTTGAAAGATTGATTTCATAATGAGTGTTTATTTTTAAATCAAATATTTTTAAAAAATCAAGTTTTAAAAGATATTCAAGATTAAATTTACTCGTTTTAAAACTTAAAACCACTTCTTTAATCTGAGAAATTTCACTTAATAAATTTTCTTCAAATTTACTTAAAAAACCTTGCAAATCATAAACTATAGCTTCATACTCATCTAAAAAATCTTTATTAAGAGTGTAATTTTTAGGTAAAGAAAGATCATCATAAAAAGAATTCTTTTCAAGCAAAGCAAGATAATTCTTATATACCTCATCTAAAATTTCCAAATGTTCATTATAGGTGGCATAATAATCATTGTTTTTAAGATCTTCTATGCTTTTTTTTTCCAAACTCAGTTCTTTAAAAAAAGAAAAAAGATATTCGTTATTTTTCAAAAAAGCAAAAAATTCTACCGAAATTCCTAGTTTTTTTTCTAAATCCTTACTTTTTAGACAAGCTTCTTGCATTAAAAGCAAACTTTCATAAGAACTTGCTTTGTGAAAATTGCTCAAACAAACTTTATCTAAAAATTCACCTATATGAATAGCACTATCTAATAAAGCATTTTGCTGTTTTTTTTGATTATAATATTCTCTAATTTGCCTTGAAGAGCTAAAAATTCTTAATTTCATTGAGCATTTAATTCGTAGCTAAAAAAACCCACTGTTTCTTGATTTGCATAAAACTTTAGCTTAAGCTCCCATCTACCTTTATCTAATTTAGGTAAAGCGATACTTAAAATTCCATTTTTAACTTGTCCTTCTAACTTTTGATCAAAATTTTTAGTGAATGGTCTTGTAAGAAGAACTTGAACTTTTAAATCATCAGAATTTATATTTTGTAATGCAGAAATTTTAAAATTTGCAACATAGGAATTTTGATCCACTTCATAACTAGGAATTTTTCTTTTACCTATAAAAGTGATTTTATCATTTTGAAAATTTACTTTAAAAAATTTATCAAAATTTACTTGTTGTTTTTGTATTTGATTGTAATTATTTTCAACATTTTGATAAGAGTCAAAATAAAAATCATCCTCATACACAGGATGGTGACTTGCTATAAAAATCGTTACAATACAAGCAATAATTATAGCCAAAAGTGAAAGCAAAATACCATAAGGCCAAAAACTTTTTTTAGTTTCTAACATTTTTTTTCCTCTTTATTCTTCTTTGTGCATAGTATAACAATGCAAAGCAAATAAATCCATAGATAAGTATTCTTAAAATATTGATAGTATCACGATTTGCATTACCTATAGAATGTTCTAATTGTAATCCCAAGGATTTTGCCACACGATCTACAATATCTGCATAACCATTAAGTATAGCAGCATTATAAATATCACCTTTATTTGTAGCTAATATCGGCAAAATAGATCCTGTTCCAGGATAAGGACTAAGCACAGCTTCTTTATCAATCAAAGCTAAAGCACCTTTTGAGCCTACTATATCAACTTTGTGAGAATTTTTTGACAAAAGAAGCAATATATAAGATTGAGGAAGTTCTTTTTGTTTATTTAATAAAGTTTCAATTTCAGTTTTATCACCAACCATAACGCCGATAAAAATATTACTTTTTTGGTAAAGCTCTTTTCCTATAAGATTAATCTCGTTACTTACTTTTTGACTTAAAATATTTTCATTAAAAAGTACAGCATCAAGAGCAAAAACCCTAGAAGGCAATAAAACAAAGAAGAAGATAGCTAAAAAAAAGCCATCTTGTAATATTTTTTTCATCCTATATGAAGATGATTTACGGTCAAAACCGACCAAGCGGTGATTGCAGCAGCAACAACTAAACCAATAACAATTAAATATTCCAAAGCCTTACTCATTGTGCTTCCTTTATACTTCTATGATCTTGTTCTTTTGAACCAAACATCTTTACACTTTGTACATCTTTAAGACTATATGGCTTTTGCATCACTTCTTGCTGAGCTTTAAGACCCCAAATAGTTAAAACTGCTAAGATAACAAGCAACAAAACCGTAGCAATTAACATACCTGTAACACCTGAAAGAGAAAACACGCATCTATTATTATTTTCCATCATTCACCCCTTGAAAGAGAAATTACATACTCGCCAACAGCTTCTTTTTGAATATCATTAAGTGTTGGAAAACTCGGCATTGTTCCTATAAAACCAGCCTTACCACTATGTAAAACATCTACTACAAAAGCTGCAGAACCGTATTTTGTAAGATCTGGGAACATTCCATCTTGACCTTTTCCATCTTCTCCATGGCATGCTGCACAAGTTGCATAAGCTTCTTTACCTTTTGCTACTAAATTTTCATTTGCAGTTTTCTTAATAGCTGAAAGATCTTTTGCTACATAAGCAGCAATAGCAGGGATATCTTCTTCTGCTACACCTAAATCAGCAGCACCAAGCATTTCTCCACCTGGAAAATTCATACCTTTTGAACCATGTTTAATTACATTGATTATACCTTCTTCACTACCCCAAATATTTAAATTTTGAGCTTTACCATTGATACCATCTCCTGTAATTCCATGACAAGCCGAACACTGAACTAAAAAGATATTTTGACCCATTGCTATTTTATCTTCAGGAGATAAATTTTTAAATTTTTCTTCAAATTTTGTATTATGAGTTGCTACTTCTTCATTATATTGACCTATACTTGAAAAAGAATTTAAAGGATATCCCCATAGAAAATACCAAATAGCCCAAACAATAGTCAGGAAAAATACCACAGCCCAACCAGTAGGAACAGCATTTTTATACTCTCCTATTCCATCCCAACTATGTTCACTAAGCTCTGACTCGCCTTTTTTTTCTTTCATTTGCTTAAACATTCTACCCACAATAACTAGTGTGATTAAAATGATAAGAATAGCTCCAATTAAAGATAAGAGATTAACATTATCTTCTAAATTTAACCATTGCATTAAGCACTCCTTTTACTTTCTAATACACTATCATCAATATCATCTTTTAAGGCAAGGTTTACATAATTTTCATAATTTCTCTCGCCTTTTTTTTCTGTTCTATATAAATGATACCAATACGCATATAATACTATTGACAAAAACATCACGAGTGCAAAAAAACCATAACCTTGGAAAATCTCCCACTCATGTTTTTGAACTGTTGCTAAATCAAATGTGATTAAATTTTTAATCACATCAAAAACTATTGATAAATGTTCCATCATCTTACTTTAAGCTATTTAAATAAGCGATCAAAGCAACTATTTCTTTGATTTCACCTTTAGCAAAAGCATCTTTTACTTCTTGATTTTTCATTTGATCAACTATAGCCTGAGCTTCAGCTTTTACTTCAGCTTGTGCATCCTCCCAAGAACCAAGTTTTGTTCCATTTTCTGCATCATAAGGAACATTGAAAACTTTTTTCACAGTTAAAGCCTCAGCATAAGCAGTTTCAATATCTGCATTATTTTTAAACATATGCTTATATGAAGGCATAATAGAATCTGGAACAACAGAAGTAGGATCCCACATATGATTTTCATGCCAATCAGCCGTTCTATAATTTCCTACACGAGCAAGATCAGGTCCTGTTCTTTTTGAGCCCCAAAGAAAAGGTCTATCATAAGCAAATTCACCACTTACAGAATACATACCATAACGATCTGTTTCTGATTTAAATGGACGAATAAGCTGTGAATGACAAGCATTACAACTATCTTTAATATATACTGCACGCCCTGCAAGTTGTAAAACCGTATAAGGTTTTTTACCTTCAATTGGTCTTGCATTTTCTGCAAAATTTGGTAAAACTTCAACTATGCCTGCATAAGCAATCACTACAAAAACAGCTACAGCAAAAAAGAATGGATTTTTTTCTAACCAACTAAACATATTTTCTCCTTTTTATGCTGCCATAGGCGAAGCGCTTTTTGGTTCTTTATCAAGCACTCTTCCACAAGCAATTGTTTTGTAAATATTATAAGTAAACATAAAGAAACCGATAAGATACAACAATCCACCAATCGCTCTAATCCAATAATAAGGAACAATAGCCACAACAGTATCAATAAAGCTATAAAGCAAGTTACCATACTCATCTGTCGCTCTCCACATCATACCTTGAGTAATACCCGCAATCCACATTGAAGCAAAATAAAGAACTATACCTGTGGTTTGGATCCAAAATTGAGCTTCCATTAAAGATTTGCTATAAAGCTCTCTTTTGAAAACTCTAGGAGTCATATGATAAAGCGCAGCCATAGTCATAAATCCTACCCAACCTAATGTTCCATCATGAACATGTCCTGGAATCCAATCTGTAAAGTGTGCTAAAGCATTAACAGATTTAATTGAAAGAATTGGCCCTTCAAGTGTTGAGAACATATAGAAAGTTGATGCCAAAATCATAAATTTAATCAACGGACTCTCGCGAAGCTGACTCCACTCACCTTTCATAGTAAGCAAGATATTAATCGCTGAACCCCAAGAAGGTAAAATCAATACTACAGAGAAAACCGAACCCATAGTTTGCATCCAATCAGGTACAGTTGAATAAATCAAATGGTGACCACCTGCCCAAAGATAAACAAACATTAAGCCCCAAAATGCAAATAAAGAGAGTTTATAAGAGAAAATCGGCTGACCACTTTCTTTTGGCAAGAAGTAATAAATTTGAGCAATAATACCCACAGTAAATACAAATGCCACAGCATTATGTCCATACCACCATTGTACTAAAGCATCATTTGTTCCTGCATACATTGATACACTATGCCACCATTTACCCATTCCAGTAACAAAATAAGTTGGTACTTCCATGTTGTTAAAAAGATAAAGCATAGCTATACCTAAAAATGTAGCTATATAATACCATAGAGAAATATAAAGGGTTTTTTCACGGCGAATTCCAATAAGTCCAAAAATACTTACACCCCATAAAACCCAAACAAGAACAACAAGAATATCTAAAGGCCACTCAAGCTCTGCATATTCTTTAGATGTAGTCACACCCATAAACAAAGATATAACAGCTAAAACCATAGTAAGCATATAAAGCCAAAAATGAAGCTTACCAACAGCCATTAAAAATCTTGACTCAGCCATACTCACTTTAAGAACACGCTGACCTATATAATACCAAGTTGCCCAAATCCCTGAAAGCATAAAACCAAAAATCACACCTGAAGTATGAAGTGGTCTAAGTCTTGAAAAAGTGGCATATTCTCCTGCTAAATAATTTAAATTAGGATATGCCATTTGAAAAGCTATAAGAGTTCCTATAGCCATACCAACAATGCCAAACAATATGGTCGCAAACATAAAATATCTTGCAACCGTATAGTCGTAATTTAATACATTACCTGGATGCATCGACTTTCTCCTTAAAATTTTTGATAACAAGAGAATATTATAGAATATTAATTATACATTTTTTCTTAAAAATGATAATTTTGTTAATCATTTGTTATGTTTTATATTTTAAGGCTAAATCAGTCTTATTTATTGATATTTATCTTATAACCTAAACTTGGCACATTTTTTATAAAATCTTCACCCACTTTATCTCTTACTCTTTTTATAAAAGTTCTAACAGCAGTATCGCTCACATGTTCACCTATCCAAACATTTTTCTTAATATCTTCATGCAAAACCAAAGCTCCAGGTTGCTTTAAAAGCAAAGAAATAAAAGCCAATTCTTTTTTAGTTAAAACAATTTCTCCACCACTGTAAATTAAAGTTCGTTTAGTTTTGTTAAATTGATATTCTTCAGAAATTTTTACAAGCATATTTGCTTCAATTTTTTCACCTATCAGATAATCTAAAACTTTAAACAACTCTTCTATATCAACAGGTTTAATCAAATATTTATCTATACCAATATCAATAGAACGCAAAAGTCTCTCTTTCTCTGAATACGCACTAAGAACAACAATTGGGACATCATCTGAAATTTCTTTAATCTCTCTTGCCATATCCAGTCCATCCATAATAGGCATAGCAATATCTGTGATAACTAAATCTGGCTTAAATTTTTTAAATTTTTTAAGCCCCTCATCTCCATTTTGAGCTCCGATTACTTTACTAAAGCGTTCGCTTAATATATTAATCATTGATTCTCTAGCCTTAACCTCATCTTCAACTACTAATATTATCAATTCTTTACATTCTTGTGACATTTCTACTCTACCCTCTCTTTTAGTTTTAAAAATATCTCAAAACAAGCCCCGTCTTTTCCATTTTTAACTTTTATTTTTCCTTGGAAACTTTCGATAATTTGTCTACTTATATAAAGTCCTACTCCTATACCTTGACTAGGATGTTTTGTTGTAAAATAAGGTTGAAAAATTTTATCTAAATTTTCTTTATCAATCCCACCAGCATTATCTTTTATTGTAATTTTCAGATAATTTTTTCCAAATTTTGAAAAATTTATTGTTATGATTTTCCTTTTTTTGTTTTTAAATGCTTCTATTGAATTTAAAATCAAATTAAGAAAAACTCTTATTAAACCATTCTCATATGCCAAAACTTCATAATCACTTTTCGAAACAATATTAATATTTACATGATTTTTTTCTATAGTTTCAAAAGCAATTTCCAAGGCTTTATTTAAAGTCTCTTTTATAAATACACACTGCTCTACTCCTTTGTTAAACAAAGTTCTAAACACATCAATTGTTTCTGACATATTTTTAATCATATCTTTTGATTGTGAGTAAATTTCAGCAAATCCTTTTTCATCTTTAAGATTTTGCTTCATTTGAAACATGGCAATACCGAGCTCATTTAACGGTTGTCTCCATTGATGTGCTATATCGCTAATCATTTGTTCTAATGAAGATTTCAAAATCTCTTCATATGCTATTTTAATATCTTTTTCATTTTTTTCCAAGGCAATTTGCATTTTTTTCTCAAATTTTTTACCTAACTGTATAAATTCTTGTTGGTGATTTTTAACTGTATTTTCAAGATTAATACTTAATTCTCTTAATTTAGCGTGATTTAGAGCAAGCTCTTCATTAAGCTTAAAAGAATTACTAACATCATGAGAGAATGCTACTATTTCTATTAATTCATTATTTTTATCCAATATGGGGATTAATAAAGTTTCAAGATAGAAAGTTTTGCCTAATTTATCAATATTTTTAAAAATAACTTGATAAGGTTTTTTATATGAAAGTTTTTTTAAAAGTTCTTCAATATAACATTCCTCAACATCTGGATGTTTAAATATTGAATGTTTTTTTCCTATAAGCTCTTTTTTACTATATCCACTTATTTGACAAAGCTTATCACTGACAAAAATTAAATTTCCTTGAACATCAGCTCTTGAAAAAATTGTATTTTTTTCAAGAGCTTTAAAAAACTGATCTTTAAAAAAATCTTTCATTGAAAAGCCTTAAAACCTATATAGGCAAGATTTATACCGTAACAAACAATAACGCCATACGATAAATAATTAAATAAATTTTTCAAAAAATCACTAAAAAACTGTGAAATTTTAGAAAAAAATAACATCGCAGGTAAAGTTGATATTCCAAAAATCATCATTACCAAAATACCTTCAAAAATATTTTGCTTACTCATTGCATTGGCTATAAAAAAATACACCAATCCACAAGGAACAAAACCATTTGAAAATCCTAAAAATATGGCTGATTTTAATCCTTTAAAATTTTTAGATTTTTTAATAATTTTCTTTACAAAACTATCAAAAAAAACATTATTTTCAATAAAAGATAACATATTACCTCTAAAAATAAGAGCAAAACCCAAAATCATCATAAATATACCAAGAATAAAAAATGACAAACTTTGAACCTTGGCATTGATTGCCAAGATATTCCCAAAAGTCCCAAAAATTATCCCTAAAACAATATAAGCAAAAATTCTAAACAAATTATAAATAAAAGTTAATAAAAATAAATTATTGCTTTTTGAATTCAAATTTATAAAAAGTAAATTAAAACCACCACACATAGAATAGCAGTGTCCAAAACTAGATAAAAAAGCAACGCTGATAATAGCTAAAAAATCTATACTCACATCAAATTCATAAATTCTTTAAAAATATACTTACTTTCATGAGGACCTGAAGAACTTTCTGGATGATGTTGCACTGAAATAATAGGATAGTCTTTATATCTTACTCCTTCAACATTATCGCCAAATAAATTTCTATGAGTGATATGAGCCACTTGAGCTAATTCTTCTGGAACATTATAATTATGATTTTGTGCGGTAATTTCTACCGTTTTTGTATCAAGATTGATCACAGGATGATTTGCTCCATGTTGTCCAAATTTCATTTTATAAGTTTCATATCCAAAAGCATTACTTAAAAGCTGGTGACCTAAGCAAATTCCAAGCATAGGAATTTTAGCTTCTGCAAGTTTTTTAATCTCTGCAATCTCTTGTTTTAAAATCCTTGGCTCACCTGGACCATTAGAAAGAAACACGCCTTGAATTTCACCTTTTTTATACAGAGTAATCAACTCATCTGCTTTAACATTATATGGATAAACTTCTACTTCAAAACCTACTTCTACAAGTTCATTTAAGATATTTGTTTTAACACCATAATCTATAACAGCAACTTTTTTCTCACTTCTTTTAGCATCATTAAATTTTTGAAAACTAGCGTTCCAAACGCCTTGTTTATGAGAATAATTTTTCTTAGTGCTAACTTCTTTTACAAAATTTACTTCATCAATTTTTGCTGATTTTTCTAAGGCGATTTTTAAATCTTCTTTATTTGAAATTTCAGTTGAAATTACAGCTCTTAAATTGCCATTATTTCTTATCATTTTTACTAGATATCTCGTATCAAGTTCATAAATTCCTATTTTTCCATGTTTTTCAAGATAATCTTGCAGACTTTCTTTAGCGCGAAAATTTGAAAAACTGGAACTTAATTCACGCATTAAAACACCACTTGCAAAAATTTCCTTGCTTTCATTATCATTTTCATTGGTTCCCACTATACCAATTTCTGGCATGGAAAATACGATAAATTGCCCTGCATAAGAAGGATCTGAAATAATTTCTTGATACCCTGTTAAAGAAGTGTTAAATACAAGCTCTCCAAAAAAAGTACCGCTCTTTCCAAAAGCCTTAGCACTTAAAAAAATATCATTTTCTAAATAAATATAAGCCTTCATTAAAACATACCTTTTTTTCTAAGCTCTTCTTGATAGAGTTTTTCAAAGATAAGATCGTATTCTTCGCTACCTGGAATAGGTTTTGTTTTATAATTGCTAATTTTCTCATAAACCTCATCTTCAAGTTTTTCATAAATTTTAAGATAAGACTCTATGCTTGAAAAGATTAAATTTTTAACTCTATTTTCACTCACTATAAAATTAATATAATCATTCTCTACAAGTTCTTCTAAAATTTGATGCGCTAGATGATTATGTCTATCTTCAGAATCTAAAATCACATTAAATTCAGGAGCTAACTTTTTCTTCACAAGCCAAAACATATTTTTACGATCTACTTGCATAAGCTCCATTTCATCTTCTTGTTGCTCTAAAAGCTCTTTTACTCTTTCATCTAATTTTCTTTCATTTAGAATATCTTTCTCTAAAACTTCTATTATACATACCTTAAGCTTTTCTAATTGATCTTTAATTTCTACAAAAGAAGAATTAGCTATATCTAACATCATTTTATTTGCGATATAAGGAATATGTGGTAATTTTATACGCATCTTAAAAACCTTTTATTTGATAATGTTTGAAATAATAGCTTATTTTTGGTAAAAGAATGTTAAAAATGAAAAATTTTCATTATTTTAATCACCTAATTACTAGCATTATTATCTAAATTTTTCAAAAGCAAAGTAAGCTCGCTAGCTTTTTTTGGATCCATTTTAGATAAAACACCTGAAATTTTACGCGATTCCAAAGAAAGCATTATTTTGCTTGCATCCTCTGCATCCATTTGACTTAAAACATCTGCAATGGCTGCATCTTTCATTTGGGAATAAATTTCTTTAACCCTACCTTGTGTTTTATCATTGATTGAATTTAAAATCTTTTGTTGTTCTTCTACAAGCCTTGCGTTTTCAAGCTTTAATTCTTCAATTTTTGCCAAAGTTGCATTAACCTCAGCCTCTTTTTTTTCTAAATTTTCAAGCCTTTCTTTTTGCAAAGCTTCAAAAGAGGCTTTATAAGCTTCTAAAGATTGTCTTGCTTCATCAAATTCTCTAGTTTGCAATTCAATTTGAGCTTTTCTAGCTTCAAAATACTGCTCACAATCTTGTTCAGCTCCAAAAACTACACTTGAAATAAAAACTAACAATATAAATTTTTTAATCATCTTTTTCTCCTTTGAAAAAACGACTGATTGCAATTTCATCTAAAAATTTTTCTTCAGCCTTGGCAAGTTCTTTTTGCTTTTGTTTAATTTCCTCGGCTTCTAAAACCTTCATTTTTTCATAATCTAAATGTGCTTTTTGATATAAAAACTGATAATGATTCATTTCTTTTTTAGAAAGTTCTACTTTCTCCTTAGCTCTTGCCAAAGCCTCGCGTCCTACTTGTGCCATACTTAAATTCGATCTTAACTCTGCTATAGATCCTGATTTTGGCAATACGCCTAAACTTTCACACTCTTGGCGTGAAAGTTCATAAGCTTTTTCATGTTCAAGCTGTCTTTGTTTGGCTTGATTAAGATTTGATTCTGCTTTATCAAGTTGTTGTTTTCTTACCTTTACAACAGAATTATATTTACTTTTCATAAGATGATAGTATCATCTCTTTCAGGGCTAGTAGAAATATACTTTACCTTAACCCCTGCAAGCTCTTCAAGTCTTGCTATATATTTTTTAGCATTTTCTGGCAATAAATCATAATCTTTTATACCAAAAACTTTATCCCAACCATCCATTTCTTCATAAATAGGTTGAACATTTTCTAAATCACTTGGTATATAGTCGATTTCCATACCCTTATATTCATAAGCACGACAAATTTTTATCTTTTCAAAACCATCTAAAACATCAAGCTTCATCAAAGATAAAGCATCAAGACCATTAAGCCTTGCTGTATATCTTACAGCAACCGCATCAAACCATCCACAGCGTCTTTTGCGTCCCGTGCTTACGCCAATCTCTTTTCCAATTTGCGCAATTTTTTCTCCATCTTCGCCCTTATCCTCAGTAGGAAAAGCTCCATTTCCCACACGCGTTGCATAAGCTTTTACAATACCTATAATATTTCCCGCTTCTTTAGGATTTAACCCAAGTCCTGTTAAAGTGCCTGCTGAAATAGTACTTGAACTTGTAACATAAGGATAAGTTCCATGATCAATATCAAGCATAGAACCCTGAGCTCCTTCTAAAAGTACTCTTTTATCTTCATCTAAAGCCTTCCAAAGCATTCTTGTAGTATCTGTAATATAAGGAGTTAAAATTTCATTAAAACGTTTTAAATCAGCAAGCAATTCTTCAGCACTTGGAATTTCAATTTCAAGCATTTCAAAAAAAGTTTTATTAGCTTCAAAATCTTTTATCAAAGCCTCGCAAAGTCTTTGTGGTTCTAAAAGCTCTCCAACTCTATGTCCTGTACGATTAATCTTATCTGCATAAGAAGGTCCTATACCCTTACCTGTTGTTCCTATGGCATTTTTGCCTTTGAGCTTTTCTTTTGCAATGTCTATTAAAGAATGATGTTTTAAATTTAAATGAGCTCTATCGCTGATATATAATCTACCTTTTAAATTTTCAAATTGAGCCATTTCAGCAATCAATACTTCAGGAGAAACCACAACTCCATTTCCGATAATATTAATACATCTTGGATGCAAAACTCCACTTGGCATAAGATGAAGCGCATATCTTACACCATTTACCCAAATCGTATGTCCTGCATTGTGTCCACCTGCACTTCTGCAAACAAAATCATAATTTTCACATAATTTATCAACTACCTTACCTTTTCCTTCATCGCCCCATTGAATGCCGACAATAATATCTGCTTTGCTCATAAAAATTTCCTTGATTTTACTTAATATTGGCGAGAAGATGAGAGAATCGAACTCCCCAAAGAATAGTCAACTATCCTTTCATCTGATTTGAAGTCAGTGGCGATCACCAGATACGCTAATCTTCCAAAGTGATAATTATAGCGATTTTTAATGAAAAACAAAATAAATTTATCAATATTCTTTTTGACTTCATATTAAATTTAAGCTATAATCTCACTCTTTTTTAGCATCAAGTTTTGATGATTACATTTTTAGGATCTTTCTTTGAATTCTTTTAAACAAAAATATTTAATCAATTTTTGGGACAATTCCCGTTCTATGATTGCACTTGGAATTTTAAGTGCAGTGTATTTTGGGATTTTTGGTGGCGTTTGGGCTGTTACTGGAGAAATGACACGTTGGGGTGGCGAGTTTTTAGAGCTTTTAGGTATGAATTTAGATGGATATTCTTATTACCAAAAGCAAAATTTAAATGGAACCCCTTTAACAAGAACTGATGGTATTATGCTCATAGGTATGTTTATAGGTTGTTTAGTAGCCGCACTTTTAGCTAACAAAGTCAAATTTCGTCTACCTGCTAGCAATATAAGAATTTTTCAAGCAATAGTAGGTGGAATTCTTTCAGGATATGGAGCAAGACTTGCATTTGGATGCAATTTAGCTAATTTTTTTACAGGTTTACCTTATTTTTCTTTACACACTTGGCTTTTTACTGTTTTTATGGTTTTAGGAATTTATCTAGGAGTGAAAATTTGCAACACTTCCTTTTTTAAACCTAAAGCTAAATTAGAACGTGTAAATAAAGAAAACTTGCCGTTAAACAAGCAAAGTTTGCGTACAAAATTATATTTTAACTTAGGCATATTGCTTTTCATAGCCTTTTTAGTTTGGGTGTTTTATCTTGTTTTTACAAATGGCAATATCAGCACACAAAACAAACAAAGTCTTCTAGCTTTAGCACTGATTTTTGGTTTTGTTTTTGGCTTTGTTATTTCTAGAGGGCAAATTTGTTT
The DNA here is from genome assembly GCF_012889985.1 of Campylobacter sp. CFSAN093259. Classification (NCBI taxonomy): domain Bacteria; kingdom Pseudomonadati; phylum Campylobacterota; class Epsilonproteobacteria; order Campylobacterales; family Campylobacteraceae; genus Campylobacter; species Campylobacter sp. CFSAN093259. Next base: position 1,480,670 of record NZ_CP040617.1, read on the forward strand.
TACTTCTTGCTTTAGAGATTTATTTTTATTTGGTAGAGATAATGCTATAAAAGGCGCATTAATCGGTATGATTATCGCCTCTTTAATCGCTTTTGCTTTTATCTTGCAAGGTCATACTAGCAAACTCATAGAACTTTCTCCTGCTGTAGCTGTGGGAGCATTTTTGTTTGGTTTTGGTATAGTTTTTGCCGGAGGTTGCGAGTGTGGTTGGACTTATCGTGCCTTTGAAGGACAAAGTCATTTTATAATAGTAGGAATTGCAAATATAATAGGAACTATGATTTTAGCTTTAAGTTATAACTTTTTACCAAAAGCTTTTAAAGAAGGTATAAAAATCAATCTTTTAACTGAATTTGGCAATTTAAATGGATTTTTTATCAACCTTATTTTATTCATCTTAATGTTTGTTTTTGTAGTATTTTACAAAAAACACTTTTTTAAAAATCAACTTAAAGGATAAACAGTGAAAATTACTTATAGTTTAAATTTACAAGGTGAAGCTTGTCCTTATCCTGCTATAGCAACACTTGATGTCTTACCTAAGCTTAAAAGTGGAGAAATTTTAGAAGTACTTTGTGATTGTCCACAAAGTATCAATTCCATACCTCAAGATGCAAAAAACCGTGGTTTTAAAGTGCTTGAAATCGATCAAAGTGGACCCACACTAAGATTTTTAATCCAAAAGCCTTAAAAAAGGCTTTTATTCTCAAAGCTCTTTTAACATCTTTTCATAAGCTGCCTTAGTTCCAGATCTTACATTTGTAAACAAACTTGCAATAATAATCACCACCGAAGCTACTAAAAACCCTGGAACTATTTCATAAAGACCTGAATTTGCAAAATTCTTCCAAAGCACCACAGTAGCAGCTCCTGTTATCATACCTAAGATCGCTCCTACTCTTGTCATCCTACTCCAAAATAAAGAAAAAAGCATTACAGAACCAAAAGAAGCTCCAAATCCAGCCCATGCATAAGAAACTATACTCAAAACACTTGAGTTTTTATCAGTAGAAATCAAAAACGCTATTACAGCTACCAATAAAACACCTAATTTACCTAAATTTAATACAATATGACTTGGTGCATCTTCTCTAAAAATCTTTTTATAAAAATCTTCCGCTATAGTAGAACTTGAAACCAGCAATTGTGAACTTGCCGTACTCATAATAGCCGCTAAAATAGCACTGAGTAAAATACCTGCTATCCAAGGATTAAATAAAAGCTGCGACATCACGATGAAAATCTTTTCAGGATCTTGCAAACTTAATTCAAATTTATGCACATAAGCTATACCTAAAATACCTATCATACAAGCACTTAAAAGACAAACCGCCATCCAAGCAATACCTATAAAAGTGGCCATAGGAATATCTTTAGTAGAACGAATCGACATAAAACGCACTAAAATATGTGGTTGACCAAAATAACCCAAACCCCAAGCAAGTGCAGATATAATGCTTACAATTCCTACTCCTTCGCCCATAGATAAAGCTTGTGGCTTTATTTCTCTTACTATATTCATCGCTTCACCAAAACCACCTAAATGATAAAGCATAACCAAAGGTACAATAATTAAAGCCATCATCATTAAAAGCCCTTGTATCATATCCGTCCAACAAACCGCCTTATATCCACCTAAAAAAGTATAAGCAACAATAATAATCGTTCCAGTAGTTAAAGCATAATCGTATCTGATACCAAAAGTACTTTCAAAAAGTTTTGCTCCGCTTACAAGCCCTGATGAAACATAAAAGGTAAAAAATATCAAAATTACCACCGCACATACAATGCGCAGTATATGTTTATCATCATCAAAACGAGTTTCAAAATAATCAGGAATAGTCAAAGAATTTGCAATCACACTGGTATAAATTCTAAGTCTTTTTGCCACAAAAATCCAATTTAAACTAGCTCCTATAGTAAGCCCAATTGCAATATAAGAATCTATAAAACCACTTACATATAAAGCTCCTGGTAAACCCATTAAAAGCCAACCACTCATATCAGAAGCCCCTGCGCTAAGTGCAGATATCACAGGCCCCATAGTACGCCCACCTAGAAAATAATCCTCTGAATTTTTATTTTGCTTATAAAAATAAAAACCTATATAAAGCATTAATAAGGCATACACTACAAACATCACTGCTATTGGGGTATTAATTTGAACCACTTCCATCAATCTCTCCTTGATCATTAAGATATTGCTCTAATGCCTAAATTTCCATAACGATGAAAAGATATACTTAAAGCTTTTTCATTAAAATAATTTAAAAGTTCAAAACGACCATTTAATAATGGCTTTTCTCTTATAATGATTTTAGCAAGCTTTGCAGCCTCTTTATAAATCTCATCATTTACATCTGGCTTTGCTAAATAACGCACTCTTTCATATTCTTTAATACTCTTGATAAAATTTTCTTTATTTTCTTTTAAAAACAATACTTTTGCTCCTATGCTTTGAACAATTCGTTCTATCATACTAACATCTTGTTCATCATAACTGATACTTAGATCAATATTTGCAATATTTGCACCTAAAACCACACCTAAAACATCTTTTAAGCTTTCATTTCCACAAAGTCTTAAAACCATATTCTTTATTTTAGTATAAGAAAAAAGATTATCTTCTCCACGAATATTGACATAATCTTTTGAAACACTAAACTCGTTTTTATAATGATAAGCATAAGATTGAGACATTTTAATTAAATTGTTTATAAAATCTTGTGCTTCTTTTAAATCTATTTGTGCTAATTTTTTTGAAAATTTATCTTCAATTAAATGATCATCAAAATCTTCTTGCTTAATCTCTAAAAATTGAGTGATATAATTATAAATTCCCACTTTTCTACCCAAACCTATAGCTGATTTTTTAATCCCACCAAAAGGTTGACGCAGCACTATAGCCCCTGTGGTTGGTTTATTGATATAAATATTTCCTGCTTCTATGTGAGTGTGAAAATACTCCCATTCTCTTTCATCTAAGCTTTCAAAACCTGCAGTTAAACCATAACCTGTGGAATTTACTATATCAATAGCTTCTTTTAAGTCTTTAGCCTTCATCACACTTAAAATCGGTACAAAAAGTTCATTCATATGAGTAAAATCACCCTTTTTAGTGCCATATTTTATGCCTGGAGTCATCAAATAAGGATTATCCTCTAAAAACTTAGGTTTTAATGCCCATTCTTCATAAGGTTGTAATTCATCTAAGGCCTTTTGAACTTTAGAACTTGGCTTATCAGCTAAAGTACCTAATTTATTTTTAAATTCAAAAGGATTGCCCACTGCCATAGAACTCGCAGCATCCACTAAAGTCTTTTTAAATTCTTCATCATGATAAACCTCTTCTTCTAAGACTAGCAAAGAAGTAGCTGAACATTTTTGACCGCTATTGCTAAAAGCAGAATGAATGATATTTTTAATCGCACTATCACGATCAGCAAATTTAGAAACTATAGTCGCATTCTTTCCGCCAGTTTCAGCACTTAAAAGCAAGGTTGGATTAGCTTTTAACATGGCATAAGCAGTATCCTCTCCTCCTGTAAGAATTGAAAATTTAATCGCTTCATCAATAAGTAAATATTTAGAAATATCACTTCCTTTTGAAGGTAAGAAAATCAAAGCATCTTTTGGAATACCCGAATCCCAAAAACACTTACAAAGCATATAACCTGTTAGAGTTGAAAGTGAAGAAGGTTTGTAAATCACCACATTACCTGCGGCTAGTGGTGCAGCTATAGTACCTACTGAAATTCCTATAGGAAAATTCCAAGGAGCTATGGTAACCCCTATACCTTTAGGTGTGAATGTAACTTTTGGATTTTGTTTTTTAAGCTCTTCTAAAGAGTGCGGATAAAACTCTATAAAATCAATAGCCTCGCTTACTTCAGGATCGATCTCTAAAAAGGTTTTGCCCACTTCTAAAGCTGCCAAACCTATCAAATCCCCTCTTCTTTCTCTCATCAGTTTTGCACTTTTGGCTAAAATTTGATAAATTTCATCATGACTTTTTTGTGTAAATTTGGAATTTTTAGCTACTTCTAAAGCTTGTTTGATTTCTTTTTCTCCTGCTAAATAAGCCTTTCCTATAACTCTATCTTCGATCTTATCTTTAACTTCTAAAACATTTAAATTTTCTGCTTTAAAATCAAGTTCGCCTATAACAGGATAAACATCATAATCTTTTAAATTTTCATATTTAGTTTTAATTTCTTTAGCCCACACTCTATTTTGTGCTAAAATAAAATCCGTATCGCTTTCATTGCTAAATTTTTTACCTTCATAAGAACTTATGATATTTGATTCTTTATTTCTATCTTGCTTACGATGTGTAGTATTATCAAGAGTTTTTATGCCTTCTAAAGATTTTAAAAAAAGTTCTTTTTGGATATTCCAGTTCTTATCTCCTACTTTAAGATTGAAAAAATAACGCATAAAATTATCTTCACTTGTATTTTCATCAAGGCGTCTTACAAGATAAGCAATGGCATTGTTAAAATGTGCTTCATCGCAAACTGGGGCATAAAGGATTAGATCATGCATTTTAGATAATTCATAAGAACATTGCAAACTCATACCTTCAAGCATTTCAAAAGTAAAAGAATCCAAAGCACCCACTTCACTTATGCGTGTATAAGCATAAGCAATCTCAAAGATATTATGACTTGCAATTCCTATGTTGATGTATTTATAATTATCTCCTTCAAGAATAAAATCAAGCATTTTATTATAATTACTATCAGTATCTATTTTTTTGTAAAAAGTAGGAAGCTCCCAACCCCTTTGAGACGCAATGGTTTCTTCACTTTCCATATTAGCACCCTTAACAAAACGGATCTTAATAGGCTTCATACCTTTTAAAACCCTCTCTTTTGAAAAAGCAAAAAGTTTTTTAAGATACTTATAAGAATCAGGAATATAAGCTTGCAAAACAATCCCTGCTTTAATATCAAATTTAGCCACACTTTCCATAAAAGCTGCAACGGTGAGCTCTAAATCCCTAAATTCTTCCATATCAAGATTGATAAATTTAGATACACCTTGTTTTTTCTCTTCTTCTAAGGCTAAAGCATAAAGATAATCTAGTCTTTTTACGACCTCTTCTTTAGAATAATTAAAATCTATAATATTAATTTGTGAAAAAATAGTAGTAATTTTTATGGAAATATAAGTGATATAGCTTGATTTTAAGGCTTCTTCGTATTTTTGCATACGATATTTACTCTCAGCTTCACCTAAAACCTCTTCGCCGATTAAATTCACATTTAAGGTAATTTTATCTTGCTCTTTTCTTTTCTTAATATGTGGTTCTAAAACACTAGGATTTGCATCTAGAACCATAGCTTTAGTATCTTCTCTTAAATGTTTGACAAAAAAAGGTACACTTAAATTAGGAGCAAATTTGCCAAAATTTAAAAAGCTAAAAAGTAGGAATTTTTCAAAAGTACTAAAAAAATCCGCTATGCCATATTTACTCAAAGTATATTCTATAAGCTCAAAACTTGCATTTTTATCTTTACATCTAAAAGAACGATCTAAAAGCTCTATAAGCATAACTTTATTTTTGGGATTATTAAGAAGTTTTTGCATTTTAGCATGAAATTCTTTTTCAGAATTTGAAATATTGGCTTCTATTTGTCCTTGTAATTCTTCAGCTAAGGCTAAAGCTTTTTGTATCATTTCGTATCTCCTAAGATAAAATAAATTTTAATAAATAATATATAAATAAGATAAAAAATAATATTTTAAATCATAGAAAATGTATAAAAAATGATAAAAAAAATTTTAATGGGTATATAAGTAACAAAAATTAAGAAATGATAATATCATTTTCTTGCTTATTTACAACCTTAGCAATAATTTTAGCTTGAATATTTTCATCTTCTAGTTTTTTTAAACATTCTAAGGAATCTTTTTCACTTATAGAAATTAAAAGTCCTCCTGAAGTTTGTGGATCACAAAGTAATAATTTTTCTTCATTTAAATCAGGGGTAAGTTCTTTTATAAATTCTAAATTTTTATAAGCTCCAGCAGGAATTAAACCCATATTAAAATACTCTTTTACTCCATCTAAAAAAGGAAGTTCACTTTCAAAAATTTCAAAAGAAATATTTTTATTTAGCATTTCTTTTAAATGTCCTAAAAGTCCAAAACCTGTAACATCACTCATGGCACTTGGATGAAATTTAAGAGCAATTTGACTGGCTTTATAATTTAACTCTATCATGTTTTTAAGCATTATATCTAAATGTTTTTGATTTAACATTTGCGCCTTTAAAGCTGTACTTAAAATTCCTGTTCCTAAAGGCTTGGTTAAAATGATACAATCTCCGATTTTAGAAGTATTATTAGCAATAAATTTACTAGGATGTACTTTTCCTGTAACACTAAGTCCAAAAAAAAGCTCGGTGCTTTCTATAGTATGGCCACCCACGACTAAAGCATTACATTCTTTAACTTTATCATTTGCACCTTCTAAAAGCTCTTTTAAGATGTTTAAATCATGATTGCAAGTATCAAAACCTACTATATTTAAGGCATTAATTACCTCTGCACCCATAGCAAAAACATCGCTTAAAGCATTTGCTGCAGCAATAGCACCAAAATGATAAGCACTATCTACTATAGGAGTGATAAAATCAAGCGTTTGCACCAAAGCTAAATCGGGGCTGATTTGATATACGCTTGCATCTTCATTATTTCCGATATCACTAAGTAAAGCAGGAGTTTTTTGCATGAAATTTAAAATTGTTTTAAGACCACCCGGGCTTAATTTCGCTGCTCAGCCTGCTGCTTTAACAAAATGCGTTAAATTTTGATTTTTATATTGCAGTGTTTTTCCTTATAGAGTAATGATTTTTGCTTTACCAAAAAGCTCGTTTAAAATTTCATAAGCATTGCCTATATTTCCTATTTTAAGTTCTTTGCTTTTATTAAAAAATTCTAGACAAGCTCCACAACTTATGATCTCAATACCTAAATTTTCAAGTTCTTTCATAGCTAAATGTGCTTTATGATTTTCATCAACATTGATTAAAACACTTTCATTTACGCAAAGAATTTTACTTGGAGCATGATCTAAATTTTTTAAGGTACTTAAAAATCCTACAAGTAAATTTTGTCCCAATTCACCCTCACCCACTTTGTCGGTTTTTAAAAATAAAACATTATAATCGTGAATATTTACTTCACTAGAATCAAAATTCTTTTTTTGTACTTTGATGCAAAACTCTTGTGCATTTTCATCTACAACAGGGTTTAAATTTAAAGAGTTAAGAAATTTTACAACATTATTTTTTGAAATAATAGAATTTAAAACAATTTCTAAAATTTCATTTTCTTGAAGTTTTTCAAGAGCGTTTTTTGTTTCAACTATAGGCTGAGGACAAGATAGATTGCGACAATCAATTTTCATTATTTTTCCTTGATATTAGCTTTGAAAAATAATATTATTTTATTACTTGTTTTGTGTTTAAAAATTTTAAATAATATAGAAAAAATTTAAAAGCTCAAAAATGAGCTTTTTTAAAATCTTTTTTTATTCACATCTTCAAGAATTGCCGCAGCAATTTGATTGACTTCATTTGTTATATTATTGGTGACATTTGCAACTTCGACATTTTCCTTAGTTACAGTTTCAAGTTGTGCTATAGCATCGTTAATCTGTGTGATTCCTGCTGTTTGTTCTTTTACAGATTCTGCTACTTCATTTACGCTTTGAACAAGTATATTAATATTTGCCTCGATTTCAGATAAGGATTTTCCTGTTCTTTCCGCAAGCTGTCTTACCTCATCTGCAACAACTGCAAAACCACGCCCATGTTCTCCAGCACGTGCAGCTTCAATAGCTGCATTTAAAGCAAGAAGATTCGTTTGCTCAGCGATATCTTTAATCACATTGACAATATTTTTTATATCATCAGCTTGTGAAGCAACCTCAACTGTTTTTCCACTTACATTTTGCATAGAAGAATTAATCTCCTCCACAGCTGCAGCCGATTGTTCTAAAGAACTCGCTTGTGCATTAGAGCCATCAGCAAGTTTTTGCATAGAATTTTTTAACTCTTCTGACTGATTGGCTAAATCTTTAGCAAAATTTGAAGAAGCCAAAAGCATCTTTTTAATTTCTTTGCCTAAAATATTAGTTGTAATCTCAACTTCACCTTTAGCATTAAATACTTCTGTACTAAAATCAAGAGCCTTATAACTATCAAAAACTCTATTAATTTCATTCATATTAGAACCAATTTTACTTTGTAAAACATCAAGCATCCTATTAAGAACATCTTTAAGTTCTACTAATTGAGGATTTATAGGATTTTTAGTAATTCTTGCAGTTAAATTACCCTTTTCGATTTCTCTAGCAGTTTGCACCGATTCATCTACAGCATTTTGATCTTGTTCTAAAGATATTTGAATCTTTTCAATATTTTCATTTATGATTCTTCCCATTGCTCCTAGCTCATCATTAGCACGAATTTCAATAGCCTTAGGTTCAATTTTTTCATGATTTAAAAAACGGAAAAATGATTCTAAAGAACTAAGAATCACAGGCAATCTAGATGCGACAATTTTTCTTACGCAATAATAAACCACTCCTAAAACAACAAAAATAAAAATAAAAGATGCACCAAGAATAATTAATTGTAATTTTTTTAAGGGTTTAAATACTGAATATTTAGGAGCAGTTACCAAAACTGCCCAAGAACTATCTTGCACTTTAAAACTATTAATCGCAGCATAAGAATCATCACCATCAGAAGCTATATAGTTAAAAACTCCATTTTTTCCTTCACTTATGGCCTTATAAGTTTCTTGTGCACCTTTATTAGGATTGATATCTTTTAAATTTTTTAAAACTAGATTTTTATTTGGATGTATCGCCATAAAACCATCTGAATTTAAAAGAACTCTTAATTCACCATCATATTTTTGACCTTTAGGGTCTAAAAGATAAGTAGCAATATCTGAAAAATCTAAAGTCATGCCTATGACACCTACAACTTGATTTTTTCGATCAAAAATAGGTATAGCAACATTTACAGCATCAAAATCTTGACCTTCTAAATTCATCTTAATAGGACGGCCTATATATACTTTATTTTCCCCATATTTTGCTTTTTTTAATATATCTTGCACAACTTGCAGATTAGCTATTTCATCACTAGCTTGTATTGCTTTTATTCCGCCTTTATTATCCTTTTCTTCATCAGCGTAAAGCATAACAAATTTTCCACTTTGAGTATTAAAAAATTTACTCTCTTCTTTAAAGTATTCTGGCGGATCAATAAGATATAAATAAGTAAAATTAGAATAAGCACTATTATCAAAAGTATTGGTTATAATATTTGTTATATTGTCTATATCTAAATCTTCTTTAGAGGTTGATCTAAACATTTCTGTTAAAGTACCTGAAATACTTTTATTTAAAGCGATCATTTCCCCAAAAATTCCTTGAGTTTGAGTAGCATATTCTTTCGTGATAGAAGCAAGAATATCTTCTGTATTTTTGGTAATATTTTGACTTACTTGTTTTGTGATTAATGAAATTAAAATAACAAGTCCAATAACAACAACAGCTGCCACAGAAAAAATAAGTTTTAAACCTATATTTAAAGATTTAAACATCTTATAACTCCTAAAATAAAAATTTAGATTCTAATTTTAACATATTTTTAAAAAAATAATATTAATTAATTATAAAAAAATTATGTATTAGTATTTTTTGATAGAAGATTTATTTTTTTCCTTTTAAAAACAATTCTTTAAAGCGTTTATTAGCGTATTCTTCTATGTCTTTTTGCAAAATAGAGTAATTTTCCATCAATTCCATAGCTCTAGGAGTAAGTTTTGTTCCTGATTCTTTAGAGCGTCCTTGTCTTGTGCTAACTAAAATTTCTTGAGAATTTTTTTGTAAGGTTTGTAAATGCATCCAAGCTTTTTTATAATTAATCCCCATAAGTTTAGAAGCATGTAATAAACTACCTGTTTGTCCGATAAGTTCTAAAAGTTCTGTTTTTCCTCGACCAAAAAGCAAATCTCCATCCGCATTTTCAATCCAAGTTTTTGTTCTTACTATAAATTGCTTACCTTTTTTTTCTTTAAAACAACCAAGTTGACAATACTTTACATCAACCTTATAAGTTTTTAAAGCTGAACGCATACTTTTAAGTCCACAACCTTCTTTAGCAATATCTCTTGCATCTTTACAAAAAATTCTACGCTTTTCATCTAAACTAGGTTCTATTTTTTTAAGCACTTCAATCTTTGCTTTTTCAAAATCTAAATGTCCAAATTGCCCCAACTCGCAATTATCAATTCTCATGTGATTTTCATCGGCTAATTGTCCGATTTTTTCTATATTTATATTAAATTTCTTTGCAATTTTAAAAGCCGTACCACAATCTAATTTTTCATTGCTATTTAACAATTCTCTCATATATGAGATGATTTCTTTTTCTTGATTTTTATCCATGAATTCTAAATTCTCCACTATAAATATTGATCTTATTTTCTCTAGCAAAACCACAAAGCGTTAAATCAAATTTTCTTGCTATCATAACCCCTAAACAAGTAGGAGCCGTGCGTGAAACAAGCACTGGAATTTTATGCATAACTGCTTTAGCTACCATTTCAGAACTTAGCCTTCCACTAACCATTAAAAAACATTGACTTAAATCAACCCCAGCTAAACACGCTTTTCCTAAAGCTTTATCTATGGTATTATGCTGAGCTATATCTTCACCTATAAAAAAAGTTTTCTCATCTACAAAAAGCTTAGCCGTATGTACACAGCCTGTTTTCTCGTAAAGCTCGCATTGAGTATAAAAAGTACTCATTTGTTTTAAAATTTCATCTTTGCTAAATTTTGCATCAGAACTAATTTTACTCGCTTCAATAGCTTCTGGATCGATATTGGCAGTATGTGCTCTACCGCAACCACTTATAACTACACCTTCAGCATTAAGCTTTGCTAAATTTTCTTTATCAATCTTTGCTTTAATATGCACACTCATACCATCATCTTTTGTTTCTATGCTCTCAATATCGCTTACTTTCGCAATGATATTTTCACTCATTAAATATCCTATTGCTAATGCCTGTTCATCTACAGGAGTTGCCATTAAAGCACCTACTTTTTCATCATTAATAAAAATTTCAAGCTTAATTTCACGCACTAAAGTATCATTGCATGTAAAAGATTCATCACCTTTATATTTTAAAATTTGAGTTGTAAATAACGGATCCATACCTTATCCTTTAAATATCTTTAAATAATATTATATCAAAAAAACATAAATAACAAATTTATATATGGAAAAATAGATTTTAGATTCAACTTATAAAAGAAAATTCGTTCTATTTATTTCAAAAAAGCTTAAAACTACCGCTATGTAATAACATAGCGGTTAAAGATTAAATTTTCACATTAGGATCATAAGAAAAACTAGGTTCAATTTGCTTTTTATTGCTTAATTCTTTATACCAATAAGAATGTAAAATATAAACCTCTTCTTCTTCTTTATAACCACTAATCATAGAATGGATACTACCTTTGATTGCAAATACTGCCATATAAATATGCACACCAAAAAACACTGCACACACTATACCCAAGAAATTATGCACTATAGCTGAAATTCTCAAAAGTTCAATTTGAGTTAAACCAAAAAGACCTTGAATTGCCGTGGAATTAAAATCAAGAAAATACATAAATCCACCTGTAATTATCATCAAAAATCCACCAAATACAGCTATATAATACCAAGATTTTTGACCAAAATTAAACTTACCTGCAGGTACAGGACGTTTGATTTTACTTAAATAACCACCTACTATCATCATCCATCTGATATCATAACTTGCAGGAAGCATTCTTTTAATCCAGCATAAAAACATAGGGATTATAGAGATGATAAACAAAATCGTTGCAAAAGCGTGTAAATTTTTACAAACCCTTACAAAAACTCCACCCCCAAAAACTTCTCCAAACATCATCACAAAACCAGTTGGCACTAAAATCACCCAAGAAATCGCTGCGATAAAATGAAAAAGTCTTTCAAATAATGTAAAAGCATAAATTTTCTTTCCATCGTGTGAAAATTGCTTAGGTCCTATAACCATATAATGCAAAGCAAATGCAGACAATACCGCAATAACAGCGATTAAAGCTATAGTAGCTATATATTCACCTTGCAAAGTTGTCCAAAGTTTGCCAAAAGTATCATAATTTGGGATATTTGTAATACGATGAAAATCCCAAATTTGAGTATCTTGTCCCATTCTCTCGCTACCATAAGCAAATAAACTCACTACGCTTAATAAAAGCGTTACAAATACTTTTCTCATAAGCGTTCCTTTCCTGTGTAAGCAATCTTCCATTCCAAACTTTCCGAAGGATTTGGAATGCCATAATTTCTATTCATAAGTCTATTATGATAAATCTCTTCTATTTTAGAACTTTCACCTACTAAAAGTGCTTTTGTCGAACACATCGCAGCACATACAGGGACTTTTCCTTCTGCGATACGATTTTGACCATAAAGTTCTCTTTCTTTTTCTGAATTCGTTGCTTCAGGGCCACCTGCACACATAGTACATTTATCCATAATGCCTTTATTTCCAAAAACACTATCTTTTGGAAATTGTGGTGCACCAAAAGGACAAGCATAAAGACAATATCCACAACCTATGCAAATTTCTTTATCATGCAAAACAATACCATCAGCACGGATGTAAAAACAATCCACAGGACAAACGATAGAACAAGGAGCATCATCACAATGCATACAAGAAATAGAAGTTGAAACTTCTTTTCCTTGAATTCCTTCATTTAAAGTAATCACACGGCGGCGGCGAATATGAATAGGAAGCTCATGTGCTTCATCACAAGCTACCGCGCAACCATTACAATCAATACAACGCTCATTATCACAAAAGAATTTCAAGCGTTCTTTTTCTAAATTTGCAAAATTTACCTTACTCATTTTCCATCCTTACTGATTCTACAAAGTCCACCTTTAGTCTCTGGAATCTGACACATGATATCATAACCATAATTTGTTACCGTATTAGCACTTTCTCCGCTTGCATAAGGCTTAGTTCCTTCTGGGAAATTGTGCGTTAAATCCACGCCTTGCATAACTCCTGTAAAATGGAAAGGCAAGAAAATCATATCTTTTGCTACACCTGGATTAACCTTCACTCTTACATGAATTTTAGTACCTTCTGGAGAATGCACCCAAATCATATCTCCTGCTTTAATGTCTTGCTCTTTTGCTAATTCAGGATTGATCTCACAAAACATTTCAGGTGTTAAACGCGTTAGATACATAGATGCTCTATTTTCCATACCTGCACCATTTAAATTCACAAGTCTTGCAGTAACAAGATTAAGCGGGAATTCTTTAGAATAATCCTTAGCTTGTTGCACAGAAACAAATTTAGTATCCACGCGGTAAAGCGCTTTTTGATCTTCAAAACTTGGATATTTTTGCACCAAATCGTTTCTTGGAGAATGTAAAGGCTCACGGTGGAGTGGAATTTTATCTTTAAAAGTCCAAACTACAGCTCTAGCTTTAGCATTTCCATAAGGAACTATGCCTTTTTCTATACATTTAGTTGCTATGATATTGCTATCATCATAAGACCAAGTTGATCCCATTTTTTCTTTTTCTTGAGCACTTAAAGTAATACCTAAAACTTTTTCTATATTATCTTTAGTAATTTGTGGATAACCTGTATCAATAGGTGAATTTAAAGGTGCATTCTTAGCAAGTAAACTCTCTCCTTCATATTCAAGTCCAAAATTGTTTCTAAAGCCCATACCACCTTTTGCTACTTCAATGTCGGTATTATAAAGCACAGGAGAACCTGGGTGCTTATCACTCCAACAAGGCCAAGGAAGCCCGTAATACTCGCCAGCAACTTCGTCTTTTCCTTCTAAAGTTACCTCATCAAATTTATCCCAGTATAAAGTATGCTTTTTAAGCCTTTCAGGACTCCAACCATTAAGCCCTATACTTCTAACTGCTTTTGCAATTTCTCTTGTTGCATTTTCAGGCCAAACAATCTCACCTTTTTCATCGCGTAAAGTCTTGGTAAAGTCTTCATAAAAACCTAATTTTTTAGCAAGCTCAAATAAAATTTCTTGATCTTCCATGCTTTCATAAAGTGGATCTACAACTTTAAATCTCCATTGTCCGCTACGATTTGTTGCTGTTACACTTCCGCTTGTTTCAAACTGTGTTGCTGCAGGTAAAAGATAAATTCCATCTTTTCTTTCTGCAATAATCCCTGCTTCATTTACAAAAGGATCGGCTAAAACTAAAAGCTCTAAAGCTTCCAAACCTTCTTTAACTTTTACTTGTTGTGCAGTCGAAGTAATACCATTTCCCATAACTACTAAAGCTTTTAAAGGCGTTCCTGCATTATCGATAGCATCATTTCCATCTTTTCCATTTAAAGCCGCTGCCCACCATCTAGCAAGTGAAAGCCCAGTTTTATGCATCCAATCTTTGCTTACAAAATTTCCTAAAAGCCACTCATAATCCACACCCCAAATTTTGGCATAGTATCTCCAAGTCGCTTCATTTAAAGGATAATAACCTGGTAAATTTTCGCTCAAACAAGCCATATCTGAAGCACCTTGAACATTATCGTGTCCGCGTAAGATATTAACTCCACCACCAAATTTACCTATATTTCCAAGTACCATTTGCACAATAGGTGCTAAACGTGTATTTGAAGTTCCTACAGTATGTTGAGTTAAACCCATAGCCCAAATAAGCGTAGTTGGTTTGTTTTTAGCTACTTCGTGAGTGATTTGCACCAAAAGTTCTTTAGAGATCCCTGTAACATTTTCCACTTCTTCAACTGTCCATTTTGCTGCTTCTTCACGAATTTTATCAATTCCAAAAACTCTTTCATCAAGATATTTTGTATCTTCCAAGCCTTCATCAAAAATGATTTTTAACATTCCATACATGAAAGCAATGTCAGTTCCTGGACGAATTCTTGCATAAATATCCGCTTTTGCTGCACTTTTTGTAAATCTAGGATCTACAACGATAAGCTTTGCACCTTTTTCTTTTGCTTTTAAGAAATGTCTAAAACCCACAGGGTGATTTACCGCTGGATTTGCTCCAATGATAATGATACATTTACTTCTTTGGATGTCTCCAAGATGGTTTGTCATAGCGCCATAACCAAATGTATTCGCCACACCGGCGACTGTTGCGCTGTGTCAAATTCTAGCTTGATGATCTACATTGTTCGTTCCAAAAAATGCTGCAAATTTTCTTATATAATAAGCTTGTTCATTATTAAGTTTTGCAGAACCTAAAAACATAACACTTTCAGGATTTTCTTTACGATAAGCAGCTAGTTTTTCTCCGATCTCACTTAAAGCTTGCTCATAACTTATGCGTTTCCATTCTCCATTTTCTTTTTTCATAGGATATTTTAAACGCACATGTGAACGCACCATATCGATCATATCAGATCCCTTGCAGCAATGTCCACCTGAACTCACAGGATGATCTTGAGCGATTTCTTGACGCACCCAAACACCATTTTGCACTTCTGCAATAATCCCACAGCCTACAGAACAGGCTGTACAAACTGTTTTTACTTTTTTACTACCTTCATAAGCTTCTTTAAGCTCATCAGCACTCGCTTCTCTTAAAGTTTCACTTCTAGCAAGCAACGGTGTTGCTAGGCTTGAAAGTGCTGCCATTTTAAGAAAAGAACGACGCGTAAGCTTGATATTTTCACCTACACTTGACATTACTCAGCCTTTATATAATAATTTTCCCAATTAGCACTTCTTTGAAAAAGCACTTCTTTTTTCTTACTTTTACCTTTAACTAAATCTTTTCTTTCTTCATCTTTAGCTAGAGCTAAAGTTGTGCTACCAAGCACTCCAGCAGCCCCTAAGGCAAAAGCGGATTTTTTAAGAAATTCCCTGCGATTTTTCACGAGTCCTCCTTTGTTTATTTGCTTCTCTTCTTAAAAATTCTGAACGCGATAGATCGTTTTGCACTTTTTTAGAATTTATTTTTGCAGGTTTTTCCACTTCAAAGCAAAGTCTTTCAAATTCCATAAAAGCCGATGCAATACTTGCAATTTCCTTATATAAATTCGCATTTTTATTCATGAAAACATCGCCTAAAAACTCATCAATGCTTTTATTGATCACTTTTTCAAAAAGCTCTTTGGCTAAATCATCTTCATTTTGCCTTAAAAATTCACTCATCAACAATAAACAAAATCCAACACTATCTTCACTTTCTTTAAAAAATTTTTCATTGCGTCTTATTTTACTTTTGACTAAAATTTGACGCACGCAAAGTAAAGGATTTGAATTTTCAAAACCTTCTTCTATGTAAGAAAAAGTCGTTGGAATGCTATTTTTAAGACTTAAAAAAAGCAAATCATATTCTTTAAAAAATGCTTGTATAGAATTTTCATCATCTAAATGCTTAAGCAAGATATCAAAATTTGATTTTAAATTTTCATCAAATAAACATTCTTGCATTGTCTTTAAATACTCTTGTAATTTTGACAATCTTTCTTCAGAAAATGAAAAAACAAAAAGCTCTCCTAGACATTGATAATAAAGACTTCTAGCTAATCTTAATTTTTCCAAATCCATTAAAGCTTCCATGCATTCAAAATTTTCAAAAATAGCTTTAAATTTTGCTTGAATGAATATTATGCAAAATATACCTAATATTCATTTTAAAGCCGATTTTTAAATCGATTTATCTTAATACTATTTGATTTAAAAATCACTGAATTTCAATAAAATTCCACAAGGATTTAAAATATTAAAAAATCATACCAAAGTATTGAAAATTAGATATTTGAGTTGATTTTATATTTGAAAAAATAAAATACTTTGCATAAAATTTACATCTTTGATTCTCTTCCGAGTAAAATTAACATTTTATGCAAATTATAAATAATACTAATTTCTTAAAGAATAATCCTTATAAGAAAATTCTCTTATCATTTGAAGTTCATTTTTTGCATTTAAAAGCATGAGATTTGGAAGTCTTATACCATTAAAAGTTGTGTTTTTCACAATGGTGTAATGAATTTGATCTAAAAAAACAATTTTATCGCCGATTTTAAGCTTTTTATCAAAGGCGTATTCTCCCATTACATCACCCGCTAAACAAGTATTTCCAGTAAGCAAATAGGAAAATTCGCTTTCTTTTAAGTCTGAAATTTTTTCATTTTCTCTTGTGGCTAAAATTCTAGCATTTAAAACTTCACTTGTATAAGGCATGATGATAGTATCTGGCATATGCGCTTCGCTTGAAGTATCTAAAATAGCAATTTGTTTTTCATTTTCTATGATATCTACTACACTAGCCACCAAATTTCCTGTTTGCCAACCCACCGCTTCGCCTGGTTCAAGATAAACTTGCACACCGTATTTATCACTGAAATTTTTACACAAAGCAATAAGCTTTTCAACATCATAGCCTTTTTTAGTGATGTGATGTCCTCCTCCAAAATTCACCCATTTCATTTGCCCTATCCATTTGCCAAATTTCTCTTCAAAAACCTTTAAAACAGCTTCTAAAGCACCAGCACTTTCTTCGCAAAGTGCGTGAAAATGAAGTCCTTCTATGGTACTTAAATCCACATTTTCAAAATCTTTAGCACGAATTCCAAGTCTTGAGTATCTTCCACAAGGATTGTAAAGTTCTTTTGGGGCTAGAGAAAATTCAACATTACAACGAAGACCTAAGGAATTTTTTTGTGTTTTAGCTTGAAATTTATGAAATTGAGCTAAAGAGTTAAACACTATATGATGAGATAAGCTGGCTATTTCACCTATTTCATCTTCTTTAAAAGCAGGCGAATAAGTATGAATTTCTTTATCCATGTATTCTTTAGCAAATTTTGCTTCCCAAAGTCCGCTACAAGTACAACCTTTTAAGTATTCTCCAACAATTTTCATCGCTCCTGAAAAAGCAAAACCTTTTAAAGCTAAAAGCACTTTAGCACCACTTTTTTCGCCAACACTTGCTAAAAGCTCACAATTTTTTCTTAATTTATCTTCTTCTAAAATATAAGCTGGGGTTTGAATTTTTTCATAAAACATTATTTTTCCTTGATTAAATTGCTAAAATCATAACAAAATTAAACCAAATTTTCAAAATAAATATTTACTAAAGTTAAAAAAATAATGACTATAATACAAAAAATCAAGCAAAAGGAAAAACTAATGAATAGAAGAAATTTTTTAAAATTTAATGCACTCACTCTAGCAAGTATGGGTGTAGCCTATGCAAATCCTATGCATGATATGCACTCCATGCATAAAAATCATTCTATAAATCATGACTTAGATACTTCTTTTATAAACTTTGCTCCAAAAAATTTAAAGCTTTTAGATCCAAAACAATTCCCCCAAGGAGAAATTTTAAAAGCCTTGCCTTTACTCAAAAATGAAAGTAAAGAAAAAAATATTTTTCGTGCTACCCTAGAAATCAAAGAAAATCATATAGAGCTTATCAAAGGTAAAAAAACCTTATTTTATACTTACAATGGCCTCGTGCCTGCTCCAAAAATAGAAGTTTTTGAAGGAGATAAACTTGAAATTTTAGTCAAAAACAAACTCAAAGAAGCTACAACTATACATTGGCATGGCGTTCCTGTGCCACCTGATCAAGATGGAAGCCCACATGATCCTATCTTAGCAGGAGAAGAAAGAATATATCGTTTTGAAATTCCTCAAGATAGCGCAGGAACTTACTGGTATCATCCACATCCTCATTATACGGCTTCTAAACAAGTTTTTATGGGTTTAGCAGGGGCTTTTGTGATCAAAGCAAAAAAAGATGCTTTAAGTCATTTAAAAGAAAAAGATTTGATGATTAGCGATTTGCGTCTTGATGAAAACGCTCAAATTCCAAACAACAACCTAAATGATTGGCTAAATGGTAGAGAAGGAGAATTTGTACTCATCAATGGACAATTTAAACCTAAAATCAAACTCGCCACAAACGAACGCATACGCATTTATAATGCTACTGCAGCAAGATATTTAAATTTACGCATACAAGGAGCTAAGTTTATACTTGTTGGTACTGATGGTGGACTTATAGAAAAAGCTATTTATAAAGAAGAACTTTTCTTAAGTCCTGCTTCTCGTGTAGAAGTTTTAATCGACGCTCCAAAAGATGGGAATTTTAAGCTAGAAAGTGCTTATTATGATAGGGACAAAATGATGGTAAAAGAAGAATCTAATACCCTATTTTTAGCTAGTATTAGCCTAAAAAAAGAAAAATTAGAACTTCCAAAAAATTTAAAAATTTTCAAACCTTTAGAAGAACCTAAGGAATTTAAAGAAATAATCATGAGTGAAGATCATATGCAAATGCATGGAATGATGGGAAAAAGTGAAAATGAATTAAAAATCGCTCTTGCGTCTATGTTTTTAATCAATGGCAAAAGCTATGATTTAAAACGCATTGATTTAAGCTCCAAGCTTGGAGTAGTTGAAGACTGGATAGTGATAAACAAATCTCACATGGATCATCCTTTCCACATACACGGCACGCAATTTGAACTCATCTCATCAAAACTCAATGGCAAAGTTCAAAAAGCCGAATTTAGAGCCTTCAGAGATACTATAAATGTGCGTCCTAATGAAGAGTTAAGACTTAGAATGAAACAAGATTTTAAAGGACTTAGAATGTATCATTGCCATATTTTAGAACATGAAGATTTAGGAATGATGGGAAATTTAGAAGTAAAGGAATAAAATGGTAAAAGTGGAATTTTTAGGCCCTATAAATAAAGAAAATTTAGAACTTGAAGTAAAAAATTTAAAAGAATTAAAAGAAATTTTGCAAAAAGATGAGAGTTTAAAAGAATGGCTAGAACTTTGTGCTGTATCTTTAAATGATGAAATCATTTTTGATGAAAACACCAAGTTAAAAGATGGTGATAAAATAGCACTTTTACCGCCAGTTTGTGGAGGCTAAATGAAACATTTTACACTTTATCAAGGCTCTTTAGATATTCCTAAAATTTATAGCCAATGGTATGAATTTTCCAAGGATAAAAACTGCGGTGCTTTACTGACTTTTTGTGGTATTGTGCGTGAAGAAGGAGGTATTGAGGCACTTAGTTTTGATATTTATGAATCGCTTTTAAAAAAATGGTTTGATGAGTGGCAAAAAAGAGTAGATTTTGATGGTATTAGCTTGCTTTTTGCTCACTCTATAGGCGATGTAGCGATACATGAAAGCTCGTATTTTGCAGGAATTTTAAGCAAACAAAGAAAATTAGGACTTAAACTTCTTAATGAATTTGTTGAAGATTTTAAAGCAAGTGCGCCCATTTGGAAGTATGATGTGATAAACAAAGAAAGAATTTATGCCAAAGAAAGATCAACCAAGCTTTGCGGTGCAGGACTTTTAAAAGGATAAAAAATGCTAATGTCTTATGAAGAAAGTTTAAAAATTTTACATTCTCATATCAAAACTTATGAAAAGATTGAAAAAATAGCTCTTACAGAGTGTTTAGGACGCATTTTAGCTCAAGATATAAAAGCCCCTAAAAATCAGCCTGAATTTCCAACCTCGGCTATGGATGGTTATGCGATCAAATTTGAAGATCAAGACAAGCCTTTAAAAATTTTAGGCCTCACACCTGCGGGTACTATGCCACAATTTAGCGTACAAAATGGCACTTGTGTAAAAACCTTTACAGGCTCACTCATGAGCGAAGGAAGCGATACTTTAGTCCCTGTTGAAAATATACGCATAGAAAATAATACTCTTTTTATAGAAAAAAAAGTTCCCCAAGCTTTTGCCGTGCGTGCGGTAGGAGAAAACTATAAAAAAGATGAAATTTTACTCAAAAAAGGCACAAGGTTAAATTATAGCGAGATAGCTCTTTTAGCTGAACTTGGATTTTTTCACATTAGTGTGTTTATAAAGCCTATTGTAGGGGTTTTAAGTAGTGGAAGTGAGATCAAAGATCTAGGAGAAGCCTTGGAAAATCCTGCTCAAATCCGCTCTTCAAATCATATCGCCATAGCTAATTTAGCTAAAAATTTAAATTGCGATACAAGGGTTTTTCCTCTTTTAAAAGATGATGAGAAAGCCACTTTTTCCACCCTTGAAAGTGCTTTGCAAAGTTGTGATATTTTGGTTACAACGGGCGGGGTTTCTATGGGAGATTTTGACTTTTTAAAAAAAGCCATCAAAGAATACGAAATCATCATCGATAAAGCCGACATAAAACCAGGTAGACATATCAAAATAGCTAAGGCTAATGAAAAATTCATCATCGCCTTACCAGGTTTTCCTTACTCGGCTATGGTAATGTTTAATCTTTACACAAGAGAGATTTTAAACTCTTGGTTACTTCAACCTAAAGACTATATTTGCAAAGCCTTTTTACAAGGAAGTTACAAGAAAAAAACACCTTATTTGGAATTTGTCGCTTGCAATATAGAGTTTAAAAATGGACGCATTTTAGCCAATCTTGAAGGCAAAAAAGAAGGCTCTAGTGCGATTATAAACAATCTTAACAATAAAGCTGCCCTTATGGTGGTGCCAAAAGAATGTGAAATGTTAGAAAATGAAAGTTTAGTAGATATTATCTTTATGCCTTAAAATTATTTAAATAATTTTATTTCGATTTTAATCAACCCTAAATTTCAATAAGTTTCAAATTCGCAACCTCCTTTTAGTGGAGTAATTAGCCCTAGCGGAGTTTCAATCCACTAGGGTTTATTTTAGTCCCTTTTTAAATTTCTTTATGGTAAAATTAGTAGCTAAGAATAAAATAAGAAACACTGGTTTTAGTCCCTTTTTAAATTTCTTTATGGTAAAATGTTGGAATGCTTAAGCAGGGGTGGAGTGAAGTTTTAGTCCCTTTTTAAATTTCTTTATGGTAAAATGTTAAAAGGATTTTGCTTTGCGATTGGGAAGTTTTAGTCCCTTTTTAAATTTCTTTATGGTAAAATAGATATTTACCAGATAATGAAAATTTCGGGATTTTTTGATAAAAAATAGCAAAAATCATGCTATAATCTCATAAGAAATTTAAAAAGGGACTAAAATAAAGAGTTTGCGGGACTCTGCGGGGTTACAATCCCCTAAAACCGCTTTTAAAATTCAAATAAATTTTGCTGATGATATTTTTCTTGTTTTTTGTTTATTTGAATTTCTTCATTATTTGAATTTTTGTATTTAAATTCTCCATGACTATCTATATCAAAAAGCGTTACATTGGTTTCGTTATTAACTTTTTCGTTAAAAACTATGCCACCAAGCAAAAGCTCCATTTTATCAAACTGCTTTTCAGTGATGATTAAAGCCCTTACATTTCCATAAGGTGGCAAAATCTTTTTTACATTTTCAATAGAACTTTTTGCAGAACTTAAACCCTTGCAAATACGCATATAAACGCTAAATTGTAGCATAAAATAACCCAATTTTATAAGATTGTTTCTAAATTTACTTGCTAGTTTTTGTTCTTTTTTACTTTTAGTTGGCACATCAAACATCAAAAGCACACGCATAAATTTATCTTCAATCATCAAATTTTACTATCTTTAGCTCATCTTCATACAATAAAGCATTTTTAAAATTTGCCACATAATGATTTATCGCTCTGTTTAAAGGATAATTTTGCCCATCAAAATTGATTTTGCTTTGTAAATTGCCAATCAACGCTCTTTTATCATCTTTGCTTAAAAACTCACTTTCACCCTTAAGCTTTAAAACACAATCATCAACACTAGCCCTAAACACTTCTATCAAATCATCGCAAAGCGCAAAAGAATTATAAATATTATCGTGCTTTATGCCAAGCCAAGGCAAAAGCCCACTTATACAAACTGCTCTAATAATACAAGCTCTAATGATTGCATAGCCATAATTTAAAGCAGAATTTTCAAAGCAAAGCTCATCTCTTGAAAAAGAAACGCCAAACAAAGTTTTAAAATAAAGCGCCGCCGCAACAGCTTCGATATTTTTACTATCATTTAAGCTTACTTTTTTAGCCAAATTTATAAGCTCATTGCTTTGCTCTATTTTATTGTGTTTTTTCAAAACAAAGGCTTGATTTAGGATTTTATTTTTAATGATTTTTTGCCATAAAATAGCCTTTTTTTGAGCACTTACATTCATTTGCTCTTTTGCGATTTTTGCACTTTGAAAATGCCCTAAAAAAGGAGTAAAAACACCATTTATACTATGAGTTTCATCGCAGGTTAGTAAGATGATTTTATGCCTTGCAAAAGCGTTAAAAAGTGCGGAACTCAGGCTTACTTGTAAGCTTTCTAAAACGATGATATTTATATCTTTTAAAAACAATTTGGCTATATTTTCATCTTGCTTAATCACAAGATGATTTAACTCTAAATTTAGCTTGGCATTAGAGCTAATAAGCAGTGTTTTAAAAGCTTCATCGTAACTCATTTTTTAAAATCTTCTCTTTGTCTAAACTCAGCCTTTGTCACTTCTCCAAGTGCTGAAACTATGTATTTTTCAAATACTTTTAGATTTTGAATTCCTATGCTTTTTGCGATTACTTCTTTTTCATTTGCATTTTTAAACAATATTTTTTGATTTTTGCTTAGCGTTTCAAATTTATTATCGTGTTTTGAAACAATCAAACTAACAGTAGAGCTTGTAAAAGCATTAAAATAAACAAGTTCTGGCTCTTGCATATCTTTAGTTTGAATTAAAATCAAACTATCTTTGTATAAAGAAAAGCAAAACTCATAATTTTCATCCATTAAAATCCAATCTTTTATAAGACCTGACTTTTTATCTTTACCTTGCACCACGGCTTTATTTGGTAATACTTTTAAAGCAAAATCCATAGTATAAATTGGCACGGCATAAAATTTATTTGTCTTTTTGTGTTTAAAAATATCCACTCTAAACATATCGCCATTTTTAACTATTTTACCATTTACTTTGCGGATTTTACCAAGCTCTAGGGCTTTTAAAACTCCTTCTTTTCCGCCGTATGATTGATAGAATTCTTCTTCTTTTCTAAATGTTTCTTCATGTAAAGCTCCACTTGGCTTTTTTCTCTCAGGTTTTGAGACAAAAATTTCATCAATTTTATCTAAAACCTTTTGCCTAAAACCACTAAAAGGCTCAAAAAACTTCCTTTTGTTTTTATAATCTAATTCACTAATTTTTTTTGCATAAAGTTCTGCACTGTTGCTTTCTTGCTCTTTTTTAAAATCTGAAAAAGCCTTTACGATAGAGTTGTTTGCATAAGCAATAATTACTGCATCGATGGCGTGATGAAGATGGTTATTTCTATCCTTAGCGCTAAAGCCCCAAGTGTGTCTTAAAGCCGATGTAAGCATACCGCTTTTTGCTTCTACATGCACTTTTGAGCCTTTTTGTGTGTCGTTTAACTTTGTATTTTCATCATCGCTTAAAGGTAAAAAATCTAAATAATCTTTAGTGTAGTTTAAAACAAGCCTTGCGATGTAGCGAGTATCGTTTAGATTTCTATCTTTAAAGTCTTTTTGCTCTTTGTCTTTGTAATTTTTATCTAAAATTCTTTTTTGCTTTTTAGTAGGTAAATTTTTTGCTAAAACTTCAATTTTCTGCCATTTTGCACTATCATTGCCAAAGGCTTCAAAGGGGGTTTGATTAAGTTTTTCTTGATTTTGCTTGGTAAAAACTAAAACTTTATTCATATAAGAATCATCAAAACTTCTAGAATAAGGGTAAATGTGATCAATTTCAAGCATTTTTTCATCTTGCAAATCACTAATTTTAATCTTTTCTCCACTATAAGCACAAAATTCTTTTTGTTCTTTAAATAATCTTAATTTTAAAATATTTTTGCTATTTATTTTTAAGCCTAGTTTTTCACATTCAAGTTCGGCGTCTTTTTTGGCCTTGTAGTTTTCGTTTTGCTCTTTTTCTATTTTAGCTCTTTGGCTGTGATTTTTACCTACTTCTCTTGCTAATTCAATGTTTATTTTATGCACTTTACCGTATTTTTTAAGTAAGGCATTTAAGACCTTTCTATATTCTTTAATCGCCCTTAAAACCACAGGATTAGTTACTTCATCTTTGTAATAAGTTTCATTAAATGCGGGTAAAAAGTCTTTTTTATCTTCATTGATTGCTACTTTTAAATTAAGCTCATTGTAAGCTTCATCGTATTTTTTACCTTCAAGCATTAAAGGAGTGATAAGTTTTAAGGCTTTAAAACTTATATTTAAATGGTCTTTAAATTCCAATTTGCTTAAACTATCAATTTGATTTTGATTTAAATCATATTTTGCTAAAGCCTTTTTAAGTTTAATCTCATCTTTTATAAGAGTAATATCTTTTGCTATTTCATTTAAATTATCTTGGCTTAAATTATGCTCACCTAGGGCTTTTATAAATTCTTTGTATTTTTTAAACTCAATAAAATAAGTTCCTTTTTCTCCTTTAAATTCATAATCATCGCTTAAGCCCAAAAGCTTTTTTGTTTGTTTATAAGTTAGAGTGCCGTTTTTTAAAACTTCATTTAAAAGGGTGTTTAAATCATCTTTTGTATATAAAATTCCTTCAGTATTTTTAAGATTGTTTAAAAGATTGATAATTCTTGTAAGTGCTACAAACATAAAAGCTAAAGGCGAATTTTTTGGCGCTCTTTTTTCATCAGTAAAAAAACTACAATTTCCCACTAAATGAGAAAAATCTTTTAAAGCCCTTTTATAAAATGCTACACTAAGCACTTCTTCTTCAAATTTCTTTGAAAAAGAAAAGCCAAATTCTCTTTGTTTTTGAAAAATAAGCTTTAATTCATCTTTTAAAAAACTTTACGCTATGCAGCGTTCATAACTTTCTTTTTTATTTCTAACATTTATAAATTCTTTGGAATTTTCTTTGAATTTTTGAAAATACTCTTTATAAAGATACTCTCCCACACTTTGATAATTTACTAGTTTTTCTTCATTTTGCTTGATAGCTTTTAAAATCTCGCTCTTTTCTTCATCACCATTATTTTTAATATCATCATAGCCACGCCTTTTTGCAATATGTAAAATCACTCTTGCAAAATCTTGCTTACTTAAAAGCTCGTTTAAAGCTCTAAATCTTAACTCATAAGGGCTAATTAAAGAGCCTTTATAAGCCTTAGCTAAACTTTCATCAAAGCTTTGATAATCTTCATAATTTAACTTAAATTCATTTGCGATTAAATGTTTTAAGTGATTTAGCCTTGCTTTGCGTCTAGCAAGGCGTTTTCTGGCACTTCTTGCAAGGCGTCTTGGCAAGGCTAAGGATTCTCCTGTTTTGGGATTTTCAGCCTTTGTAAAAATCCTAACTCCACAATCTTTTAACTCATCATTTTCACTAAATGCCCAGCCAATAGAGCTTATTCCTATATCAAATGCCAAAATTCTTGCCACACTAGATCCTTTTTAATATTTATGATTTGTGTATAATTATAATACAAAAATCATTTTTTTAAACAAACATAAACTTTTCAGTAACCAAACTATACATATTATTAATTTTATAATGCAAAAAATAAGTAAAATTTTAAATGAAAAATATTTATTAGTTAAATTTTAGCTAAAATAAAATAAAAGCTAATAATAACTTTAGGAGAAATCATGCCAATTTTTATGATATGTTCTACACTTTTAGCGGTAATTGTTGTTGCTTATTATATACTTAAAAAATACAATCCTATTTTTGTATTTTTTCTTTCAGGTATTATCTTGCTTATTTTTGCTTTTTATATCACAGGAACACCTATACCAAAAACTCCAAGCAGAGAGTATACAAGCTTTTAAATGTTTTACCTGATAGTTATCTTTTATCACAGCGACTTTTAAAAGTCAGCTTTCTGGAGCAGGGCTTATTATCATGAGTGTGGCAGGCTTTACTGCTTACATGAAACATATCAATGCTTCGGCAAAACTTGCTTTTTTAGCAAATAAACCCTCAGGAAAAATCAAAAAATAAATACTTAATTTTAAGTGGAACTTTTGTTGTTGGAATGGCTTTAAAAATCGTCATTTCTAGCTATGCTGAATTGCTTTTGCTTTTGTTAGCATATATTTATCCTGTTTTAATCTCACTTAAAATCCGTCCTATTACAACTGTATGTGCGCTTTCTTTAATTGCACTTGATTATGATCCAAAAGATGGAAATTCAATCAATATGGCAGATATGGTAGGACAAAGTGATAATGTCGTAAGGCTTTTTTTAAATTACCAAATTTATAGTGTGATTACCTATGTTGTAATTATTGCCATCTTGATTCCTTTTTATTTTGCTTGGATTGATAAAAGAGATAAAGAAAAAGGTGTTTTAAATGATGAAGTTGAAATTCCGCAAATCATTGATCCTAAATGCCCTACTTTTTACATACTCTTTCCTTGGTTACCTGTTGTATTTTTATTTATAGCGTATTTTTTTACTATCAAGCTCGATGTTGTGATAGCAAATTTTGTAAGAATTTCTTTAGTTTTTCTTGTTGAATTTGCAAGACACAGAAATGCTAGAAAATTAGGCGAAGATATGATGGTGATTTTAAAAGGCTATGGCTGAAATTTTTATCTCAGTCGTAAGCATAATCATCGCCGCTGGAGTATTTGCTGAAGGCATTAAAGCACTTGGTGGAGTTAATATCCTTGCTAACGCGGTTTCAAATCTTGGAACAGGAAATTTTGCATGGTTTGGAATTCTTTTGAGTATAGCTATTTTAAGCTTTTTAGTTTATTTTGCCACAGTGATTATGGGAAGTGGAATTGCCGCTTTTAATACTTTTGGAAAACTAGCTCCTGATATAGCTACAAAATTAGGCGTTGCACCTATTACTCTAGTTTTACCTATAGAAATTGCATCTTGTTTAGGTCGTGCAGCTTCACCAATAGCAGGCGAAATCATAGCTTTAGCTGGATTTGCAAAAGTAGCTCCAATGGATATTATAAAACGAACCACTCCTCTTTTACTTATCGCTATGCTTGTAAATGTGCTTGTAGCCTTTTATCTAGCACAAACCAATCCTTTGCCAAAAGAACAAAACACTACAAAAATAGAACTTAAAATACAAAAATAAAGCGTATTAACGCTTTATTTTCATTCTAAAACAATACCTTCATTAATGCAAATTTCGCCGATAATAAAGGCATCTGAATTTTCTAAAACCTTACTTACATTAGAAGGATCTACAACCATTACTAAACCCACTCCCATGTTAAAGCTTCTATACATTTCGCTTTCTTCTACAGCCTGTCCTATAGTATAAAAAATTTCAGGAGTTTTAAGATGATGTTTGCGTATAGTTGCACCCATACCACGAGGTAAAACGCGTGGTAAATTTTCTACTAAACCACCCCCTGTAATATGAGCTAGAGCACTGATATAAGGCTTTAGTGTAAGAAAATCACGCACATAAATCCTTGTAGGTTCTAACAAAATATCAATTAAATTTTTACCCTCTATCTTGTCATCAAATTTTAATTTTAAACTTTCAAAAAGTACTTTTCTAGCTAAAGAATAACCATTTGAATGAAGTCCTGAACTAGAAAGTGCCAATAAAATATCACCATTTTTAACAAATTTACTTCTATCAATCTCATCTTCTTCAGCCATACCCACTGCAAAACCCGCAAGATCAAAATCATCTTTTGCATACATTCCAGGCATTTCAGCAGTTTCTCCGCCAATTAATGCACAATTTGCCATCTTACATCCCTTGGCAATGCCTGATACAACAGCCTTTGCTACTTCTACTTCGAGCTTGGCTGTAGCATAATAATCTAGGAAAAACAAAGGCGTAGCAAAATTACAAATCAAATCATTCACGCACATTGCTACTAAATCTTGCCCTATAGTATCATATTTTTTAGCATCAATTGCCAAGCGAAGCTTGGTACCAACCCCATCTGTTGCACCTAAAATCACAGGCTTTTTAAAACCACTTGGCATTCTAAAAGCACCAGCAAAAGAACCAATTCCACCTACAACATTATCATTAAAAGTTTCTTTAACCAAAGGTTTTATAGCCTCTACAAAGGTATTTCCATTATCTATACTTACGCCTGCATCTTCATATGAAATTTTCATTTATTTTCCTTTAAGAACTAAAAAGGTATTTTAACGAAAAAAGTTTTAATAAGGCATAAGATGAAAAATGCTTTTTTTGTAACCGCTTCAATTGCTTGTGGTAAAAGCACTTTTATAGAAATAGCGAATTCTTTAGACTTTAAAAGCATTAGCGCAGACAAAATCGCTCATAAAATTTTAGATGAAAATGCTTTAGAACTTGAAAAGATTTTTTCTCCCTTTAGTTTAAAAAATTTACTCACAAAAGAAAAGAAAATCGATAGAAAAATCCTTGGAAAAATTGTTTTTAACAATAAAGAAGCTAAAAAAATCTTAGAAAATTTCACTCATCCTAAAATTCGAGCTAAAATTTTAGAACAAATACAAATTCTAGATAAAGAAAATAAAGCTTTTTTTGTAGAAATTCCTCTTTTTTTTGAAAGCGGTGCTTATGAAAATTTAGGCAAAGTCATTGTAATTTACACACCTAAAGAATTAAGCCTTAAAAGAATCATGCAAAGAGATAAGCTCAGCTTAGAAGCTGCAAAAGCAAGACTTGATTCTCAAATAGATATTGAAGAAAAACTTAAAAAAGCAGATTTTATCATTAAAAATACTAATTCTTATGCCGATTTTAGGCAAGAATGTGTTAAAGTAATACAAGAAATTTCTAAAGGAAAAATGTGAAATTTTATAAATATTGTGCAAGTGGGAATGATTTTGTCATAACAAATGCTGATAGAAAAGAAGATAGAAGTGCTTTAGCTAAAGAACTTTGTAATCGTTATGAGGGTATAGGTGCGGATGGCTTTATCGTGATATTGCCTCATGAAAAATACGACTTTGAATGGGAATTTTATAATAACGATGGCTCAAGGGCTGCTATGTGTGGCAATGGCTCAAGGGCTGCGGCACATTTTGCACATCATATTAACAAAATAAATCCTAACATGAGTTTTTTAACCGGTGCAGGAGTAATAAAAGCAAAGGTAAATCAAGATAAAGTTGAAGTATCTTTAGGCAAAATAAAAAGCGTGCAAAATACTTTTGAAGAATTAGGAAAAACTTGGCAACTTTGCAACACTGGAGTTCCACATCTAGTACATTTTTGTCAAAATTTAGATGAATTTGATACAATGCTTTGTCAAAAAATGAGACAAAAATATAATGCCAATGTTAATTTTGTAAAAATTTTAGATGAAAATCATTTAAAAGTTCGCACCTATGAACGCGGAGTTGAAGATGAAACCTTAGCTTGTGGCACAGGAATGGGGGCTTGTTTTTATCTGGCATTTTTAAATAAAAAAGTACAAAATAAAGTTAAAATAACTCCTAAAAGTGGTGAAGAGGTAGGGTTTGCATATAAAAATGAAGAATTGTTTTTTGAAGGAAAGGTAAAGTATTGTTTTGAAGCCAATTATAATTTTTTTTAGTCTTTTTCTAATCCCACTTTTTGCTGATGATCTAAAGAGTGGATTTGGAGAAGAATATTACAAACTTGATATAGATCAAAAAAGACAAATTTTTTTTATAAAAATGAATGAAATGTTTGATCAAAGCTTTAAAAAAATTGAACAAGAAAGAGCTTTTATCGAAGCCTTTTTTAAAGATGCTTACAAAACAGGCTTTAGGACTTCAAACCAAATAAATCTTGAAAAACTTATCACGATAAAAAACAAATATCGCATTGAAAATCTTTATGATTTTGCAGAATATAAAAAACGTATTCAAAAAATTCCAAAATCCATGGGTATAGCCCAAGCTTTAGTTGAAAGTGCTACAGGTACCAGTCGCTTCGCAAGAGAAGCAAACAATCTTTTTGGAGAATGGACTTGGGGTGAGAAAGGTTTAATTCCTGATTTAAGACATCCAGATAAAAAACACAAAATTAAAATTTTTGATAGTCTGCAAGATAGTGTTGACTCTTATGTTTTAAATTTAAATCGTCATTTTGCTTATGAAAAGTTTCGCGATGCAAGAGCTAAATTTGAAAGCGAAGGCAAAGAGATAACAGGGCTAGAGGCTATTAAAACTTTAGATTCTTATTCTGAACGCAAGGGATATTATATCAATCTTATTACAAAAATCATCAAACGATACAACCTTGAAAAATACGATACAAACTCAAACAACACCTAAAATCCAAGTGAAAATTTATCAAAAGATATGACTTCAAATTTAACCCCTTGTTCAAAAAAATTATCCTCGCTTGAAAGAGTGATAAAAATCACATGAAAAATTCCAAGTTCTAAAGCCTTTGGTAAAATTTTCTTAGCACGTAGCTTGATCAAATCAATATCTAAAGTTGGACTTGAAATATAAGCAATTTTAGATATTTGGCTATAAAAGTTAAAGTATTTGTTATAAAAAAATTCTTCTTTAAATTTAAACAACTCGCTTAAAACTAAATTTTCAAATAAATGTGAAAAATCCTTTGAAATACAAAGATTATTTCTTAGGCCAAAATCTTTAAAATAAATCTTTTGAAGTTTTTTTTCATCATGTTTTAAGGTATAAATCACATAAGTATTTTCTAATTTTTTTATAGCTTGATAAACACTATCTTTTGAAGTTTTTAATCTTTTTTTGAGTTCTATAAATATCTTAGAAATACTGATTTGCTGACCCAAATTTAAAGCTAAATACTTTAAAATTTCTAATTCTAAAAGAGTGAAGCTTTGTCTTAGAAGTATGTTTTTTTCTCCAAATTTACTGCGTCCACTTTGCAAAAAAAGACCTACTAAATTATTTATAGGTAAATTTTTCTTACTTACACTAATAAATTCTTCAAAATCAAAATAATCAAGTTCAAGCTCTTCAAACCCATTTACATTTAAATCTTTTATATTTGTACTTAAGATGATGGGAATGTTAATTTTTTCTAAATTAGGGATAAAATCCAAATTATAAAGGCAAAGAATTTTAATTTGTAAATTTTCATTCAGAAAATCAGCAAGTCTTTCTAAACTTTGTTTTTCAAAGCGTGTATCATATAAATCTAAAAACAAAATTTCACTTGCTTTAAATTGAGATAAAAAATTAAAAATAAGTGTTTTTTTACCACAAAATCGTGGGCCTTTTATGATAATATTTGGTTTTGAAATTTGATTTTTTCTTTCATAACTTACTTCAAATTTAGGGTGGTTTTCATAAAAAAAATTAAGTACTTTCAATTTTATCCTTTAAAAAAGGATATTATAACCTAGTTTGTATAATTGGGGCATAAAGCCCCTTAAATTACATTTTGCAAGCACCTTGTAAAGTAGCGCCTATCATCCAAAGACTTTTTTCATATTTTGCGATATTTTCTTGTGCAAAAGCAGCTGTTGTAGTATCACTTTCTTTTTCTGCTGCTTCATTGAGTTTTTTAAATTCTGCTAAAAGATATTCATAATCTTGTTTGATCAGTTCTATGACTTCAAGCGGAGTAAAGCAATCTTTTGCAACTTTTGGACTTTTTGCATTTTCCATTAAAACTTTTTGGCAAGTGATAGCTTTTTCGCCAAGTTGTAAAACTCTTTCAGCACAACTATCAAAAAGTTCTGCCATTTCTTCATAAGCTTTTTCTGTGTACTCGTGTATAGAAAAAAATTGCAAACCTTTTACATTCCAGTGATAATTATGAAATTTAACCCATAAATGATGAGCATCTGCTTGCATTTGTAATAATTGTTTTGTAACTGACATGATTGACTCCTTTTTTTAATTTTTAAAATTATAACATAAAATTCTTAAATAATAATTATTATTATTAATTAAAAATTTTTATTATAATTTTAACTTAAAATCATTATACTCTTTTTTAATGAATTTTGATTAAGAATTTAATATATTTTTTAAGATCAACTTTCCAACTTCCACACCAGGTTGATCATAAGTGTTAATCCCTAGCATAACACCGCAAGTTGAAGTAAAAAGTTCATAATAATACATCAAATATCCCGCATGCCAAGCGTCAAGTTTTTCAAGTTCTATCACATCAACACTCAAATTTTCAGCGATTAAAGCGTGCATAGTTGCATCACATTGAGCGTTTAAAAGTTCGTGAAGATTGACTTTATTACTTAAAGAATCTAAAAATTTAAAATGAATATCAGGGATAATAGGTGCTTTTTGAGCGTCTTTGATTTTTAAAAAAGTTACAGTTTTATTTTTAGGTCCATCCATGATGAGTTGTAAAAAACTATGTTGATCTCTTGCGCCAATGAGTGCAATAGGAGTTAAACCTATGCGTTTATAGCCTTGCTTTTTACCTAAACTTTCAGCAATAAGCTGGATATACCATTCATTAAAGCCTTTAAAAGCATCGCTATATGAAAAAAGTACATTGATATTGGCATTTTTGTGTGTACAATAATGATAGGCTTTTTGTAAAATTTCATCTTTTTTGTGAGTAAAAAAATCTTCAAAACAAGCTTTAGCTCCTTCTAAAAGAGCTTTGGCATTATAGCCACAAAAACAAAGTGGAACTATACCTACGGCTGAAAGTATGCTAAAACGACCTCCTACATTTGCAGGGATAAAAAAGCAT
This sequence comes from Campylobacter sp. CFSAN093259, assembly GCF_012889985.1. NCBI lineage: Bacteria > Pseudomonadati > Campylobacterota > Epsilonproteobacteria > Campylobacterales > Campylobacteraceae > Campylobacter > Campylobacter sp. CFSAN093259. Next base: position 1,514,274 of record NZ_CP040617.1, read on the forward strand.
TTAATACCTAAATTTTCACCTTCTTGATGAAGTTTTGAATCCTTATCGGTAATAAAAACAAAGTATTTTTTTAATTCTTGCATATCAAGTTTAAAATGTTCAATAAGAAGTTTAAAAAGCGATACAACTTCTATAGTACTACCTGTTTTGCTGATGATTAAAAACAAACTTTCTTCAAGCTTGATTTTTTCTAAAGTCTTATTAAAAGAATGCGAGCTTGTGTTATCGAGTATAAAAAGCTCTCTTTGGTTGCTTTTTTCATTAAAAAGCATATCACGCAAGGCTTTTACACCACAACTTGAACCTCCCATTCCCACTAAAACGATATTTTTTACATACTCTTTATCTTGAATAAATTGCAAGCTCTCATCGATTAAATTCAAACTTGTGTCAATAAGATGATAATACCCTATATCTCCACTTTTTACCTCATCATTAATACGATTTGCATAAGAACTTATAGTGTGAATTTCACTTTGTTTAAAAAAAAGCGTATTGTTTAACATTTACTTTTCTCGTAAAAATAATTTGTCGCCTCTACAAAGCCTTCTACACTTCCACAATCAAAGCGTTTCCCTTGAAATTTATAAGCTAAAACCATACCATTGGTTGCTTGAGTTAAAAGCGCGTCGGTAAGTTGAATTTCACCATTTTTTCCTGCTTTAGTATTTTCTAAAATTCCAAAAATATCAGGAGTTAAAATATATCTTCCTATGATAGCAAGATTACTTGGAGCTTCATCAGGACTTGGTTTTTCTATCATAGAATTAACCATGATAAGATTTTCTTCTACAAAATTTCCAGAAATTACTCCATAGTTTGAAACTTGCTCTTTTGGTACTTCCATCACAGCTATGATGGTGCAGCGATATTTTTCATAAATTTTTACCATTTGAGCCATAACATTTAAGCCTTCTTCATTAACACACAAATCATCAGCCAAAATTACGCCAAAAGCTTCATCGCCAACCAAAGGTCTACCTTTTAAAACCGCATCACCTAAGCCTTTCATTTGATTTTGTCTTGTAAAAGTAAAGGTACAACGATTGATCAAAGAGCGAATTTCATCAAGTAAGTATTCTTTTTTTGTACCTGAAATTTGATGTTCAAGTTCATAAGAAATATCAAAATAATCCTCCAAAGCTCTTTTTCCACGCCCTGTGACAAATCCCATATTTTCCATTCCTGCTTCTAAAGCTTCATCAACTCCATAATGGATCAAAGGCTTGGTTAAGATAGGTAACATCTCTTTAGGTAAAGTTTTTGTTGCAGGTAAAAATCTCGTCCCATAACCTGCCGCAGGGAAAATACAAGTTTGAAGCATAAAAATTTCCTTTTATTTTTTTATCATTATAGCTTATTTTTATGAATTTTCATGCAACAAGGCAAAGTTCTTTTTGCCTTGTTATTCAAACTCTGCCTTAGCTAATTTAACAATGGTTTCTACTACTTTAGAATCTTCAAGTGTTGAAATATCCTGTTTGATTTCTTCGCCTCTTGCTATAGTTCTTAAAATTCTTCTCATTATTTTACCACTTCTAGTTTTTGGCAAACCTGGAGTATAAAGAATTTTTTCTATTTTAGCTATAGGTCCTATTTCTACTCTTAAAATGTCATTAAGTTCTTTTAAAGTTTCTATAGCTCCGCCAAGATCACAACTGGATGCAGGACTTAAAACCACAAAAGCAAACAATGACTCGCCCTTAATCGTATCCAAAATACTCACTACAGCTGATTCTGCTACACTTGGATGTTTAGCAATAGCGCTTTCAATTTCAGCCGTTCCTATACGATGTCCTGCAACATTAACCACATCATCTGTTCTTCCTGTGATGGTAATATAACCATTTTTATCATAAAAAGCACCATCGCCACTAAAATATACAGCTTTTCCATCTTTTTTAGCTTGAGAAAAATAACTTTCTATATAGCGTTCATCATTGCCCCAAATTCCACGAATCATCGAAGGCCAAGGTTTAGTTATACAAAGCAACCCATCTTCACCTTCATCTTTTTTATTGCCTTCTTCATCAATAACTTCCGCAAAAATCCCTGGCAAAGGCAAGGTGGCACAACCTGGTTTTAAAGGAGTGGCGCCTGGTAAAGGCGTGATCATATGCCCACCTGTTTCTGTTTGCCACCAAGTATCGACTATAGGACTTTTAGTTCCCCCTATTTCATCATAAAACCACTTCCAAGCACTAGGATTGATAGGCTCTCCAACCGTTCCAAGCACTTCAAGCGTACTTAAATCATATTTTCTTGGCTCATTAGGTGCATCAGCATGAAGCATTCTTATGGCAGTTGGCGAAGTGTAGAATTTGCTTATTTGATACTCTTCTATCATTCTCCACCAACGCCCAGAATTTGGATAAGTAGGAGTTCCTTCATGCATTATAGTCGTTGCCCCACATGCTAAAGGCCCATAAACTACATAAGTATGTCCTGTAATCCAACCCACATCAGCACTACACCAATAATTATCATAATCTTTAATATCAAAAACCCATTCCATAGTCATTTGTGCCCAAAGTATATATCCTGCACTTGCATGCATAACTCCTTTTGGCTTGCCCGTTGATCCTGAAGTGTAAAGCAAAAACAACAAATCCTCACTATCCATAATTTCGGGTTCACACTTATAAGACTCATTTTTCACAAGTTCGTTATAAACATAGTCCCTTCCTTTAATATATTCTATAGGCTCATTATTGCGTATAACTATAAGTACTTTTTCTACACTTTCACACCCTTCACTTAAAGCCTTATCTACTGCAGGTTTTAACATATAAGGTTTGCCACGACGAAAAGCACCATCAGCCGTTACTACAAGTTTAGCTCCTGCATCTATAATTCTATCTCTTAAGGCTTCAGGAGAAAACCCTCCAAATACTACACTATGAATAGCCCCAATCCTTGCACAAGCTAACATTACTATAGCTGTTTCTGGAATCATAGGCATATAAATTACAACCCTATCGCCTTTTTTTACTCCGAATTTTTTAAGCAAATTGGCCGCCTTGCAAGTTTCATGCAATAATCTTCTATAAGTATAAACTTCATAATCCCCCATTTCACCTTCAAAAATCAAAGCAGCTTTATTGCGTCTTGTTTTCATATGACGATCAAGACATTGATAACTTACATTTAAAGTTCCACCTTCAAACCATTTATAAAATGGAGCTTTATCCTCATTTAGCACTCTTGAAAAAGGCGAAAACCACTCAATCTTCTCAAATGCTTGTCTTTTCCAAAAACCTTCAAAATCTTCCTTGGCTTCATCGCATAAATCATAGTATTCACATAAATTTTTTATACGAGCATTACGAGAAAATTCTTTACTTGGCTTAAAAAGCTCTTGATTATTTTGATTAAGCATAAAAACTCCTTTATGGTTGTTTTTAAACATTATATAAGAGTTTATTTGTATTAAATACAAATTTAAAAAATAATTAAGATAAATTTTATAAAAAATGGGAATATTTGTAATATTTTATTTAAATTTTATAATGTATGTTAATTTAAGAAACATATTGCATCTTCATAAAAATAAAGACTAAGTTCTTCGTATAATTTTAAATCGAATCTTAAAAATTCTTGTTTTTCCAAGGCAAATTCTAAAATTTTATCCATACAACTTACCCTTATAAAAACATCACTTTTCCTACTTCTAAGTGCTATAATATAACATTTTTCTAAAATAAAATCATAATTATTTTTTGGAATATTTTTAGAATTAAAAAAAGAAATTTTATAAGGATCAATAGCAATTTTGCTTGGAGGTTTTTTAAAATCTTTATATTTTTTACAATTACTAAAATCTATAAAATTACAAAATTTCACACCTTGATTTTCTAGTTCAAAAACATTAGTATTTTCAAATTCTAAAATTTCTCCACTGTGCAAATAAAGTTTTTTTTGCGCCAAAGAATCTAAAAAATGTTTATCATGACTTGCGATTAAAAAACCTGTATTGAAATTTTCATGCATTTTAAGAATAGTTTTTTTAAATAAAAGTGTAGTATTTTTATCCAAAAAAGCACTTGGTTCATCAAGTAAATAATACTTCGCTCTTACGCTTAAAGCTATAGCAAAAGCTATTTTTTGACTTTGTCCTGATGAAAGTTCATTAGGATGTTTACTTAAAAGACTTTCATCTAAATTTAAAAACATCAAACTTTCTTTTATGCGTTCTTCAATATCTTCTTTAATCCCATAAGTTTTTAAGGTAAATAAAAAATTTGCCCTTACACTACGATTTAACAAAATAGGCTCTGGAAAAAGCAAATAAATTTCACGCTTTTGCTTATTATTAGGTTTAAAATTTCCAAAATAAGAAATATTTTTTGAAAAATCTCCTTCTAAAAATTTTAATATTCTTAAAAATGTAGATTTTCCACTTCCATTCGCTCCCATTAAGATGCTAATTTTACTTGTATCAAGTTTTAAATTTTTGATTTTTAAAACTTCTTTGTTTTGATAGTTGAAAAAAAGATTAGAAATTTCTATCATTTTATGTTCTTTTGAGTTTGTGCGTGATGAAATTTAAACAAAAGGCAATGAGAATTAAAACCAAAGCCAAAGCTATACCGCTAGCAAATTCGCCTTTGTTTGTTTCAAGAGAAATAGCTGTGGTTATGGTTCTAGTATCGTATTTGATATTTCCACCTACTATCATCGCTACTCCTACTTCTGCTACAATGCGTCCATAAGCTAGTGCAACGACGCTAATCAAAGCAAAGCGTAATTCATAAATCATCGTTAAAACAAGTTTTAAAGGACTTAGGTGAAAAGATTTTATAAGTAAAAAATGTTTTTTATTCATATTTTCTATCAAATTTGAAAAAAGTGCGATCACTATAGGAAGCGCTAAGATAAACTGCCCTAAAATTAAAGCCTTTATAGTAAAAAGCAATCCAAATTCTCCCAAAGGTCCTCGACTTGAAATCAGTGCATAAAGTATAAGTCCTACTGCAACTGTTGGAAAAGAAAGGCTAGTATCAACTATAAGTTTTATAAAACGCTTCAATTTAAATTCAAAAAAACCTAAGATAAATCCCAAAGGAAAACCTATAAGCAAAGCTAAAACTATAGAAATACTTGAGCTTAAAAGTGTAGTTTTTATAGCTGAAATTACGCTTTCATCAGCATTGAAAAGTAAAAATAAAGCCTGTTTAAAACCATCAAAAATATAATCCAAAAATATCCTTTTTAAAATAAGTAATTTTAGCATAATTATGCTAAAATATTTTTTTATATAAATTTATAAGGAAAAAAAATGAAAAAAATCATTTCTTTAGCCCTTGCTTTAGCTTTAAGTGCAAGTGCAGCAGAACTTAAAATGGCAACTACAACAAGCACTGACAATACAGGACTTTTAGATGCTCTAAAACCTCTTTATGAAAAAGAAAGTGGCAATACCTTAAAATGGGTTGCCGTAGGAACAGGTGCGGCTTTAAAAATGGGTGAAGATTGCAATGCTGATGTGCTTTTTGTGCATTCTCCAAAGGCTGAAAAAGAATTTATGAAAAAAGGCTTTGGTGTAGATAGAACTCCTGTGATGTATAATGATTTTATCATCATCGCAGATAAATCTTTAGCTTCTAAATTTAAAGGTAAAAATTTAAAAGAAAGCTTAGAACTTATCAAAAATGAAAAGCTTACTTTCATCTCAAGAGGCGATAAATCAGGCACTGACAATAAAGAAAAAAGCCTTTGGAAAAATCTTGGCGGTGTTCCTGAAAAGCAAAGCTGGTATCAACAAAGCGGACAAGGTATGTTAGCAAGCATTAAAATCGCTGAAGAAAAAAAAGGTGTGATTTTAACCGATCGTGGTACTTATATCAAATATGAAGCCAATGAAAAAGGCAAACCAAACTTAGTCATTGTAAATGAAGGCGATGATAGTCTTAAAAATTTTTATTCTGTTATAGCGACAAATCCTAAGCATTGTAAAAATGTAAATTATACAGAAGCTAGTAAATTTATCAAATGGGTAACAAGTGATAAGACTTTAAATTTCATTGCTGATTTTAAACTTCTTAATAAACCTTTATTTGTAATTGATGCAAAAACAAGAAAAGACTAAAAATTAAGCAGGTTTTAACCTGCTTAAAATATCATTTTTTACTTATTGTAACTTTTTTATTTATTTTTCAAAACTTTTAGCTTATTTAAAATTCTTCTTTAGATATAATAAAATCAATAATTAAATATACAAGGTCAAATAATGTTCAAAGTGGATTTAAATAGTGATTTAGGGGAAAGTTTTGGCGCCTATAAAATGGGAATGGATGAAGAAATTTTAAAATTTGTAAGTTCAGTAAATGTCGCTTGTGGCTTTCATGCGGGTGATCCTTGTGTGATGGATGAAACCTTAAATTTAGCCAAGCAAAATGGTGTTTGCATAGGAGCACATCCATCTTATCCTGATCTTTTGGGTTTTGGAAGACGCAATATGCAAATAAGCTTTGAAGAGGCTAAAAACTATGCCTTGTATCAACTAGGAGCTTTATTTGGCTTTGCTAAGGCAAAAGGTATGAAAATACAGCATTTTAAAGCCCATGGGGCGCTTTATAATATGGCAGCTATTGATGAAAATTTAGCCTTAGCACTTTGTGAGGCAGTGGCGAGTTTTGATGAAAATATTATTTTTCTAGGGCTTAGTAATTCTGCTATGAATGAAGCAGCTAAGAAAAAGGGTTTAAGATATGCTAATGAAGTTTTTGCAGATCGTGCCTATAATGATGATGGCACTTTAGTTTCAAGAAAATTAGAAGGGGCGTTAATACACGATGAAAATTTAGCTATCAAACGCGTGATAAAAATGATAAAAGAAAGCAAAGTTACAAGCATAAATGGCAAAGAAATTGATTTAAAAGCCGATAGTATTTGTGTTCATGGGGATAATGCAAAAGCTTTAGAATTTGTTAAAAAAATCAAAGAAAATTTAAAAAAAGAGCAAATTCAAATTTGTGCTTTGGAAAATTTTATATAAGTTTTAGCAATGTTTAGTGTGCATTTTAGTGGAAGTAAAGCTTTGCTTTTGCGTTTTGAGCAAGAAATTTCACCTCAAATCAATGCCTATGTTTTAAGCACAGAACAAAGGATACAAAAAGCCCTAAAAGAAGGTGAAATTTATGGGATTGATGAGTTGGTAAGTGCTTATGCAAGCTTGCTTATATATTTTAATCCTTGCGTGCTTTCTTTAAATTCCTTGCTTGATTTTTTGGAAAAAATTAAAAAGGATATTAAACTTGCAGAACAAAACTCAAGTCTTTGTATAGAAGTTCCACTTTGTTATGATGAAGAATTTGGGCTGGATTTAGAATTTGTGTGCAAACACAATCAAATTTCAAAAGAAGAGCTTATATCTCTTCACACTAAACCTTATTATCTTGTTTTTATGCTAGGTTTTATGGCAGGTTTTCCTTATCTTGGAGGTTTAGATGAAAGACTTTTTACCCCACGCCTTTCAAGCCCTAGAGCAAAAATAGAAGCTGGAAGTGTAGGTATAGCCGATAAACAAACAGGAGTTTATCCCATATCAAGTCCAGGGGGTTGGCAAATCATTGCTAGAACACCTTTGGAATTTTTTGATAAAGAAGATGAAAAAAATCCCACTCTTTTAAAAGCGGGTATGTTTTTAAAATTTAAAGCCATTTCAAAAGATGAATTTTTCGATATCCAAGAGCAAGTTGCTAAAAAAGTCTATCAAAAGGAAATTTATGAGTATAAAAATCATTGAAGCATCTATAAATTCAAGTTTGCAAGACTTTGGTAGAAAAAAATTTGCTAAATTTGGCATAGCAAGAAGTGGAGCTATGGATGAAGATGCTTTAAGAATGGCAAATATCTTGCTTGGAAACAAACAAGATGAAGCAGGAATTGAGCTTTGTTTAAAGGGTGGAAAATACGAATTTTTAGATGAGAATTATTTTGTTTTAAGTGGAGCTGAATTTGAGGCAAAGCTTGATAATCAAAAAATCAAAACTTGCAAAGTATATCAAGCAAATAAAGGCGATATTTTAGAACTTGATTTAGCAAAAATAGGTTTTCGTGGGTATTTATGCGTAGCGGGTGGCTTTGAAGTAAAAAGTTTTTTAAACTCTAAATCCAGTGATGCTAAAATGGGAGCTGGAGTTTTTGAAGGAAGAGCTTTGCAAAAAGATGATATTTTAAATACTCATAATACTTTTATACCTTTTAATTTAGAAGCTAGAGAATGTGAAAATCCTCTTTTTAAAAGCCCTAAAGAGCCTATTATACGCGTTATTTTAGGAACAAATGAAGATGCTTTTACCCAAAAAGGCATAGAAACCTTTTTAAATACTACTTATAAAGTAGGTTTAAAAAGCGATAGAATGGCAATTTATGCAGAATCTAGTGAAAGTATAGAGCATAAAAACTCAGCAGATATCATCTCAGATCCTGCGGTTTTTGGAAGTATACAAGTGCCAAAAAGTGGTATTCCTATCATTTTAATGGCAGGAAGACAAAGCACAGGAGGCTATACAAAAATAGCCACGGTTATAGAAAATGATCTAAGCTTACTCGCACAAGCTAAGTTAGGTTCTAGCTTTAAATTTCAAAGCATTAGCATGCAAGAAGCCTTAGAACTTTATAAACAAAGAGAAATGAAATTTAAAGCTATGGATCAAAAAATCAATCTTGATTTTGAAAATTTAATCTAAGCTTTTTTGCCATAAATATTGATAAAATATATAGCACCTATAGCCAAGGCACAACCTAACAAGGTAAGTGCATTTGGCACCTCATCTAGTATAAAATAACTACAAATTAAAGCACTAGCAGGAGTGATTAAAACAAAAGAATTTGCCTTAACGCTTCCTAAAATGTGAATCCCATAATAATAAATACTAGTTCCTATAATAGTTGATAAAAAAGCCACGACAAACATACTGATCCAAAATTTAAATTCAAAATGAAAAATTTCATAACTTTTTACATCAAACAATATCCAAGAAAACATTAAAATAGAAATGAGATTAATATAAAAGTTAATCGCCAAAGGGTGAGCTCCTTTGGCTTTATGATTAAACACTGCCATCAAAGCCCAAATAAAAGAACAAGTTAAAAATAAAATATTAAATTTACCAAATAAATCTTCTAAACTCCCTAAATTTAGCAAACAAAATCCAGATAATAAACCTAAAAATAAGCCTAGAATTTCACTCTTTGTGATCTTGTGAGTTGATTTTTTGTTTTTTTGAAAAAATATCGCTATCATAAATATCAAATAAGAAAAAATAGGAATCATAGTGGTTACTAAAACTCCTCCTTTGCCTGCCAAGCCGTGCTTTATAGCAATAAAAAATACAAAGGCATAAAGCCCATTTAAAACTCCTGCTATCAATACCCATTTTAAGGCAGTTTTTTCGATTTTAAGAGGAATTTTTAAGAAGTTTAAAACAAAAAATGAACCCAATACAACAAAGAAAAAACGCCAAAAGGTAATAATAGAAGTATCCGTATAATTTGCTAAAATCTTAGATGTTGGCCAAGATGAGCCCCATAAAAACATAGCAATAACAAGCAAGATATACAAATACTTTGTTCGAGTCAATGTTACACCTTGAAATTTTTAAGTCAAATTTTTTAAAAAATTTTTTTCAAGTGTAGTTCATACTCGTTTAGATATTTTTCCACTTGAGGATTTTTTACCACATCATTACACATAAAAGTTGGTAAAGCTTTCATACCTATAAATTCATGAGCCTTATGCAAATGCCAATACACCATATCTACACCCTTTCCTTCAAAAAATTCATTTTTATCATTAAAGGCTTCAAGAGGTGCATTCCAAGTGAGAGAAAACATGTATTTTTTACCATGATCTAAACCACCTTTTCCGTAGTTTTTACTAGGATTTTCATGAGTTCTTCCATCATTTTTAAAAAGCACTCCAGCACCCAAACCAAACACTTCATCGATATATTTTTTAACTATCCAAGGCTCCCCCATCCACCAAGCTGGCATTTGATAGATCACAGCATCAGCTTTTATAAATTTTTGTATCTCTTCTTTAGGATCATATCCTTGATCTATGTGAGTTTGATCTACCTCGTATCCTAGTGTTTTTAAAATTTCTAAAGCATGATTATGCAATGTCAAATTAAGTTGTCCTTTTGAATTTCCAAATTCTTTAGCACCATTAAGCAAGAGTATATTTTTCATTTTTATCCTTTTTTAAATTTTATGATACAATTATAACTTAGCATAATATCATTTTCAATACAGAAAATAAAGTAATATACTATACTAAAGGAATGTTAAATGACTAAAGAGAATTCTCCGTGCAATTTCGAAGAATGTGGATTTAACTATACTCTAGCATTAATTAATGGAAAATATAAAATGAGTATTTTATACTGCTTATTTCGCTATGAAATCGTGCGTTATAATGAACTCAAACGCTTTTTAAGCTCCATATCTTTTAAAACTTTAACCAATACCTTAAGAGAACTAGAAAACGATGGTTTAATTATCAGAAAAGAATACGCTCAAATTCCACCCAAGGTAGAATATAGCTTATCCAAACGTGGACAAAGTTTAATTCCCATTTTACAAGCTATGAGCAAATGGGGCAAGAAAGACAAAAAAGGGAAAAAATGCTTGAATTAATTGGCGAACTTTCTTTGCAAAATTATATGGGAGAATGGCTTGAAATAGCTAGAAAACCGGCCTTTTTTCAAAAATCTTGCCTAAATTCAAAGGCAAAATACGAGCTTAAATACAAAAATGGCATTCCTTATGTAGAAATTGAGAATTTTTGCAGTAAAAAAAATGAAATTTCAAGTATAAAGGGTAAGGCAAAAATCGTTTCAAATAGGCAATTAGCAGTGAGATTTAACATCTTTATGAACCTTTTTAATAAAGTAAATTATGAAATCATTTTTGTTGATAGCGAGTATAAAGTTGCCATTGTGGGTAGTCCTGATAAAAAATATCTTTGGATTTTAGCAAGAAATATAATAGATGAAAAAAATATAAAAGAGCTTTTAAACATCGCTAAGCAAAGGGGATTTGACATTAGCGATGTGGTTTTTGATAAGTATTAAATTATTCTTTTGTCATATCAATGACATAGCGAAATTTAGCCTTTCCTGAGGTTAGATTTTCATAAGCTTTATCGATTTCTTGTGGGGTAATAAGCTCGGTTTCTGGATAAATTCCGTGTTTTAAAGAAAAATCAAGCATTTCTTGAGTTTCAGCAATACCACCAATTAACGAGCCATAAACCTTTTTACCTGCCTTATGTACAAAGGTTATCACGCTGATACTTGGAGCAACTTCGTGAGGTGGCAAACCCACTATCGCCATTTCACCGCCAAATTTAAGCAAATCCAAATAAATAGCAGGATTATAAGGCGTTGGAATGGTTGAGATGATTAAATCAAAACGTTCTTTTACAGCGTTTTTATCGCAGCTTGTGTAAAATGAGCTTACACCCATAGCCAAAGCATCGGCTTTTTTGTTTTCATTTCTAGCAAAAACGCTAACCTTTGCACCCATTTTCACAGCATATTTAACCGCCATCATACCAAGTCCGCCAAATCCCGCTACTGCTACGCTTGAGCCTTCTTTGATATTTGAAAATTTAAGCGGAGAATAAGTGGTAATTCCTGCACAAAGCAAAGGCGCGACTTTTTCCATCGGTGCATCTTTTGGCACACAAACGGCAAATTTTTCACTTACAACTATGTTGTTTGAGTAGCCCCCATAAGTGTTTTCATTGCCATGAAATACATCACAACTATTGTAAGTAAAGATGGTTTTGCCATTTTCGCAAAACTGCTCTTGTGAGCGTTTGCAAGCATCGCACTCACCGCATGAATTTACCATACAACCAACCCCTGCGTAATCTCCTACTTTAAATTTACTCACATTTTTACCCACAGCGATAACTTCTCCTGCTATCTCATGCCCAGGCACGCAAGGATAAGTAGCTTCTCCCCACTCGCTTCTTGCGGTGTGAATATCGCTATGACAAATGCCTGCATATAGGATTTTAATCAAAATATCATTATCGCCAATAGCATGGCGGCTAAATTCAAAGGGTGTAAATTTCGCATCCTTGCTAAGCATTGCATAGCCTTTACTTGCGATGCGATTGTTTTCTAAAATTTTGTATTGCATTTTTGCTCCTTTTTTGATTTTTTATAATTATAAAACATTAGAGTAGCTATAAGTCAAGAGTGAAAATAATTTTTTAAAAATTAGTATAAATACTGGATACTAGTGAAATTGTATAAAATTAAGCAAATTTTATAACAAAGACATAGTTGCAACGACAAATCAAGCTATCTATAATAAAGATAAAAGAAAATAATACAAACAAATTTAATTTCAGTATCGCTTAAATTCTACTCGTTAGCTAATTCCTTAGCCAAAATTTCAGCTTGAGCTAAAACTCCATCAATTGCAAGTTGTTGCATATCAGGTGGATAACCATACTTATTTAACACTCTTTTTACAGCTACTCTTAATCTTGCTCTTACATTTTCTTTTATCATCCAGTCTATACTTACATTGTTTTTGATAATTTGCAGTATTTCACTAACGAGTGCTAATAGTTTTTCATTGCCTAAAATCTTTTCATACTCATCATTACAAGCAAGTGCTGAGTAAAAGGCGTATTCATAGTCTTTTAAACCTAACTTCTTAGCCTCATCTTCCATACTTACTATGCTTTTACTCATATTTATTAGCTCATCTAGTGCCTCGCTTGATGAGATTAGCTTATTGTTATATTTTTTGATAGCATCACTAAGCATTTGTGCTAATTTTTTAGCCTTTGTTAGGCTTAGCTTTTCTCTTGCTTTTATCTCATCATTTAGTATCTTTTTTAGCATTTCAAAGGCTAAATTTTTACGCTTCATATTCTTTACTTCTAGTAAAAACTCATCAGAAAGTATAGATATATCAGGCTTTTTTATACCACTAGCATCAAAAATATCCACCACTTTAGATGATACAATAGCTTTATCTACTACTTGCTTTATCAAAGCTTGATTAAGCAAATTTTCATTCTCATTTTCTTTAGCAAACTTTAAAAACCTAGCCTTTATCGCATACATAAAAGCGATTTTATTCTTTATGCTCAAAGCTTTTTCGTGTGGCATAGCTATCGTGTAGGCTTTATCAAGTGCTGCAAATTCTTTTATAAATCTGTTCTTACCATCTTCATTTGATAATATATGCTCTTCTACATCAAGTATATATTCAAGTTTAGCCCCCGTATCAAGTTCAAAGTATTTTTCATAGTCATTTGGCAGCATTTGTTCTACGATTTCAAGCTTTTCTATCATCACTTTTACAGCGTCTTCTTGAGTAGTGATTATATCGCCCTTGCCACCACTTTCACTATAAAATGATAAAGCTTTTTTCAAATCACTTGCAATCCCAAGATAATCCACCACAAGCCCACTAGGTTTATCCTTATAAACCCTATTTACTCTAGCTATAGCTTGCATTAGATTATGCCCTTTCATAGGCTTATCTATATAAAGAGTATGAAGCGATGGCACATCAAAGCCAGTTAGCCACATATCCACCACTATAACTAGTTTTAATTCATCGTCTATATTTCTCATACGATTTGCCAAAAACTGCTTTTGAATCTTACTTGTATGATGTTTACTAAACTCTACCCCATCGCTAGAGCTTGAAGTCATCACTACTTTTATAGCCCCGCTACTTAGCTCATCGCTATGCCAACTTGGTCTTATTTTTATGATTTCATCATATAGTTTTATAGCTACGCTTCGGCTTATACTTACTATCATACCTTTTCCGCCGAGCTTACTAGACCTTGTTTCAAAGTGTTTTACTATATCTTTAGCGATTTGTTTTAGTCTGCTTGTGCTACCTACTAAAGCTTCTAGCTTAGTAGCTTTTGCTTTTTGGCTATCTTGGTTTTCAAGCTTTTCATCTAATTCATTTACAAGCCTTTTTCCTTCTTCGCTTAGCTCTATTTTGGCAAGTCTGCTTTCATAATATATACTCACAGTAGCACCATCTTCAACAGCTCTTGATATATCATATATATCTATGTAGTTTCCAAAAACTGCAGGGGTGTTTATATCATGGCTTTCAATTGGCGTTCCTGTAAATCCTATATAAGTAGCATTTGGCAAAGCATCACGCAGATATTTTGCGAAACCATAAACTATCTTTTGCCCTAGCACATCGCCACTTTTTGACTTTTCTTCTACTACTTTTGCATCAAAGCCGTATTGGGTTCTGTGTGCTTCATCTGCAATTACGATGATATTATCTCTAAGCGATAAGCACTCAAATACATTATCATTTTCTGGACTAAATTTTTGAATAGTAGTAAATACCACTCCACCACTAGCTACCCTTAAAAGCTCTTTTAAATGCTCTTTATCGTTTGCTTGTTTTGGCTCTTGTCTTAAAAGGTTCGCACAACTTGCAAAAGTACCAAAAAGCTGATCATCTAGATCATTTCTATCCGTGATAAGCAAAATCGTAGGATTATTTAAAGCCTTTATCGCTTTAGCACTATAAAACACCATAGACAAAGACTTCCCACTACCTTGCGTATGCCACACCACGCCACCTTTTTTATCTCCGTCTTTGCTACTTGCTGTGATTGTTCTACTAATGGCTTTATTTACTGCGTAGTATTGATGATAGCAAGCGATTTTTTTGGTAGTTTTTATACTTAAAATACCATTTAAATCTCTTATTTGCTCTTTTTCAAAAACTATGAAATTGCAAATGATATCTAGCAAGGTTTTTGGATTTAGCATACCATCTATTAAGGTTTTAATTTCTAAAGACTTGTTTGGAGCGTAGTTTATCCCATCGCTACTTTTCCACGCCATAAACCTTGAAAAATCAGCCGAAATACTCCCCGCCCTAGCAAAATACCCATCGCTTATCACACAAAAAGCATTATATGTAAAAATACTTGGGATTGTTTGTTTATAAGTGTTTATTTGATTATAAGCTGAGTTTATCGTGGCGTTTTCATCGCTTGGGCTTTTTAGCTCCATTAAAACAAGCGGAATTCCATTTATATATAGCACTACATCGGGGATTTTGTTTTCTTTAGCTTCTGTGATGCTTAGCTGGTTTGTTGCTATAAATTCATTGTTGCTTGCATTATTAAAATCAATTAGATTTATGATATCAGCTCTGCTTTCGCCGTCTTTTGTAGTGTTTATATTTACCCCATTTACAAGCTTATAATGAAAGTTTTCATTGCTATCTAAAAGGCTAAGATGATTTTTGCTTTTTAGCTCCTTATAAATTTCATTAGCTTTTGATAAATCAAGCTGTGGATTTAGCCTACAAAGTGCATTTACAAGGCTAGTTTCTAGCAAAACTTCATCAGTGGCTCTTACAGGCTTTTCATAGCACCACCCATGCTCAAGTAGTGATGATATAACAAACTGCTCTAAATCAAACTCACTAGTCTTCGCCTTGCTCATTTTTAGTTATCCTTTTTTATCAAATCTACTTTGTTAAAGCTATCAATAAGTTCATTCATAAAATCAACATGATAATCTTCTAAATCATTTTTTGTATATTTTTCACGAGCCCTAAATGCGTTTTGGCAAATTTCTTTTTTTCTTGATTCAGTGTTTAATATAAATCTTTCTTTCTCTTCATTTCTATCAGCAATACATTTTTCTAAATAATCCAAAATTGACATATTTTTAAATGCTAGTTTTTTTCTATCACTTATCTGAGAGTTTGTTATCGTATTGTATTGTTTATACTTAAGTATAATATTAACTGCATCTACTATTATTTTTATAGGCATGAAATCTTCAATCTCCCAAATATCTCTATTATTTTCTTGTATCGATTCTCCATATCTTTTTAATTTTTTTGCATCTAGCTTTATGTTTGGATATAAATTATCTTTTGATATTTTATTGTATTGTTTTCTACCTTCTTCATCGTTATCAAAAATACATATAAAATATGGTTTAAAAGAAGTATAACTGCACTGATTATTAAAATATTCTAAAAAACCTGCTATTTTAGTTGCACCACCAGAATGTATTATATTTGGCATAGATAAATTTAAAATTTCTATTAGCATTTGCAAATATTTCTTATCTTCTTCTCCTTCAACTAAAATATTATAAGGCATAATATCCCAATTATCATTGGTTTCTATACCTAAATGTTTTTTAATAACAGATAACTTTTCAAACGCAGTGCCTATATAAATCGGTTTTGTGTTAATTTCTTGAAATACTCTACCTTTTTTTCTAGCATAAATCTTTTCTTCTTTTGTCAATTTAAACAAATGAGTATTGACTAAATTATTAAAATCTACAAAGTATTGAGAATGTGTTGTCATAATTATAGGCTGCTTTTTCTCTCTTACAATATTTTTAAATATTTCCATAATCTTTTTTTGTAATTTTGGCTGCAAAAATGCTTCTGGTTCATCAATTGCCCATATTATATCTGTTGTAATTTTATCTGTAATATATTGCATTAAAGATAAAAGTACTATTCTTTGAGCACCACTCCCTTTATGATCCATTAAGTGGTCATTTCCATCGTCTAAAGTAACAGATGTCATAGTTTTTACAACATCTCTTAATTTTTCAAATTCGGCAAATCTAATTTTTATTTCCTTGTCTTTTAAGGTGTTATCAAAATCTAACATTTGTTTTAAATATATATTAATATCCTTTTCTATATCTTCTATAGCTTTCTTTGATTGTTCTATGAATAATTTCAATGTTCTTAAAGGCTCACTTTGCTTTTTTCGTTTATTATCTAAGGCTAACAAAGCATCGTTTTCTAAAATAGCAGAAATTACGCTAGGCATATTCACATTACTTGCTTCTATAAATAAAAGTTTAAAACTTTCTACAATATCTCTAGCAACTTTCCATTCAACCATCTTTCCATTTAATATAT
Organism: Campylobacter sp. CFSAN093259; assembly: GCF_012889985.1. Classification (NCBI taxonomy): domain Bacteria; kingdom Pseudomonadati; phylum Campylobacterota; class Epsilonproteobacteria; order Campylobacterales; family Campylobacteraceae; genus Campylobacter; species Campylobacter sp. CFSAN093259. The sequence continues at coordinate 1,531,212 of NZ_CP040617.1, forward strand.
ACACAATCTTATCTTTATGAAATTCAACTTTTAAAATATGTGTGACATTATTTTTTGTAAAATAGCCTATTAATTCTGTTTTTCTACCACCAGTTGATCCCTTTTGAATATGATATGGTCTATCTTCATTTTGATTATACTCCACACCATTATTATGATTAAAAAATAAATTTAAGGCTCTCAAAAAATTAGTCTTTCCAATATTATTTTCACCGCAAATTGTATTTATATTATTATTGTCTATATTTAAAGTAATATCCAATAAAGAACGAAAGTTTTTAACCTGAAATTTTACAAACTTATATTTATTCACACATTCTCCTTTAGTTAGTTATTTTTATTTCTCCATTTAGGAGTTTTGGGATAAGTATATCACGCATATTTTCTAGGGTTTGAATTTCTCCTAGATTAAATATAATTTTTTCAAAAAAATCATTTAATTGTTTAGAATAACTCACAATCTCTTCACTCGTAAGCTTAACAAATGGACAATTTTCAATATCTGTCGCACTTATATTTTCTTGAGCACTGCCAGTAGCTGAATTGATAACATAGTCATAACCAAATTCAGAAGTTAAATGTATATATGCTAAAAACCTAGCTCCTAAAAACCTTTCTTTTACCATTCCTACTCGCTGATTTAACCATAATTTTTTATTTGTACTTGGAACGATACCCATTTTACCTATCTCAGCACCAGTCATTGCAAATAAAATATCTCCAGAATTTATATTAAATTTGTTATTAACTTCATTTATAGTATTTTGGCTTATCTTATCAGTATTTACAATATCTACAATTCCATTTGAAATATTTTTTATCTTTATTACTCCATTGTTACCATAATCTATAAAATCTTTACTCTTAAAAGCAAAACCATTTTGCATAGATATAAAATCACTAATAGTGCTATTAAATTCTCTATCTTTAAACCAATTTAAAAAAAGAGTTTGGGCGAGTTCTTCTAGGGTTTTGTTTTGCTCGTGTAGTAGTTCTATCTTGTCATCAATACTACTTAAGATAGTAGCAATTTGCCTTTGCTCTTCTAATAGCGGTAATAAAATTTCTATTGTTTGTAAATCATTTTTATTTACCGAGCCAAAAACACTACCAGACTCATTATTTATAATAACACTTCTTAAGTTGTGTAATAAGTAATATAAAAATTCATTTTCACCATTTTTTGCATTCATGGAGCATAAGCCCCTACCGATACAAATATCATTGTTTGCGAAATTAATATCTCCGACAGGAGCTCTCACACTAAATAAAATCTCACCCTTTTTAGCTATTTTTTTATATTCAGTGCAATATGTATCAAAATAAGGATATTTCCTACCAAAAGTCCTATTGCCTTGTAAAAATGGCATACCTATATTATCAAAATTATAAAATTCTGATTTTGGAGATTGCCCCATTGTTATCTCTGCAATATCCCCAAGCTTACATTTTTTCCAATTATTCATATCTTAATCCCTTGGAATTTATTTGCGTAAAAAATCCAAAAAATACACGAAATAAATTCGAGAATTTAAATTCGGAATTTCCTTTGTTTAAGCTTGGTTTAAAAGATAATGACGAAAGCATGACAGAAGAAAAAACGCTAAAAGCTCGTATTTTAAAGCTATGTGATATATAATTTAAGCTATTTTTAAATAATTTTGACGAAAGCATGACATAAAACCTAAACAAAAAATGGAACATATTTAACATGTTTTGTAGATTTATTTTCTGGATCTTGCTGCTTAATCAAACCTGCCTCTAAAGTATCGCTAATTATTTTTGAAGCTTTTGAATGTTGCTTATCACCTATTTTAAATCTAGCTCTTAAGCTAGCATTTGTCATGGCTTCTCTTGAAGCCCATTTTAAACAACAATGTTGATATGTAGCTCTTATTCTATCTTGCTTGGTCATATCTTCTAAGGGCATATGAGAAAATAAAATTGCCTGAAAATAATCTTCATTATTTATAAAATCTGGTGCTGGCAATTGATAAGCTTCAACGCTATCTATAACCTTATCCACACCAGAACCCCTTTCTTCACATATACCCATTATTCTCATTAAATTAGCCAACTTATCATTCCGTGACTTTGATGGCATGTCTATTAATCGTTTAATATCTATAAGAGATTTTCCATTGTTTGTTATTTCTATTCTATCGCTATACATTTCAATCATTGGATTTCTACCATTTATTGTAAAATCTTGATGAATTATCGCATTAGCTACAAGTTCCCTTATTGCGATTTCTGGATATAAAGTAGTATCTTTTCTTATCGCATTCTCTATCACTTCATTTTTAGGAACATACTGCATTATATATGAAATCAATCCTTGAAAACCAATAGCATATCCTTTTCTACCTTCTAATTCTTCTAATGTATGAATTTTGTTTTTACCTTGATACCTTATAAATCTAATTCTTTTTCTATTTAAGCCTTTAAATTTTGTTAAATCTTTTGCAAACAAGATAGCACCTAAATTAGTAATAGCAAAAGAATCATTCAAATTTTTAACTAAACCATGCTCAATTAATTTTTCAATAATATATTCATCTGAAGAATAATTATCGTAAGATATATCTAACATATCAAAACACTTACTGTAATCCAATAAATCATATATATCTTGAATATTTAAATTTGATTTAGCTATTTCATTTTCAAAAGAAAAGCCTGAAAGAACTTGCCATAATTTTTTCTCTTTTTCTGGATATTTATCCAATTCTTTTCTATTACTGCCTATCCTTATATAAGCTTTTTCTTCAAATTTTATTGGTGAAATCTTAGTTGCCTCAATTTCAAATACCACCAACCTGATTTCTTTTTCCGTTATTTCATGAATTTTAAATTCTATATTAGGTTTTAAAACTTTATGCAACCAACTTTCAAGCTCTTCATTTCCCTTTTTTTCTTGTTTTGGTTTAAAATTTGTACCGACAATATTAAGCGTACCATCTTCAATGCCAAAAATTATATATGCTTTATCTATACCCAGTAAAGCAGCTGTATTTGACAAAGCAGAAATATTTTTTCCTAATACAATAAAATCTTTATTATTTTTCTTATATTCAACCACTTCATTCTCAAATTGGTTTGCTTCTAACAATCTTAGTACAAATTTAAAATCCATAACCGTCCTTATCATTTAATCTTCTCTAAGTTTTTTAAGATAATTTCACTTAGCTCTTGCTCAGTTTTGATTTGGGATTTTAACTTTGCTAAAAGCTCGTTAAATCTAGTATCAAAATCAAACTCATCATCACTATCAGCAAGCCCCACATAACGCCCTGGGGTAAGCACATAAGAAAGCTCTCTTATCTCATCTATGCTAACACTTTTACAAAAGCCTTTTATGTCTTCATAATCAGTGCCGTTTTTCCATGCTTTATAAATATTTGCGATTTGGTTTATATCGTCTTTGTTTAGGGTTTTGTTGCGTCTATTTATCCTAGTTCCTAAATCTCTTGCATCTATAAAAAGCGTTTTTTTGACTGTCTTTGGTAGCTTTTGGCGTCTTATAAACCAAAGTGATGCAGGAATACCTGTATTTAAAAACAGCTTTGCGGGTAGATTTACTATACAATCTATCAAATCATCTTCAATAAGTGCTTTTCTAATGGCTGCTTCATTTGTGGTGTTGCTTGTAAGTGCGCCTTTAGCTAGGACAAATCCCGCTACACCGCCGTTTGGTGATAGATGATATAAAAAGTGCTGTATCCAAGCGTAGTTGGCGTTGCTTGCTGGTGGGACGCCGTATTTCCATCTGCCATCGTTTTCTAACAGTTCGCCGCTCCAGTCCGAGTCGTTAAATGGTGGATTGGCTATAATAAAATCGGCTTTTAAGTCTTTATGAGCGTCGTTTAAAAATGAGCCTTCGTTGTTCCATATCACTTGTGAGCTTTCGATTTTTCTTATGGCTAGGTTCATTTTGGCGAGTTTGTAGGTAGTCTGATTTGACTCTTGACCATAGATTGAGATGTCATCTAGTCTGCCTTGGTGAGATTTTACAAACTCTTCGCTTTGAACAAACATACCGCCACTTCCACAGCAAGGATCAAACACTCTGCCTTTATATGGCTCAAGCATAGTTACTAGGAGCTCTACGACGCATTTTGGAGTGTAGAATTGTCCGCCTTGTTTGCCTTCAGCTAGGGCAAATTCACCTAAAAAATACTCAAATACATGACCTAAAACATCGGTGCTTTTACCAGTGTCAAAGGCGATATTTCCTATAAGATCTATAAGTTCGCCTAGGCATTTACTATCTAAGTTATCTTTGGCATAGACTTTTGGCAAAACTCCTTTTAGAGTATCGTTGTGTTTTTCTATCTCGTCCATTGCTTCATCTAGCATTTTGCCTATTTTGGGATTTTTGGCGTTATCTCTTATGTAGTTGTAGCGAGATTTTTCTGGAACGAAGAAGATATTGTCAGCTAGGTATTCATCTGCATCTTCTGGGTCGGCTCCATCATCTTGTTCTTTTAATAACTCTTCGTATTTTTGCATAAAGCTATCGCTAATGTAGCGTAAAAATATAAGTCCTAAAACTATGTGTTTATACTCTGCTGCGTCGATATTTTTGCGTAATTTATCAGCACTTTTCCATAACGCATCTTCTAGTTTTATTTCTTTTTTCTTTGCCATTTTTATCCTTAAATAATTTTATTAAGTATAACAAATAGTATTTTAAAAGCAAATGATGATAAGGTGTATTACTACGAGCTTATACCACCTTACAAGCTTACTAAAAACAAGCCTTTAGAATACGCACATTTTAAGGAATTTCTAAAATGCTACAAAGAAAAGAAAAATCACTGCTAATTCTTGGCTGCTTAGCAAAAAAGAACTTGAAGAAAGAAATTATGATTTAAGTGCTAAAAATCCAAATGTAAAAGAAGAAAAAATCCTAAGAACTAGCGAAGAGATTTTAAATTCTTTAGAAGAAAATTTAAAACTTCAAAATAAGTATTTAAAAGAAATAAAAGATGCCTTAAAAGCATAAGGCATCTTTATTTATAGGCTTATTACCCCAATGCGTGTGTTTTCATAGCAAGAATTAAGCACTATGTCTATCATAGCACTAGCATAATCACTATAGCTGATTTTACTTTCATTGTTGGCATTCACTTCAAATTTTTCGCCTATGATTTTATAATGATTGCTTTTTGGAAGATCTGGTGAAAAAATAGCAGATGGGCTCACATATACCCATTTAAAACCTTTTTCATTGCGTAAAAATTCCAATACTTCCGCACTTGCTTTAGCTATATCCAAATACTCTTTAGGAAAATCAGGCATATCCATAAGTCTTGTAGTATGATTCTCATCCATATACAAACTTCCAGCACCCCCTACAACAAATAATTTAGCCTTACTTCCTTGTAAAATTACACTCAAGCATTCTATATGCTTTTTATGTAAGCTTAAATTTTCCCATTCTCCAAAAGCGTCAATAATAATATCAAAATCTATCAGATCTTTAGAATCAAGTTCAAAAAGATCTCTTTGTACTATTTTAGCTTGAGGTAAAAATTCATTCATTTTAGAGCTATTGCGTACAAAACATACTGGCTCTAAATTTCTTTTTAAAGCTTCTTTGCTGATTTCTTTGCCTACTTTACCGCTTGCACATAAAATTGCTATTTTCATAATATCTCCTTTTTAAGTATTTTTACATAAAAAATGCAATCTAGAAATTATAAATATATTTACTACTAAAAATCAAGTAGATATTATTTTATAATATAGTATCTATTTTAGGAGTATTATGTTATTTTAGTATTTTAATGAGATAAATTTTTTTAAAAAATATGTTATAATTTTAAAAAATAAGGATTTATAATGAAAAAATATCATTCTCTTTGTCCTATTGAAACCACGCTTAATTTGATAGGAAATAAATGGAAAATTTTAATTATTCGAGATTTGTTGCAAGGGACTAAAAGATTTGGAGAGTTAAGAAAAAGCATTTCATTTACAAAAAATCAAAACATCTCTCAAAATGTCCTTACACAAAATTTACGAGAATTAGAAGAAGCAAAACTGATCAAACGCAAAGTTTATGCAGAAGTTCCTCCAAAGGTTGAGTACTCACTTACATCTTTAGGCAATAGTTTAGAATCCATCTTAAAAAGTCTTGAGAATTGGGGAAATAGCTATAAAAATATCGTTTAAGTAATAAATTAATATATCAATATATATTAATTTATTAATTTATACATGTTATATTTTTTGGAAATATTTTTAAAAGGATAAAAAATGCAGTCTTTTTTAAATACTTTCAAAGAGTTTTTATATCTATTTACTGAGCTTTCTGTACTTTTTATAGCTATTTCTTTTTTAGTTTCTATTATCAATCAAAAATACGAAGGAATTTTTTAAAAACAACTTGCTGGTGACAAAATTTCAAGTTATTTTAAAGCTATATTTTTAGGTGCTTTAACGCCATTTTGTTCCTGTTCTACCATACCGCTTTTAAGAGCTTTTTTAGAAGCGAAAGTAAAACTTAGCATAGCTTTAGCTTATCTTTTTACTTCGCCTCTTATTAATCCTATTATTTTTTCCATGCTTTTTGTAACTTTTGGTTTAAAGTTAAGTTTGATTTATGTGGTTTTTTTGATATTTTTGATATTTATTATTTCTTTTGTTTTTTCTAAATTTAAGGAAGATAGTTTTTTAAAACATATTCCTAAAAATACAAAATCAAGTATTTTTACCCAAAGCGCTCACAATCCTAGCAATTTTATTTTTAAACAAAAATCATGCTGTGCAAATACTCAAGATAAGTCTAAAAATATAACGATAAACTATAAAGAATTATTCAAAGAAAGTTTGAAAAATTATAAAAAATTATTACCTTATATCGTTGTGGCAGTTTTTATCGGTGCTTTTATTCATGGTTTTATTCCTCAAGAAATTTTACAAAAATACCTAAATGGCAATGAAATTTTAAGCATTGCATTAGCGGCTTTTTTAGGAATTTTCCTTTATTTAAGAGTAGAAACTATTATTCCTATAGGCTTAGCACTTTTACAAATGGGAATTTCTCAAGGAGTGATTATGAGTTTTTTAATCGCTGGTGCTGGATGTTCTTTACCTGAGCTTGTTTTACTCAAACAAATGTTTAAAATGAAATTTTTATTTTTATTTGTTATGATTATTTTAGGCGTGGCTATATCTTTTGGAATTTTTATTAATTTAATTTAAGGAAATAAAATGCAAAAATTTTTAGCCATTATTTCGGCGATCAATGATGAAAGTAGGGTTTTGATTTTACATCATCTTTTAAGATACAAAGAACTTTGTGTTTGTGATCTACAAGAGCTCTTAAACATGGGTCAATCAAGACTTTCAAGACATTTAAAAATTTTAAAAGATGCGGGTTTTTGTATGTAAGGCGTCAAGGAACTTGGGCGTATTATGGGATTAATAATGAGCTTTTAAAGCTGCATTTAGATCTTTTTGAAAATATCAAAAATTTAGAGCTTAAAAATGCTATTAAAAAAAATGAAAATATTATTACCCAAATTTGCCCTTAATATAAAATCAACCCTTAAACTTATGCAATTTATCACAAGGTTGATAGTCCTTGCTTTCTGGATTAAACCCATCGACTTCATTTGCAAGCATTTCTTCATAAATTTTTATCTTTTTGCTTAAAACTTTTTCACTTTCTTTTAATGTTTTAATCTGGTTTTGTAATTTTTTCTTTGTTTGCTTTAACATCTCTTGTCTTTCTTTAGCAGTTTTTATACCCAAAGAGCAAAGTTTTATATAATGTTTGACTTGTTCTATTGGCATACCTGAAATTCTAAGCCATTCTATCCATTTTACCCATTCTATATCGCTTTTTGAAAAATATTTCACACTATTTTCATCTTTTTGAACAAAAGGAAACAAACCTTTTTTAGCCCAAAATCTTAAAGTATGAGCACTAATTTTTGTTTCTTTTTCTACTTTTTTTATAGTATAAGCCATATTTTCTCCTTTATTTAAGATAAAAATAAAAATTTATTTTATTTTTTTGTGATAAAATAATAGCCAAATTATTAGTTTTATGCTAAAAATAACAAAGATTAAAAGGAAAATAATGAATAGTATTAAAATCAAACTTTCCCTCATTGCAAATTTAATTGCAATTTTTGCCTTAATTGTTCTAGGTATTGTAAGTTTTTATTTTACAAAAACCTCACTATATGAAAGCACTCTTAAAAATCAAACTGACCTACTTAAAGTCACACAATCTACCGTTGAAGATTTCCGTTCCACAAATCAATCTTTTACTAGAGCTTTAGAAAAAGATATCGCGAACTTACCTTATCAATCTTTAATCACTGAAGAAAATATTATTAACAATGTTGGTCCAATATTGAAATATTATCGTCATAGTATAAATGCACTAAATGTTTATTTAGGTTTAAACAATGGAAAAGTTTTACTTAGTCAAAAATCTAATGATGCAAAAATGCCTGAATTACGTGATGATTTAGATATAAAGACAAAAGATTGGTATCAAGAAGCTTTAAAAACAAATGATATTTTTGTTACACCAGCATATTTAGATACAGTTTTAAAACAATATGTAATAACGTATTCTAAAGCTATTTATAAAGATGGTAAAATCATAGGGGTACTGGGTGTCGATATACCATCAGAAGATTTGCAAAATTTAGTTGCAAAAACCCCTGGAAATACTTTTTTATTTGATCAAAAAAATAAAATATTTGCAGCAACCAATAAAGAATTATTAAATCCATCCATTGATCATTCTCCTGTTCTAAATGCATATAAACTCAATGGTGATAACAACTTCTTCTCTTATAAGTTAAATAATGAAGAAAGACTTGGAGCTTGTACTAAAGTCTTTGCTTATACAGCTTGTATTACCGAAAGCGCTGATATTATAAATAAACCTATTTATAAAGCTGCATTTATTCAAGCCATTGTTGTCATTATTGTAGTAGTATTTAGCGTCATCCTCCTTTATTTCATCGTATCAAAATACCTCTCCCCACTTGCAGCTATCCAAACAGGTTTAACTTCATTCTTTGATTTTATCAACTATAAAACAAAAAATGTTTCTACTATAGAAGTAAAAAGTAATGATGAATTTGGACAAATCTCAAATGCTATCAATGAAAACATTCTTGCTACTAAAAGAGGTTTAGAACAAGACAATCAAGCCGTTAAAGAATCAGTTCAAACCGTATCAGTTGTAGAAGGTGGTAATTTAACAGCAAGAATTACTGCTAATCCAAGAAACCCACAGCTTATTGAACTTAAAAATGTTCTAAATAAACTTCTTGATGTTTTACAAGCTAGAGTAGGTTCTGATATGAATGCTATTCATAAAATTTTTGAAGAATACAAAAGCTTAGACTTTAGAAATAAATTAGAAAATGCTAGCGGTAGTGTAGAATTAACTACTAATGCTTTAGGTGATGAAATAGTTAAAATGCTAAAACAAAGTTCAGACTTTGCTAATGCTTTAGCTAATGAAAGTGGAAAATTACAAACTGCTGTTCAAAGCTTAACCACTTCTTCAAATTCTCAAGCTCAATCTTTAGAAGAAACTGCAGCAGCTTTAGAAGAGATCACTTCTTCTATGCAAAATGTTTCAGTTAAAACTAGTGATGTTATCACTCAATCTGAAGAGATTAAAAATGTTACAGGTATTATAGGTGATATTGCAGATCAAATCAATCTTTTAGCTTTAAATGCAGCTATTGAAGCAGCTCGTGCTGGAGAACATGGTAGAGGCTTTGCAGTGGTAGCTGATGAAGTTAGAAAGTTAGCTGAAAGAACTCAAAAGTCTTTATCAGAAATTGAAGCTAATACTAATTTACTTGTTCAATCTATCAATGATATGGCAGAAAGTATTAAAGAACAAACTGCAGGTATCACTCAAATCAATGATAGCGTAGCTCAAATTGATCAAACTACTAAAGATAATGTTGAAATTGCTAATGAATCAGCTATTATTTCTAGTACAGTAAGTGATATAGCTAATAATATCTTAGAAGATGTTAAGAAGAAAAGGTTTTAACCTTAGATAACTAGCCAAAAAGCTAGTTATCTCTAAATTTACTTATTGATTTAAAATTTGATTTTTACTCTTACATAAATTCTGCCAATTTGAAGCACTTTTGATTTCAAGACATTGTTTTAAACTTTCTTTTTCAGCTTGTATATTTTGCATTCTTTCATAAGTTAAGGCTTGGATATATAAAGCTCTTGCTCTATCTTCATCTGAAAGTTTTAATTTAAGTAAATCTGTTAAAACAGCTAAACTTTCTTCATTTTTATTGATTTTAGTCAAAGCATCAAGATATATAAATTCTAAATTAGGACTAAAAAGATTTATACCTTTAAAATTTTGATAGTCAATGGCCTTAGGTGCGTAAGTTAAAATAGTTGTTTGCATATTGTGATCATTAGCATAAGAAAGTAAAGCATCATAAGCTTCCACCATACTAAAATTCATTGGAAAACTTTCTAAAATTTGCAAAATTTTAATGGCTTGATTGTAGTCATTTAAGCGCAATAAAGACAAAAATTGCAAATAATAAGCCTTAAAATTCTCATCATCGCTTTTTAAAATTCTAGAATTAGCTATATCTTTAGAAATTTTAATCACCTGAGGATATTGTTTATTATCAAAAAGAATAGATGCTTTTTGAAGACCATAAAATATAGAATCTTCATTATAATTTTTATCTATATAATCAAGTGCTTGTTCAACATTAGAAGTTCTGATAAGACAAGCTAACATTTGTTTTTTATTCTCAATTTTCTGACCTATATCATAAGCACTAAAATGCATAAAAATATTTGCAGCATTGATACAATTATCAGCTTTTATCGCATTTTTTAAATCATTAATGGCTGCTTTCTCTAAAAATTGAGTAGCATTTGGAATTTTTTTACTTTCTATAAGATCTTTATAAGCTAAAATAGCACTAAAATTTCCCTCTTTATAATAAAGTGCAACATCTTCATCTAAAGCTTTATTTGCAATATTCTCATCTTTATTTGCATATTGCTTCATTAAATCTGTATAACGCTGATGCAAAAAGCTTGCATTATTATCACCTAAAGCAAAGAATACCTCATCACTTGCTTTTTTAATTTCATCTAAATACTTACCATCTAAATAATCATCCATATACAAATCAAGGTATTTTTTAGCATCACTAGATCTGTTAGCATGTGATAAAACCAAGGCTAAATCTTTTAAAGTTTCTTCATAACTTGGATCAAGTTTGGACATTTTAGCAAAGGCATCTTCATAAATACTTGCACTTATATCAAATTGTCCCTTTTGATTAAATAATTTAGCAAGTTCTAAAGATCTTGGAATATCTTTTCCAAAATATTCAGGATTGGCTTTTAAAATGGTATTAATATATTCTATAGCTTTATTTACTTGCTCATTTGAAAGCAAATTCTTTGCCAAACTCATAGCTGCTCTTGCAGCTAAATCTAAATTTTTTGTATTAAAATAAGTATTTTCATAAATATTTACAGCTTTTTCTTTTTCATTTAAATTATAAATATAGTCTGCATAATCAAGTTTTGATAACTGAGTAAAATAATTATTAGGTTGTTCATTATCCAAAATCGACATTGTATACTCTACATCAGCACGCTGAGCTAAAGCGATATAAGTTCTTAACATTATATGTAAAACTTCTGAAAAATTTTTATCACTTGTAAAAGTACGCGTCCAATTTTTAGCATCATCAATCATCTTTTCTAAAATTTGTTGATCACGCATGCTTGGATCTTGAGTGTAAAGTTTATTTTGAGCTCTTAATTTATAAAGTATAAATTCACTAGTAAAAACACTGCCACGATATCTATTGATAGCACTTTGTGCATCAATCACCACTTGATTGTAATTAGCCTTATCGTATTCTTTTTTGATGCGTAAATAAGTATTGATATCTGCACTTTGAGGAATAACAACAGGATCAGAATTTAAATCCAAAGCTCCAACATAAGGCAAACTCTCATGTGGAAAATTGATATTAAAATCGAGTCCATCATAGTCTTTAATAGGTGCTAGTTCTGGTGTAAAAATAAAAGTAAAAGCCTTACTTTTATGCGAACTTGATGAACTGAGTTCTTTATCTATATAAATATTTTGAGAAGTGTCAAACATTCTTGCTTGTATTTTTGGCAAAATGATCATTTTAATTTTTTGAGCTTCTTGTATAAATTTTAAATCAAAAGCAGAAAAACTCTGATCTTTTAATTTATTATCAACCATACCTACAATATCACATTCAAAATGAACTTTTGCTTCGGTAATAAATTTTTGACATGTAAATTCTAAATCATTACTCGCATGTAAAACTGCAAAAGCTTGATTATTTTCGCGACCCGTGTTTAAAACAAGCTCAAAAGCAAAAGCATTTAAAAAACTTAATAAAATTAAAAATAATATTCTCATAAAATAATTATAGCAAAACTCTTATAACATTAACAATATAACAAAAGTGCTTACACAAACACAAAAAGCTAAAATAAAATTTTGTATAAAACTAAACTTAATATTATGAACCCTATCATTTTTCATAAATAAAGCATGAATTAAAATCTTTAAATACGCATAAAGCATAATAACAGAAGATAAAGCCACAAAAAGCACCAAATACCAATATCCATTTAAAATTGCTGTATTTAAAATCATAAATTTACCCCAAAACACTCCAAAAGGCGGGATACCTGCTAAAGAAAGCACACTAATGCTTAAACAAAAAGCAATTAAAGGTTTTTTAACCAAAAGCCCATTTAAACTCTCATAAGAATTATTCTCATAATTGCTTAAAATCATAAATACAGCATAATTTGCAAAAGCAAATAAAGTCCAATATCCAAAAATAGCAAGCAAAATTCCATCAAAATTTTGTTCTTTTAATAAAGGAATGCAAGCTACCAAAACCAAAGAAGAATGCACTACAGAACTATAAGCAAACATTTTTTTGATATTGTTTTGACTTAGAGCCGCAAAAGCACCTATAAGCATAGAAAAAATCGCTAGAACTATTATGATATATTCAAAACCTGTATTATTTAAAAAATCAAACAAACGAATAACCACAACCAACATGGCAACTTTTGGCACAACTGAAATAAAAGCAACCAAATTTGTATGTGCTGCATAATACACATCTTTAAGCCAAAAATGAAAAGGTGCCAAAGAAAGCTTGATTGCACAAAGAACAAAAATCATCACTCCAGCACCCAAAAGCATGGGATCTTTTTGAAACTCATTTTTTAACGCTAAATTAGCAGATAAATCTAAAGTTCCTGTTTTTAAATAAATAAAAGCTACAGCCATAACAAAAAACCCAGCTCCTACAGCCGCTACACTAAAGTATTTTATCGCACTTGAAATAGCATTATCACTTCCACGCATTGCTATTAAAGTATAAAGTGCTAAAGAAGAACTTTCAAGTCCTATAAAAATAAGTACTAAATTTGAGCTTGAAACCATCAAAAGCAAAGATGCAATCATAAATAAAAATAAAGCATAAAATTCACCCTGATTTTCTTCTTTTTGCATTAAAAGATATAAAAATGAAAAACACAAAATCACCAAAGAAGCATAAAATGAAACAATATCATTATTTAAAGTAGCCAAAAAAGCTTTTGCTTCTAAACCTTGAGCATTTGCATTATTTAAAATCAAAAAAGCACTTACAATCAAAGACAAAGAACTTATGCCGATATAAAACGATCGATGAAATTTCCAAAAACCAGAGCAAAGCAAAAGAACTATTGCAGTTGTAATTAAAAATAAAAATGGATAAGATAAGCTTATATTTAAAAGTTCTAAATTTAAAAAATTATTTAACATTTGCCTCTCCTATTTTAGATAAAAAATCTAAAGTATTTTGCTCAACAGCTCTAATATTCATTGTTTTTATAAGATTATCCACATCTTTTTGTATCGGCTTTAAAAGTATATTTGGCATAAGCCCTAGTCCAAAAATCATTACTACAATGCACACAAGCGCTACTATTTCTCTAAAAAGTAAAGAAAAACCCTCTATAAAGCTTTGTTTTTGCATGAAAAATATTTTTCTAAATACTGCGAACATATAAATCGCTCCTAAAATAATCACCAAACCTGCCAACAAAGCGTAAAATAAATTAATCTTTGCTATACCTAAAAGAATTAAAAACTCTCCCACAAAAGAAACAGTTAAAGGCAAAGAAACACTCGCAAGTAAAATGAGCATAAAGAAAATTGAAAATAAAGGTGCTTTTTTGGCTAAAGAATGGTAAAAAGAAATATCATAAGTATGATATCTTTGGTATAAAAGTTCAACCATTAAAAATAAAGCTCCCGTTACAATACCATGTGCAAACATATAAAAAACCGCACCACTAATACCCAAAGCATTTAAAGAAAAAATTCCCAAAATCATCACACCAAGATGTGAAATAGAACTATAAGCGATCAATTCTTTAATATTTTCTGCCCTATAAGCAATTAAAGCATTATAAACGATACTCACTATACATAAAGCTACAATTAAAGGCATAAAATACACACTCGCATCTGGAAAAAGCGGTAAACAAAAAAGCAAAAATCCAAAAGGAGCCATTTTAAAAACTACAAGCATTACAGAAACAAGAACAGGCGAATTTGCATAAACCTTAGGTGCCCAAGTATGAAGTGGAAATAAAGGAGCTTTGATAGCAAAAGCGATAAAAAATGCTCCAAAAAGTAAAAGTTGCTCTGTAAAATTTACTGCCGAGGCATTATTTTTCCAAATTTCTAAGTCAAAAGTGAAGATGTTTAAAAGTTGATAATTTAAATAAGCTTGATAAATCAATGCCACAAGCATTAAAATTGAACCCGCAAAAGCATAGATAAAAAATTTTACCCCTGCTCTAAAATCTTTACCATAAACTCCCATAATATAAAGCAAAGGCAAAAGAGAAAATTCCCAAAAAACATAAAACAACAAACCATCTTTTGCGCTAAAAAGTCCCATAATAGCAAATTCTAAAAAGAATATACAAGATACAAGCGCTTTTTGTTCCAGCTTTAAAAATAAAAAGCTTAAAAATATCATCAAAGAACTTAAAAGCATCAATATAAGTGCGATACTATCTACTCCTACATGAAAGCTAAAAAATTTCAAAATTTTAAAAGAGAGATTATAATCAAAGCTTGTCCCTTGTAAAAAATCCGCAAAAATATCCAAATTTAAAGCCAAAATCATAAAACTTACAACAACGCTAAAAACCTTAATGCCTCCACGATTTAAAAGCAAAACCACAAAAGCAGAAATTAAAGGAAAAAATATCAAATAATTTAGCATTTTACACCATCCATACCAAAATCAACAAAATCACAAAAGTTGCCACCAAAAATCTAAGCATTAAGTTTAAACTGTTTGGCATAATCATTTTTTGTGAAATAATTTGAGAATACAAAGCAATTTTTTCAACTATTCTATCAAAAATATAAAGATCACAATGTTTTAAAATCGCACATAAACTTTCATATTTTGAAACGATAAATTGATGATAAAACCTAGGAATAAAATAATCATTACTTAAAAGTTTGTGAATTTTATTTTCTTCAATACTTTCCTTAAACCAAGAATTTTTATAAGCAAAAATAGCCAAAATTACACCCAAAATAGCTGCTACACTCGCACAAATCATTACAATTTGATTTTGTGCATCAATAAAAACTAATTTTGTGCTTAAATATTCAAAAAAACTATGTTCAAAAAATCCTGCAATAATAGCTAAAACCATCAAAGGACTCATAGCCAAAAGTGCGATTTTACTTGCTTCATGTGGATGTTCATTGTGTCTTGCAGGGGTAAAAAATACCAACATTAAAAGTCTAAAGCTATAAAATGCTGTTAAAAAAGCTGCGATTAAAAGCACTAAAAAAATACCATGGTGAAAAGAAATGAAAGAATATCCTAAAATCAAATCTTTAGAGAAAAATCCTGCAAAAGGATAAATTCCTGCTAAAGCTAAAGATCCTATACACATCAAAATAGCTGTAAATTTTAAAGGTTTAAAAAGTCCACCCATTTTTTTAATGTCTAATTTATCATTCATAGCATGCATTACATTTCCAGCACCTAAGAAAAGTAAAGATTTAAAAAAAGCATGTGTAGCTAAGTGAAATAAAGCTATACCATAAGCCCCAAGTCCTGCAGCCACAAACATATATCCAAGTTGCGATAAGGTAGAATAAGCAATAATGCGTTTTAAATCCCTAGCCACCAAAGCCATAGAGGCTGCAAAAATCGCTACAAAAGCTCCAAGTAAGGCAATAATATAAGAAACTTCAGGAACTAAATCATAAAGCGTACTTGCACGAATTACCAAATAAACCCCCGCTGTTACCATGGTTGCTGCATGGATTAATGCAGAAACAGGAGTTGGCCCTGCCATAGCATCAGCAAGCCAAGTGTGAAAAGGAAATTGTGCAGATTTTCCCATAGCCCCTATAAATAAACAAGTTGCGATTAAGATCAAAGCGTTGTGATCTAGGCTTTGTGCCATGGAAAAAACTTCATCATATTTTAAAGTTCCTGCTTGCAAATAAAGCCAAAAAATTCCTAAAAGCATACCCAAATCCGCAATACGATTCATAATAAAAGCTTCATTAGCCGCAAAAGAATAAGTATCATTTTTATACCAAAAACCTATGAGCAACCAAGAGCAAAGCCCAACGCCTTCCCAACCTACGAAAAGTCCTAAGAAATTATCACTCATAACTAAAAAAAGCATAGAAAAGACAAAAAGCCCCAAATAAGCAAAAAATTTATTAAAACCTTCATCATGAGCCATATAAAAAATACTATAAAAATGCACACAAGTAGCTACAATACCTACAACACTCATCATAGTAAGCGAAATAGCATCTATATCAAAGCCAAAATTTACTCCAGCAAACCATTCAAACAAACTCACATTAAAAGCTTCATTGCAAAAAAGCAAATACAAAGAACAAAAAGCACTCAAAGCTACTAAAAGTGAACAAATTATCCCTACAAATTGTTTTTTCTCACTCAAAGCAAAACAACTTGCAAACAAAAAAGCTACAAAAGGACTAAAAAGAGAAATCAAAGCTAAATTTTGCATACTAAGCCTCCACTTCTTTTAAGCTTTTTAATTCCAAAGTGCCTTTTCTTCTATACCAAAGCACACACAAAGCTACACCAACAGCTACTTCACAAGCTGCTACACCCATGATAAAAAGCGCAAAAACCTGTCCATTTAAATCATTGTGCATTTTAGAAGCTGCTACTAAGGCTAAATTAGCACTATTTAATAAAATTTCACTTGAGATAAAAAGCATGATGAGATTTTGTCTTTTTAAAATCCCTACAAGTCCTATGACAAACATTAAAATAGCGACGAAAAAATACTTTTCTATCATTGTTTTTCCTTTGTTAGCTCTTTATGAGTAAGCACTATAGCACAGACTAAAGCAATCAAAAGCAAAATAGCTATAAACTCAAAAGCTAAAAGATATTTTGAAAAAATCGCTAAAGCCAGTTGTTTATTAAAATCAAACAAAGCAGGATCATTTAAAGGCAAATCCGTGCTGATATTTTGGTATTTAAAACCTATAAGCATGGCCAAAAGTAAAATCGTACTTAAAACCACCAAAGTAAAAAAACTTTTTTTAGCTTTAAGTTGTTCTTTAAATTCTTTAGAAGCATCAAAAAACATCATCGCAAAACTATAAAGTCCAAGTACAGCTCCACTATAAACAATAATTTGTATCACGCCTAAAAACTCTGCATCAAGTAAAAAATAAAATCCCGATAAAAATACCATTCCACCCGCTAAAGCAGAAAGAGAATAAAGCATATTTTTACTTAAAACCGCAATGCCAAAAAAGCCTAAAACCACTACACTAAAAAATACAAAAGCCAAATTTTCTATCATTTATTTTCTCCTTGCTCTTGTGTATTTTGATTTTCTAAGGCTCTTTCAATCATCACATCATAATAATTTGGCGTTTTTTTAACCCACAAATTTGCATCCTTTCTAAGACTTCCTGCTCCTTCAAATTCAACTTGATTTTTAAGCTTATCAATAGGAGTTAAAAAATCTTGCTTATAGCCAAAATAAGACCTTTGCTCGGCTGCATTTTCATACTCTGTGCCATGCACTATAGCAAGTTCAGGGCAAACCTCAGCGCAAAAACCACAATAAATACAACGCCCTAAATTAATACTATAATTTTCTACTTTTTTACGCCCATTTTCATCTAAAGAAGTTTCCATTCTGATACAATTACTAATGCAAATTTTTTCGCAAAGCCCACAACCTATACATCTTTCATTTTCGCTTTCTATAAAACGCATCAAACGATGAACAGCACGGTAACGATTGTCAAGCTTTACCTTTTCAAAAGGATATTTAATCGTAGCGCTATTATTTCTCTTAAGTAATTCTCTCATCATCACAAAAAGCCCTACAAAAAGCTCTAGTTTAACGCTTCTACGCAAAGCTTGTGAAATTTTCTCCCAAGTGCTAACAGGAGTTTTTCTTTTCTCATCTACTAAATAATAATTTTTCATATCAAACTCCTATAAAAGAACTGTCAAAGCAGTGATTAAAAGGTTTAAAACAGCTAAAGGGATTAAGATCAAATAGCACATTTTCATCACTTGATCTGGACGCAATTGCGGAAAAGCAGCTCTTGCCCAAAAATACCAAAAGAAAATAAAACTTGATTTTACTATCATCATAATCCAACCAGGAATAATCCAAAAGCTATTAAAACCCCCTAAAAACAAAAGAGTGACCAAAATAGCTCCAGCTATCATAGAAGTATATTCACCTATGAAAAACATACCCCATCTTAAACCCGAATACTCCGTTCCATAACCCGCTACAATTTCAGCATCATTTTCCGTCAAACAAAGCGGAGTTCTATTAGTCTCTATAAATAAAGCAATTATAAAAAGCACAAAAGCCAAAGGTTGTTTAAAAATAAGCCAAGAAAAAAATCCATCGCTTTGATAATTGTTAATATCCACCAAAGAAAAAGAACCTACAAGCATTATAATAGCAATCAAAGCTAAAGCTCCTACGCTTTCATAGGAAATAATCGATACAAGCCCTCTTGCAGCCCCTAAAATCGACCATTTATTATTACTTGCAAGTCCACCCAAAAACACCGCATAAAAGCAAAGTCCTGAAGTGCCGATGACAAAAAGCAAAGCTACATTGATATCTGCCACTATAGGCTGAATCACCCTTCCAAATAAAGTAAATTCAGGTAGCATAGGAATAGCTGCTAAAGAAACAAAAGCACAAATAGCAGAAATCAAAGGTGCTATAGCAAAAATAAATTTTTGCGAATTTGAAGGGATTATATCTTCTTTAGTAAAAAGTTTTATCATATCAGCTACAAGTTGAATAAGCCCAAAAGGCCCTACCATATCAGGCCCTATGCGTCTTTGAAAATAAGCTAAAACCTTTCTTTCAGCATAAGTTGCAAGACCTGCTAAACTCGCAAATATTGCAATGATAATAATACATTTAATCAAAGTCTCTAAAGCAAAAAAAGCAAAATCACTCATGGTTTGCTCCTAATTTTTCTAAATTCGCCACAACAAATCTTTCATCAAAAAAGCTTAGCGTATCAAGTTTTTCATCAAAATACGGCAAGAAAGCTCCATTTTTTATATCCTTATCCACACGCACACTAAGGCTTAATTCTTTATCTTTTATTTTAAGTTTTACAAGATCTTTATCTTTTAAATTTTTCTCTTTAGCTAAATTTTCACTTACACCTAAAAAAATCACCTCATTAATCGCACTAGCACGATTTGAAAATCTACCAAATTGATAGCTAGGATTAGCACTATAAAGCAAAATTTCATCTTCTTTTAGGCTTAAATTTTCAAAATTTGGAGAGATGAATTCTTTTTTAGCAACTTGTTTGAAACATTCTAAATTAAGCTCATATCCCCTTTTACAATCGCCTGCATTGGTATAAAAATTGTCTAAATGATCAAAATCAATCGGAGAAAAACCTTTATTTATAGGGAGTCTCTTAGTATAATTTATAGTATATTCCTCATCAAAACCTAAAGCATTAGCCAAATCATTTAAAAAATATCCCTTAAATTCTAAAGCAGCATTAGTTGGTACCACTCTTTTATCATAATTTAAAAAAGTTCCTTCTTGCTGATTTAAACTCGCACTAGCTAAATTTGCATGCTCTTCATAAGAAAAACTAAAATCACCTTTTTCATTGTAGCCTAAAGTCTTGCCTTCTTGTGTATTGTTATCCAAATCACAAATCATAGCCACACCTAAGGTATTAGTATGCGTAGGATTTAAAAAGACTTTAAAAGGAGTAGTATTTTGGATCAAAGCAAGTAATTTAGCAAGTTTTTTCGCATTTTTATGAAAATAAAAATCACTCCCTACAACAAGAGTAAAATTTGCTTTTTTAAGCAATAAATCTTCTAATTTATCTTCATCTATGCCTAAATTTTTAGCAAAAACAGAGCGTTGTACTTCTATGATTTTTTTTACTTTTTTAGGTACGACTTTTTTTACTTCTTTTTGAATTTCATTGCCTTCTTCATCTTTTTCTATGACTTGTTCTACAACTTCTTCGTTGATACTTTCTTCTATTTCTTTATTTTCACTAACAAAAAACTCTGCTAAATGAGTTTTAATACCTTCATCTTGGCTAAATTTTTGAAGTAAAAAATATAAAATTTGCTCTTCATCGCCATTTTTATGAATGTGCGGGATAAAATTTTTAGAATATTTTGCTATACCCATATCTTCCATAGGATGAAAATAAAGCCCTGAGCCTTTATTCATCACTAAAGCATTATTGATTTTATAGCTAAGCGTTGGAGCATCATATCTTAAAAGCATTCCAGCTACAACCAAAAAATCACTTTTTGTTATATCTTGAGTATTAGCGCTATAAAACTCACCAGAATTAGCGATAAATTCTTGTAAAAATTCTTTAAATTTCAAAGCTTCTTCATTGATCAAAGAAAGATTAAATTTCTTTTTTAAATTTTGTAAAATCAAAGCTTCTTCATTGGTAATAAAACTATTAAATTTAATGTTTTTAATTTCATTTTTCTCAAAAAGCTCCACAAGTTCTTTAAAGGCTTTTTCATCTTTATCCGCCTCATTTTGCGTATCAAAAGCAAACCTTGCAGCCTTATTTAAACTCGCAAAGGCAAAATCATTACTCACACGATAAATTTTTTCTTTTTGATTGCTAATGCCGCTTTGCTTAATATCATAATACATCAACTCACAATCGCTTGAATGCGGATTTGAAGCAGGGATTCTTTTAAGTTCCCAAATATTTGAAGTGTATTGAAATTTCGAACCTATCAAAGCTCCTGTTGGACACACGCTTGTACATTCTCCACAAAATGAACAATCAAGCGTATCACCATTTGCAGGGCCTATCAAACTTTTTTGAAATTTAGTCCAAATCGCATAAGCATCTTTTCCCATGCTCTCTTTAAAGCTATTATCCACACTATCTCCGCCACGAGGAACAGTCTTTAAAGCACTTTCGCCGATTTTATCCTTACAAACTGTAATACAACGCTCACACACTATGCAAAGTGCGGGATCGTAATTAATCATTCCCCAATGTTTATGTGGTTTATGCGTGTCTTTAATCCAATGTTTTTGAACATTTACACGACTTTTATGAGTAAAATTTTGCAATTCACACTCGCCTGATTTATCGCAAACTCCACATTCTAAAGGATGATTGATACAATAAGCTTGCATGATCTCATTTCTTTCATCCCAAAGATTTTGTAAATCACTTTCTACAACCATACCCTCTTTTGCTTTAGTATTGCAAGAATATACCTTTTTACCATCAGCTTCAACCATACACATACGACAAGCCAAAGTAGGACTACAGCCCGAAAGATAGCAAATCGCTGGGATAAAAATATCATTTCTTCTTGCTATATTTAAGATATATTCGCCTTCTTCAAAGGCGCAATCTATACCATTAATCTTAACTGTCATTTTGCTTCCTTTATGCGAATTGGAGTAAAATCAAAACCATTATTTTCATAATTTAAAAAAGCTATGGTGCCTTGTAAATTTTCATCTAAACAAAGCTTAGTTTTAAAACTAAAATCTTTAGCTAAAATTTCAACTTCACTTTGATCTTTGCATTTTGCAATTTGTAAAAATTGCTTTGAACAATGTAAATTTTTATCTTGCAAATTTGCTCTAAAAAGCACTAACCCGTCATAATTATCGAGTTCTTTTAGGGTGTTTAATTTTGCCTTTTTAAAATCGCATTCTTCTTCATCGCTATCTAAAATCTTTAATCCATATTTTACACTTAAGAAATTCAAAAAATATTTGATATTTTCACTATCTTTATAAGAATGGATATTTTTATCTATAATTAAATACTTAACCTCTTTTAAAAAAGCAAGCACTTCGCCTGCTTCTTCCTCTCCAAAACAAGATTCAGCACTTAAATATCCCTCATCTAAATCGCAAAATTGTCCTTCATCGCTTAATTTACAAAGCAAGGCCAAAACAAAACTCAAACTTGCAATTTCGCATTTGTAAAATTTAGCTTTTAAGTTTTTATCTTCCAAACAAGAAATATTAATGCTATTTACACCTATTTTTTCACATAAATTTTTGTTTTTAAGGCTTGGCATATCTAAAAAACAAAGAGCATTATCATAAATCATACCCTCTCCTTTTTTATAACAATAGTCCAATCGACTTGATTAAATTTCAAAGAATTTAAAAGCTCACAGCCTTGTTCTTTTACAAAAGAAAAACTTTTTTCAACAGGAGAAAAATCGCCGATTTCAAAAAGCACCACTAAAACCTCACCTTGTTTTGCTTCTTTTATGATTTGTGCTAAATCTTCAAAAAGCTCTTTGCTTTTTCTTAAATCTACCCTTCTCATCGATCTATCTCACCTAAAACTATATTTACATTACCCATAATGGCTACAACATCAGCTAAATAAGTACCTACAAGCATTTCTTCAAAAAACGCACAATGCCAATAACTAGGCGTTCTAGCCTTTAAACGATAAGGTCTTCCTGTACCATCACTATGGATAAAAAAGCCAAGCTCACCTTTTGGACTTTCAGTAGGCACATAAACTTCGCCTTTAGGGGGTTTTAAACCTTGAGTGATTAAAACAAAATGCTGCATTAAAGAATAATTCTGCGTTAAAATTTGTTCCTTTGAAGCACTTACATACTCAGGATGCGTAGCTAAAATTTCAGGCGAAGTATCTTTATAAAGCATGGCACATTGTCTAAGGATTTTCAAACTTTCACGAAATTCTTGCATATAAACTTTATATCTTGCATAAGAATCCCCTTGCGTAGCATAAGGCACACCAAATTCAACTTCATTATAAAGCAAATAAGGCTCTTCTTTGCGTATATC
Organism: Campylobacter sp. CFSAN093259; assembly: GCF_012889985.1. Lineage (NCBI taxonomy): Bacteria > Pseudomonadati > Campylobacterota > Epsilonproteobacteria > Campylobacterales > Campylobacteraceae > Campylobacter > Campylobacter sp. CFSAN093259. Next base: position 1,554,672 of record NZ_CP040617.1, read on the forward strand.
GTATTTTATGCCACTTCCTCTTAACATCACACCCGTACAACCCCAATTTAAGGCTTGTTCTTTAGTAACCACACCTACATTTTCAGTTCTTAAACGCCAAATTCTATTATCATCTAAAAGATCTTCATAATCTTTTAAATCATTTGGAAATTTATCGCAAAATGCAAGCATTTCTTCTAAATAATTCTCAGGTAAATCAAGCATAACCCCGCCTATTCTCATAGAAGAATGCGTAAGCCTTGCACCGCAATACTTTTCTATCAAATCCAAAACATACTCTCGTTCTCTAAAACAGTATAAAAATACACTCATCGCACCAATATCAAGCGCATGAGTAGCAAGCCAAAGCAAATGCGATGTGATACGGTTTAATTCTAAAAGTATCATGCGTATCACTGCGGCACGGCGTGGAATCTCTAAACCACAAAGCTTTTCAACCGCTGCACAATAAGCATAATTATTCGCTGAAGCAGCGATATAGTCCATTCTATCAGTAGTAGGAATAAATTCTTGATAAATCATATTTTCAGCCATTTTTTCCATACCACGATGCATATAACCTATACAAGGACGCGCTTTTACAACTTGCTCTCCATCGAGTTCTAAAATAAGACGCAAATTTCCATGCGCTGAAGGATGTTGAGGGCCTAAGTTGATAATCATTTTTGAGTCTTCTTGCTCAAAAGCTATATTTTCATAATAAGGTTTTAACTTGCTAGGAATTTGCATTTTAACGCCTTTTCTCTAAAATTTTTGCTTCATCACGTTTTACTTTTTTTACAAAAGCCACACCTTCATCTTCTTGATATTCTTGTTTAAAGGAAATTTCCTTCTTTTGACCACCTTTTGGCACTTCATGGTAAAGTCTTGCAAAATTTAGCGTATCTTTATCATCAGCAAAACCAGAATCTCTTTGTTCTTCGCCCACTACTTCGCGGTATTCTTTGCCAAAAATTTTATCAATCTCATACCATCTTGCAAACTCATCGCCCTTTAAAGGATAAGTTTTTAAAAGCGGATGTCCAAACCAATCATCAGGCATTAAAATGCGTTTTAAATTGGGATGATTTATGATGAAAATTCCAAACATATCATAAATTTCTCTCTCACTCCAATTTGCCCCTTTAAAAACATGAGCCACGCTTTGCAAACGCTCTTTTACACCTACAAAAGTTTTTATTCTCACTCTTAATTTTTTTTCTAAATTTAAAAGCTGATAAAACACTTCAAAACCATTTTTATCTGCTATAAAATCAATAGCACTTGCTTCTGTAAAACTTAAATAACCTAAAGTTTTAAGCATTTGCAAGGTTTTAACATTGTCTTCTTTTTTAATTTCTATTACCCAAAAATCAAGCTCTACAAAGGAATTTAAAATTTCTACTTGAGTTTTTAAAACTTCAAAATCATCTTTAAAAATACTTTCATTAACATCAGATTTTACAGTATGTGGCGCGTGATAAAATCTATCTTTGTAATAATTTTGAGTTTGAGCATTTTTTTTATCGCTATACTTTCTCATTATACCAACCTTTTAGGTGCGATTTTACGACTTGCTTTTTCTTTGCGGATCTTTTTTTGCAAAATCATCAAAGCAAACTGAAAACTTTCGGGGCGTGGAGCACAGCCTGGCACATAAATATCTACAGGTATAATTCTATCCACTCCTTGAACCGTAGAATAAGTATTAAACATACCCCCTGTATTGGCACAACTTCCCATAGAAATCACCCATTTAGGATCAGGCATTTGATCGTAAAGTCTTCTTGTAAATTCAGCATGCTTTTTACATAAAGTTCCTGCGATAATCATCACTTCACTATGGCGTGGTGAAGCTCTAAAAATCGTTCCAAATCTATCAAAATCATATCTTGAACCCCCAGCCGCCATCATCTCAATCGCACAACAGGCAAGTCCATAAGATAAAGCCCATAAAGAATTACTCCTGCCCCATTGAACTAGTTTATCCACACTAGTTAAAACTACGGGCAAACCACTTGCATAATTTACTTGATGCTCTGCCATGCAAACGCTCCTTTTTTATAAGCATATAAAAATCCAACTCCTAAAAGTACAATAAAAACAAAAACTTCTAAAAGCCCAAACCAACCTAAATCTTTAAAAATTAAAGCCCAAGGAAATAAAAACACAACTTCTATATCCAAAAGTATGAAGATTAAGGCGATGACGAAAAATTGAGAGTTAATCTTGTTAGCTTGTTTAACAGGAATAGGACCACATTCATAAATTCCAAGTCCTAATTTTTTGCGATTTTTTGCGGCAAAATTATTACCGATTTTTGAAGCTAAAAAAACCAGTCCAAAAAAAATAACACTAGCAAGTACTAGCATTAAAAAAATACCAAAATAAGGATGCGAAGCATCTATATGAGACATTTATTCTCCTTTTTTAAAGCACTTTAATCACTCCACAACAAAAATTAAATTTACACTTTTCTTTATTTTACTCTAAACTTTCTATATTGAAACTTATATTAAAAAATATTTTTTAAAGTTTTAATTTTTTATGATTAAATTTATAAAAAAGATCACTTTGATGGGTTATAAATATATAAGAAATATTATTTTTTTGCTGATAGTCATATAAAAAAGTTAAAATTTCTTTAGAGGTTTTAATATCAAGCGCTGAAGTAATTTCATCTAAAATCAACAATTTAGGATTTAAAACCAAAGCACGGATAAGACCTACACGCGTGGCTTCTCCTCCGCTTAACTCATAGGGTTTTTGTTTTAAAATTTGCTTTTTTAGACTAAAAAAATCAAAAAATTCTAAAATCAAATCATCATTCTTTTGTAAATTAAAATTTTCCAAACCATCTTGTATAAGATTTTTGATTTTTTTATAAGGGTTTAAAGCCATTTTTTGATCTTGAAAGCAATACTGAATTTGCTTTCTTAAAAGTCTTTGTTTGTTTTTATCAAGCTTGTGTAAGTTAAGATTTTCATACCATACCTCACCCTCACTTGGATCTTCTAAAAAACAAAGAATTCTAGCTAATGTGCTTTTACCTGCACCACTTTTACCTAAAATTATTAAATTGTCATTTTCATTTAAAGAAAAATTGATATTATCAAAAATAATATGTCTTTCTTTTTTTAAATACCAATGCTTTTTAAGCTCATAAAACTTACTTAAATTACAAACTTTAAGCATTATAATACCTTAAAAATTCATCTAAGCTATATAAATTTAAACTATTTTTTTCTAGCATAAGAATTTCATCTGCTAAAGAATTTACCAAATTTAAATCATGAGTGATGCAAACTAAGGCTGTGTTATTTTTTAATTCTTCTAAAATCGATATAATCTTAGAAGCGTTTTCTTTATCCAAAGAAGCTGTGATTTCATCACAAATTAAAATTTGGGGTTGATTTAATAATGCCAAAGCTAGGCTCACCCTTCTTGCCATACCCAAACTTAATTCATTAGCATAAGAATGCCACAAACGATCAAGATTTTCAAATCCTAATTTTTGAAAATAAGAAAAAGCGTAATCTTTTCTTTCTTTTTGTTTTAATTTTGTATGAGTTTTTAAAACAAGATGACATAAATTTCCAATATCCAAATAAGGATAAAGACTAAGCTCTGCATCTTGCAAAACAAGTGCCACTTTAGAACGAAAATTTCTAAGCTCTTCTTTATTAAAATTAAAAATACAAGAATTATGAAAACTTAATTCATCAAAACTTATTGTGAAATTAGAATCTAAAAATCTTACCAAAGCTTTTCCTAACAAACTTTTGCCCACTCCACTTTGTCCTAGTATCATTAAAGTTTTGCCTGTTTTTATATCTAAATTAATATCCTTAAGTAATAAATTATTCTTCAAACTGATATTTAAATTTCTTACCTTCAAGATCTTATACCCCAAATTTTTTGTAAAAAATTACCCAACCATAAAAGAGGTAAAAACAACAAAAGCAAGCTTAAAAGTGGAAAAAGTATCATCCACCAAGCGCCTATAAAAACTGCTTTTGAAGACTCACTCAAAAGAGTACCTAAAGTTGGAATTTCAAATCCTAAACCCAGTCCAAAAAAACTCAAAGTAGCTTCTGTGGCTATAGCATGAACGATATTAAATATAAAAAGTGTAAAAATCAGTGTTTTTAAAGCAGGTATTAAATCTTTAAAAAAAGCTCTAAATTTAGTTCTTCCAAGCACTATATTTGCTTTGTAAAAATCTAAATTTTCAAGTCTTTTTAATTCACTTTCTATAATTCTTGCTATGAAACACCAATGAATTAAAGCGATTAAAAAAATCATCAAAAACACATCAGAAGTTATCATACTTTGAAAAAACATCATAAGTAAAAAAGCAGGCAAGGCTAAAAAAAACTCTAAAATACGCATCCAAAAAACATAAAAAAAACATCGCGCTAAAAACAAATAGCACAAAGCAAAGATAATAGACAATAAAGATCCACCAACACCTATAATCAAAGAATTTCTCAAAGCAAAAAGCAAACGAGAAAACAAATCTCTGCCTAAAAAATCAGTCCCTAAAATATAAGTAAAATTAGGAGCTTGATGCAAATTTTCTAAATGAGTGCTTAAAATATCAAAAGAAGCTAAAAAAGGTGCAAACAAGGCGCATAAAAACAAAAAAATTAAAGGCGCAAGAATGATAAGAAATTTAAACAAAATCAAGCCTTCTTAATCTAGGATTTAAAATCCTAGCTACAATATCACTTAAAAATGTAAAAAATGCTGCAAGCAAAACGCTAAAAAATATAAGTGCAAGTACAACAGGATAATCTTTAAAAATAATACTTTTAAAAAGTAAAGACCCAAGTCCCTCGTAAGCAAAGACACTTTCTACCACATAAGTTCCCATCATAAAACTTAAAGCACTTCCCCCAAAATAAGCCACAATAGGGCTTAAAGAATATTTCAGAACTAAAAAATAAATATCTTTCTCCCTTAAAGCTCTAGCGTATAAATTTTGAATAAAAATTTGAGAAAAACTTTCATTGATAAAATTTCTAGCAATCCTTAAAAATAACGCCAAATGTGATAAAACGAGCACCAAAACAGGCAAAATCAAATGCTCTAAACGATTTAAAAAATCATCTTCAAAGCCTATATCACTACTTCCCATAACAGGCAAAATTTTCCAAAAAATTCCAAAAATCAAAACAAACAATAAAGCCAAAACAAAAGGAGGTAAAGCAAAAAAATTAAAAGCTAAAAAAGTGATGATTTTATCTATAAAACTTTCTTTATAAGAATATCCCAAAAGTGCCAAAAAAACACTGAGTAAAAATAAAAGCATTAAGGCACTAAAACCCAAAATAAAAGTATTAAAAATTCTTTCTTTTATAAGCTTTAAAACACTTTCTCCACTTAAAAAAGAAACTCCTAAATCTCCTTTTAAAGCCTTAAAAAGCCAAATTTTATACTGCCCTAGCAAAGGCTTATCAAGCCCTAAATTTTGTTCTATTCTTTGAACAAATTCTTTACTTTGTGAATTAACTCCATTAGCATAAGCTATACTGCCTTTACTAAAATGAAGTAAAACAAAACATAAAAAAGTGCTAAAAAATGCTACGACAATACTAAAAACTAAGCGTTTTAGCACTATTTACTCCACTCATAAACATTCCAAGTAAAACCCACTCCGTGATGACCTAAAGTCCTTGCTTTGATACCTTTTAAATCTTTATTATAAACTAAAGCAAAATCAAGATAAGCTAAAAAAATAAAAGGGGGATTTTCATACAAAGCATCTATAAAATCTTTATAATATTTTTTTCTCTCTTCTAAATTTGAAGTATTTCTTGCTTTTTGCAAGGCTATATCCACTTTTTTATCATGATAATGTCCAAAATTCCAACCCTCATCATTTAAAGCACTATCTTGCGAACTTTCAAATACCCTAAAAGTGTGAAAATCAGGATCTAAAGGACTTCCCCAGCCTATTAAAAAACTATCTACTTTAGAATAATCAAAACTTCCAGCAGGCTTTGCTACAACCTTAGCTATAACCCCTATTTTTTTAAACTCGCTTTGCAAAATTCCTGCCAAACTCACCCTTAGAGGATCATTACTCATAGTCCAAATTTCAAATTCTAAAATCTTGCCATCTTTTTCAAAAATACCCTCATCGTTTTTCTTAAAACCTAAAACCAAAATCAAATCTTGGGCTTTTTTAGGATTGTATTCATAAGTTTTAAAAGCTTTAGAATCCGCCCAAGAACGCTCTAAAGGATGATTGGCTACAAAACCATAATCATGCAAAAGATTTTTGACTATACTTTGCTTATCAACAGCATAATTTAAAGCCTTTCTTATTTGAATATCTTTTAAAAATTCATTCTCTAAATTAAACATTAAAGCTCTATAATCAGCAGATCTTTCACGCAAAATTTTAAAATTTTCATCCTTTTTAAAAATATTCAATAAAGAAACATCAATCAAAGCCGCATCAATTTTGCCATTTTTAAGCTCTACGCTTGCAACCGAAGGATCAAAAATATGTTTGATGATAAGTCTTGGGGTTTTTACTTTTGTAAGATAAAAATTCTCATTAGCTTTAAACTCTACATATTCGCCCTTTTTCCATTTTACAAATTTATAAGGACCTGTACCTATAGGATTTTGATTAAAAGAGCTTGTGTTTAAATTCTCATTTTCAAGCAAATGTTTAGGAAGCATTCCTATGCTTAAAGCATCTAAAAATGCAGGATAAGGTTTAAAGAGTGTGATTTTTACATGAGAAGGATTTAAAATTTCCACACTTTTAATGTCTTCAAAATTGACATAAATAGAAGAATTGTTTTTAGGATTTTTAAAGGCTTCTATACTAAATTTCACATCATCAGCACTAAATTTGACTCCATCATGCCATAAAACATCATCTCTTAAAAAAATATCATAAACAAGCCCGTCTTTACTAATATCCCAAGACTTAGCCAAATCAGGTTTTAAACTCATATTTTCATCAAAACGCGTAAGCCCTGAAAATACAAGATTAATCACTGCATCATGATCCTCGCTATAAGCAGGATTTATCCTTGCGATTTCATTTTCAACTGCTATAATAAGTGTATCTTTTGGAATTTTAGCCTCAAGATTCAAAAACAATAAAAATAGTAAAACAAACCATCTAAGCACTTGTAACTCCTCAAATTTAAAATTTTAAAGAATTATAAAATAAAAAATAAGAAGCCACAAGCTCTATGGGGGGATAATTTGCTTTAAATTATGGAGTTTTATTTATCAATTAAATTGCTTCACTGCATTCATCCAATAAATACGCTATATGCTGCCAAGATATACCCGTAGCATCGCTTAATCCTATCTCGCAAGTGCTTGATGTACTAAACCCGCGCTTAATATTTGTTTTGGCATAAAATTTTTTAAAGCCTTTTGTAGCACTAATATTTAATTGAGGCTTGAAAAAGCCCTTGTATCCAGCAAACCCACAACAATAGGTATCATTATCTATTAATACTTTTCCATTCGTACATAGCTTTGTAAGCTTAATTATATTTTCATTTAAACCAAGCTTTCTAGCAGCACACATGATATATAATCCTACATTCTCATTGATTTTATCAATGCGTAACTTGGGAGCAATAAATTTTAATAAATACTCGCTTAAATCATAAATTTCGTACTTTGAATGATCACTAATTAACTTAGCACTACAAGCACTATGATCTAACACTATGGGTGAGTCTATATTGCTTAAAAAGTCATTGATTTTTTGTATATTTTTATCTTGAATATCTTGAAAATTCTCATAAGCCTTACCACAACATAAATCATTGGGTGCATAAATAATGCCTATATTTGCTTTTTTACACAAGCTTTCAAATACTTCTTGCAAACTTCTTTTATCATGCATTTTTTCATTTGGTTTAAAGCTTTTATTAAGACAGCTTGTAAAATAAACCACATTGCAAACTCTTTTATGACTTTTTAGCTCATAATCATTCACCTTAGGCAAATACGCCCTAGTTCTTGGTATAATGCTAAGAAAATTGCTTGCTTTTTCAAGCTTATTATCAAGACTTAAATTATCAAATTTATTTGCGATACTTAATGAAAATTTAGCAATTTTTAGAGTTTTTTCATGATTTTTATATGCTAGATTTCCTAAAATTTTAGATATAAATCCTATATTATTTTTTCTATATTTTAATGAAAAATCAGCAAAATTAATCCCCAAAGGACATGAAAAAGAGCACACCCCACAAGCAGCACAAGAGCTGTCTACTAAATGATTGTAATATTTTTTAATATCCTTTAATTTTGCTTTTGACTCATCATCATTTAAGCTTTCAAGGCGTTTAATCTCTCGTAAGATCGCAATTCTTTGTCTTGGAGTAATTGTATATTCATTTGATGGACAAAATCTTTCGCAAAATCCACATTCCATACAGGTATTTAATTTCTCATCAATCCAACTGACTTGTTTGATATTTTTCTTATAAATATCTTTATCATCGCTAATGATTACATCGGGATTAAATAAACTATCCTTATCAAAGATACTTTTGATTTTTTTATTGATCAAATAAGCTTGCTTACCCCACTCTACCTCCACAAAAGGTGCCACCATACGCCCTGTGCCGTGTTCAGCTTTTATACTTCCACCATAAGAAGCTACTATATTAGACATTTCTTTAACTAGATTTGAAAAATTATCAAATTCAAGCTTATTGTTTAAATCCGGTGTGACAATAAAATGGATATTGCCTGCTAATGCATGGCCAAAAATGATTCCATTATCACCAAAGCCATATTTATAAAACAATTCTTGAATGCTTTTAATTCCATCGGCTAAATCCTCGATATTAAAACACACATCTTCAGTAATTACCGTTGAACCTGCCTTTCTAAGACTAGCTGCTATAGGCAAGAGTGCTTTTCTAATCTTCCACCATAAATCATATTCGGCCTTATTCTTGCTAAAATATGACTTATAAGCCAGTTTGGAAATTTCTTTTATTTTATTTATATTTTCATCAAGCTTAAGCTCATTACTATGCTCACTTTGGATCAATACACAAGTATTGCCCTCTTTAATATCAGCTAAAATATCTCTTAACTCATCATAAGTTGATGCAGCTTTTAAACTTGCATAGTCCATTATTTCAGCAGAACTTACAAAATCAACTTTAGCAAATTCTTTTATAGTGTTTGCAGCATTATTGATATTATCAAAAAACAATAAAGCACAGGCCTTAAATTCCAAATCATCCAAAACAGCAAGCTTAACTTCGCTTACAAATCCCAAAGTCCCTTCAGAGCCAATAAGCAAGTGTGCTAAAATATCTATTTCATCATCATAATCAACAAAGGCATTAAGGCTATAACCTGTGGTGTTTTTGATTTTAAATTTTTTGATTATTAAATCTTTTAATTCTTTATTGGCATTAATCTTTTCTTTGATCTCTCTAAGTTCATTAATTAATTTTTTATTTTCATCTTTAAATCGAGCCACGCTTAAAGCATCGCTGGTATCAAGCATACTACCATTTGCCAAAATCACCCTAATACTTCTTAAGGTTTTATAGCTATTATCCTTAGTTCCACAGCACATTCCGCTTGAATTGTTATTTATAATCCCTCCAATTAAAGCTGAATTTATAGTAGCTGGATCAGGTCCTATTTTTTTCTTCAAAAAAGCAAGACTTTCATTAGCATGAATGCCTACTACACCACATCCTAAAGTAATTTCGTTAGCGTCTTTGTTAATTTTTATTTTTTTAAAGGCAAATTTAATCACTACAAGCACTCCATCACAAGAGCTTTGTCCACTTAAACTTGTACCTGCTGCTCTAAATGTTATAGGAGTTTTATAAGTATTTGCTAATTGAATAATTTGCTTAATTTCATCTTCATTTTTAGCAATAATCACTATTTTTGGAATATAAAAATAACACGACGCATCAATGCCATAAGCATAGCATCTAGCATAATCATTAAAAATTCTATCCTTAAAAATATACTTAGCCTCATTATAAAAAGCTTTAAAATTTGCCATAGTCCCTCTTTTTAATTTATTATCAATTATATAATTTAATAATTTAAAGATAATTTTAAATTTATATTTTTGAGCATAATTTTAACACAAGTCAATTTTTTTCTCCTTTTTAAGATATAAAATATCTCTTTTACAACAAAAAGGAGAAACTATGACAAAAGAACAAATTCAAATCATCAAAGATTGTGTGCCTATTTTGCAAAAAAATGGAGAGGATTTAACCAATGAGTTTTATAAAATAATGTTTAATGATTATCCTGAGGTAAAACCTATGTTTAATATGGAAAAACAAATTTCAGGAGAACAACCAAAAGCTTTAGCAATGGCGATTTTAATGGCGGCTAAAAATATAGAAAATTTGGAAAATATGAGAAGCTTTGTTGATAAAGTTGCCATAACTCATGTTAATTTAGGAGTTAAAGAAGAGCATTATCCTATAGTTGGAGCTTGCCTTTTAAAGGCTATTAAAAATCTTTTAAATCCTGATGAAGCCACTCTTAAAGCTTGGGAAGTTGCTTATGGAAAAATTGCTAAATTTTATATCGATATAGAAAAAAAGCTCTATGATAAATAATATAAGCCCATTTTGGGCTTTAATCAAATTTTTCTACTAAATTTTTAGCTAATTCCTTTATATTCTCACCCTTTAATTCGCTGATTTCACCATTTTGAGCCAAGAAAATTCTATCAGCACTATCAAAATATGCATCATCATGTGTGATAGCAAAGATTGTTTTACCTTGCTCTTTTAGCAAAGGTAAAAGTTTTTTATAAAAAAATCTTCTAAAAACAGGATCTTGATCAGCCGCCCATTCATCAAGCACTAAAATATCCCTTTCTTCAAGCAAGGCTATAAGCATAGCTAAACGCTTTTTTTGCCCTGTAGAAAGTTTGGTTAAGGTCAGTTCATTATCTTTGACACTTGTTTTATTTTTAAGTTCTAAAAACTCCAACCAAAAAGCAATTTTTTCTTCGCTTGCAAAATTTTCTTTATTTAAGGTTTTAGTAAAAAGATGAAAATCGCTAAAAACAGCAGAAATAAGAGATCTATACTCATCTAAATTTTTATCATCTATAAGCGTATCATCAACATAAATTCCGCCTTTGCTTGGCTTAAAAAGTCCTGTCAAAAGCATACAAAAAGTGGATTTACCACTTCCATTTTTACCTATTAAAAATACCAATTCACCTTTTTTAAGTTCTATATTTACAGGATTTAAGTGAAAATTTTCTTCATAAGCAAATTGAGTATTTCTAAAAGAAATTTTTTTCCATTCACTGATATAATGTGTTTTTTTAAAACCTTCTATATAATCATCTAATTCCAATTTTGCGATCTTATCCAAAGCGATTTTTGCCAAAAGCAAAGTAGGAAAAGATCCTATCATAGATACTAAAGGGGTTCGTAAAAACAAAATAGAAAGAGCTATAGTTGTAGCATCTGCAACACTTGCCCATTCAAATTTTAAAGCTAAGTAAAACTCTACACCCACTAAAGCCAAAAGAGTTACATTTGTCCAGTTGTTTGAGAGATTGTTAAAAAGATTGCCTAAAGTACTATTTTTCTTTTTCAATCTTGCATTATTTTCAAATTCATCTTCATAGTAAAGTTTGGCTCTATCACGATTGATCAAAAGTTCTTTATGTCCATCTAGTATATTTTGGTAATTATTTTGCAAAGCATCATCATTTTCCCTTGCCTTTCTAAAATACTGATATACTTTCATCATCAAAAAATTATTAGTAATAAAAATAACCATAATCCATACCACACACAAAGCAAAAATTTGTGGTGAAAGATAACATAAATAAACACTAGTGCATAAAATCAATATACTTGATTGTAAAAAATCAGGCAATCTTAAAAGCCCAAAAGATATATTTCTCACATCACTTCCTAAAGAAGCTAAAATTCTAGCCTTACCTACTTTAGCCACTCTTAACAAAGGGGTGTCTAAGATCTGCTTTACTACGCGCCTTTGCATTTTAAAAATAAAATTTTGTCCAAAAATACTAAGTCCAAGTTCAACTATGGTAGAACTTATAAAAAAAATCAAAAGCAAAACAATAAAATAAAAAATAGGAATGTTTTGTGCATTTTTAAGCAAATAATCATTGATAAAAACAAGAGTTAAAACTCCAACAGCGCTTGTAATAAAAGAAAAAAGCAAAAAAGAAATCAACTTTAATTTATTTTGCTTAAGTAATTCCATAATAAAAGGCATTTATAAACTCCAAAATATAATTTTAATTATAACATTTTAAGAGTGATTATCAAAATTTTATTTTATCTTTTACTATAAAAACAGCACAAATAGCCAATAACGCTAAAAAAATCATATATATACTCATACCATATAAAAATGGATTTTCATTTTTACTCGCAAGTGTATTAAGCCAAAAAACGAGTTGCGGAGTAATACCGCCTGAAATTGCATAAGAAATATTATAAGAAAAAGAAATTCCTGAAAATCTTATTTTAGCTCTAAAAACTTCACTCATTAAAATAGGTGCGAACACATTAATCCCACCTAAAAAACAAATAATCGAATACAAAATACACACCAAAACCAAATTTTTAAGCTCATATAAAGCATAAAAATATAAAAAAGAAAAAAATACAAAAGTTAAAGAAAAGAAAATGCAAATTTTAAATAAACCAAATTTATCTACAAGATAACCCATAAAAGCCCCGCCTAAAGCTATTCCCAAAATTCCTAATATCTGTAAATAACTTCCTTCAACCCCACTTAAATTTAAAATACTAGGCATAAATTTAGGCATCAATAAAACAAGCACAATAACACAACCTGTTAAAACCCAAGTCATCATCATTGATGAAAATAAATTTTTTACAATATCCTTTTCTTTAAATAAATCTTTAAGCGGAAAAGAACTAAGCGATGATTCTTTTTTCATTTGTTTAAAAACAGGAGTTTCTTGCAAAAATCTACGCAAATAAATAGAAATAATCCCAAAAATTCCACCTACAAAAAAAGCAATACGCCAAGCATAAGCAGCAATTTCTTCTATGCTAAAAAAAGCATTAATGATTAAAAATACTATACTTCCTAACAAAATTCCTAAAGCCATAGCTGAATTTAAACAGCTTAAAAAGAAAGCTTTTTGTTTTTCTTGACAATACTCTCTTACAAAAACCCAAGCTCCAGGCAATTCTCCACCTATAGCTATGCCTTGAAAAATTCTTATAAGTATCAATAAAACAGGAGCTAAAAACCCAAGAGTTTCATAACCTGGAATAAAAGCTAAGACAAAGGTAGGAAGAACCATTAGTAAAATACTTAGCATAAACATATTTTTACGCCCAAATTTATCTCCAAAATGTGCCATAACTATACCACCCAAAGGACGTGCTAAATATCCAGCTGCAAATGCTCCATAAGTATTTAATAAAGCCCAAAATTCACTCATATCTTTAGGAAAAAATACATTGGCTATATATTCAGCAAAAAAGACAAAAATAATAAAATCATAAAATTCTAAAGTTCCTCCTAGTGAAGAAAGTCCTAAGATCTTAATTTCCTTTGTTCCAAATTTTGATTTTCTCATTGATTAATTACCTTAAATTTTAAAAACATTGTTTTTATTATACTATAATCATTTCCAAAATATTATCTAAAAATTTAAGGATAAATATGTTTAATTTTATAACCACTCTTTTAAAAACCAATCTTTATTTTTTAGAAGAAAAAACCACAAGCAAAAATTCAAATCAAACCCATATAATCTCACTTAAACAGTCTGATGATGAATTTTTAAATTTATTATTTTCTTTTTTAGTGCCACAAAGCGATGAAGATAAGAATTTTATAGAAAAAACTCGCACAAAAATCAAAAGAAATGAGCATAATATTGTTCTGATAAAAAATCCAAATTTTAATGCTTTAATAGACACAGGGTTTTTAGATACTATTGACACATTAAAAGAAAAATTACATATCCATAAAACCGATTTTAAAGATATCACTCATATTATCTTAACACACGCACATCCTGATCATATAGGTGCTTTAATGAGCGAAGAAAATCTTTTTCCAAAAGCTCAAATTTTAATTGATAAAAAAGAATATGATTTTTGGATCAAAAGCGATAGACAAGAAATTAAAAACACCTTGCTTAAACTTAAAAATATAGAATTTATCGATCATTCCAAAGATTTGATCTTTCAAAATTCAGGCATTAAAGCCATACCTGCTTACGGGCATACCCCAGGTCAAAATGCTATCATAATTGATGATAAAATAGTCTTTTGGGGAGATTTACTTCATCTTTATGATATACAAATCCCAAAACCTAAAATCGCTATAAAATTTGATATAGATCAAAATGAGGCTATACAAACAAGGGAAAAACTACTTAAAGAATTTAAAGAAAGAAAACTCAAAGTTATAGGGACTCATGTGCCTTTTATCAAACCTAAATTTTTAGATTAATTACTTAAAAATTACTAAAAATTAAGTAAAAATTTTAATAATTTTTGCTAAAATTATAGCCTTTTTATTTCATGAAAGGAGAAAATTTTGGCAAAAGATGATGTAATTGAAATTGATGGCACCGTACTTGAAGCATTGCCTAATGCAAATTTCAAGGTTGAACTTGACAACAAACATGTAATTTTATGTCATATTGCAGGAAAAATGCGTATGCATTATATAAGAATAATGCCAGGTGATAAAGTAAAAGTAGAACTTACACCTTATAGCCTTGATAAAGGGCGTATAACTTTTAGATATAAATAATCTAAGTTATTTAAAAGCTAATTTTAGATAAAATTAGAGTTTTTGCGACAAATTACATCGAACTATATGAAGAAGTATTTTTAAAATCCACCACTTATTTTGAAAATAGTTGGTTATTCATAAAACCTGATGTAGTCGTAAATCAAGTGGAATTCATTCAAGGAGACGCTCATGAAAGTGAGACCATCGGTTAAAAAGATGTGCGACAAATGCAAAGTAGTTCGCCGTAAAGGCGTGGTTCGCATTATTTGCGAAAATCCAAAACATAAACAAAGACAAGGATAAACATGGCTCGTATTGCAGGTGTGGATTTACCAAAGAAAAAAAGAATTGAGTATGGACTAACCTATATTTATGGTATAGGACTTTTCACTTCAAGAAAAATTCTAGATAAAGTAGGAATTTCTTATGATAAAAGAGTTCATGAGTTAAGTGAAGATGAAGCAGCAGCTATCCGTAAAGAAATTCAAGAAAACTATATGGTTGAAGGGGATTTGAGAAAACAAGTTGCTATGGATATTAAAGCACTTATGGATTTAGGAAGCTTTAGAGGTTTAAGACACAGAAAAGGCTTACCAGTTCGCGGACAAAAAACAAAAACAAACGCAAGAACTAGAAAAGGTAAGAGAAAAACTGTTGGTGCAAAATCATAAGGATAAATCATGGCAAAAAGAAAAATCGTAAAGAAAAAAGTAGTTAAAAAAAATATAGCAAAAGGTATTGTTTATATCAGTGCGACTTTTAACAATACTATGGTTACAGTAACTGATGAAATGGGAAATGCTATCGCTTGGAGTAGTGCAGGTGGTTTAGGATTTAAAGGTTCTAAAAAATCAACTCCTTATGCAGCACAACAAGCAGTAGAAGACGCTTTAAATAAAGCAAAAGAACACGGAATTAAAGAAGTAGGCATTAAAGTACAAGGACCAGGAAGCGGTAGAGAAACTGCTGTTAAGAGTGTAGGTGCTATGGAAGGAATCAAAGTAACTTTCTTAAAAGATATCACTCCATTAGCTCACAATGGTTGCAGACCGCCTAAGCGTCGTCGTGTCTAAGATATAAGAAAAATTTAGGAGAATATTATGGCAAGATATAGAGGACCAGTAGAAAAATTAGAAAGACGCTTTGGTGTTAGCTTAGCATTAAAAGGAGAAAGAAGACTAGCTGGCAAAAGTGCACTAGATAAACGCCCTTATGCACCAGGACAACACGGAGCAAGAAAAGGTAAAATTAGTGAGTATGGACTTCAATTAAGAGAAAAACAAAAAGCTAAATTTATGTATGGAGTAAGCGAAAAGCAATTCCGTCGTTTATTTGCTGAAGCAGCAAGAAGAGAAGGAAATACAGGGGTATTACTTATCCAACTTTTAGAACAAAGATTAGACAATATAGTATATAGAATGGGTTTTGCTACAACACGTCGTTTTGCAAGACAACTTGTAACACATGGACATGTTTTAGTAAATGGTAAAAGAGTGGATATTCCTAGCTTTAGAGTAGAAGCAGGTGCTAAAATCGAAATTATCGAAAAAAGCAAAAACAATCCTCAAATTACAAGAGCTATCGAACTTACAGCACAAACTGGAATCGTTGCTTGGGTTGATGTTGAAAAAGATAAGAGATTTGGAATTTTCACAAGAAAACCTGAAAGAGAAGAAGTTGTCATTCCGGTTGAGGAAAGATTTATCGTTGAGCTTTACTCTAAATAATAGGGGCTAAATATGAGAAATATTACAACATCTGCTTATACGCCAACAGAATTTACAATAGAAAACATTAGTGATACTGTGGCTAAAATCAGTGCTTGGCCTTTTGAGATCGGCTATGGAATCACCCTAGCCCATCCTTTACGCCGTTTACTTTACACTAGCACCATAGGATATGCTCCAACTGCGATTCATATTGATGGCGTAGCTCATGAATTTGATAGCATGCGTGGTATGCTTGAAGATGTAGCACTTTTTATCATTAATCTAAAAAAACTACGCTTTAAAATTAAAGGCGACTCAAATAAAGAAATAGTAGAATTTAGCTTTAAAGGCTCAAAAGAAATTTACGGCAAAGATCTAAATAATGATCAAGTAGAAGTAGTAAATAAAGACGCCTATCTAGCAACAATCAACGAAGATGCTGAACTCAAATTCACATTGATCGTTGAAAAAGGTATTGGCTATGTACCAAGCGAAGAAATTAAAGAGCTTATAAATGATCCTAAATTTATAGCTTTAGATGCTTTCTTTACACCTGTAAGAGAAGCAACCTATGATATTGAAAAAGTTTTATTTGAAGATAATCCTGATTATGAAAAAGTGGTTTTAACCGTAACAACTGATGGACAAATCACTCCAAATGAAGCTTTTCAAAATGCTCTAGAAGCTATGTATAAACAATTATCAGTATTTGATAAAATTACCAATGTTAGAAGTGTAATTAAAAATCAAGCAACAAGCAATGAACTAGAAAATACTAAATTATTGCAAAACATTACAGATTTAAATTTAAGTGCTAGAAGTTATAATTGTCTTGAAAAAGCAGGAGTGGTTTACATAGGCGAGCTTGCTTTGATGAGTGTAAGTGAACTTGCAGGGCTTAAAAATTTAGGTAAAAAATCTCTTGATGAAATTAAAAACATCATGGAAAGCATAGGTTTTCCTGTGGGAACTTCTAAGCTTAGCGATAATAAAGAAATACTTAAAAATAAAATCGCAGAATTAAAAGCACAAAACGAAGGATAAAGAATGAGACATAAACATGGATATAGAAAACTTGGCAGAACTTCATCTCATCGTGCTGCCTTATTAAAAAATTTAACTATAGCTTTAGTAAATAGCGGAAAAATCGAAACCACTCTACCAAAAGCTAAAGAATTAAGAGGTTATGTAGAAAGATTGATTACTAGAGCAAGACTTGGAGATTTTAACGCTCATAGAGCAGTTTTTGCTTCATTACAAGATAAAAACGCTACCAATAAACTAGTAACTGAAATTGCTCCAAAATTCAAAGATCGCAATGGCGGATATACAAGAATCATCAAAACAAGAATTCGCCGTGGTGATGCCGCTGAAATGGCTTTCATCGAATTTGTAGTTTAATCAAATCCTAGCTTTTGCTAGGATTAATACTTCAATTAAATATCCTAAAAATAAAAAGTTTTAAATAATTATTTTAAATAAAATTAAATTTATTTATTTTCTAAAACCCTTGCTAAAAATTCAACTACTTATGCTAATATAAGTTTTTAATTTTTAATTTCAAGGATATGTTATGCAAGAAAACACTCGTTTACGCATTGCGATACAAAAATCAGGTAGACTTTCAAAAGAATCCATAGAGCTTCTTTCAGAATGTGGTGTTAAAATGCATATCCATGAACAAAGCTTGATCGCTTTTTCTACAAATTTACCCATAGATATTTTACGCGTTAGAGATGATGATATCCCTGGGCTTATTTTTGATGGGGTTGTAGATTTAGGCATTATAGGGGAAAATGTTTTAGAAGAAAATGAACTTGAACGCCAGTCTTTAGGAGAAAATCCAAGCTATAAGCTTTTAAAAAAGCTAGATTTTGGATATTGCCGTCTTTCTCTTGCCTTACCTCAAGAAAATAAATTTCAAAATTTGAAAGATTTTGAAGGCTTAAGGATAGCTACTTCTTATCCACAACTTTTAAAGCGTTTTATGAAAGAAAATGGGATTAATTATAAAAATTGTACGCTTACAGGTTCTGTTGAAGTAGCCCCTAGGGCAAATTTAGCCGATGCGATTTGCGATCTTGTTTCAAGCGGGGCAACTTTACAAGCAAACAATCTTAAAGAAGTTAAAGTCATTTATGAATCTCGTGCTTGTTTGATTCAAAAAGAAAATGCTTTAAGTAAAGAAAAACAAGCCTTAGTGGATAAAATTATGTTGCGTGTAGCAGGAGTAATGCAAGCAAGAGAATCTAAATACATTATGCTTCATGCTCCAAAAGAAAAGCTTGATAAAATTCAAGCCCTACTTCCAGGAGTTGAAAGACCGACTATCTTACCTTTAGCACACGATGAAAAAAATGTAGCTTTACATATGGTAAGTAAAGAAAATCTTTTTTGGGAAACCATGGAGGCTTTAAAAGAAGAAGGTGCGAGTTCGATTTTAGTTCTGCCTATAGAAAAAATGTTAAAGTGAGTAAAAAATGCAAATTTTAGTATATGATAATTTGGATGAAAAACAAAAAGAAGAAGCGTTAAAACGCCCTGCTATAAGTGCGAAAGATGAAATTTCAAAAATAGTAAGTTCTATCATTAAAGAAGTGCAAGAAAAAGGCGATAAAGCTTTGATAGAACAAGCTTTGAAATTTGATAAGGCTGAAATTTCAAAGATTAAAATCACTCAAGAAGAAATCACTCAAGCAAGCAATCGTTTAGATAAAGATTTACAAGAAGCTATTTTAGTGGCTTATGAAAATATCAAAAAATTTCACGAAGCCCAAATCCCACATGAAATCGCTCTTGAAACTACAAAAGGCGTTAAATGTGAAGTTTTAACACGCCCTATAGAAAAAGTAGGACTTTACATACCAGGGGGTTTGGCACCTTTGTTTTCAACGGTTTTAATGCTAGCTATTCCTGCAAAAATTGCAGGTTGTGAAAAAATCGTTTTAGCAAGTCCTGCAAAAATCAATGATGCTGTGCTTTTTTGTGCTAAGCTTTGTGGCGTGGATGAAATTTATCAAATGGGCGGTGCAGGAGCTATAGCAGCTTTGACTTACGGTACCCAAAGTGTTTTAAAGGTGGATAAAATTTTTGGCCCAGGAAATGCCTTTGTAACCGAAGCAAAACGCCAAGTAAGTAGTGATATAAACGGAGCAGCTATTGATATGCAAGCAGGACCTAGTGAAGTTTTAGTCATAGCTGATGATTTAGCTAATGAAAAATTTGTAGCTAGTGATTTGCTTTCACAAGCTGAACATGGTGCAGATTCTCAAGTGATTTTAGTGTGTTTAAGTCAAGATTTTGCTAAAAAAGCAAGTGATGAAGTCCAAAGTCAATTAGAACTTTTGCCTCGCAAAGAACTTGCAAGCAAAAGCATTGCTAATTCACGCATTATCATAGCTAAAGATTTAAATCAAGCCTTAGAAATTTCAAATCTTTACGCCCCTGAACATTTGATCATACAAACTCAAAATCCACGAGAACTTTTAAAAGGTGTAAAACACGCAGGATCAGTATTTTTAGGAGCTTATTCCCCAGAGTCTATGGGTGATTATGCAAGTGGGACAAATCATGTTTTACCTACTTATGGACTTACTAAAACGCATTCTAGTTTAGGTTTGGCAGATTTTAGTAAAAGAATGACCGTTCAAGAGTTAAGTAAAGAAGGTTTTTTAGCTTTAGGTAAAAGTGTTGAAATTTTAGCACAAAATGAGCATTTAGACGCGCACAAAAATGCAGTAACTTTTCGTTTAGAAAGCTTAAAATGAGTCAAAAAATCCTTTTTATAGATAGAGATGGCACTTTAATAGAGGAGCCAAAAAGCGATTTTCAAATCGATACTCTTGAAAAATTGCGTTTTGAAAAAGATGCTATTCCCACTCTTTTAAAACTAAAAAAATTTGGATTTAAATTTGTTATGGTAAGCAATCAAGACGGTCTTGGAACACCAAGTTTTCCAAAGGAAAATTTTGAAATCGCTCATGAAAAAATGCTTGATATTTTAAAAAGTTGCGGTATAGAATTTCAAGATATTTTTATTTGTCCGCATTTTGAAAATGAAAATTGTGCTTGCAGAAAACCTAAAACCGCTATGTTAGAAGAGTATATCAAACACGAACTTTATGATAAGGAACAAAGTTTTGTTATAGGAGATCGTGAGAGTGATATGATCTTGGCTTCAAATTTAGGCGTGCGTGGTTTAAAATACGGCGAACTTTCTTGGAAAGAAATAGAAAATGAAATTTTAAGTTCTTTTAGAAGCGCGAGTTATCAAAGAACTACTAAAGAAACAGATATAAAAGTAAAGGTATGCTTAAATGGGGGTAAGGTTAGCATTAAAACAGGTATTGATTTTTTTGATCACATGTTAGAGCAAATCGCTGTACATGGAGGTATAGGGCTTGAAATTTCTTGTAAAGGAGATTTGGAAATCGATGAGCATCATAGCGTTGAAGATGTAGCCTTAGCACTTGGAGCTTGTATCAAAAAAGCTTTAGGGGATAAAATCGGCATTGCAAGATATGGTTTTGCTTTACCTATGGATGAGTGTTTGGCAAGTTGTGCAATGGATTTTTGCAATCGTCCCCATTTAGTCTATAAAGCCAAATTTAAAAAATCTCATTTAGGGGCTTTAAGCACAGAAATGATCGAGCACTTTTTTTATTCTTTAAGCTATGCTATGGGCGTGAGTTTGCATTTAAAAGTTAAAGGCAAAAACGATCATCATAAAGCCGAAGGGCTTTTTAAAGCCTTTGCAAAAGCTTTGAAAATGGCAGTAAAAATAGAAAGTGAAAATTTAGCCAGCTCTAAAGGAGTGATATGAAAATCATCATCATCGATACAGCCTGTGCGAATTTAGCATCTTTGAAATTTTGTCTAGATAGATTAGGTTTTAATGCAACTATCAGTAGGGATTTAAAAGAGCTTGAAAGTGCGGATAAGCTTTTTTTACCTGGAGTGGGTACCGCAAAAGAAGCAATGAAAAATTTAGAACAATTTAATCTTATTAATTTTATTCAAAATACCAAAAAACCTTTGCTTGGTATTTGTTTAGGTATGCAAATTTTAGGAAATTTTTCTGAAGAATTAAATCAAGAAACCTTAAAACTCATAGATTTTACAACTCAAAAATTTAAAGCTAAAGAAGGCTTTACTTTTCCACATATGGGATGGAATGAAGTTTATAGCTCTCATGCTTTGTTTAAAGGCTTAGAAGGGGCTTATTTTTATTTTGTGCATAGTTATTGTGTAGGACTTGGGAAATACACTATAGCAGATTGTGAGTATTCGCAAAAATTTAGCGCAAGCGTAATGAAAGATAATTTTTACGGAGTGCAATTTCACCCTGAAAGAAGTAGCGAGGCTGGGGAAATTTTAATTTCAAATTTTATTAAGGATATAGGATGACTCAAATCATACCCGCACTCGATCTTATAGATGGCGAAGTGGTGCGTCTTGTAAAAGGGGATTACGAACAAAAAAAAGTATATAAATACAATCCCTTAAAGAAATTTAAAGAATACGAAAAAGCAGGAGCGAAAGAACTTCATCTTGTAGATCTTACAGGTGCAAAAGATCCTAGCAAAAGACAATTTGCTTTGATAGAAAAATTAGCCAAAGAAGTCAGTGTCAATTTGCAAGTAGGTGGAGGTATACGCTCTAAAGAAGAAGTTAAAGCTTTGCTTGATTGTGGAGTAAAAAGAGTAGTTATAGGATCTATGGCAATTAAAGATGCGACTTTATGTCTTGAAATTTTAAAAGAATTTGGTAGTGAAGCTATAGTTTTAGCCTTAGATACGATTTTAAAAGAAGATTATGTTGTGGCTGTAAATGCTTGGCAAGAAGCAAGCGATAAAAAGCTTATGGAAGTTTTAGATTTTTATAGCAATAAAGGCTTAAAACACATACTTTGCACAGATATTTCAAAAGATGGTACCATGCAAGGAGTAAATGTAAGACTTTACAAACTTATCCATGAAATTTTTCCTAATATTTGCATTCAGGCAAGTGGTGGAGTAGCGAGCTTAAAAGACCTTGAAAACTTAAAAGGAATTTGTAGTGGGGTTATCGTAGGAAAAGCTTTATTAGACGGAGTTTTTAGCGTAGAAGAAGGGATAAGATGTCTAGCAAATTAAGCTACAAAGAACTTACTTTAGAAATTTTAAAACAAAGTGACAGACCTTTAAGTGTTAATGAAATTTGGCAAAAAGCTCTTGAACAAGGCTTAGATAAAAAGCTTTCTAGCATAGGACAAACTCCAATTGCTACTTTAGGGGCTAGGATATATGTTGATATAAAAGAATTGCAACACAATTCTTTGTTTATCAAAGCTTCCCAAAAACCTACAACTTTTTGGCTAAAAGAAAGAGAAAATGAACTTTTAAAGCTTGATAATAAAAATGAAATTACTAACGAAAAACAAGAAAAAAATAAATTTCATGAAAGAGATTTACACCCCTTGCTTGTAAAATTTTTATATGAAAATTTAGATTTTAATTTAAATTGCAAAACAATTTACCATGAACAAAGCAAAAAGGGTAAAGGCGGGGAAGATAAGTGGAATTATCCTGATATTGTAGGGGTTTATTTTCCTTATGATGATTATGAAAAAGAGACCATAACACTTTTAGAAAATATCAAACAAAATAGTTATAAGCTTTTTTCTTTTGAACTTAAAATTGCTTTAAATTTTTCAAATTTAAAAGAATGCTATTTTCAAGCTGTAAGCAATTCTAGCTGGGCAAATGAAGGCTATTTGGTTGTTTTACAAGAAATTGATAGCGAAGTTTTAAGTGAGTTAAGACGCTTAAATCAAAGTTTTGGCATAGGAGTGATAAAACTTGAAAAAGATATTTCAAATTCTCAAATTTTAATTAGTGCAAAAGAAAAAGAACTTGATATTCAAACACTAAATATGCTGATCAATAAAAATCCAAATTTTAAAGAATTTATTGATGATATAAACAAACAAATTAAAGTGGGCAAAGAAGCAAAAATTCAAGCTAATTTTGATGAAATTAAAAGCGATGAAGAAATGGAAAAATATCTTAAAGAAAAATGTATTTTGGAGAAATAAATGCTTACAAAACGCATAATTGCATGTTTAGATGTCAAAGATGGCAGAGTAGTAAAAGGAACACAATTTAAAAACCATAAAGATATGGGAGATATCATAGAGCTTGCTAGGTATTATTCTCAAAATGGTATTGATGAGCTTGTTTTTTATGATATTGCTGCAAGTGCTAGAAAAGAACGCATATCAAGAGAATGGGTAAGTGAAGTAGCAAAAAATATCAATATTTCTTTTTGTGTTGCAGGGGGTATTAAAAGCGAAGAAGATGCAGCTGAACTTTTGGCTAATGGGGCAGATAAAATTTCTATCAATTCTCCTGCTTTAAATGATCCAAGCCTAATCACACGCCTTGCTAAAAGCTTTGGCGTGCAATGCGTAGTAGTAGGGATTGATAGTTTTAAAGATGAAAATGGAAATTTAAAAGTATTTCAATACACAGGGGATGAAAAAACAAGTAAACATAGTGGAAAAAGCACTTTAGAATGGGTTAAAAAAGTGCAAGATCTGGGTGCAGGCGAAATTGTTTTAAATATGATGAATCAAGATGGTGTTAAAAATGGCTATGATTTAGAACAATTAGAAGCTGTATATAAAATTTGTAAAGTACCTTTAATCGCAAGTGGGGGAGCGGGAAAAATGGAACATTTTTTAGAAGCTTTTAAACTAGGTATAGATGGGGCTTTAGCTGCTTCTGTTTTTCATCAAAAACTTATAGACATTAAAGAATTAAAAATTTATCTTAAAAATCAAGGCTTAAGTATAAGGATATAATATGCAAAATTTCAAAGAACTTAATGAAAAAATCGCTTGGCAAAAAGTGGATAATCTTTTACCTGTCATCATCCAAGATGCAAAAACTTGCGAAGTTTTAATGCTAGGCTTTATGAATAATGAAGCCTTAGAAAAAAGCTTAGAAAGTGGCAAAGTAGTCTTTTTTTCACGCACAAAACAGCGTCTTTGGATGAAGGGTGAAGAAAGTGGAAATTTCTTAAATATCATAGATTTAAGCTTAGATTGTGATAATGACACGCTTTTAATTTTAGCAAATCCTGTAGGGCCTACTTGTCATACGGGCGATATTTCTTGTTTTGAAAAAATTTCTAAAAATGCAGATTTTGTTTTTCTAGCCAGACTTGAAAAACTTATTAATACACGCAAAAATGCCGATGAAAATACTTCTTATACAGCAAAACTTTTCAAAAGTGGTACAAAACGCATCGCACAAAAAGTTGGTGAAGAAGGCGTAGAAACAGCTTTAGCAGCGACAGTAAAAGATAAAGAAGAGCTTATTTGTGAAGCAGCGGATTTAATGTATCATTTAAGTGTTTTACTTGCAGATGCAAATCTTAGTTTCTCAGATGTGATTTCAAAATTAAAAGAAAGACATAAAGCTTAAAGCTTTATGTAAAATAAATTTATATCAATGCAAGGCTTCATTAAGTTTGACTGCTTTTTTATTTAAAGCTACTATCATAGCACCACTTATAGAATCTTGACGGAAATGTAGCCCATTTAAACCTTTAAGCTCTAAGCCTTTGTAAATTTCTTTATCAAAATTAAAATAAGGATTAAGTTTAGCAAGTTCTTCGGCATCTTTGAGTAAAAATTTCGTTCCTTCTAGCACTGCAATACCTGCATCAACTATACAATTATCCCCTAAAGGAATTCCTGTCACTGAATTAGCCCCTAAAAGACAAGCCTTGCCTACGCTTATAGCATTGCCACTTGTTCCACTTAAAACACCTAAAATCGAAGCTCCGCCACCTACATCAGAACCTTCTCCTACTATAGCACTTGAACTAATACGCCCTTCAACCATACAAGCTCCTGTTGTACCTGCATTAAAATTCACATAACTTGCCCCTGGCATGATGGTTGTTCCTGCTGCTAAAGACGCACCCATTCTTACTTTAGAACTTTCTAAAATTCTTGTATTATCCTCAGGGATAATATGTGCTAAAAATCTTGGGAATTTATCAACAAAATCGATTTTTGGATATTGATTGCTCATTTTTAAACGCATTTCATTTGCTCTTAAATACTCAAGCTCGATAGGCTTATCATCACTCCAAGCTACATTGCTTAAAAGTCCAAAAGCTCCATTTAAATTGATACTTCTTAAAGGTACTTTTTTAGTAGAAAGCAAATAAAGTTTTAGATAAATACTTTCTACACTTAAAGGTTCTTTATCTTCAAAAAGACAAACAAAAGAAAATTCATCGTCTTTAAATTTATCTTTGATAATCTTTAATAAATCAATATTTTGATGCCCATCTTCTTCTAAAAAAGGTTTAAAACAAGAAAGTGCAAAATCAATATCTTCTAATTTCAAAGTTTGCACAAACTCACTCGCATTAAAATCAATCTCCACGCCCCTTTGCATAAAAGCTTCAAGCATGATTGCCGCTGAGCCAAAATTTTGCTCATAGTTAATCAAAGCAAAACTTGCTTGTAAGATTTTATTTTTATTTAACTGTCCTCTATCAAGCCTTGCTATACCAAAAGCTTTAGGTTTTTTATAGCCACTTTTTTGCTCGATTTGTTTGATTAAAAGTAAAAAATCTTCTTTAGTATTAATCATTTTCTTTTCCTTATCCACTTAATTTTTAATGCGAACACGCACTTTTTCCATTCATCACAGGTTGTATAGCAGAATTATCCGCACCACCTTCATTGTTAATTTTTTCTATAAAGCTCCAAATTTTTTCAGCCGCCATTAAATAACGCTTTGAACTCACACTTTCAGGGTGATAAAAACTCACAGGCTTGCCTTCATCTCCACCTTCTCTTACTATCATTTCTATAGGAATTTGTGCTAAGACTTCACTTTTATAGGCTTTTGCCATATCCTCAGCCGTTCCTTTGCCAAAAATATCATACTCTTTACCGTTATCAGGACATAAAAATCCACTCATATTTTCAATCACACCCGCTATAGGAATGTGAAGTTTATTAAACATATCTAAAGCTCTTTTACTATCGTCTAAAGATACGGTTTGAGGCGTACTTACACAAACTCCTGCAGCAATAGGAATGCTTTGTGCAGAAGTAATTTGCGCATCGCCTGTTCCTGGAGGCATATCCAAAAACAATACATCAAGCTCAGGCCAAATTACATCAGCTAAAAGTTGCTCAATTGCTTTCATGATCATAGCTCCACGCCACATAAGGCCTTGACCCTCTTCGATCAAAACCCCCATACTCATCATATAAACACCATGAGTTAAAATAGGCTTTAATCTCTGCCCTACTACTTCAGGCTGAGTTTTGGTTTCACCTAGCATTCTTGGAATATTTGGCCCATAAATATCCGCGTCTAAAATACCTACTCTTTTTCCCATTTTAGCCATGGAAATTGCTAAATTTACTGTAGTTGTAGATTTACCCACACCACCTTTTCCACTTGAAACCATGATGAAATTTTTTACTTGTGGAGCGATATTTTTTCCACTTCTTGAATTACTTTTTTCTTCAGGAATTTTTGGAGTAATGATATTAAGTTCAATATTTTTTAAAGCCAAACTCGATAAAGCTTCAATAGTATTTTTACGAATTTCATTAGCTACTTCAGGATTTGCTGAAACGATTTCTATATCAATGAATACACCATCATCTTGAATTTTAATATCTTTTACAAAGTTAAAACTCACTATATCCTTTTCAAAACCAGGATATTTTACAGTTTTTAATTTCTCTAAAATTTGTTCTTTCATATTTTTTCCTTGTCTTTTAAAAAAATCAATTTTACTAATAAAATGATAAAATTTAGCTTTTTATAAGTGTATAATATGGTAACATTATAAAAACCAACAATATTAAAAAGAGGAATGAAAAAATGAGTGAAATGAGCCTCATTATGTTAGCAGCTGGAAATTCTACTCGTTTTAATACAAAGGTAAAAAAACAATTTTTACGACTTGGAAATGACCCTCTTTGGCTTTATGCAACAAAAAATTTAAGCTCTTTTTATCCTTTTAAAAAAATAGTTGTTACCTCTAGTAATATCACTTATATGAAAAAATTTACCAAAAACTATGAATTCATAGAAGGTGGTGATACCAGAGCAGAATCCTTAAAAAAAGCCTTAGAGCTCATAGATAGCGAATTTGTTATGGTAAGTGATGTAGCAAGGGTATTGGTGAGTAAAAATTTGTTTGATCGTTTGATTGAAAATTTAGATAAAGCAGATTGTATTACCCCTGCTTTAAAAGTTGCAGATACAACACTTTTTGACAATGAAGCCTTGCAAAGAGAAAAAATCAAACTCATTCAAACCCCGCAAATTTCTAAAACCAAATTGCTTAAAAAAGCCTTGGATCAAAACCTAGAATTTACAGATGATAGCACAGCTATAGCTGCAATGGGTGGAAAAATTTGGTTTGTTGAAGGTGAAGAAAATGCAAGAAAACTAACCTTTAAAGAAGATCTTAAAAAACTTGATTTGCCTACACCTAGCTTTGAAATTTTTACTGGCAATGGTTTTGATGTGCATGAATTTGGAGAGAATCGCCCTTTGCTTTTAGCAGGAGTGCAAATTCATCCTACTATGGGGCTTAAAGCACACAGCGATGGAGATGTTTTAGCTCACTCTTTAACCGATGCGATTTTAGGTGCTGCAGGACTTGGAGATATAGGAGAGCTTTATCCTGATACTGATATGAAATTTAAAAATGCCAACTCCATGGAGCTTTTAAAACAAGCTTATGATAAAGTCAGAGAAATAGGTTTTGAACTCATTAATATAGACATTTGCGTCATGGCACAAAGCCCTAAACTTAAAGACTTTAAACAAGCTATGCAAAGCAATATAGCTCATACTTTAGATTTAGATGAATTTAGAATCAATGTTAAAGCCACAACAACGGAAAAATTGGGTTTTATTGGAAGAAAAGAAGGTATGGCGGTGCTTAGTAGTGTAAATTTAAAATATTTTGATTGGACAAGATTATGAAAGTTTTAATTATTGAAAATGAAATTTATCTAGCGCAAAGCATTAGCATTAAACTAAGTGATGCTGGATATAGCTGTGAAATTATTAACTCGTTTGATGAATACAATGGTGAAAAATACTATGACATTATACTGCTTTCTACAAATACTAATAATTTTCTAAAAGCCGTAGGTCAGTTTAAACATAGTATTATTATTTTGCTTATTTCTTATATAAGTACAGATACAGTTTCAAATCCTTTGAAATTAGGTGCTAGTGATTATATTCAAAAACCCTTTATGATAGAAGAGCTGATTAGAAAAATAAAGCATTATCAGGATTTTAGAAAACTTTCAATCCTTAATAAAGCTTATCAAAGCTATATCAAATCAAGATTAGAAACAATCAAAATTCCAGAGTATAATTATAAAAAATTAAAACTTCCATTGATATTAAAATCCAACAAGCAAAGCAGTGCTGATGCTTTTGTTTTTAATTATGCAAATGAATGTGACATTACTCTTTCTTTTATTGATTTAACATCTACAAATTCAGTTGAAAAAGTTATGAAACTTCCCACAGAAAACAATCTTTTATTTTTGAGTAATTTTCAAGCATTAAAAGCAGCAGAAAAGGAAAAACTCCTAGATTTTATACAAAACAAAAATGTTATTTTGCATACCAATTCAAATACAGATGATTTAAAAATAAACTGCATTAATTTAAATGATAATGAAAAAAATATCAATAGCAATGAAATTTTAACTATAGATGAGTATGTAAAATATGTTATTATAAATTACCAAAATATATTTCCTGATACTGATCTTTCAAAAAAATTAGGCATTTCACGTAAATCTTTATGGGAAAAAAGGAAGAAATATGAAATCAGCAAGAAAAAATAAAAACATTATCATAGATCAAAATGAATTTGGCATCTTATCACTTATTAAAGAAGGTTTGCTAGGCACTTGCACTCATTTAATGAATGAAAAAGAAGTCAATGAAATCATTAAATCAGGAAAATTTAAAGGAGAAAGCTTTCCCTATCCCTTAAGCTTTGCACCAAAAAATGCCGAAGAAGCACTAAATGATATAAAATCTGGCGATAGAATCGATCTCATGCTAGATGAAAAAGTAGTAGGACATATAGATTTTAAAAGCCAATTTAAAAATAATAAAAATTTTTCTGATATTTTCAGTCCTAACACTTGCTCTTTAGAAGACATGGGAACAACTTGCATAAGTGGAAAAATAGAAATTTATAATTCTCAAATTGAAAAAATAAAAGAAAATTTTCAACAAATCAAAAACAATCTTAATGCACAAAAAATTACTGCTATAGTTTCAAGTTTTGATCCTTTGCATCGTGCCCATGAAAGAATGTTTCGTTGGACTATTGATAAAGCAGATTTAGTTGTAATTTTTCTTGTAGAATCTTTTGATGTAAATGGGTTTGAATTCGAACTTAAAGAAGCATATTTGAAAAAATTTATTCAAAACTATCTTCCACCGGATAGAATTTTCATTTTTCCATTAAAAAATATTAATATTTTTCACGCTCATTTAAATCCTGGCTTAGAAAGTATTATCGCAAAAAGTCTAGGTTGTACCAAACTAGTAGTAGGACAAAATCATACAGGACTTGGAATGTTTTATGATGATAACCAACCAAAAACCATACTTGATGATTTTTCCAAGGACTATGGCATAGAAGTGATCGTTTTGCCTGAATTTGTATTTTGCGATCAATGTCGCATGATTGTTAGCACAAGATCTTGCCCTCATGGTTGTCATCACCATTTGCACTATAATTCTCAGTCTTTAAAAGATTTACTAAGAGCGGGTATCATTCCTCCAGCAATTTTCATACGCAAGGAAGTATCTAGTGTTATTTTAACTTCTCTTTTTCCAAATAGATTAAAAAATATGCAAAAAATTTATAATGAGCTTTTTCCAACTGATGGAATTTTAGAATACAAAAATGATGAAGAATTTTATCAAAAACTTTTAGAAATTCATCAAATGTCTTATATGGTGTAATAAAATGCAAAAATTATTTTTAACTTTTTTTTATTCAGGTTCTGTAAAAAAGGCAAGTGGGACTTTTGGTACTATCGCTGCTTTAATACCTGCTTTTTTTATACTTAAATATCTCGGGATTAATACTTTGTTTTTACTAAGCATTTTAATTTTTGTTGCAAGTATTCGTGTTATAGATGATTATGAAAAAAAAACAGGAATTCACGATGACAAACACATAGTTATCGATGAGGTTGCTGGAGTTTTTCTTGCTTGTGCTATTGCAGCAAGTGTTGAAAACTCGATAGTCAATTTTATTTTGGCTTTTGTTTTATTCAGACTCTTTGACATTACAAAACCTTCTATTATTGGTAAGATAGATAAAAAAGTCAAAGGCGGACTAGGTGTAATGCTTGATGATATGTTAGCAGGATTGTTTGCTGGACTTTTAAGTGCGGTAATTTATGGATTTTTACTTAAATTTAATTTAGTTTTTTGGGATATAAATTTAAAAGATTTATTTTGAAATTTTGCTTAAATTAATTAAATTTTAAATTTTATTCTTATATAATTTAGTCTTTAATTTCAAAAAAGGAAAATATAAATGGCAAACCATAAATCTGCTGAAAAAAGAGCAAGACAAACTATTAAAAAAACAGAAAGAAATAGATTCTATAGAACAAGACTTAAAAATATAACTAAAGCCGTAAGAGAAGCTGCAGCAAATGGAAATAAAAATGCTGCTAATGAAGCTTTAAAAGTAGCTAATAAAAGCATTCATGCTATGGTAAGTCGCGGTTTCATTAAAAAACAAACTGCTTCTCGCCGTGTAAGCCGCTTAGCCCTTTTAGTAAATAAAATCGCATAATTTTCTATATAGTTTTTAATGTTAGCTAGCAAACTAGATCCTTTTTTTAAACGCTTTGAAGAGTTAAATTCTCTTCTTAGCAGTTCTGATATACTCAACGATATCAGTAAAATGACTACACTCTCTAAAGAACAAAAAAATTTAGAACCTATCGTTTTAAAAGCTAAAGAGTATTTAAAAACTTTAGACAATATAGAAGAAAATAAAGCTTTGCTAAACGATCCAGAACTTGGGGAACTTGCAAAAGAAGAACTAAAAACTTTAGAAGAATTAAAACCGAAACTTGAAGAAGAGATTAAAATTTTACTTCTTCCTAAAGATCCCAATGATGAAAGAAATATTTTTCTTGAAATTCGTGCAGGCACAGGTGGCGATGAGGCATCTTTATTTGTGGGAGATCTTGTAAAAGCTTATGCAAGATATGCTGAAAATCGCGGCTATAAACTTGAGATTGTAAGCTCTAGTGAAGGAAGCGTAGGTGGATTTAAAGAAATCATCATGCTTGTTAAAGGAACAGGGGCTTATTCAAGACTTAAATATGAAGGTGGAACGCACCGTGTTCAAAGAGTTCCTCAAACAGAATCCCAAGGACGCGTGCATACTTCTGCTATCACCGTGGCAGTAATGCCAGAAGTTGATGATATAGAAATCGAAATCAATCCAAACGATCTTAAAGTTGATGTTATGCGATCTTCAGGACATGGTGGACAAAGTGTAAATACTACTGATTCAGCTGTTCGTATCACTCATATCCCTACAGGTATAGTTGTAGTCAATCAAGATGGAAAAAGCCAACACAAAAATAAAGAAAGTGCGATGAAAGTCCTAAAAGCAAGGCTTTATGAAATGCAAGAGAGTGAAAGACTAGCAAAAGAAAGTGAAGCAAGAAAATCACAAGTAGGAAGCGGAGATAGAAGCGAACGCATTCGCACTTACAATTTTCCACAAAATCGTATCAGCGATCATAGAATAAATCTTACTTTATATCGCTTAGATGCCATTATGCAAGATGGGCTTTTTGATGAAATCATAGAACCTTTAATCACTCATCATCAAGCCCAAGCTTTACAAGAACAAAATTTATAAGATTTTATATAAATTAATGCTTATGTAGGAATTTATGTGGATTTCCACTAGCACCTACATGTGCAACATTTCCATTTTCTATATCATAAGCTTGACCAAAACCTTTTACAAAGCGTCCTTTTTTAAATTCAAGCTTTACTAGATGAAAATCAAGCATCTTGCGTATAGTTTTAATGCCTCCTTCTCCTCCGGTTTGTTTTTCAAACTCATCATAAATTTGATCAAATCTTTCACCTCTCTCTAAAAAGCTTGCATTTACTCTATAGCGCAATCTTTTACGAAGTATAACAGAAACAGCTTTACTCTCATCCTCTAAAAACATTATTTCTATATTGTTTGGATTTACTTTGATGTTGTTAAAATGTTCACTTACTTCACTTATATAAATATAATTTCCCCATTGTGTGCTTACAAAAGGTGCATACGAGCAAACAACTTCTCCATTTGCATTTAAAGTTGCCAAAGCTACAGAATTAAAACTTAGCATAAATTCATTTAATTCTTTTTCTACACCACTAAAATTTTGCTCGCTCTTTGCACTCATGCAAAGGGATATTATAGCATCTTTAATCGTGTTTTCATCGGCTTTTTTAGGAAATTCCACTCGTAAATTTTCTTTATCATTGTAAACAAGATCTAAGCCATTAAAATCAACACTTTTTAGAAAAACATCTTGTACTTGCTCAATACCACCAAATTTTTTACAAAGATCGACTAAATTTGATTTATGATGATCATTCATATGAGAAATAATGCTTTCAAAATTCATTTTTATCCTTTCTTGATTTTAAAATAAAATATTAAAAAAAATGGTATCAATTATCAAATTAAAAAGCACTTAAAATATATAAATTATCTATTTTAACAAAAATTTATACTAGATTAAGTTAATAAAGGATAAATTTATTTCTAAATTATTATGATATAAATTATCATTATTTATTTTATTTAAGGAGTAAAATTTGCACCCAAATAAAAAAGCTTTTAAATTATCTTTATTTGCATTATTGCTAATAACTAATTTAAATGCACAAGAATCAAATAAAGCTATCAATCTACAAAAAGTTGTTGTTAGTACAACAGGTTTTGAACAAGATGCGGATTCAAATTTACGCAATGTAATCAGCATAGAAGGCAAAGATCTACAAAATAAAGGTTATGTTTCTTTAGAACAAGCCTTAGAAAGAATTTCGAGCATTAGTTTTGTAAATTTTGGACTTGGACGCAATATAGATATGCGTGGACAAGGAAATAAATCCAATATAGCTGTAAAAGTTATGATTGATGGGCATGCTATTAATGTTCTTGATAATTCCCATGGTGTAACCCCACTAGATAGTATCAATTTAGATAATGTAGAACGCATAGAAATCATACCTGGGGGTGGATCTGTGCTTTATGGAAGTGGTACTATAGGTGGCGTGATTAATATCATTACAAAAAAACAAAAATCAGATGCTTTTGCTATAAATTTAAAAAGCAGTGCTTATGATCATGGTGGACTAGGTGGAAATTTAGGTATCAATGGTGCCAAACAAATAAATGAAAATTTAGCTTTTAGCTTTGATATACAAAGTTTTAACCTTGATGGATATCAAGAAGGTTATAATGAAAAAGGTTATTTTATCAACACAAAAACCTATATTGATATCAATGATAATAGCGATTTAACTTTGGGTTATAATTATTTTAAAAGCAAAAATACCAGCAGTGGCTATCTAACAAAAGCACAAGCTCAAAGCGATCCAACCCAAAAAGGTAAGAGTGATAATATCACACAAATCAATCGCCCTGAAATTTCTTTGGATTATCATTACTATTTTGATGATATATGGGAATTTAACCTAGAAGCTTTTTGGCAAAATCAAAAGATCAATTATCTAAAAGATGTTTCTACAATGAGCTACATGAATATGAGTCTTCCTGTATATCAAAATGGAAGTGGTTTTGAAGACACGCTTACAGGGATAAGTTTAAAAAACAAACTAAATTATGCAAATAATTCTTATTTTATTTTTGGTTATGAATTTGCAAACCATGATGCAAAAAGAAAGAGTTTGGTGTATTATAGCGTTCCAAGTGTCATAAATTATCACAGGATGACAACTTTAATAGATATGACTAAACAAAGCCATTCTATTTTTGCTCTTGATTCTCATAATTTTAATGAATTTTTTACTTTATCCGGTGGAGCTAGATATGAATTTAGCTCTTATAATACCGATAGATCTTATAGAAATGAAATGAGTATGAACGGAAGACCCCCATCACCTACTATCATAGACTCAACAACACTTTTTGATACCAATAAAAACGCCAATAATTTTGCTTTTGAAATCACTCCAAATTTTAAATACTCAGACACAGGAAAGCTTTATATCAAATACGAAAGAGGTTTTGTCTCTCCAAGTCCAGCACAATTTGTCAACAAGGATAAAAATTCACAAAAGTATTATTCTGCAAATTTAAATCCTGAGATCTTTGATACCTTTGAACTAGGTATTGATGATTTTTGGTGGGATTTTTACGGCTTTAATCTAACTTTATTTTACACCCTAAGCAAAGATGAAATTTCTTATCTTGGAAACCCTCATTCTACTAGTGGATCTTGGTGGAAATATTATAATATAGATCAAACTCGCCGTTTAGGAGTAGAATTAAGCCTGAGTCAAAATTTTTTAGATGATGATTTAATCTTTAGAGAAAGTCTAACTTATCTTGATGCTAAAATTTCTAAAGGTGTTAATGACGGCATGAGAATTCCTTATGTTTCAAAAATCAAAGCCACAGCTGGGCTTGAATACGCTT
Organism: Campylobacter sp. CFSAN093259; assembly: GCF_012889985.1. Taxonomy (NCBI): domain Bacteria; kingdom Pseudomonadati; phylum Campylobacterota; class Epsilonproteobacteria; order Campylobacterales; family Campylobacteraceae; genus Campylobacter; species Campylobacter sp. CFSAN093259. Next base: position 1,589,924 of record NZ_CP040617.1, read on the forward strand.
GGAATAAAAATTTCTCAAATTTTATTGATTTAACCTATTTTTCTAGAGCAAAAGATGGTGGAACTATAGATGAAAATACAGGAAAAATGTCTAAAAATTCTTGGATAAGGGATTATTTTTTAACAGATATTGGCATGAAATATAATTATAAAAAACTACAAATTTTAGCAGGAATTCGCAATCTTTTCGATAAAAGATACTACACCTATCAAGACAGTATAAATGATCAATACCTAGTTGGAAATGGCAGAAACTACTATGTTGAATTTAAATACGCATTCTAAAATTTTAGTGATTATAGGGCTTTTGGTAGCTTATATAATCGCTTCTTTTACAGCACTTTGCTTAGGAGATGAGAATTTAAATCCAAAAGAGCTTTTTTCATATATCTTTAGCCAAGATGAAATTTTAAGACAAATAATCATAGATGGACGCTTACCACGGATTATAATGGCGATTTTAATCGGTATGCTTTTAGCTAGTAGTGGGGCTATCACTCAAAATGTATTTTCAAATCCTATAGCTGATCCTTATATCATAGGTATAGCTTCTGCGGCAACCTTTGGAGCGGTTTTGGCGTATTTGTTAAAATTGAATGATTATTATTATGGAATTTTAGGTTTTGTTTGCTCTGCCTTTTTTGCCCTAGGAGTTTTTAAAATTTCTTCTAAAGCTTCTATAGCAACTTTACTCATTATCGGCATAGCAGCTTCATCTTTTTTAGGGGCTTTTACTTCTTTTTTCACTTATCTTATAGGCGAGGATTCTTTTAAAATAGTCGCTTGGCTTATGGGAAATATAGGCAATGCTTCTTGGTTTCGTGTGGGAATTTTAATCTTGCCTTTAATTTTTTGTTTGTTTTATTTTTACGCTCATAAAAACGAATTAAACATACTTTTAAGCGGAGATGATGAAGCTAGAAATCTAGGGGTAAATGCTCAAAAATTAAAGATAAATTTACTCATTGTCTCATCCTTAGCTGTATCTTTTGCGGTTGCTTTTAGCGGACTTATAGGCTTTGTTGGACTCATCATTCCTCATACTATAAGACTTTTGCTTAAAAATTATAATAATGCCTTAGTTATCCCTTTATGTACAGCATTTGGAGGATTATTTTTACTTATTTGTGATACTTTAGCAAGAACTCTTTTAGCTCCTGTGCAAATTCCGATTGGAATTTTAACTGCATTTTTTGGAGCTCCTATTTTTTTATACTTAGCTTTAAGCGCTAGGAGATTTTTATAATGCTAAAAATACATAATTTAAGCTTTGCTTATCACCAAAAAGATTTACTAAAAAATATTCATTTAGAACTTAAAAACCAAGCTTTTATAGGAATTTTAGGGCCAAATGGCTCAGGCAAAAGCACTCTTTTAAAACTTATACTTAAAAATTTAAGTCCAAATAAAGGAGTGATAAGTCTTTTTAACACAAATATCAAGGATTTTTCTCTTAAAGAATTTGCCAAAATTTGTGGCTTTGTGCCTCAAAAATCAGAATTAAACACCCCTTTAAAAGTCATCGATGTGCTTTTAATGAGTAAATATCCGAATTTAAAACACGCTTTTAGTTCTTATTCTAAAGAAGATATTTTAGAAATTAAAGAATTTGCTAAGGATTTAAGACTTGAAAATTTTCTAGAAAGAAGCATACTTTCTTTAAGCGGAGGTGAATTTCAAAGAATGCTTTTAGCAAGAGCTTTGCTTAAAAAGCCAAAAATTCTTTTTTTAGATGAACCCACTTCAGCCCTTGATTTAAACTATGCTATAGAGCTTTTAAACCTTTGCGAAAAACTAGTTAAAGAAAAAAATATAGCCGTTGTTGCTATCTTGCATGATTTAAATTTAGCTTCTATATTCTGCGATAAAATCCTTTTTTTAAAAGAAGGGGAGATAAAGTATTTTGGAACGAGCAAAGAGCTTTTTACTCAAGAAATTTTAAAAGAAATTTATGATTTAAACTGCGAGATTATTTATAAAAATTCTAAACCTTATATTTTAGCTTTAAAGGAGAAAAAATGAAAAAAATTTTAATTATTATGAGTTTGTTTTTAATCGCACTAAATGCAAAAGAACGCCTTGTAGTGCTTGATCCTGCAAGCATAGAAACCCTTTTTATGCTTAAGGCTGAAGATCAAATCGTAGGCATTGCTACTTTACAACACTCAAATATTTATCCTAAAGATCAAACCTCAAAACTTACAAGCGTAGGCACTTTTTCAAATCCTTCGCTTGAAAAAATAGTAGCATTAAAACCAAGTTTGGTGATTTTAAGCTCTTATTCTTTAAATTTAGAAGAAGGACTTAAAAATTTTGGTATCAAAAGTATCAATTTAAAAGCCGAGCGTTTAGAAGATATAACAAAAAATATCACAACCTTAGGCCAAATCACCAAAAAAGAAAAAGAAGCAGAGCTTTTAAAACAAGAATTTAACCAAAAATTTAAAAAATTAAGCGATAAACCCCTAAATAAAAGTGCGATTTATCTTTATTCTAGCAACCCTTTAATGGCCTTTAATGATAATTCTTTAATAGCTGATATTTTAAGACTTATAGGGATTAAAAATTTAAGCCCGCAAAGTCAAATTTCAAGACCTGTTATATCAGCAGAATACATACTGAAACAAAATCCAGACATACTCATTCTTGGAATTAATGCTAAAAACAATCTTTTAGATACAAATGCTTTATTGAAAAATACCAAAGCAGTTAAAACAGGAAGTATTTATTTTAACAAAGATACACCTATATTATTACGTCTTAGTCCTAAGATAATAGATAGAATTCAAGAATTTAAAACAAAGCTAGAAAATAACAATTTTTAATCACCCAATCTTGCTTTAAAAAATTCGCAAGTTTGACAAAGTTTTTCTATGCGTTTATCTTCTTCAAAAGCTTTTTTCATCATCTTTATACGCGGTGATCTAAAAAGCTTATCAAAGTTATTTTCAAAAACATTTCCCAAGTTAATATCTGCTTTAGTATCCAAACAGCAAGGCACCAAACTTCCATCACTTAAAATCCCAATTTGCTCTTTTAAAGCATGACATTTTCCTTTTTTATAAAGGGGTTCATCTTTTAAATTTGGCCATTTAAAAAGTTTATTTTGATGAAGCAAAATATGTCTTTGCAAGCGATTTTTACTTAAGTTTGCATCGATCTTAGCTTCAAATTCTTTGGCTAAAAACTCATAAATTTTTAAATTTGACTTAGGTGCTTTAAAATTAGCATCTAAATTCCAAAGTCTTAGATTGATAAAAGAAAGGCTTTTTTGCTCTAAATGCTTTTTGCAAAGTTCTAAAATAGGCTTAAAATACTGTTCTAAAGAAATTTTGCTTTGACTTAAAAAAGACATTAAAGAAATATTGATTTGATGGATATTCTCATACCCTAACAATAAAGCTTGATTTTTAGAATTTAGATAAAAGCCACTTGTAGTGATTTCAAGTTTCATAGCTTCATCTTTTGCGATTTTTAGATAATTTTCCAAATTAGGTAAAAGCAAAGGATCACCCAAAAGATGAAAGGTAAAAAGCTCAGCTTTATTAGAAATTTCATAAGCTAAGTTTTGAAATTTTTCTTCACTCATTACCCCGCGAATTCCTTTTTGAGAAGGACAAAAATCACATTTTAAACCACAAATATCGCTTAATTCTATATATATTTTTTTAAATTTCATTATATTTCCTAGAGTAAACATTTTACCAAAATTTATGAAATTTATTAAAATATGTAACATTTTTATCGATATTTTTATCTTTTTTATTTCTCTTCTTTATTTTTAAATATATTAAACAAAAATCACACTATACTTAAATAAAAATCTAAAATTAAGGAAGGGTTTATGCAAGAGCTTACTCGCACGAAAAAAATTCGCTCTATTATTGCTGCAAGTAGCGGAAATTTAGTAGAGTGGTTTGATTTTTATATCTATGCTTTTACAGCAACTTATTTTGCTCATACTTTTTCAACTTCAGATAATCCTGTTATCCAGCAAATCAATGCCTTTGGGGTTTTTGCAGCAGGATTTTTTATGCGTCCTATAGGCTCTTGGCTTTTTGGCTCTTTAGCTGATAAAGTAGGTCGTAAAAAATCTATGGTTATATCAGTGGTTTTAATGGCTTTAGGCTCTTTTATGATAGCAGCCTTACCAAGCAAAGATACAGTGGGCGATCTTGCTATTATCTTGCTTTTAATAGCAAGACTTATTCAAGGTCTTAGTGTAGGCGGGGAGTATGGCATAGCAGCTACTTATCTTTCAGAACTTGCTACGGAAGGAAAACGCGGTTTTTACTCATCTTTTCAGTATGTAACCCTAATAGGTGGTCAACTTTTGGCCGTTGCAAGCATTAGTATAATGTTTTTATTTTTTAGCATTGATGATATGAAAGATTATGCTTGGAGAATACTTTTTGTAATAGGCGGAATTTTAGCACTAGGCTCGCTTTTTGTAAGAAAAATGATGAATGAAAGTGCTACAAAACTTCACCAGCATGAAGATCGTGGTACTTTAAAGGCATTATGCAAATCTTGGAAACCTTTTTTAATGGTACTTGGGGTTACCTCTGGAGGTTCTTTAGCTTTTTACACCATTACAACTTATACTAAAACTTTTATGGAAAATACGGGTATGGATAAAATGCTTGTTAATAATCTTTTCTTAGGTGCTTTATTTATACTAATGATCATTCAACCTCTTTTTGGATATATAGGAGATAAAATAGGTCACAAACGATCTTTAATTGTATTTTGTATTTTGGCATTGGTAGGAATTTATCCTATTTTTTCACTTATAGCCAATAACGCACAAAATAATCCTTCTTTGACATTTATGTTGGTGGTATTATTGTTTGTTATTTTAAGTTTTTATACTTCAGTTGCTGGGATTTTTAAAGCAAAACTTTTTCCTGAACATGTAAGAGCTTTAGGGACAGGTTTAGGTTATGCTATTTCAAATGCTGTTTTTGGAGGATCTGCTCCTTGGGTTGCTTTACAATTTAAAAATGCAGGTATAGAAAATGGCTTTTTTATATATATAGCTATTTTTACAATCATCATGCTTATAGCTACTTTATGTTTGCCTAAAAAATCAGAGCTTAATTAATTTTAACGCTTTTAAAGAAAGTGCCGAAAGTGCGGTACTTTCTAACTCTTTTAAGGTTTTAAATTCATAATTTTTATTTTCATTGTTTAGAATTTGATGATAAACCTTGATATTAAGTTTATACTTAGTATAGCTGTGCTTAAACTCCCCTACAAAACCCATATCTTTAGAAAGTTTATACTCTCCTTCTTTAAAAAAAGGAAAATTATACATACCCTTATAAAGCTTATCTTGGCTTTTCTGTATCGCAAATTTTTTATTAAATTCAAACAAAAAAAGATTTAAATTTAAACTCTCATAAAGTATTTTTTTAGCTCTTAGATAAAGCTCTGTATGAAATTTGCCTTGACAAAAATCATACAAAGGACAAATCCTACACTTTGCATTTTTACCCACACAAACCAAAGCCCCTATATCAAGCAAAGCTTGGTTGTGATCAAAGGCATGATTTAAATTTAAAAGCTCTTTAGCTCTTTTTTCAAGTTCTTTCATGCTAGGATTTTCCAAAGCAAAAAGACGAGAAAGCACACGGCGTATATTGCCATCAACAAAAGAAACCTTTTGATCGTAGCCAAAACAAGCTATAGCGCCTGCTGTATAAGCTCCTATACCACTTAATTTTTTTAGATCCTCAACATCTTTGGGTAATTTAGCCCCAAACTTATCCACGCATTCTAAGGCTGCCTTTTTTAAATTTCTAGCACGAGTGTAATAACCAAGTCCTTGCCAAGCCTTTAAAAGCTCGTCTTCATTAGCATTAGCCAAACTTTCTAAAGTAGGAAATTTTTGCAAAAAGGGGAAATAAAACCTTTCTAAAACTGATTTAACTTGAGTTTGCTGAAGCATAATTTCGCTGATATAAACCCCATAAGCTCTATCAATATGCTTTAAACTTTCATCACAATTTTGACTTTGTAAATTACGCCAAGGCAAAGTTTTGCGTCCATTTTTTTCATACCAAAGAAGTAAATTTTCTTGTAGTTTTTCAAGCTCTTTTTTTTGCATAAATGAGAGTATAACAAAAAATTTTAAAATTTTTTGCTAAAATTAGCTCAAATTAAATTATTAAGGATATCCATGTTAGCTTTTTTTAAAGGTTTAGGTGTAGGTTTTTTATGTTTATTACTTTTTGTTGCAGGAGTAGTTTTTAATGTAGAATTTTTAGGCAAAAAAGACTCTAATCATGATTTATATTTTTCAAGAAATATAGAAGTAAGCAATACGCTAAAACCCGATATTTTATATGCAAATATTAATTTTTGGGCAAATGAAAATTTAAGTTCAAAAATTACATTAGACAATAGTGAAAAAGCTGAAATCACAAATACTTTCAATCAAATTTTAGAACGCTCAAAAAAAGAAAATTTTTGTAGCGGAGGAAGTTTTTCTTTAGAACCTAATTTTTCCTATAAAGATGGTATACAAACTCCAAAAGGTCAAAGATTTGATGCGAATTTAGAATGTGAATTTAAAGAAAACCAACTTGCAGATTTTAACAAGCTTTTAAATGACATCAATTCTATCATAGCTAAAAATAATTTCATCAGCGTTTCAACACCAGCCATACAAACAAAATTTTCAAAAGATACACTAAACAACAACAAAGAAAATCTCTACAAAGAGCTTTTAAAAACATCATACGAATATGAAAAAACTTACTCTTTAGATCTTAATAAAACTTGTGTATTGAAAAATTTACAAGTAAATGCCAATACCAATATCGCACCTAGAATGCTAAATGCGAAATCTGACAATATAGAACTTTCATCTCCAATTATCAGCAAAAAAGAACAAATTTTAAATGCAAAAGCTTTATTTATTTGCAAATAACTTATAGCAAAATAAACTCCTTTTAAGTTTATTTTGCTATACTTTTATCTTCAATTCTTTCAGAAATTTATGCGGGAATAGCTCAGGGGTAGAGCACAACCTTGCCAAGGTTGGGGTCGCGAGTTCGAATCTCGTTTCCCGCTCCATAATCACCCGCCCGGGTGGTGGAATTGGTAGACACAAGGGACTTAAAATCCCTCGGAATTTTTCTTCCGTGCCGGTTCAAGTCCGGCCTCGGGCACCACTTTTTCAACATTATCAGGGCGACATAGCCAAGCGGTAAGGCATGGGCCTGCAAAGCCTTGATCTCCGGTTCGAATCCGGATGTCGCCTCCAAAAGGCAAAACTTTACTTTATCGGGAGATGGCTGAGTGGTCGAAAGCGGCGGTCTTGAAAACCGTTGAGGGTCACACCTCCAGGGGTTCGAATCCCTTTCTCCCGGCCACCAAGACTTTCTAGTTTATCAAGCTTATATTATTCCTGAAATTATAAAGGATACTACAAATGAAAAATAATACTTCGGTCTTACTATTTTTGTTATATCCTAAAAAAACTTAGAAAAACTATGGCTAATATAATTAAAAATAAGAAATACAAATGGAAATTTAGAATTTGTTATCTTAAAACAAAAATATAAAATTTTAAAAATATGTCAAATTTTAAAATACAAGGTAGGCAAATGAAAGAATTTTATATGAATTTAGCTTTAAATGAGGCTTGGAAATATCAGTTTTTAACCTATCCAAATCCGGCTGTAGGCTGTGTAATCTTAGATAAAAATGAAAAAATTTTAGCCATAAAAGCTCATGAAAAAGCTGGATTAGCTCATGCGGAACTTAATGCCATAGCTCATGCTTTTAAAAGCTTAAGACCTGAAATTTCATTGCCCAAAGAAGCAAACGCCTTACATGAGTTTATTTGCAAAAACCATCAAGGTGTATTTAAAGATAGCATAGCTTTTGTAACGCTTGAGCCTTGCTCTCATCAAGGAAAAACACCTCCTTGTGCAAAACTCTTTAGCGAGCTAGGTTTTAAAAAAATTTTCATCAGCGTTAAAGATGAAAATAAAATCGCAAGCGGTGGGGCTGAATTTTTAAAAAAACAAGGTATAGAGGTTGAATTTGACATACTTAAAGAAGAAGGAAAAAAACTTTTAAAACCTTTTTTAAAATGGCAAAAAGGGCAATTTAAACTTTTTAAATTAGCCCTTTCTATGAACGGCTCACCTTTTGGCAAAATCGTAAGCAATGAGCTAAGTCGCACTTATGCACATGAAATTAGAGCGGTGATTGATTTGCTTGTAGTCGGTGGAGAAACCATAAGAAAAGATTGCCCTATATTAGATGCTAGGCTTTGCAAAGCAAAAGCGCCTAATCTTTGTATCTTAAGCCGTCAAAATATAGATAATTTTGATAAAAATATCCCTTTATTTAAAGTTCCAAACCGCCAAATTTATACCCAAATTCCAAGTGAAGCTAAATTTTTAATGTATGAGGGTGGAGAAAATTTTCTCAAAATCTTTAAAGATGAAATAGATATGTTTTTGATTTTCCAAAGTTCAAGTTTAAATGATGAAAAAAATGTTACAATACCTTTAAATTTCAAGCCACTTTACAGGAATTTTTTAGGGAGTGATACTTATGGCATTTATGAACTTTAGTGGATTTTTTTATGCGAGAAATGATTTAAGATTATTTAAAATAGAAAAGAAAAATGAATTAAAATCCTTTTTTTACAAGGACTACACCCTATCAAGCTACAAAGATGATTTAAATTTAAACAATGAAATCTTTTTTTATCAAAGTTTAAAAGAAGGCTTATTTAAGGAAAATGATGAAATTTTAGTTTCAAATTTGGGTAAAAAGATCATACTTTTTAGAAATTTCACTCAAAATTGCGATAATTTTAATGAGACAAAATTAAAACAAATATTGCTTTTATTTTTTTTGTTATTAGCGAGTGTATTTTTTGCAAGTTTGGCTATGATTAATGAATTTGGAGCCATAGATCTTCTTTTTTTAACGATTTGCTTATTGCTTTTAGTGATGGGAGTAATCAATCTTGGCTTGCTTTTTAAGCAAATTCGCATTCTTAAAAGTTTTTCCAAAGAAGAAATGAAAGAATTTTTAAGTCAAAGAATGAAAAAATACACTAAAGTGTAAAAACACTTTAGCATACTGTTTTTAAATTTGTAGCAAGACCACCTAAAGAAGTTTCTTTATATTTATAATTCATATCTTTTCCTGTTTCATACATGGTTTCTATAACCTCATCAAGGCTTACCATAGGAGTGGATTTGCGTGTCATTGCCATTCTAGCAGCACTTATGGCCTTAATGGCTCCAAAGGCATTTCTTTCTATGCAAGGAATTTGCACAAGTCCTGCAACTGGATCGCAAGTTAGACCTAGATGATGTTCCATTGCCATTTCAGCAGCATTACATGCTTTAAAAGCATTAGCTCCTAAAACTGTTGCCATAGCCGCAGCTGCCATAGAACTAGCACTACCAATTTCTGCTTGACAACCTGCTTCTGCTCCGCTAATACTTGCATTTTTCTTATAAAAAGAACCTATAAGCATTGCTGTTAATAAAAACTCTATAACCTTTTCATCACTAAAACCTATAGTATGATTTTTAAGATAAAGCATAACAGCAGGGATAACAGCACATGCTCCATTTGTTGGTGCGGTTACGACTTTTGCTCCGCTAGCATTTTCTTCAGCAATCGCAATAGCATATAAAGAAATAAAATCGATAATACCCATAGGATCAGCTGTCATCGCTACTCTTTCTTTAAGTCCTTTAGCTCTACGCTTTAAATGAAGTTTTCCAGGCAAATAATCTTCATTCGGGTGCGTACCATTATAATACACTTCTTGCATCACTTCCCAAATTTCAAGACAATAAGCACAAATTTCCTCTTTAGTGTGAAATTGCAATTCATAACGATAAGAAAGCTCTGCCAAATCCCAATCTCTTTTATCGCAAAGCTCTAAAGCTTCTTTAGCGTTATTAAGCTCTATATCTAGTTTTTTCTTTTTATTTTGGTTAGAATTTTTACCTTTTTTTTCTAATTCCGCAGCTGTTAAAACAAAGCCTCCACCTACAGAATAATAAGTTTCCTCATCAACTAACCCACCTTTACAATCATAAGCTTTAATTTTCATACCATTCTCATGTAAAGGTAAAAAATCTTTAGAAAATATCAAATCTTTTTCATAATTAAAACTAAGTTTTTTCTCGCCACAAAAATCAATTTGAGCATTTTCAATAGCATTTTTATTTACTTCATCTTGTATTGCCGCACTTAAATTTTTAGCTTCTAAGCCATTTAACCCCCAAATCACAGCCTTATCACTCAAGTGTCCTTTGCCTGTTAACGACAAAGAACCATAAAGAGTAACCTCAACTCTATCAATTTCATCAAGCTTTTTAGCAACTTTTTTACAAAATAAATTTCCAGCAAGCATAGGCCCTAAAGTATGAGAAGAAGAAGGGCCAACACCTATTTTAAAAATGCTTAAATTACTCATTTTTTATCCTTAATTTATAAAAGATCATGAATTGCAGCAGAAATTGCAACTATCCCCATTACCAAAACAAAAAGATCTAAAAATTTATTACGAAACCTTGCCAAAATATCAAAACGATAAATACAATAAAGCGGCATTAAGAAAAGCAAAATAGCCAAAACAGGACCACCAATAGCCTCGATAATTCCTATAACACTTGGATTTTTATACGCAACAAGCCACGCGATAGCAAAGGTAATGATCGCTGTTAAAGTTTGAGCGAATTTACCTTGAATTCTACCATTACTTGCTTTATATAAAATACCATTTAAGCCTTCTTGAGAACCAAGATAATGCCCTAAGAAACTTTTGCTAATAGCCACAAGTGCAACAATAGGTCCAACATAAGCTAGTAAAGAAACTTCAGGAAATTTATTTGCTATAAAAGTAAGAATATTGATATTTTGATCTTTTGCTGATGCAAAATCTTCTGGTGTAAAGGTTAAAGCACAAGAAAAAACAAAAAACATTACAACAAAAACCATAAGAATAATTGCCAAAGAAATAATTTTTCTAGCGCGAGGTTCAGCATAACCACCATATTCTTTTTTACAATAACAAGCAAGTGAAGAAATGATAGGAGAGTGATTAAAACTAAATACCATCACAGGAATAACAAGCCATAAAGTAACCCAAAAATTACTTGTTGAAATTACGGAAAAATCAACATTTGCAAATAACGATAAATTCCATTGTGGAATTAAAAGCAATGAAAAAATAAATAAAAATATAATAAAAGGAAAAACAAGAAAACTCATTGCTTTTGTTACAACATTTTCACCAAGAATAGAAATCAAAACCAAAACTCCAACAATCAAAAAACTCACCCACCAACGAGCAGCATGAGTAAGATCTGCATTGAAATTGAACTGATTGATTAAGAACTCAAGCAAAGTTGTTGTAAGATTAGCACTATAAACCAATAAAATAGGCAAAATAGCAAAAAAATACAAAAGTGTAATTAAAAATCCACCGCCCTTGCCAAAATAACTTTCTGCAACAAAAGTAATATCATCTTTTGGATTAGAACTTGAAAGCACAAAGCGACATAAATTTCTATGAGCTAAGTAAGTCATAGGAAAAGCTAAAACAAGTATAACTAACAAAGGTATCAATCCACCAAGCCCAGCACTAATAGGCAACAAAAGTACGCCGGCTCCAATAGCTGTTCCAAAAAGAGATAAAACCCACCTTGTATCGTGACTAGTCCATTTAGGAGTATTCATTATTCTTCCTTAAATTTAAGATTACATCTCTTTTATTTTAGCAAAATATTTATAAATAATTATTTTTTAAAAAAAATATTTTAAATCTTATGTAACATTTTGTAAATTTAATTTTATAAAAAAACAATCACTTGTATCAATACAGTATTATTTTAAAACTAAATATATTTTGAGTTTTGCAATCAAAAAATAAAAATTTGGAAGACTATGCTTCCAAATTTTTGCATCAAATTTTCTAAGGGAGTTAAATTTTCAAAAATTAATCTAATTTTTGACCTAGGATATTTCCTTGCATATCTGTATAAACTTCCATATTGTTATTAAACTTAAATTTATAACCATTAATTTCTTTGTCTACTTCAAGAATTTGAGCATTTGGTTGAGTTGCACTCACTTTTTTCATAACATTAGGTAAGATAGTATGTGGCAAAGCCTTATATTTTCCATCAACTTCTTTCCACTCTCCATTGATCATAAAATCAATTTCAGTTCCATCATTTAAAATCACATCATAAGAATCTATATCTTTTTTCACCAAACCAATTTGAGCGGTTTTAAAATTTTTAGAAATAAATTCTTTGGCATTATTTGGAAGTTCGCTAGCAGGAACAACCATATCTTTAGCTAAAAGCACCGTAGTACCCAACAAAGCAAGTAAAGTTAGTTTTGCTTTCATAATTTCTCCTTTTTTTCTTGGTTGGCGAAAGTTTAACTCAAAACTGTGAAGTGAATGTGAAACTTAAAAAATAATTTTCAAGCTTTCATTCTCAACACTTATACCTTGACTTTTTATAAATTTTATTTCTTTTCCATCTTCAAATTTTAAAATATCTTTATCTTTTAGATTAATATCATAAGTTAAAATATGCAAAACAATATCATAAATACAAAAGAAAAGTTCTTTTTCTTCTATGTTTAAATCACAAACTTCAAGTTCTAATTTATCAAAATTTCTAAGCCCATAAGTATAAGCATTAACTCCATTTTCACTAGGATAAACACTAACATATATCCAATTATATACCGGCAAGCGATTATCATCTAACATTTTTGCATTTTCTATATAAAAACTGGGCTCTAAAACAACTGCACCTGTATAAAAACCTAAAGCATGTTTATTATCCAAACATAAAACTGCAATTTTCGTAAACATTTTAGCTTGTTCTAATTTGCTTTGATCTTGACTTAGCACCGCTATAAGAAGATGAGCTTTATGTTTTTTAGTTTGCTCTAAGGCATCTTTCCACATAAAATTAAAATTTGCATAGTATTCTACTTCGTGATTAGGTATAGGATTGTTAATCAAATTTAGAGTAACTAACATATTTTCATATGAAAAAATCACGCCCTCTTTGGTAAAATTTTCATCAGCTATTTTTATATTAAATTTATCTTCTAAAATGCTTTTTAACTCCGAAAAATTAAAATCAACTTCATCAAGAAGAACAAAAGAGGTAAAATTGTGATTTAAATCTATAGTCATGTTAAACCCTATTAAATTTTTATAAATTATAACCTAATAAAAATAAATACTATAAACAAGAATTTCTTAAAAATTATGATAATTGATATTAATTATAAATTTATTTTTTATACAGTATAATCTTTTAAAATTTATAAGTATATTTTTGGAGAAAAATATGGAATTTTTAAAAGATTACATCGATTTAATTATCTTTTTAATTCTAGGAATTATGGCATTTATAGCTTTTTGGTGTGTTGTAGAAAGAATGCTATTTTTTAGAAAAATTAACTTTAAAAATTATGAGAATCAAGAGCAATTTGATGATGCGATTAGTGAAAATTTAACCACTATATATATCATCTATTCCAATGCCCCTTATATAGGACTTTTAGGCACTGTAATAGGCATCATGGTTACATTTTACGAAATGGGCTTGGCGGGCAATATAGATGTCAAATCTATAGTCGTGGGGCTTTCTTTAGCTCTTAAAGCTACAGCCTTAGGACTTTTGGTTGCTATTCCTGCTTTAATGGCTTATAATGCCTTACTTAGAAAAGTTTCCCTCTTAAGCAATGCTTATAAGGCAAATAAAAATGCTTAAACTACCAAAAAATGAAGGTTTAAATATAGTCCCATTTATAGACATTATGCTTGTTTTGCTTGCTATAGTACTTAGTATTTCAACCTTTATTGCGCATGGAAAAATTCAAATCTCACTTCCTTCAAGTGAAAATGCTACCAATATAAGCAATAATGAAAAAAAACTTCTTATAACCATAGACGAAAAAAATACTTTTTATTTAAATGATAAATTAGCTGATTTAAATGAAGTTCAAAATGCTATTTTTTCACTTGATAAAAAAACCATAGTAGAACTAAAAAGCGATAAAAATGCTAAATTTGAAAGCTTTGTAAAAATTATAGATTTTTTAAAAGCCAAAGAACATGAAAATTTTCAGATTCTTACTGAGAAAAACAAATGAAAACTTTATTTTTAAATCATAAATACCAAGCTTCTTATATAACTTTTATAGTCTTTATACCTTTACTTTTTGTCATTTTTCACTCAAATGACTTTTTTAAAATGGAAATTAAAAATGAAGATTCTTTTTCTTTAGCAATAAAACAATTTACCCAAACTAATCCAACAAATGAGACTAAACCAACAGAATCCATTATAGAACCTATCAAACCAAAACCTCAGCCAAAAGTTATTAAAAAAACTCCTGAAAAAATGCAAAAAAAGATAAAAAAAACACCTCCACACCCAATACCAAATAAAACCCCAATAGCACCAACTCAAGAAGTTAAAACTTTTGCAAAAACAACTGATACAAATGTCAAACCTAAGATCACTCAATTAACACAAGGAAAAGATAATCACCCTGTATTAAAAGAAATCCAAAAAGCTATACAACAAGCACAATTTTATCCAAGGCAAGCAAAAAAAATGCGTATGCAAGGAACTGTAAAAGTAGAATTTTTATGGAAAGAAAACAAAACTTTAGCAGATTTAAAAATCATAGAAATCTCGGGATATGATTTGTTAGATAAAAGTGCTTTAGAAAGCATAAGAAAAGCTTCTTTAAATTTTCCACACTATAATGGAGATTTAAGAATTACACTACCTATTATATATGATTTTAAAACCCTAAGAGGATAAAATTATAATTTGCTACACTCTCTTATCTACAATTTGTGCTTCTTGATTTTCAATTTTATTTTGAAAATCTTTACTTAAATTCTGACTTAATTCTTGCAAAGATTTTTGCTTCAGTTTTTCAAATTCTTCAGGATTGCTAGCCTCAAGCTTTGCCTGCTCATCAGCACTTAAAGCACTTAAACCTTTTTCTTGAGCTTTTTGAAGCAAATCTTCGTCTTCTTTTTCTTTGATATTATTTTCCTTATCATCTTTTTTATTGATTTTTTGCGGATCTATGGTTTTCATAGCATTAGCTCCACCACCTGATGCTTCTTTAATGTCGCTTAAAATTTCTCTCATGCTAGGTTCTTTAACATCACTATCATCAACTTTACCATCTTTATTTACATCTTTATCAATAAAAAAATTTAATTTTTCTTCTATATTTGCATCATCAGATATTTTTTCATCACTTGTTTTAAAGCCTAAATTTTGCATACTTTGTTGAAGGGTACTTGTATTAAAATTTAATTTTACACTTTGTTGTTTATTATTTAAATTTGAATTTAAAGAACCAAAATTATCTTTTACACTTTCAAACCAATTTGAAACAAATTGATTTACTTCGCCATTAAGCCTTATACTACCATCATTTCTAGCAACATAATTCATATAAGAACCGAAATTTTTTTGTAAACTACTATAATTTTCATCGCTTAAATTTAAAGCTATAAGTTCACCTTGCTTATTTTCAAAAACAACCTTAACACCATCGCTATTTAAACTCGAAAGATCTTGCACGGGAATTTTATCTTGATCTTCTTTTTTTAATACGCTAAGCTCTTTTTTATCAACATTATTAGTTAAAGAATGGGTTAAACTAGCAGAAGTATCGATTTTCATTATTTATCCTTTTTTACATTTTGCAAATAAACCTAAACGACACATTTTTCTCTCATGTGAATTTTTTAAAGAATTACACTTTTTAAGTTCTTGCTCGTAGTTAGCACAAGAATTTGCAAAAGCAAAAGAACTCAAAATGCTTAAAACCAAAATTATTTTTAACATTTTCCAATCCTTATTTTAAAGATTTTTTAGTTAAAATTATACCTTTTATAATCGACAAAATCTTAAAAAACTTTATAATCTCAGAAAGGAATCAATGAAAGCATTAGCTCTTTTTAGCGGTGGGCTTGATAGTATGCTTGCAATGAAACTCATCACTGCACAAGGCATAGAAGTTAAAGCTCTAAATATCAACATAGGTTTTGGAAGCACAAGTGATAAAAGCGAAATCATGAAAAAGCGTGCGGCAATGGTAGGTGCAGATTTTGAAATGATAGATGTAAGAAATTCCTATCTTCAAGAAGTGCTTTTTAATCCACAATATGGCTATGGCAAACATTTTAATCCTTGTATAGATTGTCATGCTTTTATGTTTAAAACTGCTCTTGCTATGTTAAAAGAAGAAAATGCAAGTTTTATCATCACAGGAGAAGTTTTAGGACAACGCCCTATGAGTCAAAGAAGTGATGCAATGGCAAAGGTTAAAAAACTTGCTCTTGATGAAGAAGATTTAATCTTGCGTCCTATGTGTGCAAAAAACCTACCTCTAACCAAACCTGAAAGAGAAGGTTGGGTAGATAGAGAAAAACTCGAAGGTATTATTGGAAGAAGTCGTAAAAGACAACTTGAACTTGCAGCTAAATTTGGCTTAGAAGACTTTGAAAGCCCAGGTGGAGGTTGTTTGCTAACTCTTGATAGTTTTGCTAAAAAAATTCGAGATTTCATAGAATTTGACAAAGATATGCAGGTTAATGACGCACAACTTTTAAAATATGGTCGTCATTTAAGATTACCCAATGGAGCTAAAATGATCATAGGTAGAAATGAACTTGAAAATACTCTTTTAAAAGGTTTAAAAACTCCTAAATATGAAGCAATAGAAATTGGGGATTTAATCGGAGCTTACTCTTTGGTAGATGAAAAAATTTCAGAAAAAGACTTAGAACTTGCCTTAAAAATAGCCCTTACCTATACTAAACACGAAGTAGGAAAAAGCTATGAACTTAAATTTAAAAATCAAGCTTATACAAGTATAGCTTTTGAAAATAAGGCTGATATTAATCAATTTTTTATTAGTTAAAGTATAAAGTATTTAGCAAAACAAGCGATATAGTATTTGAATCTTTTCAAAATATTGCAATCAAGCCCATGAAAATGGGCTTTTTTTATTTTAATCCATAAGCATTTTTTAAATTGTTTAAATTCGCACTCGCATTCAAAAGCAAACAATCAGCCAAAACTAAACGTACCATAGCACTAGCTACAACACTTCCTCTAACACCTACACAAGGATCATGCCTACCTTTGAGTTCAAATTTCAAATTATTGCCAAATTTATCTATACTTTCTTGCTTGGCAAAAATAGAAGGAGTAGGTTTAAAATAAGTTTTTAAAATAAGATTTTCTCCATTTGAAATTCCTCCTAAAATTCCTCCGCTATGATTGCTTAAAAACTTGCCATCTTTTAAAGCATCATTATTACACGATCCGCGCATTTTGCTTGCATTAATACCTTCGCCTATTTCAACTGCTTTAACAGCATTAATTCCCATTAAAGCATGAGCTAATTTAGAGTCTAACTTATCATAAAGAACTTCTCCAAGTCCTATAAGCATACCACTAACTTTTGTAAAAACAGCAGCGCCTACGCTATCTTTTGAATTTCTAGCATTTAAAATTTCATTTTTAAAGTCACTTTCTAGTTTTGGATCAAGGCAAAAAATTTCACTTTTCTTAGCAAATTCAAAATCAAATTCTTCTTCTTTCAAATTTGATACAAAAGTTCCTACTCCAAAAACACCACTTTGAACACAAATATCAAATTCACGCAAAAGCATCGCTGCAACTGCACCACCAGCCACTCTAGCAACACTTTCCCTAGCGCTTGATCTACCCCCACCCCTATGATCTCTTATGCCATATTTATAAAAATAAGTAAAATCCGCATGAGCAGGACGAAATAGATCTTTTAAATTATCATAATCTTTAGAATGAGCATTTTCATTAAAAACTACTATAGCTATGGGATGACCCGTTGTATATCCTTCAAAAACCCCGCTTAAAACCTGAGCTTTATCGCTTTCTTTTCTTGGTGTTGCAAATTTACTTCCGCCTTTGCGTTTATCAAGCTCATTTTGCAAAAATTCTTCATCAAATTTAACCCCAGCAGGCATTCCATCAATAATACATCCAACAGCCACACCATGAGACTCACCAAAACTTGTAAATTTCAATCTCGTACCAAAGGTATTCACTATAAAGCTCCTAATTTCTCAAGTGCAATTTTTGCTGCCATTTGCTGTGCTTCTTTTTTGCTTCCTGCAATAGCTCTTGCAAGTTCTTTACCATCAAGCATTAAAGCAATTTCAAATTGCTTTAAATGATCAGGGCCAAAAGCACGCACTGTTTCATACTGCGGAGTTTGTCCGATTTTTCCCTGTGTAATCTCTTGTAATTTTGTTTTATAATCTTTTATAAGAATTTTTGCATCAATTTGAGGGAAATTTTTTTCTATAAGCCTTAAAGCAATAGTTTTTGCAAACTCGAACCCAGCTTCTAAATGTATAGCACCTATAATGGCTTCTAACGCATCTGAAAGTATAGAAGGCTTTTCTTTTCCTCCATTGTTTTCCTCAGCAACACTCATAAGAATAAAATCGCCCAAATTTAAACTATTTGCAATTTTTGCAAAAGACTTTTCATTTACTAAAGCTGCTCTAAGCTTAGATAAATCTCCTTCGGCATCTTTGGCGAATTTATGAAAAAGGTATTCACCTACAACTAAATCAAGCACGGCATCACCTAAAAATTCCAAGCGTTCGTTGTTGTAAGATTTTTTAAAACTTTTATGGGTTAAAGCATGTATAAGAAGATTTTTATCTTTAAATTCATAAGTTAAACTCTGCTCTAGCTTTTCAATGTTTTTCATCATTTTCCCTTGCAATTTTCAAAGCAGCTTCACGCGCCAATGTATCACACCTTTCATTTTCCAAATGTCCATTATGTGCTTTTACCCAAAAAGCCTTAATCTTATGAGATTTTGCCACTTTAATATATTCCTTCCATAAATCTATATTTTTTTTACCTTTAAAATCCTTTTTTATCCATCCTTCTAGCCATTCATTAATACTTTGAACCATTAGGTTAGAATCTGTAAAAAGCGAAATTTCACAAGGCTCTTTTAAAGCCTTCAAAGATTCAATAATTGCCATTAGCTCCATTCTATTGTTAGTGGTATTAGCCTCAGCTCCAAAACCTTCCTTTTGATACTCCTTATAACGCAAAATATAAGCCCATCCGCCAAAACCTGGATTATTAAGACATGAGCCATCTGTATAAATTTCAATGTGTTTCATTGTTTTTCACTTCATAAATAATTTTACAAGTATTAAACTCATAACAAACAGGACAGTGATAAAAAAACAAAGGCATTACATTTTTACACTCAGAACAACGATATGAAAATTCTAACCCCGCATTAAAAGAATTATCTTTTAAAATTTTTAACATTTTAAAGTTAGAATTTTTAAAAACAAACTGGTGCGTATCATCATGCTTTGAAATTTTACCCAAAGCATAAAAGAATTCTAAAAAATCTTGATTTTCTAAATTAAACGCTTCATTTTCTCTATAAAGCAAATCACAAATATCAAAAAAATTTTGCCCTAAAAACATATGATATTTTTCAAAAACTAAACGCCCCAACATAGGATTATCTTCTATTTTAAATTCTAAAAGTTTTTTCTTTTTTTCTTCATCAGTAATATTAAAAGTACAAAGTTCTAAAGCTTTGATAAAATCACGCTCTTTTTGTACATCTTCATTAAGCTCAAAAAGACATTCTAAAAGTTCTAAATTTTCTTTATAAGAACGAAGTTTTAAATAAACAATTTTTAAAAGTTTTAAGGCTTGTATATTTCTTGGACGCAGTTTTAAAGCTTGTAATAAAACTTCTTTTGCACGCTCTAAAAATCCTGCTTTAAAATAAACTTTTGCTAAAGAAAGGAAAATAAATTCTCTTTCTTGTTTATCTTTACATTTTTCAAGAGCAATCAAATAAATTTGAGTTGCTTTTTCAAATTCCCCGCTTTTAGTAAAAATTTCAGCCAAAAAACTTAAATTTCCAAAACTCAAGCTACTATTTCTTAATAACTCTTTATGAGCGTTATCCATTTCAAATTTTTTTATAAATTTTTCAAGCTTTTGTTCTTCATCTTTGTTAGCAAATATTTTCCAAATATAATTTGCAACAGCTACAACAAATACTAAAATGGTTAAAATTATAAGCCCTACTAAAGGGTCTCTGTATTCTACAAAGAAAAAATCCATAGTCTCGCTCTAAAAATTTTATGCCAAATTATAGCCAAATCTTTGTATAATTTTAACAAGGTTTGTAAAATGATAACTAAAGAAAGTATAGAAAATTTATCCCAAAGACTTAATATTGTTGATATTATAGAAAATTATATTGAAGTAAAAAAACAAGGCTCTAGTTTTGTATGTATCTGTCCTTTTCATGCAGATAAAAACCCGTCTATGCATATCAATCCTATCAAAGGTTTTTATCATTGTTTTGCCTGCAAGGCTGGTGGAGATGCTTTTAAATTTGTAATGGATTATGAAAAATTAAGTTTTGCTGATGCAGTTGAAAAAGTTGCAAGCCTTAGTAATTTTACTTTGAGTTATACAAAAGAAAAACAAGAAAATAAAAAAGAGCTAAAGTCTATACTACCAAGCTTAAATGCGTATTTTAAAGATAATCTCAAACACCACAAAGAAGTTTTAACCTATCTTTACCAGAGAGCTTTAAATGACAAAGATATAGCCAAATTCGAATTAGGTTTTGCAGGAGCAAGTGAAGATAGTATAAGATTATTGCAAAATCAAAAAATTCCTTTAGAAGATGCTATGAGTGTTGGAGCTTTAAAAAAAGATGAAAATAATGAATTTTACGCAAGTTTTATATGGCGTATCACCTTTCCAATCTACGATCATAAAGACTTATTGGTAGGGTTTGGAGGGCGCACTTTAAATCCCAATGTACCGGCAAAGTATGTAAATTCACCCCAAAATATACTTTTTGATAAAAGTAGAATTTTTTATGCTTTTAACATCGCTAAAGAAAATATAGCCAAAAAAAAAGAAATAATAGTATGTGAAGGCTACATGGATGCAATAGCTTTTCACAAAGCAGGGTTTAACAATGCTGTAGCAGTTCTTGGAACAGCATTAACCGAACATCATCTACCCTTAATCCGCCGTTATGATGCAAAAGTGATTTTATGTTTTGACAATGATGAAGCAGGATTAAAAGCTGCGACACGATCTGCATTTTTATTAAGCACAAACAAAATAGACGGTAAAGTGGCAATTTTGCAAGGCGGAAAAGATCCTGCTGAGCTCGTAGCAAAAAATGAAAGCACAAAACTCCATAATATACTCGATGAAGGAATAGAGCTTGGTGAATTTTATATCAGACGCTTAATATCCACTCATTCCATAATTTCTGCTCTTGATAAACAAAAAGCTTTAGAAACTATACAAAAATTCACCTTTAATCTTGAACCTTTAGTGGCAAATTCTTACACTAGTCTAGTTTCAAATTTATTAAAAGTGGATGAAAAATTTATTGTCTTATCACAAAATTCAAAAAAAACCATACAAACCCCTTTAATTTCTCAAAATAAATACAATTTTCCTAAAGAAAAAATTCACATTGCAGAATTAGAACTTATAGCTTTTTTAAAACAGCATCCAGATATATGTAACGATTTTAAGCAAATTAGTGATAGTGTTTGTTTTAAACATAAGATTTTATTGGATAAAATTTTAGAAAAAAAAGGTTATGAAGATAGTGATATTAGAGAATTTGAAAGTAAAAATATTCGAAAAAATTTAAACTATAGCGAATTCTTGTTAGGTATTTGCAAGGTTAATTTAGCTTTTTTAAACAATGTAAAAATTAAAAATTCTACACTCGCATTAAAAAAACAACTTTTTACGCTTATTGATAAAAATTTAAATCTTTTAATTAAAAATTTAAATACCGCAGAATTAAATAATTTTTTAAAAGAATATTTAAGCTTCTTAAAATATGAAAAAAACGAAGAAATTCTGCAACAATCATTTAGAAACTTAAATGGAATTTTTGGTAACAAAAACTTTACAGCTTATGATTTAGGATTTAGCATACAAAATAATGACGAACCTTTTTAATTTATTTAAATTTCAAGCCTTAATTTACCTTTTTTTAAACACAATCACGCTAAAGTATATAAAAATTTTTAAGGATAAATTATGATGCCTTTTAGTGATGAAGAGCTTATAAATCCTGTTAAAGCAAGTTTAGAAAAGAGCTTGCCTATGCTTGAACGTGATGGCGGAGGGCTTGAATTTTTAGGAATTAAAAATGGGATCGTTTATGTCCATTTAATAGGAGCTTGTAAAGGCTGTGCATCGAGTGGAACAACGCTAAAATACGGTCTTGAAAGGCAACTTAAGATTGATATTCATCCGGAAATCACTATAATCAATTTAAACGGCGGAGCAGACGAATTTGCAAAATTATAAAAAACTTGGAATTGAACATTTTTACAAGAAAGATTTTAAAACTGCAAAAATGTATTTTTCTATGGCTTATGAAAAACGCAAAAATAAACGCTTGCTAAATTTTATCTGCCTTTGTGATCTTGCTTTAAAATCTCCTAAAGAAGCTTCTTTACTTTTTGATTTTTATATAGAACATTACAAAATCTCTAGCATTGATAAAGACTTAGAAGAAATTTTAAGTACAATTGAATTTAAAAAACAAGAAAACAAACAGGAAAACGAATTTGAAGATGGGCATGCGTTAAATTATCAAGATTTTTTAAAAAGCGAAGAAGAACTTGGCTTTCAAAAAAGTTTTGAAAATATCATTAACAGCACTAAATTAGTTATTGATAATCGTGATGATTTTTTAGATTTTTTGGAAAAATTACTTGATAATGGCTATAAAGATATGACTTTAAATTACATAGAAAATGTTATGCCTCATTTTTGGGCAAATGATAGATTTATCAAACTCCAAGAAAAACTCATGGGATTTAAAAGTGAAATTAAAACTTGAAAATTCATTCATTACAGATAACACCTTAGAGTGTGAAAAAGAATGCTTTTTTTTGCAAACCACACAAAATGCTAAATTTCACGCTCAAGCCTTAGAAAAAGGTGCAAAAATCATTGATGTAAATGAGTGTAAAAAACTTTTAAAAATCGATGAAAAGATTCAAATCATAGGAATCACAGGAACCAATGGCAAAACCACAACCGCAGCAGCGATTTATTCTATCTTATTGGATTTAGGTTATAAGTGTGGGCTTTGTGGGACAAGAGGAGCTTTTATCAACGATGAACAAATCGATGAAAAATCCTTAACCACCTCCCCTATTCTTAAAACCTTAGAATACCTACAAATAGCCACTCAAAAAAAATGTGATTTTTTCATCATGGAAGTAAGCTCACACGCACTCGTTCAAAACCGCATCGAAGGCTTAAATTTTGCTGCTAAAATTTTTACCAATATCACTCAAGATCATTTAGATTTTCACGGTACTTTTGAAAATTATAAAGAAGCAAAAGAACTTTTTTTTACCGATGAGAGTTTAAAATTTATCAACAAAGATGCTTTGGCTATTAAATTTAATGTGCGTAATGCTTTTACTTATGGCATAGAAAATCCTGCTTTATATCAAATCAAAGCTTATTCTTTAGAAGAAGGCATTAGTACTATTGTAACAAATAAAAATCAAACTTTTCACATAGACTCGCCCTTGCTAGGACTTTTTAATCTTTACAATCTTCTAGTTGCTAGTGCTTGTGTGAATGAACTCGTAAAGCCTGATTTAAAAGACTTGGAAAAAGCTATCAGTGGATTTGGCGGGGTTTGTGGCAGGGTAGAACAAGTAGCAAAAGGTGTGATTGTAGATTTTGCTCATACGCCTGATGGCATTGAAAAAGTGCTTGACACTCTTAAAAATAAAAAACTCATCGTTGTTTTTGGAGCAGGTGGAGATAGAGATAAAACCAAACGCCCTTTAATGGGAAAAATCGTCGAACATTTTGCAAAAATTGCTATCATTACAAGTGACAATCCACGCAGCGAAGAACCAAAAACCATCATGGAAGAAATTTTATCAGGCTTTACTAAAAAAGAAAAAGTTTTAATGATAGAAGATAGAAAAGAAGCTATAAAAAAAGCTTTAGAACTAAAAGAAAATGACGATTTAGTCGTTATTTTAGGCAAAGGTGATGAAACTACTCAAGAAATTAAAGGGATAAAATATCCTTTTAGTGATAAAGTAGTTGTTAATGAAATTTTAAAAAATCAAGGATAATCAATGTTTGAAAATATGGATTTTTCTAAAATGGGAGAACTTTTAAATCAAGTTCAAGAAAAAGCAAAAAATATAGAACTAGAACTTGCAAATCGTGAATTTAGTGCCAAAAGCGGAGCAGGACTTGTTAAAGTAAGTGCCAATGGAAAGGGTGAAATTATCGATGTTAGCATTGATGATTCTTTACTTGAAGATAAAGAATCCTTGCAAATTTTACTTATTTCTGCAATTAATGATGTTTTGGCTATGGTTGCACAAAATCGTTCAAGTATGGCGAATGATGTTTTAGGCGGTTTTGGAGGTATGAAATTATGAAAAAAATTTTAATTATTTGCATGCTTTTTACTTTGTCTTTTGGTATAGAAAGACCTAAATTTGAAGATTTTTTAGCAGGTTATGAAAGAAATAAGGCAAGCATGCTCAACTATGAAGGAATGCCAGCTTTTGCACTCAGTGAAAATTTACTTGCTGTGTTAAAACAGCCTAATGCTAAGCTTAACAAATATGTAAAATACGATCCATTTTTAAATTTATATCTTGTAAGAACTGACTTTAGCCTAATCCCTACTCCTATGGGTGATGAAGAAAAACTTACTCGTAATGATTGGGTTGGAATTTGGGATCCTAATAAACCTTATATAGGGCATATTAAGTATTTAGCTCAAAATATTGATGAAAAAGATCAACTTGATTTTAATTCTAAAATAGGACTTTTAGGGACTCCATGCTGTGAAATGATGGGGATTGCTTTAAATAATAGCTCTTTTATAGGCAATCGCTATTTAAAACATTTTATGAAATATAACGATGTTTATTGGGGGGATATTGGCGTTGATTTTGTTGTTCGAGAAAATAAAATTTATGTTAACAATGTAAGAAAAAATCCACAATTTTTAATCAATGATCAAGTTATAAGTGTTGATGGCTTACCCGCCAATGATTTAAGAAAACTCAATGAAAAAATTCTTTTTGCAGATCGCGGAAGCACTCTTTATTTTCAAGTGTTGCGTGATAATATGGATTTAAATATTTCTACTGAAGTTTTTGCAAAAGATTTGAGCAAATTTAACCTTCCTGATTCTAAACCAAAACCAAAAATTACAAATTTCACAAGCAATCTTGGTTTAACGGTTAATGCTAGTCTTGTTGTAACTAAAATAGATCCAAAATCAAAAGTATCAAATGCAGGATTTATGGTAGGAGATAAAATTTTACGCGTTAATAATATTATTTTAAATAATTTTAAAGAATTACAAAATATTTTAAGTGCTGGTAATGACTTTAGCATCTTAATTGAACGCAAAAGTACTAAATTACCTTTATCAAATTTCAACAATGAACTAGGCGGAAATGCCAACTCAGGTGGCGATGGTAAATTTCAATTTTTCATAAGGCTTACTAAGTGAATTTAAAAGAACTTTTTATCCATCACTTAGAAAAAAATCTACCCAAAGTTGAAAGCTTTCATCCTTTTTTCAATGAAGCTTTAGCACTTATGTTAAAAGCAGGAGGAAAGCATTTTCGCGCACAATTGCTTTTAAGCGTAGTGCAAAGCAATAAACCTGAACTTTTAAATCAAGCTTTAGATGTAGCTTTAGCTTTGGAATTTATCCATACTTATTCACTCATACACGATGATTTACCCGCTATGGATAATGCGGACTTTAGACGAGGAATTCCAACCTTACACAAAAGCTACGATGAAACTACAGCCATCTTAGTAGGTGATGCTTTAAATACCGAAGCTTTTTTAGTTCTAAGTCATGCTCATTTAAAAGATGAAATCAAAATCAAACTCATCAAAACCCTTGCCTTTAATGCAGGACTTAATGGAATGGTCATAGGACAAGCTATTGATTGTTTTTTTGAAGACAAAAGACTGAGTTTAAATGAACTTGAGTTTTTGCATACACATAAAACCGCAAGATTGATCGCCGCAGCTTTAAAAATGGGTTGTGAAATTTGCGAACTTAACAACGAAGAAAGCAATCAAATTTACAAACTTGGTTTAAAACTAGGACTGATTTTTCAAATCAATGATGATATTATCGATGTAACTACAAGTCAAGAACAAAGCGGAAAGCCTACCAACAACGATATTCATAAAAATTCTTTTGTCAATTTGCTTGGACTTGAACAAGCCATAAAAACAAAAGAAAATCTTCTTAGTGAATGCGAACAAGACTTAGAAAAACTTAATGAAAAACTCGCACAAATGATACAAAATTTAATAATTCAATACTTATAAAGGCAAAATAATGAACATTCAAATTTTACAAGAACAGGCAAATACTCTAAGATTTTTAAGTGCTGATATGGTGCAAAAAGCAAACTCAGGACACCCAGGTACACCTTTGGGCTTAGCAGATATTTTAAGTGTTTTAAGTTATCATTTAAAACACAATCCCAAAAATCCAACTTGGCTAAACCGAGATAGACTTGTATTTTCAGGCGGACATGCAAGTGCTTTGCTTTATAGTTTTTTACATTTAAGCGGCTATGACTTAAGCTTAGAAGATCTTAAAAATTTCCGCCAACTTCATTCTAAAACCCCTGGACACCCTGAAATTTCAACTCTTGGAGTAGAAATCGCTACAGGCCCTTTAGGACAAGGCGTTGCCAATGCTGTAGGCTTTGCTATGGCAGCAAAAAAAGCACAAAATTTGCTAGGCAGTGATTTAATCGATCATAAAATTTATTGTCTTTGCGGAGATGGGGATTTACAAGAAGGCATTTCTTATGAAGCTTGTTCTTTAGCAGGACTTCACAAACTTGATAACTTCATACTTATTTATGATAGCAACAATATCTCTATAGAAGGCGATGTAGGTTTAGCCTTTAACGAAAATGTAAAAATGCGTTTTGAAGCACAAGGATTTGAAGTTTTAAGTATAAATGGACACGATTATGAAGAAATCAATAAAGCCTTAGAACAAGCTAAAAAATCCACAAAACCTTGTCTTATCATCGCAAAAACAACTATAGCAAAGGGTGCAGGAGAGCTTGAAGGCAGTCATAAAAGCCATGGCGCACCTTTGGGTGAAGAAGTGATTAAAAAAGCCAAAGAACAAGCAGGCTTTGATCCAAATATCAGTTTTCATATCCCACAAGCAAGCAAAATCCGCTTTGAAAGTGCTGTAGAACTTGGGGATTTAGAAGAAGCAAAATGGAAAGATAAGCTTGAAAAAAGTGCTAAAAAAGAACTTTTAGAAAGGCTATTAAATCCTGATTTTAACAAGATAGCTTATCCTGATTTTAAAGGAAAAGATCTTGCTACAAGAGATAGTAATGGTGAAATTTTAAATGTTTTAGCTAAAAATTTAGAAGGATTTTTAGGTGGAAGTGCAGACTTAGGCCCTTCGAATAAAACAGAACTTCACAGTATGGGAGACTTTGTAGAAGGTAAAAATATCCATTTTGGTATCAGAGAACACGCTATGGCAGCGATTAACAATGCTTTTGCAAGATATGGAATTTTCTTACCATTTTCGGCAACTTTTTTCATCTTTAGCGAGTACTTAAAACCTGCCGCAAGAATAGCAGCTCTAATGAAAATCAAACATTTTTTCATTTTCACACACGATAGCATAGGCGTGGGCGAAGATGGACCAACACACCAACCTATAGAACAACTTAGCACTTTTAGAGCTATGCCAAATTTTTTAACCTTTAGACCTGCTGATGGGGTGGAAAATGTCAAAGCTTGGCAAATAGCCCTAAATGCTGATATTCCGAGTGCTTTTGTGCTTTCACGCCAAAAACTCAAAGCTCTAAATGAACCTGTTTTTGGAGATGTAAAAAACGGAGCGTATTTACTCAAAGAAAGCAAAGAGGCTAAATTTACACTTCTAGCAAGTGGAAGTGAAGTTTGGCTTTGTCTAGAAAGTGCAAACGAACTTGAAAAACAAGGTTTTGCTTGTAATGTTGTTTCCATGCCTTGTTTTGAACTTTTTGAAAAACAAGATAAAGCTTATCAAGAAAGATTGTTAAAAGGTGAAGTTATAGGTGTTGAAGCAGCACATTCTAATGAACTTTATAAATTTTGCCATAAAGTATATGGCATAGAAAGTTTTGGAGAAAGTGGTAAAGACAAAGATGTGTTTGAACGCTTTGGATTTAGCGTTTCAAAGCTTGTAAATTTTATCCTTAGCAAATAAAATGAATACAAATTTCAAATTTCAAAATAATACTCTTTTTATCTTTGGAATTTGGGATAAAACAAGTATTTATAAGTTAAAAATAAAAGATTTTTTAGCTTTGATCCAAAGCAAGGAAGTGATTTTTGATTTTAAAGATCTAAAAGCAATCGATACCGCTGGAGTGAGATTTTTCCTTGCTTTGGAAAATGACCTTAAAAATAAAAATATTAAAATCACCAAAGAAGGCTTAAATTCACGCTTTCAAACCCTTTTTGAACTTTGTGAAAAAAACTACCAAAGACTAGGCAAAACAAAAAAATCACATCAAAATTTCAGTGAATACTTTATCGATCTTGGAAAATTAAGTTTAGAACTTTTAAAAATTTTAAGAAAATTCATCAATTTCACAGGAGCTTTTTTCACAAGTCTTTTTTTATGCCTCAAAAATCCTAAAAATTTTCGCTTTATTGCTTTTTTATATCATATAGAAAATTCTGCTTTTAAAGCCTTACCTATAGTTATTTTAACCGCTCTTTTAGTAGGAGTGGTTTTAGCCTATCAGGCTGCTTACCAACTCGCACAATTTGGAGCCAATATTTTCATAGTGGATTTGATGGGAATTTCAGCCACTAGAGAACTTGCACCTTTAATCGCTGCCATAGTGATCGCAGGAAGAAGTGCAAGCTCTTATACCGCACAAATTGGGGTGATGAAAATTACTGATGAAATTGCAGCTATGAATACTATGGGTTTTCGTTCTTTTGAATTTATTGTTATTCCACGTGTCATGGCTTTGGTAGTAGCTATGCCTTTAATCGTTGCCATTAGCGATGCAATCAGTATTATAGGTGGAATGATGGTTGCAAAATTAAATCTTGATATTTCTTTTGCCGAATTTTTAAGACGCTTTAGAGAAGCTGTAGATATAAAACATATCTTTATAGGACTTGCAAAAGCACCTATTTTTGGATTTTTGATAGGACTTATTGCTTGTTTTCGTGGTTTTGAGGTAAAAAACACTACACAAAGTATAGGAATTTATACAACAAAAAGCGTTGTAAATGCTATTTTTTGGGTGATAGCTTTTGATGCTTTATTCTCTGTTATTTTAACTTCTACAGGAATTTAAATGGTTATTAAAGCACAAAATATCATTACAAAATTTGGAGAAAAAATTGTCCATGATGGCGTAAGTTTTGAAATCAAAAAAAACGAAATTTTTGGTATTTTAGGAGG
This sequence comes from Campylobacter sp. CFSAN093259, assembly GCF_012889985.1. NCBI lineage: Bacteria > Pseudomonadati > Campylobacterota > Epsilonproteobacteria > Campylobacterales > Campylobacteraceae > Campylobacter > Campylobacter sp. CFSAN093259. The sequence goes on from NZ_CP040617.1 coordinate 1,619,578, forward strand.
TAGTGGAAGTGGAAAATCCGTCCTTTTAAAACAAATGCTTATGCTTGAACATTTTGATGATGGAGAATATGAAATTTTAGGCTATAAACTTAAAAATATCAACGAAGAAGATGCACTTGCTTTGCGTAAAAAATGGGGTGTGGTTTTTCAGTTTGCTGCACTTTTTAGCTTTTTTAATGTTTATGAAAATATCGCTATTCCTTTAAAAGAATACACTCATTTAGATGAAAATAGCATACAAGAACTGGTTTTAATGAAGCTAAAAATGGTAGGCTTAAACGAAAGTGTTTTAAAACAATTTCCAAGCGAACTTAGTGGCGGTATGCAAAAAAGAGTGGCAATTGCTAGAGCTTTAGCACTTGATAGTAAATTGCTTTTTTTAGATGAACCTACTTCAGGACTTGACCCTCATAGTAGTCGTGAATTTGACGATTTGGTTTTAGAGTTAAAAAAAAGTTTTGATCTAAATATCATTTTGGTTACACATGATAAAGAAAGTATGAAAAATTTACTCGATCGTTTTATCATTTTAGAAAATAAAAAAGTTGGATTTTGCGGCACTTATGAAGAATTACGCTTGCAAAATGAACGACTTTTTAAAAGATTTATGGAGTAAAAGTGGAAAATAGAGCAAATTATTTTTTTGTAGGACTTTTTGTTTTTGGAGTATTTTTTGCAAGCCTTGGTTTCATACTTTGGCTTGGTGGATACTCTAAAGAAGAAAGTTTTAAGTATTATGAAATTCACACACAAGAATCCGTTGCAGGACTTGGCATAAAAGCACCCGTAAGGCTTTTGGGCGTGGAAGTAGGTAGCGTAGAAGAAATCAGCATTTACAATCAAGATGAACTCGGCGTTAACATACGCATCAAGGTCAAAAACAATACCCCTATAAAAGAAGATACTTTTGCTACTTTGCAACTTCAAGGTATCACAGGACTTAAATTTATCCAACTTCAAGGCGGAAGTAAAAATAGTAAAGATCTAGTATCTATGCAGGGAAAACTTCCAGTCATTCCTTTTAAAGAAAGTTTTTTAGCGACCATAGACAGACAAAGTGAACATATTTTTTCTTTGGTTAAAACGGCCGATGATAAATCAAAAGAACTTTTAAGCGAAAAAAATCTTAAAAATCTAGAAATCCTTTTGCAAAATCTAGCAGAATTAAGTGCAAATTTAAACGCTAATTCTAAAAATTTAAGTCTTAATCTTTCAAACGCAAGTTTAAAAATAGGAAAAATGGCTGATAATATAAGCCTTAGTGCGCAAAATTTCAACTCCAGTCTTAAAAACATAAAAGAAAGCACAATGATTTTAAAAAATTTCATAAAAAAAGCTGATGAAAAATTAAACACTTATGATGATATTAAAGCATCTTTGATGCAAAATTTAGAACTTTTTAAACGGGTTTTAATTGAAAGCAATATTCTAATAGAAAATTTACAAAACAGCCCTGCTGATTTGATTTTTAAAGAAACTAAACCTAAACTTGGACCAGGAGAAAAATAATGCTAAAGCAATTATTCTGTATTTTGACTTTTATTTTTATGTTATGCGGATGCTCTTTAAGACACGAAACCATCAATAAAAATGAAAATATCATATTAAAAGACGAAGGAATAGACTCAAATATTTTTTTTAAAAAAACTGGTAAAATTCTTAAAATTCGCAATGCAAATGCACCTTTGTATTTAAACTCAAGAGCTATTGTTTATATAGATAATGGTTTTAGCAACAAATACGCACATTATTTCTGGGGAGATTTACCAAGCAATCTTTATTCTTTTTTAATTTTATCAAAATTTGAACAAAGCAATATTTTTACAACCTTACTTTCTTCAACAAGCTCTTTAAGTGCGGATTATTCTCTTGAAAGCAGGATTAACTCTTTTGAGCAAATTCTTAATAACAATGAAAACTACGCTCAAATTTCTATAAGCGTAAATTTCATAAATCTTGAAAACAATCAAATAATAGCTCATAAAATTTTCAATACCAAAGAAAAAATAGAAAAAAAAGATATCCGCTCTACCTATAATGCTTTTCAAAAAGCCTTGAATAAAATTGGCAATGAGATTGTTTTTTGGGTAAATTCTAACTTATCCTAATTTAGGAACACTTTTTGCTTTTTAAATATTTAGCAATATTTTTGAAAGGTAAACAATGAAAAGTGATTTAGATATATTTAAAAAACACTTAGGTGAAATTCAGGGCGTGAATGAATTTAAAGCAAATCAAATTTGCTCTCAAATCAATGATGCAAATGATTTTATAGGAGCACTTCAAGTGCTTGATATGTCTTTAAAAAAAATAGAAAAAAGCATTCTAGAAAGAATAGATGAAAATTCAGATGATATGCAAAAAAGAACTCTTGATGCCACAGCGTCACAACTTATACAAAACTGCTCTTTCATGGGAACAGCTCTTTTTGGAAATATTTTCAATGTTTATGTTGGTAAAAAACTTTTTGAATTTGAAATTGCTAATCCACTTTTAATTCTTCAAACAAGTAATTACGAAGGTGTATTGGCCTATATACAAGATAAAAGAGATGAAATAAAAATCATTCTATCAGAATTATCAACCGCAATTACCATGGGCGAAACTATGGATAATGCTGGAATTTATAACTCTACAATGGATTTTAAAAATTTATTTAAATAAGAATAGTAATCGTTTGTTCTCTTTAAGCAAATATAATATATTTTAGCTTAAAGAGATTTTCCAAACTCTAAAAGAGAGTTAGGCTACGAATAAAAAGGGGGAGGGAAATAGCCTAACCCAAACGAGATCTTAAAAGATCTCTTTAAACTAAAATAAATATTTAGATAATTTAACAATTTTTATTAAATTATCTAAACCATATTTATGTTTTAGTTTAATACGATGTGACATTTTATTCTAAAAACACTTAATCTGCTATAAAATATCATTTAGTAACTTAACTTATTAAAGAATATTACTACAATATTATTAAAAAATTTTAAATTTTTAGGATTTTAAGAAAAAAATATTATTTTTATAATTTAATATCATATCATAGAAAGAATTTCAGCACGCCCATTAATCACGGCAACACAATGTTCATAATGAGCCGCATTCAGCCCATCAATACTTCCAGCATCCCATTTTCCATTATAATGCTTTGGTGTTCCATCTTTTTGGCATATCATAGGCTCTATGCAAAACACCATTCCATTTTTAATTTTAGGGCCACTTTTTGCACTCGCACCTTTTTCTAAATAGTTTAAAATTTCAGGCTCTCCATGGGGCTTTCGTCCTATACCATGCCCGCAATATCCACGAAGCGGGACAAAACCTCTTACATGGATAAATTCGCCTAAAGCAGCTGAAAGTTCCTTAAAACGCATTCCATCACGAATAATATCTATAGCATGATATAACGCGTCTTTAGCACAAGAGATTAAAGCTTTATCAGCGGGTGAAACTTCTCCTATAGCAATAGTTCTTGCTGCATCCCCATAATACCCATCAATCAAACTTCCCACATCAAGACCTAAAATATCACCCTCTTTGATAATTTTATCATCTGGAATTCCATGGATACAAACTTGATTTAAAGATGTGCAAATGGCACCTGGAAAACCATAAAGTCCCTTAAATGATGGCTTGGCGCCAAGGCTTAAAATATAATCTTCTGCCATTTTATCGATTTGTTTTAAGCTCATTCCTATTTTAATTTCATTCTCTAAAAAATTTAAAGTTTTTGCTACAATTTGATTTGCTATTCTTAATTTTTCTATTTCATCTGGTTTTTTCAATTCTATCATTTTATTTCCTTAATAAATTTAGCCAAATTTTAGCAGTATTTTTTAAAGATTCAACATCGCTTGAAGCATAAAAATGTAATTTTGCTTTATGATTTTTCAAATCTATATTTTCTCTTTCTTTAAGAAATTCAACTATAGCATCTCCTGAATGAATTAATTTTGTTTTATCACCAAAATACTTACTTAAAGAACGTCCTAGTAAAGGGAAATGAGTGCAAGCGAGTATCAAAGCATCTGGAGTTGTGATATTTTTAAAATAATATTCCATAGCACTTTGCAAAAAATCTCCTTCAAAAATACCTTCTTCAACCATAGGCACAAAAAGCCCTGTAGCTAAAGCATTTATATTTGTATATCCTTGAGATAACAAACGCTTTTGATATTCTTCTGATTTAATGGTTGCTTTTGTCGCAATGACTAAAATTTCTTTATTTTTATCATGCAAAGCTTTTATCGTTGCTTCAACCCCTGCATCAATTACGCCATATACTGGAAAATGTGCTTTTGCTCTTAAAGCATCTAAAGCATAAGCACTAGCAGTATTACATGCAATGATAAGCATATCAATTTGAAATTGTTCAAAAAAATCCAATGCTTCAAGACAGAACTTTATAATAGTATCTTTATCTTTCACTCCATAAGGAACTCTTGCGGTATCTCCATAATAGATAATTTCATCAAAAAGCCTAGCTTCATAGAGAGATTTTAAAACACTAAGCCCTCCTACTCCGCTATCAAATACACCTATTTTCACTTTAATACCTTCTTGCTCCTATATAACGAGCCTTCCAATAAGAACTATTTAGCTCGACTTCTTTTACTCCATCTTTAGTAGATAAATGTATAAATTTTCCCTTGCTCATATAAATACCAACATGCATACCATTTGGCCCTCTACCTGTCTTAAAAAATACCAAATCTCCTGTTTGCAATTTTGATTTAGAAACTTTTCTTCCAGAACCTAATTGAGTTTTTGTAGTGCGAGGTATGCGTATATTAAGCTGAGCTAATGCGCTCTGTGTAAATCCTGAACAATCAGCACCTTTTTTACTAGTTCCACCTAAAACATAAGGGGTTTTTTTCCATTCATTTGCAATAACCTTGAGCCTTGCTTCTTTATTTGTGTTGTAACTAGGACGATAGTTTAGATTCTGATAAAAACTACATCCACTTATAAAAAATATAATCGTGATGATGAAAAAAATATGCCTCATCAATCCCCTTAAGATCGAGTAGTAAAGAATTTAAGATAAATAAAACCCCAAATCCCAGAACAAAATGAGGCTATGAGAATAGCTAAGTTATCTGCATAATTAAAAATATCACTAACTTCATACGCCAATCCATCAATAAACAAACTCATTGTAAAACCAATTCCTGTAAGTATGCAAACCCCATAAAGTTGTTTCAAATTTGAACCTTGGGGCAAAGCTGCAAATTTAAAGCGGATTGCCAAATAAGAAAATAAAAATACACCCACTTGTTTACCCACAAAAAGCCCTAAGAAAATACCTATACTTACACCTGAAAAAATTGCTCCTATATCGATATTGGATAAATTTACTCCAGCGTTAGCAAAAGCAAATAAAGGTAAAATAATAAAAGCAATCCAAAATTTTAAGCTTTCATAAATTTCTTCTAAAAATGCTTCCCCATTTTTAGTTTGCATCGGTATAAAAAATGCTGTTACAATTCCAGCTAAAGTTGCATGTACTCCACTTTTTAAAACACTAATCCAAAGAATAACTGAGCAAATAAAATAAAAAGACTTTCTTGTTATCCCTAAAAGATTTAAAATAAGCATTACCAAAATAGCAAGTCCTGCAATTACAAAAGCAGCTATTGATAATTTTGTCGTATAAAAAATAGCTATAATTAAAATAGCACCCACATCATCAAAAATAGCCAAAGAAAGTAAGAAAATTTTTAAACTTGATGGAATGTGCTTGCCGCACATCATTAAAATCGCTAAGGCAAACGCTGTATCTGTAGCTGTAGGTATTGCCCAACCTTTTAAAGTATAAGCATCTCCTATATTCACCAAAGCAAACAACATTGCTGGTATAAGTATACCCCCTAACGCAGCCATAAAAGGCAAAACAATATTTTTAGGATTTTTAAAATCTCCGTGCAAAAATTCCTTCTTAAGCTCAAGCCCTATAGCAAAGAAAAATATAGATATAAGCCCATCATTTATCCAAAGTAAAAAAGGCTTGTTAAGCTCAAATTCACCTACACTAAATCCGACTTTTAAATTTAGAAATTCTCGATAATGTTCGCTAAAAGACCCGTTTTGCACAAGCAAAGCAAGCAAAGTGCAAACTATAAGTAAAACGCCGCCAAAAGCCTCATTTAAAACTAAAGTTTTTAATTTATGTACTATATTATTCATTTAACAATCTTAAGATAAACAAAACCAACAATGGCACTTAAAAAACTAGCTACTAAAATAGCAAGTTTATCCGCATATTCAAAAATATCACTATTTTTATAAGCCAAACCATCAATAAACAAGCTCATCGTAAAACCGATGCCTGTTAAAATACATATACCATAAAATTTTCCATATTTAATATTTTCAGGTAATTTTGCAAGTTTAAGTTTGATAGCAATAAAACAAAAAGTGAAAACACCTAATTGTTTTCCTAAAAATAGTCCTAAAATAATCCCAAGACTTACAGGAGAAAATACTGAACCAAGATGCATATCTCTAATATCAATTCCAGCATTGGCAAAAGCAAATAAAGGTAAAATAAAATAAACTACCCAAGGATTTAAATCCTTAAGAACTTCATGTAAATAAGGTTTTTTATTTTTTGTATCAAGAGGTATAAACAAAGAAATGATCACACCAGCCAAAGTTGCATGCACTCCACTTTTAAGCATAGCTATCCACAACACAACACCTACCAACACGTACAAAGAAAGATGGGTGATGTGATAATAATTTAACAAAAGCAGAGCAAATATACAAAACAAACAAATAATAATTGCTAAAGCTGAAAGCTGATCTGTATAAAACAAAGCAATAATAACAATAGCACCCAAATCATCAAAAATAGCTAAAGAGAGTAAAAAAAGTTTTAAACTTGTAGGAATTTTATTTCCCAAAAGCATTAAAATACCCACTGCAAAAGCTATATCAGTTGCTGTAGGTATTGCCCAACCTTTCATAGCAAAATCATGAGAATAATTAATAGCAATAAAAATTAAAGCCGGAGTAATCATACCCCCTAAAGCTCCAAATATAGGTAAAGATACAGCTCTTATATTTTTAAGTTGCCCACGTAAAATTTCATATTTTAACTCAAGCCCTATACATAGAAAAAATATAGCTATCAAACCATCATTTATCCATAAATCCAACGATTTTGAAATTTGAAAATGATCAAATCCTACTGTAAAATTAGCATGAAAAAAATCTGTATAAATAACACTTAAAGAAGAATTTTTACATAATAAAGCTAAAAATGTAAAAAATATAAGCAAAATACCAGGGAAAGTTTCACTTAAAACCATCTTCTTTATCATTTGCATCCTTGCTCCTAAGTAAATATTTGTAAAAATTTAATACGATAAATAAAATGGTAAAATTATAACGAAAAAATACTAAAGAAATAATTATTTAAAAAAACAAGCCCAAGATACCAAAAAGTTCTTAAGCTTGTTCTTAAGATATTTAAGCGTAAATATCCAAACCACTAGAGCTAGAAGCTTGTGGAGCGGAGGCTTGAGAGACACCTTCCATACCTTCGATGAGTTCATTCATCAATGCCTCGTTTGTGTCCATAGATTTTTTCAAAACTGAAGTATTAACAGCAGTCATTAAATTAACATTACCCATAGAAACATCTGAAACCATACATCCTCCTTTTAGATTGAGTCTTAAGACTTTATTTAAATCGGATGATATTTTTAAAACTTAATATTTTTTACTAAACTTTTTAAAATTTTTCAAGGGAACCAATATCTGAAATTAAAAATCATAAATTTTTTAAGATAAAATCCTATTTTAAAAATTTTTACACTATGAAACAATAAGCAAAATATAAATGATTGATGCTTTTAAAAGCGAATTAAATGGATAAAAATTTATTTCAATAAATTTAAGTTTTATCTTGTTTTATACAATTTTTAATATAATCTAAAATTATAATTTTAAATGAGAAATCAGGAGCTTGCTAATGTTACTTAACACGCCTTGCAGGGGGATAATAGATACAAATTTTGAAAGCAAAAGAATTAGCATAACTTCAACTTTAAAATTTCAAGAAAAAAAGAAAAAGTAGAAGCTAAGGCTGAGAAAGAAGAAGCAAATAAAGACAATAGCAATTCTACAAACACAAATACCAATAAAAAAGATAAACTTTTGGATATATCTGCTTAGTCTAAAATATACTATAGCTATATCTCCTTAAAGAATACGCAATAAATGATTTTTTGATTTTTATTAAGCTTTTAAAACATCGAAAAAAGGAAAAATTAAAAAACACAAAAACAATATCCCAAAGTCCATAGCTTAGAAGAAGACCTTGCGATACTTAAAAACAACCCATATTAAATCACAAAAATAAAATATATTTAAATATTTATTAAAATACATTTTATAATTTAATAAAAAAATATTATCAACATAAAAGCTTATTTTTTAGTTCTATTTAAGATTTTTAGTATTATACTAGCCATTATTTATTTTGATAATAAATATTATTTTTATCAAAAATCAAGGATAATGATAATGAAAATTTTTAAAATTATATTTTTAATTATAAGTATTTTTTTATCAAGCTCAGCTTTTGCTAGGGTAGATGATTATATTAATGAAGCAAATCTTATCAAAGATATGCTAAAACAAAGCATAGAAACTTATAAAAAGGGCGATAATCTAGGCGCCAAAAAGCTTAGCGAAGATGCGTATTTTCAACATTTTGAAAATATGGAAGGCTCAATAGGAAGAAACATAGGAAGAAAAGCTATCACTATGGAGCGTAAATTTGTAAATTTGCGTCGCATGTATAAAGATGAAGCTCCTTTGACACAAATTAATGCTTTAATTGATAGTCTTTATTATGATCTTGATGAAGTAGCTCCGATTTTACAAAATGGATATCGTTTAAAAGCAGAAGCAAGCGATATAAACTATGATAAGGCTAAAGCTGAAAAATCAAGCCTAGAAGCCAATGCCAAACGCGAAGCTGATGCAGAAGCTTTAATCGCACAAATGATGGGTGTAGATAAAAAAGATTTAGCACAAAGCTCTTTAACCACCCAAGCTCCTATACCTATAAATAATGATACAAGCAAACTTACAGATGATAATGCAAGCACTGATTTACAAGCTGCCGCTGCAATGGACGTAAGATTGCAATTTATACTAGATAATATCTCTACCAAATTTTCACAGGCAGCTAATGCTTTTAAAGAAAAAAACTACCAAACTAGTAAAGATTTTTTAAATGATGCCTTATTTAGTGATTATCGCAATACCAAAGTAGAAATTTTAGTAAATAAATTTACCAAAGCAGGAAACGATCAAAAAATTCAACAAGCCATACGCACCCTTATACGCCAAATCAACGATGCAAAAATAGATGAAAAAGGCTTAAGAGATGGCTTAGATAACATAGAAGAACAAATTTTTGATGTTTTCTTACAAATTCCAAATTCAGAACTTTCAAGTTTGCAAATTTCAGGCTTTAATGATGAAACAAAAGGCAAAGATTATGCCAAAGTTTCTAATGATATCAAACTTGCTTTAGATGAAATTTTAAAAAATTATGATGGCTTTAGTGCTTCTATAGTAGATGATTTACAAGGAATTTATCTAGATATTTTTGAAGCAAGCGGTATGGAAAATAAAATCGGTGCTGTAGATAGCGGCTTAAAACTTAAAATAGAAAGTTTATTTTCCAAAAGCGTAGCTCTTATCAAAGCAAGTACAGATAAAAAAGAGCTTGAAGCTACTTTTAATGACTTAGAACAACTCATAGCCAGCAGCGTGGATAAAATTCAAGATTCTACTCCTTATTCGCTGTTTATATGGGCTTTAGGTATTATTTTGCGTGAAGGCTTGGAAGCTTTGATTATCGTTGTAGCCATTGTTTCTTATCTTGTGCAAAGTGGCAACAAAAATCGTTTAAATATCGCCTATAGTGCTCTTTTTACAGGAGTAATTTTAAGTTTTGTTACCGCTTTTGGAGTTTCTTGGCTATTTAAAGAAAATGCAGGACAAAGTAGAGAGCTTATAGAGGGTATTACCATGCTTATAGCCGTATTACTACTCTTTTATGTGGGCTTTTGGCTACTTTCAAACGCACAAAATAAAAAATGGACAAGCTTTATCAAACAAAGTGCTATAGATGCTATATCAAACAATAGTGCAAAAACCCTTTGGATTACCGTATTTTTAGCTGTTTATAGAGAAGGTGCAGAAACTGTGCTTTTTTATCAAGCCTTGCTTTTTGATGCTAAAACAAGCACTGATTTTGGTGCTGTTTTTGGCGGACTTGGACTTGGAATTTTAATACTTATTGTTTTATATTTTCTTTTAAAAGCAGGAGCCATTCGCATACCTGTAAAACAATTTTTCTATATCACTTCTTACATTATTTTTTACATGGTTTTTGTTTTTACAGGCAAAGGCATAGCCGAACTCATAGAAGGAAAAGTCATCATTCCTAGTCTTATACCTATGAATTTTGAACCGATTTTATGGCTTGGAATTTATCCTTACTATGAAACTTTAATCCCTCAATTTATAGTTTTAATTATGCTAATTATTGGCATTTTAATAACAAAACAAATTTCAAAAAAAGGAGTAAAATCATGATAAAAAAAGTTTTATCAGTAGTTGCTGCAGCTGCGGTTATTAGTACAAATTTATTTGCAGGCGAAGTGCCGATCGGCGATCCAAAAGAACTTAATGGCATGGAAATAGCCGCTGTTTATTTACAACCTATTGAAATGGAGCCAAGAGGTATTGATTTAGCTGCATCTTTAGCAGATATTCACCTAGAAGCTGACATTCACGCACTTAAAAACAATCCAAATGGTTTTCCAGAAGGTTTTTGGATGCCTTATTTAACTATAGCTTATGAACTTAAAAATACCGACACAGGTGCAATTAAACGTGGAACTTTGATGCCTATGGTGGCTGATGATGGTCCTCACTATGGTGCAAATATTGCTATGGAAAAAGATAAAAAAGGTGGCTTTGGCGTAGGAAATTATGAACTTACTTTTTATATCTCAAATCCAGAAAAACAAGGTTTTGGACGCCATGTTGATGAAGAAACAGGTGTGGGTAAGTGGTTTGAACCTTTTAAAGTAGATTATAAATTCAAATACACAGGCACGCCAAAATAATTTTACGCTCGGATTTTCCGAGTGTTTGAATATTTTTATTTTTATTTGAAAAATTAAAATAACAATGTTTAAAGAGTAAATTATGAGTATATATTTTGTGCATTTTCTTATCAGTGTTTTACCGCTAAGTATTTTAATGGCCTTTATCACTCCTAATAAAAAATATATTTTTAAAAGTTTTTTCGTAGTTTTTTTGGGCTTTTTATTTGGATATTTTGCTTTTTTTATCGCAGCACAATTTTTAAAAACCGAAAATTTAATCTTTAATTTTGATTTTGTTTTTATAGGTTTATTGCTAGTAAGCTTTATATTTTATTTTTGGAAAAAAATTGAAATTTTAAATTTTATTTTATTGGGAATTTTAAGTTTTTGCACCGCTTTGCATTATTATTTTTTAAGTCAAGATTTCCCTATTTTTACTAGCTCTTTAATCGATAGCGAAGGTATAAGTTCTTTAGGTTTTATTGCTTTAGCCTTGCTTGTTTGTATTTTGATTTTCTTCTTTTTAAAATGGCAAAAAAATTTTAATCAAAAAACAAGCTTTATGCTGTTTTTACTGCTTATCCTTATAGAAAGCGATAAAGCTCTAGCCAATATCTTGCTTACTTTAATGCGAAATTCCATCATAGAAACTCATGCTTTTTTGGTGAGTTTTGTAGGAAAAAGTAATTATTTTGGTGTTTTTGGAATTTATGTTTATTTAATTTTCATCACTTTTTTAGCATTCTTAAGCTTAAAAATTCGCAAAAAAAATATAAGCAAAAAACAAATTTTAGATATAAATTATCGCAAAAACGAAGCTAAAACAAGTCTTATTAATCGCTATTTTTCCAGTGTTTTTATCTCCTGTGTTGTAAGTTTTTGCATTGTTTTATACTTTTTTATGGTAAGCTCTAAGCCTTTAACCATAGATGAGCCTAAAGAAATTTTACCCGATAAGAATGGCAAATTTATCTTTGATATAGCTCTTTTAAGGGACAACAAACTCCACCGCTTTGCTTATATCAGTGCTGAAGGCAAAGTGATAAGGTTTTTTCTTATCAACAAAAGAGAAGATAAGGATTCTCCTGTAGCTGTTTTTGATGCTTGTATGATTTGTGGAGATATGGGCTATATCAAAAAAGATGGACAACTCATTTGCATTTCTTGCAATGTGCGTATTTTCTTGCCAAGTGTAGGTAAAAGCGGGGGTTGCAATCCTATCCCACTCAAATACGAATACGATGGTAAAAAAATCACCATAGATGTTAAAGATGTAATAGCAGGATCTAATTATTTTAGTCAAATCAAAGAAATTGAAGTGCAAGATCCTGTATCAAAAACAAAGGTTATAAACACCCAAGCTCCTTTTTCTTATAGCTATAAAGGGGTTACTTATTATTTTTCAAATCAAAACAACTATGAAGAATTTAAAAAAGATCCTACAAAATATGTAGAAGAAAACGAAGCCCAATTTTTAATCCAAAGGAGAAATGATGTTGGCTAAAATGATTTTTAACTCTATATTTAAAAACAAAATTCAAAAATTTTTAGCCTTTCTTACTTGTTTTTTAGCCACGCTTTTGCTCTCTACTATGCTAAATATTACCCTAAGTATAGGTGATGAAGTAACTAAACAACTCAAAAGCTATGGCTCTAATATCCTTGTTTTACCCAAAGGCTCAAGCCTTAGTATAGAAATAGGTAATGAACTTTATGAACCCTTAAAAAACAAAAACTACCTAGAAGAAAAAAATTTATATATGATTAAAGACATTTATTGGCGTAACAACATCACCGCACTTGCTCCTTTTTTGGAAGGTAAAATCACAATTGAAAACTCCCAGCAAAAAGCACTTATTTATGGTGCTTATTTTCAAAAAGCCATAAAAATTAAAGATGATGATGATTTTATCACAGGTATAAAAAGTCTTTATCCTTATTTAGCAGTGCAAGGAGAATGGGCAAAAGATGATAGCAATGAAATCATGCTAGGCGAAGACTTTGCTAAAAACAATAAACTAAAATTAGGAGATACTATCAAACTCATAGGAGAAAACAATCAAAGCAAAGAAGCAAAAATCGTAGGCATTTTACTTCATGCCAATCCTAAAATGTCAAATAAAATCATCGCTCCTTTAAATTTAGCTCAAGATTTACTCAACAAACAAGGGCTTTACTCAAGTACAGAAGTAAGAGCTTTTACCATACCTGAATCAGCCCTTTCTGAAAAAGTACGTCGCATGGGCGAAGAAAAATTAGATCAGTTAGAATATGACAAATGGTATTGCTCAGCTTATGTAGGCTCAATCGCTAGTCAAATTAGCGATGGCTTGCCAGGTGCTGATGCAAAAGCTCTAAATGCTATAAGCGATGCTCAAAGCTTGGTGGTTAAAAAGATCCAATCCTTAATGGGCATTACTTGCATTATTTGTCTTATTGTTGCAAGTATTGCGATTTCAAGTCTAATGAGTTCTGAAATTCATCGTAGAAAAAAAGAAATAGGACTTTTAAAAGTACTTGGTGCTAATACTTTTCAAATTTATCTCATCTTTGCTGGTGAAAATTTAATCGTAGCTTTATTTGCTGCTTTATTTGGATTTATTTTTGGCACAGCACTTTCTCAAATCATCAGCCTTAGTATTTTTGGATATTTTATTGATATAGCCTTTATAGCTTTACCTTTAAGCTTTATTTTTGCAGGACTTATTGCCTTACTAGGTTGCTTGCTTCCTATAAAAAATATCACACAACTTTCAGCTGCAGGAGTGCTTTATGGTAGATAAGTTTTTCCTTAATGAACTTTTTAAAAGCATTAGCTTTTCTTATCAAAGACTTTTTATTATAGTTTTAAGTGTTTTTATAGGAGCACTTACTTGCTCAGCTTTTTTAAATATTTATTTTGATATTGACACCAAACTTTCTAAAGAATTAAAAGCTTATGGAGCAAATGTAATGATAAGTCCTAAGCGGGATGAAAATTTTATCTCCAATGCTGAGTATGAAAAAATAAAAGAAAATTTAAAGGCTAGGGCTTTAACTCCTTTTTTGTATGATTTTTTAAATTTAGGCAGTACAAGCGGAGTAGTTTTAGGCACTGATTTTAGGGCTTTAAAAATCACTAAACCTTTTTTAGAAGTTAAAGAAGGAAGCTTTTCTCTAAATGATTTTGATGAAAATTCAGCCTTTTTAGGAGTTAATTTAGCCAAGCAACTAGGCCTAAAAACAGGTAATGAACTTCAAATTTACAATCCAAACAATGGAAAAAGCATAAAACTTACCATAAAAGGCATACTTTCAAGCAATGATGAATTTGATAGCATTGTTTTAGCCCCTTTAAGCGTGGTGCAAAATTTAAGCGATAGAGCCGGTATTAACTATGCTAATGCTGTAGTTTATGGAAATTTTGATGAAGTTAAAGCCAAAACACAAGCAATCAACAATGAATTCATCGATGCAAAACCTATATCTTCAGTATCCTTAAGTGAAGGTTTAGTACTTGGAAAAATCAAAGCTTTAATGTTTTTAATCATACTTGTAGTATTGATCATAGTCACTACTAGCGTTAATACAACCTTAAGCTCTATTATATTTTCTCGCAAAAAAGAAATCGCACTGCGTTTAGCCTTGGGTGCGAAAAAAAGTGAAATTTTTAAACTTTTTGCTAGTGAATGCTTTATAGTAAGTTTTTTTGCTAGTTTAATCGGAGCTTTTTGTGGGATATTTTTAGCCAATGTCTTTGGTTATTTGATTTTTAATTCTAGTATTGATTTTAGATTTATAGCTGTTTTTATAGCCTTAATCATTTCTTTGATTTTTGCCTTTTTGGCTGCATTTTTTCCTATAAAAAGAGCATTAAAAATCAATGTGTGTGAAAATTTGAAAGGTGAATGATGAAAAAAGAACTTATTAAAATAAACAACTTAAATAAAGAATTTGGCAAAGTTAAAGCCTTAAACAATATCAACTTAAGCGTCTATGAAGGAGAATGGCTTGCCATCATGGGTCCATCAGGAAGTGGAAAATCAACGCTTTTAAACATACTATCACTCATGGATACTCCAAGCTCTGGAGAGTATATCTTAGACAATGAAAACCTAGAGCAAATGGATGAGGAGCAAAAAATCACCTTGCGTCGTGAAAAAATAGGACTTGTCTTTCAACAATTTCATCTTATCCCCTATCTTAACGCTTTAGAAAATGTTATGCTTTCTCAGTATTATCACTCAAGCGTAGATGAAGAAGATGCCAAAATGGTTCTTGAAAAAGTAGGACTTTCACATAGACTCACTCATTTACCTAGCCAATTAAGTGGCGGGGAACAACAAAGAGTTTGTATAGCAAGAGCTTTGATCAACAACCCAGAGCTTTTACTCGCAGATGAACCCACAGGAAATTTAGATGAAGCCAATGAACAAATCGTTCTTCAAACCTTGCAAAAATTAAAAAATGAAGGCAAAACCATAGTTTTAATCACACACAATCCTGATTTAGCCAAATTCGCAGATCGAACCCTTATCTTACAACATGGGGTGTTAAAATGAAAAAAAGCCTTTTAATCTTAAGCATTTTGTTCTTGCTCAATGCTTGTTCTTTTGAAAATTCAAAAGATACTGGAAAAGTTGGAGAAAAAAGCGCTGAAATTTCAGCTAAAGATACCTTAGGAAAAGCTGTAAAACTTGCTGATGATAATACAAGTTTAAAAGTCTTAGTCTTTTTTCAAAATGGTTGCCCTTCTTGCTTAAAAGAACTCCCTTCTTTAGATGAATTCATACAAAATCACCCCAATAAAATCAGTGTTTATGCTATAAATTCCATCGATAATGCCAATGTGGTTAAGGTTTTAGCCGAACAATTTGACTTTAAAAATGTAAAAGTTTTAAAAGACGATCTTAAAATTACCAATGATCGTTACGCTGTGTTTGCAACCCCTACTACCATCATCATTAAAGATGGGATGATAAAAGATAGAATTTTAGGAGAAAAACCATGGGAATTTTTCGAATCCAAGCTTATTTCTTTGCTTTAATCATAGCTTTATTTTTTGTAGCTTGTGATAGTGGAGAAAATTTTAAAGCTTTAAATAGTGATAAAACCTATAATTTTGCCTACAATGGTTTTGAAAAAAGCCTAAAACTAAATGATAAAGCACAAAATTTTGCCTTAATATTTTTCACAAAAGATTGTGGAGTTTGTAAAGAACAAATTCCTATTTTACAGAATTTGGCTAAAAATTATGATTTTAATATCTTTGTGGTTTTAGGTGATGCAAATGATGCAAACGATGCAAAAGCTTGGGCTGATGAAAAAGGTTTATCTAATTTAGCAATGTTTTATGAAAAAAGAGCAGCTAAATACCTTTCAAGTGCCATTGGGGAAATATATGGAGTGCCTGTGCTTAGTTTTTTCAAAGAAGGAAAAATGGATGAAAAATTCATAGGCTTAACTCCTTATAGCATACTTGAAAAAGAAATCAAAAAAGTAAAAAGCTAAGAATTTACTTTAAAGCTTTTTATCTCCTATAAAATATCCATAAAGCTCATAGCTTCCATCTTTTTTCATCAAAATTACAGGATATTTTTCACTATAACCTTGTTCCATTCCTGGGCTTCCTTGCGGCATGCCAGGAGCTGAAATTCCTATAACATCTTTAGGTTTGTTTTCAAGCAACCATGCTATAGCACTTTCAGGAACATGCCCTTCAATAGCATAGCCTTCGATCACACCCGTATGGCAACCTTGATACTCATCTTTTATACCCATTTTTTCTTTGATTTTAAGAAAATCATTGGTTTTGTGAACACTAACCTCATAACCCTTAGCTTTCATATAATCAGCCCAAAGATCACAACAGCCACAAGTAGGACTTTCATAAACTTGTATTTCCTTAGCTTGCGTAAGAGTGAGTAAAAAAAGAATGGTTAAAATTATTTTTTTCATAATTGCTATCCTAAGTAAAAAATATATAATAATACTTTTATAAAGTTAATACCATCACATTTTTAACACTAAAAATGAATTTACAAAAATTTAATCAAGAAAAAGATTTTTAATGAGTGCTGATTTTGTCTTTACGGTAAAGATATAAAAGATAAAACGATTTAAAAAACTAGAAATTTTTAACTTAAAAAGCTTAAAATTTAGATATACTTTATACTTACTATGTTTTTTCATAGTATGTTCTAATAGTGGATTTCCACTAAGAGTGAAAACTCAAGGCGGATTTTTATTTGCAATATTTACTTAATAGAATAATTATGATCAGCTGTTCCTCCACATAAATACCCCTTCTTATCAAAACTTGCAATTTCGCAAGAAAGAGTAGAGAGCTTAGCTCTTTTACCATCACTAGTTAATATAAGAACTGTCTTATAATAAACATATTTGCTTTATCTAAATATTCTTTTTGTATTATAGCTTGAGTTGAATTATATTCTTTTGGATCAACTTTTGCAACAATATCTGCTTCATAAAAAGTTGCCTTTTTAAAAAGTGGCTGATCTATAATTGGTTTGATACTCTCTTGGAAATATTTGTTTTGCATTTCGCTTGCTGAAACTGGAACTAAATTTTTTTATTAATAACTATCAAATCTGCAAATGCTGACACATTTAAAGCAACTAAAGCTGCTAAAGCTAATTTTTTCATTTTAATCTCCTTGAATTGAATTTTGTATATTTTAATTATTTTTCAAATCTTTTGCAAGATAATTTTTAAATTTATCTAAATTAAATTTGCATTTTATCTAACAATCATAAGAAATTTTAAAATGAAATAAAAATTTATGAGAAATCAACTCTTGTTTGAAAATGATAAAAGTAAGTGGTGCGGATGAAAGGACTTGAACCTTCACGCATTGCTGCACCAGATCCTAAGTCTGGCGTGTCTGCCAATTTCACCACATCCGCTAAAGTGGTACGCCCAAGAGGATTCGAACCTCTGACCTACGGCTTAGAAGGCCGTTGCTCTATCCAGCTGAGCTATGAACGCATATAAAATCTTGGTGGTGCGCCCGATAGGAATCGAACCCATAACCTACAGATCCGAAGTCTGTCGCTCTATCCAGTTGAGCTACGAGCGCTTAGTGGGGTGAGTGATGGGAATTGAACCCACGACCCTCAGGACCACAATCTGATGCTCTAACCGACTGAGCTACACTCACCATTTTGTATAAATTTATAAAAAATGGTCGGGGTGAAAGGATTCGAACCTTCGGCCCCTTGGTCCCAAACCAAGTGCGCTAACCAGACTGCGCTACACCCCGAATAAATAAAAGGAAATATTTTATCACAAAATAATTTTAAAGTCAAGGATTTTCATCTCTTATTCTTAAAAAAACCGGAAAGCGAGGTAAGGAATTTTTGGTCAATCCATTAAATTTATAAGTCACAATACTACCAATTTTTGGAGGATTTTTTCTATCTTCATCTTTTAAACCACTGCCTATTTTAATGATTTGTCCATTAGGCATTTTACAAAGTAAGGCACCTACTTGATTTTCAAATTTACCCTTGCCCTTGCGAAATCCTACTAACTCACACTCTGCATCATCATAGGGTTTTAATTTCATAGCATTTTTACTTCTGCCTTTTTCATAAGGACTTAAATTTTTGCGTATGACAATACCTTCACCTTGATTTTTTATAATGCTTTCGTAAAATTGATTTAAATTATTTTGATTTTCAACTGGAATTTGAGAAATAATTTTTATATAGGCACTAGGATATTTTTGCAAATACTCTTCTAAAACAGCCAAACGATTTTTAAGAGTACAAGTAGAAATTTGAAATTCTTCGCAAGCATTTGGCACATCAAAAATATTATAAGTTACTTCCTTCCATAAGGTCAAATTACTATCGCCACTACGAATTAAAGCTGAAATTTCATCAAATTTATTTCTTGCTATCCAAAGCTCACCATCAATAGCAAAAGGAGGGAAATTTTTTGTAAAAAAGTCAGGAGTTTTTATTTTGTAATTTTGGCGAGTTTTTAGATATTTCCCATCCCAAATTCCACGCACTCCATCAAGTTTTTCGCTCATCAAATAAGCATTAAAATCTTTAGAGTTAAAATCTTGCTTATCGAATTTGCTAAGAAGTAAAATTTCATTAGCAAAAACTAAACAAGCACAACATATTAAAAAAACAAACCTCATCAAAGCAGATTAATCATATATCCAGTTGCATCTTTTTGAATACTATAATTATAAGTTCCATCAAGATATATTACAAGTCGATAATATCCTTTATGAGATCCAAAGTCTATGCGTTTAAAAATAGAATTGCTAAGGCGTATGTTTTTTGTAGGGCTAATCATTTTAGATCTAAAATCTATAACGATTTTACTTGGATTTCCTACTGAAAAATCTGTAATCATTTCATCACTAGTGTTAAGTTTTATTTTATTTTTATAAACCGCATAAGAAATAAAATCATAAATCTTTGCAACCTGCAAAGGTATTTCAACATTGGCTGTTGAGTTTGATTCTTGTTTGGAGCTATTTTTTTCAGGTATAGTAACTGAAACATCGAGTACTTTTGAAGGATCAGGACTTTTAAATCTTGATATAGTATAAGTATCGTGCCAATCAATACTTTTATTGACATCTAAATCGATCTTATCTTCACTTCCGTCTAAATTGATATAATTAAAAGTGATGCTTTTTAAAATTCTTGCACTAGAATTAAATTTAACTTCCTCTTTTTGAAATTCAGGTGGAGCAACCAAGGTTATATTTTGATCTGTCTTAAAAGGATTTTCATCAGCATATAAAAGAGAGGTAAAAATAAAAAATATTGCCAAAATTCTAGTTTTCATTTGGGTATAATCCTTTTAATTCAAAATAATCTTTTTGTGCTTTAGCATTTTGTTCTTTGAGCAAAATAATCTTTTTATTAAGCTCTTCTTTGGTATTTTCTAAGCTTAATAAAGTATCTAAAGAATACTGCCCAAAAAACATATTGCCAAAATAAATCGCTCCAATTACAACAAGAAAAGCCCAAAAAATCATTTTTATAACATGGGTATAAAAACTTTTTTTTCTTGTGCTTTCGTCGTATTCTTTAAGTAAATCGCTCAGAGCTTTTCTCCTAAGTATTCATCGCTTTCAAGTTCAATTTCAAGCAAGCGATTGTATTTTGCGGTTCTTTCACCTCTTGCTAGGGCTCCTGTTTTAATTTGTCCTGTATTTAAAGCCACAGCAAAATCCGCTATAAAAGCATCTTCACTTTCGCCGCTTCTATGACTCATCACACATTTATAGTTATTTCTTTGCGCTAAACGCACAGTTCTCATAGTTTGGGTAATAGTTCCGATTTGATTTGGTTTGATAAGTACAGCATTTGCCATTTTTTTGATGATACCTTCTCTTAAAATATCTTCATTGGTCACAAACAAATCATCGCCTACAAGCTGAATTTTATTGCCCAATTTTTCAGTAAGCTTAATCCAACCTTCAAAGTCATTTTCAGCTAAGCCATCTTCGATACTGCAAATTGGATATTTTGCACAAAGTTCTACATAGCGTTCGATCAAAGCCTCGCTTGAAAAAGCCTTGCCTTCCATGTGGTATTTACCATCTTTGAAAAATTCTGTACTTGCCACATCAAGAGCAATTTTTACACGATTTTCATAACCTGCTTTTTTGATACAAGTCATTAAAAGATCGATAGGTTCTGTGTTGTTAGCTAAATTTGGAGCAAAACCGCCTTCATCACCTAAAGCCGTAGAATGTCCAGAATTTGCGAGTTCTTTTTTTAACATCGCATAAATTTCACAAACTGAACGCAAAGCTTCTTTAAAGCTAGTAAAACCAAAAGGCATGATCATAAATTCTTGAAAATCTACATTGTTGTTTGCATGAGCACCGCCATTTATGATATTACACATTGGCACGGGTAAAATGCTCGCATTTGCACCACCTAAGTAGCGATATAAAGGCATTCCCAAAGCAGCTGCAGCCGCACGAGCTGTTGCCATAGATACGCCTAAAGTCGCATTTGCACCTAAATTTGAGTAATTATTTGTTCCATCGAGCTCACGCAAAGTATCATCAAGTTGAGTTTGATTAAAAGCATCTAGTCCTAAAATTTCATCTGCAATGGTCTCATTGACATTTGCAACAGCTTTTAAAACGCCTTTTCCGCCAAATCTTTCATCATTATCACGCAATTCTAAGGCTTCTTTTGAACCTGTACTTGCACCACTTGGAACTATGGCCGCACCTACACTTCCATCGCTTAGCGTAACTTCGGCTTTTACGGTTGGATTTCCTCTACTATCAAGAACTTCATAGGCTCTAACATCTTCAATTACTAACATTATTCTTCTCCTTCGTCATCTTCGCTACCGCTGATCATACCTTCTATTCCCATAGAATTTTGAATTGCTTTTGTGATTTCATCTGCAATTTCAGGGTTTTCTTTTAAGAAAGCTTTTGAATTTTCTCTACCTTGTCCAAGTTTTTTATCTTTATAAGAAAACCACGCACCACTTTTATCTACGATATCAAGTTTTACACCATAATCGATCAATTCACCTTCACGGCTTAAACCCTCTCCAAACATCACATCAAATTCAGCTTGTCTGAATGGAGGAGCAACTTTATTTTTAACTACTTTTACTTTAACGCGGTTTCCTATAGGTTCTTCGTTTTGTTTTAAGGTTGCTACTTTTCTAACATCTAAACGCACAGAAGCATAAAATTTTAATGCATTTCCACCTGTTGTGGTTTCAGGAGTACCATAACCCATAGCACCGATTTTCATACGAATTTGGTTGATAAAAATTACTGTGGTATTCATTTTATGAACTATACCTGTAAGTTTTCTTAGAGCTTGAGACATAAGTCTTGCTTGAAGTCCTACATGTTGATCGCCCATATCGCCTTCAATTTCTGCTTTTGGAGTAAGTGCTGCAACGCTATCTACTACGATAAGATCTACTGCGCCACTTCTTGCTATAGTTTCTACAATTTCTAAGGCTTGTTCTCCAAAATCAGGCTGAGAAACATACAAATCATCTGTATTTACACCCAAATTTTTAGCATATTTTACATCAAGCGCATGTTCTGCATCGATAAAAGCACAAACTCCACCTGCTTTTTGGCATTCTGCGATAATATGTAAAGTTAGAGTGGTTTTACCTGAACTTTCAGGTCCATAAATTTCTATAATTCTTCCTTTTGGAACACCGCCTATACCTAAAGCAAGATCAAGCCCAACTGAACCTGTGCCTATGCTATCGATTTGCTCGACTTCTTTATCCCCTAGTCTTAAAATAGTGCCTTTTCCAAAGGTTTTATCTAAACTTTTTAGGGCAGCGTCTAGAGATTTTCTTTTATTATCATCCATAACTTTCCTTAAAAATTCTAAATTTTTAGTTAGAATTCTAACAAAATAAAATTAAATAATGATTTATTTTGCTAGAATTAAAGCAAAGATTTAAAGGAAGCATAGATGAAAAAAATTACTATTGCACATTCTCCTGATGCTGATGATATTTTTATGTATATGGCAATTAAATTTGGGTGGATAGGGAATGATTTTGCTTATGAAAATACAGCTTTAGATATACAAACTTTAAATGAATTTGCCTTGAAAAATGAATTTGATGCTACGGCTATTTCTTTTGGGCTTTATCCTTTAATCGCTTCTGAGTATGCACTTTTACGCACAGCAGTGAGTTTTGGTGAAGGTTATGGGCCAAAACTCATCAAGAAAAAAGACACGCATTTAAAAAGAAATTTTAAAGTCGCTTTGAGTGGAGCAAATACCACCAATGCTTTGATTTTTCGTATGAAATACCCTGAAGCAAGAATTATTTATAAGAATTTTTTAGACATTGAAAATGTAGTTTTAAGTGGCGAAGTAGATGCAGGAGTTTTGATCCATGAAAGCATTTTAGAATTTGATCAAAGTCTTTGCGTGGAAGCAGAACTTTGGGATATATGGCTTGAATTTGCTAAAGAAAATTTGCCTTTGCCTTTAGGTGGAATGGCTTTGCGTCGTTCTTTACCTTTAAGCGACGCGATTAAGATCGAAAGAGATTTAACCAATGCTGTAAAAATTGCCGATGCAAATCGTAAAATTTTAGCCCCTATGCTTATGGAAAGAAAACTTATCCGTGTTGATGAAGAAAAACTTGATACTTATCTTAATTTATATGCCAATAAAAACTCTATTAGCATGAATCAAACTCAACTTTTAGCTGTAGATACGCTTTTTAAACTAGGATATGATTATAAATTTTATGATAAAATCATACATGTAAATGATTTTCTTATCCCTAGCGAATACGAAGAAGCTAGAAATTCTTAAAAAGGATAAAAATGGATGAAAGTACCTTAGTTGCTCTTGGAGTGCAAACCTTTAAAATCACACTTTTACTTTCCTTGCCTATGCTTTTAGCAGGACTTATTGCAGGGCTTGTGATCAGTATTTTTCAAGCAACTACACAGATTAACGAAATGACACTTTCTTTTGTTCCTAAAATCATCTTGGTTGTAGTTATTTTAATCTTTTTAATGCCTTGGATGACTACAACTATGATTGATTTTACTGAGAATATACTAAATCAAATTCCAACTTTTATCAAATGATCATTGATTTTAAAAAATACTCTTCTGTGCGTATAGGAAATGAATTTGAAGTTTTAGTTTTGGATCAAATTTGTGATTTTGATGGTTTTTTAATAGGCGGCGCAAATAACCTTTTAGTTAGCCCAAAACCTAAAAATATAGGAATTTTAGGAGATAGTTTTGATTTTATACAAATTTTAGATCAAAATAAAGATTTTATACATCTTCGCATAGGCTGCAAAACAAAATCAAGCAAAATGTATCGCTTTGCTAAAGAAAATAATCTTAAGGGTTTTGAGTATTTAAGCAAAATTCCTGGCACACTTGGTGGTCTTTTGAAAATGAATGCAGGGCTTAAAGGAGAGTGTATCAGTCAAAATTTAATCAAAATTGCTACTTCTGAAGGCGAAATTCTAAGAGCAAATATAAATTTTGATTATCGTTTTTGTCCTTTAAATACGCATTTTTTTTGGGCTGAATTTAAACTAAACTTTGGCTTTGATACCCTTAAAGATGAAGCTTTAAAAAATGCAAGAAGCAACCAACCTAGTGGAGCAAGCTTTGGCTCTATCTTTAAAAATCCGAAAAACGACTTTGCAGGACGTTTAATCGAAGCTGTAGGACTTAAAGGATTTAGCAAGGGAGATGCTATGTTAAGCGATAAACACGCAAATTTTTTAATCAATAAAAAAAATGCAAGTTTTGAAGATGCGTTTTTTCTTATCGAATTGGCTAGAAAAAAAGTCTTTGAAGAATTTGGCACAAACTTAGAAAATGAAGTGATTATAATCTAAACACACAAAACAATAAAAGTCTAAAAAATTTACTCTTAATCTAACTTTAAATAAAATACAAATTCAAACCATATAGTTTTATAATAATAAGTATTTAATAATAATTTAAGTATAATTATTATATAGTCTTCACTATTTTCTTATTATAGTTTTATATTATTTTTAAATATAAACAAGAAAATATAAATATAAAAGGAAAGGGAATATTTATGAATAAAACTGCATTAACTAAAACATACACAAAAGATATACAAAATTCCTGTTTAAATTCTAAAAAGATAGTTTTATCTTTAGCTACTATTTCTTTTTTGGCAAGTTGTACTCATGCTACACTTACTCCTGAAATAAAAACTTACGAAGAGACAAATAGACATGCTAAAGCTAGGTCAGGTCTTCAATCTAGAAATTCGAATAATGAGACTATAAATAATTTACAAACTTCAACTAAAACTATAAGTGGCACCGGCAATACTCTAGTTATAGAAAGTAGTGGAACTATTACTATTTCTAATGGTGGGCAACAAGCAGTAAACTTTCAACCAAATTCTTCAACTTCTACCTTTTTAAATAAAGGAACTCTTATAGGTGGAAATAATACTGCTAGTGTTCAACTAGGAGCAAATGGAAATAACGGTGTTACCATAGAAACCTTTGATAATCAAGGTATCATAGGCAATGGTTCTTCTAAATTTGGAGTAACAGTTTGGGGGGGGGGAGTAAAGATAACCCTAAATCTATAATCAATAATTTTAGTAATAGTGGAACTATTCACTCTAATACTGGTGAAAGTATTTATTTTGGTAACGCCAAAATATCAAGTTTTGTTAATAGTGGGACTATTAAGAGTAATCAAGGTGCAGGAGTAAATATATCTCAAGGAACAAGTATAGAGAATTTTAACAATACCGGAACTATTGAAGGCAAGAAAGATGGAATACAGATAAATGCTAATGTAAAAACATTAATAAATACGGGAACCATAAAAGGACATGCTATATCTATAAGATTAAATGGAACTATAGACCAATTGATCAATGAAGGCATTGTGGATGGTGAAAGTGCTGGTATTTACATGAGCGGAGGTCGTGTTAAAACTCTTACAAATAAAGGTACCATTAATCAAAACAATTCGGCAACTTGGGCTGCTGGTATAAAACTCCAAAATAACAGTACCATAGAAAATATCATCAACACAGGATCTATCCATTCTAATGCTTTTGGAATATCTGTAACTGGTGGTAAATTTGGAACACTTACTATAAAAGATGGAGGTCAAGTTTATGGAAAATACTCGGCAATAGGAGTGGGTCAATCGCAAACTCTAGGAGATTTATATATAGATGGAAGTTCAAGTAAAATTTATGGAGAAGAAAATGGAATTGTATTAGATGCTAACTCACGAACTCAAAAAATAGAACTTAAAAATGGTGGCATTATAAAAGGTAAGATCCATGGTATAAGATTGGATAATGGTGCCTCTTTAAGTGGAGAAATGATTTTATCTGGCGAAGGTTCTAGGGTAGAAGGTGGAAGTGGTGCTGGTATATTGAATCGAAGTGGAAAAATAGAAGGCTCTATAACCATAAAAGATGGAGCAACTGTTACGGCTACTTCGAATCACGCCATAGCTAACTATCGCTCAGGAAGTATAACAGGTGGTATTACTGTTAGTGGGAAAAACACTAAACTTCAAGGAAATATAAGCAATATAGGTAATGCTTCTATAGGTAGTGATATCAAGATAGAAGATGGAGCTAAGGTAGAAGGTGGTCTTGTTAATCAAGGTAATGGAAGTATCTCAGGAAGTGTTCAAGTAAGTGGTGGTAGTAGTATTGATTCCATTACCAATGAGGGTAATGGAGCTATTTCTGGTTCAATTACTGTAGATAAAGATAGTAAACTTGATTCTATCACTAACACTTCTACATCATCTACAGGTATAAGTGGTTCTATTACTAACAATAGTGATAATAAGCTTAAAATTTCTAATTCAGGTAATATCGGTGGTAAGATTGAAAGTACAGGTAGTGCTGATATGGTGATTAGCAATAGTAATGGTGGAACTATTAGTGGCGGTATTAGTTCTTCAGGAAGTGGAAGCACTAGTATTTCCAATTCACAAGGCTCAACCATAAATAACGGCATCACTGTTTCAGGATCAGCACAAGTTGAAATCTCCAATCAAGGCTCAGTAGGTAAAGATAAAAATGGTAATACAGTAACTAACAATGGTAGTGGTAGTGTTGGAATCAAAGATTGGCTTGTTTCTACAGATAAAAACACAGGTAAATTAAACACTGTGGTTATAGGTGGAAGTGGTAAAGATAATGTAAAAGTAGAAAACATCACCGTAGATCAAAGCAATGTTGATCTTGAAGAGCTAAACGATATAAACAACATCATCTCAGGTGTTAATCAAA
This sequence comes from Campylobacter sp. CFSAN093259, assembly GCF_012889985.1. Taxonomy (NCBI): domain Bacteria; kingdom Pseudomonadati; phylum Campylobacterota; class Epsilonproteobacteria; order Campylobacterales; family Campylobacteraceae; genus Campylobacter; species Campylobacter sp. CFSAN093259. The sequence continues at coordinate 1,646,504 of NZ_CP040617.1, forward strand.
ACAATATTGGCAATATAGGAACCAATGGAAGTGGAGAAATATCTTTAAGCTTTGATCCAATAACAGGAAAGCTTACTACAGATTTTAATCTTAATGCTTCCATATCAGGTGCAACCTTTAGATCTTTAATCTCTACTACTTCAAGAAGATCAACCTTTATAGATAATGTTATGGGTAATTCTATGCAAAGCTTTGCTTTAGCTTCTTCAAGTAAATCTCAAAGCATCGCTATGTCTGAAAAGGGTAATTTATATGCAGATGCAAGTGATTATATAAAGAGTGATTTAAATAATGGAAGCTATGGTTCTAATAAAGAACATTCTTTATTCATCCTTCCTTATACTTCTTCACAGAATGTTGAACTTTCTTTAAATGAAGAAAGTAAAGGACACACTAAAGGAACCATTATAGGTTATTCTACTTTAAAAGACAGTGGAATATATGGTGTGTATGCAGGTTATGAAGATACAAAAATGGGTTCAACTTATTTTGATATTAATAATAGAACCTATTATGCAGGTTTAAAATACTTTAATACCTTATTTACTACAGAAAAAGGTCAAGAAGTTTATATCAAAGCTCAAGGTAAAGCTGCTTTGATTAAAAATGATTTAACTGAAAAAATAGGAAATAATGAAGCTAAAGCTGAACCTAATTCTTATGCTTATGGAGTCAATACAGCCTTAGGTATGAATTTTATTTCTAATAAAGATATATTCTCTCCTGAAATAGGTCTTGCTTATGAAGTAGGTTATACTGAAGCTTTTTCTATGAAAGACACCATAGGACAAGCAACAGTTAAAGGTGGAGAAAGAACCTATGCAAACTATTTAAATCTTTTCTCTACTAAAACAAGTCTTACTTGGTTTAGAGATTGGTTGCCTAATTTAAAAACTTCAGTAGAACTTGGAGCTAAGTTTAATATCAATCCTAAAGTAGAAGCTGAGGCTAGATTTGGTAATATAAAAGTAAGTGATGAGTTTGATTTACCAAGAGTACAAAAATTTGTAAGCACTTCTTTTATCGTTCCTGTTAATGAAGCTTTCTATTTTAGTTTAAACTATAATGGAATGTTTGATAAAGATGGCAATACCCATACAGGATTTGCTCAGTTTAATTATCTTTGGTAATCTTATAAAAGATAATACTTAGTTTAATTAGTTTACTCTCCTACTTGTTAAAAATTTCATCCTGATAATTTTAAAATTATTAGGATGGATGTTTTTATTGTATTTATTTTTGTTTTATTATTTAATTTTATAAAAATATAATTATCTTTTTATGCAACTTATAAGATAATATTGGATTTAATGTAACCATCAAGGAAAAATATGTTTGATAAAATTCATTATTATTATTTTAATGCTAATTATGAAAAATGTTTGAACTTGAGTGAGCAATTTTTAAAAGAAAGTCCAAAATTTGCTTTAGAATTTGCTACGCTTTCTTCTTATAAACTTTCTCTTTTTCAAAAAGCTTTATATTATGCTCAAGAGCTTTTTTCTTTAAATCCTACAAGTTTTAATGGTCTTATGCTTGCTAAAAGCTATATTGAAAATTTAAGACTTGATGAAGCCTTGAATTTATTACAAACACTTTTAACTCGCAAAGATGATTTAGAGGATGAACTTAAGTTAGAATTGGCTTTTATTTATAAACTGAGTAATAAACTAGAAGAATCTGAACAAATTTTCAAAGAATTGCTTTCTAAAGATATGTATAATCTTAATCTATGGAAAAATTATGCAGAAATTTATTTTAAACATGATTTTACTAAGGCATTAAATGCACATGAGCACTTGTGTCATTTTATGCAAGATTTGATTGATAAACTACAAAAAGGAATCATTGCTGAACAAACCAATCTTAATTTAGTCAAACTCGAAGATAGGCTTCATAGTAAAACCAAAGAAAATCTTACCATTTCTAAAATAGAAGATTTTTTAACTCATCAAATTTTACCCCAAAAAGCATACTTGCTTTTTAAGCTTTTTAGAATATCTGATTCTTTAGAACTTTTTCAATCACTACAAGAAGCCAATCAACACCATGCACAGTTTTGGCAAAACTATGCTAAGGTATTAGAATTTAACTCAAACTATCAAGAAGCTTATCATGCTTATAAAAAATGTCTTAGCTTGGATTCTCATGCAACCTATCAATTTGATTTGGCTTATCTTTTGATGCGTATGGGAGTGGATGATAATTTTGAAGAGGGCAAGAAATATTATGAAAGCAGATTATTTTATGCTCATAATGAAACTTTTTCTACTTATCATTATAATGAAAGCCTAAAAGCTTTTAATAAATTTGGCGTTGATGCTTTTAAAAATAAAGAAGTTTTAGTATTTTGCGAGCAAGGCTTTGGCGATACTATAATGTATGCAAGATGCTTAGAAAAACTTTGCAAAATCGCTTCAAAGGTTTTATTTGCTCCTCAAAGTGCCATGTATGAAATGTTTAAAAATCAAATCAAATTTTTAAATCAAAATGATGATATTTTTAAAAATGTAAAGGTTTTAAAAAATCTACCTACAAATTTTGATTATGCTATTCCTATTTGTTCTTTGCCTTTTTTTATTGATATTAAGCTTGATGAGATTTTACGATTAAAAACACCTATATTGCCACAGAAAAAACCGCATAATCAAAGAAAAAAACTTGGTATTTTTTATGCTACTCCTAATGCTGAAAATTCTGATTTATTAAGAAATGTAAAATTTGAATTTTTATTTGATGTATTAAAAGACTTAGATTATGAGATCATTTCTTTTCAAATGCAATTAAAAGAAGAATTGCCTAAGGTAATAGAAGATAGAAGCAAGCTTATAAAAAATTGGAATGATACTCTAAATTATTTATATGATATTGACTGTATGCTTAGTATTGATAGTGCTATAGCGCATTTAAGTTTAGCTATGGATATTCCTACTATAGTTCTTTTACATCCTAGATTTGATTGGCGTTGGGGAAAATTTGAAAATCCTAAAAGTTATTTTTGGCCAAAAGCAAAATGTTTTATCATAAAAGAACAAGAAGAAACAAAAAGAAATTTGCAAAAACTGATTAAAGATATTTTAAACTAAAGCTTAGTTTAAGAGCTTTAGGTGGAAAATTTGGTTTTTGATAACATCAGCTAGCATTTTTGGCATTTGATTTACAATATCTTGATAATTTTGCTTTGCATCTTGATTTTTTAATGTCAAATTTAATTTTGCATTTTTTGCTACAAGAATTTTTCCATTGCTTGTAGAAATAATTTTAAAATTAACACTAGCCACACCCTCTTTACTAGTTGTGATAAAATAATTTGTAATATTTACATAAAAATCTTGCAAATTTACCACCACAACATAATCTGTAAATTTGGCATACATTTTAGCCTTATCTTTTTCTTGTGTTAAAAAAGGACTTACATTTATAAGTTTTGCATCCTTAGGGCTAAAATATGACAAAGTTTTAGGACTTTGATAAATACCATTTGCAGCAGAATTAACCCAATTAAGCTTTAAACTTTGAATCAAATTTTTAGCAAATAATGTAGAAAATTCCTTATCACTCACCCTAAAACCATCTAAAAAATAACCAAAATTTTTCCTAGAAGTTAATACAATGGCAAAATCAATATCTTTATCTTTGGTGATTTGCGATTTTTTTTCAATCAAGGTAGAACTATCAAACAATGCTTTTTGTTGATTTAGATTTGGATTTGCAACATTTTGATTTAGATCTATTACTTCAAAACTATCTGCGCTTTTTTCAATTTTAATAACTTTTTTCTGAGAAAAATTATTCGCTAAAAGATTAGAACTTAAAACTAAACTTAAAAATAAAATGAAACAATACCTCATCTTCATCCTTATAAACTATTTAAATATAAAATTATACTCTTTATTTTATAAAAAATCTTGTAAAAAATTCCTAGATGAAACACAAATAAAAGGATTGGATTTATAACTTAAAGGGTTATATAAAATGTATTTTTTAGAAAAATCGCCCATAAATCCTCCATTTTGATTAATCAAAAAATCTCCTGCTACAATATCCCAAATATTAAGCTTTTCAAATCTTTTATAAACTCCTGCCCTAGCCTCTAAAATAGCACAAAATTTCAATCCAGAGCCTATATTAATAGCTTCTAATTGATGCTCTTTTGCAAAGTCTTCATCTTCTTTGCTAAGATGATTAACACTCAATAAGGCTTTATATTTATTTTTCTCGTATTCTTGCTGGTCAATTTGCAAAGGTTTATCGTTTTTATAAACCTTGGTTTTTGCATGAGCATAGAATATATCACCTTTTGATGGATTTTGTATGAGCGATAAAACAGGGCGATTGTCATGAACCAAACTTATCATAACGCAAAATTCATCACTGCCTTTTAAAAAACCACTTGTTCCATCAAGAGGATCGATAAGCCAAAAAGTTTTTAATTCTTCACACTCTTCTTTGCTGAGTAATTTTTCTTCTGATAGAATTTTAATATCCGTAGAACCCAAAATATCATTTAGAATTTTATTAGAAGCAAGATCTGCTGATGTAAGCGGGCTTTTATCTTCTTTTTCCCAAGTTTTGAAATTTTTTCTCTCTTCTAAAATAGCTTTAGAAGCTTGATTGCTAGCATTTATAGCAATTTCTAAAAATTTATCAAGATTAAGCATGATTATAAACTTTCTATAAGATTTTTTAAAATTATACAAGAAGATTTTGTGGAATTTTTAATTTCCACAAAAATTTTAATTAAATTTTACTAGTTTCACCCAAATAAAGTTGTCTTGGACGGACTATTTTAAGACTTTCTTGCTCTTTTTGTTCTATCCACTGAGCTATCCATCCTGGGGTGCGCCCTATAACAAATAAAGTAGCAAACATTTCATTTGGAATACCTAAGGCTTTTAAAATAAGTCCACTATGAAAATCAACATTCGGATATAACCCTCTTTGAACAAAATAATCATCGCTTAAAGCAATCTCTTCTATACGCGTTGCTACTTTAATAAGATTGGTATCAATACCCAACTCATCAATAAGTTGATCACGAAGCTTTTTCAGTACTTTTGCTCTAGGATCAAAATTTTTATAAACCCTATGCCCAAAGCCCATCAAGCGGAAAGGATCGTTTTTATCCTTAGCTCTTTTGATGAATTCATCTACCCTATCAACACTACCTATTTGCTCAAGCATTCTAATAACACCTTCATTAGCTCCACCATGTGCATGACCCCAAAGCGCACCAATACCTGCTGCTATACAGGCATAAGGATGAACATGAGTTGAACCCACAGCACGAACTGTTGAAGTTGAAGCATTTTGCTCATGATCTGCATGAAGCATAAAAACTGTATCAAGTGCTTTTACTTCTATAGGTCTAAGCTCTACATGATCGTAAGGATAGGTTCTTAACATATATAAGAAATTTTCTGTAAAACCACGATCTAAATTTGGATAAGCCATAGGAAAGCCGTGTTTATATCTATAAGCGGTGGCCACTATAGTAGGGATTTTAGCTACTATTCTAGCTGCCATTTCCATATATTCTTCTTTTACATTCATGTTTAAATGATCAGGATAAAAAGCACTAAGCGATGAAACAGCACCTTGTAAAACTGCCATAGGATGAGCATTATCAGGGAAAGAATCAAAAAGACGGTGCATACCTTCATGGATAAAAGAACGCTTTTTCATTTCATAACGAAATGCTTCAAGACGCGTAGCATCAGGTAATTCTTTATAAAGTAAAAGATGAACCACATCTAAATAAAGTTTGTTTTCAGCAAGCCACTCTATAGGATAGCCACGGTGCATTAAAATTCCATTTTCTCCATCAATATAAGTGATTTTTGATTTACAAGTAGCTGTAGAAGTCAAGCCCTCATCATAAGAAAACATTCCTGTTTGTTTATAAAAACTTGACATATCTACAACGCTTGGCCCAGTTGTACCATCATATATAGGAAATTCATAGCTTTTTCCATTTCTATTATCGGTTATAGTAACGGAATTTGACATTTTCGCTCCTTTTATTGTTACTTTTATTAATTCTAACAAAAAAGGGCGATTATGAGTTTTTTTATTATTAAATTTTTAAGATTTTGTTTGCTTTTTTGAGTAAAAAAGTAACTTTCATTTTTTGGAATTAGAAAGAAATTTAATCATACTCATAACAATAATAGCCTCAAATAACGCTGTTAAAATAAGCGCTGAATAAAGCTTCTCATCAATAACCTTGCCCGAATAACCCAAAGTAGCTGTTGCTATAAGCAAGGTTAAAGGCATAGAATGACTAAGACCAAATAAAATCATATTTTTAAAACCAATTCTTTTTAAAAAAACACTTGCACATAAAATTCTTAAACCCACCATAACAAACATAAGTAAAAATGCTTGTAAAACGATTTTATAATCTAAAATCATTTTAAGATCAAAGGTTGAACCTATATGGATAAAAAAAATAGGGATCAAAAACCCGTGTCCAAAAGTAGAAAGCTTGTGCTCAAGATCTTTTTTATGATCAAAAAAAGTAGCTATAAATGAACCTGCTATAAAAGAACCAAGAACGATTTCAAGTTTTGTAATAACCATAGCAACAATGATCAGTATAAAAATGGCCATACAAAATCTTATATCTTTTTCATTTTTATCTTCCCATGGCATAAGCACAACTTTAAGCTGAGGATACCACCAAAAAAGCACACCAAGCATTTTAAATCCAAGCAAACAAAGCCCCAAAAAGATATTAAGATATAAAATACTTTGCGCTACATCAATAATACCTGTTCCTTCGCGCAAAAAAGCTCCCGCTATAGTCAAAAGCACAATAGAAATCACCTCAGCTAAAGTAGCCACTATCATAGCAATATTTAGCCAATAACACTCTTTTCCAAAATCCTTAAAAAGTAAAGATAAAAGCCCTACACTCATCACAGGTATAATGATAACAAATACTAAAGAAAGTCCAAAAATCCATACTATAAAAGAAGATAAAGCGTAAAGTAAAAAAATATAAAAAAAACTTTTTTTAGCAATTTCTTTATCCATATTAAAGAAGGCTCTTAAATTTACCTCCATACCCGCTATAAACATTAGATAATAAAAACCTACATTTGCCAAAAGTGCAAAATTTTCACTTTTTCCTATGAAACCAAAATGCGCTATTATTGCCCCTAAAATAATTTCAGTAGCTGAAAGAGGCAAGCGTAAAATTTTTGCAATATGCGGAGAAAAAAGTAAGCATAAAGCTATAACAATAAGAATTTTTAAATCAATTAAAGCCTGTGTATCAATGACACTCTGATGCAAAAGTAAATCCCATTTCTTTTAATTTTATTATATCTTGACTTGGTTCTTCACCTTTAGTGGTTAAATAATCCCCTATAACAATAGCCCCAGCACCTGCTTGAAAAATTTCATATTGTCTTTCTCGTAATACCACTTCACGCCCACCTGCTACCATTACCACGCTTTGCGGTAAAGCCTCTTTGGTATCACGAACAATTTTTAAGGCTTCATCAGCGCTAAGTCTTGGAACTTGTAGTTTTAAATTTTCATTTGCTATAAAAAAATTAATAGGCGTTGAAAAAGGTTGTAATTCTTGCAAAGATTTTCTAAAACTTAGCCTATCTTCTTCACTCTCACCCATACCATAGATTCCACCACAACAAAGCATAAGCCCTGCTTCTTTAGCGTTTAAATTGGTTTGAAATCTACTTTCCCAAGTATGCGTGGTGCAAATTTGTGGAAAAAATTCCTTAGAACTTTCAAGATTGTGATTATAAGAAAAAATTCCTGCTTTTTTAAGTTCTTTGAGTTGTTCCACGCTTGCCATGCCATTACAGGCAATTAAAAGCAAGTTAGGCACTTCTTTTTGCACGGCCTTAGCAGCTTCGCAAACATACTCAAGCTTTTCATCATCAAGCCCAAGTCCTGCTGTAACCAAACAAAAACCCAAGGCTTCATTTTTCTTTGCCATTTTTGCTTCTAAAACGATTTGTGAAAGTTCTTTACGACGATATTTTTGAATATCTGTTTTTACATGAGCGCTTTGGGTGCAGTATTTACAGTCTTCTGAACAATTTCCACTCGCTATATTTGAAATAGCACAAAGCATGATTTGCATTCTAATCCTTCATTTCTTTTTTGATTTTACACTTTAAACATTCTAAGAATGTACCTTTTTTAAGCTCTTTTATCACTAAAGTTTCGCCACACTCTTCGCATTTTTCTTCACTTGGTTTGTATTTGCTTATAAAATTGCATTTTGGATAAGCACTACAGCCATAAAATTTACCACGTTTTGAAAAGCGTTCTACGATTTCACCTTTTTGACAACTTGGACAAGTAATGCCTGTACCATTAGCTTTAGGTTTTGCGGCTGTATTTTCGCTTTCGTTTTTGCTTTCACCTTTTAAATTTCTTGAATACTTGCATTTTGGGAAATTTAAACACGCTACAAATTCTCCAAAACGCCCTTTTCTAATAGCAAGCTCTCCGCCACAATCAGGACAACTTTCGCCTAGTTTTGTGACAGTTTTTTGACTAGCTATTTTTGTTTTTCCTTCTTCGATTTTTCTCATAAAAGGATAGTAAAATTCTTTTAAAGTTTCTTGCCAATCTGCCTTATCTTCTGCGATTTCATCTAGGGTATTTTCAAGGTTTGAAGTAAATTTACTATCTACTATATCGCTAAAATTTTTCTCAAGCACTTCGGTTACATTAAAAGCAACATCGCTAGGAATGAGTTGTTTTTTATCTATTGTTACATAATCACGGCTTGTAAGTATAGAAATGGTTGGTGCATAAGTAGAAGGGCGACCTATGCCTAAACTTTCAAGTTTTTTTACAAGTCCTGCTTCTGAATACCTTGAAGGTGGTTCGGTAAAATGTGAGTTCATTTCTAAATTTTGCACTTTTAAATTTTGGCCTATTTTAAAATTTGGCAAAATTTTATCCTTATCCATATCACCATAAACTTTATAATATCCATCAAAAAGGATTTTTCTACCGCTTATTTTAAAAACTGCTCTATCATTTTTTACAAATACATTTTGAGTTTGAGAGATAGCAGGACTCATCTGACAGGCTAAAAAGCGATTGTAAATAAGTGTGTAAAGTTTTAACTCATCTTTGTCTAAAAATTTAGCCGCAATTTCTGGAGTAAAACTTAAATTTGTAGGGCGTATAGCTTCATGAGCTTCTTGAGCGCCTTTAGTCTTTGTAGTATATACATTTGCTTTGCTTGGAAGATAGTCCTTGCCAAAATTTGCTTGTATGAATTTTCTTGCATTTTCTACTGCTTCTTTGGCTAAATTTAAACTATCGGTTCTCATATAAGTAATAACCCCCATCACGCCTTCATGGGTATTTACTCCTTCATAGAGCTTTTGAGCTATCATCATGGTTTTTTTAGGGTTAAAACCAAGGCGATTGCTGGCACTTTGTTGTAAAGTTGAAGTCATAAAAGGAGGCGGCGGAGCGATTTTTCTTTCTTTGCTTTCAATGTCACTTATACTATAAACTTCATTTTTACAAGCTTCTAGTATAAGTTTAGCACGATCTTTGTTGGTAATGGTAAGTTTTTCTATCTTGGCTTTATCAAACTCAACTAGTTCTGCATCTAAATCTTTTTGAAAAATCATATCAATACTAAAGTATTCTAGGGGTACAAAGGCACGAATTTCTTTTTCACGATCGACTATGATCTTTAAAGCCGCACTTTGAACACGCCCAGCACTAAGTCCTCTTTGAATTTTTTGTCCTAATAAAGGGCTGAGCTTATACCCTACAATGCGATCTAAAAGACGTCTGGTTTGCTGAGCATTTACAGAGTGCATGTTTAATTTTCTTGGATTTTTTAAAGCATTTTCTATAGCGCTTTTAGTGATTTCATGAAAAACAATGCGTGGTAAGGTGTTTTCATCTTTTCCTATAGCTTTTGCAATATGATAGGCTATAGCCTCTCCTTCTCTATCTTCATCCGTTGCAAGATAGACTTCTTTGGCATCTTTGGCTTTGCTTTTAAGTTCTTTAACTAAGGCGCTATGATCACTTGTGATTCTATACTCAGGGATAAATTCATCATCTTCTATTTTAATCCCAAAGCTTGATTTAGGCAAATCTCTAATATGTCCTTTAGAAGCGATAACTTCATAATCTTTTCCCAAAAAATTTCCTATGGTTTTAGCTTTTGCAGGAGATTCTACTATGATTAAATTTTTCTTCATTTTGCACCCTTGTTAAATAAAAAGCTGAATTTAGCTAAAAATATTTAAAATTCTACTTATAAAATATATTTTAATCAAGCTAAAATATTTTAAAAACAAAACTATCATAACAAAATAAATAAAATATAATTTTAAGTAATTTTAAATACAAACCATAATTTTTGGAGTATAATAAAATAAAAAAGGTAAAAATTATGAATGACAAAACTTATAAATTTCATCCAAATGACACAAAAATGGATAAAAAAATAATTCAAATTACTGAAAAGTCCGGATTTAAAGCAGCTGTGTTTTCTATGGCTGCTATGACTATGCTAGGAAGTGTGGTCATTTCATCTGCTCTGCCTGCTATCAACAGACATTTTGAAGAACTTTTAACCCAAAGTGGCGCTACTCTTGCTTCAAGTTTCACATTAGCTCATCTTGATATACTTGTTCGCTTAGTTTTAACCATCCCTGCTATTTTTGTTGTCATTTTATCTCCATTTGCTGGTATTTTAATGGATAAATTTGGCAAATTAAAATTCATTCTTCCAGCTATGGTGGTTTGGACTCTTTCTGGGATAAGTGGCTTTTTCTTAAATGATATTTATGCTATACTGACTTCAAGAGCTATTTTTGGTATGGCAACTGCTTTTATAATGACAGGCGCTTCGGCTTTGCTTGGGGATTATTATAGTCGTGGTGGCTTTAATCGCAGAGAAAATGCTTTAAGTCTTCAAGGATTTTTTTGTGCAGTAGGGGGTGCTGTTTTTATTTCTATTGCGGGATTTGTTTCAAGTTATTCTTGGCGTTATCCTTTTTTGGTATATGGACTTGGAATTTTAATTACCTTAATGGCTATCATTTATCTTTTTGAACCTAGAAAATTTAAATTCTATAATCATACAAAAATAGAAACAAAAACAAATTATTGGCAATTTTTCCCTATCTATTTTATAGGTTTTTTTATCATGGTAGTTTATTATATTTCGCCAACTCAACTTCCTTACTATATAGAAGAACATTTGGGATTGGATCCTAAATATATAGGTATTTCGATGTCTGTATCTGCACTATGTTATGGTTTTTTCTCTCTAAGCTATAGATATATTATAAAATTCTTAAGTATTAAAACTATTTATGTTTTAACTCTTTTTATCGTATCTTGTTCTTTTTTGCTGCTTTTTTTAGTAGATAGCTTTTTCACAGTTTTAATCGCCTTAGCTTTGCTTGGAATGGGTGGAGGTATTATGCTTGTAAATAATACGGCTTATCTTTTTTCAATCTGTCCTGAAAATGCTCGCTCTAGGGCTTATGGAATTTTAGCAAGTTGTATATTTTTAGGACAATTTTTAAGTCCTATTATCTCTCAACCTATCGTTAGACAAATGGGTCTTGTAGATGCTTTTTTAATATGGTCAATAGTAATTTTTATAGTGTGCATTGTGTTTTTATTTTTAAAGCAAAAACCTAGAATAAATTAGCAAGAAAAATCTTGCTAATTTTATTTATTACAAACCTACCGCACTTAAAGTTTGGTATTTACTCATATAAATTTGAGCTTCAATTTTTCTCATCGTATCAAGTGCTACTTGAACTACAATAAGTACAGAAGTGCCGCCAAAATGAAAAGGCACACCCATAAATTTCACCAAAACCCAAGGTAAGGTTGCAACAAGCCCTAAATAAATAGAACCTGATAAAGTTAAACGAGAAGCCACTTCGTTAAGATAACTTGAAGTTCCTTCACCTGGACGAATTCCAGGGATAAAACCGCCTTGTTTTTTCAAATTTTCTGCTATGTCTTTAGCGTTAAATACGATAGAAGCATAAAAATAAGCAAAGAAAATTACAAACAAGAAAGTTAGAACATGAAACAAATAACCATTTGGATTTAAAAAGTCATTAATGGCTTGTAGATAAGGATTTGTACTAGTTTGTAAAATTGTTGTTGGAAACATCAAAATCGCACTAGCAAAAATCGGTGGAATAACCCCACTAAGATTGAGTTTAATAGGAATATAATTCATAATGCGTTTGTTTTGATTTTGCATTACAACTTTACGAGAATAAGAAATAGGAATTCTTCTTTCTCCAAGTTCTATATAAATAATCACCCCTATGGTGATTAAAATCAAAGCAAAAATTGCAAAAGCGGTTAAGAAATTCATCTCGCCTGAATTGATTTGTCCTACAGTTCCTGAAATCGCTCTTGGAATACCTGAAACAATACCTGCAAAAATGATTAAAGAAATACCATTTCCTATACCTCTTTGTGTGATTTGTTCGCCAAGCCACATTAAAAGCATAGTTCCAGCAAGCATAGAAATAGCACAAAGTGCGATAAACATATTTAAATCTTCCACCATTATAGCCCCTGCACCACCACGACCGTGCAAGCTTTGCAAACCTATAGCAACGCCTATACTTTGAACCAAAGTAATCACAATAGTCGCATAACGGATAATTTGCATATATTTTTGCATACTATCACGCTCTTTTTTCATCTTACCAATATTTGGAAAAGTTGCTGCAAGAAGCTCCATAATAATAGAAGCAGTAATATAAGGCATAATACCTAAAGAAATGATAGAAAAGCGTTCAGCCGCTCCACCACTAAAAACATTAAATAAACCCAAAGCATTGTTTTGATTGTTATTAAAAAATTCCGCAATCACATCAGCATTGACGCCAGGAACTGGCACATAAGCCAGAACCCTATAAGCAAATAAAAATGCTAAGGTGATTAAAATCTTATTCGTCAATGCTCTATTCATTATTTTGATCCGGTGACGCTAATATTCTCGTCTTTGATTTTTGATACTAAGTCTTTTGCACTTGCACCAATTAATTTGATTTTATTCACAGATTTTGAAATTTTGTGAACACTTTTAATGCTCTCAAATGTAATTTCACTAAGCTCTTTTACAGCTGTGATTTTTTCAACATTGATCACATAAGGTTTTTGAATTTTAGAAGTAAAACCTACTTTTGGTAGTCTTCTTTGAAGTGGTTGTTGACCCCCTTCAAAACCTCTTTTTTCATTATAACCTTTTCTAGCAGTTTGACCTTTACCCCCTTTAGTAGCAGTCTTACCCATGCCAGAACCTTGACCACGGCCAATTCTTTTAGTTTTATGCGTTGAACCCGCTGCTTTTGTTAAATTCATCTTCTTATCCTTTTAACATTGTTAAAGCTTTGATTGTAGCACGAACCACATTAGCTGAATTATTTGAACCCAAAGACTTGGTTAAGATGTCTTTAATACCTGCAAGTTCCACGATAGGGCGTGTAGAACCACCTGCGATAACTCCTGTACCTTCGCTAGCTGGTTTAAGTAAAATTCTACTTGCGTTGTATTTCACCTCTACATCGTGAGCGATAGTTGAGCCTTTAGTTTTAACTTCAACGATATTTTTAAACGCATCGTCAACAGCTTTACGGATGGCATCTGGAACTTCCTTAGCCTTACCATAACCAACACCTACCAAACCTTTGCGGTTTCCAACGATAACTAAAGCAGTAAATCTAAATCTTCTACCACCTTTAACAACCTTAGTAACTCTGCCGATATCGACGATTACTTCTTCAAATTCTTCTCTATTATATTTTTCCATCGATTTACCCCTTATAGCCTAATGCCATTTTCTCTTAAAGATTCAGCCAATGCTGCGATAACACCATGATATACATAACCATTTCTATCAAAAACAGCTTGTTCTATCTTTTTAGCTTTTAAAGTTTTAGCAAATTCAGCAGCGATTTTTTTAGCACCTTCTTTATTTGCTTTAACGCCAAGTTTGCGTCCATCAACTGCTGCTAAAGTTACAGCTTTTACATCATCAATCGCTTGGATATATAGAGTTCTGTTTGATTTAAATACAGAAATTCTTGGAAAATTTTCACAACCTGAAATTTTCGCTCTAATTCTTTTTTTTCTTTTGATTCTTAAAGTTAGTTTTCTTTTTAATACATTTGCTCTCATATTCTACCCTTACTTCTTAGATGTCTTACCAGCTTTGCGGATAATGCGTTCATCAGAATACTTAACGCCTTTTCCTTTATATGGCTCTGGCGGTCTAAATTCACGAATTTGAGCAGCAACTTGACCTACAACTTGTTTATCACTTCCTTTAACTGCAATAGTATTTTTATCCACTACAATTTCAATTCCTTCTGGAATATCATAATTAATAGGATGAGAAAAACCAAGGCTTAGTTCTAAAACTTTACCTTTTAAAGCTGCCTTATAACCAACTCCATTGATTTCAAGAGTTTTTGAAAAACCTTGAGTTAAACCTACAACGATATTGTAAGCTAAAGCTCTGTAAGTTCCCCAATAAGCTCTACTTTGTCTGTCTTCACCTTTTGGAGAAAAAAGAATATTATTATCTTTAATCTCAACATTTACATTTGCTTTAGTATCAAGTTCTTTTGCCAAATTTCCTTTTTTAAATTTAAGCAAATTTCCTTCTAATTTTACTTCTACTCCTGCTGGAATAGCAATCGGTTGTTTACCTATACGAGACATATTTTTCCTTTTTATTTGTCTAGGATATTTCTACTTTTTTAAAAGAATGGATACCCAATGCCATAAAAAGCAGATTTTTTACCAAATGGTACATAAAATTTCGCCGCCAACACCTGCTTTATAAGCTTCATCATTAGCTAAAACACCATGACTTGTGCTAACTACGATAGTACCATAACCATTTTTAAAACGCTTGATTTCATCTTTACCTTTATAAACACGACGACCAGGCTTAGAAATTCTTTTAAGCTCATTGATAACACTCTTACCTTTTTCATCGTATTTTAAAACTACATTGATAAATTTCTTTTTATCTTCTTCAATAACATTAAAACTCTCAATATAGCCTTTAGCTTGAAAAATTCCAACTAAAGCTTCTACAACTTTAGAATGTAAAAGCTTGGTTGTTTCAAGCTTTCTCATTCCTGCATTTCTGATACGAGTGAGTGAATCTGAAATAATATCATTTATCATATTTTATCCTTACCAACTTGCTTTCTTAAGACCTGGAATCAAACCTTCATTGCCCATTTTTCTTAAGCAAACTCTGCAAATTCCAAAATCTCTATAAACCGAATGCGGACGCCCACAAATTTGGCATCTTGTATAAGCTCTAACCTTAAATTTAGGCTTGCGTGCCGCTTTTGCAATCATTGATTTTTTAGCCATCTTACTTTCCTTTTGTAAATGGCACACCGATAAGTTCTAATAACTTTTGTGCCTGTTTGTCATTTTGTGCTGTTGTAACTATAGAAATGTTCATACCATGAGTTCTTAAAATTTTATCATACTCCACTTCTGGGAACATCAACTGCTCATCAAGACCGAAGTTATAGTTTCCGCGTCCATCAAAACCATCTCTACTTAAACCTCTAAAGTCTTTCACCCTTGGCAAAGCAATAGAAATTAATTTATCAAGAAAAGCATACATATTTTCTTTTCTTAAAGTTACCATTACGCCTACAGGAAAACCTTCGCGAACTTTAAATCCTGCAACTGATTTTTTAGCTTTAGTAATCACAGCCTTTTGTCCTGCAATTAAAGAAATAGTATCTGCAACATTTTGCAATACTTTTTGATCTTTAGCCAACTCACCAGCACCTACGCTGATAACTACTTTTTCGATCACAGGGATAAGCATAGGATTTTTAATATCAAATTCTTTAACCAATGCAGGTTTAATGCTTTGATTATATTTTTCTTTTAATCTCATCATCGCTTACTCCTGAACTTTTGCCACATTGGAAATATCCATTGGCATTTCTTTATTGATAAAACCACCATTTGGGTTTTTCTCACTCGGCTTAATAGCTTTTTTAGCGATTTTACATCCTTCAACTACCACTTTAAGTGTTTTTGGATATACCGCTAAAACTTTACCTGTTTTACCTTTATCATCGCCTGTGATAACCTTAACGCTATCACCTTTTTTGATTTTTAATTTAACCGCCATTATAATACCTCCGGTGCTAGTGAAACGATTTTCATAAAGCCACCATATCTAACTTCTCTGCCCACTGGCCCAAAGATACGAGTTCCGATAGGCTCTCTTTTGTTGTCAAGAATAACCGCAGCATTTTCATCAAAACGAATCAAAGAACCATTATCTCTATGAATTTCTTTTTTAGTTCTAACGATAACCGCTTTTACCACTTGACCTTTTTTAACTTTTCCATTTGGTAAAGCTTTTTTAACAGATGCAACGATTACATCACCTACGGTAGCGTATCTTCTTTTGCTACCCCCTAAAACCTTGATACACATTAATTCTTTTGCACCGCTATTATCAGCAACTGCAAGTCTTGTAAAACTTTGAATCATTACTCAACTCCTGTAGCTAATACAGATTTTAAGCGAAATGATTTTCTTTTTGAAAGTGGTCTGCATTCTACTGCAACAACAGTATCACCCACTTTAACTTCATTTCTCTCATCATGAATTAGATATTTTTTAAAGCGTTTAACAATTTTTCTATATCTTGGATGAACCACTTTTCTTTCAACCAAAACACTTGCGGTTTTTTCACCAGCGATTTTAACAACAACGCCTTGAATTTCTCTTTTAAATGCCATTTTCTATCCTTATCTTAAAGCGTTAATTGCTGTATTTATTCTAGCAATGTCTTTTTTTACTTGGCTAATCTCTTTTGGATTAGTAAGTTGCATTGTTTTTAGCTTTTGTTTTAAAGTGAATAAAAGCACCTTTTTTTCTTTTAGCATTGTTGCAAGCTCAGCTGCTGTTTTATCTTTAATCTCAGTATATTTCATTTTGGCTCTCTCTTGTAACAAACTTAGTTTTAAATGGAAGTTTATGCATAGCTAAAGTCAATGCTTCTCTTGCCATTTCTTCGCTTACTCCTGCCATTTCATAAATGATACGACCTGGCTTGATATTCATTACCCATTCCTCAACAGCACCTTTACCTTTACCCATACGAGTTTCTAAAGGTTTTTTTGTCAAAGGCTTATCTGGAAAAACTCTAATCCAAGTTTTTCCTTGTCTTTTAACAAAACGAGTTAAAGCGATACGCGCTGCTTCGATTTGGCGTGAGTTAATGCGTCCTGCTTCAGTTGCTTTTAATGCAAATTCACCAAAAGTAAATTCTGTTCCACGATTAGCATAACCTCTGTTACGCCCTTTCATCATTTTGCGATATTTAGTTCTTTTTGGCATTAACATGATTATTTACCCCTTCTTGTGCGTCTTGGCTTTTTAGCTGGAGCACTTTCTTCAGTTTTTTCAGGTTGCATACCTTTGTGCAATACTTCACCTTTAAAGATCCATACTTTAACTCCTATGTTTCCATAAGTAGTTCTAGCTTCTGCAAAACCATAATCGATTTTTGCTCTTAAAGTATGAAGTGGAACGCGTCCTTCAAGATACCATTCTGTTCTTGCCATTTCAGCACCGCCTAAACGACCGGAAACTGAAACTTTAATTCCTTTAGCACCTGCTTTTTGCGCACCTTGGATTACTTTTTTCATTGCTCTTCTAAAAGCAATTCTTTTTTCAAGTTGAGTTGCAACACTTTCAGCAGCAAGTTGAGCTGAAGCTCCTGCTTTTCTTTCTTCTTTGATATTGATATTTACATCTTTACCGATTAAATCTTGCAATTCTTTTCTTAAATTATCAACATCACTACCTTTTTTACCGATGATGATACCTGGTCTTGCAGCAACTACAGTAACGCGAAGTTTTTTAGCAGTTCTTTCTACTAAAATTTGGCTAATTCCTGCGTAATAAAGTTTTCTTTTTAAGAAAGCTCTGATTTTGTAATCTTCACCGATATTTTCTACTAAATTTGCTTTAGTTGGAAACCATCTTGATTCCCAGTTTCTATTGATTCCTAGTCTTAGACCAATTGGATTAACTTTTTGTCCCATTAGCTTTCCTTTTTCACTGTTGCTTTTTTAGTGCTTGTTGTTTTTTTAGCTGGAGCTTTTGTTGTAGTAGTTTTTTTAGCTACTGTTTTTTTCTCTTCAGATTTCACTTCCGCTTTTGCCACTTCTACTAAAATATGTGAAGTTGGTTTTCTAATACGACTTGCACTTCCTCTAGCTCTTGGTCTAAATCTTTTTAATACCGCAGCTGCGTCAACACGACAACTTTTTACAATCACTTCGTTTGCTTCAAAGCCACCATTTGCTACTGCGCTTGAAATTGCGTTTGCAATGTATTTTGCACCTTTATTTGGCATAAATTTTAAACTAGCCATAGCTAATTCTGCATTCATCCCCTGAACTTCTCTAGCAATCAATCTTGCTTTAGTTGGAGATAATCTTATGAATTTAATTAATGCTTTACTCATATCTTATCCCTTACTTACCAATTTTCTTTTGCACAGAGCCTTTATGCCCTTTAAATGTGCGTGTTGGAGCAAATTCACCAAGTTTATAACCGATGTGATTTTCAGTAATATAAACCGGAATGAAGCTTTTGCCATTATGAACATTAAATGTAAGTCCTATCATATCAGGAGTAATTGTGCTTCTTCTTGACCAAGTTTTAATTGGTTTATTATCATTAGCCTTTTTAGCAGCGATGACTTTTTTCATTACATGATCATCAACAAAAGGACCTTTTTTTAGTGATCTAGCCATCTTACTTTCCTTTTCTTCTTGAAATTATTAGCTTATCGCTAGCCTTTTTACGACGAGTTTTCGCACCTTTGGTTGGTTTACCCCACGGAGTTACTGGATGACGGCCTGAATTTTTCTTACCTTCACCTCCACCGTGCGGGTGATCTACTGGGTTCATTGCAGAACCACGAGTTTGCGGGCGGATACCTCTATGGCGATTTCTACCTGCTTTACCGATAGTTACATTAGCCCATTCTTCATTTCCAACTTCGCCGATACTTGCCATACATTCAGCTAAAACTTGTCTCATTTCGCCACTTGCAAGTCTTAAAATAACATATTTTTCTTCTTTACCCATAAGTTGTGCATAAGCACCCGCAGAACGAATCATTTGACCGCCTTTACCTGGTTTTAACTCAACATTATGAACAATAGTACCCACAGGAATGTTTTTAAGTTTCATTGCATTACCTGGTTTAATATCAAGTCCGCTTTCAGCAGCTGCAACGATATCACCAACGCTTAATCCACGTGGTTGAAGAATATATCTTTTTTCCCCATCTTTATAAGCAATCAAAGCAATTCTACAATTTCTGTATGGATCATACTCGATTGCTTCTACTTTGCCTTCTATACCGAATTTACGACGTTTAAAATCAATAATTCTGTAAAGTTTTTTAGCACCCGCTTCTTTATGACGACTTGTAATTCTTCCATAGCTGTTACGACCCGCGTGTGCTGGAAGTTTAACAAGTAGTGAGCGTACACTTGGTTTAGCTGTAATATCTTCAGAACTTAAACCTGTGATATATCTTCTACTTGGAGTATATGGTTTATAAGTTTTAATTGCCATCTTAAGCCTCCGTATTTTCTAAGCTAACACCTTCAGGTAGCTTAACATAGAATTTTTTGTAATTGTTTCTTTGACCTAAACGACCTCTAAAACGCTTAATTTTTCCATCCATTCTTAAGGAATTGATGCTTTTTGGAGTTACACCAAAATACTCTTTTAAAACCACTTTTAAGCCTGTTTTAGTCATTTTTGGCGAAGTTTGAATAACTACGACACCTTGCTCTTGCAAATTCAAACTTTTTTCTGTGTAAAGTATAGTCTTTATATCAGTAATATCTGCCATAATTATCCCTCTTTTGTAATAGATTCTAACGCTGATTTTTCCATAATAACAGCATTAAATACAGACACTAAATAAGCATTTACTTCAGTTACATCAACTACATAGCAATTTGCTAAATTTCTGTAAGCTAAAAGTGTTTTTTCATCTAGTAAATCTTTAACGATTAAAGCATCTTTGACGCCAAGTTTTTTAATCACAGCGTTTGCATCTTTTGTTTTACCACTTTCAATAGCCAAAGAATCAGCAGTAAATAACACACCTTTAGCTGCTTTATCTGCTAAAGCTCTTTCAAGCGCCAATCTTTTTTGTTTTTTATTTACTTTTTGGAAGTAGTTTCTTTCATTTGTTGGACCAAAAGCAACCGCACCGCCTACCCAAACGTTAGTTCTTGTTGAACCCGCTCTAGCACCGCCACGACCTTTTTGTCTCCAAGGTTTTTTACCACCACCACTTACATCACTTCTACCTTTAGTATGAGCTGTATTTGCTCTTAAACTTGCAAGGTAAGATTTTACATACAAGTAAAGATTGTGTGGATTTACTTCCGCATATTTTGAAGGTAAATCAAGTTCACCTGCTTTTTCTAATTTATCATTTAAAACAACTACTTTACTCATTTTGCAATCCTTATTTTACCCATAGCACCATTATAACCTGGTACTGCACCTTTAACTACTAAAATTTTATTTTCAGCATCATAAGATACAACTTCGTTTTTAACGGTCACTTTAGTATTTCCATAGTGTCCTGCCATTTTCATACCTGGTTGAACACGACCTGGCCATTCTCTATTACCAATAGATCCATGGCGTCTGTGAAATCTAGAACCGTGACTTGCTGGACCCCCTGCGAAGTTATGTCTCTTCATAACACCGCTATAACCTCTACCTTTAGTGTTAAAGCTTACTTTTAAAATTTTTGCTTCATTTAATGGAGTTTCATCTAAATCTCCTGCTTCAGTATTTGCTACTTCTAAAGTCGCAAATCTATTGTATTCTGCAGAAAGATTGTATTTTTTTTGTTGTCCTGCGACACATTTATTACTTGCTTTACCTTTTGGATATG
Organism: Campylobacter sp. CFSAN093259; assembly: GCF_012889985.1. Lineage (NCBI taxonomy): Bacteria > Pseudomonadati > Campylobacterota > Epsilonproteobacteria > Campylobacterales > Campylobacteraceae > Campylobacter > Campylobacter sp. CFSAN093259. The sequence goes on from NZ_CP040617.1 coordinate 1,667,517, forward strand.
CTACTAAAGCCTTTCCGCCTTCAACTTCACATACTTTTGCATTTACAACTCTTAGTAAAGTTACAGCGATACTTGGATTAGTAATTGTTCTGCTCATTCCAATTTTTTCTACAATATATTCCATATCTTATCCTTACTTACCCATAGCTCTTACTTCAACGCTTACTTCTGGCGCTAAATCAAGCTTAGTTAAAGAATCAACTGTATCTGGAGTCGCTGCTACTATATCTAGCATACGCGCGTGAATTCTTATTTCAAACTGCTCACGAGAATCTTTGTTAATGTGTGGAGATTTTAAAACTGTATAGCGTTTGATTTTAGTAGGCATTGGTATCGGACCTCTGATATCCGCACCTGTTCTTTTAACAGCTTCTACGATTGCTGCAACTGTTCTGTCTAGTACTCGATGGTCATAAGCTTTTAGCTTAAGCCTAATTCTTTCCATAATATTTCCTTTAAAAAGAACTCGTTAGTTAAAAACTAACCAATTTATAAAAATTGAAATGAGAGTATATAAAATCTTGTTTTCAAAGTCAAGGAATTTGATGAAATTTTTCTATTATTTTCCTTTTAAAAAGGATAAAAATAGAATTTTTAGAATTTAAAAATTATCATTATTTTTTAAATTTTTATATATAATGGTCAATATCTTATTTCATTAAATTTTAAAAAATCTCTTAATTTTTCATATTCGCCATTTTCTAAATAACGATGTTTTCCCGCCTTCAACATACCAAGATCTAAAGCCCCAAAAGCAACACGCTTAAGATCCATGACTTCAAGATCAAAATGTCCAAAAAAGCGTCTAAGCTCTCTATTTTTACCTTCATTTATAACCACTCTAAGCTTAGTATAACCTCCACTTGATCCAAAAATTTCAAAGTCTATAAAAGGAGCAAAACTCATAGAGGTAATTTTAGTTTTTGCATGTGCGCCTTTTTTTTCGTTTTTAATCTCAAGTCCATTTTGCATCGCTTCAATGACTTGTTTGCTCACCGTACCTTTAACTTTAAGGTAGTATTCTCTTTCTAAATCGCTATGCATTAAAGCATCGGCAATCACAGGAGAATCTGTAAGCAAAAGCAAGCCCTCGCTTGCATAATCTAGTCTGCCTACACTAAGCCAAGTACTAAATTGTCTTGGCAAGGTATCATATATAGTTTTTCTTCCACGATCGTCTTTTTTACTGACAATTTCGCCTTTTTGTTTATGGTAGATTATCACGCTAAATTGCGTTCTTTTTTGCACTCTTTTACCTTTAACAAAGACTTTATCATCAAATTTAACTTCATCGCTTAAAAGGGCAATTTTGTTGTTTATTTTTACTAAGCCTTGTTTGATAAGTTCATCGGCTTCACGGCGTGAATAGCGGGTGTTATGGGATATAAATTTATTAATTCTCATTTGATCTTCCTTAAAAAGGGCGTTTTTGCCCTTTTTTACATTACAAAAATAGTTGGAACTATGGTTGGGTATTTTTTAATCTTTCTAAAGATGTGTTTTCTTAAAACTTGGCGGATTTGATTTTCTAAAAATCTTGGATCATTGAGTACTTCATCTTTAACATTGATGAAAAATTGTCCTAAAACTTCAGCCATATCTTTGCTAAAAGCATGATCGTGTTTGTCAGCTACTAGCCCATAGCTAAATACTCTTGGTTTGTTGATCAGTGTTTTTGTAGCTTTGTCAATTTGTGCGATAATAACTACTATACCACTATCTGCAAGTTTTTGGCGATCTATAACTACATCATCGGCGATTTGTTTGTTGATTTGATTATCTACAAAAACTTTACCTGTTTTTACGGTTTTTATGCGTTTGACATATTTTTGGCAAAGTTCTACTTGATCGCCATCACTCATAAGATAAATATTTCTTTCAGGGATACCGCACTTCATCGCTGTTTCTTTGTGTTTGGTGATGTGATTGTATTCTCCATGAACTGGTAGGAAAAATTTAGGCTTAGTAAGGGTTAGCATAAGCTTTTGCTCTTCTATACTAGCGTGTCCGCTTACATGAATTTCACTAAATTCTTGATACGCTACTTTAGCTCCTGCTTTTAAAAGATAGTCAAGCACCGCAGAAACACTTGCTTCATTTCCTGGTATGGCTTTAGCTGAAATAATCACTTGATCTGTAGGTTTGATTTTTATAAATTTATGCTCATCAGTTGCCATTCTATAAAGCGCACTCATGGTTTCGCCTTGACTTCCTGTAGTTACGATAAGCACTTCATTGTCTTTATATTTGCTTACTTCATCAGCATCGATGAAAATTTTTCTATCAAGTTTGATGTAGCCTAATTCCATAGTGGTATAAAGATTTCTTTCCATAGAACGACCGATCACACAAACTTTTCTACCGTATTTTAAACCATAAGTGATAGCTTGATAAACGCGGTGGATATTAGAACTAAAAGTACTCATGATCACCCTGCCTTTGGTACGTGCAAAGATTTGATCAAAAGTTGGCCCTACGGAGCTTTCACTTTTTGTATAACCTTCTTTGTACGAATTTGTACTATCGCTTAAAAGACATAAAACCCCTTCTTCTCCATAATGTGCCAAACGTCCTAAGTCTGTTGGATAGCCATCGATTGGAGTTTGATCAATTTTAAAATCACCTGTGTGGATAATCGTTCCTGCTTTTGTTTTGATCGCAAGCGCTGAAGCATCAATGATAGAATGCGTGATGTGGATCCACTCTATATCAAATTCGCCTATCTCATAAACACGGCGTTTTTCTACAGGGCGAAACCATTTGCGTTCTGCTTTTAAGCCATGTTCTTCAAATTTGTTTGAAATCATTCCTAAAGCCAAAGGTGTAGCGTAGATAGGAAATTGGAATTCTTTAAAGAAATAAGGCACTGCACCGATATGATCTTCGTGTGCATGAGTGATCACTATACCACGAATTTTATCTTTAATTTTTCTTACATAGTCAAAATCAGGGATGATAATATCTACCCCATGCATAGTTCCATCAGGAAAACTCATACCTATATCTACTATAATTGCATCTTTATTGGTTTCAAAAACACTGATATTTCCACCAATTTCTCCTAAACCTCCTAAAGGAGTGATGCGGATTTTATGCTCGCTAGAATTATTATATTTTAAAGGGTGTAAGCGGTTTTCATGTGAAATACGGTTAGCTTCTATGCATTCTGCAAGAGCGATTTGCCAATCTTCATTACCTGTGAGTTTTGAAGGAAGATTGCGATTTTTCTTCTTTTTTTTCTCAGTTTTATTTTCTGAGTTTTCAGAATTTTCCTTGTTGGAATTTTGATCAATTTTTGGAGTATCATTTTCATTTTGCAAAGAATCAGCTAATTTTTTTCTACGATTTTTATATTTATAGCGTTTATTGTTTTTTGAATTTGAGTTCGGATTTTGTTCGTTTTTATTTATCTCTTTGTTTTCGTCCATATTCATCCTTTAATTTGTCATAAATTTTAAGGTATAAATCAACGCAAATTTCATGTGGTCTGATGTTTTCTTTTAAGCCAAGAGTGCTTAAAACTTCTAAAACTTTTGCTTTATATGTTTTTAAATTTCCTAAGAGTTGTTTTCTAGGAGCTTTAAAACAATCTTTTAGAAAATTTTTGAAATTTTCTATTTCGCAAAGTTCATCAAAATCCTTAGTTTTAATCAAACTCATCACCGCTGACATAACTTTTGGTGGAGGATTAAAACATTGTGGATCAACATCAAAAAGTATTTTTCTTTCGCAAATCATTGCACTTAAAACACCTAAGGAAGAAAACTCACTATTTCCTTCTTTAGCGCAGAATTTTTCAGCCATTTCCCTTTGTGCCATTACAATAAGCCCTAGACAATTTTTATCTTCTAAAGCTTTTAATATAATGTGACTTGCAACATAATAAGGCAAATTTGCAACCAAAAAATATGGTTTTTCATCAAGACTAGGATTAAAAGCTTCGCTTGCGTCTTGATGGATCAAGTTAAATTTTCCACATTCAAGTTCTTTTTGAAATTTCTTTTTTAAAATAGGTATGAGATCATTATCGATTTCATAAGCTTTTACTTGAGAAATTTTTAAAAGTTCTTGCGTTAAATCACCTAAGCCAGGCCCAATCTCAATGATATTGTTCATCTCTTTGGGTATGGCTTGGATGATTTTTGCTAATACGCTTTTATCGATTAAAAAATTTTGTCCGTATTGTTTTTTTGCTTTAACCATAAGAAATAATTTTATCTAAAAATTCTTAATTAAGTCTTTTTAGGTAGAATTATTTTTTGTAAAATTTCATAAGGATCAAAATGATTATTTGTGCGGGTGGAAATGAAAATTTTTCTTTTGCAAAAGCTATAGGCATAGGTTTGGTTGAATCAGCTTTTCATTTGAGTCAACTTTGCTTCAAAGAAAAACCATCAAAACTTATATTTATAGGAACTTGTGGGCTTTATGATAAGGGAGAGATTTTAGAAATTTATAGAAGTTCGCACGCTTTTAATGTAGAATTTTCTAAAATTTCACATGCATTTTATACTCCTGCAAAATATGAAATTTGCTTAGAAAAAGAAAATGTTTCTCGTGAAACAATAAAAATCAATTCTTCAAATTATATTTGTCAAAATTCAAAAGCGGCAAAAGAATTTTCAAAATTAGGTTTTTTTGCAGAAAATATGGAAGCCTTTTCTGTTTTGAGCGTAGCTAAAAATTTAAATATTGATGCAGAGTGTATTTTGTGTGCAACAAATTTTTGTAATGAAAACGCTCACGAAGATTTTATAAAAAATCATCAAAAGGCAAAAGAAAACTTAGAAGAATACTTAAAAAAATATCATTATATTTAAAAATTCAAAAAGGAAAATAATTTTGAAAGAGCTTGTTAATATTTTAGATTTTTTACCTGAAGAATTAGGAGAAAAAATCAAACCGATGTTTCGCGTGAAACAAATTTATCAATGGATTTATCAAAAATATGCCAATAATTTTTCCGATATGTCAAGTTTGCCAAAAGATTTGCGTTTAGAACTTGCGCAAAATTTTCATTTTTCTCCTGTAAAATGCGTTAAAAATGAGCAAAGTAAAGATGGAAGTATAAAATATCTTTTTGAACTTATCGATGGTTTAAGGGTAGAAAGTGTGCTTTTGCCTATGAAAGAAGAAAAAATAGACGCAGAAGGCAAAAGAATTTCTCATGCGAGATATACTATCTGTGTTTCTTCTCAAGTAGGTTGTAAAAGTGGATGTAGTTTTTGTCTTACTGCCAAGGGTGGTTTGAAAAGAAATTTAAGTGCAGGTGAGATAGTCGGACAAATTTTATGGATCAAAAAACAAAACAATATCCCTTATGAACGCCGTGTAAATATAGTATATATGGGTATGGGCGAGCCTTTGGATAATCTTAAAAATGTTTCTAAAGCGGTAAAAATTTTAGCGCAAAATGAGGGACTTGCTATAAGTCCTCGCCGTCAAACCATCAGTACTAGCGGTTTGGCAAAACAAATCAAAGAATTAGGTCAAATGAATTTAGGTGTTTTACTTGCTATATCATTGCATGCGGTTAATGATGAGCTTCGAACCGAACTTATGCCTATCAATAAAGCTTATAATATCGCTGCGATTATGGATGCGGTGCGTGAATTTCCTATAGATCAAAGAAAAAGAGTGATGTTTGAATATCTTTTAATTGATGGTATCAATGATAAGCTTGAACACGCTAAAGAATTAGTCAAGCTTTTAAATGGCATTAAAGCCAAAGTGAATTTAATACTCTTTAATCCACATGAAGGAAGTTTATATAAACGCCCTAGTTTAGAAAATGCGATTAAATTCCAAGATTTACTAAGTAATAAAGGTGTAACTTGTACTATAAGAGAAAGTAAAGGACTTGATATCTCAGCTGCTTGTGGACAGCTTAAAGAAAGGGCAAAAGAACAATGATGATGTTAGATATTTTCGAAATCATTTTTATAACAACTGTTGTAATTATAGGTTTTGGTGGAATTGTTTTTGTAGTAACAAAAGAAAAAAAATAATTATTACATTTAATGGTGTCAAGGGGGAGACTTGAACTCCCGACCTCCGGCTTATGAGACCAGCGCTCTAACCAGCTGAGCTACCCTGACTAAAAATAAAAATATAATTATACTACTTTTTACTAAAAATTTTCTGATTTTTAAAAAAAATAATTTTATTTTCAATATTTAAAAAATTTCTTTATTTTTAAAGCTTTTATAGATATAATGAACGCTTTATTTCATAGACAGGTGTCCGAGCGGTTGAAGGAGCACGCCTGGAACGCGTGTAAAGTGCAAGCTTTCGAGGGTTCGAATCCCTTCCTGTCTGCCATCAAATAAACTTTAAGGCAAACTAAGTTATAATACAAACTTCATTTGGGGCATTAGCTCAGCTGGGAGAGCACAACGCTGGCAGCGTTGGGGTCAGCGGTTCGAACCCGCTATGCTCCACCATATGGTTCCGTAGCTCAGCTGGTAGAGCACTACCTTGACATGGTAGTGGCCGTTGGTTCAAGTCCAATCGGAGCCACCATCACCCTTCCTTATACAAAGGATTATCATGCAAAACACTATCATACAAAAAGCCGTCAATAAAGATTTAAATTCTATACTTGAAATCACAAAAGATGCTTTAAATGCTATGAAAACTATGAATTTTCACCAATGGGATGAGAATTATCCAAATGAAATAGTTTTTCAAGAAGATATACAAGCACAAGAACTTTATGTGTTTAAAGAAAATGATGAAATTTTAGGCTTTATCTGTATCAATGAAAAATTTAAACCTGAATTTTACAAACAAGTTATTTTTAACAAAAATTATGATGATAAAGCCTTTTATCTACACCGTTTAGCTGTCAAACAAAAGGCAAAAGGCAAAGGCGTGGCACAAAAACTTTTAAATTTTTGCGAAAATTTTGCCTTGGAAAATCACAAGGCAAGTTTAAGAGCAGATACTCATAGTAAAAATTTTCCTATGAATTCGCTTTTTAAAAAGCTTGATTTTAATTTTTGTGGAAACTTTGACATACCTAATTACCAAGATCCTTTTTTAGCTTATGAAAAAATTCTAAACCAAAAAGCTTTTTGAGTTTTTTTCATAGGCTTTGATTTGTGCTTCATGTTTTAAAGTTAAAGCTATATTATCAAGCCCTTCCAAAAGACAAATTCTGTGAAAATCATCTAAATCAAAAGAAAAAATCTTATCTTTAAAAAATACTCTTTTTTCCAACAAAGAAATTTCTATATTTTTATCTTGGGATTTTTTTAACTCATCAACTATTTCCAAAACCTCATCTTTAGCAAGTTCTATAGTGAGCAAACCGTTTCCTAAGGCATTGTTTTTAAAAATATCCGCAAAAGAAGGTGCAATAATAGCTCTAATACCATAATCAACCAAAGCCCAAGGCGCATGCTCTCTTGAAGAGCCACTACCAAAATTTTCAAAACTCACCAAAATAGAGCTATTTTGATATTCTTTTTTATTGAGATTAAAATCCATATTTAAAACACTTTCTTTATCATCTAAATAACGCAAATCATGGAACAAATGCTTGCCAAAACCTTGCTTAGACACTGCAAGTAAAAATTGCTTAGGTATAATTTGATCTGTGTCTATATTGGCATATTCTAAAGGACAAGCTATACCTTTGTGTATAATAAATTTTTGCATATTAAACTCCTAAATACTTTCTATTATCACAAATAACACCTTCTATGGCACAAGCTGCTGCACTTGCAGGACTCATCAAATGAGTGATAGAACCTTTACCTTGTCTGCCTACAAAGTTACGATTTGAAGTTGAAGCAACTCTTTGACCTGAATTTGCTTTGTCATCATTCATACCAAGACACATAGAACACCCTGCATATCTCCACTCACACCCTGCCTCGATAAAAATCTTATCAAGTCCTAAATTTTCAGCTTCTTTTCTTACTTGCATTGAACCAGGCACGATTAAAGCTTTAACATTTTTATGAATTTTGCGCCCTTTTAAGATATCAGCAGCTATTTTAAGATCTTCTAAACGCCCATTTGTGCAAGATCCTATAAATACAATGTCGATTTTTACCCCTTCTATAACTTGATCTTGCTCTAAATTTACATAATATAAAGCATCAAGCAAAGATTTTTGCTCGCTTTGATTTTTAAAATCACTTATTTTTGGAATTTTTTCATCTATGCCAATCACTTGCGAAGGATTTGTTCCATAGCTAATTTGTGGTTTTATCTTGCTTACATCTAGAGTAATACTCGCATCATATTTTGCTCCTTCATCGCTTCTTAAACTCTTCCAATACTCACAATACTTTTGAAATTCTTCTCCTTTAGGTGCAAATTCCTTTCCCTTAATATACTCAAAAGTGATCTCATCAGGAGCTATCATACCTACTTTCGCTCCAAATTCTATAGCCATATTACAAAGAGTCATTCTAGCTTCCATGCTTAGATTTCTTATAAGTTCTCCGCAAAATTCTATAGCATAGCCTGTGCCTTTTGCTGTGCCGTATTGTGCGATCAAATACAAAATCAAATCCTTAGTATAAACGCCTTTTTGAAACTGCCCTTTACATTCGATTTTCATAGTTTTAAGTTTGGCTTGTTTTAAAGTTTGCGTTGCCATGACATGCTCTACTTCACTCGTGCCTATACCAAAGGCTAAAGCTCCAAAAGCCCCATGTGTTGCCGTATGAGAATCCCCACAAACTAAAGTAACCCCAGGTAAAGTAAAGCCAAGCTCAGGACCTACTATATGAACTATGCCTTGATTTTTATCTCCAAGTCCTAAAAGCCTTACTCCAAATTCCTTAGTATTTTGCATCAAAGTTGTAATTTGCTCTTTTGCCATATCAGAACAAGCATTTAAATCCACACTTTTAGTTGAAACATCATGATCTATGGTAGCCAAAGTTAAATCCGCTCTTGCCATTCTACGCTTAGCCATTTTAAGCCCTGAAAATGCTTGAGGGCTTGTTACTTCATGGATTAAATGTCTATCGATATAAAGTATAGGAAGTTCGTTTTTGCCTTCATAAACCACATGAGCATCAAAGACTTTCTCATATAAAGTTTTAGCCATTATTATTCTCCTTTAAAATTTCTAAAATACAATCCCCCATTTCATCGGTATTTAAATACGACTTAGCATTTAAATCCTTAGTCATTTTTCCTTGTGCCAATGCCAAAGATATAGCATTTTCTATATCCTGTGCGGCTTGTTCTTCTTTGAAACTATACTTTAACATCAAAGCCGCACTTAAAATTTGAGCTATGGGATTAGCTATATTTAAATGAGCTATATCAGGCGCACTTCCACCTGCTGGCTCATAAAGTCCAAAACCTTTATCGTTTAAACTTGCTGAACTTAACAAACCCAAAGATCCATTAATGGCAGCTAACTCATCACTCAAAATATCACCAAAAAGATTTGAACAAAGCATAACATCAAAAATGCTAGGATTTTTTACAATCTGCATCGCAGCATTATCCACATACATATACTCTAAGTTTATATCTTGATAATCTTTTACAACATTTGCCACCACTTCTCGCCACAAAATAGAACTTGCTAAAACATTCGCCTTGTCGATTAAATGCACTTTTTTCTTTCTTATTCTTGCACTTTCAAAAGCGATATGAGCTATCCTTTCTATCTCTTTTTTAGTGTAAATTTCAGTATCATACGCACTTTCTTTACCTAAATCTTGCTTACCAAAATAAATCCCACCTGTAAGCTCTCTAACACATAAAATATCCACTCCTTTTTGGATAATCTCATTTTTTAAAGGTGAAGCATGAGTTAAACTTTCATAAATTTTACAAGGACGCAAATTTGCAAACAAATTAAAATGCTTTCTTAAAGGCAAAAGCGAGGCTCTTTCAGGTCTTTGATCTATGGGCAAATTATCCCACTTAGGCCCACCCACAGAGCCAAATAAAATCGCATCACTTTGCTCACAAAGCTTTAAAGTTTCATCACTTAAAGCCACTCCATAAGCATCTATACTTGCACCGCCTATTTTAGCTTCATTAAATTCAAAACTAAAATTGTATTTTTGTGCGATAAAAGTTAAAATTTTTAAAGCTTCTTTCATCACCAAAGGCCCTATGCCATCTCCTGCTAAAACAGCTACTTTATAAGTTTTCATGCCATTTTCCTTTCTTCTACTTTTAAAGAGCGATAAATCGCATTGTAAGCACTCGCAAAAGCTTGTGCTGAAGCTTCTATAACATCTGTTGAAAGTCCTTTTCCATGGAATTTTCTCCCTTTAAATTCCAAATCCACATCCACTTGCCCTTGAGCATCTACTCCTGAACTTTTTGCATTGATACTATAAGCTTTTAACACAGGCTTTAAATTCGTTATCCTAGCAATGCAGTTAAAAACTGCTTCAACAGGACCATTTCCTGTGCAAGCTTCAGTTTTTAGCTCTTCTTTGATACGCATACAAACACAAGCGGTTGGGATATTGCCACTAATCACGCTTAATTTTTCAATCACAAATTCATTTTCTTCTTCATTTTCATAGCTTAAAAACATCAAAGCTTCCAAATCATAATCATATACTTGACCCTTTTTATCCGCAAGGCGTAAAAAACGCTCATAAACATCATCTAAATTATAAGTATTTTCATCATAGCCTAAATTTTCAAGGCAAGTTTTTATCATAGCCCTTCCACTTCTTGCCGTCATTAACATACGATTGTCATGAATTCCTATGGCACTAGGGCTTATGATCTCGTAAGTTTGCCTATTTTTAAGCACTCCATCTTGATGAATGCCTGAACTATGAGAAAACGCATTGCTACCCACTATAGCTTTATGCGAAGGTATGCTTTCATTAGTGATAGCTGAAACTAATTTTGAAGTTTTAAAGATATTTTCACATTTAATATCAGTATAAAAACCTTTTAAATAATCTTTCCTAGTTTTTATCGCCATAACCACTTCTTCTAAAGCACAATTGCCCGCCCTTTCGCCAAGTCCATTTATAGTGCACTCTATCTGTCTTGCACCTTGTAAAATAGCACTTAAGCTATTGCCCGTTGCCATACCTAAGTCATTGTGACAATGCACAGAAATGATAGCTTTGTCTATATTTGGCACTTTGTTAAATAAAATTTTGATGATATTAGCAAATTCACTTGGCAAGGTATAGCCTACTGTATCTGGGATATTTATAGTTTTAGCGCCTGCTTTTATCGCATTTTCCACCATAAAACAAAGATTATCTATCGGAGTTCTTCCTGCATCTTCGCATGAGAATTCTACATCATCAGTATAAGATCTTGCTCTTATAATCGCTCTTTTTGCCATAGACAAAATTTCATCAAAATCTTTTTTTAATTTATCTTGCATATGCAAAGTCGAAGTGGCTATAAAAGTATGAATTCTAAAATGCTTTGCCACTTTTAAAGCTTCATAAGCCATATCTATATCTTTATCCAATGCTCTAGAAAGTGCACAAATAGTTGAGTTTTTCACCTTAGAAGCGATCTTTTGCACCGCTTTAAAATCCCCTTGTGAAGATACCGGAAAACCTGCTTCTATAACGTCTACGCCTAAATTTTCAAGCGCTAAAGCGATTTGTAATTTTTGATTGATACCCAAAGAACTGCCTAAAGCTTGTTCTCCATCACGCAAAGTGGTATCAAAGATTATGATTTTATTATCTTTCATGATTTAATCCTTTAAAACCAAACAGACTGAATGAATTAAAAATTCAAAAACTTAACAACAATGATAAAAAATTAAAAATGTAAAAAATGATTAAAAATAAAATTGAGTTTTAGAGTGAGAGTTGCAGTAGCAGATTAAAAGTATTGTCTTTACTTTTTTGTTGGACTGAATTTGAAATTTCAAAAATTTGTTTCATCTTTTCCTCCTTTGTTAAAATTAATACTTAATGTATCATATTTTTAGTAAATGTGTTTGTAAAATTCTTAAATTAAGAAAATTATTGATATAATTGTAATTTTAAGTAACAAAAAGGAAGTTGATGTTAAAAGAACTCTTAGAGATTAAAAAAGAAATGGAACCTGTTATCCACGAAGCCAATGTGAAATTAAATGTCCTAGCTCGTGAAGTCATAGTCCGAAAAAAAGAATACGAAATTTATGGGCCTATGGTAGATCGTGTTTATCTTGATAATGCCATTTATGTTAAAGTTATGTCAAGTGGACGCGATGTAAAAACAGACAATGTGACTATAAAAAATGGTTTTTATATGGTTTTTGTTGCCCCTGAAAAAGAAAGTACAAAAGATATCAAAAATAAACTCAAAGTAGCTTATGAAGGACTTGATAACAAATTTATCGCTACACTTATACGATCTTGCCAACGCTTTAAAGAGATCATAAACAAAACCCAAGCTACACTTGCTAAAGCTTCTAAAATGAATGTGGTAGTAAAAACGAATTTAGGTGAAGCAAGTGCTGCTCTAAAATTTAACATCACTATAGAATATACTAAAGAGAATCAAAAACTCACTCGTGAAAATTCAAAATCAGCAGGAAGTTTCAGAGATACTAAAACTTATATCAATCTTGTAGTAGAAAAAAATACAGATTCTCAAATTTGTGAAAAACTACTTGATGATGTTGAAAAATACTTTATCGGTGGAGGTTGATTTCATTAATGCAAGTTATAAAAACTTGCATTAGATTAAAATTTATAATTATATCCTAAATATACACCATAATTTGTTTGTTTAGGATCGTAAAAGTTTGAACCCACTTTATTTTGATAAAAATTTCTAGAATTATAATGAATTTGCTCTGCTTTAAAGCCTAATTCTATTTCATTATGTGGTGTCAAATCATATAAAGCACCTATTTTCGCTCCATAAAAATAACCGTCAAAATTTTGCGACAAAGATAAAAAGCTTGTTTTTAAGGTAAGATCTGTTCTTGCATATCCTCCATACACACCTAAAACAGCTCTGGTTTTTTCAAAAAGCTTAGGAGTAAAATCATAACCTGTTAAAAATTTATGTGTAGTAAAATCACCTTCGATTTGAATTTTAGGAGTTTTGATAAAATCACTAAATTCATCAGAATAATTATAACCAGCATAAATTCTATGATTTTCATTTAGACGATATCCAAGTTTTAGACCAAACGATGGTATATTACCTGAAATATCTCCATTAAAATTTTGCTTTGTATTCTTATGTTTTAACTCACTTTTTACTTGAGCATGCATCCAAGCTGCATCAGCACCTATAAAAAAACCAGAATTCTCATCTGCTAAAGCCAAATTTGAAAACAAAGTAGTACTTGCGATAATGCTTAATAATTTTTTATTCATAACCTAACTCCTTATAATAAAATTCGATCTAAAAAATTTAGATCTTTTTATATTATATATTCTTCAAAGATTAAATAAGAATTTTTGATAAAATACTTAATCTTTGCATAAAAATATGTTAATATTTTACTCAAATATTATTTTGGCACTACCATATCGCTACGACATTCTATCACCGTATGCACATTTCCACGCGGGTTAAAATCCCCCACAACTTTAATCCATTTTGGTTTTAATTTATCTTTTAAAGTATTGTAAATTTCATTGATACTTGCTTCATGTGAAACATTTCTATACATAAAAGTATTGATATAAAGTTTTATCGCCTTAAGCTCAACCACAAATTTATCAGGCATATACTCAAGATAAATCGTCGCAAAGTCAGGATAACCCGAACGCGGACAACAACACATAAATTCAGGTAAAGTGATTTTAATGATATAATCATTTTTAGCATCATTTGGCCAAATTTCCATATTTTCTACATCAAATTCTTTAATTTCTTTTTCACCATAACGCATGAGCTTTCCTTATTGAAAATTTTTAGAAAATTATATAAAAAATTACTTTTAGAGCAATTGAAAAATAAACATTTTTAGCAAATTGCATAAAAAAGACAAATATTATATTAAATAAAGCTTTTTATACTAGAATAAGGCAAATCTTTCAAAAGGAAAAAAATGAGAAAATCAATTGCAATTATAGGCGGTAGCATCGCAGGACTTAGCGCGGCTTTATTTTTCGCTTCAGCTAAAAATGAAGAACTTGACTTTGATATCACTGTTTTTGATGAGGGTAAAGCAGATTTAAAAGCAGCAGCAATTTACAATGTTCCTTTTTTCCCAAAAGGTGCAAAAGCAGATGAAATTTACACTCACATAAAAGCACAAATTGCTTCTATGCTCGAAGTAAAATACATCGATTCAAAAGTAGTAAGCATAAGCGGAGAAAAAGGAGATTTTACTGTTAATGATGAGCAAGGCTTGGGTATAAAAGCAGATTATATCATCGTAGCAACAGGGGCAAACAAAAGCGATATCAAAGAACTTGAAGATTTTGTAATACCGCATGAGCTTATACCAAAACCAAACAAATTTTGCTTCAAACATCACGGGAGACAGATTATCAAAGAAGGAATTTACGCAGCAGGACTTGCTTCAGGTGTTACGACTATGGTAGCTTGCGCGATGGGAAGTGCCAATGAAGCAGCTTGCGCGATTTTAAGCGATATCAAAGGTGCAGTAAGCGTATATCACGATACACCTACTACAAGAGTTTAAATCATCAAAGCACAAAAGGTGTGCTTTGATACACATCATAATTGAGCCAATTTGCAAAAATGGTATTTGCATTTGAACGCCAATTGTATTTTATATTGCCCTTTTTATCATAATAATTTTTAGCTTTTTGTATGAAATTATCTCTTACATATTCTTGATGTAAAGTCTCTTTAAAATATTCCAAATGCCCTAAAATAAAAATATTCTTTTCATCTCTTAATAAAGCCGAACCGATTTTTTTATTTCTAAGCAAAATTTTTAATTTCCCTTGTTTTTGTAGTGCTAAAATTTGCTCTTCATCCATGCTAGAATGTCTTGAATGAGGCATTAAAACCTTTTCATCTAAATTTGTTAAAAGCAGATCAGGCGAAACTTTATCATGCTTATAGACTCCAAAAATTTTCTTATCTAAAGAGATTTTAT
Organism: Campylobacter sp. CFSAN093259; assembly: GCF_012889985.1. NCBI lineage: Bacteria > Pseudomonadati > Campylobacterota > Epsilonproteobacteria > Campylobacterales > Campylobacteraceae > Campylobacter > Campylobacter sp. CFSAN093259. The sequence goes on from NZ_CP040617.1 coordinate 1,682,520, forward strand.
CCACACCATAAAAGTATTTTAAAGCAGCCATGGCACCCCAACAAATATACATAGAACTTGTTACATTTTGCTTTAAAAAATCAAAAATTTCTAGCAATTCTTCCCAGTAAGCAACCTTTTCAAAATCCATTTGTTCCACAGGAGCTCCCGTAACGATAGCACCGTCAAATTTATGTTTTTTAACCTCTTCAAGACCCTTGTAAAATTTTTCCAAATGAGTAAAAGGAGTATTTTTACCCACATAGCTAGTCGTGGCTAAAAGTGTGATATTTACTTGCAAAGGAGAATTTGCAAGTAAGCTTAGAATTTGATTTTCTGTTTCAATTTTTTTTGGCATAAGATTGACAATCAAAATTTCTTGCGGCCTGATATCTTGATGCTTTGCTCTCCTTAATCCCATGATAAAAGCATGCTCTTTTAAAAGCTCATAAGCGGGTATATTTTCTGGAATAATCAGTGGCATTTTTTCTCCTTTATTTAATAAACCTTATTTATGATAAAGCATGATGGAATTTTTATCTCATTCCACTCAATGCAAACACACTTTTAACTTTCTATAGCTTGTTTTAAATCCGCTATCAAATCATCGCTATTTTCAAGTCCTATGCTTAAGCGTATAATAGCTTTCGTAATGCCTGCTTTTTGGAGTTCTTCTTCGCTTAGTTGCGAATGAGTAGTAGAAGCAGGATGGATGATCAAAGACTTGCTATCACCCAAATTTGCAGCAAGTAAGAAAAGTTGAGTTTTATCACAAATTCTTCTAGCATGCTCATAATCTTTAGCTTCAAAGCTTAAAAGCCCGCTAGCAAAATTTTTATCAAAATATTTTTTAAATAAATTATGATAAGCATTACTTGCTAAAGTAGGATAATTTACGCCCTTGATATCAGGATGAGAATTTAAAAAATTCGCAACTTTTTCAGCATTTTGACTGTGTTTTTCTATACGCACTGCCAAGGTTTCAAGTCCTTGTAAAAGTAACCAAGCATTTTGAGGTGCTAAGCTAGCTCCTAGATCTCTAAGCCAAGTGATGATGACTCTAATACTAAAAATCGGCAAATCAAGTGTATTTAAATTCAGTCCATGATAACTTGGATCAGGAGTGTTAAAAGCTTTATATCTATCGTTATTTTTAAGCAAGTCGTTTAAATCTTTTCTTTCTATAAGTGCTCCACCCAAAGCACTGCCTTGACCGCTTACATATTTACTTAAACTATGCACGATTACATCCACGCCATGTTTAAAAGGTTGGAGTAAGAAAGGAGTAGCAACGGTATTATCACAAATGCTAACGATTTTATGTTTTTTTGCTATTTGGCTTATTTTTTCTATATCAGCTATGGCAATTTGAGGATTTGAAAGACTTTCGAAAAAAATCGCTTTTGTGTTTTGATCTATAACTTTTTCCAAGCTATCTAAATCATCGATATCAAATTCCCTAGCTTCTATGCCAAAATTTTTAAGTGTGTGAGAAATTAAAGTTTGAGTCCCACCATAAATTTTGTTCGAATACGCGACATTATCTCCCGAACTTGCTAAATTGATAAGAGCATAAAAACAAGCTGCCATACCGCTAGCAACAGGAATTCCAAAAGCCCCTCCTTCGACATTAGCAAGTCTTTGTCCTAAAACATCGCTTGTAGGATTGCTAAGTCTTGAGTAAATATTGCCAAGTTCTTGAAGATTAAACCTTGCTGCAGCTTGATCCAAATTTTCAAAATTATACGCAGTGTTTTGATATATAGGCACACTAATACTTCTTTGAGTATCAAAATTATAAGCTCCGTGTAATGCTAAAGTTTCTTTATTGAAATTCATTTTTTATCCTTATTGTGTCAATGAAAAAATGTTAAAAAGCTTTTTATCGGCTTTAAACTAGGCTATTTGAAAATGTAAATTTATAGAATATGAGTATATACGAGTAGATTAAGCGTGCCAAGCACGCATACAGAAAGAAGAAAGCATTAAGTTAAAACTAATATAAGACATTTTTTCTCCTTTCTAAAAAATTATTGATTATTCTATCTTTAAAAAATAAAATTAAAATTAAATTTTAAAAAATTTATATCACATTGCTTAAAATTTTATTGCAACTCACCCCCTAGCAAGAGTGAGTTAGCAATAAATTGAAGGCAGTTCAAGCCTAAGCCTAGTATTACAAGACTACCAAGATAGGCTTGTAAAGCAAGGCTTGCTCCCTTAAGGGAGCAAAAAACAATATTTTATAGAATACTAAGCTTAAATTATTGTTTAAGCTGGATTAGAGTTTGAAGCATTTGATCACTCGTTGAAATGGTTTTTGAATTTGCTTGATAACCTCTTTGAATGATAATAAGCTCTGTTAAAGAACGACTTAAATCCACATTTGACATTTCAAGAGCTGAGGTTTTCATTTCACCACGACCTCCTGTTCCTGCTTCACCTACTACGATATTACCACTATTTGCAGTGACTTTAAAAAGATTTCCACCAATTTCCTCAAGACCTGAGTTATTTGCCACTGAAGCCATTGCTATTTTTGCTACAGCAAAGGTTTTGCCATTAGTAAATTCACCTAAGATATTACCTTTGTCATCCACACGGATAGCATCAGGTTTTAAGTTACCTGAAGTATAACCATCAGTTGCCTGTCCTGTTAGAGTTGAAGCAGAATTTGAGCTTACAAGGCCGTCATTGCTTCCACTTGTTCCAAAAGAAAGTTTGATTTGTTGATTTGGTGCGGCACCATTGTTTGGTGAGAAATTTATAGTTTTTGGTGTATAGTTTGATAAAGAACCATCGTTGTTAAATCTTGCTGTTCCTACGATGATATTGTTTGGTCCTTCACCTGTAGTGTTAATCTCTGCAGGTTCTGGTACACGGATGATCATTTGCCATTCATTACCCCCATCTTGAGTGGTACTTTGCTTAACAAACTGCACTTCTAAAGTATGTTTTGAACCTAAGGAATCATAAATTTCAAGTCCAGCTGAAAAAGCACTTAAGAAGAGTTGTTCGCTTTGGCGATTAGAATTTCCCACGGTTAAAACTCCATCAAAACCTTTAAAAATAGTTGTAAAAGCATCATTTTTACTAATTTTACCTTGAGTATCAGTATAAGCTGTTACATTAAAACTTATATTATGAGGTTTTCTATTATCTTGTCCACCTGGAGGTGTTACACCTGGCCTAGCTGGAATTTCATTTGGATTTGATATTATAAATTCGCCTGTTGCACCCACTGTAACTTTTACTCCTTCATTAACATCTCTACCATCAGCTTCAAATCCGCCACTTCCATCATAATCCACCCCATATCTAGCATCTCTTTGTAAAAGCTCTCTTAAATCCTCTGTGGTTCTAAAAGTTCTTGGAGTTGTATTTAACAAAGAACCTTGAATGGCATTCATATAATTATTTTCAGCAGTACCAGCAGTATTTTGATTTGCAGGATTAAAAACAGGTCCACCATCTGGATTATACATAGGATCTAATTCAACTGGAGTTGAACTATAAATATATTTATGTGCTGTTACTATTTGTATTCTATTTTGATTTTGAGCAGCATTTCCTGCTATCCAAGCACTTCCAGCACCATTCACTATAGGATTACCAGCAGGTCTTAAATTGATATTATTCCAATCAAAATCTGCGGGATTACCAGTAACCCTTATATTAATAAGTTCTCCAGCTGAATTATTGGCATTAACTTGTAAATCTATATTTTTCATGTTATCTGTAGTGCCATCGGCATTATCATTGATAAAATCAATCCCACTACCATCTGCTTTTTTTACCGCTTTTACTCCTGTTCCATCCCTTGTATCCGTTGGTGCAGTGAAGGTATTGATATAAGCTATAGCTTCATCTAAACTTTTTATAGAATTATTCTGTATATGAACTCCATTTAAAGTAATATCCAAAGTTGTAGGTTTTTGTTCATGTCCCCAAAATATAACAGGATTTTGATTTACTTTTTGATTAGGATCAAAAACACCATTATTACCTTGATTTGCTTGAGCTCCTTGTCCAGCTGTACTAAACTTAGCATCTGCATAAGATACCCAAATCCCTTGTCCATCTCTAAGATTTAATCCTGTGCCATTAGCATTAAAAAGTGATCCCGCATCCACACCCTTTTCCGTCACTTCTATAGAATTTTTGGAAGTCGTGTAAAACTGAGTGATTCCTGTATCATTTTCATTTTTTGCTGTTCCATCTTTTTTGTTATATCCATGAACAGAATCAAGTCCATATATAGGAGTTTTAGCTGTTCCTATATTTAAACCACTATTTAAATTCGCTTTGATGGCTACTTCTGTGGATTGCGCTGCAGGGATATGCATACCTGGATCGATAAAAATATTTTGCGGAGTTCTTGAGCTATCTATACTTTGAGTATCCCAGTTGATATTCCACCCTTGGACAACAAAACCTGCATTATTAACAAAATTTCCATAAGCATCGAGTTTAAAATCCCCGCTCCTTGTAAGATAGTTTGTAAGACCACCATCATCACTCACCATAAAAAAACCATCACCATTTATAGCAACATCAGTGTTTTTATCTGTGGTTTGAACTGAACCTTGAGAATGAATTCTAGTTGTAGAACTTACTGAAACACCAAGACCGATTTGAAGTGGATTAGATCCGCCTCTTCCATCAGTTGGAGCTGTAGCGATTTTCACAGTTTGGCTAAACATAGTCCCAAAATCTGCACGGGAGTATTTAAAACCAGTGGTATTAACATTTGAAATGTTATTACCTTCAACATCCATCGCAACTTGATGTGCTTGTAGTCCGCTTACGCCAGACCAAAGTGATCTCATCATCTTAAATCCTTTATAAAATATTGCTTTAAAAAATTTAACGCTTTGGCTTTAAAAAACTTTTGCGTTTATGTGAAGTTTACAAGCAAGTTCTGTTCCAACTTTTGAAATTTTTTATGAATTTTTTAAAAATTTATAGAAAAAATTTAAAGGTATTTTGGGAGTTTATGAAGCTTTGGGCTTTTGTGTAATAAAAATTACCAAAATCACACCCTAACTCTTAAATTTGCTGCATGGGTTAAAGCTACTGCGATAGCATCTGTGATATCCAAAGGCTTGATATCTTTACTAAGTCCTAAAAGCCTTTTTACCATAAAAGCAACTTGTTCTTTAGTTGCTTTGGCTTTTCCTGTAACGGCTTTTTTTACTTGTAAGGGAGTGTATTCTGCAAAATCTCCATGAATTTGAAGAATTTTTAAAGATAGGGCTCCGCGAAATTGTGCGAGTTTTAAAACGGTTTTTGGATTGTAAGCAAAAAAGATATCTTCTATAGCCACCTCATCAAAAGAATGATTTTTAAAAATCAAGTCCAAACCCTCGCAAAGCTCTGTGATTTGATACTGTAAGGTACTTGGCTTTATCTTTATAAGTCCTGCTTCTATGAGAATGTTTTTTCCTTTGTCAGCTTCTATGATAGCATAACCGCAATTTCTCGAACCTGGATCTATACCTAAAATTTTCAAATTCATACCTTTTGAAAAATAAAATACAAAAGCGGATTTTAACCTTTTTTTATAAAATTTAAGATAAAATTTATACATTATGCAAAATTTAAAGAGAGATT